>NZ_QEYE01000019.1 GCF_003122205.1 Maritimibacter sp. 55A14
TACAACACCAGACGACCCCACAGTGCCTTGGGCTACCGCCCACCGGCCCCGGAAACCATCCTGCCAATGGACCAGAGGCCGATCATGCACTAACACTCAAACCGGACCACTCAGGTGGGGCTGGTCAGGTTGACATGTCGTCAACCACAAGAATGTGAATTTTGTCCTTCAGACTCATCGGTTTTCTCCGTTGATATGCCCGACCGCCGGGCCGGTTCGGACCGGCCGTCAACAACCCTGAACGCCCCGGCCGCATCCTGATCGAAACGGGTCACAAGTTCCTTGGGCAAAGCTTCGGAATGCCCGATGTAAAGCACGCCAGCCGTCTGCAGCCGGTCGGCAAAGCGCCGCCACAGTCGCGTCTGCGTCTGTTCGTCGAAGTAGATTGCAACGTTGCGGCACATGATGGCGTCGAACCTGCCGTGGAACGGCCAATCCGCGTCCAGGTTCAACCGGCGAAATGCAATCAGGTCGCGCGCGGCCTGGCAAACGCGGGCCAAGCCGGCGGGGGGCATCTTCATGGTCGAAGAACCGCTTGCCCTGCTCGTCCGGAAGCTGCGCCAGGGTCGCCACGGGATAGAGTCCGGCCTGCGCTGCTGCCAGCGCGGATTTGTCGATATCGGTGGCCAGAATCCGGAGATCGAGTTTTTTTTGCATCAGGGCAGGCTTGCAGCACACGAAAGGCGAGGTCGTAAGCCTCTTCCCCGGTGGAACATCCCGCCGACCAGATCCTGGCGCGCCCGCCACCGCGCGCGGTTCGCAGCAACTCGGGCAGGACCTTTTCGGTCAGATGCGTGAAATGATGCGACTCGCGGTTGAACCGCGTCATATTGGTGGTGAGGGCGGAAATGAACTCATCCTGCTCATCGGCATTGTCCGGCTCCGCCAGCGCGGCGCAATACGAACCGATCGACCTGTATCCCAGTGCATTCAGCCATTTGTTCAGCCGACCCGATACCATTGCCCGTTTGCCGGGGTTGAGGTTTATACCCGCTATCCGCTTCAGAAGTTCAGCGACTTGGGCAAACTCGCGCGGGGTGATCAGGCCCGCTGCATCATCATGGCGGTTTTCCGTCATGCGTCCGGCCGCGCCGCCTGCGGCAGCACTTCCCGCACATCGATGGCGCGCACCAGTTTGTCATCCACGGAATGAACGCCACGCAGGAAGGCCTGGGTCCGCGCAGACGACACATCGGGCGCGACCTGCATTTCGGCCTCGTCTACCGTGATGATGTCGGACACACCGTCAACCAGGAAACCTACGACCTTTTCGTCGATCTGCGCGATGATGATGACATGCCGTTCGCCTGGTTCCGTCTTGCCGAAACCAAGCCGCAACGACAGGTCGACTACCGGCAGGACAGTGCCGCGCAGGTTCATCATGCCAACGACGAATTCCGGCGCATGCGGCAGCGTGGTGGTGCTGGTCCAGCCCCGGATTTCCAGCACATGCGAAATCTCGATGCAGAAATCCTGTTCCTCGACCGTGAAACACACAATCTCGACGCGGCGGGTGGATTTCGTATCCATATCGTTGTCATGCATGAAACGCGTCTCCTGTGACGTTCGGCGCGGGTCGGTCGGCCGCACCACTCTTGACGGGCAAGGCAATCATCTGGTCGGTATCGACGATGAGGGCTATTTTTCCGTCGCCCAGGATCGTGGCCGCGGCGATGCCGGGAATGCTTTGGTAATTCTGCTCCAGCCCCTTGATCACCACCTCCCGCTGTTCCGCTATCGCGTCCACGGTCAGGGCCGACCGGCGGCCCGAGTCGCCCTCGATCAGCAGCAGGGACTGCTGTTCGATGCAACCGGCGCCGTCACGGTATCCGAGCGCCGCCCCCAGATCGGTGATCGGCACAAGCTCGTTATCCAGTGCGAGTACGCGGTCGCCGTCGCACAATGTGTGGATACGCGCCTGTCCGGGTTGCAGCATTTCCCGCAGCGGAAGGGTGGGCACGATCAAGGACTGGTCGGCCACCCGCACGAGCATGCCTTCGAGCACCGCCAGTGTCAGCGGCAGTGAAATCGTCACGGAGGTGCCGTTGCCAGGTTCCGATTGCAAGCTGACGCGTCCGCCCAATGCCTGGATCTCGTTGCGCACGACATCCATGCCGACGCCGCGGCCCGAGAGGTTGGATACCTCGCTTGCGGTGGAAAACCCGGGCCGGAACAATAGGTTGTCGATATCTGGATCCGTAAGATCGTCTTCCAGTCGGATCATGCCCTTTTCTTCGGCGATCTGGCGCACCCTTGCGCGGTCGATGCCCGCGCCGTCATCCCTGAGCGTGATCACCACGCGCCCCGACCGATGGGCCGCTTCAAGCGTAACCGTGCCACGTTCATCCTTGCCCGCAGCGCGCCGTTTCTCCGGCACCTCGAGCCCGTGGTCTATGGCATTTCGGATCATGTGGGTCAGCGGTTCGACAAGGCGTTCCGTGACAGTCTTGTCTACTTCCGTGGCGTCACCGATAGTGACCAACCGGGCCGACTTCCCGGCTTCCCTCGATGTTTCCCGCACGATTCTGGACATGCGTTGAAACAGGCTCCGGACCGGTTGAGCGCGGATCGCCATCACGCTTTCCTGGATTGCGCCCGACAGTTGCTTGAACTGATTCATCGCCTCATCGACGCGGCCGTTGGCCGAGTGAGGCAACTCATCCATGGACTGGCGCAGCATGGCCTCGGCTATGACCAGTTCGCCCACCAGGTTGATCAACCGGTCGACCCGCTGAAGATCGACGCGTATGGTGCTGGAACGGGCAGCCTGTGTCTTCCTTGTACCGGCGGCGGGGTCGACCACAGTCAGCACGCCCTGACCCGGTCCCGCGGAAGGCGAAGGCCCCTCCGCCTCCGGGGCGCCGTCGACAAGCGCCGCCACTGCATTGTCCGGCGGCGCGGTTTCGGCGGATATCTCCAATTCACACAAGCCGTCGACGAACTCGAAAACGTCCCGGATTGCCGCCTCGTCCACCGAGTCATCGGGCACAATCCTTATTTTCCAGGACGGCGAAGGCGTGGACCACGGTGCATCCCGCAGCGGTACGATGGATGACAGATCGGCTTCGACGGTCAGATTTCCCAGGTCTTCGAGGCCGCGAAACAGCAGTGCCGGATCATGTCCGTTTGCGTAAAGTTGCGGAGTTGCCCTGAAGGTGATCACCGTCACTTCGGGGGCCGCCGGCGACAGCAATTCGTCAAGCTCCGGCAGAGCCCCGTCAACCGTCAGGGTCAACGGCTCGAACGCCGGCAGTTCTTCTTTGGCGCCCGCAGCCTCTGTAGCCGGATCGCCATCCGTTACCCCGCTCGCGAGTTTGAGATCGCTCAGAATCGAAGCGCCCTGACCTTGCGGCACGTCGGATCCGTTTCGGGCGGCATCGACCAGGTCAGACAGATGGTCACTGGCAGTAAAGAGCAGCGCGACGATGTTTTCGTCGGCCGTCAAGCGCCCCGCACGGACATCGTCGAGCACGTTCTCCATCGCGTGGGCGAATCCGACCAACTGGTCCAGACCGAACGCCCCGGCACCGCCCTTGATGGAATGCACGGCGCGGAACATGCTGTTGACGGTCTCTTCGTCGCCGCTGCCGTTTTCCAGGTCATCGAGCCCCGACGACAGACCTTCGAGCAGGTCGTCGCATTCCTGAAAGAACATATCATTGAGATCGTTCATCGCCTGCCCCTACGCCACAAGCCGTTGGATGATCGAGATCAGCTTGTCTTCGTCGAATGGCTTGACGATCCAGCCGGTGGCGCCGGCGTCCCGCGCCCTCTGTTTGAGCTGTGCGCCGGTTTCCGTCGTCAGGACAAGGATGGGCACCGCGGATACATGCCTGCCCCGCCGAACACCTTCGATGAAACCGAAGCCGTCGAGACGCGGCATGTTGATGTCCGTGATGATCAGATCGGGATCGGTGCTTTCGAACTTTTCAAGCCCGTCCACCCCGTCTTCAGCCAGATCGACGTCGAAACCGGCATCCGCCAGCGCGGATTGCAGCATGCTGCGCATGGTCCTGGAATCGTCAATGGCAAGTATTCGTGTCATTCAACATCCTCTCGGATCAGCCCATTTTCAGGAATTCCCAGCAGGGCCAGCCCCTGCAAGAAGTCCGTCGACGGTTCGACCACGCCAAAACCCAGGCCATCGGCCTGCCATTCGGACCGGGCACGCATCAGGATTTCCGCCGAAAGCGCGCTGATGAACCGCACATTTCCAGCGTTCAGTTGCAGCGCTGCGCCGCGCCGATCGCCGATCGCCGCTGCGAGGGACTCACTCGCAGCGAAATCCAGACGTTCGGCCAATTTGATGGGAGTACCGGCAGCTTTGCCTTTCGGTGCCGTCATATCGCTCATAACCGTCCACGTGTTTGTTGCCACGTGACGCTATTTCGCGGGATTTAATAAGTCGTTACATGCCGCCGACAAAAGGGCGAAGCCGCCCGCCAGGTCTCGGACCGGGATCGGATATTCAGCTTGATCCCGGCCGCTAGCGGTCCGGACATGCCACGACCTGCCGCGGCGGGTGCGCGACCGGTTCAGGCCGCCTCGCCCCGGTACCCGGCAAGGCATCCTCCAAGACGCCACAGGGTATCGACACCCGCCGCTCCGGCTATTCCGATCCGAAAGCGTCGGTCGTAAACAGATAGTCGTCGCCATCCGCACCGACGTGACAAGCGATGCATCCGCCTGACATATCGTGACCGACGGCACCAGCCAAGGCCATTCCGGCAGGATTCTCGTCCAGCGAACCGTCCGGCAGGTACTTGGCATAGAACCAGTTGTTGTTATCCGGATCGTAGCCGTCCTCGCGCTGGAACATGACGGTGATCGCGGCAAGATGCGCATCCGGATCGGCCAGCACGTCCTCGGCGCTCACACCTTCCGGACCATAGTTGCGTTTCACCACCAGCAAGCCGCTATGTCCATCGGCGGTGGCTTCCGAGAAGAATGTTTCGAGCTGCATGCCATGCGGCTCGGTTCCGTCATATGGCAGCGTCATGATGGCTCCCGGACCAGCCAGCCCGGCTTCGGTCATCGCGTTCCAGACGCTTTGAGCGTCGGCGATGTCGGCCTCGGTTCCGGCGCTCTGGGCATGGAGTGTGCTCGCGGCCGAGAGCGCCGCAGCGGTCACGCTTGCAAGTATTCGGCCCATTTCGTGCGTCCTCCGAATGTCATTCCGATTTGCGTTCGCGGTCAGAATGGCGTCGGGATGAGGTCCCACACTTCAGGCAATTTTCGGCGACATTCATCATCACGTGGGGACCGTCTCGACGTCGCCATCGCCGCACGCCCTGAAACCATACCACGGATCGGCCCAAATATGCGCGAGGGCACAGCGTTCTCTCGGAATCTTGATCGGGAAGAACGGTGGCGTCAATTCTTGGCGGCTCCTTTACTTTTCAGGCTCTTACGCAGCATCGACACGCCCCATTGCGATGCCGTTCGGCTGGAGCCGCCCACACAATCAATCCGACGCAATCGGGCAGAGCCCAAGTAAATCCACGCATGGCGAGCCGGCACCATTGTTGCAGGACGCCTAAACGGCTATATTTCCGAAAGGGAGGCGAAAGTGCCACTTTTCAAATGGTTGTGCAGTCTCCTTGCGGCCGCGATCATCGCCCTACCGGGCATCCTGCCGGCGGCCTCACAGGAGACACACAAGCGAGATACCGATCCCGTTGTGCTCATGGCGGCAATCGAAGGTCCGATCGGACCGGCGACGGTGAGACATGTCAATCGTGTCATCGGCATTGCCACGGAACGGCGCGCGGCCGCGCTCGTGCTGCGGATGAACACGCCGGGCGGTCTGGCGGACGCGATGCGCGAGATCATCTCGGGCGTGCTCGCATCTTCCGTTCCGGTGATCGGATATGTCGCGCCATCCGGGGCGCATGCAGCGAGCGCGGGCACATATATCCTCTACGCAACGCATGTCGCCGCGATGGCGCCGGGCACCAATCTTGGCGCGGCAACGCCGGTGCAACTCGACGGATTGCCAGGGGGTACACCGGGCGAGGATCGCCAGCCGCGGGACAAAGGGAAAGGCGGTTCCGAGCACCCCGAGGGCTCGGACGACGAAAGCAGTGAAACCCCACCCGCACAGTCGCGCCCACCGGACGCGATGGCGGCGAAGGCGACCAACGATGCCGTCGCCCTGATCCGCAGCCTGGCGGAAATGCACGGGCGTAATGCCGACTGGGCCGAGCGCGCCGTGCGCGAAGCGGCCAGCCTGTCCGCGCAAGCCGCACGAGACGAGAACGTGATCGAAATCGTCGCCGCGGATGTCGATGCCCTGCTGGCCGCGGCCGATGGGCGAACCGTGGATGTCGGGGGAGCCGACTGGACCCTGGCGGTCGCCGGCCTTCCGGTCGAGGCCGTCGAGATGGACGCGATCACCCGCGTCCTCAGCGTGCTCTCGAACCCGAATGTCGCGCTGATCCTGATGATGATCGGCATATACGGGCTGATCTTCGAATTCTGGAATCCGGGCGCCGTGGTGCCCGGTGTCGTGGGTGCCATCAGCCTGGTGATCGGGCTCTATGCGCTCAATCAGTTGCCGCTGGATTACGCGGGGCTGGCGCTGATCGGGCTCGGCATCGCGTTCATGGTCGTCGAGGCGCTGACGCCGACCTTCGGCATCCTTGGCATCGGCGGCGTCGTGGCCTTCGTGGTCGGGGCGTCGATGCTCGTCGATACGGACGTTCCCGCCTATCAGATCTCGTGGTGGATGATCGGCACGATAGCCGCGGTCAGCGCCGCCGTGCTGATCCTGCTGCTGGGCTTCACGATGCGCGCCTACAGAGCCGCCCCGGTGAGCGGGCGCGCGCGAATGATCGGGGCTCCAGCGCGTGTGCTGGAATGGGACCGCGGCACAGGCTTCGTCTGGGCCGAAGGCGAACGCTGGCACGCGCGGGGCTCCGACGACCTGACCGCGGGCCAGGAGGCGCAAGTCTGCGGAGTTGATGGACTGACGCTCACCGTCGAGGCCACCACGAAGCCACAGCCGGATCAGGGAGGTTAGACATGCAATTCGATTTCGCGTTCTTCGACTGGATCTTGCAGCTTTTCGGCATTCTGCTGATAGTTCTGGTCCTCTACTATGCCATCTTCATCTTCCGGGAATACGAGCGCGGTGTCGTGTTCACGCTCGGTCGGTTCACGCGGGTCTCCGGACCGGGCTTCGTGCTCCTGATCCCCTTCGTGCAGCAGGTGGTGCGCACCGATCTCAGGATGTATGTCGAAGACGTGCCGACCCAGGACGTGATCAGCCGCGACAATGTGTCGGTCAAGGTCAATGCGGTGATCTATTTCCGCATCGTCGATCCGCAGCGCGCCATCATCAACGTCGCCGATTTCCGCGCCGCAGTCAGCCAGCTGGCCCAGACCACCCTGCGCTCGGTTCTGGGCAAGCATGAACTCGACGAGATGCTGGCCGAGCGCGACAAGCTCAACGCTGATATCCAGGAGATCCTCGATCGCCAGACGGATGCCTGGGGCATCAAGGTCGCGAATGTGGAGATCAAGCATGTGGATATAGACGAAAGCATGGTGCGCGCGATCGCCAAACAGGCCGAGGCCGAGCGGATTCGGCGCGCGCGGGTGATCAACGCCGAAGGCGAACAGCAGGCCGCAACCAAACTGGTCGAAGCCGGCAAGATGCTCGCCGCCCAGCCCAACGCGATGCAGTTGAGGTATTTCAATGCGCTCAACGATATCGCAACGGACAAGACCCACACAGTGATATTCCCCCTCCCGATCGATCTGCTTCCGATACGGACCAGGGGACCGGGGGACGGTTCTGGTGAATGAGACCAATCGCGACTGGTCTGGCCCGATGGATTCCGGATGACGCGCCGATGCGATCCGTGAAGGTCGCGCCCCTATAGATCCGGCTGCACCGAATTATCCTGTCGGGGCGCACGGCATCTGTAAGGCTCGGCCGGCCGGGATGTCGCTTCCTGCAAAAGGATATCGCATTCCTGCAAGCGGTCTGATGCGGGTGATATCACCCTGTGTCGAACTTGGAGGGAACAGGATGAGCGAAGCTGGTAAGGCGAACAAGGCCCGGTCCGGCGGGCGCTCCGGCGGACGCGCGGCCCGGCGCACCTTGCGGACGACGCGCGATTTCAGGATGCTGCCCGGACTTACCCGCAATATCCCCTATTGCGAGGTCATGGACGAGGCCCATGTCGAGCGGCTCGACAATGCCTCGATGAACATTCTCGAGAATGTGGGCGTGCATTTCCGGGATCCGATCGCGCTGGAGGATTGGAAGACGGCGGGCGCCAAGGTTGTCGGTGAAAGGGTCTTCCTGGATCGTGGCCTTGTGCGCGAGCTGATCAGAACGATCCCGGCGGAATTCACCTATCACGCCCGCAACCCGGCCAACAATGTGCGCCTCGGCGGGCCGCATTCGATCTTCGTGCCGATGACCGGCGCGCCCTTCCTGCGTGACCTTGACAACGTGCGGCGCAATCCGATGCTTGAGGATCTCGCTACGTTTCACAAGCTTGCCCATATGCTTCCGGCGCTGCATTCCACGGCCCATCACATCGTCGAGCCTTACGACCATCCCATCAGCCAGCGGCATCTGCGGATCACCTATTCCTCGATGATGCATTCCGACAAGATGTTCATGGGCATGACCACCAGCCCGAAGAACGCCGAGGACGTGATGGAGATGTGTGCCATCCTCTTTGGCGAGGACTACCTGGAAGACCACCCTGTCACCACCGGCAACTGCAACGGCAACTCGCCGCTGGTGTGGGACGAGACGATGCTGGGCGCGATGCGTGCGTTTTGCCGCCGCAACCAGCCGGTGCTCTGCTCGCCCTTCGTGCTGGGCGGGGCGAATACCCCGGCCAGCGTGCCCGCAGCGGTCGCGCAACTCAATGCCGAGGCGTTGTCGGCGCTGGCCTATACCCAGGTGATCCGCAAGGGCTGCCCGGCGATCTATGGCCACTACCTTTCGACCGTCAGCATGAGATCCGGCGCGCCGATGGCCGGCACGCCGGAGATCGGCCTGATGAATTTCATGATCGGGCAGATGGCGCGCCATTACGGTGTGCCCTGGCGGACCTCGGGCAGCCTCGGCGGGGCCAAGACCTTCGACGCCCAGGCGGGCTACGAGAGCGCCAGCACGCTCTCCGCCGTTATCCATGCCGGCGCCAACTACATCTGGCACGCGGCCGGCTGGAACGAGGCCGGGATGCACTGTTCGATTGCGAAATTCGTGGTCGATGCCGTGCAATGCGCGATGGCCCACCGCCTGGGCGAAGGTCCGAAATGGGACGATTTCGACCAGGCGCTTTCCGCGGTACCGGATGTCGGGCCGGGCGGGCATTATCTGGGGCATCCCCACACGCAGGAGAATTTCCAGTCCGCCTTCTTCATGCCCGAGCTTTTCGATAACAACTCGATCGAGCAATGGGTGGCCGACGGGGAGAAGGAAATCACCGAACGGGCCCTGAACCATGCCCGCAATCTTCTGTCTGAATACCAGCAGCCCATGCTGGACGTCGCCAGGGACGAGGCGCTGCGGGACTACATCGCCCGGCGCGAGCGCGAGATCCCGGCGGCGAGCGAACTGAACCAGAGTTACTGAGCTTCCATCTCCCTAAACTTGCCCGCCGATCTCGGCGGGCTTTTTTCTGCCTTTGGATACCAGCCGCGTCTCGAGATGGCGGTTGACCGAACCGGACGCCCTGAAGAGGTGCCCACGACCGCCGCATCCCTCGCCGCCGAGGAAGGCGCCGCCATCACAGGTCTGGTGTTGCGGTGGCCGGGTGACCCGGCGCGGCCTGCCCCGGCCCCGGATCGGGGATGCCTGGCACGGCTACTCGTCGCGAGCCCGCCATTCCTTCCAGCGGAGCACCGCGTTCGCACCGATCTGCCGGATCGGCTGCGGCGGAAGGCGTTGGGGACGTGCCTCGGCGGCGAAATGTTCGGTGATCGCACTGGTCTCGCCGCAGGCGAGCTCGGCCGCACCGATCCCGGTCAGGGTTCCGCGCGTGGTGCCCAGCCCGTTCTGAACGCAGCCCGAAAAAAGACCGTCATCGAGTTTGCGCATCACCGAGACGCCATTCAGGCTGAGGCAGAGATGCCCGGCCCAAGCGTATTCCATCCGCATACCCGCCAGTTGCGGAAAGCGCTGGTCGAACTTGCGCTGCATGACATTTGCGGCACGCGCGAGGTCGGCACTGGACGGCTTGGCGTCCGGCCTGAGAGTGGCGCAAGTGCGGGTCACGATGCGGTTTCCGCCCTGCGCGCCGTCGATCCGGCGCACGGTCGTGCCCATCGGGTCCGACGGCGTGATGCCCCAGCGTGTCCGCCCGCCCAGCTTCCTGAGGTCCTCGCTCCCGAGCTCGGGCGTCATCACCGCGTAGAGAAAGAGCTGCATCAACCGCCCGCGTTCGAAGCCGAAGCTTTCGAGATGGCCGTTCACGGTCAGGATCACGCGGGCGGCACTGATACTTCCGCGCTGCGTTCGCACCGACCAGGCATCCCCCTGTCTTTCCAGTCCGGTCACAGGGCTCTTCTCGAAAATCTCGACCCCCTGCCCCGCCAACCCGCGACCCAGACCCCGGATATAGCCCGCAGGCTGCAACATATGGGTGCCCGCCGTGTAGAGCCCCGATTGATAGTGGCGCGATCCCGTCAGGTCCTGCATCTGCCGGGCATCCAGCATCTCGCTGGCCTCGCCGAGCGAGGCGAGGTGTCTGGCGTAGCTTTCGTTATTCGCCCGTGCCTTGTCGCTGAAAGCGCCGTTCACCTTGCCCGCGGGGTCGAAAAAGTTCGGGTCTATACCGTACTCCTCTACCGCCTCGCGGGCGAAAGCAATGGCCTGCCGGTTGAGACCGATCAATCCCCGGTCGTCCCCGGATCCCGCGTAATCCTCCGAGGCCAGATCATGCGGCAGGTCGATCATGAAGCCCGAATTGCGCCCGGCCGCGCCGTCCGCGAGCCGCCCGGCCTCCAGCACCGCGATCCGGGCACCGGGTTGCAACTGGGTCAGCCGCCGCGCGGCCGACAGCCCGGCGAAACCGGCGCCGACGACCACGAAATCGGCCGTGCGGCCCCCTTCCAGCCGGGGTCGCGCCTCTTGCGGCCCGAGTATGGCATTCCAGGCTGCGGGTCCCAGTTGGACCGGCAGCCGAAAGGCGGCATAGCTGCTCAATCCACGGCCTCGTCGGCGTCGTCGCTCAGATCGATCCAGATCGTCTTGACCTGCGTGTACTGGTCATGCGCTTGGACACCGTTGTCGCGTCCGCCGAATCCCGACTGCTTGAAGCCGCCGAACGGGGTCGTGATGTCGCCCTCGCCGAAGCTGTTGACGGTGACCGTTCCGGCCCGGATTGCCCGTGCGCCGCGGATCGCCCGCTTGACATTCGCGGTGAATATCGAGGCGGCGAGCCCGTATTGCGTGTCATTCGCCAGCGCAATCGCCTCGTCGAAGCTCTCGACGGTCAGCACCGACAGGACCGGCCCGAAGATCTCCTCGCGGACCTGCGCGGCCTCGCGGTCGTCGACATCGAGGACCGTCGGCTCCACGAATCCCGCCTCGGCCTTGCCGCCAAGGAGCACCTTGGCCCCCTTGCCGAGATAGGAGCAGACCTTGTCGAAGTGCGCCTGGCTGACCAGTGCCCCGACGCGGTTCTCCGGATCGAGCGGATCACCCATCGGCCATTCGCGGGCATGGGCGACGATCCGCTCCATGAGCGCGTCCTTGACACCCTTTTGCACGATCAGCCGGGATGCGGCCGAACAGTTCTCGCCCATGTTCCAGAAGGCGCCGTTGACGACATGCGCGGCCACGCGGTCGAGGTTTTCGGCATCGTCCAGCACCACTGCCGGGTTCTTGCCGCCCATCTCAAGCGTCACTTCCTTGAGGTTCGACTCCGAAGCATAACCCAGGAAACGCCGGCCGGTCGCGGTGGAGCCGGTGAACGAAATCATGTCCACATCCATATGACGCCCGAGCGGTTCGCCGACCTCGGCTCCGCTGCCGGTGATGACATTGAAGACACCCGCCGGCACGCCGGCCTCCATCGCAAGTTCGGCCACTCGCAGCGCGGTGAGCGAGGTTTCCTCGGCTGGCTTCACGATGACCGAGCAGCCCGCGGCCAGCGCTGGGCCGATCTTCCAGGCCAGCATCAGAAGCGGGAAGTTCCATGGCAGGACAAGGCCCACCACGCCCACGGGCTCGCGGACGATCATGGCCATATGGTTGTCCGAGGCCGGCGCGACCTGATCGTAGATCTTGTCGATCAGTTCCGCGTGCCAGACCAGGCAGTGGATGGTCTCGGGCACGTCCACGGTTTCGCAATCGTAGATCGTCTTGCCGCTGTCGAGGCTTTCCATGACCGCCAGTTCGCGTGCGTGTTCGCGTGCGTTGCGTTTCATCAGCTTGGCCAGACGGATCAGCACCTCCTTGCGCTCGGACGGATGCAGGCGCGACCAGCGCCCGTCCTCGAAGGCGTCGCGCGCCTTCTCCACCGCGAAATCCACGTCTTCGGCGCCGCAGGCCGCAACCCTGGCCAGCACCTCGCCCGTCGCCGGGTTGATGCTGTCAAAAGTATCGCCCGATTTCGCGGGGCGGAAACTGCCGTCGATGAATGCCTGATCGGGCAGGGCCAGACCAGCGGCGACGGCCTTGTATTCGTCGGTTGTCAGAAGATCTGTCATGGCGCTTACTCCGCTTCGATTTCGGCCACGGTGCGCTTCAGGACGCGCACCACCTGTTCAAGCTGCCGCTTGTCATCCTTGTTCAGGGCGCGCAGCGGTGGGCGCGGCGGCCCGGCGTAGTTGCCAGTCATCTCGCAGCCATGCTTTATGCACTGGATGAACTTGCCGCCCTGCTCGAGCACCCGCATCAGCGGCATCATCGCCGACATGATCCGGCGCCCCTTGCTGAAATCGCCCTCGATCATGCATGCCTTCCACAGCGCGACATGCTCCTTCGGCAGGAAATTCGACCCGCCGCAGATCCAGAACGGCGCCCCCCAGGCAAAGAATTCCAGCGCCTGGTCGTCCATGCCGCAGCCAAGTTGGATATGCGGGTAGTCGCGGGCCAGCAGATGCACCCGGTTGATATCGCCCGAGCTTTCCTTGATGCCGCGGAAATTCCGGCTGCGGCCGACGCGGTCGAGGAACTCCTCGCCCATATTGATGCCCATTCGTCCGGGATAATTGTAGAGGATGACCGGCAGGTCGGCCGCCCGGTCGATGGCAAGCGCATTGAGCGCGTTCTCGCGCTCGGTCGGCACCGAATAGGGTGGCGAGCCGACGAGGATCGCATCGGCGCCGATCCGGGCCGCCGTTTCGGCCATCGTGATCGAATCGGGCAGACGGATGGCGACGGCGCCGATGACGAGCGGCACGCGGTCGCCGATCACTTCCTTGGCGAAGGCCGCCAATTCGGCGCGCTCTTCCATCGACTGTGCGTAGTATTCGCCGGTCGAGCCGCCATTGACGATGCCTTGAACGCCGGCTTCGACAAGATAGTCGATCTGCGCGGCAAAGGCGTCCCGGTCGATGCTCCCGTCCTCACGGTACGGCGTGATGACGGGCGTGTATATGCCCTCGAAATTCATGTAGCTCCTCTCTCTCAGGATGCCGGGCGCGCTAACTATACACTCTTTGTGGTTTATTAAAATACATATTGTCTACAATCAAGATTGGCCTAGTATACCATCCGGAGACGGTTGCATGACCGAAACATCGCGAGAAGCCGTCATCCGCCGTGACGGGAGGGGCCAGCATATGACGGGCACACAGCACTTCGTCTTCGCGTTGGTCGAGGACTTCACTCATCTGGTCTTCTCCTGCGCGGTCGATCCGCTGCGGATTGCCAATCTGGTCAGCGGCCAGGATCTCTACAGTTGGTCCTTCGGATCGGCGAACGGCCAGACGGCCACAAGCTCCAACGGGTCGGTGACCCTGGTCCACCACGGCTTCGACAGCCTTCCGGAATGCGACCGGCTCTTCGTGCTGTCCGGTATCCATGTCCGCCGGCAGGACTGCCGCAGCCTGATGGCGGCCCTGCGCCGCAAGCGCATGCACGGAACCCGGATCGGCGCGCTATGTTCGGGCGCCTACATTCTGGCCAAGGCCGGCTTTCTGGACGGTATGCGGGCCGCGATCCACTGGGAGTTTCACGACAGTTTCATGGAAGAATTTCCCGACGTTCATCTCGTGCGCAATGTCTTCGTGGCGGACGAGCGGCACATCACTGCCTCGGGCGGCACGGCAACCGCCGACCTGATCCTGCACCTGATCGAGCGGGACCACGGATACGACCTTTCCGTCGCGGTGGCCGATCAGATGGTCTACAACGCCGTGCGCGATGCCACTGCCGCCCAAAAGGTGTCGCTGCAATCGCGCAACGGCATCCGAAACCGCCATCTGACAAGAGCCATCCGGATCATGCGCGACCGTCTGGACAGCCCGGTTTCGCCCTCGGTGATCGCGCGGGATCTGGGGGTATCGACCCGGCAGCTTGAGCGTCTGTTCGGGAAATACCTGAATACATCGCCCAAGAAGTTCTACATGGAAATGCGGCTGGAGCGTGCGCGCCATCTTCTGTTGCAGACCGAGATGTCGGTCACCGAGGTGTCGATGGCCTGCGGTTTCGAAAGCCCCGGCCACTTCTCCCGCGTCTACCGCACGTCGTTCGGGGTCACACCGATGTTGCAGCGAGGACGCCTGAGCTGATCTTCGACGAACGCCGCGACCGGGGCCGGTTTCCGTTCGGACATGGCTCCCCTTCAGTTCGTCCAGCGCACATGGCCAAGCCGGATGCGGACCCACAACGCGACCCTTGCTGCCTGAGGCTGGAGGCCATTCCCCTAAAGTGTCCGCATCAGTCGCAGCGCGTCGTAAATCGCGGCATGGGTGTTGCGCGCTGCGACCGCGTCACCCACGCGGTAAAGCTGATAGCGTCCTTCCGGATTGCGGGCGACCGTCTGGGGCTGTCGCGCAATCAGCGCCTCGTAATCCACCTCGCCCAGGTTCGTCGCACCTGCACGAAGGTCGAAATAGAGATCGTCCAGGGGCCGCGTCCCGTGGTTGACGACAACCTGATCCACCCGGCGTTCGCGCGTCATCTTGCCGTAATCGCTCCCCAGCGTGGTAACCAGCCCGTTGCCCTCGCGGCGCACCGCATCCACGCGCCAGGTCGGCGTGAAGATGACATCGCGGACCTGAAGGATGCGAAGCGAAGGCGTGAGCGACATGGCCATCACCTCGGGCACGATGTTCCGGTCGCGCGATACGATCTCCACTTTCGCCCCGGTCTCGGCGATCTTCTCGGCCGCCTGCAGGGCGGGATAGTCGCCGGCATCGTCGTAGATGAGCACGTTGCTACCCGGCGCGGCATCGCCCGCGAGAATGTCCCATGCGGACACCACCAGTTCGTTGCCTTCGGCGAGCACATCGGTATGGGGCAATCCCCCGGTGGCCACGATGACGACATCGGGCGCGTCCGCCAGCACCGTCTCTTCATCGGCGAAGCTGTTGAAATTGATGCGCACCCCGTTCCGTTCACATTCGGCCCGGCGCCAATCGATGATTTGCATCATTTCCCGACGCCGCTCGGTCTGCGCGGTCAGCCGGATCTGCCCTCCCGGATCGTTTGCCGCCTCGTGGACGATCACCTCATGCCCCCGTTCCGAGGCCACCCGCGCGGCTTCCATCCCGGCGGGTCCGGCGCCCACGATCACGATCCGGCGCGGAGTGTCCGCTTTCCCGATCCGGTGCGGCTGTTCGATCTCGCGGCCGGTCGAGGGATTATGGACGCAAAGCGCCATGCCGCCCTGGTAGATTCGGTCAAGGCAGTAGTTCGCGCCGACGCAAGGGCGGATGCGGTCCTCTTCGCCGCGCTGGATCTTGGCGACGATATGCGGGTCGGCCATATGTGCGCGGGTCATCCCCACCAGGTCGAGCTTGCCCGAGGCGATGGCGTGACGCGCGGTCGCCACGTCCTGAATCTTCGCGGCGTGGAAGGTCGGGAATTCGGTCGCCGCGCGGATCTCTCCGGCAAAGTCGAGATGCGGGGCCGACTTCATGCCCTGCACCGGGATGACATCGGTCAGCCCGGCATCGGTGTCGATATGCCCCTTCACCACATTGAGGAAATCCACCTGACCGCAATCCTTCAAGCGGCGCGAGATCTCGAGCCCGTCCTCCTTCGTCAGCCCACCGGGCAGGTCTTCGTCGCCGGTGTAGCGCACGCCGATGATGAACTCAGGGCCACAGGCGTCGCGCATCGCCTTCAGCACATCGAAGGTGAAACGCAACCGGTTGTCCAGGCTGGACCCTCCATAAGGGCCGTCGAGATCGTTGGTGAGCGGTGACCAGAACTGGTCCATCAGGTGTCCGTAGGCCTGGATCTCGATCCCGTCGAGACCGGCCGCCTTCATGCGCTCGGCCGCCGCGGCATAGTCCTGGATCAGCCGCGCGATATCCCAGTCCTCGGCCTTCTTCGGAAAGGCCTTGTGCGACGGCTCGCGCTCGTGGCCGGGAGAGACCACCGGCAGCCAGTCGGCCTTGTCCCAGCGGGTTCGGCGGCCAAGATGCGTCAACTGGATCATCACGGCGCAGTCATGCTCGTGGCATTCCTCGGTAAGCTGCCGCATCCAGCCCACGACCTCGTCTTTCCACGCCAGAATGTTGTTGAAGACCGGCGGGCTGTCCCGCGCCACGCTCGCCGAGCCAGCGGTCATGGTAAGCCCGACGCCCCCCCGCGCGCGCTCCACGTGATAGGCGCGGTAGCGCTCCTTCGGCATGCCGTCCTCGGGATAGGCAGGTTCGTGGCTGGTAATCATGAGCCGGTTCTTCAGCGTCAGATGCTTGAGCTGATAGGGCTGGAACAATGGGTCTTTCGACATGGCAGCACTCCCTTGGCTTGCGCTATCGTTCCGTAATTTGTTCACTTATGTCAAGTTTAAGTTCATATATGTCTATTTTTGTTGCGACCGACCGCACGCCCCGTTACTCTCGGCGCATGGACGGGCGTGAACCCAGCTATGACCTTCAAAAGACCAGCGGCTGGCGCGGGTCGCGGGAGCTATGGCTCGATGCGGCCAAGGCCGCGTTTCTCGAAAGCGGCATCGACGCGGTCAAGATCCAGCCTCTCGCCAATCGGCTGAACCTCTCGCGAACCAGTTTCTACTGGTTCTTCAAGGATCGCGCCGCGATCCTCGATGCGCTTCTGGAACTTTGGGACGATACGAATACACGGGCCCTCGTCGCTGGTTGCGAGGCCTACGCCGAGACCGTGTCCGAAGCCGTCCTGAACATCATTGCCGTGTTCCTGGACGAAGCCCGCTTCGAGCCGCGTTTCGATCTCGCGGTACGGGGATGGGCGCACCAATCCGAGGCGGTAACCGCCCGTGTCTCGGATTCCGACGAGCGGAGGCTGAATGCGATTCGGAGCGTATTCGAGCGGTTCGGCTTCGATCCGGGCGAGGCGGACGTGCGCGCGCGAACCGTCTATCTGGTGCAGATCGGGTATATCTCCATGCAGTCGTCCGAATGCCTGGAAACACGCATGTCCCGCGTGCCCTACTACATCAAGACATTCTCCGGGCGGGAGCCGAGCGAGGCCGAAATGGCACGCTTCGGCGCCCAGATCGGCCTGCCGCCGGACGCGACGGTGTCCTGCGAAAACTGACGGCGTCGCCATTTACCCGCCCGGACGACTACACCTCGACCTTCACATTCCCGACCGACTGTCGCAGCCGCCCTGGTCGTCGCGAACCTTCCGCACCGCTCACGCGGGCATCACAGGTGAATAGCGGTACGCTCCACCTAACGCAGGAGCGATTCGTCCGGGGCGTCAGCGAGATCTTCTGATCTCTTGAGCAGGTTGCCACGCCGTAGCTGCTCGGCAAGAAGATCGTCCCTGGCCGGACGCAATAGTGTTGCCCTTCCGGCGAAAAGCCCCTATGCCGCACCGCAGCGAACATGGACCCGGAAGCGATTCCGGGTGGCTCTTCCGGCCGCCGATCCGCCGGACAACGACAGACAACGATGCAGTTGCACACTGGCCTGGCGGATTGCGCGAAGGCCGGTATTGGATACCTATTTCATGATCTCACTCGACGCTTACCGTGGCCAGTGGCTGGGCAACATTCGCGGCGACCTCCTTGCCGGATTGGTCGTGGCGCTGGCGCTCATTCCCGAGGCCATCGCCTTCTCCATTATCGCGGGCGTGGACCCGAAGGTGGGCCTCTATGCCAGCTTCTGGTGGTGTCAGACCAATTCGAACCAGTCTACGCAAGGGCAGGATGCCTGTCCCTTATGCCGCGCCGAGCTGGCGCCACTCGGCGAGAGCGGCGGCGCGGTTGGCCTTGAAGAGCGGTCTGCTGGAAAGGCTGCGTTCCTGGTTGAAGTGGTTCGAGACGGAAGCGTGGACGGCGGCGAATTTCTGCAAACTTCGCATGCGCCGGAACCGGAGCATTGCTCGCTCCCGTCGTCGGAACGGGAGATGGGAATTCTCTGCCCTGTTGTTCGCCCAGCGGCCGGTCTCCTGCCGAGCGCCGGCGCCGATCTCCCTGAGCGCGGCGCCGTAAGACCGGAGTTTGTCCGTCACGATCACCTCGGGTCGGCCGTGCTTGCGCATTGCTTTTCTCAGGAATTTCAATGCGGCCTTCTTGTCCCGGGTCTTCGTGACGAAGCTTTCCAGAACCTCGCCTTCGTGATCGACGGCCCGCCACAGGTAGTGCCTCTCGCGGCACTGTCAGAAGAATCGCGTCTGGCCTTCCTTCCCCGCGGTCCCCACTGACGAGAGGGTACAATATATTGTTCTGTAAGGAGAAAGACCTTTCAGAGCGCCGACGAGACCAACAAACGAGCCATTGTCAGCTTAGCAAACGAAGTTCTTCTGACAATACCCTTTGGACGGCTCAACGGATAGCTACGCGGGCAGGATCGAGGTTTTAGAAGGGCGGTCGGGCCGGCGCATGCGGAGCGAGGCGAAACGGGCGCGGTGCAACTGGTAACAGTGCAGATCCCGATCTGGCGCACCGCGTCGGTTTTGGTAAGAACGCCGACCAACCGGCCGTCGTATCGCAGACCAACAGCATGTCATGATCACGTTCCAGCAGCCGCGCCGCGTGCAAGAGTGCGACATCCGTTGCGATACAACTCATCCGTCTGTGGGCCGTCGGTAGGAATTTCTCGATCAGCAATTGCTTGTCTTTTCTAACTGGCCATCGCAATCACCATAGTCGCCACAATACCCGCTGCACTACCGATGTCACCGTTTTCCTGATTTGCCTCGCGACATCGCTCAGGATCAGTATCCTGCCGCATGACCGTCCTTGCGCGCATCCGAACCGCCGCTAAGAAGTCCCCGGTCATGGTCGATGAGAATTGCCTGGCAGCCTCCGAGAGGATCTTGCGACACGCGCAAGCGGTGCCCCTTGTCGGCCAAGGCATGCAGGATCGCAGGCGGCAGGCTGCGTTCGACCTCGACCTCCGCGCCGGTGGCCAGAAGCCGCGGCATGTCAATGGCCGCCTGCAGATCCATGCCGTAATCAACGAGGTTTGAGACGATCCGGGCATGTCCGAATGGCTGATAGTCTCCGCCCATAACGCCGAAGGACAGCCGGACGCGGCCGCCTTCCGTCGCCATGCCCGGCATGATCGTGTGCATTGGCCGCTTGCCAGGGGCCAGCGCGTTGGGGTGCGAGGGATCGAGCGTGAAGGAATTGCCGCGATTCTGGAAGAGCACGCCCGTGTCCGGGCAGAGGATACCGCTGCCGAAGGAATCGAAGATCGAGTTTATGAAACTGACCGTATTCAGGTCGCGGTCGACCACGGTCATGTAGACCGTCTCCGAGGTAGAGAGGCCAAGCGGGCCGATATCCTGCATGGCGTGATCGGTGGAAATGCGCGTCCGCAACCCGGCGGCCCAATCCTTTGACAGGATCGCATCGAGCGGTGCTGGCAGACTAATTCGAACCAGTCTCTGGAAGGACAGTGAAGCTGCACCTTATGCCGCGAGAAGACCGCGCCACTCGGCGAGTGCGGCGGCACGGTTGGCCTTGAAGGTGTTGCGACGGGAGAGGCTGCGTTCCTGGTTGAAGTGGTTTGAGACGGAGGCGTGGACGGCGGCGAACTTTTGCAAACTTCGCATGCGCCGGAACCGGAGCATCGCCCGCTCGCGTCGTCGGAACGGAAGGTGTGAATTTTCCGCTCTGTTGTTCACCCAACGGCCCGTCTCCTGCCGGGCGCCTGCGCCGATCTCCCTCAGAGCCGCACCGTAGGACCGGAGTTTGTCCGTCACGACCACCTCGGGCCGACCGTGCTTTCGCATTGCTTTTCTCAGGAATTTCAATGCGGCCTTCTTGTCGCGCGTCTTGGTGACAAAGCTCTCAAGAACTTCGCCTTCGTGATCAACCGCGCGCCAAAGATAGTGCCTTTCACCGTTGATCTTCACGAAGATCTCGTCGAGATGCCACCGCCACCGGCTCGATCGCATGCCCTCGATCCGACGTTTCCGGATTTCGGAGGCAAACATCGGGCCGAACCTGTGCCACCAGAACCGGACCGTCTCGTGGCTGACATCGACGCCGCGCTCGTGGAGCAAATCCTCGACGTTACGGAGCGAAAGCGGGAACCGGACATAGAGCATCACCGCCAGGCGGATGATCTCGGGGCTGGTCTTGAACCACTTGAAGGGGCTGGGTTTGGTCATCTGGAGACGCTACTCAGCACCCTGCCCCGCCGCAAGCCAAGTTCCTTTGACAGCACCGCCCCTCGTACCTTCGTCCGAGCGACCGAGCGCGCACCAGAGGCAGACTGGGAACCTTTTGTCAGGTGGCGAACACTAGGCACTACACCAGTATCCGCTCTTGAGAAGCTGCGCCGCGGCGAGTAACGCGCTGGCGATGGCCTGTTCAGGGCCGTCTATGTCGATCAAGCGGGGTCGGGATGGAGTAGCCCACTGGGTCGGCGCAGGTGGGCTTCGAGTCCGTCTTGCCAATTTGTCAGAATGCAGCGAACTTCGGCTCTTACGAATGAGTAAAGGACTTCTGCGCAAAGCTCCGACTTGTCTGCAACTATTCGAGAAATCTGTGACGAACATGTTAACGCCAACCCTGACCCATCTTCCCGTCAATCGGGCAATTCGGCTTCGAAACGTGATCTGCCCCTATTGCGCCTGCGACTTGACCGCGAAGCCCGTCACCAAGGAGCATGTCTTGGGCCGTAGATTCGTCCCCAAGGGAAAGCTGAACGGGCACTGGAATCTGATCGTGAATGCCTGCGGTCCCTGTAACAACCGGAAGGCCGATCTGGAGAATGACATATCGGCGATCACACTACACCCGGAACACGGCGAGACGCATCTCGACTATGATGACGCTGCGAAAGAAGAGGCGCTGCGCAAGGCTGCGAAGGCGATTAGCCGCCGAACGAAGAAACCGGTGAAGGACAGCCACGAGAACATGAAACTCCACGTGCCATTTGGACCGAACGGGAAATTCAGCTTCAACTTCACGTCGCCGCCGCAGATTGATAAAGACCGCGCCTTTGAACTGGCTCGCCTTCAACTCGCCGGGTTCTTCAACTGGATCACTTACCAACAGGATGAAGAGCGCGGCTATTGGTGGACCGGGGGCTACCACCCACTGATAATGGTGAGGCGCGCTGACTACGGTAACAAGATCATCGCGGATTTCGCCGATGCCGTCTTGGAGTGGGAACCGCGCATACTTGGACATACGGCAGAAGGTTTCTACAGAGTCTGTGTCCGACGCCACCCCGGGGCGGAATGCTGGTCTTGGGCAATGGAGTGGAACGGTTCCACGCGCTTGGTCGGTTTTTTGGGCGACAGGGAAGTGGTTAAAGTGGTAGTCGATAGACTTGGTCCGCTTCAAATGCATCACCACGATTTGGGCAACGGTGACTTCATGCGCTATCGCACTGAGGTTCCACTTGCGGACAAAGACGATAAACTTTTCGCACTACCCACCGGAGCCACAGTTCCACTGACAAGTTAATTTTCTTACTCTCCACGAAGGCATTGGCCCAGAGTCCGCTCCGTCCGCCGAGCCGACTTCCGCATCTTAGTCGATGCTGCGCAGTCCATGAACGTAGGCTCTGGAGAGGGCACCGCGGCGTTCAGTCTGCTCAGGAGCGTCCGCAAAGGTGCGTAATCAGTGAAACGCCACTAACGCTTGGTCATCATGCTTTTCTTAGATATCCAAGCCAATGCGGCGGGGGGGGGTGCTAAGGGGGATATAATCCTGCATACTATAGAATTATATAATAATAACAATTGTTTACATATATAAAGTGGCGGAGGGGACGGGACCGGGGTCCAACATTCTCTGACCCGTAACCCATTGATTTTAGAATATCCAAATCTTCCAAGTCATCAGCCATAGCGATCAGGCTTGAGTTTGCGCGTGTCACGTGAATACAAACCCACCACATTTTGTACGGAAAAGGCCGCATCCCGTTTATGGCGCATAGCTCCGATACTCCAAAGCGAGAACGTAAAAAATACATACATCAAGGCCTCCTGGCGGATGAGTTCGGGCTGGTCATTGAGGACTTGAACGGGGAGCGTTTGGATTTCAGCAGAGGCTACGCCGGCACATTGCCCCATTCAAAAGATATGCTCTGACAGAGCCCTAAGAAGCCATCCTTTCCGCCTCAACCTGGTTTCTTCTGATAATACCTTTCAGGATGAAGTGCGGCTTGGCTGCGACACCAAATGTCGGGTGTGTTTCAGCATTCAGGAAGATTGACTGCAAGGCCTCCAAGGCTCGTTTCCTTGTACTTCGTAAGCATGTCGTGGCCAGTCTGGCGCATGGTTTCGATGCAGTTATCAAGCGGCATGAAATGCGTGCCATCGCCGCGCAGCGCGAGACTTGCGGCACTGACCGCTTTGATAGCGCCGAGTCCATTGCGTTCGATGCAGGGCACTTGTACCAGACCTGCAGCGGGATCACAGGTCATTCCAAGGTGATGTTCCAGCGCAATTTCAGCAGCGTTCTCGATCTGTTCGTTTGTACCGCCCAGCGCCGCGCAAAGTCCCGCCGCAGCCATGGAGGATGCAGACCCGACCTCGCCCTGACAGCCCATTTCCGCACCCGATATCGAGGCGTTGTGCTTAATCAGCCCGCCGATGGCCGACGCGGTGAGCAAGAAGGTGCGCGCACCTTCGTGGTTGGCGCCGATGCAATGGTCGCGGTAGTAGCGGATCACGGCTGGTACCACGCCCGCTGCGCCGTTGGTGGGTGAGGTCACGACCCGTCCACCTGCCGCGTTCTCTTCGTTCACAGCCATGGCATAGACGGACAGCCAATCATTGGCGACGTGGGGCTGGCTTTGATTCTCGCCGCGTTCAGCCAAAAGCTGTTCATGGATCGCCTTGGCCCGGCGTTTCACCGACAAACCGCCGGGCAGAATGCCCTCCATACGAAGGCCTCGGTCGATGCAAGCCTCCATCACCTTGTAGACATGGTCGATCCGTTTGTTCAGACCACCGCCGGAATGCGCCTCTTCGTTGGCGCGTTTCATCTGCGCGATGCTGGTGCCAGAGGCGCGGCCCATCTCCAGCATCTCGGCGGCAGACCCAAACGGATAGGGATAGCCCATCGCGGCCTTTTCATCGTGCAAATCCGCGCTTGCAGCGGCTTTTCCCTGCTCAAGCTCGGCCTCGGTAACAACAAAGCCACCACCCACTGAATAGTAAGTCTGCGTCAAGTATAGATTTCCGCGCTCGTCAAAGGCGCGCAGCACTAGACCGTTGGCATGCCCCGGCAAAGGCGGGCCGTAGTCGAAGACCAGATCGGTGTCGGGATCAAATTCGAGCCTGCCCAGACCGGGAGGACTAATTCGCTTTACCTCCCTTACCTCGGCCTCGAGTCGTTCGGCGGCATCGGGGTCAAGCGTATCGGGCAGATAGCCGATTAACCCGAGGATTACGGCACGATCGGTTGCATGGCCCTTGCCTGTAAAGGCTAGAGAGCCATGCAAAGACGCCTCTAGGCGGGTAAGAGTCCCTGCCCATGGAGTTTTCTCAGCCCCGCCGCGCAGACCATCAAGGAACCGCGCGGCCGCCGTCATCGGCCCCATAGTGTGTGACGATGAGGGGCCAACTCCGACCTTGAAAATATCGAAGACGGACAGGAACATGGGTTTACACGTCCTCCGCATAGATCGGATGTGCTCCGCACAGGGTTCGCACCTCTTCCAACACAGCTGCCTCGACCTCCGCGTCGCCTTCGGGACTGCCCGCCAACGCATTAATCACCTTAAGGACCAGCTCACCGATCTTGCGGAACTCTGCCTCGCCAAAGCCGCGCGTGGTGCCTGCGGACGTGCCAAGACGCACCCCGGAAGTCACGAACGGCTTTTCGGCGTCAAACGGGATGGCGTTCTTGTTACAGGTCATGCCGGCGCGCTCGAGCGCGATTTCCGCGACCTTCCCTGTCACGCCTTTGGGACGCAGATCAACGAGCACCATGTGGCAATCGGTGCCACCGGAAACAACACCCAGACCGCCTTCAACCAAAACCTCAGACAGCGCCCGCGCGTTTGCGATGACGTCTTTGGCGTATTTCTTGAACGAAGGCTCTAGCGCCTCGCCAAAGGCCACAGCCTTAGCCGCGACAACATGCATCAGCGGGCCACCCTGGTTGCCGGGGAACACAGCCGAGTTAACCTTCTTGGCGAGCGCCTCGTCATTGGTGAGGATCGTGCCGCCACGCGGCCCGCGCAGTGTTTTATGCGTGGTCGAGGTCACGACGTGGGCGTGCGGCACGGGATCGGGGTATTCACCAGCCGCGATCAGGCCAGCGTAATGCGCCATGTCGACCAGTAGATAGGCGCCCACCTCATCCGCGATCTCGCGGAAGGCGGCGAAATCCATATGACGCGGATAGGCGGAGGCCCCGGCAACGATGAGCTTGGGTTTCGTCTCATGCGCGATCTTGCGCACGTTATCCATGTCGATTAAATGATCGTCTTCGGAAACCTCGTAACTGACAACGTCGAACCATTTACCGGACATCGTGACAGGCGATCCGTGGGTCAGGTGCCCGCCATGCGCAAGGTCCAGCCCCATGATCCGGTCGCCCGGCTTAAGCAAGGCCAAGAACACGGCTTGGTTGGCCTGGGCACCAGAATGAGGCTGCACGTTGGCAAAGCCTGCGCCGAACAACTCACACACGCGGTCGATGGCGATCTGTTCGACCGTGTCGACATGCTCGCACCCACCGTAATAACGCCGGCCGGGATAGCCTTCGGCGTACTTGTTGGTCAGCACGGAGCCTTGTGCGCCCAATACATCGACGCTGACGATGTTCTCCGATGCGATCAGCTCGATCTGGTTTTGCTGACGGTCAAGCTCGTGACCAACGGCATTGGCAACGGCGGTATCAGAAATGCGGGCGGTGCTCAGAGTTTTCAGCATGGGACTGTTCATTTCATGTAAAGGGTAAGGTCACGTCCCGGCTCGGGACGCGTCTGAAAATATTGATCGATTGGGCCGCTTCAGAAACCGACAGCGAACTCGCGCCTGGCGTTCTTAAGAAGGCCATGAACGTGCGGAAAGAACGATCGCCAGACCTCGACACGGAAGGCATCTTCGCCGTCGCGAATTAACGTTACCTGAGCATAATCGAACACGGTTCGCTTGGCTCGGCCCACGGCGATACACGACAGGTCCAGTGGGCATCCAACCGTCAAAAGCTCTGCCGCGGCGGGGCCTTTGACCTCGATGGTCAGCTCTCGGTCGGAAATGACCACAAGACTATGGGGCGTCTCGGCACGGGCGACCTCGAACGCGGCAACAACCGCATCCTGATCGTTTTCGGCGGCGTGCAGAAGCCATTCGTCGGGACCAATACAATAGGCTGCGCGGTCGCCGTTTCGGGCGCCCTGCCCAATCTTGCCGGGCAAGGTGAGACCAAAGGCTGCGGAGGCCTTTTTTAGGTCGACAGGCGCGATGCGCAGGTTGAACCGGGCCACGGGCGGCAGAACCGCAATGGAGACCCTATCAACGGATGTCACCGGAGCATTCATGGTATCGTCCTCCTCATTCGACCTTCAGGCGATCGCCGGCGGGGTCATAAAACACGGTTCCAGTCACTTTGGCCGTAACGGCGTCACCCTTCTCGGTCGGAATATGCAGCGTGTCGTTCATCCGCTCGATGCCGCCCTCGACCACCGCCATCGCAATGGACCGGCCCAACGTCTCCGACCAGTAGGACGAGGTCACGTGCCCGATCATCTTCATCGTTTTCGCCTGCTTGGGGTCATCCACGATCTGGGCGCCTTCGGTCAGCACGACCTTGGGATCGTCCGTCAGCAGACCGACGAGCTGCTTGCGCCCCGGCGCCACGAGATCGGGCCGATCAAGCGAGCGTTTGCCAACAAAGTCGAGCTTCTTCTTGCCGATCGCCCAACCGATGCCGGCATCTTGCGGTGTCATGGTGCCATCGGTGTCCTGGCCGACAATGATAAAGCCCTTCTCGGCGCGCAGAACGTGCATCGTCTCTGTGCCATAGGGGCAGATGTCGTATTTCTGACCCGCCTCCCAGAGTTTTTCCCAAAGCGCCTTGCCATAGCGTGCCGGGACGTTGATCTCGAAGCCCAATTCTCCGGTAAAGCTGATCCGGAACAGCCGCGAGCGAAAGCCAGCGACGGTGCATTCCGCGACCGACATGTGCGGCATCGCATCGGCGGAGATATCCGCGCCCTCGACGAACGGCTCCAAAAGCTTGCGTGCATTGGGACCGTTGAGCGCGATGGTGGCCCATTCTTCGGTAGTCGATGTCAGCCAGACCTTGAGTTCGGGCCATTCAGTCTGGAGGTAATCTTCCATCATGTTCAGAACCCGCGCGGCACCGCCGGTGGTGGTGGTAACATGGAATAGGTCATCGCGTATCCGTCCGATGACACCATCGTCGCGGATGAAGCCATCTTCCCCCAGCAAGAGGCCGTAGCGGCAGCGGCCGACACCCAGTTTTGTCCAAGGGTTGGTGTACATACGGTTCATGAACTCGACCGCGTCCGGACCGGAGACCTCGATCTTGCCAAGCGTAGATGCGTCGAAAATGCCCAGGCTTTTTCGCGTCGCCTTGCATTCGCGTGCGACCGCCTTGTGCATGTCCTCGCCTGCCTGTGGGAAAAACAACGCGCGCCGCCAGAGCGCGACGGGTTCAAACTCTGCGCCGTGTTCTTCGGCCCAAGCATCGATCGGTGTCTTACGGGTTACCTCGAAATGCGCGCCCTTATGATAGCCAGCAAACGCACCGAACGTGGTCGGCGTATAGGGCGGACGGAAGGTCGTTAAGCCCACTTGCGGCGCTTCCTTGTTGAGGGCGTCAGCAGCGATGGTCAGCCCGTTCATGTTGCTGAGTTTGCCCTGATCAGTCGCCATGCCGTTCGTCGTGTAGCGCTTGACATGCTCAATGGACTTCATCCCTTCACGCACGGCAAGGCGAATGTCTTTGGCGGTCACGTCGTTCTGAAAATCGACAAAGGCCTTGGCCTTTCCGGGGCTGCGGTCGGTTGGAAGCTCTTTTTGCGTAATACCGGTGCCGGTGCGGTCATTAGTGACGGCGTAGGTAGCTGTTCCCGCCTTGCTGCCCAGAGATCTGACCGCATCGGCGCCCGCACGCGTGCCATCCTCTAGGGCCGAGGCGATGCCCCAAAGCCCACGGCCGGCGCCCGCGATATGCACCGCTTCGGTCTTGTAACCGGGCAGATAGACCTTAGCCTCTGCATCCCATTCGAGCGATCCCTTGGTATGCGAGAACAGATGCAGCGACGGGGTCCAGCCGCCACAGACCAGCACCGCATCGCAAGGCAGCAGATGCGCCGCGCCCACCTTGCCATCGCGAACCGGGTTGACCCTCAGGGCCTTGACCCGCAGACGGCCCTTTGTTCCGGTGGCGGTGTAGCCTAGATACGTCTTGATGCCGCGTGTCTTTGCTTGGTCCTGCAAATCCTGTGGAACGTCGTCGCGCGTATCGACGATCGCCACCACTTTCGCGCCTGCATCGGCCATGTCGAAGGCGCTGTACCATGCGCTGTCATGGCTGGTAAGAACGACAGGCTCCTTGCCCACCAGCACGCCAAAACGGTTGAGGAAGGTCTGCGCCGCACCGGCCATCATCACGCCTGGGGTGTCGTTGCCATGAAAGACCATCGGGCGTTCAATCGCCCCTTGCGCTAATACGACCTCGTGCGCGCGCACGCGCCACATCCGCTCGCGCGGGGCACCTTCAGGCACGTCACCCAAATGGTCGGTCAGCTTTTGCACGAGACCGATCATGTTTTGATGATAGTACCCAATCGCCGTGGTACGCGTCATGAGGCGCACATTGGACAGCCGATCCAGTTCACGCATCGCACCTTCGAGCCAGGACCAGGCAGGCTGTCCGTCGATCGACACTGTCGGCTCGGACAACAGCGTACCGCCCATCTCCGAATTCTCGTCCACCAGAACAACCTTCGATCCGGCGCGCCCTGCGGCCAAGGCGGCCGCGATGCCAGAAGGTCCGGAACCGACGACCAGCACGTCGCAATGCAGATAGCGGCTCGCATAGTTGTCGGGATCGACATGGGTCGGAGCCTTGCCCAGTCCGGCCGCTTTGCGGATGAAAGGCTCGTATACGCTGTCCCAGAAGCTGCGCGGCCACATGAAGGTCTTATAGTAGAACCCTGCGGAAAAGAGCATATAGAGACGATCGTTGATCGCGCCGAGATCGAATTTGAGGCTCGGCCATTTGTTCTGGCTCTCGGTCTTCAGACCGGGATAGATCTCCTGCATAGTGGCCCGGGTGTTCGGCTCGAACCGACCCCGGCCACGGGTCGTGCCGATCAAGGCGTTCGGCTCTTCCGAGCTTGCCGTGACCACGCCGCGCGGACGGTGATACTTAAAGCTGCGCCCCATGAGATGCACGCCATCGGCTAGCAGTGCGGATGCGACGGTATCGCCCTCGAAGCCCTCGTAGATCTGGTCATCGAAGGTGAACTTGACCGGCTTGTCGGTATTGACACGGCCCCGGCTCTTTACACGAAAATCAGTCATCCTGCGGCCTCCAATTCGGTTGTGTCGGGGCGAGCCTCACCTGCCTTGTAGGTAGTGAAAAAACGATCGCTCACGGTGTCACGCAGCGCGTTAAAAAAGCGCCCGCACCCGTTGATGTGCCGCCAGCGTTCGGCATGAATGCCCTTGACGTTGGTGCGGATGAACAAAAAATCACGCCATTCCTCGTCGCTCAGCGCCGAGGGATCTTTGGGGCGGTCGATATGCGCCTCGCCAGCATAGGCAAATTCCAACTCGGGAAGCGTATCGTCGCAATAGGGGCAATGGATCAAAAGCATATTGTTGTCTCCTCAGTACGCATCTCGTTCTGCACGCAATCAGTGCGCGACAGCGGCGGCAGCGGCTTCGTCGATCAGGCGGCCCGTGGTGAAGCGCTCCAGCGTAAAGGGCGCGTTGATCGGGTGTGGTTCATCCTTGGCGACGGTCCAAGCGAGCGTGTGGGCTGCGCCCGGTGTGGCCTTGAAGCCTCCGGTGCCCCAGCCGCAATTCACGTAAAGGCCTTCGACCGGCGTCTTGCCCAGAATGGCCGAGCGGTCGGGCGTTACATCGACGATTCCGCCCCATTTGCGCAGCATCCGCATTCGGTTGAAGATTGGGAACACCTCGCAGATGGCCGCAACAGTGTGTTCGATCAGCGGCAGGCCGCCACGCTGCGAATAGCTGGTGTACTGGTCGGTGCCGGAGCCGATCACAAGCTCGCCCTTGTCGGATTGGCTGATATAGGCGTGCACGGTGTTCGACATTACGACACAGGGGAAGACAGGCTTAATCGGCTCGGACACTAGCGCCTGAAGCGGATAGCTTTCCAGCGGCATCCGCACGCCCGCGCTATCCATCACGACGCTGGTGTGGCCGGCAGCGGAAACGGCCACCTTCTTGGCCTTGAT
The DNA here is from genome assembly GCF_003122205.1 of Maritimibacter sp. 55A14. Taxonomy (GTDB): domain Bacteria; phylum Pseudomonadota; class Alphaproteobacteria; order Rhodobacterales; family Rhodobacteraceae; genus QEYE01. The sequence goes on from NZ_QEYE01000019.1 coordinate 29,965, forward strand.
GAAACCCTTGGCGGTATCGACGCCTTCGACAGCGCCGTCCGCGCCACGACGGATCGCGATGACCGGACAGTTCTGAATGATGTCAACGCCGCGCTTGGCGGCCGCACGGGCATAACCCCAGGCCACCGCATCGTGGCGCGCCGTGCCCGCACGTTTCTGCAGGGCGGCGCCCATGACCGGATAGCGCGCATTGGGCGAGATATTGAGCGGCGGGCAGAACGCCTTGGCCTCTTTCGGGGTCAGCCACTGGTTATCGACCCCGTTAAGGCGGTTGGCGTGAATATGACGCTGGAAAGACTGAACATCGTGGGCGTTATGCGCCAACATCATCACGCCGCGCTTGGAGTACATCACGTTGTAGTTCAGTTCGGTCGACAGGTTGTCCCACAGATCGAGCGCGTGATCGTAGAGCTTAGCGCTTTCATCATAGAGATAGTTCGAACGGATGATCGTGGTGTTGCGGCCTGTGTTGCCGCCGCCTAGCCAGCCCTTCTCAATTACCGCCACATTGGTGATACCGTGTTCCTTAGCTAGATAATAGGCCGCGCCAAGACCGTGGCCGCCCGCGCCGACGATAATGACATCGTATTCCGCCTTGGGCTGCGCATCGGGCCATTGCTCGGGCCATTTTTTATGTCCGGTGAGCGCATTTTTTAGCAGGGACATCGCAGAGAAATGGGTCATGGCAAAGCCTTTCAGAGCGGGTGATTCCATGGGTCAGATAATGTTGCAGGGCATGGCGATTTTTCACTGTATAAATACGTCAAATTGGCATTACTATCGCGTCATGATAAAGCGTCAATCACCTGCTGCATCCAATCTTCCAAGGCTACGTGTCGGTTTTGTCCTAACGCGGCGATTTACGATCTGCGCATTTGCAAATTTCGTCGACGTGCTGCGGCTTGCCGCCGATGAAGGGGATCGGTCAAGGCCAATCCTGTGCAGCTGGAAAGTGCTGTCCGCCAGCATGACGCCGGTGGTGTCCAGTAGTGGTATTTCCGTCCAGCCCGAGGAACCTCTGGGCGATCCCAGACGCTTTGACTATATCGTGGTGATCGGCGGCCTGATGGAAGAGCTCGAGCGTCTGTCCCCTGAATATACCGCGTTTCTGCAGCGGGCGGCTGCGTACAAAATCCCGTTAGTAGGCGTCTGTACAGGCGCTTTCGTCCTCCATCGTGCTGGAGTCATGCAGGGGCATCGCTGTTGCGTCAGCTGGTTTCACCACAACGATTTTCTGGAGCAATTCGAGGATATTACGCCGGTTTCCGATCAAATTTTCGTCGTTGACCGCGGACGGCTGACCTGTTCGGGCGGCACCAGTTCCGCACATCTGGCGGCATTCCTCGTAGACCGGCATATCGGACATGCTGCAGCGCAGAAAAGTCTGGCGATTATGATGATCGACGAAGCGATGGCCGCAGAACGCCCACAGCCCGGCGTGCCGCTGGAGTTGACGACCGATGATCCTGTCGTGCGGCGCGCATTGCTGCTGCTGCATCAGGCGCTCGAGGCCCCACCCAACACGGCGGCTTTGGCGTGGCGATTGAAGGTCAGCCCGAGAACCCTCGAACGGCGCTTTGCCTCGGCTCTGGGCATGACGCCGTTTGAGGCGGGAAAAAGGATACGATTGGCCCATGCCGAGCGGCTCTTGCGAGGCACGGACCGCAGCATTACCCGAATTGCGCATGAGACAGGATTTTCCGACGTCTCTCACTTCATAAGGGTTTTCAAAGCCGTTTATGACACCACACCCGAAGTCTGGCGCGCGCGTGAGGTGACGGATCCCGGATCGGAAGCTGCCGGTCGGTTTTGACCGGTCAGCCTCGACCGATCAGCTCTACCCCCTCCCGACATTCTGGGAACCGGAATCGATCTAGGACCAGTTCAGACGTTTTCACCAATCAAAACATGGCAGCTTTCCGGTGCCCAATGCACCACCACCCTTGAGCCCGCATGCAGGTTAAGCAGGGACAATTCGTCGTGTGATTTCTGAACCTTAAGTTCTTGGCCGGTTGTGGTTTCAAGAAAGACCATGGCCGTTCCACCAATAAATTCCTCGCCCACGACGCTTGCCTCTATGCCCGACTGGTCGCTGCCAGGCAAACTCAACCGCATGTTCTCGGCACTCACGATGAAGGTGACGGTCTGCCCCGGATGCGCGTCAGGTAACTCATTCTGCGGCAGAACGGTTTCCCCACCATCATACGCAATTTGCCATCCTCCGGTATCAGCCGGCCCCAGGATTTTGCCATCGAAGATGTTTGCAGACCCAAGGAACTCGGCGACAAACCGGTTATAGGGCTCGTGATAGATCTCCTCGGGCGTGCCGATCTGCTCGATCTTACCGCGGCTCATGATGACCACGCGATCCGCCATCGAAAAGGCTTCGGACATCGAGTGTGTGACGTAGACGAATGTGATCCCAAGATCCTTTTGCAGATTCGATAGGACCGACTGCATCCGCACCTTCAAATGCGCGTCAAGGGCCGATAGCGGCTCGTCAAGTAGCAGGATTTTCGGCTCTGTCACAAGGGCGCGGGCCAATGCTACCCGCTGTTTTTGACCGCCGGACAATTGATTGATATTGCGACCCGCAAACTCGGTGATCTGCATCTTTTCGAGCCATTTTTCGGCGCGCTGCCGGCGTTCCTCCTTGCCAACGCCACGCATCTTGAGCGCGAACTCGACATTCTCCTGAACGGTAAGGAAAGGGAACAGGGCCAGGGACTGCCAGACCATCGGGGTATCGCGGTCCCAGGTCGCCTTGCCGTTCACTTTCTCCCCATCGAGATAGATCGTCCCCTCGCTGGGATCTTCCAGGCCGGCCAGCATCCTCAGGGTCGTAGTCTTACCACAACCCGATGAGCCCATAATGGCGAGGAACTCGCCTCGACCAATCTCGAAACTAGCTTTCTCGACCGCGGTGAAATCTCCGAACCGTTTGACTACATTTCCGAACTTCACAATCGGGTCTGATTGCTGTTCCATTTCTGCGTTCACTTTCATGATTTGGTTTCCTCCGGGCTGCGCAGCAGAAGCTGGGCCAATATGATCAGCGTCATCGAGCTGAGGAAGGCGAGCGATCCGATCGCGTTAATTCGAGGGCTGACCTGACCTTGCAAGAAGCCGAGGATCTTGACCGGGAGCGTTTCGTTTAGACCCGACACGAACCAGGCAACGGCGAATTCATCGAAAGAGACGGCCATGGTGATAAAGAGGGCGGCGAAGATCGCGGGTTTGGCAAAGGGGATAATGACAAAGCACAAGGTCTGCCATTGGTTGCCGCCCATGTTCCACGAAGCCGCCTCCAGGTCAGGGTCCATCTGCGACAGGCGCAGGCGAATGATGGCCATTGCGAACGGGCTACACATCACGCCATGCGCGATGATGACCGAAATCGTGCTGCCGGACAGGTTGACGCGGCTAAGGAAGGCCAGCATTGCCAGCCCCAAGATCACGACGGGGATGGTCGGGGGTAACAGTGCAAGAGCGAGATAGAAGGATTTGCCGATGAAATTGTAGCGGAAATCCGTATAGGCACCGCCGAAGCCAAGAAGAGTGGCGATGATGGCGACGGTCACGCCCACGACCAGCGTATTTGCAAAGCCCTGCCAGACCAGCGAATCTTCCCAGATCAACCGATACCACTCCGTCGAGAATTCACCCAGAGGGAGCGAAGGGAATCGGTCAGAGTTGAGCGAGAAGACGAAACTTCCGGCAATCGGCGCAAAGATGAACAGGAGGCAAAACGCGATATGTAGCTTCAGAAGGCCGTTGATGATGCGGTTTTCGTTGCCCATCCTATTTTCCCCGCTCTCGGTATGCATAGGTGATTGCTGCAAAGGCGACGGTGAGCAGCGTGATGATCATCATAATCGCAACCACAGCGGCGCGTGGCCATTGCTGCCCGGACTTGGTGATATCGGTGATCATGATCGACAGGGTCGGAGGGTTGCCGCCACCCAAATATAGGGGGCTGACGAAATCCCCAAAGCTGAGAATGAACGCAAAGAGCGCCGCTATCACAAGTCCGACCTTGGCCGAGGGCACGATCACCGCAAACACGGTACGCAGCCGTCCGCAGCGTAGGTTTTGCGCGGCCTCGATGAGATCGCGGTTGACAAAATTCAAGCTGAAGGTTTGCAGTAGTATCACCAGCGGCAAGGTCAGGGTGATCATCCCCACGATAATACCAAACGCATTATTCAGCATCGAAAACGGCCCCAGCCCGAGATATCCCAGCGCAGCGTTGACGACGCCTGCATCGGACAGAAATACCTGCAGAGAATAGACCCGGACGAGATAACTGGTGAAAAACGGGATAATGAGAACGAAGATTATCCACCGCTTCGCTTTCTCGCTCATCTTGAAAGAGATCGCGTACGACGCCGGGAAGGCGATCATGCTGGTAATCGCAGCCGCCGCTGTCGCGAGCACCATCGTGCGCAGGTAGGCATCCCAAAACACACCACGTGTGAGTATCCTTCCCCAGTTGGCAAAGCTCAGATCAGGTTGCATCTGGAAGTTGCGCACTGTCCAGAAACTGATCGTGACCAGGAAGAGGAGAGGGGACAGGAAGAACATCAACTGCCAAACCAACAAGGGCATGGACAAGATCAGTGAGAACAATGTTGGTCGCTTGGTCATGTCAGGTCCCATATCTCTGAAATCGGAAAGCATGCCGGAACGTGGGGAGGAAACGCCCCGGCAAACCTACGCCTCAGGCACCCTTGTAGTCCGACCAGAAATCATTCCATTCTTCGAGGCTTTGCTGAACGGGAAGCTGACGATACTGGATTAATCCTTCGCGGATCAGGTCCATCGCATTGCGCTCGCCGAGCATCATGTTTTGGCGCTTGGCCTCGGCGGGGTTGGTCTCGTTAAGCACCTGCCATCCGGCCTTGGACGGCACCATCGCGGGATACGCCGCCATATCGGCTGATTTGGCCTGGCCCTCCGGTGAGGTGATCCACTGGATCCACTTCTTCGCCATTTCCTGTTTCTTGGAGCCTTTGCCGATCGAGAAGCTTTCGGTCCATTGCAGGCCGCCCTCTTCGGGGATGACGCTGCGCACCGGGCTGCCGTTCTTTTCCAGCGTGCCCGTTATCCAGTCACCGATTCCGGCAAATGCCAGCATCTGACCGTTGTCAAGCGACGAGAAGGTGCCGCCATAATCGAAGAAGCCGCCGACCTGCCCGCGCAGACCCATTGTGTGCTCTTGCACCTTTTCCCAAGCTGCCTGATCGATGTCATAGGGCGACGGGTTGCCAACATGCAGGCTCATCTGGCCGAGATTTGGCAGATGCCAATCGAAATGACCGAGTTTGCCGGTCACTCGTTCGTCGGCATACAGGTCATAGCTGGACGCTTCTTTTTCACTGAAGGTATCTGTGTTGTAGGCCACCCCGAGGAATCCAAACCGCGTAATGACGGAGTAGAGCTTGTCTCCCTGCCAGTGACCCGGGAACCTCTGGAACTCTGGGAAGAAGTCGTCGAACGGGTAATCGGCCGGATTGAGCTCTTCGATATAGCCCGCTGCATTTAGCTGTTGGACATATTCACCATCCGACAGGATCACATCGAAGGTTCCCGGCGGGGATTGGGCGATCAGTCCCAACATGTTGTCGCCCCCGGTGTAATATTTCGGCACGAACTTGACGTTGTTGGCCTCTTCGAATTCGCCGACGATATCGGGTTCGGCATGGCCGTACCAGGCAAGCATCGAAAGTTCCGTCGTCTGCGCCGCTGCGCGGATCGACAGGAAAGGTGTGGCCAGGGCCGCGGCCCCGGTCATCTTCAAGAGCGTGCGGCGGCTTGGTCTAATGAGACGTGTGGACATCATGTTTCTCCTTGTTGATAAGTATTCTTTTTAGGCTTCAGTTCGATCGACCTCCGTCGAAACTGCCGTGCAGGCGAACTCTGTTTCGAGCGCCTCGACAATGCCGCGCGTGCAGACATCCAGCAGGATGTCCCCCTTCTCTGCCGTCGCCTCTTTTGGCGAGGACAGCGTTCCGCTTGCTGGCGTCCATTCCGGTTTGGCCGGGTAGATGTCATAGGGCGGGAATGTCGCCGGAGCATGTTCGACGGCATCCTGCAATGAGACGAGGTCCGGATGAATGCGTAACATAAGGGACGTCTCTAGGACGCCCCCATGCTCGATATCCCAACCGAGAAAGCCATTCGGGTACAGTTTCTCGATCGAGGCCTGATCGACGAAGTCCCAATAGGACAGGACCATTACCTTCACGTAATGGATGTCGTCCCAGCCCAGTTCGCGCAAAGCAAGGTCAATCGCCTCGGTGATAAACCAGGAATTCTCAAAATGGCCATTGACGATGCAGAGGTTGCGCACACCATGACGCACGAACTCCTTGACCACATCCTTAATGGCGTTCACGAGGCTCGCGCCGTCAAGGCTGGTCGTGCCCGGAAAAAAGTTTCCGCCACCCGATTTCTGATGCGATTTATAACCGTAGGTGAAAGGAGGTGCGACCAGAGCTCCTACCTGTTCGGCGGCGCGGCGCGCAAATTCGGTGGGCAGAAGAACGTCCACATGCATCGGCATGTGATGACCATGCTGTTCCATCGATCCGAGCGGGATGAGAATAGGCACATCGCCATTCTGCACCCGTTTTTTATAGTCGGGCCAAGGTATTTCGGCAGCGAAAACGGTAGAACGCGGCATGGCACCCCCTGAATCTGAATATTTTGGAAGCCTAGGACAGCTTGCACCCTGCAGGAAATTCATAGTAACAATGATTGCATAAGGATTTCTAATGGTACGCCAATACACCAACCTTCAAACTGACCTTCTGCGCACCTTCGTCACGGTGGTGGATTTGCGCAACTACACGGAAACAGGGCGCATTCTCGGCCGGACACAGCCCGCGATCTCCTTGCAGATCAAGCGGCTTGAAGAGGCTGCGGGCGCCAAACTACTCTCGCAAAAGGGTAAACAGGTTAAGTTGACGCCGGATGGGCAGGCGCTTCTGGGCTATGCGCGTGAAATTTTGCGCCTCAATGACCGAGCTGTTGCCAACCTGCAGCGCGCGGCCTTCCTCGGCACTCTCAGGATCGGCCTGCCCGTGGATTACTCGATCGAGTACTTTCAGAGCATCATTGCCAGATTTTCCCACGAGAACCCCAATGTTCTAATGGAAATTCGCTGCGATCGCAGCCGTGAGCTTCTTTCGGCCCTTCAGGTTGACGACCTAGACGTGGCGATTGCGATCACCGATTCTATGCCTGCGCCGCATGTTTCGATCTACTGGTCGGAGCGGCCGGTTTGGGTATGCGCGCGCGATCACGAGATCGATCCGAGCCAGCCGCTGAAGATCATCGCGCATCCCGATGGCTGTTTCTATCGAAAGCGCATGATCGACGCGTTGGACACCGAAGGGCGGGACTGGCGCGTGTCCTTCGAAAGCCTCGGCGTATTTGCGCTCCAAAAGGCGGTTCTCGATGGCATGGGCGTCACCGCTCTGACAAAGAAGACGTTGCTGCCGGGCATGCGGGTCCTCACCCCGAGCGATGGATTCCCGAATTTGTCGAACATCCACATCGGACTGTTCTACAAGCACGTTAAGATGTCAGATGCCGCTCTTAAGCTGATCGAACAAATCACAGAGGACGTGTCAACCTTCCGCCTGCCGACGCGTGCACGCACAGGACGACACACACATAATCCAACATGAATTAACAATATTAATGACAGGATGATTTCAATTAATTTTCCGTCACGTCCTTATGCTGCTAGGCAAACAGGGTCACTGTTAGCAGAGAGGATTTCCGACAATGGATGACATGCTCCACGTTATGGAATGGCACAACGGCGAGAAGGAGTTTTCGCCCTTTTCGGACAATGAAATGGCCCGCCGCCAGAATGAACTACGTGACTGGATGGGCAAGAACGATGTCGATGCAGCGCTCTTTACCTCCTATCACTGTATCAACTACTACAGCGGATGGCTCTACTGCTACTTCGGTCGGAAATATGCCATGGTCATTGACCAGAAAAACGCCACTACGATCTCTGCAGGCATCGACGGAGGCCAGCCGTGGCGCCGAAGCTTCGGTAGCAATATCACATACACAGACTGGCGTCGTGACAATTTCTACCGCGCGATTCAGCAGCTGACACCTGGTGCCAAACGCATTGGCATAGAATTTGACCATGTGTCTCTGGAATACCGCCAACTGCTTGAAGATGCCCTGCCGGGCGTCGAGTTTGTTGACGTGGGTCAGCCTTCAATGTGGATGCGCACGATCAAATCCGAAGAAGAAATCAAGCTGATCAAGGAAGGCGCTCGTATTTGCGACGTGGGCGGCTGGGCCGTCGCCGGTGCTGTCAAAACGGGTGTTCCAGAACATGAGGTCGCCATCGCCGGTACCAACGCGATGATCCGCGAGATTGCCAAGTCATTCCCGTTCGTCGAGCTGATGGACACGTGGACCTGGTTTCAATCCGGTATCAACACAGACGGTGCGCACAACCCGGTGACAAACAAGATCGTGCAATCCGGAGATATTCTGAGCCTCAACACCTTTCCGATGATTTTTGGCTACTACACGGCTCTGGAACGGACGCTGTTCTGTGATCACGTGGATGATGCGAGCCTCGACATCTGGGAAAAGAACGTCAGGGTGCACGAGCGAGGGCTGGAGCTTATCAAACCCGGTGCACGTTGTATGGATATCGCGATTGAACTCAACGAGATGTATCGCGAGTGGGATCTGCTGAAATATCGCTCCTTTGGATACGGACACAGCTTCGGTGTGCTGAGCCACTACTACGGTCGCGAGGCCGGTGTTGAGCTTCGGGAAGACATCGAAACGGAGCTCAAACCCGGAATGGTCGTCTCTATGGAACCCATGGTCATGATCCCAGAAGGTCAGCCCGGCGCAGGCGGCTACCGTGAGCATGATATTTTGGTTGTTGGCGAAGACAAGGTCGAGAACATCACCGGCTTCCCGTTTGGGCCCGAACACAATGTCATCAAATCCTAAGGGCAGTGCTATCTCGATAGCAAAAGATATTGCTACGACCAGTGCCGTTTTGGCACTGGTCGTAGTAGTATTTGTTTTATCCCGCGAAACACAGCAACAAGGTGACACGATCTTCGTGCGTTGGGCGGGCGTACCGATCTTCATTCAGGCGAACAGCGACTAAAGATCTAGTGCTGTCAGACGGATTCGAACTGGTCTCCACAAGGACAGTATGACTGTCTTTATGCCGCGCCGAGTTGACGCCACTCGGCGAGAGCGGCGGCGCGGTTGGTCTTGAAAATGTCCCGACTGGAGAGACTGCGCTCCTGGTTGAAATGGTTGGTGACGGGGGCGTGAACAGCGGCGAACTTCTGCAAACTTCGCATGCGCCGGAACCGAAGCATCGCCCGCTCGCGTCGTCGGAACAGCAGGTGCGCGCGCTTGAAGTTGGCAATTCTGATGTAGAGCGGCATCGCCGAACCTCGAACATACTTGCCACATCAAAAATTCCAGGACTTTTCATCGATTGGACACAATGCACCCCTAACCTGCATATTGTTGCTTTCAGTAGCGTCTGGTGGGCACTGTGCTGTTTTGCGTTTGTTAATCAAGTCCCACCAGGCGCGCTGACCGAGGCCAGTGCCGTCGTCCCGCGTCAACTCACCCCAAGCGCCGCAACAGGTTTCTGACGGTCGAGACGTGCCACCGCCCGCCGCGACGGGTGAGCATGCCGCGGGCATTGAGCTCGGCGGCGATGGCGCGCAGGGAGGTGTGGCCCGCGCGGGTGATCTCGGCGACCACGTCGGCCAGGCCCCGGGCGTGACGGTCGGCATTGCGCGTCACGGCCGCGCGGAGCGGTGCCCCGCCCTTTCCGGCCCGTCTGAGCGCCGCCGCGCCGTTGGGATTGCCGAGCTTCACGCCGCGCGCCTTCGCGGCCGCCAGCGCCTCCCTGGTGCGCCGCGAGATCGCCTCGCGCTCCTGCTGGGCCACCAGCGCCATGATCCCCACCGTCAGGTCATTGGCCTCCGGCATGTCGACGGCCAGGAACCGCACCCCGCTGTCGCGGAGCGTGAGCAGGAAGGCCGCGTTGCGCGAGAGCCGGTCGAGCTTGGCGATCACCAGCGTGGCCCCGGTCAGCCGCGCCAGGTCAAGGGCGCGCACCAGTTCGGGCCGGTCGGACTTGCGCCCGCTCTCCACCTCGGTGAACCGGGCGAGCACCTCGGCGCTACGCTCGGAGGCGAACGCGTCGATCGCCTTGCGCTGCGCATCAAGCCCCAGCCCCGATCTGCCCTGCCGGGCCGTGGAGACCCGCTCATAGGCGACCAGGCGAAGAGATGGGTCCGTGGCCCTGACCATGTACAAAACTGCCTAACCTTCGTTGCGCAGGACTGTACATCGGAACGCCCGGCAAATCGTAGCGGATTGCACATTTTTCAGAAGGTTGAGCGGACGACAATGGCGTCCTCGACACCGTCCTCGTCGTCCGGCTCCGCAGGCGCGGGCTCGGACACGTCCTCTGGCTTCGGATCGTAGTAGACGACACGCACCACGCTCACCGGCTCGACCTTGTCGGTCGCGTCGTGCGCAAGCCGCGTACGTGCCACCGGCGTCAGGCCGAGATCGGACATGTAGCGGTTCATCAGCTCCATCTGCTTGTTGACGATCGAGAGCCAGGGCGACTGCTGCACATAGCCTGACGGCGTCTTCAGAAGCATCGGTGTCTCCTTCAGCTTCTCCTCCGCCGCGACCCAGCGGGAATAGGCCTGGCAGTAGGCCGCGAGCGCGGCGCGGTCGGCAATCGTCAGGACACCGGCGTCGTGCATGGGCTTTGCCAGCCGACGCCATTCCTTCCGCGCAACCGCATCGAGATGCGGCGGGCAACGCGGCAGGGCATTGCCAGGGACGCTGACCGCCTGCTTGGTGGGTTTGGGCTTACGTCCTCGCATCTCCCCGCTCCCGATATGCAAGGCTGTCGAACAGCCGGCGCAGCAAATGGCTTCGGACGATCGAGACCCCCGTGAAGGCAAGACCGATGAGCAGAATCTTCCGTGTGCGCAGGTCAACGCCCGGCATGGGAGACACTGCAAACTGCGTGGTGAGCGCGAGCAGGTAGCCGACGGCGACATTCGTGCCAGCCTCGACGAGCGAGATGAAGCGCGACTGGCTCATGGCGTTCTCCCACCGCTCTTCCCGCGCTCGGTGGCAATCTCTTCGTATCTCCGGCCATCGCCCTCCAGTATCGCCGCCTCGCCCGTGAAGGCCTCCCAGCGCTGCACCGCCACGTCGACATAGGCCGGGTCGAGCTCGATGGCTGAGCAGGCCCGCCCCGTGGTCTCCGCCGCGATCAGCGTGCTGCCCGAGCCGCAGAACGGCTCGTAGACCGCCTGCCCGGGGCTGGAGTTGTTGAGGATCGGCCGGCGCATGCACTCCACCGGCTTCTGCGTGCCATGCACCGTGTCCGCATCCTGGTCCCGGCTCGGGATCGACCAGAGCGTCGATTGCGACCGGTCCCCGCTCCAGTGACCCTTGCTGCGCACCGCGTACCAGCAGGGCTCGTGCTGCCAGTGATAATGCCCGCGGCTCAGCACCAGCCGCTCCTTGGCCCAGACGATCTGCGCGCGGATGTCGAAGCCGCAGGCCTCCAGGCTCTCCGCGACCGTGCCGGCATGAAGCGCCCCGTGCCAGACATAGGCCACGTCGCCCGGAAAGAGCGCCCAGGCGTCGCGCCAGTCGGCGCGGTCGTCATTCATCACCTTGCCCGTGCGCTGCGTCTCCGAGGCCCCCGCGCGGTTGCGCCAGCCCGGGTCGTAGCGGACGCCATAGGGCGGATCGGTGACCATCAGGTGGGGCCGATGATTGCCCAGCAGCCGGGCCACGCAATCGGCGTCGGTCGCGTCCCCGCAGAGCAGCCTGTGGGGCCCGAGATGCCAGAGATCGCCCCTGCGGCTGACCGGGGTCTCGGGTGGCGCGGGGACCTCCTCCTCCCTCGGGTCGCCCGTGCCGTGCTCGAGCAGCGCATCGATCTCGCGCGCATCGAAACCCAGCTCCGCCAGATCCACACCCAGATCCGCGAGCTCGCCCGTCTCCAGCGCCAGCAGCTCCCGGTCCCATCCCGCCGCCTCCGCCAGCCTGTTGTCGGCCAGGATATAGGCCCGCTTCTGCGCTTCCGTCAGATGCGCAAGCTCGATGACCGGCACCTCCGCCATCCCCAGCGTCTGCGCCGCCTGCACGCGCCCGTGGCCCGCGATGATGCCGTTCTCGCCATCGACCAGAACCGGGTTGTTGAACCCGAACTCCCGGATCGAACCCGCGATCCGCGCCACCTGCGCCTCGCCATGCGTCCGCGCATTGCGCGCATAGGGGATCAGCTGCGAGACCGCACGCCGCTCGATCCTTTGCGCCCCTGCCTTCGCTCCTGCCTGCACTCATACCTCCCCCGGGGGAAATCCCCGTGCCTGGGAAGGAGCATATCAGAAACGGTAAGCCATTGTAATATTGACAATAATTGACATTTCACGACAGGAGCCGACAGCCGGCTCACTCATCGTCGGAGTTGCCAACGACAGAGCGCGGGGCTTGAACGGACAATTTCAATGCCGCATCGCTGGCTGAACCATTTCGTCGGTCTCAAGACGAAGCGCCGCTCTCCACAGAGGCGTCTTGGTGCACATGCGTGCAAACGGCCCGTCCCCGTCGGCGTCCTGCACGGTGACGAGCCCGGCCCATTTCAGCGGCTTGATTACGCACTGACAGAACGTGGCCATCTCCCGCCAGCCGTCATTGTCCCAGTCGGGACCTTCTCCATAGAACGCACCGTAAAGCTCTTTCTCCGTCGCCCCGTCCTCCGTCTTCACATTCAACACGTTGAGCCAGATTTCCCAGTTTCCGCACGGGTGCTCATCAAAGCGGCCGTAGGACGCGTGATCCACCTCCAGGATGAAGAACGGGATCAGCTCGGCGAACAATCCCGCGGGGCTGGCGGCAAGGATTCTGCCTTTGGCGGTCGGGCGGAAGCCACCCTTGTAGTGCCGCCCGAGGCGCCTTTCCAACAGCAGGAAATGAACGACCTGCAGCGGGACGAACTCGTGCTCATTGAGTACCTTGTTGTAGCGGAACGCTTCCGCGGCGCCAAATCCCGGCCAGTCGAACGCGTCGACCGCCCAGTGCACGAAGCTGCGTTTGAAAGCTTTCCTGGCGGTCAGACCGATTTCGCCGTGATCCAGAGCGTAGCCAAGTGTCAGGCGCGCTGCTCTGAGCAGCGGCGAGTGCGCAAGGGCGGGATGATCATCCGGAAGCCGCTCGAATTCCATCATTCCCGGATAATCGCAGAGCGACACGCGAGGCACCAGTTTCAATATTGAACGCGCCACGCGGCTAGTACGCCGAGGCGTTTCTCCATGAACGCCCTGGAATCCTCCGCGAAGCCCGCGATCCGCCACGCCCGCTGCCAGCCACGGCCGAGACCAAATGGACTTCATGTCGGATCATCCGGTTGAACGGCCTGCGTCAGTGCGTTCAGGCGCGCGTTCAGCTCGGTGAAATCGAACGGCTTGGTGAGATAGTCCGTCGCTCCGGCCGCATAGGCGCGTTCCATATAGGTTGCCTGCGACATCGCGGTCACCATGATGACCGGCGTATGTTCGCAGCCCGGGGTCGCGCGGATCACCTTGCAGACCTCGATCCCGTCGATCTCCGGCATCTGGATATCCAGCAGGAAGCAGTCGTAGCAGGAGCCTTGCTTGCGAATGAGCTCCATGGCCTTCTCGCCGGACGAAACGGTCTCGACCTCATGTTCGCCGATTGATGCCATGGCCACCTCGAGCAACTCGAGGATCATCAGATCATCATCGACGGCCAGAATTTTCACTGAAATACCCTTAATTGCAATCGCACTGAGAAATACCATCTCCATTAACTGTTTAACCCGCCCGGGAGCTTCCTCCCCTCAAAGGTCATGTGCCGGACTCCATATATGCATCAACGATACAACTTCCCGTTGGCAAAACAACCGAGATGAAAAAAATGTTCCTGACGGATGCGCACGACAGCATCTCTCTGGGCACGGATTCCTGATCGTGGCAAGGACATGCAGACCCGGCGCTGGAAGGGATACCGGTGCCACTTCGCGTATTGCTGTCTGTTGCCATGCGAGAATTTCTCCGGCGGCCGCCGCAATTGCCGCGGATCATCATTCCAGATTGTCACGCCCTTTACTCTACAGTTCCTGTTCCGGCTGGTGAGCCCTTGAGCGAAGGCATAGGACGACCAGCCCCGTGTCCGGGGTTGGTTCCCATGCCCTCCGCGTTCCGTTCCGGCCGGAGCCACCCCGTCGCTTCAGGCCCTCGAGGTCGCTCTGACCCGCGCCTCGAGGTCGGCCGCTACTTACGACACCGGGTCTGGCGCCGGGGGACACGCTTCGGCCTTGCGGACTGCGTTTGGCATTCGTCCCCGCCCCGTGGTGTGCCTTGACCGGACCGGCGCCACGGTCGTTCGAACCCTCCACCGATCCCGACCACTCAGCCACCAGGTCGTTCGTGGTGAGCGGCGCATGAAGTATAAAAAATCACGCAAGATATTGTAATATAGTCATTTTATGACATTCAGCGACATCTGCCGACAGATGCGCCAGTCATCCAGGATCGCGCAAGGACGCAGGCGCCGGACTGGTGAATCGGATTCGCGGTGACCGGTATGGCCAAACGTGACGCTCACGATGCAAGATGTTTCCAGAGCCTAGAAGGCTAGGTCGCGACGCTAAACCAGGCAGAGATGACGATGGATCAGAAAAGACAGGACCTGCTCAAGGCCAAGCTTGGCGACCTGCTGGGTTGGACAAAACCGGAGGTCGTCGAAACGATTGGCCCTTATGATCCATCGATCCTCGAAAAATATGACACGAAACGCCGGAGTATCGTTTCAGACTGCACCGAGAAGCTCAGGCAGTACACCGAAGAAGAAATATCGGTTCTCGTCCGGGAAAGGCAGGACGAGCTCCCAGGCACGCTCAGAGACTGGCGCGATTTTCTGGACGATAAGATCAGGCGCATGAACCGTGGAATGCCGCCGTGGTACGCGGGTGGCCTTGGTCATCCGGATCACGTTGCCGATTTCGACTACTGGAGCAGGATGGCCAGATTCACGATCCACGAACTCCTGTGTCTGTCGGTGGGCATCGAACCCGGCAGTTTCGAGAAAAGGTCCATCATGGAGCCCCGCAAGGGCGAATTCGCCAAATTATGGCCACCACTGCAATTCCTGGTTCGCAGGCGCGAGCAACTGGATCGGCAATTTTCACTTGGAACGTCCAATCGTGTGAATCCCGTGCGCTTTCTCCGCTGGGTCGAGCGTATGGAGTTCGAGGTTCATCCGGAGTTTCTACGCCTTCTCCGTCAATACCATTCCGGTGGCGAAATCTCCATCAGCGAGTCCGCGGCAGCCACCCGCACGGACAGGAGGGAGATCGACACGATCGCGCAGTTGTTCACCGCCATGGCGATCGAATACTATGGATATGATCCTAAGCAGGCTCGCAGTCCGATCCCCAAGGAAATCACCGATCTCGCCGCGTCGATGGGGCTGTCGGTATCGAATGATACGGTTCGCAAGTACCTGAGGCTTGGCGCTTCGTTCATACCGGATGACTGGCAACAAGATTAGCTCTGTTCGCTGATCGAACAGATGCACGCTATCTTTTTGATTCAAAATGCCTTCGCGCTATTCTGGATCGAATCCGAGTGTTCCGTTACGCCGTTCGGAGCATGTGGCAGTCTTCTCCCCAACCTTTCAGAACAGAGGCTGGGCAAGAATGACACACGACAGGATATCCCATATCGGGCAGGAGGCTGAATTCGGCTTTCTGCGCGAGCGCGAACTGGCTTCCCGCTGGAGAATATCGCAACGCACGCTACAGCGCTGGCGCACCGAAGGCAGCGGGCCGGCTCATGTGCTGATCGGCGGGTCCGTTCGGTACAGGATGGCCGACGTGCTCGCGTTCGAAGAGGGACACCGTCTCGGCGGAAACGGCTCATGATGGCGGCCCCTCAGTTCCGTCCAGAACGCGCTTCAGCGACGGGGGTGAGATCGGAACGCGGCCCCGCAAGACGCCCCAATCCGCTCTCGCCACATCACCTGACCCCCGCCGAGCGCCGCCGCGAGCTTTGCGCGATCCTGGCGCTCGGCGTGATCCGCCTGAGAGCCCGGCAGTCAAGCGATCTATCGCACGGAACCAGAGAAAGTTCGCTTCACTTCCCGTCCGGGCGGAGCGGTCATGCAACCGGCACATCCCGGAGGACCGCATGAGCAAGCCCGATCCGATCCCCGCGCGGCTGGCCGCGCTGAAGACCACGCCCACGCCGGAGCTCAGGACGCAGTGGCGCGCGCTCTTCGAGAGCGAGCCGCCCGCCTTCAACCGCAAGTATCTCGTGAGCCGGCTGGCCTACCGCATCCAGGAGCTGGCCTATGGCGGGCTCAAGCCCGAGACGATCCGGCGGCTGGAACGGCTGGGTGAGGAACTCGACGGCGGCGACCGCATGACGCGACGCATCCGCCATGACCGCAAGCCCATCACCGGCACGCGCCTGATCCGCGAATGGCAGGGCGTGGAGCATGTCGTCACCGTGCTGGCCGACGGCTACGAGTGGCAGGGCCGGCCCTATCGCTCGCTCTCGGCCATCGCGCGCGCCATCACCGGCACGCGCTGGAACGGCTGGGTCTTCTTCGGGCTCAAGAACCAGATCAGGGGCGCATGATGGCAGAGGTCAAACGCAAGCTGCGCTGCGCCATCTACACGCGCAAATCGACCGAGGAAGGGCTCGAGCAGGAGTTCAACTCGCTCCACGCCCAGCGCGAGGCCTGCGAGGCCTATATCGCCAGCCAGCGCTCCGAGGGCTGGGTACTGGTGCGCGACGCGTTCGACGATGGCGGGCATTCCGGCGGCACGCTGGACCGGCCTGCCCTGGCGCGGCTGATGGAGGATGTCGAGGAAGGCCTGGTCGACGTCATCGTGGTCTACAAGATCGACCGGCTCTCGCGCGCGCTGGCCGACTTCGCCAAGCTCGTGGAGGTGTTCGACCGCAACGGGGTCACCTTCGTCTCCGTCACGCAGTCCTTCAATACCACAACGTCGATGGGCCGGCTGACGCTCAACATCCTGCTGAGCTTCGCGCAGTTCGAGCGCGAGGTCACCGCCGAGCGCATCCGCGACAAGATCGCCGCCTCCAAGGCACGCGGCATGTGGATGGGCGGCGTGCCCCCGCTGGGCTATGACGTGAAGGACCGCAAGCTGGTGATCAACGCCCCCGAGGCCGCGCAGGTGCGCGACATCTTCCAGCGCTTCGTCGAGATCGGCTCGGGCACGCTGCTCGCCCGCGAACTCAAGGCCCGGGGGATCACCACGAAACAGGGCAAGCCGATCACCAGGAAGTTCCTCTACCGGATGCTCAACAACCGCCTCTATATCGGCGAGATCACTCACAAGCGCGAGAGCTACCCGGGGCGCCACAAGGCCATCATCGGCCGCAAGGACTGGGACAGGGTCCATGCGATCCTCACGGAGAGCCCGCGCAAGCGCGCCGCGCGCACCCGCGCCGAGACGCCGGCGCTGCTCAAGGGCCTGCTTTACGGGCCCGACGGGGCGGCCTTCTCGCCCACGCACACCCGCAAGGGCGGCAAGCTCTATCGCTACTATGTCAGCCAGACCGTGCTGAAGCACGGCGCCGGGTCCTGCCCCGTTGGCCGCGTGCCGGCGGGCGAGATCGAGGCCGCGGTGATCGACCAGCTGCGTGCCGTGTTCCGCCAGCCCGAGATTGTCGCAGGCACATGGAAGGTGGCACGGGCGCAGGACGCGGAGATCACGGAGGCCGACGCGCGCGATGCGCTCACGCTGCTGGAGCCGCTCTGGGACGAACTCTTCCCCGCCGAACAGGCCCGGATCGTGGCGCTGCTGGTCGAGCGCGTGGACATCGGCACCGAGGAGCTGGAGCTGCGGCTTCGCGTCGATGGACTGAGTGGCCTGGTCCGCGAGATGCGGTCCGACGGTGTGGAAGAGGCGGCATGATGCGCGCGGCAACAGTTTCCGGACATCCCGCCTGCCCGTGTTGTGCGGCTTGCGGGTCGGAAAATATCCTGGTGGACGCCTGGGCGCGCTGGGATCCGGATGGCGCGGGCTGGGCGCTCGAGACGGTGTTCGAGCACAGCTATTGCGCGGACTGCGACCGCCCGACGACCGTGCGGCTCAAGGCCGGCGAAGATCGTCCGAAGCGGGAGGGACCAGGGAGATGACCCGGCCGGCACGGTCAGCATCGGCTCAACGCCGTGCCTCGGGCACCTTACCGGACACGATCACACTGCATGTGCCGTTCCGCGTCGAAAAGCGCGGCGGGCGCAAGGAGATGCAGCTGCCGGACGGCGCGCCACCGGAGCGCAGGATCGACAGCACACTCGTCAAGGCGCTGGCCCGCGCGTTCCGCTGGAAGCGAATGCTGGACTCGGGCGACTTCGCCACCATCGCCGAACTGGCCGAGCGCGAGCGGATCGCGCCCTCCTACATGACGCGCGTGTTGCGGCTGACGCTGCTCGCGCCGGACATCGTCGAGGCGATCCTGGACGGGAGACATGGGCCGGAGGTGACGCTGGCGCGGGTGTTGGAGCCGTTTCCGGTGGAGTGGGAGCGGCAGAATTCGGCATTGAGGTTATGAGCAGCGCCAAAGGGAGAATAACTGCAAACGCGGTAGCGTAGAGCCTACGGCAATCCTTGGGATAATCGCGTGCTGCCGCAACCCTT
Source organism: Maritimibacter sp. 55A14 (assembly GCF_003122205.1). Classification (GTDB taxonomy): domain Bacteria; phylum Pseudomonadota; class Alphaproteobacteria; order Rhodobacterales; family Rhodobacteraceae; genus QEYE01. Next base: position 48,731 of record NZ_QEYE01000019.1, read on the forward strand.
TCCGATTGATCGCGGCGCACCTCGCCGCTAGGGTCCAAGACAGCCGCCGGATCAGCAGGTTGTGCTTCTCAGCCGGGAATATTTGATGGGGTTCGACGCATGATTAAGCCTCCGTTTGGCCTCAATGTTTCCCAAGGACGATTCAACGAGTCGGCTGCGCGGTCTGCAGATTATCACCGTAACCGGTGCAGACTGGCTATAGGCACGTTAGGAGGGTCGAATTTCATTGAAGGGTGACAGCCTGATGAAAGCGGATGCCACTCCGCGGGCCTCGGCATTGATCGAGAGCCTCAGGGATATAGGGTATTCCTTGCCCACTGCACTTGCTGATGTCATTGATAATTCAATAACTGCGGGCGCATCCACCGTTCGCATCTTTGCAGATACAATTGGTGACGAGCCGTCGATTGCCATCTTGGATAACGGTTGCGGCATGGATCAGGCGGAATTGATCGAGGCGCTCCGGCCTGGCAGCAAGAATCCGCGTGAGAAAAGGAAGCTATCCGACCTCGGCCGCTTTGGTCTGGGCCTTAAGAGCGCCAGTTTTTCTCAATGCCGCAGATTGACCGTAGTGTCGCGAAAGGGCGGCGAAGTAGTTGGAGCCCGATGGGATCTCGATGAGGTTGCCGCGACGGACCGCTGGGAGATCTCGCTGATTGACCAGCACGACGATATCCCCCAAGCGGATCTGTTGCGGGAAAGTGGCACCCTTGTTCTTTGGGAAAAGCTTGATCGGGTCGATGGTGGATATCGGCACGATACCCAAAAACGAGCGCAGCACATCAATAGCGCGCTGGCGGGCGCTGAGAGACATCTGAGGATCGTCTTCCACCGCTTCATGGAGCGTACCGGCAAGGGTGGGCTTTCGATCTCAATCAATGATCGCGTGCTGGAACCGATAGATCCGTTCGCATCAAAGCACCCAAAGACACAAATTGATGAGCCAGAAGAACTACACCTTGCGCACGGTGTGGTTCATTTCCAGAGCTTCACCATTCCACACCACAAGGCGATGAAGCGGGACGAGTGGGAGGAGCTCGGCGGACCCGAAGGCCATCTCAGGTCTCAAGGATTCTATATCTATCGAGGCGACCGGTTGATCATAAGTGGCAGCTGGCTTGGGCTGGCGAGGCAGACCGAACTGACCAAGCTCTGCAGAATTCGGGTGGATATCCCGAATACGATGGATGCCGACTGGAAAATTGATGTCAAGAAGGCCTCGGCGCAGCTCCCACCTTCAGTCAGAGAGCGGCTAAAGAGGATCGTCGAGCGCTTTGTCCAGACCTCCAGGAGGACATACCGCCAGCGCGGCCAGAAATTGACCGATGAAACCCGTGCGCCCATGTGGCAACGGCTGATCAAGGATGGGGCAATCGTCTATCAGCCGAATTCCGGCCACCCGACGCTGCTCGAGTTCGAGGAGCGTCTTCCTGAAGACCTCCGGCGTGACTTCAGAAATTGCATCGCGCTTGTCGGTGCGGGACTGCCCGTGGACTCGTTGCATGCTGACCTGTTCGGACAGGCCGAGACTGTCAAGTCTGCGGATGCCGAGATTGATGCACTGGAGCAGGCCCTGCAGTCCATGGTGCCGCATCTGTTTGAACAGGGGATCTCTGAGGCCGGTGTGCGCTCGATGCTGAAGACCACCGAAATGTTTCGCAAGGAATGGGCCAGGGTCGAACCAGTACTCGCCAGACTTCTCGAGCAGGAGAAACACGAATGACCAACCAGCTCGACATGCTCGACAACATGGTGTCCCAAGGGCTTGCAGACAGTGCCAGACGAACCCCAGAGGGGATCCGCGAGCTGATCTCCTCTGTCAGGCACGCTCCGATTTTCCCGGATGTCACCGATGACGATGCCGAGATGCTCGCACGGGAGATCGAGGAACGGATCGGCGTCAGCATGGGGTTGGGATCCCTTGTGGTGGCGGCCGATGATTTTGAGCCGTGGCTCGAGAATGTCCGATCCGAGATCGAGGGTGGATCCGACCCTTGGTACTACTGGTCCCGCTACAAGAAGCTCTTGTTCAAGAACAAACTGCCGCAGGATGTAATCTACGGGACAGCCCAAGTCACGGACACGATACTCGGTCGCCTTGGAAACCCGCGAGACAAACGGTCGTGGGACCGCAAGGGCATGGTCGTCGGGCACGTCCAGAGTGGAAAGACTGCTAACTACACCGGTCTTGTCTGCAAGGCCGCCGACGCCGGATACCGCCTGATCATAGTGATCGCCGGCATCCACAACAACCTGCGCAACCAGACCCAAGGGCGGATCGATGAGGGCTTTATTGGGCGCGACACCGGCCGTCTTGCGCAACTGGGAACCCGCGAAAAACCCAAACTGATCGGAGTCGCGGAATTCGATGACAGGTTCACGCCCGTCAGCCTCACCAACACCATCAGGGATTTCAATAAGGCGACGGCGACTTCGAATACGAGCCAGATCGCCTCCTATGCTGTTCCGGTGGTGCTCGTTATCAAAAAGAACATGCATACCCTGCGGAACCTGACCGAATGGCTTCGCGAGCATAGTGCAAACCACTCGTCGGAGATGGTCGATCAGCCAATGTTGCTGATCGATGACGAGGCGGACAACGCTTCAATCAATGTCAAATACGGGAAGAGTGAGGTCTCCAGAATCAACGGTCAGATTCGCGAACTGCTGGGTCTGTTCCGGCGCAGTTGCTATGTGGGGTACACCGCGACACCGTTCGCCAACATCTTCATCGATCCCGAACAGGATGAAGCCATGGAAAAGGAAGACCTCTTTCCGCGCGACTTCATCATCGGTCTCGATGCCCCCAACAACTACTTCGGACCGCGGAAGGTATTCCTCGATGGCATGCCGGATGACGAGGAACCGTGTTACCTGCGCAACATCACCGACAACGAGGATGTGCTGCCGATCAAGCACGGGAAGGATGACGAGCTCGTCGCAATACCCGAGAGCATGATCGAAGCGCTCCGCGCCTTCCTTGTTGCGAGTACGATCCGGGACTTGCGCGGACAGGCCAATCAGCACGCATCGATGCTAGTGAATGCCAGCCGTTTCACCCGGATGCAGGGTCTCATTCGCAACCGGCTCCAAGAAGTCCTTGACACGATCCGGGACTCCATCCGCATCAATGCCTCCCTCGGAGAGCGCGGCCATCGTGATCCGGAGATTGCGGCCTTGCGGAAGACATGGGCCGCCGAGTTCCACGACGAATGGCCCGACTGGAACGAGATCCAGGATCGGCTTCTCCAGTCGATCAGTGGGGCCAAGGTCGTCGAGGTCAACAGCCGCGTCAACGACCTCGATTATTCCGCAGCAGGCGATCGCGGATTGACGGTAATCGCCGTCGGTGGCTTCTCCCTGTCGCGCGGCCTTACCCTCGAGGGACTGACAGTCTCCTACTTCCTGCGAAATTCCATGATGTATGACACGCTGATGCAGATGGGGCGCTGGTTCGGCTACCGCGGCGGTTATGAAGACCTGTGCCGGATATGGATGCCGCCGCAGGCCATCGGTTGGTATGCCCACATCGCCGAGGCGACCGAGGAACTACACGAGGAACTCCGGCGCATGCAGCGGGACCGGGCGACACCCTTGCAGTTCGGGCTTGCGGTCCGCAGCCATCCTTCGTCGCTGCTAGTCACGGCTCGGAACAAGCTGGGATCGGGTGAGAAGCACGTGAAAATCGGCCTTTCGAACGGCTATGTAGAGACGCACAAGCTCCACAACGACGGGGAGGTTCTAGATAGCAACCGAAGTGCCGCACGGGACTTTCTGACCGCCTTGCGCGAGGAGGGGCATGACCCAAGTAAGACGAAATGCCAAGGTGGTTACCTGCTACAAGATGTGGAGGTCGCCTACATCGACAATTTCCTGATCCGATTCCGGAACGCCCGCGAAAGCGTGGGAACCACGATTCCTCCACTTCGCGAGTACATTGCTCAACGCACCCATGATGAACTCGACAAGTGGGACGTCTTCATTGCCAGCGTGAGCGAGAAACAGGAAACCAGCGATGTACTCAGTTGGCCCATCGGTCCGGCCAAGCGTAGCATCGGGGTCGAGCGTCTCGAGGACGGCATTTTGTCGATCAGTGGGCGCCGTGCGCGCGTCGCTTCCCGTGGGGTCGAGAAGATCGGCGTCGCGGCAGAGGACGCAGAACGCGCTGAGGCAGAATTTCTTGCCTCTCACAATCTCAAAGGCAGCGGCAACGTCAACTTTCCGGATCACATCTACAGAAGGGCACGCAGGAAGCCGCTTCTCGTATTGTTCCTCATTGCAGTCAGACTGCCTGACCAGACCGAGACGCCCGAGAGATTCGCTGACCTTCTTCCGAAGAAACCGGTTGTTGCATTCGGGATCAGTTTCCCGGTCTCGTCACGTCCGGATGAGAAGGTCGAGTATGTCATGAACACTACGATGCTACGCGAACTCTTCGGAGATGATGACCTCGACGAGGACGCGGAGATGGAAGATGTCTGAAACGAATCCTTGGAGTGGTCTCGCCTTTGATGAGGCGCGCCGGATTGACAAGCGAGGTCGCCATGACTTCTTCTGGGCAGTCGTGGAGAACGACAATGTTGCGCTCGCGCTCGCTCTTCCAGAGAAGACAGAGCGGATCCTGCCACTGCCGAAAATCAGGAGCCTCGATATCGGCTACCGGAAACTCGGAGCACGCGACGCTCTGATCGTGGCCCTTCGCGACCCCGAGCAGACGGACCTGTTCGCCAATCTCTGTCTCGACATCGTCTCGGCCGGTGAGCGGGGCGGGACTGCCGATGAAGCCCTTGATCGTGCGGTGCGACGAACACTTCGTTGGCACCATCTCTTGCGAGGCGGATCTTCAGACCGGTTGAGCCTCGAAGAACAGAGGGGATTGATAGGCGAGTTGCAGTTTCTTCAGCTGTTGTGCGCCCAGATTGGTGCAGAAGCGGCAATCGAGGCATGGCGCGGGCCTGAGGATGGCGCCAAGGATTTCGAACTTCACGGAATGTGCGTCGAGGTCAAGGCACGTAGAGGCGCGGCACGACCGCAAGTGCAGATCTCATCGGCGGATCAGCTGGCCGACGTTGCCGGGGCAGAGGTCTTCCTGCTGGTCCATGATGTCGATGCGGCGGTGAAGCCCGAGGGCATGACACTCACGGATCATGTGCAAGTGGTCGAGGACATCTACCGATACGCGACCATGTCGGGCTACGGCGCATGGGAGCGTCTTCTGGCGGCTACGGGCTTCGACTGGGAACACGACTACAGCGACCGGCGGTGGACGGTCGGAAAACGGTCGACATTCCGGGTAGAAGACGGGTTTCCACGCATATCCGCGCCAGTCGCGACCGGCGTCCTGAATGTCAGGTATTCCGTGGCTCTGGACGCGTGCGCAGATTTTATCATCGAGGATGAGGCATTTCTGGCCAAAATATGCAAAACGCAGTCTTCAGTCGACACGCAGGGAGGCTGATCAATGTCTGAATTGGAGGAATTTCACCGCGAACTAATCGCCGACATCCAGGGTGAAGCGGATGTTGGTGGAACCTATACAACCGAAGCTTTCTTCGAGAAGATGGGCGACATCCTGACCGAGGCCGGTGAGCTGGATGGTGCGGACTACGCTTACTTCGAAGGGACCGGTCGGCGAGGGATGGCGTTACAGATCCACGGATATGGCGGCGACCCACGGGAAGCGCAGGGAATACTCAGCCTGATCCTCTGTGACTTTTCGCCGAGCGAAGAGGTGCGCTTGTTCAGGGCGGATGATCTGAAGTCCCGCTTCAATCGGCTCGTCGGTTTCCTACGGCATGCCCGGGACGAGGAGTTTCGTGAGCAACTCGAAGAGACAAGCCCCGGCTTCATGCTGTCTGATCTTATCGCGACTACTTGGTCGAGCATCGCGAAGATAAAACTGATCGTCGTGACAAACGCAGAAAAGCGCGCCAAGGCCGATGGCCTCCCTGCAGGTACGATCGACGAAAAACCAGTGACCTATACCGTCTGGGATCTTGCACGGATCGAGAAGTACGTCCGGTCGGGGCAAACCCGGGAGGATCTTCTGATCGACTTCGAGAAGGATTTCGGCGGCGCGATCCCGGTCCTCAGGGCATCCATGGGCGATGCGGCTCTCGAAAGCTATATAGCTGTCATACGCGGCAGCCAACTGGGCGAAATCTACGAGAAGTGGGGAACCCGCCTACTCGAAGCGAATGTGCGCAGCTTCCTCCAAGCGCGTGGCAAGGTGAACCGGGGCATCCGGGACACCCTCGAGGACCAGCCCGAGATGTTCTTCGCCTACAACAACGGCATAACGGCCACCGCCGATAATGTGCAGATCAGACAGACCGAGCATGGGCCCGTTCTCGTATCCGCCGACAACCTTCAGATTGTGAATGGTGGGCAGACCACAGCGTCCATCCACGCATCCCGCAGGCAGCGCCCGAAACGCCCCAAGGCGCGTCTGGACGAGGTTTATGTCCAGATGAAGCTCAATGTCGTTCCGCCAGAGACAGCCGAAGAGGTGATCCCCAACATCTCACTCTATGCCAACAGCCAGAACAAGGTGAACGACGCCGACTTGGCGTCCAACCATCCGTTTCAGATGCGCTTGCAGGAGTTTTCCCGACGCATTCTCGCCCCCAAGGGCGAATGCTCTTATCAGGAGACAAAGTGGTTCTACGAACGGGCGCGCGGGCAATATCCGGATGAACGCGGGCGTCGCACCGAGGCAGAACGAAAGAAGTTCGATCTCGAATATCCCCGTCCGCAGTACTTCACCAAGACAGACCTTGCGAAGTTTGAGAACTCGTGGGCGGGGCTTCCGCATGTGGTCAGCCAGGGGGCGCAGAGGAACTTCGTAGCCTTCCAGAAGGAGATCGCCAAGGAGTGGAAGAAATCTGACGCACGCTTTGACGAGACGTGGTTCAAGCGGATGATCGCAAAAGCGATCATCTTTCGCCGACTCGAGAAAACCGTGCCGCAACAGCCCTGGTACGAAGGTGGATACAGGGCAAACATCGTGACCTATTCGATAGCCAAGCTCGCCCATGATATAGAAGAACGGGGCAAGTTGGTCGATCTGGACCGGATCTGGCGACAGCAGACGGTTCCTGGCCCGGTCGAAGATGCCTTCCTACTTGCAGCGGCGGAAGCCCATGATGTCATCACCCATCCGCCCGAGGGTGTCCGGAACATGAGTGAATGGGCGAAGAAGCAGGCCTGCTGGGCGCAGATGCAACAGCGCGAACTGGATTATCCATCCGACCTGAAAGACTACCTGCTTACACCAGCCGAAGCTGCGACCGTGGTAGATGATGAGCGGAAGAAGAAGGCGTTAACTTCCGGAATCGAGGCCCAAGCGACGGTGGTCAGGCTCGGGCCGGCGTTCTGGAAAGGTGCTCTCGAATGGGGCAAGGAGCATCGGCTTGTGACGCCAATGGAGGTCGGGATACTCGAGACCTGCAGCAGGAGACCCGACCGACTTCCATCCGAAAAACAATGCGTAATCGCCATGGAAGTTCTCGAAAGACTCGAGACGGACGGTTTCGAGGCACGTGCGGCTGAGGTCGGAGAGTAATCAGTTACCCGTTAGAAGGCCCCGGATCACGCGTGCGATCTGAAGCGCCAAGAACGGTGGGACCGCATTGCCGACCTGATGATACTGGGCCGTGCGCGGACCGCATAAGAAATAGTTGTCCGGGAAAGTCTGTAGCCGCGCCGCCTCGCGCACTGTCAGGGAACGGACCTGTCGCGGATCAGGGTGAATGAAATAGTGGCCGTCCTTGGAAATATGGCTGGTCACAGTACTGGATGGGCGATGACCGAGTTGGACTCGGAACCGATCCGCGAAATCGCCTGACGCGCGATTCCGGTGTTCGGGCTGAAGGAATTCGGGAAAACTGGATAGCTTCGGGGATGCCCTCATCACCTCGGCATGTGATGCCGCGTAGAGGTAGCGACCCAAGTCCTCCGGTATATGCCCCCGGGTCTCGTGATTCAGGATACAATCAAGCCTGTCATCGGCCAACCAATCAGCCAGCTCGGTATCGACGCACGGACCATTGCCTGTCCGCCTGTGATCGCACCGCAGCTTATCGCGCGCGAGCCCATCGGTCAGCAAGGCGCCCAAACGGTCGCGAACCGGCTGCGGCACCTTTGGCGACTTGAGGATTGCGCCGGCCTGACGCAGCACCGCGTCGCGCCACGCCTCCACATCATCCTCCCGGCTCAGGCCACTTCTCAGCCTCGGCAAGTCCCCGATCGCGTCGAGTACAGAGACTGCTGTCCCCGGCCGCCGCAGCAGCGGCCCCCCATCCGAGGGCGGGGAGATGTCGCGCCGCAGGCCGACCACGAAGACACGATGGCGTGCTTGGGGGATACCATGGTCTTCGGCGCGGACGAGAAAGTCCGTGCCCTTGAAGGGGTCGGCGCCGCGCGACTGCGCGAGAGGAAGAAGGTGATAGCCCTCGCCGGCCCCGGCGAGGTCCTCAAGGACACGCTGGAAAATGCCGCCGCCATCGACCCGGCTAGAAATCATGCCCTTCACGTTTTCCATCACGAAGGCAGCCGGGCGCAGGCGGTCGAGGATGCGAACGTATTCACGGTAGAGATAATGTCGCTCATCCTTTTCCGGCACATAATCCTGCTTGCCTCGGTTTCGGGATCGTCCTGCGAGTGAGTAGGCTTGGCAGGGGGGGCCCCCGATAAGAATCGTGTTCCCGTGAAATTCCTCTCGCGTCCGGTCGAGGGTGTCCGAAATCAGCTCGAAGCTTCCCTCGGCACCCAGTTCGAGCTGCCACGCCTCGGTCTCGGCGGCCTTCCACTCGGCGGGATGGAGTTCAGACCAATCAGGCATCGGAGAACCGGAGTTCAGGGCATCGTGGTAGGCCTTGGGAAACCCGTCCTCGAATCGGCGCAGGAAAGCGCGCAACCTGAGCGTCCGGACTTCAATGGGCTGCCGCTCGACGGACAGGCGGATTTCCATCTCGCCGTCACCCTCGCGACCTACGGCAGTGAACCCCTCGCCAAGTCCGCCTGGACCGGCGAACAGATCAACGATTCCGAAAGTGGACGGCAAATCAGGCTCCTGACGAACTCCATACAGCCGGTGTATACCAAGTTCCAGGAAGAACGCCAGGACGCACGTGACAGATATCGTGGATCAGCAAACCCGGTCCCGCATGATGGCAGGGATAAAGGGAAAAAACACGAAGCCTGAGCTGGCGCTTCGACGAGCCCTGCACGCACGCGGCTTCCGCTACCGTCTTCACTCGAGGAAATTCCAAGGACGGCCCGACCTGGTCCTTCCCAAGCATCGCGCCGTCGTCTTTGTGCACGGCTGCTTCTGGCATCGGCATGAGGGATGCCGCTACGCCACCACCCCCTCGACGCGCGCGGAGTTCTGGCAGGCAAAGTTCGAGGCTAACGTTGCTCGGGACATCACCGTTCGGGTAGCGCTGCTCGAAGCGGGTTGGCGCGTGGCGACGATCTGGGAGTGTGCTCTGCGACAGCCGGAACAAGTCGCCATAGCCGCCGACCGGCTCTCAACCTGGCTACTCACCGAGACTGACACGCTCGAGTTCGGCGAACGCGAGGTTTCGGCACCCCCAAGAGAAAACAAGGATGTCAGCCCTTTCGGCTGATCAATCCTGGCCCAGAGAAAGACTAGCAAGGCTATGAAGCCGCCGTTGAGAGTTCGATTTCTGTTCCTTCTCAACGATCGCCACTGGCGTCGAAGTGTTTAGCTGACGCTCGCGAGAAGCATTGCCTTTTCAGAGGCTTGAAAGAAATTCACCAAATCGGTGCAGTCATGAGGTCCAGAGAATATCGGCCATGAGAGACTGCTTTCGGGCCTCCTGGCGCCAAAGCAGGTAAACAGCCCGTTCCGCATAACCCTTGAGAACAAAGGAAAAATCCGGCCGCAGCCGGATCGGGAGAACGCTTTCGCGAGGGCAAGTGGCGGAGAGACAGGGATTCGAACCCTGGAGACGGTTTCCCGCCTACACGCGTTCCAGGCGTGCGCCTTCGACCACTCGGCCACCTCTCCGCAGTGCGGGGGTCATACAATCGGATGACCGGTTTGCGCAAGAGGGGAAAGCACCCTTTCCGCGCCTTCCCGGGTCGCTTTCCGGCCAGCCCGCCCCTGCCCGCATGCTAGGCTCTGCGCGGGACCGGAGCGGCCGGAGGAAATATCACGATGGAGAAGGACATGCTTGACGAGGCCCGCGCGCGCTGCGCCCGTTTCCAGACACGGCTGAAGGACGCAGGGATCGACCTCGCACTGATCACCGACGAGGCCTCCATCGCCTGGCTCGCAGGTTTCTGGGGCTATCTCTCGGTGGAGTTCGGCCGCCCGACCTTCCTGCTGCTGCGCGCCGATGCCGAGCCGGTCGTGGTCACGCCGCTGATGGAAAGCGAAATGGTCGCCGGGATGACCTGGGTGGAGCGGATCGAGACCTGGGAGGATGCCGGCGACAACCGCTGGGAGCACGTGCTCGCGCGCCTGCTGGACGAGGCACCGGGCCGCATCGGCGTGGAGCGCGGCAGCCTGCCCGCCCTGCTGCGCAACTGGTTCGACGACCAGCGGCCGGGCGAGACGCTGCATGACGTGGGCGCGATCCTCGGCGCCATGCGGATGATCAAGTCACCCGCCGAGATCGAGGTGATGCGCGAGGCCGGCCGGATCGCGGGCGCGATGATGGAGGCGGCCCAGGGCGCGCTGGCCGAGGGCGCGCCGGAATACGAGGCCGCGCTGGCGGTGATCGACGCGGGCACCCGCGCCGCGGCGGGGTTCCTGACCGACAGGGGCTGGGACGCCTTTATCTCGCCGATGATCCACAACCTCCAGATCATGCAGTCCGGGCGCGACACATCTATGGTCCACCGGCGCGCCAGCGTGAAGCGACTGGAGCGCGGCGACCCGGTCTATTTCTGCTTCTGCAACATGGCGCAGTTCCGCCAGTACAAGCTGGGCTTCGACCGGATGTTCTTCATCCGCGAGATCAGCGAGGAGGCTGCCCGCGTGCAGGAGGCGGCGATCGAGGCGCAGCAGGCCGCCATCGCCGCGATCCGCCCCGGCGTGCTGGCCGAGGAGGTCGCCGCCACCGCGGACGAGGTCTATGCCCGCCACGGCTTTGCTACCGGCTACCGCACCGGCCGCTCCATCGGCATGTCCTATCTGGAGGCGCCGGAGCTCAAGCATGGCGACCGCACACCGCTCCGGGCGGGCATGACCTTCGCGGTGGATGGCGGCATCTCGGTCGATGGCCGGCTCGGCGGGCGGATCGGCGACAGCATCGTGGTGACGGAAGGCGGCGCGGAATACCTGACGCATTTTCCGCGCCACATCCTGCTGGTGGATCGCTAGGTTCGATTTCTCGGAAAGTTGTTCCCCGGAAAAGGGGGCGTGCTGAGATCGCCAGACCACAGCCGAGAACCGCGAAGGCCGGGCGCAGTTCGTGCCCCGTCTGCGGCGTCCAGAGATTGCAGAGCGCGCCGGTCGAGGTCATCAGGCCGGAGGCCGCCTAGATCCGGATCTCGCCGGTGCGCGCCGGGCCGGGCGAGGCAGCGATCGGGACCAGGGCCTCGGCGACGAGGGCAGCGTGGTGCACGAGGTCGCGGATAGCGCGGGACAGGGGCATGAACGGACCCGGGGGCATGCGATAAGTCTGACCGGAAATTTTTGCGGCCGCACCCGCCGATTGCAACCGCTACTCCCGCGCCGCGCCGTCGGCCAGAAGCGCGCGGAGCGCCGCGATCTCGGCCGCGCCGGCCTTGGCGGCACGCGCCTCCAGCGCCCGGTAGTGGCCGAGCACCGCTTCGCCCATTGGTGTCAGCGTCGCGCCGCCGCCGCTGGATCCGCCGCGGGTGCACGCCACCAGCGGTTCCCGGAAGGCGGCGTTCATCGCCTCCACCAGCATCCAGGCGCGTTTGTAGCTCATCGCCATCGCGCGGCCCGCCGCCGCGATGGACCCGCTCTCGCGTATTTGTTCCAGAAGGTCCGCCTTTCCGGGGCCCAGCATCGTGTCGCTGCCCAGGATCACCCGCAGGCGCAGCCGCGCGCCACCCTGCCCTGACTGCCCGTTTCCCGTCATCCGCGCCTCCGGCCCCGCTGCGATGCGCGATGCTAGGCAGGATCGTGCGCCCCGGCAACCTGCGACCCCGAGACGGCCGCAAATGCCCGGCTTTGCGCTTTTCGGAAAAGCAGGGCAATATGGGCACCGGCGCGACGCCGTGCCAGGCAGATAAGGAGATGCCGTTGGACAGGAAGCGGATCGTTTGGATCCTTGCCGCGCTTGCCGTGCTGGCCGCCGCGGCACTGTTGGCCGCACGCGCGCCGCGCGAGATCGAGGCCTCGCGCCCCGACGGATCCGGGCCGCAATTCAATCTGGCATGGCTCGACGCGCTGCCCGGCGGCGTCGAGACGATCCCGGCCCAGGACTGCCTGGCCGAGGCGCTCTATTTCGAGGCAAGGGGCGAGGATATACTCGGGCAGATCGCAGTGGCCGAGGTGATCGTGAACCGCGCGGCGAGCCCGCTCTTTCCCGACACGGTCTGCGAAGTGATCCACCAGGGCACCGGCCGCCGCCATGCCTGCCAATTCAGCTATACCTGCGACGGCGAACCCGAGGACATCCGGGAACCCAAGGCGTTTTCACGCGCCTTGCGGCTGGCCCGCTACCTGCTGAGATCCGGTCTGCCGGGGCTGACCGAAGGCGCGGTCTATTACCACGCGCGTTCCGTCTCGCCCGGCTGGACGGAGTCGCTGCCGCAGGTGGCACAGATCGGCAACCACGTCTTCTACGGCGACACCGAATCCAATTAACCCGCGGCCAAACCGGCGCGCGATCTGACCAGGGAAGTGCCGGTGGTCAGCGGGACGCACGATACCAACCGCATCCTGATCCACCCGACCCGGAGGAAGCACGTTTTCCGCCCGACTCGCACCGCCAATGAGCCAAGCAAGATGTGGCCAGCATGATCGACGCCGGCCGGATCCGGCTGATTCCGGATCTGGCGGCCCTGGAGCTGGACCGTCCGGGCGGGTCCGCCACCGCAACGGATACGGAACGGGCGCCAACGGGGAGAGTGAACCCACGCCGCCGCGCCCGCGCCCGTCTCTTTTCCACTTGTCACACCTGCCGCCCCACGGCGGCGGCGCGGCTCAGCAGAGAACCGGCTGCGCCGGCATCGGCACCAGTTCGAAGACCAGACGCAGCGTGGCGTCGATCTCGCTCTGTGTTTCGGATGCGGCCAACTGTTCGGAGCAGTATTCCCGCAGCGCCGGATTCTCGATACTCGAGATCAGGGGCGCCAGGGCGTCCTTGCTGACCGTCTCCGGCCTCTCGGAGTGATCGACCATGATGTTCATGCCGCGAACTCCTTCTTGACTGCCTCGACATGATCCTCGGGAAGGAAGACATCGTGGTGAATGCCCGAGAAAGCCCGGATACGCGCGATCCGCTCTTCCGAGCAGTCCATGAGCGCCGCCAGCGCCGTGACCTTGCCCATCGGTGTCGGCACGCCGAGATAGTCGTAAGGCGCATTGCCCGAACGGCGCATCACCCGGTCCATGATCGGGTCGATCACTGCCACTGCGTCCTTGATGCCGGCCTTCATCCCGTACTCGAACGCACCGAGCATGACTTCGCTGGTGACGTAGGAGATCGAGTTGCGCCCCCGCCCGGTGCTCAGCCGCCCGGTATCGACGCAGAATCGCGTCGCCTCCCAGATTGTGGCGCTGCGCAAGGGCGGCTCGCCGCCCAGGATCGGCGAGAACACGTCCGCCAGCATATGCGGACCGGTCGTCTGCAGAAGACGCATGCAGCCAACCACGCGGCCCCAATCGTCGATGCTGACGACATGCGCCGGGTCGAGGTCGTCGAATGGGTCGCGCTCGCGCCCGTCCTCAACATTCACGTCCCACCCCAACCTTTTTTGGAAGACACGTGCCCGCAGCTTGAAGACTTCATCCAGAGTGTTTGGATATTGAGCCTCGTTCAGAGCGTCAATTATCAGTATCATCTGTCTCTCCAGTTTACCCCTGGAAGACAGGATCGGGGACAATTCAACGCTGGGCTATTAGGGAAATCCCGTAGAGGGCGTTCACGACGGTCTGATGAAGCCTAGTCCAATTGCCCGGCCAACCGCTTGCGAGGTCGATAACGCCCCGAGCTTTTCGCGTGCAGAGCGAAGATGGACCTCCACCGTCCGATACGAAATCGAGAGGATATCACCGATTTCCGTCTGTGTCTTCCCGGCGGCTGTCCATTGTAATATTTCCGTCTCACGGGACGACAGTTTTGGCAGGCGAAGCGACCGCATGAGCACGTCGGATCGCATGATCGCATCATGGATATGCACGGCCGATGTCTGAAGGTCCGAGGCGATGTGCCTGAGCAGTTTGCCCCATTCCTCGGCACTGCAATCGCGCGTGACATTCAGCAAACCGCAATCGCCGAAAGGGCCGCGGACCGGGACACTCAACCCTTGGGCGGAAATACCGAAATCGCTGGCCGCGCCGAAAACCGCGTGAAACTTGTCGTCCTTCCGGAAACGGCTCCAGTCCACGGGCGCGATGCTTCGGGCCGACATGTGGAGCGTCGGATCGAAACGGTGCATTTCGTGGGACATGTAATGCAGTTTCCACTGATCCGGATAATTCGCGTATCCCTGAACGGTCCCGGACACCGGATTCAATGTGGCATAGGACGCATAATCGAGTTCCAGCCGCTCGCAAAGCTGGCCGATGAAAGTCATGAAACTGTCATCGGATCCTGGAACTGCACTGAGATCAATAAGTTCTGAAATCGCCGGCTTCCCATGTTCCAAGTATCTGTCGGGTGAAAAAGATACACGTCGAAGAGGCAAACATACAGGGCGCAGTTTTACAACGCGGGCCCGTACCGCCTAATCACTTGATCGTGGGATGCGCGGCCCGTACCGGCCGGCGCGCGACTCAGCCCCGCATGACCCGCGCAAGGTTGAGCAGTGCCTTGCGGCGTTCGTCCGGCATCCTGAGGAAGGCGGAGGCCAGTTGCCGCGCCTCGGCATCGACCATCGGATCGCCCTCGAACCTCGTTTCTGGCGTGCTGACCCCCGTCGAGGGATTGGAGCAGTCCTGGAAGAAATACCCGATCGGCACATCCAGAACGCGCGAGATTTCCCATAGCTTGGAAGAGCTTACGCGGTTCTTTCCGGCTTCGTACTTCTGGACCTGCTGAAACCGGACGCCGATCGCGTCGCCCAGGTCGCGTTGCGATTTGCCGACGGCCAGACGGCGCTCCTTTATTCGCGCCCCGACAAGCGTATCAATATTATCCATTGTTCCCTCGCGTAATGACGCGCCCCCAATTCACAAGAATGTAAAAAGTATTACAAAACGGGCCGCGACATGCAACCCCGACGCGAATCCCTGGACGCCCAAGGCGACCTTTATGCTACGTCATCCGTCCCGATGCAGATCGGCGAGATCTCGCACGGATTGTGCAAAAATTGTGACGTCGCTGCCCACGGCAACCAGTTTCGCCCCCAGACCGAGGTAATGCCGCGCCCGGTCCGAATCGAACGCGATGATGCCCGCCGCCTTGCCATTCGCCGCGATCCGGGCGATGGCGCCCTCCAGCGCGGCGTCGAGCGCGGCGGGCTCCACCGGGCCGTCGCGCGACATGTCGGCAGCCAGATCGGCGGGGCCCAGGAAGACGCCGTCCACCCCCTCCACCGCCAGGATTGCGTCGAGATTGGCCAGCGCGCGGCGGCTCTCGGCCTGCACGATCGTGCAGATCTGCGCGTTGGCCGTGGCCACGTAATCGGCCTGCGCATTATAGCCCGAGGCCCGCGCCAGCGCCGCGCCGGCGCCCCGCCGCCCCTCCGGCGGATAGCGCAGCATCGCCACGGCGTCGGCGGCTTGCGCGGCGGTCTCCACCATCGGGATCAGGAAACTTTGCGCGCCCAGTTCCAGCATCTGCTTGACCACCCAGTCCTGCCCCACGGGCGGACGGATCATCGCGCTGGCAGGGCTGCCGTTCATGGCCTGGAGTTGGGCCTGGAGCGTGGTCAGCGTGTTCGGCCCGTGCTCGGCGTCGAGCAGCAGCCAGTCGAAACCGGCATTGGCGCAGATCTCGCAGGCTGCGGGGCTGGCCAGCGCCTGCCAGAGTCCGATCTGCCTACGCCCCGCAGCCAGCGCGGCCTTCAGGCGGTTGACGGGTGCAGGCATGAGCATCTCCTCTGTCGGGCTGCGGATGTTCCGGATAGAGCTTGGCAGGCCGCCGCGCGGGGCTCAAGCGCGCAAGGGGCTTTGCGCAGCGGGAAACTGCGCCTAAGCTTCGCAGTCATGTCCTATGTCAACAACATCCGCATGTTCCTGCGCGTCTTCGACCTCGGCTCCATGTCGGCGGCGGCGCGCGATCAGCGGGTGTCGCCCGCGGTGGCGTCGAGCCGGATTGCGGAGTTGGAGAAGCATCTGGGCGTGCGGCTCTTCAACCGAACGACCCGGACGCTCCAGGCCACCGAGCACGGGCGCATCTTCTACGAGGGCGCCAGCAGGATCGTCGAAGCGATCGAGGAGGCCGAGGCCGCCGTCGCCGACGTGGCGCATAACCCGCGCGGTTCGATCTTCGTGGCCGCACCGCTGGGCGTGGGGCGGCGCTTCATCGCGCCCCATGTCCCCGCCTTCAAGGATACCTATCCGGATATCGACGTGCGGCTGCGGCTGTCGGACCGCAAGCTGGACATCGCGGCCGAGGGGCTCGACGTGGCCTTCATCCTCGGGGTGCCCGAGGACAGCAATCTCAAGCTGCGCCTGGTGGCGGAATGCCCACGCATCCTCTGTGCCTCGCCCGACTACGTGGCGCGTCACGGCGCCCCCGCAGACGGCCATGCGCTGGTCGCCGACCGCCATGCCTGCCTGCTGCTGCGCTTTCCGGGCCAGCCGGAGTTCCAGTGGCAGCTCTCCACGCCCGAGGGCCCGGTCCGGTTCGAGGTGACGGGCCCGTTCGAATCCGACGATGGCGACGTGCTGACGATGTGGGCGCTCGACGGGCGCGGCATCGCCAACAAGGCGGTCTTCGAGGTGGCCGAACACCTGGCCGAGGGGCGGCTCGTCCCGGTGGCCGAGGCCACGCCGCCGACCCCGATCCAGTTGGCCTGCCTCTATCCACACCGCCGGCTCCAGGACACCAAGATCCGGGTCTTCATCGACTTCATGATCGCCCGCTGCCGCGAGGAGTTGCGCGCCCGCGAGGCGCTCGCTCAGCTCCCGCGATAGGTGGCGTAGCCATAGGGCGAAACCAGCAGCGGCACGTGGTAATGCACGTCCGCGTCGGAAATGCCGAAGCGGATCGGCACGATGTCCAGGAAACGCGGATTGCCCGTCTCGATCTCGAGGCGGTTGAGATATTGCCCGACATCGAATTCCAGTTCGTAGCTGCCCGGCGCGAAACTCTCCTCCGGCAGGATCGGGCTCTCGGTGCGCCCGTCGTCGTTCGTCACCATCTCCGCCAGCCAGTCGCGCCCCATGCCCGTGAGCCGGTGGAGGGTGACACGGATGCCCGCCGCCGGCACCCCGCGGGCGGTGTCCAGGACATGGGTCGTCAGAAATCCAGTGCTGCCGGCCATTCACTCCTCCATCGGCGGTTCCAATGACGCGAGCCTAGAGCGGCCTGCATCTGATCCGCAACATACGGCCCCGCGCGGAGGTGGGTCCATTGCCCCGCGCACACCGTGGCCGGCACCTCGCCACCGCATGCCGTCCGTGACGTGGCGCGCGGTGGCTCACGCTCTACGCCGGAGCCAGAAACAGTAGCCAAGCGGGCCGCGGCCACGCCGGGGCGCCGACCCGCGGCACATCACCGACCGTGCCAGGGACCGCGAGGGCTATCGTCACCGCTTATGTTCAGGATTTCAACGCGCGCTAGGGCGCCGCGGGCGCGGGCCGCGCGCGCCGCAAGAAGGCCAGTTGCGCGGCCAGGCAGGCCAGTAGCATCAGCGCGCCCATCAGGAAGGTGACGCGGACGTCGCCCAGCCGATCCGCCGTCGCTCCGGCCACGACCGGTGCCGCCATGATCGCGGCGTAGTAGAGCGTGAAGAAGACCCCCATGCCCAGTGCGCGGGTCCGCGGCCCCAGCACCAGCGACGGCAGGCCCATGACCGGCCCCGCGGGCAGCCCCGCCAGAAACCCCATCAGGGCGAAGCCCGCGGGCACCATTGCGTCGGGCATGAATGGCGCGCCGGCCAGCAGCAACGCGAAGCCCCCCAGCCCGACGGCCAGCACCGCGTCGCGGCGCCCGGTCCGGTCGGCTATCAGCCCGCCCAGCGGGATCGAGACAGCCACCAGCCAGAGCACCAGACTGGTCGTCGCCCCGGCGCTCGCCAACGGCCAGCCCCGCGCGGCCAGCAGCGCCGGGCCGAAGCTGAAGACCATCGCCAGCGCGGCGTTGTAGAGCGCCCAGATCGCGCCCGCCAGGCAGATCGCGAGAAGCGGCAGCGGAACGCCCGCCATCCCCGTTGCCGGGCGCGGCGCAGCGGCGGGCGGGCGGTACCCCAGCAGGAAGGCGGCAAGCCCCAGCCCCACCAGCGCCGCAACCGCGCCCCAGGCCGTGCCAAGCCCGAGCGGCGCGCCGATGCCCGGAAGCAGCACGAGTGCCAGTGCGATGCCCACCGGCCAGGAATTCACGTAGATGCCCATCGCGGTGGAGATCTCGCGCCCCGCGAACCAGTCGGTCACCATCTTGGTCATCAGGACATTCAGGATCACCCCGCCAGTGCCTGCCAGAACCCGGCCCGCCAGCACGATCTCCCAGGCCGGGGTCAGGCTCGCAGCCAGCGCGCCGGCCAGCATCAGGACCATCCCCAGGGCCACCAGCGTCTTGTCCCCGATACGCGCCGACATCGCGCCGCCGGGAATGGCCAGCGCCACGCCGGGTGCCAGGTAGAGCCCGATCAGCAGCCCGGTATCGGCCAGCGAGGCACCGTAGTGCCCGGCCACCAGTGGCGAGAGCGCCGCCACCGACTGGAACTGGAAAGCCATTGTCAGGCGCGCGAAGAAAAGCACAGCCAGGATGGACCAGCGGTTCGTCATCGGGCCGCCCCTCCCCCTGCGCCTCCGTGATCGTCGCAGGCTAGCTCAGTTCGAGGTACCGGGGAACCGCGTTGATCGGGGGCTCAAAGCTCGACGATGGTCACGCCCTTGCCGTCCGACGACAGCGCCACCTCGCCCGCGCAGAGCCGCAGCGCGTCGCGCCCGAAGACCTCCAGCCGCCAGCCGCTCAGCGCGGGTCCGTCGCGCTGGCCGGAGGCGATATCGTCGAGATCGGCGGAGGTGGCGATGAGCTTCTGCGCCACGCCCGCGGCCTCGGCCTTTGCCTTCAGGAGCACGCGCAGCAGGTCGGCAAGCCCCGGATCGACGGCACCGCGTTCACGCTCGCGCGGGGGTTTGGGCAGGTCGTCGGCGGGGCAGTTCACGCCCGCCTCCACCGCCGCCAGGATACCCTCGGCAATCGCGCCGCGCCGCGCCTCGCGCAAGAGAAGCCGCGACTTGCCCAGATCGGCGGGCGTGCGCGGCCGGGTCGAGGCCAGCTCCAGCAACGCGTCGTCCTTCAAGACCCGGTTGCGCGGGATATTCTCGGCCTGCGCATGGGCCTCGCGGAACTTCGCCAACTCGCGCACCACGGCCAGGAACCGGCTGGAATTGCTGCGGGTTTTCAGGCGCTTCCAGGCCTCCTCGGGCCGCGAGATATAGGTTTCGGGATCGGTGAGGATCTTCAGTTCCTCCTCGACCCAGGCCTTGCGTCCGGTGCGCTCCAGCCGCTCGGAGAGATATTCGTAGATGCCGCGCAGATGGGTCACATCGGCCAGCGCATAGCTCTTCTGTGCGTCGGTCAGCGGCCGGCGGCTCCAGTCCGTGAAACGCGAGGTCTTGTCGAGCGGCGCCTTGACGATCCGGCGTACCAGCGTCTCGTAACCCGCCTGCTCGCCGAAGCCGCAGACCATCGCCGCCACCTGCGTGTCGAAAAGCGGATCGGGAATGACCCCGCCCTCGATGAAGAATATCTCCAGATCCTGTCGCGCGGCGTGGAAGACCTTGACCACGGACTTGTCGCGCATCAACGCATAGAGCGGGTCGAGCGACATCTCCGTCCCCTCGATGGGGTCGACGAGCACCGCGTCGGCGTCGTCCTCGCCCGGCAGGGCAAGCTGGATCAGGCAGAGCTTGGAGTAGTAGGTCCGTTCCCGCAGGAACTCGGTATCGACAGTTACATAGGGCTGGGCGGCGGCGCGCCGGCAGAACTCGGCCAACTCGTCAGTGGTGGTAAGTGTTCGCATTCGGACCATTATTCATGAACGCCCCGCAGGATTATCCCACGGGTCCGCACGTCTTAGGCGATGGCGCGCGGTTTGGAAAGGGCGGGCGCCCGACAATCCGCGCAGCCCCGCGCCACGGGGCCGTTTCCGTGATAGCAAGACCTCCGGATGGTGCCCCCAGAGAGACTCGAAGTATACCCCCTGTAACAATCGGGGAACCTAGGGCAACCACCAGAAAACTATAGGTTTTCTCAGGTTTCTTCGTCCGATACCGCCTGTGTATTGTTACGTTTTTTCCAAGTCAAGTGTTACAGTTACTTCGGCGGATCAGAGTCCGTCTCCCGACGCATCCGAGGAAATCAATTCGCGGTACAGGTCAACATCTTTCAGAGGCACGTCCGAGAGGAACGAGAGCGAACCATCGGCCCACCCGTCCTCGAACCCACGGCGCAACCCGTCCCGCCTGAGTTGGTCGTAGGTGCACGGCCAGGTCAGCCCGACGATGCTCTGATAGACATACCAAGCCCGTGCCTTGGCATCGCGGAACAGAAAGGGAAGACCGGCCATGAAGATCGTCCCCTTGGACTGGGACTCATCCCTGCCCCGCTGGGTCTTGAACAGCTCCGAGAGTGCTTCATTGAACAATTCGGGTCCGAGGATATGGAGGGGCGCTGCGGCGCTCACAGAGGTGCTGAGCGGCGTTAAGGCGTTTTGGGTAGGCTGAGACTCCGGAAGGGCTACAGGCGCTCCTGAATCCCCTCCGTGAGTCTGAGAGACAGGCGTGATTTTGTTGTCTATGGCTTCATCTCCTTGAAGGTCTTTGCCGCCAGAACTGCCGGGACACAATTGGATGCAGATCGGTACATTTTCTCCCTATAGAAGACGGCATGGCGTCAGAGTCTCGTCACGCCGAACGGGCAAAATCGTCAGCGTAACGAGTGAGGGGAGTGAGTCTTGTGAGTGGTAGGAGTATGTCATTGCATGACGTGCGCGGCGGTCCTCCCACTCCGAGAGGATCGCCGCCATTTCGTCTCTGACCCTTTAGGCGGTCATTCTACCGGAAATGGAAAATCCAGATCGCTATCCGGTATCTGCGCCGAGTACGCAAGGTGACCTTCAGGTTCCACGGGTTGCACCCGGTGGGACGTGACGACCTTCACCGCGTTCCCAATGTCGGTAGCCGTGGCCTCATCTGTTTCCAGCTTCTTGATCAAGGCGCGGATCAGGAGGCCATTGAGACGCTCAAGGTCGGCGCGGGTTGCGTTATCGTTCTTGGACTTGCGCTGCCCCATGATCACGCCTCGTAGGGCTTATAGAGGTAGTCGAACGCTTCGGCTGCATCCGTTCGGGACAGCTTGCCGGTAGCTGCCATGAACCAGAGGTTGCGAATGATGGCTTGCTCCTTCTGGTTCCCGCTTTCGGCCTTCTCGACAAGGAACGCCATGCGGTTAGCGCCGAACCCGTCCCCCGTTTCCATGAAGTCGGACATGATCTGCGATCCCGTCTCCTGCATGTCGGAGTAGATTTCCCTGACCGCCTTTTCGGGCATCCCGAGTTTGTCGGCAGCGAACTGGAAACCGGCCTCACCGATCTCGCCATTCTCGACAATATCCATGCCGAAGGTTTCGAGTGCAGCGGGGGCAGCATCAGCACCCAGTGCCAACTGAAGTTGGTCGCTGAGCAACCTTGCGGCTTCCGGGCGGGTGTCCTCGGGTTCGCCGTGGTCGTCCTGGTTCTCGGCACCGGCCCTGAATACGTCCTCGGGTGTACTGAAGGTGTCACCTTTGACCAACCCAAGAGAGGTTGCCATTTCATAGGTCACTTCCATTCCGTCGATCATCAGAAGGTCGCTGGGCTGGTAGTCCCCGTTGGGCACATGCTGGCGGGAACCATCCCGCGTGACGACAGAGGGATTGTTGTTGGCCTCGGCATCGTCAATGTAGGTGGTCGCTGTGGAGAAGTGGCCCTTGGCCCGTTCCTCTGCCGTAATGTCGCGGTAGGAGAAACCCATCTGGTTGTCTTCGGTGAGGTTGTCGGAGGCGTGGGGAACCACGTTCCCTGCGGCGTCGATTGCATTGGTCATTGCTTTAATTCCTTTCAAAATGATCTTGGATGCTGGTGGTTTGGTAATTGTCGAGGCCCAGCGCCTCGCTTGCCCTCTGAAGAAGGCGGTGGTCGGAAAGCCATGTGCGGTCCATCGCGTGTTCGACAGAAGATCGCAGTTCCTTGCCGATGGCCCGGACGATGCGTCCAGCCTTGCTATGGTCGAGACGTACCGTCTTGGCCGTCTTTTCGGTAATCGGTTTAGGGAGATTGGCGCGGGGGTCTTCGGAGACGTACCAAGGGCGCTCCCAGCCGACGATCTTTTCCTCGGTCTTGGTCTTTGAGAACCCAGAGTTGCGGAGAACAAAGAGACCGGCGCACGTATCTACGAAATGGTTCCGCTCTTTTGTGAACCCCCGCCTGCCTGATCTTCCCCCACTAAAGTGGTCCGCCGTAATGTTTAGGAAAACGGAGGACCGGAATGGCTACGAAGCGGCACAAGCCTGAGGAGATTGTCACGAAACTGAGGCAGGTTGAGGTGCTTGTCGGGCA
>NZ_QEYE01000002.1 GCF_003122205.1 Maritimibacter sp. 55A14
GCCTGAAGTATCAGACCCCGGAGGAGTTCGCAGCCGCGCGCCCCTTCGACAAGACGCAATGGGCGCAGCCGCTTGAGCTACCTGATGGCTCCGCGCCTGCGCCCATTGCTCATGCCGCCGAATGATGACACACAAAAGGGGAACAAGCTCGACTTACGAGTGGCCCTGAAAAAAGGGGCAGGTCAGCGGCCGCAGCCAATTACGTGAGAAACCACAACTGGTGCTGTCGGACAGATTCTAACCAGTCTCGTCAAGGGCAGGAAGACGGTCCCTTATGCCGCGCCCAGACCTCGCCACTCGGCGAGAGCGGCGGCGCGGTTCTTCTTGAAGATGGCGCGCGAGGTCAGGTTGCGGTCGGAGTTGAAGCGGTTCGTGACAGAGGCATGAACGGAGGCAACATCTCAGGATTTCGAATGCGCCGAAACCGCTGCATCGCCCTTTCCCGCCTTCGGAGCGGAAGGTGAGAGTTCTCCGCCCGATGGTTCAACCAACGGCCAGTTTCCTGCCCGCCTCGGGACAAGTACCTCCGATATGACCGTCCATGCCGTTGTCACCGTTGGATGGAGGGTGGACGGTTAAACAAGGTTGCGCGGGATCGAGACGTCCCAATCCTGGTCCCGGACCAGCGTCTCACCCTCCCAGGCTTGAAGCCGGGCGGCGATGTGAAAGCTGCGCGCATCACCCGTCAGGCGCGTGGTCGTGACGGTCTTGACAGACCATCCGTTGCGGCGCATCTCGTGCGTCCAGCAGGCCTCACCCTCGGCGGATGCCGGATCGTCCGGCAGGATGGAATAGCGTTCGCGGCCCTCGGCGGAATGATAGAATTCGTGCGCCTTGATCACCGCGCCGCCTTCGTGATCGCGGACGATGACGGTCGTGCGGCCGGTGTCGCGGTCCTCTTCCACGACCCACTCCGCCTGCGGCGCCACCTCGAAGCTCATGTCGAGCGGCTGCCCCGCGCGCGGCGGACCGAAGGCGGGAACGTCCCGATCACCGGCCGCGCGGACCGGCAGGTCGAGTTGCGAGCGCCCCGGCAGTACCGTCAGGGTGACGGGCTCCGGCGTCGGCCAGGCCAGCGGGAAATAGCTGGTCGAAAGCGCCAGGCGAATCCGGTGCCCGGCGCGGAAGGTCTGCGCCACATGCTTGAATGGCACCTCCACCACATAGTCGCGCCCCGGCTCAAGCGGCTCGGGATGCTCATGACTGTCCCGGTGGGTCAGGTTCAGCAACCCGTAGCTGACCCGTGTCGCGGCACCGTCCGGCGCAACATCCGAAAGCCGCGCGGCAATCTGGGCAACCGGACGGTCTGACCGGATCGCAAGGCGCAGTCGGGCATCGCCCGCAATGTCCAGATCCGCATCAAGCGGCGCGGTCTCGAAGACAAGGCTGCCGGCATCGTCACGGCGCTGATCGCCCGGCTGGTCGCCGGGATGCGCATAGGAACACCATTTGCCCCCCTGCACCCCGACCCAGAGCGGGGATCTGATCGCAAGGCTGGCCGCCGGGTCCGCCGGCTCGCCTCCCAGCCCGCCGTCGGCCCCAAGCGCAAGGGCCTTGCGCGTGATATTGGGGGAAGGCCAGGCCGGTTCGGTAATCCAGCGCCCCTCGCGGCTGTCATAGTGGCTGCGCGGTTCGGCATGGTCCTGAAGAAAGAGCCGCAACGGCGGCTCGTCCATTATCCCGGTGTCCCGTCCCTTGAGCCACTGATCCCACCAGCGCGTCTCCTCGGTCAGCCAGTCGATGGCCGGACCCGGCGCGCCCAGATACGGATATCTGTGCGCCCAGGGACCAATGAGGCCCTTGACGGGGCTCTTGAGGTTTTCAACCAGCCGGAACACCGACCTGCAATAGCCATCGGCCCAGCCGCTGACCGCGTAGACCGGAACCTCGATATCCGAGTAGTCTTCGCTGACCGAACCGTGTTTCCAGAATGCGTCCCGCGTCTGATGCTCCAGCCACGTCTTCAGCCACAGCCCGGACCCGTCGAGCCGCGCCTCCCACATCTCGCGCCAGCGGTCGCCCACATGCACGGGATCGGGCGGCAGGCTGTTGATGCCGAACATCACCGACGCCCAGGAGAGTTGATCGCAAAGCAGCGTGCCCCCCATGTAGTGAATGTCGTCGGCATATCGGTCGTCGGTCGAACAGATTGTCACGACGGCTTTCAGCGCGGGCGGACGCAGCGCCGCGATCTGCAATCCGTTGAACCCGCCCCAGGAAATGCCGACGATCCCGACCCCGCCATCGCACCATGCCTGATCGGCGATCCAGGCGATCACGTCGCAACCGTCCTGCAACTCGATCTCGGTGTATTCGTCGGTCATCACGCCTTCGGATTCGCCGGTGCCGCGAAGGTCGACGCGGACATAGGCGTAACCCTGTGCCGCGAGCCAAGGGGCACGGGCATGATCGCGCTCCAGCGTCTTGTCGTTCTTGCGGTAGGGGATGTATTCGAGGATCGCCGGGACCGGCCGCGCTTCGGCGTCCTCGGGCACCCATATTCGTGCCGCGACCCGCACACCATCGGGCATCGCGATCTCCACGTGCTCGATTTCCCGCACGGAAATAGGAAGTTGGCTGTCGATATTCATGGAGAACTCGAAGTGATCCGGGGCCGTTTTCGACTGCCGGTTATCGCTGGCGGACCGCTGAAAGTCCAGCGTCTTCGCGCCACTATTCGACGATATCGGTGAACTCGTAATTGAGCTTCTTCATCACCTGTTCGTAGTTCCACAGAAGTTTCGACTGCTTTTTCGCCCCCATCCAGACAGAGGCCACCGCGTAGCTGTAGGCATCCTGCTCGGGCAGATCGGAGAGTTGCGTGTTCTTCGAAACGTAGGAGACGATGCGCGTACCCTCGACCTGCTCCGCCGCCACCTCGATCTCGGCGCGGGACGGGACGCGAGCGACGGTCGCATCGTTGAAAAAGACCCTGTAGAAAAACTCCGCCGCAACGTTGTCGGTGCCTTCGCCCTGCGGCATGTCCGGCTTGCGCCCGAGGCCCAGATCGACCGTAACCTGCTGATGGCTGACGCCATCGACCATTTCAAACAGATCGCAATGCGACTGCGCGATGCGGGTGTTGATCTCCAGCAGCCAGATCCTGTTCTGCACCTCGTCCCAGTAATACTCGACATTGAAGCCGGCATTGTCGTAGCCGATATGGCTCATCACCTTGCGGGTGACCTCCCACATGGTTTCCTGCACGCGGCGTGGCAGAGTCGAGGGGTAGAGATAGTAGAAAAAGCTCAGAACCTGTGGATATCGAATCGAATCCACCGTGCCATAGGGGACGACATCGCCGTCATGGACATATCCCTCGACCGTGCATTGGCGCCCGCCGATGACCTGCTCGGCCATGCAGTAATGCCCTTCCACCGCCTTGATGTCGTCGGGCAGGTCGGCCTGATCCAGGACATAGTTGAACGGCTCGGAAATCTGGCCGATCTCGGCGCGCAGCTTTTCCGTCGCGTAGTCGAAATCCTCGGGGCTGTCGATGCGAAAGCCCAGCCGCGAACCCGAAGACTTGATCGGCTTCACGAAAAAGGGAAAGCGCAGATCGGCCTCGCCGATCCTGGA
Source organism: Maritimibacter sp. 55A14 (assembly GCF_003122205.1). GTDB lineage: Bacteria > Pseudomonadota > Alphaproteobacteria > Rhodobacterales > Rhodobacteraceae > QEYE01. The sequence continues at coordinate 3,580 of NZ_QEYE01000002.1, forward strand.
CAGGGCATTGTCGTCGAACGGGTCGAAGGCGGTGAAGTTCGGCGTGTGCTCGGGGATGACCTCGGCCATTGCCTTGCGCGACCAATACTTGTGCTCGCATTTCAACAGGCTTTCCAGGGACGCGTTGCGGGTTCCGTATTTCTTGCACAGCAGCGGCAGCATCGTGGAAACGGGAAAGTCGATATAGCCGACGATGGCGTCGATAGAGCCGTCGAAGGCGTCGAGCTTCGCTTCGGCCTCCATCAGCATCGCGGGGATATCGAAATCCTGCGTCTCGGACACCTGCGCCGGAGTCAGAAGCTGGTGGAACACGACATCTTCTACGCCGCGCAGACGCTTCAGGCGCTCTGCGTTCATGTCGTTAAGACCGATGACGAATACGTTCCTGGTCATTGTTTTTCTTCTCCCTGTCAAAGCGTTAACGCGGTGGACGGCCATAGGGTTCCGCCCCCAACATGCGCGTTTGCTGAGATGTCAGGCCTGCGCGAGTTCCGCCTGGGTCGGAAAGCTCCGCCCCTTGAGGCGTTCGGTCGTGCCTTCGATGTCGTCGACAAGAAGCAACAGGAAATCGCCCGGCTTCGCATCGCCGATGGCCTTCGCCACGGCCTCATGTTCGCTGAGGATCGTCTCGACGCGCGTGGCGCCGCCGGCCCCCACCGCGCCGTCACGGATCAGCTTCGCAGTTTCCCCCGTCTCGCGTCCGCGCGAATCCGTTTCGTAGATGAAGAGCAGGTCGCACATCCCGGCAAGCTGTTCGCCGAGCGCCGACAGGTCTTCGTCCCGGCGGTTGCCCGGCGCGGTCGCGACGCCGATTTTCCGCTTCGTGGCCAGCCCCTTGACGAGAGGTTCGAGCGCCTGCAAGGCGGGCACGTTGTGGCCGTAGTCGATCAGGCATTTCACACCGTCGGCCTCGAAATAGTTCGTGCGCCCCGGCATCTGCGCCGGCGTCGGGTGAAACGTCAGCAGCCCGGCCCGGATGTGGTCCATCTCGACCCCGAGGGCGATGGCCGCGGCGGCCGCGGCCATAGCGTTCTGCACGTTGAACGGAGCATGGCCCTCGAATGCGATGGGCACGTCGTTGACCTCGACGATCTCGACCGTGACCTTGCCGCGCAGAAGCACGATCTTGCCATGCTTGACGGTCAGCAGCATGCCGAGATTGGCCAGATGTTCCTTCAGCGCCGGGTTGTCGGGGTTCATCGTGAAATAGATGATCTCGCCCCGCGCCCAGTAAGTACCGTATTCCATCACCATCGGGTCGTCGGCGTTGAGGACACAATAGCCGCCCTCCTTGCGCACGGCATCTACGACCACGGTCTTGCAACGGGCAAGCTCCTCGAGCGTGTGGATATCGCGTTCCCCAAGATGGTCGGAGGCGATGTTGAGCAGCACGCCCACGTCGCATTCGTCGAAGCCGAGTCCCCGGCGCATGATCCCGCCGCGGGCAACCTCGAGCACGGCATGTTCGACTGTCGGCTCGCGCAGCACCGTCTGCGCCGCCGCCGGGCCGGAATAGTCGCCGCGCAAGATCACGTGGCTGTCGATTTCAACTGTCCCGGTGCAACCCATGCCGACCGAGTTGCCCGCCTGCCGCAGGATATGCGTGGTCAGCCGGGTGGTCGTCGTCTTGCCGTTTGTCCCGGTGATCGCGGTGATCGGGATCCTGCCATTGTCGGTCGGATCCGGGAACAGCATTTCGACCACATGCTCGCCCACCGGGCGGGGCGTGCCGTGGGTGGGAGCCATATGCATCCGGAAGCCCGGCCCCGCATTGACCTCGACCACACCGGCCGATTGCTGGTCCAGCGGAACGGAGAGGGTTTCGGCAAGAAGGTCGATGCCGATCACGTCGAGCCCGACAAGCCGCCCTATCCGCTCCATGGTGAACTTGACCTTCGGGTGCACCTCGTCTGTGAGATCGGTCGCCGTGCCGCCGGTGGAGATGTTGGCGGTCGATTTCAGGAATGCGATTTCGCCCTTGGGCAACACGGTCTCGAGCGTATGGCCCGCCTGATCGAGCAACCGCAGGGTTTGCTCGTCGACATGTATCTGCGTCAGCAGGTTCTCATGGCCGACACCGCGGCGGGGATCGGAATTCTCGATATCTATGAGTTCCTGCACCGTGTGCCTGCCGTCGCCGATGACATGGGCCGGACGGCGGCGCGCCGCCGCGACGAGTTTGCCGCCGATCACCAGAATCCGGTGATCCTCGCCCTTGATGCAGCTTTCGACAATCACCGCCCCTGAATCGTCGCGCACGCGGGCCAGCGCGGCATCGAAGCCGGCCTTAAGGTCCTCGGCGCTGGCAATGTCGGTGGAAACGCCACGGCCGTGATTGCCCGACAGAGGCTTGGTCACCACCGGCCAGCCGATCCAGTCGGCCGCGGCCTGCGCGTCCTCGTAGGAATGGCATATCTGCCCGCGCGGAACCGGCACGCCGGCATCCTCGAGCACCTGCTTGGTCCATTCCTTGTCGTCGGCGATGGAATGCCCGATGATGCCCGACGCGTCCGTCACCGTGGCTTGGAACCGGCGCTGCTTGATGCCGTGGCCAAGCTGGGTATAGCTCGTCCCCTCGGTCAGATTGTACCACGGAATGTTGCGCGCCTTCGCGGCGTTGACGATCGACCCGGTCGATGGGCCCAGCGCGTTGGCGTCGCGCACTTTCTTCAGATGGTCGATGATGGGGCCGAGCGCGACCTCTTCGCCATCATAGAGCTTCTGGACGATTTCGACCGCAGCCTCCCCCGCCGCGAGGCCGCTCGCCTCGTCCCGGTAGCGGTAGATGATGTTGTAGATGCCGGGTTCGTAGCTGTCGACGCACTTGCCGTATCCGACGGAAAATCCGATCAGGTTCTGCAATTCGATGGCCACATGCTCGACCATGTGGCCCGCCCAGGTACCGTGCCGGACACGCACCAGGAAACCGCCCGGTTCACCGACCGAACAGCGGTGGTCGTGAATGCTGGGGATCAGGGACTGAAGTCTGTCGACGATCCCCGGCACCTTGTCGCTCGGTCTGTCTTCCAGTTCCTCGATGTCGAGCCGCAAAAAAATCGCTTGGTAGCGGCTGTAGTAATTGGGGCCGCGCAGGGCGCGATGTTCAAGAATACGCAATCCTATGCTCCAGGTTCTTGGCCCTGAGCTCTTCGGGTCCCAGGACCCGCCGGTCTGTCAGGCTGTATCCATAGCCATCGACCAGTGCATGCATGATGACGTCGTGGACGCTTACCGCCTCACCGTCTGCTAGATCTGAAACATTGGACCCGGTTATCTGCGAACTGTCAACGATGATCACGTGACCGGGGCCAAAGGCGAGCATCAAATCGCCCTCGAACAGGACGGCCGCATCCTCGCCCAGGCCCACGCCAACGTATTCCGGATTGGTGGCGCCGACTTCCATCAGGCGCGAGAATCGGCCGCGCTCCAGGAAATGGGTGTCAATGATGACGCCTTGCACCAATCCAAAGCCCGCGGCCATCTTCACCGCCCCCTTGCGCAACGAGTCGTCGGCCGGGCCGCCATAGACCATCGTCTGTGACTGGCAGGCCGCACCGGCGCTGGTCCCCGCGACCACCGCGCCTTCGGCGTGCCGCTCCCGGATCGCCTGAAGTGCGCGCGAGCCGCCCAGAACGTTCGTCAGGCGCATCTGGTCGCCGCCGGAGATGAAGATCACATCCGCGCGGCGGATCATTTCGACAACGTCGTCTGCCGCCGCGTCCTTGCGTTCGCGGACCCGGATATCGAGGATCTCGCCCGAACCGATCTCGTCAAAAGCGGTCTGATAGGCCCCGAACACCTCGTCGGGAATGCTGCTCGCGGTCGTGATGATGCCGACGACCGGCCGCTCCTTCCCCGACAGCGCCACGAGGCGGCGCAGGATCTCCGCGCGGGAGGTCTTGTCCTCTGCCCCACCTATCGCAACCAGGGGGCCCTTGGGGATAACTTTAACCGGCATGTTCATATACTGCGCTCCGTTCCCGTCTTCGGGCTACATGTTGCGTGTCAATGTAGCATTTGGCCATAGGATTTACAGGGTCTCACGCATTGATTTGACGTCACGATGCCAATGCGTCACATATTTTTGCGGCGACACTGGGGCGGCGGCCCTCGGTGCTGACAGACGCGGACGAAACTTCAGGCAGCAATCAATCAGGGGGGACGCACATGATCCGCGGTTTCAGTCTCGCGATCCACGGCGGGGCCGGCGTCATGCCGCAGAGCCGAACAACCCCCGAACGCGAGGCGGCCTGTCACGCCGCACTGGCCCGTGTTCTGGACGCGGGTGAGGCGGTTCTGGCGCGGGATGGAGATGCTCTCGACGCGGTGACGGCGGCGGTTTGCGGGCTCGAGGACGAACCGCTCTTCAACGCCGGGCGCGGCGCGGTCTTCACCCGAGAGGGCCAGCATGAAATGGACGCCGCGCTGATGGACGGTCGCGACCGGCGCGCGGGTGCGGTGGCCGGGATTTTCGGACCGAAGAACCCGGTTCTCGCGGCTCGCGCCGTGATGGAGTGCACGGACCATGTGCTGATGATCGGCGAAGGGGCACTGGCCGTGTCGCGCGCGGCCGGTCTGGAGTTCCGAACGGCGGAATACTTCTTCACGCAGGAGCGCTGGGATACTCTTCAGGAGACGCTGAAGATGGAGGAGGCCGGAACGCTCGACGACGATCCGGCGCGGCGCCACGGCACCGTCGGTGCGGTGGCGCGCGACCGCCATGGCAACCTCGCCGCGGCGACCTCGACCGGCGGCATGACGGCGAAACTGCCTGGCCGTGTCGGCGACAGCCCGGTGATCGGCGCGGGTACTTTCGCCGACAACGCGACCTGCGCGGTCTCGGCCACCGGCGACGGAGAGGTTTTTCTGCGTTTGTCCGTGGCGCACGAGATCGATGCAAGGATGCGCCTTGGCGGGATGGACCTGACACGCGCTGCCGAGGCGGTGATCCTGGCGGACCTGACGGCCTGGAATGGCTCCGGCGGCCTCGTCGCCATCGACCGCGACGGGACCATTGCCGCACCGTTCAATTGCGAGGGCATGTATCGCGGCTGGAGCGTCGAAGGCGGCGGCCGGGGCACGGCGATCTACTGAGGCGCGGCAAACGCCAGGGGTGCATGGCGGATCTGCCCTGTCGCCACGGCTTTCCGATCCTGGATGAGCTTGGCTATCGGCCCGTCGCCCAGAGACCCACAGCGGGTGAGGGGCGAAGACTTTTGTTCGGGGCTGGCCGCCTGGCGCGCGGCGGCCAAGGCCTGGCTCAGTACATTCTGATCGCCGATGTGACTTGCGAGGATCGGGATGAGACGTGCGTTGAGCGCGTGCATACAGGGGTCCGCCAAGCCGTCATACGATTTGAGCGAATCGGCGTGAAAGTCATCAGTGTTTTCAAGGTTGGGGGTGCCGGGGCGCTGTTGATGGTGTGGATGGCCCCCGCGCGGCTCGTCCCGGACTTGCCAGCGAGCGCAGGGCCATCCTCACCATTTCGATCTCGGGCGTTCAGGACTTGGCAACAAGGTCCGGCGCAGGCTGGGCGGCAACGTTTCCTCGCTGGATCATCAGCCGCTCAGAATCGCGGCGCCGTAGCCCTGCCGGCGCCGCCGCAGGCGGTTACCTGTCCAGCGGCGGCTTCCCCAGATGCTTGCGCAGCCGCGACGGCGTGGATTTCTTCCGTCCCTTGTAGGGGTTCTTGTCGGACTGGCTGCGCATGGTCAGCCGGATCGGCGTGCCCGGCATGTCGAAATCCCGGCGCAACCCGCCCACCAGGTAGCGCGTATAGCTCTCCGGCAGGTTCTCGGGATGCGAGCACATCACCACGAAGCCGGGCGGGCGCGTCTTGACCTGCGTCATGTAGCGCAGCCGGATACGCCGGCCGCCCGGCGCGGGTGGCGGATGGGCCTCGATCATCTCGGCCAGCCAGCGGTTGAGCCGTGCGGTCGAGACCCGGCGGTTCCACATGTCATAGGCTTTCAGCACTGCGGCGTGCAGCCGGTCGAGCCCTTTGCCCGTCTTCGCCGACACCGTGACCAGCGGCGCCCCCCGAAGCTGCGGCAGCAGTCGCTCGAATTCGGCCCGCAACTCGGCCAACCGGGCCTGCTTGGCCGGCTCCAGATCCCATTTGTTGACCGCGATCACCACCGCGCGGCCCTCGCGTTCGGCCAGGTCGGCGATCCGCAGATCCTGCGTCTCGAAGGGTTTCTCGGCGTCGAGCAGCACCACCACGACCTCGGCGAAACGCACCGCGCGCAGCCCGTCGGCAACCGACATCTTCTCCAGCCGGTCGTTGATGCGCGCCTTGCGCCGCATACCGGCGGTGTCGAAGATACGCACCGGTGTGCCGTCCCAGTCGAGCCGCAGCGAGATCGCATCGCGCGTGATCCCTGCCTCGGGTCCGGTCAGCAGCCGGTCCTCGCCCAGGATTCTGTTGATCAGCGTCGACTTGCCCGCATTGGGCCGCCCGATCACCGCGATCTGGAGCGGGCGCGCCATTGTCGGCACGGGCGCGCCGGCCAGCGCGTCGCCATCACCCTCCGCCGCGCCGTCATCGGCCACCGCCACCTCGGTTTCCGGCAACTCATCGCGCGCCGCCGCTTCCCCGGCCGGGCCGCGCAGCCGATCGATCAGGTCCACCAGCCCCTCGCCATGCTCGGCGGAAATGCGCACGGGCTCGCCCAGACCCAGACCGTAGGCGTCCAGAAAACCGCTCTCGCCCGCGCGCCCCTCCGACTTGTTGGCCACCACCACCACCTCGCGCGCGCGCTTGCGCAGGACCCCGGCGAAAAGCTCATCGGCGCCCACCACGCCCGCCCGCGCGTCGATCATGAAGAGGCACAGATCGGCCTCGTCCACCGCGCGTTCGGTCAGCCGCCGCATCCGGCCCGGCAGGCTCTCGTCGCTGGCATCCTCCAGCCCCGGCGTGTCCACCGCGATGAAACGCAGGTCGGCCAGCCGCGCCTCGCCCTCGCGCAGGTCGCGGGTCACGCCGGGCTGGTCGTCGACCAGTGCCAGACGCTTGCCGACGAGGCGATTGAAGAGCGTGGACTTGCCCACATTGGGCCGTCCCACGATGGCGACTGTGAAGCTCATGACCTGCCTTGCCCGCTGGGGGGTGGATTCCAGTGCGGGGGCCTACACGGTTTGCGCCCTATTGGAAAGCGTGCAGTTGGCCGCGTTCCGACACGATATAGAGCCGCCCGCCCACCACCACCGGCGCGGCCGCCGCGCCGCCGCGCAGTTCGGTCGTCCCGGTCAGCGCGCCGCTTTGCGGGTCGAAGAAGCGGATCAGCCCGTCATCGGAGGCCACGATCACCCGCCCCCCGGCCAGCACCGGTCCGTAATGGGTATAGACCTGCGTCCAGACGCGCGAGCGCCGACGGGCCTTCACGAAGCCCGGCAGTTCGGCGCCCCAGATGCGCTCGCCGGTCCCGGCGTCGAGCCGCAGCAATTCCGTCGCGTCGGAGAGCACAAAGAGCGACCCGCCCGCCGGCCAGACCGGCCCCATCGCGCCGGTATCGGCGGTCCAGAGCCGCGCGCCGCTGCGCAGGTCGAAGGCCACCAGCTTGCCCGCCTGGTTGCCGATATAGACCCGGCCCCGGTCAATCACCGGATCGCCGGTAATGTCAGAGATGTTGGACCGCGCGAGTCCCAGCCGCCCGCCCGACACCCCGGCCTGCCAGAGACGGATACCGTTCTTCTTGAGCATCGTCACCACATCGCCCGAGCCGAAGGGGAAGACCACCAGCCCGTCACTCACCGCGGGGCCCGCGCCGCCCGTGACCACCGCCTGCGGGGTCACGCCGGCCTGTTCCCAGCGGATGCGGCCGTCGCCTGCATCGAGCGCCCAGGCCCGGCCGTCGCGCGAGACGGTATAGACGACGCCTTCGGAGACCGTGACACTGCCGGTGACCGCGGCGTCGAGCTTCTGTTCCCATACGCGCGCGCCGGTGGCCGGGTCGAGCGCGTAGAGCGCGCCGAACCCCGTCGTCACGTAGAGCCGGTTGCCCGCCACCGTCAGCGCTCCGCCCGAGGCGTCGCCGGGCTTGTCGGCATGCGGCGTCAGATCGACCGACCAGAGCCGCGCGCCATCGGTGGAATGGGCCGTGACCAATGCCCGCGCATCGAGCGTGAAAATCCGCCCGCCAGAGATGACGGGCGCGGCGGTGATGCGATGCTTGCGGGTGTCGCCGGTGCCGATCGAGGCGCTCCAGACCGGCTCCAGCGGCAGGCGCAGCGCGGGGTGGTCGATCCGGTGCTCGGGCGTGCCGTTACGATGCGTCCAGGCGGCGTGATTGACCTGCGCGGGCAGGCTGATGGGCGCCGCCCGGTCGGCCTGCGCATCCGCCGCGCCGCTTTCGATGCCGGCGCGCACCTCCTCGCGTTCGCCGCGCAGGATCACGTCGCGGTCGCCGCAGGCGGCCAGGGCCAGCAACAGAACCGCCGCCGCGATACCGGGTCTCTGTCTCACTGCTGCCGCCCCCCACATCTGACCGTCACTCGTGCGCCCCGCGCGGGGGTCTCGCACAGCGTTACAAACCCGCCGGATCCTCGCCCAGCGCCACCATCATCTGACTGGCGCGCTGACGCAAGCCCGGCGTCGTGGCGGCATCCTCCATCACGCGCCGCAGCGTCTCGGCCGCCGCCACGCGGTCGCCCGCCTCGATCTGCGCCAACGCCTGCTGTTCCAGCGCCAGGCCGCGGAACGGCCCGCCGGGCTGCGCGTAACGCTCGAGTTGTGCGATCCGCGTCTCCGGCGCCAGGTCCGGGGCTTCGAGGATCAGCGCCTTGAACCCCGCCAGATCGCGATAGACCTGGGCGATCCCGTCACGCGTCGAGACCTCGCGCAGCAGCGCCGCGGCGTCCGCACGTTCGCCATCCTCGGCCAGGGCGGCGGCACGCACGAAATCGACCAGCGCCTGGGCTTCGGGGTCCGCCGAGCTGACCTGCGCCAGCGCCGCGGGGCTGTCGGTAGCCAGCAGCGCGTCGCCCAGGGCCTGGGCTGCCGCGGTTTCCGTCGCCTTGCGGTACTCGTTCCAGGCCGCGCCGCCGACGACCGAAAGCACCGCGACGATCGCGATCCAGCCATAGCGGCGCAGATAGCCGTAAAGCCGGTCGCGCCGGATTTCCTCGGTCACCTCGTCAATGAAACTGTCGGTATCGCTCACGCGCCGCCCTCCGTTTCGCTTCGCGCCGTCTTAACGCGAAGCCGCGGCGGATGCCAAGGGCAAAGCGCGCCTGGCACCCCATGGAACCAGGGCAGGAACGGCGTTGCCGCGCGGCCGCCGGGCGCCGGCGGTGCATCAGATTAATCTTGCTTTGGCCCGGCCAGAGTCCTATCTAAACGACATTGTTCAGTAACGCGCAATTTCGCGCGACCGGAGTTGCCATGCGCGTCTTGCCAATTCTGACCGCCCTGCTTGTGATGGCCGCGCTCTATTTCCTGGTGATCGAGCGCGATACGGTTCTGGCCCTGGCCGGCGACGAGCCCGCCACCCAAACCAGCGCGGACGACGCCACGGCCGCTCCGAAGGACGAGCCGGAACCCGCGGTATCGGTGGTTGCGCTGCGCTCGGAAGCGCAGATGATCGACACCGGCGTGACCCTGCGCGGCCGGACCGAGGCGCTGCGCCTCGTCGATGTACGCGCGGAGACATCCGCGCGGGTCGTCTCCGAACCCCGCCGCAAGGGTGCCTATGTGAAGAAGGGAGAGCTGCTCTGCCATCTCGACCCGGACACGCGCGAGGCCGATCTCGCCGAGGCCGAGGCGCGGCTGGAGGAGGCGCGCATCAACCAGCGCGCGGCCAGCCAGCTTGTGGAACGCGGCTTCACCTCCGAGACCGGCAAGGCGGCCGCCGACGCCGCCCTCCGATCGGCACAGGCGCAGGTGGACCGCGCCCGGCTGGAACTGGAGCGGCTGGAAATCCGCGCGCCTTTCGCCGGACATCTGGAATCCGACACAGCCGAAATCGGCGCGCTGCTGCAACCGGGCGGGCTCTGCGCCACGGTGATCCAGCTCGACCCGATCCGGCTGGTGGGCTTTGTGCCGGAAACCGAGGTCCAGCGGGTCGAGACCGGCGCCCGCGCCGGCGCGCGCCTGGCCACCGGCGAGCGGGTGGAGGGGCGCGTCACCTTCCTGTCGCGCTCCGCCGATCCCACGACGCGCACCTTCCGCGTCGATATGGAGGTGCCCAATGCCGATTTCGCGATCCGCGACGGCCAGACTGCGGATATCGTCATCCAGACCGAGGGCCAGAAGGCCCATAAGCTTCCGGCTTCGGCGCTGACGCTCAACGACGCGGGCGATCTGGGCGTGCGTCTGGTCGCCGAGGGTGACCGCGTGCGCTTCGCGCCGGTGACGCTGGACCGCGACACCGATAGCGGCATCTTCGTGACCGGACTGCCCGACACCGCGGCGGTCATCGTGGTGGGCCAGGAATACGTCACCGAAGGCAGCCGCGTCGAAGTGACCTGGCGGGAGTCCGGCTCATGACCGGGCTGGTGGATTGGGCCACGGGCCGCGCCCGGATGATCATCGCCTTCGTGGTGCTGTCGCTGGGCGTCGGCACCACGGCCTTCCTGACCCTGCCCAAGGAGGGCGAGCCCGATATCCAGATCCCGGCCCTGTCGGTGACGGTGGTGTTTCCCGGTATCTCCGCCGAGGATAGCGAGCGGCTGCTGATCCGTCCCCTCGAGGCGGAGTTGCAGGATATCGACGGGATCAAGACCATGTCCTCCACCGCGGCGGAGAATTACGCCGGCGTGTTCATGGAGTTCGAGTTCGGCTGGGACAAGACCGCCACCCTGGCCGAGGTCCGCGACAAGGTCGATCAGGCCCAGTCAGAATTCCCGGAAGGCTACGAAGAACCGTTGATCGACGAGATCAATTTCTCCGAGTTTCCGATCCTGGTGGTGGCGCTGTCGGGCGATCTGTCGGAACGCACACTCCTGCGCGAAGCCAAGGAATTGCAGGACAGGCTGGAGGCGCTGCCCGCCGTGCTTGAAGCCGAGCTTGCCGGCGACCGCGAGGAAATGCTGGAAGTCCTGATCGACCCGCTGAAGCTCGAAGCCTACAACGTCACCGCCAGCGAGCTGATCAATGTCGTTGTCAACAACAACCAGTTGATCGCCGCGGGCGAGGTGCGCACCGGCGATGGCGCCTTCTCGGTCAAGATCCCCTCCTCCTTCGACGCGCCGCAGGATGTCTACGACCTGCCGGTGAAGGTGAACGGCGACCGGACCGTGACGCTGGGCGACCTGGCCGAAATACGGCTGACCTTCGACGACGCCGAGGGCACCGCGCGGTTCAACGGCGACAAGACGATTGCGCTGCAGGTGGTCAAGCGCAAGGGCTTCAACATCATCGACACGGTGGCCGAGATACGCGAGAGCGTGGCCGCCGCGCAGGCGGCCTGGCCGGAGGATCTGCAACAGGCGGTGCAGGTCGATTTCTCGATGGACGAGAGCATCAATGTCCGCAACATGGTCAACCAGCTCCAGGGCTCGGTTCTGACCGCGATCGCGCTGGTGATGGTCGTGGTTCTGGGCGCGCTCGGCACCCGGTCGGCGCTGCTGGTGGGCTTCGCGATCCCGACCTCGTTCCTGCTCTGCTTCGCCTTCCTCGCGCTGATGGACGTGGCGATCTCCAACATGGTGATGTTCGGACTGATCCTGGCGGTGGGCATGCTGGTGGACGGCGCCATCGTGGTGGTCGAATACGCCGACAAGCGCATCCAGAGCGGGATCGGCCCGATGCGCGCCTACGGCGAGGCCGCCAAACGCATGTTCTGGCCCATCGTGGCGTCCACCGCGACCACGCTCTGCGCCTTCCTGCCGATGCTCTTCTGGCCCGGCGTGCCGGGCGAGTTCATGTCGATGCTGCCGATCACGCTGATCTTCGTGCTCTCCGCTTCGCTGGTCGTCGCGCTGATCTACCTGCCGGTGATCGGCGGGGTGGCGGGGCGGCTCTCGCGAGCCCTTGGCCATATCTCCGATACGCTGCGCCGCCTGCCCTGGCCGCTGCGCGCGGGGCTTTTCGCGGGCGCGACCTTGCTCGCCTGGACCGGCGCGATGCAGGCGCTCAACCCCGCCTACCTGCCCGGCCTCGTGGCGCCGGGGGCCGCCGGCATGATGGCGATGCTGCCGGGCATGGCGATCATGCTGGGCGGCCTGATGGCCATGTCCGTGACGTTGGGCGCGCTCACCATCCACCGCAAGCCCCGGCGCATCCGGGCGGGCTACCGGCGCACGCTTTTCGGCCGGTTCATCGCGCTCATCGCCGGCAACCCGGTGATGCCGCTGGTAACGATCGGCGCGGTTTCGGCCGGGGTCGTGATCACCTTCATGACCTATGCCGAAAACAATCTGGGAACCGAGTTCTTCGTCGAGACCGAGACCGAGCGCGCCATCGCCTATGTCCGCGCCCGCGGCAATTTGAGCCTGGAGGAGAAGGACGCGCTGGTGCGCGAGGCCGAGGCGCGGGTCATGGCGGTGCCGGGCGTCGATGCGGTCTTCGCCTTCGCCGGGAATGGCGGGCTCAATCAGAACAACGGCGGCGCCACCGCGCCCCTGGACACGATCGGCCAGATTCAGATCGAGCTGGCCGACTGGGAGACCCGCCGCAAGGGCGACCTGATCGTGCAGGACATCCTGGCCGATATCAGGCGCATCCCCGGCATTCAGGCCGATCTGCTTGAACAGGCGCGCGGCCCGGCGCAGGGCAAGCCCGTGGACCTGCGGCTCAAGTCCAACGACTGGCAGGCACTCCAGGAGGCCGCCGCTTCCATGCGCGCCCGGTTCGATCGCACACCGGGGCTGACCGACGTGGAGGACACCCGCCCGCTGCCCGGCATCGACTGGCAGATCGACGTGGATGTGGAACAGGCCGGACGCTACGGCGCCAATGTCGCCGCGGTGGGGGCAATGGTCCAGCTCGTTACCCGCGGGCTGATCCTCGACACGATGCGCATCGACAGTTCGGATGACGAAATCGACATCCGCGTGCGCTTCCCCGAGGCCGAGCGCGTCCTCTCCACCCTCGACGCGCTTAAAGTGCGCACCGAAAACGGCCTGGTGCCGCTGTCTAATTTCATCACCCGGACCCCGGTGCCAAAACTGGCGCAGATCAACCGCGTCGACCAGTCCCGCTATTTCGACGTCAAGGCGGATGTGGCGCCGGGGCTTCTGAAGCTCTCCGACGCCGCGGGCGCGCCGTTGGCGATGGCCCGCCCGCTGGCGGACGGCGCCGAAGGCGGAAGCCTGACCCTGCCCGGCGGCGACGGGGCGGAACTGGTGGCGCTCCTGGGCGGCACCACGCGCGCGGTGCTCGAACGGGCGCTGGCGGAGGGCGGCGTCGGCACGACCGTGGTCAACGCCAATGAACGTATCGCGGCCTTCACCGATTGGCTCGAGGCCGAACAGCCCCTGCCCGCCCAGGTCAGCTACGAATGGGCCGGTGACACAGAGGAACAGGCCGAAAGCCAGGCCTTCCTGTCGAAGGCCTTCATCGGCGCGCTGGGGCTGATGTTCGTGATCCTGCTGGCGCAGTTCAACAGCTTCTACAACGCCGTCCTGGTGCTTCTGGCGGTGGTGCTCTCCACCACCGGCGTGCTGGTGGGCATGATGGTGATGAACCAGCCCTTCTCGGTCATCATGACCGGCACCGGAATCGTTGCTCTGGCGGGGATCGTGGTGAACAACAATATCGTGCTGATCGACACCTATCAGGATTACGCGCGGCACATGCCCCGGCGCGAGGCGATCATCCGCACCGCCGAGGACCGCATCCGCCCGGTCCTGCTGACCACGATCACCACGATGGCGGGCCTCACCCCGATGATGTTCGGCATCTCGCTCGATTTCTTCGCCGGCGGCTACACCATCGACGCTCCCTCCGCGCTCTGGTGGAAACAGCTCGCCACCGCCGTGGTCTTCGGGCTCGGGATCGCGACACTGCTGACCCTGGTCTTCACCCCCTCGCTGCTGGCGCTGCGCTATTGGGCGGCGGCCGGCGCCTACGGCACTGCGCGCGGTCTGGCGGCGGTCCTGCTGGGCCAGCGCAGCCGCGTGGCCCGTGACATCGCGCTCGGCCGCGCCACGCGGCATCTGCGCGGCCCGCTCATCCTCTGGGGCGAAACGCCCGACCTGCCCACGGCCCCCTTCGAGGCCCCGGCGCCAGCCCCCGCGCCGATCCCCGCTCGAATCGAGCCCGAAACCCGCGACAGCGACACGCCCCCCGCGCCCACCCCGCTGCGCGCAGCGGAATGAGCCAACCCTTTCTTCTTGCATGAAATATCCCGGGGTCCGGGGCAGCGCCCCGGCCTGCGATCCATCGCGGGCAGTGCCGCGGCCGCGGTGCGCTCAGGCGGCGCTCTCGTCCTCGGCTTCCGCCTGCTGGCGGCGCCACATCGCCGCATAGCGCCCGCCGCGCGCCAGCAGCGCCTCATGGGTGCCGCGCTCGCTCACCCGGCCGGCCTCCAGCACCACGATCTCGTCGGCATCCACCACGGTTGAGAGCCGGTGCGCGATGGTGATCACGCTGCGCCCCGCCCCCATCTCGTGCAGGCTGAGCTGGATGTCGCGCTCGGTTTCGGTGTCGAGTGCGCTCGTCGCCTCGTCGAGCAGCAGGATCGGCGGGTTCTTGAGCAGCGTGCGCGCGATGCCCACGCGCTGCTTCTCGCCGCCCGAGAGCTTCAGGCCCCGCTCGCCCACCTGCGTGTCATAGCCCTCCGGCAGCCCGGCGATGAAATCATGGATACGCGCGGCGCGCGCGGCGGCCTCGATCTGGGCTCGTGTCGCGCCCTCGCGGCCATATGCGATGTTGTAGCCGATCGTGTCGTTGAAGAGCACCGTGTCCTGCGGCACGATCCCGATCGCCGCGTGCAGGCTCTCCTGCGTCACGTCGCGCAGATCCTGCCCGTCGATCCGGAGCGCCCCCGAATTCACGTCGTAGAACCGGAAGAGCAGCCGCCCGATGGTGGATTTGCCCGACCCCGACGGCCCGACGATAGCCACCTTGGTGCCCGGCTTCACGGTCAGGTCGATGCCCTTGAGGACCGGCCGCGCCGGGTCGTAGCCGAACACCACCCTGTCGAAGCGGATCTCCCCGCCCGTCACCTCCAGCGGCTTCGCGTCCGGCTTGTCGGTCACATCGGCGGGGCGTTCGAGAAGGTCGAACATCTCGCCCATATCCACCAGCGACTGGCGGATTTCCCGATAGACCGTGCCCAGGAAGTTGAGCGGCATGGTGATCTGGATCATGTAGGCGTTGACCATGACGAAATCGCCCACCGTCAGGCTGCCCGTCTGCACGCCCATCGCCGCCATCACCATCACCGCAACCAGGCCCGAAGTGATCAGCGCGGATTGACCGAAATTCAGCGCCGAAAGCGACCAGGCGGTCTTGAGCGCCGCGGTCTCGTAGCGTTCCATGGCGCTGTCGTAGCGCATCGCCTCGCGCGACTCGGCGCCGAAATACTTGACGGTCTCGAAATTCAGCAGGCTGTCGATGGCCTTCTGGTTGGCGTCGGTATCCTGCCTGTTCATCTCGCGGCGGACCCGCACGCGCCATTCCGTGACCGTGAAGGTGAACCAGATATAGACGGCGATCGTGCCCGCTACCACGGCCAGATACCAGATGTCGAAGACCACGAAGAGGATGACGCCGATCATCATGAGTTCCAGGATCAACGGCCCGATGGAGAAGAGCATGAAGCGCAGCAGGAAGTCGACGCCCTTGACGCCGCGCTCGATGATCCGCGAGAGCCCTCCGGTCTTGCGGGTGATGTGATAGCTCAGCGAAAGCTGGTGCATGTGGCTGAAGGTCTCCAGCGCCAGACGGCGCAACGCGCGCTGGCCGACCCGCGCGAAGATCGCGTCGCGCGCCTGCGCGAAGCCCACCCCCATCAGCCGCGCCACGCCATAGGCCACGGTCAGCCCGACCGCGCCGATGGCCAGCATCCAGGCGGCAGTGTCGGCAGCCTCCTGCGCGGGAGCCAGCGCATCCACCGCCGCTTTGTAGAAAAAGGGCGTGGAGACCGCGACCAGCTTGGACGCGAAGAGCGCCACCAATGCCCAGACCACGCGCCGCTTCACCCATGCCTGCCCCTCGGGCCAGAGATAGGGCGCCACGCGCCGGATGGTGCGCCAGCCGCTGCGCCGTTCCTGCCCTGCATCCGGCGCGTCGCCGTGATCGGATAATCTGTTTCTTCGCATGCCGCTCCTGCCTGCGACAGACCTAGGGCCGGGGACGGGATTTGGCCAGTGCGCCCGGCCGATCAGTCGGCTGGGACCTCGAATATCTGGCCCGGATAGATCAGGTCGGGGTCGCGGATCTGGTCGCGATTGGCCTCGTAGATCCGCACATACTGGAAGCCGTCGCCGTAATTGCGCGTGGAAATCCCCCAGAGCGTGTAACCCGGCTGCACTGTGACCAGCATGACCTGCGGCAGATCGGGGGCAGCCGGCGCGGCGCTCTCGGACGCGGCGGGCGCCTCGGGTTGCTGTGTGGCCGCCTCCGCGGGCGCCGCGCTGCCCGCCGCGGTCATGGCGCGGCGGATATCGGCCACGGATTCGCGCTGGAAGGGCGTCTCGACCCGCGAGGTGACGCTCCCGTCGGTGTCGATCTCGTCGATGCGCAGGCTGTAGACGCCCGCCGCGATGTCGGGCAGCACGCCCTGCCAGGTTCCGTCCGGGGCGATCTCGGCGGTCTTCACGGGCTGGTTGTCCACGTAGATGCGGGCGAAATGCGACGGCCGCCCGCGCCCGGCCAGTGTCACCGCGCCAGCCGCGTCATAGGAAATCGCCTCGATCGAGAGCCGGGTCAGCGCGTCGGGTGCGGGTTCCGGCCCGCCGGGTTGCAGGATGCGCGCGCCGTCACGGCCCGTGAGGATCACGGCAGGCGGACTGGCAGGACGGAGGTCCGGCGGCGCGTCGCCCGGACCACTCGACGTCGCCGCGCCGGGCGCATCCGACATCGCCGCGATCCGGTCGGCCTGCGATCCGTCCGCCCCGGTCCCGTCCCCCGGCACGGCCTGCGATCTCTCCGTTTCGCCCTGCCGGTTCGGCGCGGGCGCGGCGGGCTCCGTGCCGGCCTGCGTCTCGGCGGCGCCGCCGGATGCCACGGCTTCGCCGGCCTCCGGGCGGCCGGCAAGCTGCGTTTCCCCACGCGGGCCGGGGGCCACGATCACCGTGTCGGCAGAAACCATGCGCCGCCCCGCGCCGTCATCCGCGACCAGCGACAAGGCGCGGGGTTGGTCGGAAGGCTCCAGGTCGAAGAGCGCCACGAACCTGCCGTCACGATCGGTATCTGCCTCGGCCATCAGCACGCCATCGACATAGATCTCGACATGGTTCGCGGGACCGGCGCGCCCAGCCACTACCGCCGCGCCGGCGCCATCGACCCGGACCAGGTCGAACTCCGGCAGCCCGCCGGGCCGGGAGTCGTCCTCGACCTCGGGGCTCTCCGCACCGGTCTCCGGCGTGATCCCTGCGGCGGGCTCGGTTGCGGCGGTTTCGTCCCCCGCCACGCCCTGTTCCGGAGCCGGGGCCGGCGCGTCGATGGCGGCGGAGGGCGCTTCTCCCAGTCCGCGGTAATAGACGAAGCCGCCCAGCGCGACCAGCGCGGCCACCGCCGCGGCCGCGATCCATCCGCCTGATGCTTTCCCCGGGCCGAGCGCCATGATCCGTTCTTTCCATCCCGCCCGCCCGGCAAACCTGCGCCGGCGGGTGGCGTATCCTGCAACGGCTTGTGGGAGCTTTGCAACACCGTTATCACGGCACCAGACCCTCCCGAAAGACGAGATGCACCATGCCCCAGCCCCTTCGTTCCGTCTGTGTCTTCTGCGGCTCGCGCACCGGCGACGACCCGGTCTATGCGGAGGCCGCGACGGCTGTCGGCCGGGCGCTGGCGGAAAGCGGCTGGCGGCTGGTCTACGGCGCGGGCGAGGTTGGCATGATGGGTCGCGTCGCGGCCGCGGCACGGGATGCCGGCGGGCAACGGCTGGGCGTGATCCCGGTGCACCTGCTGGAGCGCGAGGCTCCGGGCCGCGACCTGCGCCAGTGCGTGGTCACCGAGAACATGCACGAGCGCAAGAAGGTCATGTTCATGAATGCCGATGCGATCGTCACCCTGCCCGGCGGGCCCGGATCGCTCGACGAGTTCTTCGAGGTCATGACCTGGCGCCAACTCGGGCTGCACGAAAAGCCGATCTACCTGCTCAACATCGGCGGCTACTGGGATCCGCTGGTGGCGCTGATCGACAATATCATCTCGCAGGGCTTCGCCGATCCGGGCTTCCGCGACTACATGCGCGTCGTGCCGGACGTGGCGACGCTGACCGCGCGCCTGCGCGCCGATCTTTCCTGACGCAGGCTCTCCAGCGAATAGAAGCCCAGCGCGACCCAGATCATCGGGAAGGCGATGGCGTGCCAGTCGGTGAAGGGTTCCGCAAAGACCAGCGTGGCGACCAGGAATTGCAGCGTCGGGTTGAGATACTGCACCAGCCCCACTGAGGCCATCGAGAGCCGCTTCGAGGCGTAGGAAAAGAGGATCAGCGGCGTTGCGGTCAAGATACCCGAGGCGGCCAGCAGCAGGCTGTCACGCCAATTCGTGCCGAACCAGGCTCCGGGCCGGTCGACGATCCCGCCCCAGCCCAGCACATGCACGCCCCAGAGCCAAAGCGCCGCGAGCGGCGCAAGCAACAGTACCTCGGTGGTGACCGAGACGACAGGACCGGCGGGCACGCGGCGCTTCATCAGCCCGTACATGCCGAAGGTTCCTGCCAGCACCAGCGACACCCAGGGTGCCACGCCGAGCCCCCAGGTCAGCAGCGCCACCGCCCCGGCCGCCAGCGCCACGGCGAGCCATTTCAGCGCGCTCAGCCGCTCGCCCAGCACGAGGCGCCCCAGCATCACCGACACCAGCGGGAAGATATAATAGCCCAGGCTGGCCTCCACCGCCTGGCCGATCTGGATCGAGAAGATGAAGAAGAACCAGTTGGTGGAGATGAAGAGCCCCGCCGCCGCGACCACCGCCAGCGTGCGGCGATGCGCGAAGATGCGGCCGATCTCGGCCAACCGACCCTGGAGCGCGAGCACCAGCCCGAAGAAAGCCAGCGACCAGAGCGTGCGGTGGCTCAGGACCTCCAGCGGCGGGACATGGGCAATGAGCTTGTAGAACATCGCCGAGAGCCCCCACACCGTGCAGGCCGCCACCATCGCCGCTATGCCCCTGACCGGATCGCTCATCCCGTTCCTCGCATCTCGCCGTCCATAGGCCACGATCGGGCGGCGAAGGCAATCGCAATGCGCGCCTGCGGCGCAGGTCATGGCTTGCGGCCCTGCGGGCCGCGCCGGGGCGCTGCCCCGGACCCCGGGATACTTGCGGCAAGAAGAAGGGGGGCCACGAAAAGGGCCGGCGGTGCGCATCCGCCGGCCCTGGAAGGGTGCGCGGTGGCGGGGGTCAGGCGTTGGAGAGCCGCTCGGCCACGTTTTCCCAGTTCACCAGGTTGTCGAGAAAGTTCTGGAGATAGGCGGGGCGCTTGTTGCGGAAGTCGATATAGTAGCTGTGCTCCCACACGTCGCAGCCCAGGAGCGCGGTCTGGTCGAAGCAGAGCGGGTTCACGCCGTTCTCGGTCTTGGTGACCTTGAGCGTTCCGTCGGCATCGACGACCAGCCAGGCCCAGCCCGAGCCGAACTGCCCGGCGCCGGCGGCGGCGAAGTCGTCCTTGAACTTGTCGACCGATCCGAAGGCGTCCGTGATGCGCGATTCCAGCTCGGAGGGCATCGTGGAGGGGCCGGGCCCCATCATTTCCCAGAACTGGCTGTGGTTCCAGTGCTGCGAGGCGTTATTGAAAATGCCGGTCTGGGCCACGGCGCCGGACTGGTAGGTGCCCTTCACGATCTCCTCCACCGGCTTGCCTTCCCATTCGGTTCCGGCGATCAGCTTGTTGCCGTTGTCGACATAGGCCTTGTGGTGGATGTCGTGGTGATATTCCAGCGTCTCCCTGGACATGTTGGCTTCGGCCAGCGCGTCATGGGCGTAGGGAAGATCGGGGAGTTCGAAAGCCATGGGATTACCTCGTGTCCTGGTGGTTGTCGTTTGCGTCATCCGTTAAGTGGGGCCGGAAGGCGGCGATCGTCAACCCCGCATCCCGGCGCTCGTGGTATTCAGACCGGCATCAGCGCCGCGGCGATGCGCCGCCCTTCGGAGAGCAGCACGTTGTAGCTGCGGCAGGCCGGCGGGGTGGCCATCGCCTCCACGCCGATGCCCGCTTTCTCCAGCCGGGCGCGCAGCGCGGCGGGGACGTGTTCGGTCTCCGCGCCGGTTCCCACGAAGAGAACGTCGATGCGCCCGGAGAGTTCCTCCAGCCGGACGGCGTCGTCCATGCCGCCCCAGCCGGTCACGCCGTCGGGGCGGATCAAGACCGGGCCCTCGACCACCTCACCCCCGATCCGGAAGAATCCGGGGCCGTAGCCGTCCACCGGCAGGCCGCTGTCGAAATGCATCTCGGTCAGTCGCATCGGCATTCCCCCTTCAGCCGAAGAGCGGCAGGCCGCGCAGGGCCGAGGCCGCGATGACAAGATAGGCGACGGCACGGTAGAGCCGCTGCCTCTCGGGTTTGAAGATAGCAGCCCCGGCAATATTGGCAAATGTGTAGGGCAGCGCCAGCACCGCGCCCACGAGAACCGGGGCCGTCCCGACGAGGCCGCTCAGCCCGAAGACCGCCAGCATCAGCAGATCGGTGAGCAGCAGGTAGAGCAGCAGATTGGCCCGGATGGCGGCGGCGGGCAGCGGGCGGGCCATGTAGAGCATGATGGCCGGCGGCCCCGGCAGCCCGGCGCCGCCGGCCAGGACGCCCCCCAACGCGCCGGTGCCGAAGACCAGCGGCCGCGTCATCGCGCCGCGGTAGCGCAACCCGCCGGCGAGCAGCGCGAGCAACAGGAGCGAGATCAGCGAGACCGCGTAGCGGAAGACCTCCGGCGGGACCGCGACCAGGAAGCCGACCCCGAGCGGCAGCCCTGCAAGCGCCCCGAGCCCCAGACGCAGCACATCGCGGGCGTGGCCGTCGCGCAGGGCACGCGGCACGTTGGGCAGCGGCCCGATCAGGTCCATCACCACCAGCGTGGTCAGCGCCCAGACGGGTTCCAGCACCGCGCCGGCGAAGGGCAGATAGACCATCGCCGTGCCGAAGCCCGAGAAGCCGCGCACCAGCCCGCCCAGCGTGACGCCGACCAGAAGCCAGCCCAGCCCGTCCAGCGCCAGGATGGGCTGGAGCGCCGCGATCACGCGTCGATATTGGCGAATTGGGTTCCCGCGCCGCCCGGAGGCTTGGACCAGTCGCGCTTGACGCCCAGCCGCAGCAGGATCGCCGAGGCCACGAAGACCGAGGAGTAGGTGCCGACCACAACGCCCCAGATCATCGCGAAGACGAAGCCGCGGATCACGTCGCCGCCCAGCGCGAAGAGCGCAATCAGCGCGATCAGCGTGGTGACCGAGGTCATCATCGTGCGCGACAGCGTCTCGTTGATCGACATGTTGAGCACCTCCTGCAGGCCGGTCTTCTTGTATTTGCGCAGGTTCTCCCGCACCCGGTCGAAGACCACCACCGTATCGTTGAGCGAGTAGCCCACGATCGTCAGAAGCGCGGCGATGATCGCCAGGTCGAACCGAATCTGGAGCAGGCTGAAGACCCCGATGGTCAGCGTCACGTCATGGATCAGCGCGGCGACCGCGCCCACCGAAAACTGCCATTCGAAACGCAGCCAGATGTAGAAAAGCACCGCACCGATGGCCAGCAGCACCGCGATCACGGCGGACTGGATCAACTCGCCGGAGACCTTGGGGCCGACGCTTTCCACCGAGGGGAAGGTCATGTCCGGGTCGATCGCCTGTTGCAGCACCGCCTCGACCTCGGCGATGGTCTCGGCGGTGACCGCCTCTTCGCCTTCCTGGGCCTGGATGCGGATCATAGTGACATTCTGTTCAGGGCCGAAATTCGGGTCGAAAACCTCGGAGATCGCGACATCGCCCAGCCCCAGGCCGGAGATCGCGTCGCGATAGGCGCCGACATCGACCTCCACGGTGCTCTGGGTGCGGATCGTGGTGCCGCCGCGGAAGTCGATGCCGAAATTGAGGCCCACGACGAAGAAGATCACGATGGATGCCACCATTGCCAGCAGCGAGGCGCCGAAGGTGATCTTCCAATAGCGGAAGAAGTCCCAGTTGGTGGTCTCGGGTACGAGTTTCAGGCGCATCACACTCTCCTCATACCGTGACCGTCCTGGGACGGCGGCGCTCGAACCACAGAATCACGATCAGCCGCGTCACATAGATCGCCGTGAAGACCGAGGTCAGGATCCCCAGCCCCAGCGTGACCGAGAAGCCCCGTACCGGCCCGGAGCCCATCGCGAAGAGGATCACCGCCGCGATCAGCGTGGTGATATTGGCGTCCAGGATCGCCGAGAACGCCTTCTCGTAGCCCAGTTCTATGGCGCGGGCCGGGCCACGGGCGGTCTTCAACTCCTCGCGGATACGCTCGAAGATCAGCACATTCGCATCGACCGCCATGCCGATGGTCAGCACGATCCCGGCGATGCCGGGCAGCGTCAGCGTCGCCCCGATTGCCGAAAGCAGACCGAAGATCAGCGCCACGTTGAAGATCAGCGCCAGATCGGCGAAGAGCCCGAAGAGCCCGTAGGAAAGCGCCATGAAGATCAGCACCCCGGCAAAGGCCACGAGGCAGGCGATGCGCCCGGCCTCGATGCTGTCCTGGCCCAGTTCGGGGCCGATGGTGCGCTCTTCCAGGAAGGTCAGCTCGGCGGGCAGCGCGCCGGCGCGCAGCAGGATCGCAAGCTCGGTCGATTCCTCGACGGTAAAATTGCCGGTGATGATGCCCGAGCCGCCGGGAATGTGCGACTGGATCACCGGGGCCGAGATCACTTCTTCATCGAGCACGATGGCGAAGGGCGAGCCGATATTTTCCGCGGTGTAGTCGCCGAACTTGCGCGCGCCATGCGGATTGAAGCGGAAATTGACCGCCGGGCGGCCGTTCTGGTCGAAGGCGGGCTGGGCGTCCACAAGATCCTCGCCGGTGACGACCGGGGTCTTCTCGAGACGGTAGAACACCCCCTCCTCGTCGAGCGAGGGCAACACGATATTGCCCGGCCCCGGATTGGCCTCGGCGCTGCCGGCGCGGCCCAGAACCGGGTGGAAGGTGAGCTGCGCGGTGGTGCCGATCAGCGCCTTCAGTTCGCCTGCCGAGCCGATGCCGGGCACCTGGATCAGGATGCGGTCGGTCCCCTGGCGCTGGATCGTGGGTTCGCGCGTTCCGACCTCGTCGACGCGGCGGCGGATGATCTCGAGCGACTGCTGGATGGTGCGGTCATCGGTGGCGCGCGCCTCGGCCTCGGTCAGGCGGACGATCAGCGTGTCGCCCTGGCTCGAGACCTCCAGATCGGTGGTGCCGACCCCGGTCAGGCTGACCACAGGCTGAGCCAGCGCGCGCACTTCTTCCAGCGCGGCGGACATGCCCTCGGGGCGCGACAGCCGCACGCGCAGCTCATCCGGCGGACCGTCCTGGCGGCGGATCGTGCCGACCGTGTCGCGCACGTCGCGCAGCGCATCGCGCACTTCGGGCCAGAGCGCATCCATCCGCGCGGCATAGACATCCTCCACCTGCACCTCGGCCAGAAGGTGAGCGCCGCCCCGCAGGTCGAGCCCCAGGCTGACCAGCGACGAGGGCAGCCAGCCCGGCCATTGCGCCAGGTCGGCGCGCAACTCCGGCGTCTCCGGCGCGCCGGACTCCAGCCCGGCGGCGGCGTCGTTATGGGTCTCGACGCGGTTGTAGAACAGGTTGGGCAGCGCCAGCGCGACGCCGAGCGCCACCAGCGCCCAGATCAGCACCCGCTTCCAGATCGGGAAATGCAGCATGGCCGCTCCTGCGCGGGGGATGGATCAGTCGTTCGCGGCGGCCGGTTCGGTCTTCGAGACAACCTGGGCGATGGTCTGGCGCATTACCCGCACCTTGACGCCCGTGGCGATCTCGACCTCGACCTCGTTCTCGTCCTTGACCTTGGTCACCTTGCCGATCACGCCGCCCTGGGTGATCACCTGGTCGCCGCGCCGCAGCGCCTCGACCATCGCCTTGTGCTCCTTAGCCTTCTTCTGCTGCGGGCGGATCAGGAGGAAATACATGATCGCGAATATCAGGATCAGCGGCACGAAGCTGGCGAACGCGCCCCCGGCCCCACCACCGGCGGCCTGAGCGAATGCAGGGGTGACAAGCATATGAGGTCCTCATGTCTAGATGGCGGGGCCGCGCGGACCCCTGCGTGAATTGCGGCGCACCCTAGCCCCCGTCCGGGACCTTGGCAAGGCGGGCTGGCCCCGGCGGCCGGGGCTTCCTTCCGCATGGATTGAGCGCCATATGGGGGACGACCGGCACGCGGTCAATCGGCACAACGCGGCAAGGGGGCGGAATGCGACATTTCGGCAGGGCGGGCATGGCGGCGGCACTCTCGGCAGCGCTCTGGCTCTGGCCCGCGCCGGGCGGGACCGAGGGGCTGGAACCCGCGGGCGCGAGCCGCTGGCCCGCCATCGGCAGGCTCAGCGTCGGCGGGCTGGCGGCACGCGGGTTCTGCACCGGCACGCTGGTCGCGCCCGACCTGGTGCTGAGCGCGGCGCATTGCCTGCGCGGGGTGGACGATCCCGAACGGCTGAGCTTCGCGCCGGGCTGGATCGCGGGCCGCGCGCCCGCCACGCTGCGCGGGGCCGAGATCATCCGCACCGACGGGCCGGGCGGCAGTGGCGACGACATCGTGCTGATCCGGCTGGCGCGGCCGGTTCCGGCCGAACTGGCGCGCCCCTACCCGCTCGCCCCGCCGCCACGAGGCGACGGGCCGCTCGCCATCATCGGCTACAGCCATGCCCGCCCCGATGCGCCCGAAGCGCGCGACGACTGCTACCCGATCGCGCGGCAGGGCGTGCTGCTGGGCCTCTCCTGCCCGGTGGTGGCGGGCAATTCCGGCGCCCCGGTGCTGGTGCGCCACGACGGGGGCTGGCACGTGGTCGCGGTGATCCGCAGCCGTTTCGCGGTGATGGAACGCGCCGCCGCCATCGCCGTGATCCCGCCCGAAAGCTTCCGACGCCGCGCCGCCGGGCGGGATTGAACGACCGCGGCAGCCTCACCTGGATCCGCAACATCTGGCCTTGCGCGAACCCGCCTCCGTTGCCCCGCCTCAGGTCGCCGCGAGGCCGCCTTCCCGCACATCGCAACCCTGGCCTACACCCCGCGGAAAATCTGGTGCATAAGGCGGGCAGCGACTCAAACAACCCGATGGCCCGCCCCCATGCACGACATCCGCCTGATCCGCGAGAACCCCGCCGCCTTCGACGCCGCGCTGGAACGCCGGGGGCTGGCGCCCGTATCGGCCGACATTCTGGCGCAGGACGAGGCGCGGCGCGCGCGCATCCACGCCGCCGAGACCACGCAGGCCGAACAGAACGCGGCCTCCAGGAAGGTCGGCGCCGCCAAGGCCGCCGGCGACGAGGCGGAATTCGAGCGCCTGCGCGCCACGGTCTCCGAGAAGAAGGCCGAGGTGGCGGCGATGCAGGCCGAGGCCAAGGACCTCGACCAGCAGCTTGCCGCCACGCTGATGGGCCTGCCCAACCTGCCGCTCGACGACGTGCCCGACGGCGCCGACGAGACAGAGAATGTCGAGCTCTACCGCCGCGGCACGCCGCGCGATTGCGATTTCACCCCGGTCGAGCATTTCGAGATCGCCGGCGTGAAGCCCGGCATGGATTTCGAGACCGCGGCAAAACTCTCGGGCTCGCGCTTCGTCGTGCTTTCGGGCGCGGTGGCGCGCATCCACCGGGCGCTGGCGCAATTCATGCTCGACACCCATATCGAGGAGAACGGCCTCACCGAGACCTGGACGCCGGTTCTGGTGCGCGACGAAATGATGTACGGCACCGGGCAGCTTCCCAAATTCGGCGAGGACAGCTACCGCACCACCAACGGCTGGTGGCTGGTGCCCACCGCCGAGGTGACGCTGACCAATATCGTCAACGGCCTGATCGTGGAGGAAGGCACCCTCCCCCGCCGCTACGTGGCCCACACCCAGTGTTTCCGCTCCGAGGCCGGCAGCGCGGGCAAGGACACCGCCGGCATGCTGCGCCAGCACCAGTTCGAGAAGGTCGAGATGGTGTCGGTCACTCATCCCGACCACAGCCGGGCCGAGCTCGACCGCATGACAGGCTGCGCCGAAGGCATCCTCGACCGGCTGGACCTGCCCTATCGCACCGTGGTGCTCTGCACCGGCGACATGGGCTTCGGCGCGCGGCGCACCCATGATATCGAGGTCTGGCTGCCCGGCCAGGACACCTATCGCGAGATCAGCTCGGTCTCGCTCTGCGGCGATTTCCAGGCCCGGCGGATGAACGCGCGCTTCAAGCCCGCCGGCGGCGGCAAGCCGGAATACCTGCACACGCTCAACGGATCGGGCCTGGCTGTCGGGCGTTGCCTGATCGCGGTGCTGGAGAACGGCCAGCAGGCGGACGGGTCGGTGAGCTTGCCGAACGCGCTGGCGCGCTATCTTGGCGGCAAGACCACGCTGACGCCCGAGGGCGCGCTCGCCTGAGCCGCGCGTGGGCGCGGCCCGCTAAAAGGGGAACCGATGGTGCGCATGAAGGCGATTTTCCTGCTGGTGGCGGCGCTGCTCTTCGCGGCCGCGCCGACGATCTATCCGGGATTCAAGGGGATCGACCCGCAGTTTTATCCCAACCCGCAGGCCGACCCGCCGATTGTGCCCGCGGGTTACGCCTTCGCGATCTGGGGGCTGCTCTATCTGTGGCTCATCCTGCATGCGGGCTTCGGGCTGCTCAACCGGTCGGACGATCCGGGCTGGGACAGGGCGCGCTGGCCGCTGATCGTCAGCCTGACGCTGGGCAGCGTCTGGCTGGGCGTGGCGATGCGGGCGCCTCTCCAGGCGACGGCGCTGATCTGGGTGATGCTGGCCGGCGCATTGATCGCGCTCTTCGCGGCCGCGCGGGTCGGCGACCGCTGGTGGTTCTCGATACCGCTGGGGCTCTATGCCGGGTGGCTGACGGCGGCAAGCTGGGTGGCGCTGGGGCTGAGCGGCGCGGGCTACGGGCTGATCTTCGGCGAGACCGGATGGGCGGTGGCGGCGCTTCTCGGCGCGCTGGGCATGGCCGCGCTTGTGCAGTCCCGGTTGCCGCAGGCCCCAAGCTACGGACTGGCGGTGATCTGGGCGCTGGCGGCCATCGTGGCAGGCAACGCCGGCGAGGCGCCCGCCATCGCCGCGCTCGCGGGGCTGGGCGCGCTGGCGCTGGCCGGACTCCTGATCCGGCAGCGCCTCGCCGCCTGACGAAGGCCCGCGCGCGCCTGCCCGGCACGCGAAGGCTGGACCTGCCCCGGCGCAGGCGATACACCGCCAAGGACGGGCACCAGCAGGACATCCATGCGCATTCTCATCACCAATGACGACGGCATCAACGCCCCCGGTCTGGAGGTGCTCCATGGCATCGCCACGGACCTGGCCGGCCCGGACGGCGAAGTCTGGACCGTTGCGCCCGCCTTCGAGCAGTCGGGTGTGGCGCATTGCATCTCCTACACCCATCCCACGATGATCGCCGAGCTGGGCGCGCGGCGTTTCGCCGCCGAGGGCTCGCCGGCGGACTGCGTTCTGGCAGGGCTCCACGACGTGCTGTCGGACGGGCCGCCGGACCTGGTCCTCTCGGGGGTCAACCGGGGCAACAACGCGGCCGAGAACGCGCTCTATTCCGGCACGATCGGCGGTGCGATGGAAGGCGCGTTGCAGGGCATGCGGTCAATCGCGCTCTCGCAATATTACGGCCCCGGCAACTACGCGCTCGACGATCCGTTCGAGGCCGCCCGCGCCCACGGCGCGCAGCTTGTCCGCGACTTGCTCGAGAAGGGCATCTGGCAGGACCGCGAATACGGCGTCTTCTACAACGTCAATTTCCCGCCCGTGGCCGCCCAGGACGTCAAGGGAACGCGGATCAGCCGCCAGGGCTACCGGCATGACGTGAATTTCACGGTCGATGTGCATTACTCGCCCTCGGGGCGCAAGTTCCTGTGGGTCAAGGGCGGGCCGCAGCACACGCCGACCGCGCCGGGCACCGATGCCGCGGTCAACCTGGAGGGCTTTATCTCCGTCACCCCGATGCGCGCCGATCTCACCGCGCATGAGGTGATCGACACCCTGGCCGAGAGGTTCGGATGACCACCAACGCGGAGCGGAAGATGCGCTTTCTCTACGCGCTCCGCTCCAGGGGCGTCACCGACGCCCGCGTCCTGACGGCGATGGAGACTGTGGATCGGCGCGCCTTCGTGCGCGGGCTGTTCGCGGAACGCGCCGAGGAGGACATGCCGCTGCCCATCGCCTGCGGCCAGACGATCAGCCAGCCTTCGGTCGTCGGGCTGATGACCCAGGCGCTTCAGGTCACGCCGCGCTGCAAGGTGCTGGAGGTGGGGACCGGCTCGGGCTATCAGGCGGCGATCCTCAGCCAGCTCGCGCGGCGCGTCTACACCGTGGACCGGCACCGCCGGCTGGCCAACGAGGCGCGCAACGTCTTCGAACGCCTCGGGCTGACCAATATCACCGTCATCGCCACCGATGGCAGCTTCGGCTTGCCCGAACAGGCGCCCTTCGACCGCATCATCGTGACTGCCGCCGCGGAGGATCCGCCCGGTCCCCTCTTGGCGCAACTGCGCGAGGGCGGTATCATGGTGGTGCCGGTGGGCCAATCCGACGCGGTCCAGAGCCTCATAAAGGTCGTGCGCACTGCCGAGGGGTTCGACTATACCGAATTGCGCACCGTGCGTTTCGTACCGCTGGTCGAGGGCATGGCGTCAGACTGAACCGGAACCGGCAGGAACAAGGTCCGAAACAAGGGGCCGGCCAAAACCGAGAGCGTATCGAGGAGCGAGCAGATGCCCACGACCACCGCCCGTCACACATTCCGCCTTGTCGCAAGCGTAGCTGTCGCCGCACTTCTGGCCGGCTGCGAGGAGCAATACGATTTCTCCAATCTGGGGCCGGGGCTCAACAACCCCTATGGCGGCTCGCCCAGCGTGGAAACCGCCCCGCGGCCCGAAGCCGACACCCGCGGTCTGCTCAGCTATCCGGGTTACCAGATGGTCGAGGCCCGCCGCGGCGACACGGTGGCCGACGTGGCCGCCCGGATCGGCATGCCCGCCGGAGAACTGGCACGCCATAACGGGCTGCAGCCGGAATACGAATTGCGCGAGGGCGAGATCCTGGCCCTGCCCCGCCGGGTCCAGACTGCGGGCGGCGCAGACATCACCTCCATCGCGTCGAGCGCCATCGACGAGGCCGACCGGAGCCGGCCCGCCGCCGCCGGACAGCCCGGCGCAACGCCGGGCGCCCAACCGCTGCGCCACCGCGTGGCGCGGGGCGAGACGGCCTTTTCGATCGCGCGGCTCTACAATGTCTCGGTCCGCTCGCTGGCGGACTGGAACGGGCTGGGGCCCGATCTCGACGTGCGAGAGGGCCAGTACCTTCTGATCCCGGTCGCCGCGTCCGGCGCCACGCGCCAGGCCGCTGCCGTCACCACCCCGCCGGGTCAGGGCAGCCCCACGCCGGTGCCGCCCAGCGCCTCGAAACCGCTGCCGCGCGAGGTGGAAACCGCAACCCTGCCCGCCTCGCCCCAGCTTGACCAGTACCAGACCGACCAGCAGGACGGCGGGACCGCCACGGCTGCCGCGCCAACCCCGAAACCCAAGCCCGAACCCACCGACACGGCCCAATTCCTGCGCCCGGCGCGGGGCGAGGTGATCCGCGGATACGGCAGCGGCAATGACGGCATCGACATCGCCGCGCCCGCGGGCAGCCCCGTGCAGGCCGCGGACAACGGCAAGGTCGCGCTGATCTCGAAATCCGTGGGCAAGAGCACAATCGTGCTCGTTCGCCATGACGAGAACGTCTACACCGTCTATTCCAACGTGGTGGATGTGCCGCTGAAGAAGGGCGACAGCGTCTCCCGCGGCCAGACCGTCGGCAAGGTCGCCTCGGGCAGCCCCAGCTTCGTGCATTTCGAGGTGAGGCGCGGGACCGAGGCCATCGACCCCGATCCGTTCCTGAACTGACGGGCCGCTCTCGATTTCATAGCATGTTGCACTCGATCCGAACGATCACGCCCCGGCTTCAGAGCCGGGGCGCGGAGGCCTCCGAATCGCCAGCCCGTCCGGGACCGGTCCGACAATCCCGCCGCCGCAGTCCCGCAGCTTGCCCGAGCCTCAGACGCGGACGCCGCGCCGGCCCGCCAGATCGGTGAAATACTGCCAGGCGACCCGGCCGGAGCGCGCACCGCGCGTCTGCTGCCACTCGATGGCCTCGGCGTGCAGCGTCTCGTCGTCGATCTTGACCCCGTAGGCCGCGCAATACCGGCGGATCATTTCCAGATAGGCGTCCTGATCGCAGGGATGGAAGCCCAGCCACAGCCCGAATCGGTCCGACAGCGAGACCTTTTCCTCCACCGCCTCGGAGGGGTTGATCGCGGTTGAGCGTTCGTTCTCGATCATGTCGCGCGGCATCAGGTGGCGGCGGTTCGAGGTGGCATAGAAGACCACGTTCTCGGGCCGCCCCTCCACGCCGCCATCGAGCACCGCCTTGAGCGACTTGTAATGGCTGTCGTCATGCCCGAAGGAAAGGTCGTCGCAAAAGAGCACGAAACGCGCATCGGCACCGCGCAGCAGGTTCAGCAGGCGACCGATCGAGGGCAGATCCTCGCGCAGCACCTCCACCAGTTTCAGCGTCGGCGCATCCGTCGCGACGCTGGCATGCACCGCCTTGACCAGCGACGACTTCCCCATCCCGCGCGCGCCCCACAGGAGCGCGTTGTTGGCCGGCAGACCGCTCGCGAAATGCCGGGTATTTTCCAGAAGCGTGTCCGCCGCCCGGTCGATGCCGACCAGCAGTTCCAGCGGAATGCGGTTGACCTTCTCCACCGGCGCCAGCCGATCCGGCGCGGTGTGCCAGACGAAGGCCTCCGCGGTGGCGAAATCCGGCGCGGCGGCGGCGGGCGGGCTGATGCGTTCCAGCGCCTCCGCGATCCGAGTCAGCGCCACGTCGCTCATGACTTGCCGGGGTCCCCGCCCGGATCGGCGTCGGGATCGAACTCCTCGCCCAGTTCGTAATCTTCGTCGGAACCTTCCCCGTCGTCATCGTCGTCGTCGAAGTTGAACTCGTCCGGGTCGATGCCCTGGGCGCGCAATTCCGCGTCGCGCTTAGCCTCCACCCGGCGCACCAGCCAGATCGACACCTCGTAGAGCCCGTAGACGACCACGAACAGGATCACCTGCGTGATGACATCCGGCGGCGTGACCAGCGCGGCGAGCACCAGGATGCCGACCACCGCGTATTTGCGCACATTGCCCAGCCCCTCGGAACTCACCAGCCCCGCCTTGCCCATCAGCGTCAGCAGCACCGGAAGCTGGAAGCAGAGCCCGAAGGCCACGATGAACTTGATCGTGAGGTTGAGATATTCCTGCGCCGAGCCCTGAAAGACGACACTGAGCGGCGCGGCAGCCTGCGGATCGCCCTCGGGCAGCGCCTCGCCGCCAGTGCCGAACTGCTGGAAGCCCAGGAAGAAATCATAGGCCAGCGGCGTCACCACGTAGAAGGCGAAGGCCGCGCCGAGGAAAAACATGAAGGGCGACGCGATCAGGAAGGGCAGGAACGCACCCTTCTCGGATTTGTAGAGCCCTGGCGCCACGAAACGCCACATCTGGTTGGCAATGTAAGGGAAGGCCAGGATGAACCCGCCCAGGAGCGACACCTTGATCGCGACGAAGAAGCCCTCCTGCGGGGAGATGAAGATCAGGTCGCAATCCTGCCCGCGCTCGGCCAGTTCCTGGCAGAGCGGCGCGGTTAGGAAATTGAAAATCGGTGTCGCCACGGTGAAGCAGATCACCATGCCGATGATGAAGGCCACAAGCGAATGGATCAGGCGGTTCCGCAGCTCGGCCAGATGCTCGATCAGCGGCGCGCTGGTGCCTTCAAGCTCATCGTCTGCGCGCTCGCTCATGATGCGTCATCGGCCTTCGTGGCAGCGCGTTTTTTCGCCGCCGGTTTCTTCGCCGCGTTCGTGCCGGCGCCCGCACCCGCCGTCTTGCCCCTGGCGGCCGGTTTCTTCGCGGATTTCCGCGCCGGGGTTGCGGTCTTGGAAGCGGATTTGGCGCCTGCCTTGCCGCTCGCCGGCGCAGCCTTAGGCGTGGCGCCGGCCTTCTCGGCCTCGGCCGCCTTGGCCTCGGCGTCCAGCCGGGATTGCGCGGTCCGGGCGGAATGTTCCTCGATCTTGCGCTTGGCCTCGGCGCGCGCCTCCGACAGCTTCTTGGAGTCGGCGCTCTCGGCCTTCTCCTCGTTGGGCATGTCGTTGCTCTCGAGACTCGACAGATCGCGCAGCGCGTCCATTCCCATCGCGCGGGGCGACGTCATCGAGCGCAGGTCGGACGCGACATCCCGCATGCCGGTCTCGTCGGCGGCCTCGTTCATGGAGCGCTGGAAGTCGCGCGCCATGGACCGGATCTGCGCGGTGAACCGGCCCAGGGCACGGAACATACCCGGCAGATCGTTCGGCCCCACCACGATCAGCGCGACGATGCCGATCAGCAGAAGCTCGGTCCAACCGATGTCAAACATTTGCGGGTCCGTCTATGCGGCCCTCAGGCCTTGTCTTTTTCGGTCTCGGGGGTGACGTCGCGCGCCTCTTCCGAGGCACTGGCGTCGTCGATTTCCTTCTTGCCGTCCGACACGCCCTTCTTGAAGGCGGTGATGCCCTTGCCGACCTCACCCATCAGCGACGATATCTTGCCGCGGCCGAAGAGCACGAGTACCACCACCGCAATCAGAAGCAGGCCGGGTAGCCCGATATTGTTGAGCATGAACTCTCTCCCTTGTGCGGGCCGGCGCGGTGATGCGCGCAGCCCAAATCATCATCCAACACATTTATTGACTATGAGGCGGAGATCAAAGCCCCAATCCGCCCCTGTTACAGATTTCTTCGCTGCGGTCCGCGCCGGGGCCCCCCTCACTCGGCAGCGCGGCCGTAGGGATCCACCACGCGGCTCTGCACGCGGCAGGGCATGACGAAGCAGCGGTCGCGGCGCATCGACAGCCAGAGCGGCGTACCCGGCGCGGGCAGAAACACCGCCGGCACGGTCGCCTTCAGCCGCGAACCGTCGAAATCCATCACAAACTCTACCAGGCTTTCGGAGCCCATGAACCGGGCGCGCTCCACGGTGCCGCGCGCGGCGGTGCCGTCGCGGGGCGTGGGGTTGGGTCCGCGCCCGCCGCGGTCGAAATCCATCTTCAGGTGCTGCGGGCGGATGATGATCTCGACATCGGTTCCGTCCACCATGCCCGGCGTCAGGAAGAGCCCGAAGGGCGTTTCCACCTGCATGTTCTTAACATTGCCGTGTATCACATTGATATCAGAAAAGAAAGCGGCGGCCTCCTTGTCCACGGGATTGTTGTAGATGTTGTAGGGCGCACCGCGCTGCACGATCCGGCCGGCGCGCATCAGCGCGATCTCGTCGGCCATGCGCATCGCCTCGTCGGGCTCGTGGGTCACGAGCAGAACGGCCGTGCCCTCGTCCTTCAGCACCTCCAGGGTCTGGTCGCGGATCTCGTCGCGCAGCCGGTTGTCGAGCCCCGAGAAGGGTTCGTCCATCAGCATGATGCGCGGCCGCGGGGCGAGCGCGCGGGCGAGTGCGACGCGCTGCTGTTCGCCCCCGGACAATTGGTGGGGAAAGGCGTCGACATATTTCTCCAACTCCACCCGACCCAGCAAGTCGAGCACGCGGGCCCGGCGCGCGGCCCTGGGACCGCTCAGCCCGAAGGCCACGTTCTCGCCGACGCTCAGATGCGGGAAGAGCGCGAAATCCTGGAACATCATGCCGACAGAACGGCGTTCGGGCGGGATACGGTGGACGGTGTCGCAGACCAGCTTGCCGTCGATCCAGATCTCGCCCTTGTCCTGCATCTCAACGCCAGCGATGGCGCGCAGCGTGGTGGATTTGCCGCAGCCCGAAGGCCCCAGCAGGCAGGTCACCTGCCCAGGCATCACCGTCAGCGACACATCGTCCACGACCGCGCGGCCGTCATAGCTGCGCGACAGGTTCCTGACTTCCAGCCGTGGCGTCTGGGTGCTCACGTCTATGCCGATGCTCCGCCGTTTCCCGATAGAAATAATCGGTTAAAGGCGGATTACCAGCCTCAACCGCCCCCGGCAAGTCCGCTCTGACGGCTCGAGCCGGCCCAGCAGGCCACAAAACCGGCAAGCAAAACCACGGCGCAGATCCACAGGAGCTGCTCGTATTTATGGGCCTCGGGCAAGATCGCCGCCAGCGCCGCGCTATCGCGCAGGAAATAGGCGACGGCACCGGCCAGCGCCGCACCGAATGCCGCCAGATAGGCCCAGAGCGCCACGCGCCGCCTGAGCGCCAGCCCGAATACCAGGACCGGCGTGAGGAAGAGCGAGGCCGTGCCCGAAACCGCGACCGCGTCGAAAAGCGTCGAGTTGCCCCAGAGCGTGAGCCCCGCCCCGGCCAGCGCGAAACCTGCCATCGCCACGCGCCCGCCCATCAGGCTGCGCGGCAGGAGGCGCAATTCCTCGACCACCAGCCGGGAGGCCGAGGCCAGCGCCGAATCGAGCGTCGAGAGCGCCGAGACCGCCAGCGACGCGACCAGAAGGAAATAGACCCCCGGCCCGAACATACCCTGCCAGGTGCCCAGAAGCTGGCCCTCATAGGGCGCCCCCGCGATGGAGGCCTGCACCCCAAAAAGGCCGAAGAAGAAGATGCAGAGCGCGGAAATCCAGAACGCATGGGTGAAGCTGCGCCGGGTCGTCGCCGGATCGGCCAGAAAGCCGCGATCCATCATCACCGGGTCATGCGCGGGGTAGGAGAAGACCTGAAGGAACGCCACCGCCAGCAGGATCCAGCCCGGCCCGGTGCCGCTCGCGCCCGGCGCACTCAGAACCGCGGAGACGGAAAAGCCGGGCGCCAGCAGCAGCGCCGGAAGCGCCAGCGCGAAGACCACCAGGAAAAGCCCCATCTGCACGACATCCGTGCGCAGAGAGGCACGCAACCCGCCCAGCGCGGAATAGACCAGCGCCAGCCCGGTGACCGCCCAGACCGCCGCCGCCTCGGCCCCGGCGACCTCGGGAAGGGCGGCGCGCACGATCAGCCCCACGACCAGCAGATTGGCGAAGACCTCCGACAGAAGCCGCAGGCCGATCACGGCGTTATAGGCCGTCACGCCGGCGGCACCGTAGCGCGCCGAAAGCCAGCCCTGAAGCGACCGCCCGCCCTGCGCGCGGACCCGTGCCACGATATAACCGCCGGTCAGGAAGGAGCCGTAATAGGCGGTATAGGCCAGAACCCCCGGCAGGCCGTAGAAGTAGCCCAGGATCGCAGCGTTCATCAGCGAACGCGCGAAAATCCAGGTCGTCACCTGGGAAAATACGAGCGTCCAGAGCCCCGGCGCGTCGCCCCCCGCATCGCGCCCGGCAAAGAAGCCGTCGATCGAGACGCGCCGCGGCGACACGGCGATGCTCAACACCGCGATCCCCGCGAAAAGTGCCACCAGCGGGGCGGCCTGAAAAAGCACATCCATTTGTATTTTCCCTCGAAATAAGCCTGACTGGAAAACGCCTAGCACCCGGCGCGGGGCGCGCCAACTGCCCTTGACGATAAGTTGATGGGCGATGTCAGAGCGTCGCATTCACCGCGCCGCCGTCCAGCAGGACGTTCTGGCCCACGATGAAACCGGCCTGGTGCGAGCAGAGGAAAGCGCAGGCCGCGCCGAATTCCTCGGGCGTGCCGTAGCGCCCGGCGGGGATCGTCTCGCACCGGCGGGCCCTGGCGTCGTCCAGACCGATGCCTTCGCGCTCCGCCACGGCGCTGTCGAGCGCCACCGCCCGGTCCGTCGCATGGATGCCGGGCAACAGGTTGTTGATCGTGACCCCGGCGCGCGCCACCTGCCGCGCGGTGCCCGCGACATAGCCGGTCAGCCCCGCCCGAGCAGTGTTCGAGAGGCCAAGCGCCGGGATCGGCGCCTTGACCGATTGCGAGGTGATGTTGACCACCCTGCCCCAGCCGCGCGACATCATGCCCGGCAGCACCGCCTTCATCAGCGCGATCGGCGCCAGCATGTTCGCGTCGAGCGCGGCGATGAAATCCGCACGCTCCCAATCGTACCACATGCCCGGCGGCGGCCCCCCGGCATTGGTCACCAGGATATCGGGCGCGGGACAGGCCGCCAGCAGCGCCGCGCGCCCCTCTTCGGTCGTGACATCGGCGGCGACGGGGGTAACGGTCACGCCATGCGCGGCGGCGATCTGCGCGGCGGCGGCCTCCAGCGCGGGTGCCCCGCGCGCGTTCATCACCAGATCGACCCCCTCGGCCGCCAGCGCCTCGGCGCAGCCGCGTCCGAGCCCTTTCGACGACGCACAGACGATTGCCGTCCTGCCCTTCAGTCCCGTTTCCATCCGCACCTCCCGTGCTTGTCCGGTCCGGTCCAGCCGATACCATTCCCGCATGGCGACGGAAAGTCCCGGCCGATTCGGTGGCCCCGGCGGACCCGCCCGGCGATTGGGGACGGGATGCCGTAATGGTCCAACCGAATTCGGACAACTGTTTAGGTATTGGCGACAATTAACTGAAATAAAATGGTTTTTAAAGATAGATGGTTTACACACTAATGTTCACGAATTAGTGTTTTCGTGTAACGGGGCGTAGGTGTGCGTCAGGGGTGGACGGGATGCATGCTGGGTGCATCCCGCCTGTCGCCCCGAGGAGACCGCCCCGCCCGTAATCGAGTTTCGAGTCCCATGACAAACACGTTCAATCCCGGCCTGACGCCCAGCTATTCCTGCCATGTCTTCGCCGCGGAAGACCTGACCGTGACCGCCGGTGCCTGCGAGGGCGATCCGCTTTGCAGCTTCGCCGAGGTCTGCCCGGGCGATATCTACATGCTCAACCCCGGCGCGGACCCGGTGCATCTGGCGGTGCGCGACCGCGACGCGGCCAGCCATTGCGGCGACCGGTTCATGGCCTGCTCGGCACATGGCCACAGCATTGCCACGGGGTCCGAATTGGGCCATCCCGGCGACGCGGTCACGCTCGATGCACGCTACACGTTCATGTCTGCCGAAGGCGACACGGTGGAGATCCTGCTCCTCTCGTTCGCGCCGCGCCCCGGTCCGCGGCCGGCCTCGCTGCATTTCCTGCCGCTCGCACCGGTCGCGCCGGGCATCGCCTATACGCTGATCCGCACCGATGCCGACCCCGGCCATGTCCGGCTAAGCGACATCACCTCCGTCGCCTTCACGCGCGGCACGCGGATCACGCTGGCGGGCGGCGAACAGCGCGCCGTCGAATACCTGATGCCGGGCGATTGCGTGCTGACTCGCGATCACGGCGCACAGCCGCTGCGCTGGGTCGGGCGGCGCCGGGAACGCGCCATCGGCCCCTACGCCCCGGTGGTGATCAGCAAGGGCCTGCTGGGCAACGCCGCCGATCTGATCGTCAGCCAGCATCAGCGCATCTTCATCTATCAGCGCGGCCCGGACCGGGTGACGCCCACCGCCGAGGCGCTGGTCAAGGCCAAGTATCTGGTCAACGACGAGACGGTCTTCATCCGCAACGGCGGCTATGCGGAGTATTTCCACCTCGTCTTCGACCGGCACGAGATCATCTATGCCGAATGCATCCCGACCGAGAGCCTGCTGGTCAACGAGCGCACGCTCTCCAGCCTGCCCGAGGAAATGGCCGGAGAGGTGGCGCACACCCTGCCCCGCCCCTGCCACCGGCCGCATGCCGGGACCGAGGCCAGCCGCGAGATGCTGTCGCGGATCGGCGTGAACACGGTGCTGGGCCGGGCCCCGCGCCGGCGAGAGCCCGACCGCCACGACGGTTGAGCCTTGCTCACGCCAGCGCGGGCGCGCATCTGCTTGCCATCGGACCCGGCCCGACCTATACGCGCGGCCATGCTGGAACGTAGCCACAACGCCCCCGACCTGCCGGCCGAGATCGCCCGGCGGCGCACCTTCGCCATCATCTCGCATCCCGATGCGGGCAAGACGACGCTGACCGAGAAATTCCTGCTCTATGGCGGCGCGATTCAGATGGCCGGACAGGTCCGCGCCAAGGGCGAGGCACGGCGCACCCGCAGCGACTTCATGCAGATGGAAAAAGATCGCGGCATTTCCGTCTCGGCCTCGGCCATGTCCTTCGATTTCAAGACGTTCCGCTTCAATCTCGTGGACACGCCCGGCCATAGCGACTTCTCCGAGGACACGTATCGCACGCTGACCGCGGTGGATGCCGCGATCATGGTGATCGACGGGGCCAAGGGTGTCGAGAGCCAGACGCAGAAGCTCTTCGAGGTCTGCCGCCTGCGCGACCTGCCGATCCTGACCTTCTGCAACAAGATGGACCGCGAAAGCCGCGACACGTTCGAGATCATCGACGAGATCCAGGAGAACCTGGCCATCGACGTGACCCCGGCAAGCTGGCCGATCGGGCGCGGGCGCGACTTCCTGGGCTGCTACGACATCCTGCGCGACCGGCTGGAACTGATGGACCGCGCCAACCGGAACCGCGTGGCCGAGAGCATCGCGATCGAGGGGCTCGACGACCCGCGCCTGGCCGAGCATGTGCCGCCCGACCTGCTGGAGACCCTGCGCGAGGAACTGGAGATGGCCCGCGGCCTGCTCCCCGCCTTCGACGCGCGGGCGTTCCTCGACGGCACGCTGACGCCGATCTGGTTCGGCTCGGCCATCAACTCCTTCGGCGTGAAGGAGCTTATGGACGGCATCGCCGATTACGGCCCCACGCCGCAGCCGCAGCCCGCCGAGCCGCGCCATGTCTCGCCCGACGAGACCAAAGTGTCGGGCTTCGTCTTCAAGGTTCAGGCTAACATGGACCCCAGGCACCGCGACCGGGTCGCCTTCGTGCGGCTGGCCGCGGGGCATTTCAGGCGCGGCATGAAGATGACGCATGTGCGCTCGGGCAAACCGATCACCGTCTCCGCGCCGGTGCTTTTCCTGGCCTCCGACCGGGAACTGGCCGAGGAAGCCTGGGCCGGCGACATTATCGGCATCCCCAATCACGGGCAGCTTCGCATCGGCGACACGCTGACCGAGGGCGAGGTGCTGCGCTTCACCGGCCTGCCCTCCTTCGCGCCGGAACTGTTGCAAACCTGTCGCGCGGGCGATCCGATGAAGGCCAAGCACCTGGAAAAGGCGCTGATGCAGTTTGCCGAGGAAGGCGCGGCCAAGGTCTTCAAGCCCGCCATCGGCTCGGGCTTTATCGTCGGCGTGGTGGGGCAGCTTCAGTTCGAAGTGCTGGCCAGCCGGATCGAGCTGGAATACGGCCTGCCGGTGCGGTTCGAGGCCTCGCAATTCACGTCGGCCCGCTGGGTGACGGGGCCCAAGCCCGCGCTCGACAAGTTCGTGTCGGCCAATTCCGGGCATCTGGCCCACGACAATGACGGCGATCTGGTCTACCTGACCCGGCTGCAATGGGATATCGACCGGGTGGAGCGGGATTACCCCGACCTGACGCTCAGCGCGATCAAGGAAATGCAGGTCTGAGCATGGGGTTGGACATCAGGCCTGGAAACAGTATATATCAATGAGCGGGAATTGTTCACGTGACCGTGCAACAGATTGACCGCAGGGACGGATTCGCGTACCACCCCTCCATTCACGGATCGCCCCGCCGCGCGGATGCGGCATGATGAGCGATCATGACCGATCTTGCGGCGCGGAATGCCGCAGCCGACGGATACATATGACGAAATTCACCGATCTCGAACTCGACCCGAAAGTCCTCAAGGCCATCGCGGAAGCCGGCTATGAGGAACCGACTCCGATCCAGTCGCAGGCGATCCCGCCGGCGTTGCAGGGGCGTGATGTGCTGGGCATCGCCCAGACCGGCACCGGCAAGACCGCCGGTTTCGTGCTTCCGATGATCACCATGCTGGGGAAGGGGCGCGCCCGCGCGCGAATGCCGCGCAGCCTGGTGCTGGCGCCCACCCGTGAACTGGCGGCGCAGGTGGCGGAAAATTTCGACACCTATGCCAAGTACACCAAGCTGACCAAGGCGCTGCTGATCGGCGGCGTCAGCTTCAAGGAGCAGGACAAGCTCATCGACCGCGGCGTGGACGTGCTGATCGCGACGCCGGGCCGCCTGCTGGACCATTTCGAACGCGGCAAGCTGATGCTGACCGGCGTGCAGATCATGGTTGTGGACGAGGCCGACCGGATGCTCGACATGGGGTTCATCCCGGATATCGAGCGCATCTTCAAGCTGACGCCCTTCACCCGGCAGACGCTCTTCTTCTCGGCCACGATGGCGCGCGAGATCGAGCGGATCACCAACGAATTCCTGACCAATCCCGCCCGTGTCGAGGTCGCCCGCCAGGCCACCACAGCCGAGACGATCGACCAGCATGTGGTGGAGCTCAAGCCCAGCCGCCGCGACCGCGCCGCATCCGAGAAGCGTGCGCTGCTGCGCGCACTGATCGACGGCGAGGGCGAGAAGCTCAAGAACGGCATCGTCTTCTGCAATCGCAAGGTCGATGTGGATGTCGTGGCCAAGTCGCTCAAAAAGCACGGCTATGACGCGGCCCCCATCCACGGCGATCTGGACCAGTCGGTGCGCACGCGCACGCTGGACGCCTTCCGCGACGGCGCGCTGAAACTGCTGATCGCCTCGGACGTGGCTGCGCGCGGGCTCGACGTGCCCTCGGTCAGCCATGTGTTCAATTTCGACGTGCCCAGTCATTCGGAGGATTACGTCCACCGGATCGGCCGCACCGGCCGGGCCGGTCGCGCGGGCTGCGCGCTGATGATCGCGGCCCCGCAGGACGACAAGAACCTCGCCGGGGTCGAGGCGTTGCTGCAACGGCAGATCCCGCGGCGGGACAATCCGCTGACGGCGAAGACGCCCGAAGCGGCTGAGGACGGAAAGGCGGAGATGTCCGGGAAACCCGACCGGCCGGAGAAGCCGGAGAAGGCCAACAAGCCCGCCCCCAAGCGCCGCCGCAAGAAACCTGACGACGCGCCCAAAGCCGAGGAGGCCCAGGTGGAAGCGATGCAGCCCGAGACGAAGGCGGACGAGGCGGACGAGGGCACGAAGAAGCCCGCGCGCAGCCGTGGCCGCGGCGGGCGCAAGCAGGGGGACGAGGACCGCCGCTCCGACGACAAGGTCGTCGGCATGGGCGACCACGTGCCCGACTTCCTGACCCGCAGCTTCACCGACCGCCGCGTCGGGTAGGACGGGACGACCGGACCCGACGCACGACAGTGCGGCTGGGTCCGGCAGAGCCTGCCAGCGAGGCGGCGCATCGCGCTTCCATCCGCAAGAACCGGCCAGCAGCCCCTTAGTGAAATTTGCACTCAAGCGGCACCATCACGCCCCTGATCAGGGGCGTGATGGTGCCGCGACAAAACAATGCCTGCCATTCGGGGTCGGACGGCCCCCGCCTACTCCGCCATCAACCGGCTGATCAGGACCGTCACCTCGGGCTTGCGGCCCACCAGATCGACCGCGGCCTGCCGGGTACGGCGGCGGACCAGCGTCTCCA
This sequence comes from Maritimibacter sp. 55A14, assembly GCF_003122205.1. Classification (GTDB taxonomy): domain Bacteria; phylum Pseudomonadota; class Alphaproteobacteria; order Rhodobacterales; family Rhodobacteraceae; genus QEYE01. Next base: position 45,235 of record NZ_QEYE01000002.1, read on the forward strand.
GCTTGTCGTCGTCGAGCACCGTGCGTTCATCGGCCTGGCCCAGCGCCTCGGCCACCTCGTCCTCGATCAGGTCGACCAGTGGCGCGCCGCTCGCGCCCTTCTCAGGCAGGCCCTTGACCTCCACCCAGGCGTCTTCCAGCGCCTCGTCGCTCTCGTCCACGATCACACCGACCGTCACATGGCCGTTGAGCGCCATGCGAATACGGTCGCGCACGACCCCGTCCATCGCGCCGATGAGCACCGTGCCGTCCAGATAGGTCCGGCCCGCCTCGATATGGTCCAGCACCTCCGGCGCGTCGCCGCTGATGTCGAGCATCGTGCCGTTGGGGGCGACGGCGGCCGCCATGCCCTTGGAGATGGCCAGGTTGGCGTGTTCGCGCAGATGCCGGTGCTCGCCATGCATGGGGATCACCATCTGCGGCTTCACCAGGTCATGCACGGCTTCCAGATCGGGCCGGTTGGCATGGCCGGAGACGTGGTAGCGCTCATCCCCCTCCACCACGTCGACGCCCATTTCCGAGAAGGCGTTCATGATCTGGATGACCGAGCGTTCATTGCCGGGGATGGTCTTGGACGAGAAGATGAAGAGGTCGCCCTCCTTCAGCGTCAGCCCAAGATACTTGCCGCGTGATAGCTGGGCCGAGGCCGCGCGCCGCTCGCCCTGGCTGCCGGTGACCAGCAGCATCAGGTTCTCCCGCGGGACCTGCAGCGCATCCTCGACGGGCGTGGTGGCGGGGAAGCCCGTCAGAACGCCGGTTTCCTCGGCCACGCGGACCATGCGCTGCATGGCGCGGCCCAAAAGCACGACGGACCGCCCGGCATCGCGCCCGGCCTCCGCCAGCGTCTTCACCCGCGCCACGTTGGAGGCGAAGGTCGTGGCCACGACCATCCCGCGGGCCCCGGCCACCAGCGCGGCGAGATTGTCGGTCAGCGTCGCCTCCGACCGGCCCGGATGGGGCGAGAACACGTTGGTGCTGTCGCAGATCAGCGCCTTGACCCCACCGGCGGCGGCCTCGCGCCAGATCTCCGGATCCCAGGGCTCGCCCACGCCGGGGGTCTCGTCGAGCTTGAAATCGCCGGTATGGATCAGCCGGCCTGCCGGCGTATCGATCACCAGTGCCGAACTCTCGGGGATCGAATGCGATACCGGCAGATAGCGGACCCGGAACGGCCCCGCCTCGGTTTCCGCGGGCCAGGGCTGAACGATCTTGACCTTCTCCTCCGGGTGGCCGCGCTCCTTCATCTTCAGCCGCGCGATCGCGGCGGTAAAGGGGCGGGCATAGACCGGCGCGCGCAGCCGGTCCCACAGCAGCGACAGCGCGCCGACATGGTCCTCATGCGCATGTGTGATGAAGATCGCCTCCAGCCGGTCGCGCCGGGCCAGAAGCCAGGCGATATCGGCCATGATCAGATCAACGCCCGGCGTGCTGTCCATGTCCGGGAAGGCGACGCCGCAATCGACCAGGATGAAGCGTTCCTTGCCCTTGGCCCCATAGCCGTAGACATACATATTCATCCCGATCTCCCCCGCGCCGCCGAGGGGGAGGTAAATCAGTTTACTTCTGCTCATGCTCAGATTTCGTCCTTGTTGAAATCGTGGATGACCGTCAGTCCGTGCATGGTGAGATCGTCCTCGAATACATCAAACAGCGGCCCGCCCTGCTGGAAAAGCGGGGCCAGCCCGCCGGTTCCGATCACTTTCATGGGCCGCGCGCGTTCTTCCTTGATCCGGCTGACGATCCCGTCAACCAGCCCGACATAGCCCCAGAAGACGCCCGACTGCATGCAGGCCACGGTGTTGGTGCCCACCACGCGTTCGGGCATCGTCACATCCACATGCGGTAGTGCCGCCGCCGCCTGGTGAAGCGCCTCCAGAGACAGGTTGACACCCGGAGCGATCACGCCGCCCACATAGGCCCCGTCCGCGGCTACCACGTCGAAGGTCGTGGCGGTACCGAAATCGACAACGATCAGGTCGCCGCCATGCAGATCGTGACCCGCGACGGTGTTGACCAGCCGGTCCGGCCCCACCTGGGTGCCCGCATCCACCCGCACATCGACCGGCAGCTTGCAGTCGGGCTTGCCCACCACCAGCGGCCGGCAGTCGAAATAGCGCGCGCAGAGTACACGGAGGTTGAAGACCACGCGCGGCACCGTGGTCGAGATGATGACCGCGTCGATCTTCACGTCGATCTTGTGATGGGCCAGCAGCGTGGAGAGCCAGACGTAGTACTGGTCGGCCGTGCGCTGATGCTCGGTCGAGGTGCGCAGCGTGCACAGGAACTTCTCGCCGTCCCAGATCGAGAAGACGGTATTGGTGTTGCCGCAGTCGATCGCCAGAAGCATGGGCTGCCCCGCTCTCAGAAAAAGACCTCAGCCGCCGGGATCGCCACCCGGCCGCGGGGGCCATTTAGAACCAGCGCGCCGGTTTCGTCCACCGTCTCGAAGGTGCCCTCATGGGTCTCGCGGGCGGTGCGCGCCGTGATCGGCTGGCCCAGACGCGCCGCATGGGCCAGCCAGGCGCTGCGTATCGGGGCGAAGCCGTAGGTGGTGAACTGGTACTCCCAGCGCGCATAGGCGGCGGCGAGCGCGTCGAGAAACGCCTCCTGCCCCGGCCGGATGCCGGTTTCCGGTGCCAGCGCAACGGGCGGCGTTGCGCCAGGCTCCACCGCCTCGGGTGGGGGAACGGCGGTGAGGTTGACACCGATGCCGATGGCCAGATGGGTCAGGCGTCCGCCCGCGCCCACGCTCTCCAGCAGGATGCCGGCCAGCTTGCCGCCGTTCAGCAGCACGTCATTGGGCCATTTCAGGCTGAAGGCTGCCTCCCGCCCGGTCAGCCCCGCGCAGGTTTCGCGCAGCGCCAGCGCCGCGACAAAGCTGCGCAGCGCGGCCTGTCCGGGCGCCTCCGCCGGGCGCAGCACCAGGGTCGCGGCGAAATTCCCCTCCGGGCTGGCCCAGGCGCGGCCGCGCCGGCCGCGCGCGGCGGTCTGGCGGCGCGCCATGATCCAGCAGGGGCCGGCCAGGCTGTCCGCAATGCGGGCGGCCTCGGCATTGGTGCTGTCGACACTGTCGAGGACGCGACGCTCCACCCCCTCGGGCCAGGACATCATCTAGCGCGCGAGCGTCTCGGCGGCGGCGGCGGCCAGGGCCTCCACGCCAAAGAGATTGGCGACGCCCAGCACCATGATCGCGGCCGATCCCATCAGCGCCACCCACTGCACCGGCGGCATGGTCCGGTCCAGCGCCTCGCGCGGTTCGCCGAAATACATCAGATAGACGATGCGGATATAGTAGAAGGCGCCGATCACGCTGGCCAGAACGCCGGCCACGGCCAGCCAGACCATGTCCGCATCGACCGCCGCCTTGAGCACGTAGAACTTGCCCAGGAAGCCCACCAGCGGCGGCACGCCCGCAAGGCTGAACAGCAACACCAGCATCGCCAGCGCCTTGAGCGGCTCGGCCCGCGAGTACATGTTCAGGCTGTCGATCTCGGTCACCGGCTGCCCGTCGCGGCGCATCGACAGGATGAAGGCGAAGGTGCCGATATTCATCGTCACGTAGATCGCCAGGTAGATCAGCAACGCCTGGAGCCCGCCCACGGTCCCCGCCGCGAGACCGATCAGCGCATACCCCATATGCGCGATCGACGAATAGGCCATCAGGCGCTTGATATTGGTCTGCCCGATCGCCGCGATCGAGCCCAGGAACATCGACAGCACCGCCAGAAGGGCGACGATCTGGCTCCAGTCCGCGGTGGCCTCGCCAAAGGCCGAGTGCATCAGCCGTGCGAACATCACCGCCGCGGCCACCTTGGGCGCGGTGGCGAAAAAGGCGGTGACGGGCGTGGGGGCGCCTTCGTAGACATCGGGCGTCCACATGTGGAAGGGCACGGCGGAGACCTTGAAGGCCAGGCCGGTGATCATGAAGACGAGACCGAAGAGCAGACCCAGCGAGACATGCCCGCCTTCGGCCGCCGCGATGATGCCCGAGAAAAGCGTCGTACCGGCATAGCCGTAAGTCAGCGAGGCACCGTAGAGCAGCAGGCCCGAACTGAGCGCGCCCAGCACGAAATACTTGAGGCCCGCCTCGGTGGAGCGCACGGAGTCGCGCCGGATCGACGCCACGACGTAAAGGCACAGCGATTGCAGTTCGAGCCCCATATAGAGCGCCATCAGGTCGCCCGCCGAGACCATCATCATCATTCCAAGCACCGACAGCGCCACCAGGATCGGATACTCGAAGCGCATCAGGCCGAGCCGCGTCATGAAGTCCTGGCTCATCAGCAGAACCGCCGCCGCCGAGACCAGGATCACCACCTTGGCGAAGCGCGCGAAGCCGTCATCCACGAAGGCGCCGCCGAAAGCGGTATCGGCGCCCTCGGGCGAGAAGCCGATCCAGAAGGCCAGCACCGCCATCAGCGCGGCGGTGGTCCAGAGCAGCAGCGGCGCGGTGCGGTCCTTGCCGGTATAGACGCCGTACATCAGCGCGAGCATGGCATAGACCGCGAGGATCACCTCGGGCAGGACGACGGAAATATCTGAACCAATCATCGCGTGTTCCCTCAATGTTGCGCCAGTTGCACGGCCGGCGCGGCGGCGCCGTCATGCAACGCGGTCTGATAGCTCTCGAGCAGCGCGCCCACCGACGGGCCGGTGACATCCAGCACCAGTGCCGGGTAGATGCCGAGCAGGATCGTCATCGCCACCAGCGGCGCGAAGACCCAGCGTTCCCGCGCGGTCATGTCGGTGATGGATTTCAGGCTTTCCTTGATCAGGTCGCCGAAGACCACCCGGCGATAGAGCCAGAGCGCATAGGCCGCCGACAGGATCACGCCGGACGTGGCGAAGGCCGCGACCCAGGTATTGGCCTGGAAGGCGCCCACCAGCGTCAGGAACTCGCCCACGAAGCCGCTGGTGCCCGGCAGGCCAACATTGGCCATGGTGAAGAGCATGAAGACCATCGCATAGGCCGGCATCCGGTTGACCAGCCCGCCATAGGCATCGATCTCGCGGGTGTGCATCCGGTCGTAGATCACGCCCACGATCAGGAAGAGCGCACCGGAGACGAAGCCGTGGCTGATCATCTGGAAAATGGCGCCGTCCACGCCCTGCTGGTTCGCCGCGAAAATGCCGATCGTCACGTATCCCATATGCGCGACCGAGGAATAGGCGATCAGCTTCTTCATATCCTCCTGCATCATCGCCACCAGCGAGGTGTAGACGATCGCGATCACGCTCAGCCACATCACGAACCCCGCCAGCAGGTCGGCGGCGACCGGGAACATCGGCAACGAGAAGCGCAGGAAGCCGTAACCGCCCATCTTCAGCAGGATCGCCGCCAGCACCACGGAACCCGCGGTGGGCGCCTGCACATGGGCGTCGGGCAGCCAGGTATGAACCGGCCACATCGGCAATTTCACCGCGAAGGAGGCGAAGAAGGCCAGGAACATCAGCGTCTGCATGCCCCCCGCGATCTGCCAGCCCAGCAGCGTGATCGGCCCGGAGGAGAATTCATGGTCCAGCAGCGTGGGGATGTCGGTGGTGCCCGCATCCATCCACATCACGATCATCGCCACCAGCATCAGGACCGAGCCCAGGAAAGTATAGAGGAAGAACTTGAAGGCCGCATAGATGCGGTCCTTGCCACCCCAGATGCCGACGATCAGGAACATCGGGATCAGGCCGGCCTCGAAGAAGATGTAGAAGAGCACCAGGTCGAGCGCCATGAACACGCCCAGCATCAATGTCTCCAGCACCAGGAAGGCGATCATGTACTCCTTGACCCGGTGCTCCACGTTCCAGGCCGAGGCGATGACCAGCGGCATCAGGAAGGTGGTCAGCAGCACGAAGAGGATGGAAATGCCGTCCACCCCCATCTTGTAGCTCAGCCCCAGCAGCCAGGGCCGTTCCTCGACGAACTGGAAGCCCGTATTGTCGGGGTCGAACCCGGCATAGACGAAGAGCGAGACGATGAAGGTCACTGTGGTGGCGGCCAGCGCCACCCATTTGGCGTTCTTCGCCGCCGCCGCGTCGTCCCCGCGCAGAAAGAGCGCCAGGATCGCGGCCGCGATAAGCGGAATGAAGGTAATGATGGAAAGAAGATTGCCGGCCATCACTGCGCACCCCCGCTGATCGTCACCCAGGTGATGAGCGCCACGACGCCCAGCACCATGGCGAATGCGTATGTAAAGAGATAACCGGACTGCGCCTTCTGGCTGAGCCGGGTGAGGAAAGGCACCGCCCCCATCGCCACGCCGTTGATCGTGCCGTCGATCACGTCGCCGTCGCCCCGCTTCCACAGGAACCGCCCCAGCCATTTGGCGGTGCGCAGGAAGACGATCTCGTAGAGCTCGTCGAAATACCACTTGTTGAGCAGGAAGAGGTAGAGCGGACGTTGCGCCTGCGCCAGGCGGCCGGGCAGCGACGGATTGGCGATGTAGAAGACCCATGCCAGCGCCAGACCCAGCGCCATGGCGATGAAGGGCGAGACCTTCACCCAGCCCGCCACCTCGTGGGCGTCGTGCAGGACGTGGTTGGTCTCGTGATTGATGTAGACGGAGCTGCCGAAGAACTCCTCGACATGATGGCCGAAGAAATCACCGTACCAGACCATGCCCGCAAAGATCGAGCCCAGCGCCAACACGCCCAGCGGCACCAGTATCGTCATCGGGCTCTCATGGGCATGCTCATGGGCGTGCTTGTCGCCCTTGGGCTTGCCGTAGAAGGTCATGAAGATCAGCCGCCAGGAATAGAATGAGGTCATGGCCGCCGCCATGACGAGCAGCCAGAAGGCATAATCCCCGACACCCGACTGCGCGGCATAGGTGCTCTCGATAATGGCGTCCTTGGACAGGAAGCCCGCGAAGCCGATATTGGTCAGCGGAATGCCCACCCCAGTGATCGCCAGCGTGCCGATCATCATCGCCCAGAACGTATAGGGGATCTTGCGGCGCAGCCCGCCGTAATTGCGCATGTCCTGTTCGTGGTGCATCGCGGTGATGACCGAACCGGCCCCGAGAAAGAGCATCGCCTTGAAGAAGGCATGGGTGAAGAGATGGAACATCGCCGCCTGATAGACGCCGACCCCGGCGGCGGCGAACATGTAACCCAGCTGCGAGCAGGTCGAATAGGCGATGACGCGCTTGATGTCGTTCTGCACCAGCCCGATCGTGGCCGCGAAGAAGGCCGTCGTGGCGCCGATCACGGTGACGAAGGCCAGCGCCTGTGGCGCGTATTCGAAGAGCGGCGACATGCGGCAGACCAGGAAGACGCCCGCGGTGACCATCGTCGCGGCGTGGATCAGCGCGGAGACCGGTGTCGGGCCCTCCATCGCGTCCGGCAGCCATGTGTGCAGGAAGAGCTGCGCCGATTTGCCCATCGCCCCGATGAAGAGCAGCACGCAGATCAGGTTGGCCGCGTTCCACTCGGTCCACAGGAACGTGATGTTGGTCTCGGCCAGCAGGTGGCCTTCGGAGAAGATATCTCCGAAATTGATGCTGTCGGTGATGAAGAAGATCGCGAAAATTCCCAGCGCGAAGCCGAAATCGCCGACCCGGTTCACGATGAACGCCTTGATCGCTGCGGCGTTTGCCGAGGGCTTGCGGTAATAGAAGCCGATCAAGAGGTAGGAGGCCACGCCCACGCCCTCCCATCCGAAGAACATCTGCAGCAGGTTGTCGGAGGTCACCAGCATCAGCATCGCGAAGGTGAAGAACGAGAGATAGGCGAAGAAGCGCGGCCGGTAGCTCTCCCCCTCGCGGAAATTCTCGTCATGGGCCATGTAGCCGAAGCTGTAAAGATGGACGAGCGCCGAGACGGTGGTCACGACGATCAGCATGATCGCGGTCAGCCGGTCCAGCCGGATCGCCCAGTCCACCGACAGCGTGCCGGAGCTGACCCAGCGGAAGAGCGGGATCTGCTCGGTCGGGCCGTGGAAGGTCAGGAACACGATCCAGGACAGCAGCATGGCCAGGAAGAGCAGGCCCGTCGCGGTCACGGTCGCGGCTTTCTCGCCGATTAGCTTCCAGCCGAAGCCGCAGATGATGGTGCCGACGACGGGGGCAAAGAGGATGATGGTTTCCATGGCGCCTTACCCCTTCATCCGCTGGATGTCTTCGACGTCGATCGTGCCGCGGTTGCGGAAATAGCAGACCAGGATCGCCAGCCCGATCGCCGCCTCGGCCGCGGCCACGGTCAGCACGAAGAGCGTGAAGACCTGGCCCACCAGGTCGCCCAGATGGGTGGAGAAGGCCACGAGGTTGATATTGACCGCCAGCAGCATCAGTTCGATCGACATCAGGATGATGATGACGTTCTTGCGGTTCAGGAAGATGCCGAAGATGCCGATCACGAAAAGTGCGGCGGCGACTGTCAGGTAATGTTCCAGTCCTATCATCACGTCCCTCGTATCGTGGCCGGGTCGGTGTCCCGGTCCTGTTTGTTCTCCGGCATCCCGGCCCGGGTCCGGCGCGGGTCAGGTGGCGGTCACAGCCCCTGCCCCGGCTTGACGTCCTTCAGTTCCATCGCCTTGGCCGGATCGCGGTAGATCTGGGACAGGATATCCTGGCGCTTGATGTCGGTACGGTGGCGCAGTGTCAGCACGATCGCCCCGATCATCGCGACCAGCAGGATCAGCCCCGCGGCCTGGAAGAGATAGATGTACTGCGTATAGAGGATCTGCCCCAGCGCGGTGGTGTTGTGCATCTCGGCCACCGCCGGCGTCACCGCGGCGCGCGCGCCCTCGGCGGTCTCGGCATAGTGCCAGTCGCCGAAGACCAGCCCCATTTCCATCAGCAGCACGAGCCCGATCAGCAGCGCCACCGGCAGGTAGCGCGCCATGCCCGCCTTCAGCTCCGAGAAATCCACGTCGAGCATCATCACCACGAAAAGGAACAGCACCGCGACCGCGCCGACATAGACGATGACCAGCAGCATCGCCACGAATTCCGCCCCCATCAGGATGAAAAGCCCCGCCGAGGACAGGAAGGCCAGGATCAGCCACAGGACCGAATGCACCGGGTTGCGCGACACCACCACCATGAAGCCCGAGGCCACGACGACGATGGCAAAGAGATAGAAAATCAGTTCCGCGACGCTCATGACGGGTCATCCTCTTCTGTCTCGTTCGTCACCTGGCGCGCCAGTTCGGCGGCGCGGGTGACGGCGGGAAGGCCGGCGAAGACGGACATCTGCCCGATCACCTCGGCGATTTCCTGTTTCGTGGCGCCGGCCTCCAGCGCATGGCGCACGGTCATGCGGATCTGCGGCTCGGCCTGCGCGCCCTGGCAGGTCAGCCCCGCCAGCGTCAGGAAAAGCCGCGTCTTGGCGTCGAGCCCGTCCTTGTGGATGGCGTTGCCGAAGGCCATTTCCATCCATTCCTTCGGCATGGTCGGCCAGAGCTTTTCCAGCTCCGCGGGCGAGAAGCCCTCGAAGGAATGGTTGAACGCCTTGGCCATCTGCTGGACCTGCGCCAGCATGGCGTCGAAGGGCGATTTCGGATCGCTCATGCGGACCTCCCGTTCCGGCGCCGGCCCTGGCGGCCGGGGTGATATGCGCCCGCCCCGCTCACCGGTACGGCGCGTCCAGCTCGAGGTTGCGGGCGATCTCGGCTTCCCAGCGGTCGCCGTTCTCCAGAAGCTTCGCCTTGTCGTAGTAAAGCTCCTCGCGCGTTTCGGTGGCGAATTCGAAATTCGGGCCTTCCACGATCGCATCCACCGGGCAGGCTTCCTGGCAGAAGCCGCAATAGATGCATTTCGTCATGTCGATGTCGTAACGCGTGGTCCGGCGCGAGCCGTCCTCGCGCGGTTCCGCGTCGATGGTGATCGCCTGCGCGGGGCAGATCGCCTCGCAGAGCTTGCAGGCGATGCAGCGTTCCTCGCCATTGGGATAGCGGCGCAGCGCGTGCTCGCCCCGGAAACGGGGGCTGAGCGGCCCCTTCTCATGCGGGTAGTTCAGCGTCGCCTTGGGCGCGAAGAAATAGCGCATCCCCAGCTTCAGGCCGCCTATGAAGTCGGCCAGCAGGAAATAGCGTCCGGCGCGGGTCCAGTCGATCTGGGTCATTGTCAGCCTCCCAGGGTCCAGCGGGCATAGGCGCCGCCGAACCAGCCGTATTGTGCGAAGAATGCCACGATCACCACCCAGGCCAGCGACATCGGCAGGAAGACCTTCCAGCCCAGCCGCATCAGCTGGTCGTAGCGGTAGCGTGGCGTGATGGCCTTGACCATCGCGAAGAGGAAGAAAAAAACCGACATCTTGGCGACCATCCAGAAGGCACCGTCGGGCAGGCCGGGGATGGGGCTGAGCCAGCCGCCGAAGAAGAGCAGGCTCATCAGCGCGCACATCAGGAAGATGGCGATATATTCACCGGCCATGAAAAGCAGGAAGGGCGTCGAGGAATATTCGACCTGGTAGCCCGCGACCAGTTCCGACTCCGCCTCGGGCAGGTCGAAGGGCGGGCGGTTGGTCTCGGCCAGTGCGGAGACGAAGAAGAGCGCCACCATCGGCAGATGCGGCAGCCAGTACCAGGAGAAGAAGCCGTAGCGTCCGTCCTGCGCCTCGACGATGGCGGTGAAGTTGAGCGACCCGGTGGAGATAAGCACGCCCACGATGATGAAGCCGATCGACACCTCGTAGGAGATCATCTGCGCGGCCGAGCGCAGGCTGCCCAGGAACGGATATTTCGAGTTCGACGCCCAGCCGCCCATGATCACGCCATAGACCTCCAGCGAGCCGATAGCGAAGACATAGAGGACCGCCACGTTGATGTCGGCCAGAACCCAGCCCGGCGCGAAGGGGATCACAGCCCAGGCAAGAATCGCCAGAACGAAGGACAGCAGCGGCGCGAGCAGGAACACCGCCTTGTCGGATCCGGCGGGGATCACGACCTCCTTGACCACGTATTTCAGCGCGTCCGCGACGGTCTGCAAAAGTCCGAAGACGCCCACCACGTTGGGTCCCCGGCGCATCTGCACCGCGGCCCAGATCTTGCGGTCGCCATAGACCAGGAAGAGCAGCGAGATCATCACGAAACCCGTGACCGCCAGGCATTGCGCCAGGATGATCACGAAAGTTCCGAGCCCTGTCTGGAAAAACTCAGCCATGTTCCCTCTCGCCTCTCAAACCGTCGGTATGCCTTTTTGCGCGCAGTCCGCAACCGCCTCGCGGGCGTCGATAATGCGCAGCCCGCGCGGCCGGTCCGCCGAGACGGTATAAACCGCATCTCCGCGCCAAAGGCCACCGTCTTCTTCCACATTCGTGCGCAGATGCCGCGCGAAGCCGTAGCCCCGGTTCAGAGCATGGCCCGCGGTCGCGCATTTGCCGTATTCGGCCACCTCGGCGCGGTCGCGCGCGCCGCGCATAGACAGCCGGATATTGATCAGGTCGCTGTCCAGCAACCGGGCCTCGGCGCCCAGATATTGCGGCGAAGCAGCGGCGCGGTCGGCCTGCGCACCCTCCCCGGACGCACAGGCCGACAGCCCGCCCGCCAGCACCAGCGCCAGTCCCGCCCGGATATGGATCAGCGCCCCCATCGTGCGCTACTCGGCCGCCACGCCCAGCCCACCGCGGGCACGGGCATTGGCGCTGAGTTCCGCCATCAGGCTGGAGGCCCGCGCGATCGGGTTGGTCAGGTAGAAGTCCCGCACCGCCTGACGGAAGTCCCCGCGGCCCAGCTTGCCGGGCTCCAGAGGCTGCCAGCGGTTCTCGGGCACGCTGTCGATCTCCGCCAGATGGCCCACCTCCGCCACCAGCGCGCGGCGCAGCGCGGCCAGGTTGTCATAGGGCAGCGTTGCCTCCAACTCGGCCGAGAGGGCGCGAAGTATGGCCCAGTTCTCCTTGGCGTCGCCCGGAGGGAAACCGGCGCGCAGCGCCAGTTGCGGGCGGCCTTCGGTATTGACGAAGAGTCCCTGCTCCTCGGTATAGGCGGCACCGGGCAAGATCACGTCGGCGCGGTGCGCGCCGCGGTCGCCGTGGCTGCCCTGGTAGATCACGAAGGGACCCTCGGCGATCTCCAATTCGTCGGCGCCGAGATTGTAGATCACCTCCGCCCCGTCCAGCGCCGCGCCGATGCCGCCTTCGGTGGTGCAGCCCGCATCCATCGCGCCGACACGGCCCACGGCCGTGTGCAGCACCAGCAGGCCCGCCCCGGTCTGGTCGGCCAGCTTCATCGCGGCGGCCAGCACCGCCTCGCCGTCATCGTCCTGCAGTGCGCCCTGCCCGACGATAACGATGGACGGCTCGTCGCGTTTTGCGCCGTGGTCCCCGTCAAGCAACCCTTGCAGCGCCTTCCGATCGGTGCCGGCATGGTTGTACTCATAGGTCAGGTCCACCGCCGCGCCCACCAAGGTAACGTCGGCGCCCGCCGTCCACGCCTTGCGGATGCGCGCGTTGAGCACCGGGGCCTCGGCGCGGGGATTGGTGCCGATCAGCGTGATGCGGCGGGCGCTGTCGATATCCTCGATCGCCGCTGTGCCGACATAGCCCGACCGGTTGCCCGCCGGCAGCTTGGCACCGTCGGTGCGGCATTCCACCGTGCCGCCCTGCCCCTCGACCAACTGGCGCAGCGCAAAAGCCGCCTCGACCGGGGCCAGATCGCCCACCAGCCCAGCAACCTTGCGGTCCTTCATCGCCTGCGCCGCGGCGGCCAGCGCCTCGGCCCAGCTTGCCGGCCTCAGCTTGCCGTTCTCGCGCAGATAGGGCCGGTCCAGCCGCTGCTTGCGCAGCCCGTCCCAGACGAAGCGGGTCTTGTCGGAAATCCATTCCTCGTTCACGCCGTCATGGTTGCGGGGCAGGATGCGCATCACCTCGCGCCCCTTGGTGTCGACCCGGATCGAGGCACCCATCGCGTCCATCACGTCGATGGTTTCGGTTTTCTTGAGTTCCCAGGGCCGCGCGGTGAAGGCATAGGGCTTGGAGACCAGCGCGCCCACCGGGCAGAGGTCGATGATGTTGCCCTGCAACTCGCTGTCGATCAACTCGCCCAGATAGGTGGTGATCTCGGCATCCTCGCCGCGGCCGGTCTGCCCCATCACGGTCACGCCCGCCACCTCGGAGGTGAAGCGCACACAGCGCGTGCAGGAGATGCAGCGCGTCATATGGGTCTCGACCAGCGGCCCCAGATCGAGGTCCTCGGAGGCGCGCTTGGGTTCGCGGTATCGGCTGAAGTCCACCCCGTACGCCATTGCCTGGTCTTGAAGATCGCATTCCCCGCCCTGATCGCAGATCGGGCAGTCAAGCGGGTGGTTGATGAGCAGGAACTCCATCACCCCCTCGCGCGCCTTCTTGACCATGGGCGAGTTGGTGCGGACCACCGGCGGCTCCCCCTCGGGGCCGGGCCGCAGGTCGCGCACCTGCATCGCGCAGCTTGCCGCGGGCTTGGGCGGGCCGCCCACGACCTCGACCAGGCACATCCGGCAATTGCCCGCGATGCTGAGCCGTTCGTGATAGCAGAAGCGCGGGATCTCCACCCCGGCCTGTTCGCAGGCCTGGATGAGCGTCATCGCCGGATCGACCTCGATCTCGGTGTCGTCGATGATGATCTTGCGAAGATCAGACATGGCTTGCGTCCCTTTGCGTCAGCATGCGGACCCGTCCGGCCGGGCGCATCGCGCCCCGCTGCCGGACCGGCCCGCAGGTTCCTCTTTTCGTTCCGTCACCGCGTTCGGTCATGACCGGCACCGCCCCCGAAAGACCATTGCGTTGCCCTCGATCGGCTCGGCGATCTCGCCGGTGGCCGGGTCGATCACCCAATCCACCTCCGACGAGCCGATGCGCCCGATGCAATGCTGGGTCGCAGCATAGCGCGCCTCGGCCCGGATCTCGCGGATATCGGCCAGGACCGGCGTCACGCGGATACGGAAATTCCGCTTGTCGCCCAGCGTTGTCAGCTTCGCCTCCACGCCGCGGCCCTGGGTTTTCGTGTCCGGCCCGAACGGGTTGAGCCGGGCGACCGAATCCCCCAGCCGGGCGCAGCCCGCACCCAGCGTCAGCCCTGCGAGCAGAGAGGCTATGACAAGGGTCCGGGTCACTCGGCGGCCACCGCGCTGTTGCGTGCCATCCGCTTGCCCTTGATGCGGTCCTCGATCTCGTCGCGGAAATGCCGGATCAGACCCTGAATCGGCCAGGCCGCCGCATCGCCCAGCGCGCAGATCGTGTGGCCCTCGACCTGCTTGGAGACATCGAGCAGCATGTCGATCTCCTCGGGCTCGGCGTCGCCGGTCACGAGGCGGTCCATCACCCGCATCATCCAGCCCGTGCCTTCGCGGCAGGGCGTACACTGGCCGCAGCTTTCATGCTTGTAGAACTTCGACAGCCGCCAGATCGCCTTCACCACATCGGTGGACTGATCCATCACGATCACCGCCGCCGTTCCCAGGCCCGAGCGCTGTTCGCGCAGCCAGTCGAAATCCATGATCGCATCGTCGCAGAGCGAGCCCGGCAGGCAGGGCACCGACGAGCCGCCGGGGATCACCGCCTTGAGGTTGTCCCAGCCGCCGCGCACGCCGCCGCAATGGCGGTCCAGAAGCTCGCGCAGGGTGATCGACATCTCCTCCTCGACCACGCAGGGGTTGTTCACATGGCCCGAGATCGCGAAGACCTTGGTGCCGGAATTGTTGGGCCGTCCCATGCCTGCGAACCACTGCGCGCCGCGCCGCAGGATCGTGGGCACCACAGCGATGGATTCCACGTTGTTCACCGTCGTCGGGCAGCCGTAGAGCCCCGCGCCCGCCGGGAAGGGCGGCTTCATGCGCGGCATGCCCTTCTTGCCTTCGAGGCTTTCCAGCAGCGCCGTTTCCTCGCCGCAGATATAGGCGCCCGCGCCGTGATGCAGGTAGAGGTCGAAATCCCAGCCCGACCCGGCGGCGTTGCGCCCCAGCAGGCCCGCGTCATAGGCCTCGTCGATGGCAGCCTGCAGCGCCTCGCGTTCGCGGATATACTCGCCGCGCAGATAGATGTAGCAGGTGTTGGAATTCATCGCGAAGGAGGCGATCAGGCAGCCCTCGATCAGCGTATGCGGATCGTGGCGCATGATCTCGCGGTCCTTGCAGGTGCCGGGTTCCGACTCGTCGGCATTCACCACCAGATAGGCCGGCCGGCCGTCGCTTTCCTTGGGCATGAAGGACCATTTCAGGCCGGTCGGGAAGCCCGCACCGCCGCGCCCGCGCAGGCCCGAGGCCTTCATCTCGTCGACGATCCAGTCGCGCCCCTTGGCGATGATCGCGGCGGTGCCGTCCCAATGCCCGCGGGCGCGTGCGCCTTTCAGCGTACGGTCATGCATACCGTAGAGATTGGTAAAGATGCGGTCTTCGTCCTTGAGCATGCCCTACTCTCCATCTTCCCGGCGTTGCCGCCAGACCCTGTAAAGGACGACGAGCGCCCAGAAAAACGCGGCCAGCGCGGCCAGATCGAAAAGGAAGGCGTAACGCGGTGGCAGGCCCAGCCGGCCGCCCAGGAAGGACGCCGCCATCCACAGGATCATCGTCACGATGATGACCCCGGCGGCCAGCCGCATCTGCGTGCGGTGTGCGCTCCTGTCTTCCGTCTTCACGGTCAATACACGTCGCCCTTGTCGACCTTCTTCGAAAATTCCGTCTCGCCACCCTGGGCGAGGATGCGGGCCTGCTCGACCCAGTTGTCGCGCTCCACGCGGCCCTTGAAGCCCCGAAGATTGGCGTCCACCCAGGCGGCGTCGTCGGCGCTCCAGCCCGCGATCTGGTCGAAATGCCAGAAGCCCAGGCTGTTGAGTTGCGCCTCCAGCTTGGGGCCGACCCCCTTGATCCGCTTGAGATCGTCCGCCTGGCTGCCGCGCGGGGCTTCCAGCCGCTCCGGCGCGCCCGTCCCGGACGCGGCCTCACCGGGCTGCGGCGCGGGTGGCTCGTCGCGGTCGAAAGGCGAGGGCACCGGCACCACGCCGGCTGCCGCGCTCTCGGCCATGGCGCGTTCGTGCGGCGTCTCCGCCACGTCCGCCGTGCTAGTCTCGATCCTGCCGGGCTCATCCTCCTTCGCCACATTGCCCTTCACGCCACGCGCGACCCGGCCCTCCGACTGCACATCGGCGCCGCCGCAGACAAACCGGATCAGCAGCCAGCCCGCGGCGATCGCCCCCGCGACGCCGAGCACGAAAGCCAGCAGTCCCGGCATGTCGAGACCCGCCGCGAAGAGCCAGACCGCGATCAGGCCCAGCACGACCGCCGCAACCCAGCATTTCGTGCGGCACGCCGCAGCATCGGAATTCAGCTCTGGCATCTCTCTCTCCCCCCTATGTCGCAATGCGCCACGCCGCGCTCGGCAGAGCCCGGCTGCGCACCGCCCCTGCGGTGTCCTGCCTGCCCGTCTCTCTGCCTTGCCGTCATAAGCACAACTCGTTCTTCAGGGGCGGGGGCGATCAGTAAATGTCGCCCTTCTCTACCCGTTTGGAAAATTCGGTCTCGCCACCCTCGGCGAGCGTCCTGGCCTGTTCGACCCAGCCGTCGCGGCTGACGCGGCCCTTGAAACCCTTGAGGTTCTCGTCGACCCAGGCGACCTCCTCCGCGCCCCAGGCGGCCACCTGCGCGAAATGGAACACGCCCAGCTCATGGAGCTGCTTTTCCAGCGCCGGGCCCACACCCTTGATCTGTTTCAGATCGTCGGGCTGTCCACCTTCCGGCGCCGGGAGCGCCGGCGGCCGGATACCCGGCCCGGCATCGGCCGGACCTTGCGCTACGCTGCCGGTGTCGGGCTTGGCGCGGGGTTTCTCGCGCGCCTCCTGTTCGGTCACGCCGGTCCCGTTCACGGGCTTGCCGCGCGCGGGCCTCGGATCGGCCGCTTTGCGGCGCGTGCCCTTCATCTCGTCACCCAGCCAGGGCGTCAGAACCGGCATCTCGCTGCCGTCGATTCGCTTCACGGTATCGCCCAGTTCGACTGCGCGCGCGACGGAGGCGTTGTATTGCGTGCGCCCGCTCTCGAACTCGGTCAGGCTGGTCAGCCCGGCCAGCGGCTCCGAGGCGTAGCGGCCGTTCTGCGGACCCGGCACCGGAACCTTGCCCGCCGCCAACTCATCGAGGATTTCACCGAAGCGCGCGGCGGTCAGATCCTCGTAGTAATCCTTGCCGATCTGGGCCATCGGCGCGTTGGAGCAGGCGCCCAGGCATTCCACCTCTTCCCAGCTGAATCGACCGTCGGCGGACAACTCATGCGGGTTGGCGGCGATCTTGTCACGGCAGACCGCGATCAGATCCTCGGCGCCGCAGATCATGCAGGAGGTCGTGCCGCAGACCTGCACATGCGCGACCGAGCCCACGGGCGCGAGTTGGAACATGAAATAGAAGGTCGCCACTTCCAGCGCGCGGATATGGGCCATGCCCAGCATGTCGGCGATATGCTCGATCGCAGGGCGCGACAGCCAGCCTTCCTGCTCCTGCGCGCGCCACAGCAGCGGGATCACAGCGCTGGCCTGGCGGCCCTCGGGAAATTTGGTGATCTGCGCCTCGGCCCATTTCTGGTTGGCCTTGGTGAAGGCGAAGCTCTCCGGCTGGTCGTGATGCAGTCTGCGCAGCATTACTCGCAAACCTCCTTGTGAAGGGTCAAACGGTCGTCGTCGGACATCGTCGCCGCGCCGCTCGCGATGAGATCCTGGACGATGGCGCGCACGATGCGCGGCTCGAAGCCGGCCTCGTCAAGCTGCACCTGCGCCTCAGAGCGGGTGAGCGAACAATCGACAGAGGCCATGTAGTCGATGAATTTCCCACGCGCCGCATCCATATCCGTCGCGGCGTCCTCCACCTCGCGGTTATGCGCGTCCGCGGCAACGATCTCGGCCGAGAGGCCGGCGAACTTCTCGCACAGGCCCTGCTCCAGATAGACCGTGCGCTCGTCCTCCGAGAGCGACACCTCGGCCATCGAGACCATGCGCGCCATCAGGAGCCGCACCTCCTGCATCTCCACGCCGACGCGCGGCAGCAGGAAGGCGGCCTGTTTGCTGTCCATCTTGCAGCCATTGTCGGCGAGCACCGCGAAGAACCGTTCACGGCCGGTGAAACCCGGCCCGGACGGACAGTCGCCGCCGAAAACCACGAGCTGGCCGTCGAGAATGCGCGCGCGCCCGGTCTCGATCAGTTGCCGGGTCAGCGCCTTGGTCTCCGTCTTGTCCGGGAACCCGGCCTCGGGATAGACGAGGTCCGCCCGCCGGTTGGTCATGCGGCAGTCATTGGCCTTGATGACATCGACGAAAGCCTCAACCCGTTCCGGCGACACCGCCGTTTCGGCGCGCAGGGGAAGCGCGGCCAGCGCCGCCAGCAGCAGCGCCGCGAGAGCCCCCGCGCCGCGACGCGCAGCAAGGTGGCGCGCGCCCGATCTCACCTGTCGATCTCCCCGAAGACCACGTCCATCGTGCCAATGATTGCGGCCACGTCGGCCAGCTGGTGGCCACCCGCGACATGGTCCATCGCCTGGAGATGCAGGAAGCCCGGCGCACGCAGCTTGGCGCGGTAGGGCCGGTTCGTCCCGTCGGCGACCATGTAGACGCCGAATTCTCCCTTCGGCGCCTCGACCGCGGCATAAACCTCGCCCGGCGGCACGTGGAAGCCCTCGGTGTAGAGCTTGAAGTGATGGATCAGCGCCTCCATCGAGGTCTTCATCTCGGTCCGCTCGGGCGGGGATATCTTGCCGCGCGCCATCACCGGTCCGGGCTCCGCCCGCAGCTTCTCGATGGCCTGGAGGATGATCTTAACGCTCTCGCGCATCTCCGCCATGCGGCAGAGGTACCGGTCGAAACAATCGCCGTTCTTGCCCACCGGCACCTTGAACTCGAACTCGTCGTAGCATTCGTAGGGCTGCGCGCGCCGCAGGTCCCAGGCCAGGCCCGAGCCGCGCACCATCACGCCGGAAAAGCCCCAGTCGAGGACGTCCTGCTCGCTCACCACGCCGATATCGACATTGCGCTGCTTGAAAACCCGGTTCTCGGTCAGAAGCTCGTCGATATCGTCGAGCACGGCAGGGAAGGTGCCGCACCATTCCTCGATGTCATCGAGCAGTTCCTCGGGCAGGTCCTGATGCACACCGCCGGGCCGGAAATAGGCCGCGTGCAGGCGCGCCCCGCAGGCGCGCTCGTAGAAGATCATCAGCTTCTCGCGCTCCTCGAAACCCCAGAGCGGCGGGGTCAGCGCGCCCACGTCCATCGCCTGCGTGGTGACGTTGAGCAGATGGCTCAGCACACGCCCGATCTCGGAATAGAGCACCCGGATCAACTGGCCGCGCCGCGGCACGGGCGTGCCGGTCAGCCGTTCGATCGCCAGGCACCAGGCATGTTCCTGGTTCATCGGCGCCACGTAGTCGAGCCGGTCGAGATAGGGCAGGTTCTGCAGGTAGGTGCGGCTTTCCATCAGCTTCTCGGTGCCGCGGTGCAGCAGGCCGATATGCGGATCGCAGCGTTCCACGATCTCGCCGTCAAGTTCCAGCACCAGCCGCAGAACGCCGTGTGCAGCAGGGTGTTGCGGGCCGAAGTTGATGTTGAAGTTGCGGATTTTCTGCTCGCCCGTCTGGGCGTCTTCGAATTTCGTTCCGTCCATCACGCCCGGCCCCCCAGTTTGTCGCGGAAAGCCATGATCCAAAGCAGGATCAGCGCACCGAGCGGGATAATCGCCACCAGCGAAATCCAGTTCGGAATGCCGAATTTCGGCAGCAGCCGCCAGAACGGCACAACCACGAGAATGGCGTAGATCAGCAGCCAGACCAGACCGCCGCCGCCCATGCCGCCATAGGCCGATCCCATCATTTCGCCCCCTCCTTCTCGTCACCCGGCAGGATGTATTCCGCCCCCTCCCAGGGAGACATGAAATCGAACATCCGGTATTCCTGCACCAGCTTCACCGGCTCGTAGACGACGCGCTTCTGCTCCTCGTCATAACGCAGCTCGGTATAGCCTGTGGTGGGGAAGTCCTTGCGCAGCGGATGGCCGCGGAAGCCGTAATCGGTGAGGATGCGGCGCAGGTCCGGGTGGCCCGAGAAGAGGATGCCGAACATGTCGAAGACCTCGCGCTCGAACCAGTTGGCGCACGGGTAAAGATCGGTGATCGAGGCGACCTTGGTCTCCTCGCGCACCTTGATCCTCACGCGGATGCGGTGGTTCCGGTACATCGACAGGAAATGATAGACCACGTCGAAACGCTTCTCCCGCTCCGGGTGGTCGACCGCGGTGATGTCCACGAGGGTCGTGAACTGACAGGCCCGGTCGGTCTTGAGATACTCGACGAACCCGACAAGGTCGCTGGCGCCGATGGTGACGGTCAACTCGCCCAGGGCGATCTCCGACGCGCTGACCGCATCGGGCTGCTTGGCCTCGATCTGGGCGGCCAGTTCCTGAAGTGCCTCGCTCATCTCGCCCCCTTATCTGACGATCGTGCCGGTGCGGCGGATCTTGCGCTGCAATTGCAGGATGCCGTAGACGAGTGCCTCCGCCGTCGGCGGGCAGCCGGGCACATAGATGTCCACCGGCACGATCCGGTCGCAGCCGCGCACCACGGAATAGCTGTAGTGATAATAGCCGCCGCCATTGGCGCAGGACCCCATCGAGATCACATAACGCGGCTCGGGCATCTGGTCGTAGACCTTCCGGAGCGCGGGCGCCATCTTGTTACAAAGCGTCCCGGCCACGATCATCAGGTCGGACTGGCGCGGGCTGGCGCGCGGCGCCGTGCCGAAACGCTCCAGATCGTAGCGCGGCATGGAGGAATGCATCATCTCCACCGCGCAGCAGGCCAGGCCGAAGGTCATCCAGTGCAGCGACCCGGTGCGCGCCCAGTTGATGATGTCCTCGGTCGAGGTAACGAGGAAGCCCTTGTCCTGAAGCTCGCGGTTGAGCGTCTGGGTGGCGACCTCGGGGTCGCGGCCGGCGGAATTGGCTGTCGTGCTCACTCCCATTCCAGCGCTCCTTTCTTCCATTCATAGGCGAAGCCGATGGTCAGCACCGCCAGGAACACCATCATCGACCAGAAGCCCAGCAGCCCGACATCCTGGAACGCGACCGACCAGGGAAAGAGAAAGGCCACTTCCAGGTCGAAGATGATGAACAGGATCGCAACCAGGTAGTATCGCACGTCGAACTTCATCCGCGCGTCGTCGAAGGCGTTGAAGCCGCATTCGTAGGCCGAAACCTTCTCGGGGTCCGGGTCCGATGGCGCCAGCATCACCGCCGCCAGGATCAGGACCAGGCCAAGTCCGACGGCAACGCCCAGAAACACGAGGATGGGGAGATATTCTCTCAGCAGCTCTTCCACGCGGCGCTCCTTCTGCGGCTGACCTGTCCCAGCGGTTTAAACCCGCGTCCGGGGGAGGTCAACAGAACGCCACCCACATTGGGGCCGATATGACGCGCCAAATCGGGGACTTGGCGGCTCAGCCGGCCCAGCGCGGCTTGCGTTTGCCGAAGAAGGCGTCGATTCCCTCCACCGCCTCGTCGGTCTCCCACGCCGCGACAAGCTGGTCGATCGTGGCCGCGATAACCGCCTCGTCGATGTTTGGACCCAGCATTCGCGCCAGCCGCTTGGAGGCCGCCACCGCACCCGGCGCGCAGGCCAGGTAAGGTACGACCTCGGCCTCCACCGCCGCATCCAGCGCCTCGGGCGCGACAACGCGCGCCAGGAGCCCCAGTTCTACCGCCTCGGCCGCATCGAAGAGCCGCGAGGACATGAAGACCCGCCGTGCCCGCGCTTCGCCCATCCGGGCGATCACATAGGGCGAGATAGTGGCCGGGATCAGACCCAGCCGGGTCTCCGTCAGCCCGAAGGTCGCGCCCTCGGCGCCCAGAGCCACGTCGCAGACAGACATCATGCCGACGCCGCCGCCGAACGCGTTGGCGTGGACCCGCCCGATCAACGGCTGCGGCAGGGTGTTGAGCGCGTGCAACATCCGCGCCAGCTTCGTAGCCTCGGCGCGGCGGGTTTCGGCATCGGCCTGCATCTGCGCGCGCATCCAGCCCAGATCGCCGCCGGCGCAAAAGCTGCGCCCCTCGGCGGCCAGCACCACAACGCGGATCGCACCGTCGCCGGCGATGCGCGCCGCAGCCTGCGTCAGTTCCGCGATCATCTGCGCGGACAGCGCGTTGTGCTTCCCGGCCCGCGCGAGGGTCAGCGTCGCCACCCCGCGCCCGTCCACATCCAGCCTGACCGTGTCCATCGCGTTCTCCCCGCTCTATTGCGCCCGCATCACGCGGGCCATCTCCGCCGCCGCCAGCAGCCGCGCGCGGTCCAGCCCGGTTGCGTATCCCAGCGCTTCCAGCCGCTCCTGCACCGCCTCGCTGGCCACGTTGCCGGTGGCGCCCTTGGCATAGGGGCAGCCGCCCAGCCCGCCCACGGCGGCATCGAAGACCCGCAGGCCGCGATCGAGCGAGACCTCGATATTCTCCAGTGCGCGGCGGCCGGTATCGTGATAATGGCCCGCCAGCCGGCCGGCCGGCACTTCGCCCAGCACCGCGTCGAGCATCGCTGCAATGGTCTCGGGCGTACCCTGCCCGATCGTGTCGCCCAGGCTGATCTCGTAGCAACCCATGTCGCGCAGCGCCGCGGCCACGCGCGCCACCGACCCCGGCGGCGTCGGGCCGTCATAGGGGCAGTCGGTGACGCAGGAGATATAGCCGCGCACCGGCACCCCATCGGCCGACGCGGCCTCGGCCACCGGACGGAAACGTTCCAGGCTTTCGGCGATGGAGGCGTTGATATTGGCGCGCGAGAACCCCTCCGAGGCCGAACCGAAGATCGCTACCTCGTCGGCACGGGCGGCGCGGGCGCGCTCGTAGCCCTTCATGTTGGGGGTCAGCGCGGCATAGCGCACCCCCGGCGCGCGGTCGATCCCCGCCAGCACCTCGGCCCCGTCGGCCATCTGCGGCACCCATTTGGGGCTGACGAAGCTTGCCACCTCGATGCGCCGGAACCCGCAGGCCGAGAGCGCGTCGACAAGTGCGATCTTCTCGGCCGCAGGGATCATCCGGGCCTCGTTCTGCAACCCGTCGCGCGGGCCGACCTCGAAAATCTCCACCGTCTCAGTCATCCGGGGCCTCGTAGAAATCGCGGGTGTAGATCTGGCTCTCTCCATCCTCGGCAAGGGCCGCGCGGAAGGCGGGGCGCCGCGCCAGCCGCGCGTGATAGGCCTTGACGTTGGGCAGCCAGTCGAGCGGCACGAACCGGCGCGCGATCTCGACGCCGTAGCCCACATTCGTGTCCACCGCCGAAAACCCCGAGGGCAGGAGCCAGTCATGCCGTGCGACAACCCGTTCCACGACCTCCAGCACCTTTTCCAGCCGCTTGGCCTCCAGCCGCATGACGGTGGGCGAACGCATTTGGTCCTCGCGCAGCACGATATGCTGCTGGGTCAGGTTCGCGATATGCTGGCCGATGGTTTCCGCGAAATGCAGCCATTCGAGCCATTCCAGGCGTTCGGCGTCGGGCGGCAGCCGGCCCAGCCCCGCCTCGGGCCGGGTCTCGCAGAGATATTCGGTGATCGCTCCGGATTCGAAGAGCACCCGTCCGTCGATCTCCAGCGCCGGCACCCGGCCCGCGGGCGAAAGCGCCAGATAGTCCGGGTCGCGCAGCGAGCGGTCGAAGAAGCTGTGATGGACGACCTCGACCTCCAGCCCCATCTCGTGCATCAGCCAGAGCGTGCGGAATGACCGCGCCTGCGCCACATGGTGCAACCGGGGTTTCATGCCGCGTCCTTCTCTTCCGCCTCGAAACGGATCAGCGCGGCGCCGGCCTCCACCTGCGTGCCCGCGCCGGTCAGCACCTCGGCCACCGTGGCGTCGTGGCTTGCGGTCAGCGTATGCTCCATCTTCATCGCCTCCAGCACCGCCAGGCGCGCGCCCGCTTTCACGGCCTGTCCGGGCTCCACGAAGACCGCCTTGACCATGCCGGGCATCGGCGCCTCGACAATATCGCTGCGCGCGCCGGCGGCCTCGGCCCGTTCCAGCGGGTCGATCATGCGGAACCGGTGCGCCAGCGCGCCGAAAACGCTGATCTCGGCCCCGTCGCGGCGGATGCGGGCGCGCGCCGGGCCATCGTCCACCCACCAGCCGCCGGGCCGCAGATCGCAGTCCATCGCGCTGCCCGCGATCTCCACCGTCACGCGGCCGGGGCCGCGCGGCGCCAGGCGTGCGGCAATCTCCGCCCCGTCATGCTCCAGCAGAAAGGTCTGGCGCAGCGGCGCCCAGAGCGTGAAGCCCTGCAGGGGTTCCGCGCCTGCCTCCAGCCCCGCCGCGGCGAGCGCGGCCAGCGCGACCATCGCGCGCGGCGTCTCGGGGACATGGGTCAGCGCGTCCAGATCACGGCCGATAAGTCCGGTATCGACATCGCCCGCGGCAAAGCCCTCATGCCGGGTCAGGGCCGCGAGGAAGGCCAGGTTGGTCACGCTGCCAACCACCTCGGTCTGCGCCAGCGCGCTTGCCAGACGCCGCAGCGCCACCGCCCGCGTGGGACCATGCACGATCAGCTTGGCGATCATCGGGTCGTAGAAGGGCGAGATCGCGTCGCCCGACCGCACGCCGCTATCGGCGCGCACCCCGTCGGGAAAGCGCAGATGCCTGAGCGTGCCCGTCGCCGGCAGGAACCCCGCCGGCACGTCCTCGGCATAGAGCCGCGCCTCGAAGGCGTGGCCGCCGATGGCGAGCGCCTCCTGACGGACGGGCAGCGGTTCGCCCGCAGCGACGCGCAACTGCCATTCCACCAGATCGACCCCGGTGATTGCCTCGGTCACGGGATGCTCCACCTGAAGGCGGGTGTTCATCTCCATGAACCAGAACCGGTCGGGACGCAGCCCCTGGGAGGCGTCCACGATGAACTCCACCGTGCCCGCGCCCCTGTAGCCGATGGCCCGCGCCGCGCGCACCGCCGCCTCGCCCATCGCCGCGCGCATCTCCGGCGTCATGCCCGGCGCGGGGGCTTCCTCGATCACCTTCTGGTGGCGGCGCTGGAGCGAGCAATCGCGCTCGAAGAGATGCACCGCATCGCTGCCGTCGCCGAAAACCTGCACCTCGATATGGCGCGGCTTGGAGACGAATTTCTCGATCAGCACCGTGTCGTTGCCGAAGGCCGTCCGGGCCTCGCCGCGGGCGCTGGCCAGCGCGTCGGCGAAATCGGCAGGCTTTTCGACCAGCCGCATCCCCTTGCCGCCGCCGCCCGCGACGGCCTTGATCAGGACCGGATAGCCGATCGCATCCGCCGCGCCCGACAGGTGCTCGTCATCCTGGTTGTCGCCGTGATAGCCCGGCACGACGGGCACGCCCGCCTCCTCCATCAGCTTCTTGGCGGCGTCCTTGAGGCCCATCGCGCGGATTGCCGAAGCCGAAGGCCCGATGAAGGTCAGGCCGGCGGCTTCCACGGCGTCCACGAAATCGGGGTTCTCCGACAGGAAGCCATAGCCGGGATGGATCGCCTGAGCCCCGGTGGCCAGCGCGATATCCACGATCCAGTCACCCTTGAGGTAGCTCTCGGCGGGCGGCGGCGGGCCGAGGCGCACCGCCTCGTCGGCCATCTCGACATGGCGCGCCTGCGCGTCGGCGTCCGAGTAGACCGCCACCGTCGCCACGCCCATCGCGCGAGCGGTCTCGATCACCCGGCAGGCGATCTCGCCCCGGTTGGCAATCAGGATCTTGGAAAACATCAGAGCGCCTCCAGTGCCGCGCGGTGATGCTCCGCGTCGGATTCAGAAAAACAGCAGAAGATGACATGCGGCCCGTCCCCGTCGCGCAGCCCGGCGGCGACTGTTTCCACCGCGATCCGCGCCGCCTGATCGGGCGGGTAGCCGTAGACGCCGGTCGAGATCGCCGGAAAGGCCAGCGACGCCGCGCCCAGATCGCGGGCGGCGTCGAGCGCATTGGCATAGCAGGCCGCCAGCAGCGCCGGCTCACCCGCCTCGCCGCCGCTCCAGACCGGTCCGACGGCATGGATCACCCAGCGCGCGCGCAGCCCGTGGCCGCCGGTCACGCGGACCTCGCCAGTGGGGCAGCCGCCCAGGGCACGGCATTCCTCCAGCAGGCCGGGCCCCGCGGCGCGGTGGATCGCGCCATCGACGCCGCCCCCGCCCCTGAGCCCGCTATTGGCCGCGTTCACGATGGCTTCCACGTCGAGCGTGGTGATATCGGCGACGATCACCTCCATCAGCGCAGCGCCCCGTTCCAGCCGCCGTCCAGCAGCGCCTCCGCCCCGTCGGCGATGCGCGCCATGATCTCGGCCACGGGCGGGCGGTCGTGGATCAGGCCCGCGGCCTCGCCCACGAAGGTGTTGGAGGTTTCCGGATCGCCGGCCTCCCAGCCCGCGCGCCAGGCCGCCGCGATTTGCCCCGCGTGGGCCTCCATGCCCTCCGGATCGTCGTGCCAGCGCTCGGTCACCGGGTTGCGGAGCACCCGCGCAGTGTAGCGCTCCGGCCAGTTCAGCCCGCGCGCGCGGTCCATCACGGAAGAGCGGATCGTGTCGTCGCCGGTCGCCGCGATCGCCGCATCGGTCATCGCGTCACTGACCAGGCATTCGCGCGACGCCCAGAGCCGCGAGCCGATCAGCACACCGTCCGCGCACAGCATCAGGCAGGCCGCCAACCCGCGGCCGTCCGCGATGCCTCCGGCGGCCACCAGCAGGGTCTGCGGCGCCTCGCCGGCCAGCCAGTCCGCGACCTCGGGCACCAGGGTCAGCGTCGCGCGGGACTGCCCGTGTCCGCCGGCCTCGCCCCCCTGGGCCACGATCACATCCGCCCCCGCCCCGGCCGCCGCTTGCGCGTCGCGCAGCGTCTGCACCTGGCAGATCAGCGGCACACCCGCGGCCCGCAGCGCCGGCGCGAAAGGCGCGGGATCCCCGAATGACAGGAAGATCGCCGCCGGTTCATGCTCCAGCGCGCGTTCCAGCAGTTCCGGCTGCTCGGCCAGCTTCCAGGTGATGAAGCCGCAGCCCACGGCGGCGTTGCCGGCCTGGGCGAACTCGCGTTCCAGCCAGGCGGGATCGCCATAACCCCCGCCGATGAACCCCAGCCCGCCGGCCCGCGTGACCGCCGCCGCCAGTCGCCCGCCCGCGGCCATCGCCATCGGCGCCGAGAGGATCGGCACGTCGAGCCCGAAGCGCGTGGTCAGTCTGGTCTCGATCATCTTTTCCTCCCGTGGTCCGGGCGCCGCGCGCCTCTCACATCCGGAAGACGCCGAACCGCGTCTCCTCGATCGGCGCGTTGAGGGAGGCGGACAGCGACAGCGCCAGCACGTCGCGGCTCTTGCGCGGGTCGATCACCCCATCGTCCCAGAGTCGTGCCGAGCCGTAAAGCGGGTGGTTCTGTTGCGCGAACATCTCCAGTGTAGGGCGCTTGAACTCGGCCTCCTCCTCCGCCGACCAGCTTCCGCCCGACCGTTCGATTGCGTCGCGCTTGACGGTGGCCAGAACGCCCGCGGCCTGTTCCGCCCCCATGACGGAGACGCGGGAATTGGGCCAGGTCCACAGGAAGCGGGGCGAATAGGCGCGCCCGGCCATGCCGTAATTCCCCGCGCCATAGGAGCCGCCCACGATCATCGTGATCTTGGGCACTTTCGTGGTCGCCACCGCGGTGACCATCTTGGCGCCGTGCCGCGCGATGCCCTCGTTCTCGTAGCGTTTGCCGACCATGAACCCGGTGATATTCTGAAGGAAAACCAGAGGGATGTTGCGCTGGCTGCACAATTCGATGAAATGTGCGCCCTTCACCGCGCTTTCCGAGAAGAGCACGCCATTATTGGCGACGATCCCCACCGGACAGCCCATCAGATGCGCGAAGCCCGTGACCAGCGTCTCGCCGAAACGCGGCTTGAACTCGTCGAAGCGCGAGCCGTCCACCAGCCGCGCGATCACCTCGCGAATGTCGTAGGGTGTGCGCAGGTCGGTCGGCACGACGCCGAAAAGCTCGGCCGGGTCATAAAGCGGATCCTCCGGCGCCTGCCATTGCACGCTGGCCGGGCGGGCGCGGTTGAGATGGCTCAGCGCGCGGCGCGCCAGGGCCAGCGCGTGGGCATCGTCCTCGGCCAGGTAGTCGGCCACGCCCGAGAGCCGCGTATGCGCGTCGCCGCCGCCCAGCTCCTCGGCGCTCACGACTTCGCCCGTGGCGGCCTTCACCAGTGGCGGGCCGGCCAGGAAGATCGTGCCCTGTTCCTTGACGATGATGGTGACATCCGACATTGCCGGAACATAGGCGCCGCCGGCGGTGCAGGACCCCATGACCACGGCGATCTGCGGAATGCCCTTGGCCGACATGTTGGCCTGGTTGAAGAAGATGCGCCCGAAATGGTCGCGGTCGGGGAAGACCTCGTCCTGGTTGGGCAGGTTCGCGCCGCCGCTGTCCACCAGATAGACGCAGGGCAGGTTGCACTGTTCGGCGATCTCCTGGGCGCGCAGGTGTTTCTTGACCGTCATCGGATAATAGGTGCCGCCCTTCACGGTGGCATCGTTGCAGACCACCATGACCTCGGCCCCATGGACCCGCCCGATCCCCGCGATCACACCCGCGCAGGGCGCCGCGCCGTCATACATGCCATGCGCCGCGGTCGCGCCGATCTCCAGGAACGGGCTGCCCGCGTCGAGCAGGTTGGCCACCCGTTCGCGCGGCGGCATCTTGCCGCGCTCGCGGTGGCGGTCGCGGGCCTTCTTGCCGCCGCCTTCCGCCGCCGCGGCAGCCGCCTCGGCGATCTCGGCCAGCGCGGCCTCATGCGCGGCGCGGTTGGCCTGGAACGCGTCGGAGGAGGGGATCACATTGGATTTCAATTGCATGTGCGGGCCTTCAGCTGATCGGCGACGGGATGGGCAGCACCGGGTGGCCGCGTTGGGACAGGCGGCGTGTGCTCATGCCCGATGCTCCGGGTTCTCGAAATCGAAGCGGCAGCCCGCATCCCAGGCGCGCCGGTCGTTACCATGGGCGGGGAAGCCGCCCGCGTCCTTTAGCATCCGCGCCATGTGCAGCAGGTTCCATGTCATGATCGTGGTGTTGCGCTGGGTGAACTCATTGTCGAAACCCGCGCGCCCGCCGTCAACCTCGTCGCCATAGGACGGCCCCGGACCGGCCTCGCCGATCCAGCCGCAATCGGCCTGCGGCGGGATCGCGTATCCCAGATGCGACAGCGCGAAGCCGATGGTCATGGCCGCGTGTTTCACGCCGTCCTCGTTGCCGGTGATGACCGCCCCGCCGGTCTTGCCATAGAAGACCGACTGGCCCTTGTCGTTGAGTTCGCCCGACATGCCATAGAGCCTCTCGATCAGCACCCGGCAGACCGAGCTTTCCTCGCCCAGCCAGAGCGGCGTGCCAATCACCAGAATGTCGGCGGCAAGCACCTTTTTCCAAAGCGCCGGCCAGTCGTCCCGGTCCCAGCCATGGTCCGTCATGTCGGGAAAGACGCCGGGTGGGACGGCATGGTTGAGCAGGTGGATATGCTCCACCCGCACACCGCTTCTGGACATGATTTCCGCCGAGGCATTCAGGAGCAGCTTGGTATGGCTTTCCTCGGGTGTCTTCTTCAGCGTGGTGTTGATGAACAAAGCCCGGATATCCGAGAAATCGGTCCGGTTTTCGGCGCAGAGCTTTTCCTGGCGGTCGTTGAGCGGCATGATCGTCCTCCTGTCCTGCGGCGACGGATCACCCCATCGCCCCCATCATCTCGCGTCCGATCAACATCCGGCGTATCTCGGAGGTTCCCGCGCCAATTTCCATCAGCTTGGCGTCGCGGAAGAGCCGGCTGACCGCGGTGTCGTTCATGAAGCCCGCGCCGCCCATCGCCTGTACCGCCTGATGCGCCTGCTTCATCGCCTCTTCCGAGGAATAGAGCACGCAGGCCGCCGCATCCTGGCGCGTGACCTCGCCCCGGTCGCATGCCGCTGCCACGGCATAGACATAAGCGCGGGCGGAATTCATCGCCGTGTACATGTCGGCGATCTTGCCCTGCATGAGCTGGAACGACCCGATGGGCGCGCCGAATTGCTTGCGCTCGGCGAGATAGGGCATCACCTCGTCCAGGCAGGCGGCCATGATGCCGATGCCGATGCCCGCCAGCACCACGCGCTCGTAATCGAGGCCGGACATCAGAACGCGCACGCCGCGCCCCTCCTCGCCCAGCACGTTCTCGAACGGCACTTCCACATCCTCGAAGATCAACTCGGCCGTGTTGGAGCCGCGCATCCCCAGCTTGTCGAAATGCGGGCTGGTGGAAAACCCCTTCATCGACTTCTCGACGATGAAGGCGGTGATGCCCTTGGAGCCCGCCGCCGGATCCGTCTTGGCATAAACGACCAGCGTGTCGGCGTCGGGGCCGTTGGTGATCCAGTATTTCGTGCCGTTGAGCTTGTAGTACCCATTGCCCTTCTCGGCCTTGAGCTTCATCGACACCACGTCGGAACCCGCACCGGCCTCGGACATGGCCAGCGCGCCCACATGCTCGCCCGACACGAGGCCGGGCAGGTACTTGCGCTTCTGCTCGTCGCTGCCGTTCAGCTTGATCTGGTTGACGCAGAGATTGGAATGCGCGCCATAGGACAGGCTGACCGAGGCCGAGGCACGTGCGATCTCCTCCACCGCGACGACATGGGCCAGATAGGACATGCCGGCGCCGCCGAATTCCTCGGGCACGGTGATGCCCAGCAGGCCCAGTTCGCCCATCTCGCGCCAGAGATCGGGCGGGAAGACATTCGTCGCGTCGATCTCGGCGGCCATCGGCTTCAGCCGCTCCTGCGCCCAGCGCTGCACCATATCGCGCAGCGCCTGGATGTCCTCGCCCAAACCGAATCCCATCGTCGCGGTGAACATGCCCCAGCCTCGCATTAATTGAACGTGTGTTCATTTCTAGCGCAATCGCGGCATCCGGTCAAGCGCCGCCGCGCGTCTGCGGCGGGGGTTCGGCCCCTCCGCCGGTCAGGCCGCGGCGCGGGCGATCCGGGTGGCCTCCCCGCGGACGATCCGGGCGATCAGCGCGCAATCCTCAAGGCTGAAGGTCAGTGGCAGGCGCATGTCCAGAAGCCCGGCCAGAACGCGGTCCGTGCGCGGCAGGCATTGCGGCGGGGCGTACCGCCAACTGTCATGGCGCGAGGTGAAGGCCGCAGGCTCCGCCGCGCCGAACCATTTCAGTTCCACCCCGCGGTCGCGGCAAGCGGCGATGAGCGTTTCGATCGCCTTCGTGCCCAGCCCCGGCATCAGGAACTGGATCGAGGAGCCGACGAAGCCTTCCGCCGCCGGCCGCTGGATGAGGTGAAGGCCCGGCGTGTCGGCAAGCCCCGCCTCGACGGCGCCGTAGCGCGCGTTCCAAGCCGCGCATTGCCCGGCAAGCCGGGCGAGTTGCGGGCGCAGGATCGCGGCCCTGAGATTGTCCATGCGGCCCGAGCAATTCGGCGTTTCGTAGCGGATTGTATCGAATATCTCTGCCGCCGGACCGGCGGGGTGGCGGTCGTAGAACATATAGCTGCCCGAGAACATCGTGGCCCGCGCCATCAGTTCCGCATCGTCGGAGATCAGCAAGCCGCCCTCGCCCGAGTTGACGTGTTTGTAGGTCTGGGTCGAGAAGCACCCAACCCGGCCGAAACGGCCCGAGGGCACGCCCGCCCAACTCGCGCCCATCGTGTGGGCGCAATCCTCCACTACCGTGACACCGGCCCGGTCGCAGAGCGCCATCAGCGCCTCCATGTCGCAGATATGCCCGCGCATATGGCTGAGCATCAGCACGCGGGCACCCGACGCCTCGATCTTCGCGGCCAGATCGTCGAGGTCGATCACCAGCGCCTCGGTCACTTCCACGAAGACCGGCACCGCGCCCGCGCCCGCTATGGCGCCGGGCACCGGGGCGAGGGTGAAGGCATTGGTCAGCACCGGATCGCCCGGCGTCACGCCGCAGGCGCGCAGTGCACAGGTCAGCCCGTAGCCGCCCGACGCGAGGGCCAGGCAATAGCGCGCGCCGGTCAGCGCTGCAAAATCACGCTCCAGCGCGGCGGCCTCGGCCTCCTCGCCGGGCGCGGTGTTGTAGCGGTGCAGCCGCCCGCTGCGCATCACCTCCAACGCGGCCGCGACGGCTTCCTCGGGGATCGGCTCCTGCTGTGTGAAACTGCCGGTGAAAACCTCCGCCATGCGCACCTCCTGCATCCCCGGACAGGGCCGAGAGTGCGGCGCGCCGGTCAGCCGGTCAAGGGGCGCGCGTCGCGGTTCAGCCTATCAGTCCAGAGACCACACCGCCCAGATCGCGGTAATGGTCCAGCAGCCCGTCGGGATCGTGACGGCGCACGCCTACGCCTTCGGGCCCGAAAGTGACCAGCACGCAGGGTACGCCCGCGGCACGCGCGGTGGCACGGTCGGTTTCGGTGTCGCCCACCAGCAGAGAGCGGCCCAGCGTGCCGCCCGCCCCCTCCACCGCAGCGCGGTATGGGGCCGGGTCGGGCTTGCGCACCGGCAGCGTGTCCGCGCCGATCACCGACGCGAAAAGCTCCCGCACCCCGAGCCGCATCAGCAGTGTCTCGGCCAGTTCCGCGGGCTTGTTGGTGCAGATGCCCACCCGGTAGCCCGAGGCCGCCAACGCCTCCACCGCGGCCACCGCACCGGGATAGAGCCGCGTGTGCCGGTCTATCGCATCGGCGTAATGGCGCAACAGCAGCGGATATTGCGCCTCTACCGCGGCGATGTCCCCGGCCCGGCCCAACCGCTCGTAGCCCAGGGTCAGCATCGCCTTGCCGCCACGCAGCGCGGTAAACTGGTCGCGAGCCGGGTCCAGCAACTCGCCGTGGCCCAGCGCCCGGAAACAGGCATTGGCCGCGGCGATGAGGTCGCCGCTCGTGTCGGCCAGCGTCCCGTCGAGATCGAAGATCACCGTTCGCATGTTGCAGCCCGTCCCTGCTATGGATGCCAGCCGGTGCTGAAACCCGTGGTAAACATTCTTGATGTGCCGCCCCGCCGATCCGGCCTTGCGCCACGCCACCCGCTCGATAAAACGGAGAGGCGCGGAAGGAAAGACAAGACGACATGGCGACAGCCCTTATCATACTGGCGGCCGGCCAGGGGACGCGGATGCGCTCGGCGCTGCCGAAAGTGCTGCACCGGGTCGGCGGCCAGCCGCTGCTCTGCCACGCGCTCGACGGTGCCGCGCCGCTGGACCCCGAACGCACGGTGGTCGTGGCCGGCGTCGGCGCCGAGGCGGTGGAGGCCGCCGCCCGCGCCCACAGCCCCGAAGCCGTGACCCTGCGCCAGGACGAACAGCTCGGCACCGCGCATGCCGTGCTCCAGGCGCGCCCGGCGCTGGAAGGGTTCGAGGGCGACGCGCTGGTGCTTTACGGCGACACACCCTTCATCCGCCCCGAGACGCTAGAGCGGATGATCGCCGCGCGGCGGGCGGGCCACGCAGTTGTCGTGCTGGGATTCGAGGCGGCGCGGCCGGGCCGCTACGGGCGGCTGGTGATGGCGGGCGAAACGCTCTCACGGATCGTGGAGGCCAAGGACGCCACGGATGAAGAGCTTTCCATAAGTCTTTGCAATTCAGGCGTTGTCTGCGCGGATGCCGCAACACTGATGGAGCTTGCGGCCGCGGTCGGCAACGACAATGCCAGTGGTGAGTATTACCTGACCGACATCGTGGCGCTGGCCAATGCGCGCGGGCTGGGCTGCACCGCCATCACCTGCCCCGAGGCCGAGACGATGGGCGTCAACACCCGCGCCGACCTGGCCGGGGCGGAGGCCGTCTTCCAAGCCCGCGCGCGCGCCACTGCGATGGCGGCGGGCGTGACCCTGACCGCGCCCGAGACCGTGTTCCTGTCGCATGACACGGCGATCAGCGCCGATACGGTGATCGGCCCGAATGTTGTGATCGGGCCCGGCGTCACCATTGGCGAGGCGGCCGAGATCCGCGCCTTCTGCCATCTGGAGGGCTGCCGCATCGGACCCGGAGCGCAGATCGGCCCTTTCGCACGGCTGCGCCCCGGCGCGGAACTGGCCGAAGGCGTCCATGTCGGCAATTTCGTGGAGGTGAAGAACACCACGCTGGGCCCCGGCGCCAAGGCCAATCACCTGACCTATCTGGGCGACGCCAGCATCGGCGCGGGCACGAATATCGGTGCGGGCACAATTACTTGCAACTATGATGGCGTGATGAAATACCGCACCGAGATCGGGCGCGACGCCTTCATCGGCTCCGACACGATGCTGGTCGCCCCGGTGCGCGTCGGCGACCGCGCGATGACTGCGACCGGCGCGGTCATCACCGAGGACGTGCCGGACGAGGCGCTGGCCGTGGCGCGCGCGCGCCAGGAGAACAAGCCGGGACTGGCGGTGCGGCTGATGGAACGTCTGCGCGCGGCCAAGGCTCGCGACAAGGGTTAGGAAAGAGTACGAAATGTGTGGAATCGTTGGAATACTCGGAACCCATGAGGTCGCGCCGATCTTGCTGGACGGGCTCAAGCGGCTGGAATATCGCGGCTATGACAGCGCCGGCATCGCCACGGTCAATGACGGGCATCTGGACCGCCGCCGCGCCACCGGCAAGCTGATCAACCTGTCGGACCTGCTGGTCAACGATCCGCTGCGCGGCAAGGCCGGAATCGGCCACACGCGCTGGGCCACGCATGGCGCGCCCAACACGATGAACGCGCACCCGCACAAATCCGGTCCCGTGGCAGTCGTCCACAACGGAATCATCGAGAATTTCAAACCGTTGCGGCAGGAACTTGAAGAAGCGGGCTACGCATTCGAGACCGACACCGACACCGAGACCATAGCGGTGCTGATCCGCAGCCTGCTCGATGCGGGGCGGGATGCGCGCAGCGCCGCTGCCGAGGCCATCGGACGGCTCGAAGGGGCCTTCGCGCTACTGCTGCTCTTCGAGGGCGAGGACGACCTGATGATCGCGGCGCGCAAGGGCTCGCCGCTGGCCATCGGGCATGGCGACGGCGAAATGTATGTCGGCTCCGACGCGCTGGCACTGGCCCCGATGACCAGCCGTGTCACCTATCTGGAGGAAGGCGACCGCGCCGTCATCACCCGCGCCGGCGCCGAGATTTTCGACACCGCGGGCCGCCGCGCCAACCGGGACATGGAGGTGATCCAGCTCGACCTCGCGGCGAGCGAGAAGGGCCAATACCGGCATTTCATGGCCAAGGAAATCCACGAGCAGCCAACCGTGGTGGGCAACGCGATCTCGCATTACCTGACGCCCGATTGCGACGACACCCGCCTGCCCGATGGCGGGCTCGACTTCGCTTCGGCGGACCGGGTGATCCTGGTGGCCTGCGGCACCGCCCATTACGCTTGCCTGGTTGCGAAATACTGGTTCGAGCAACTCGCCGGCCTGCCTGTGGACATGGATATCGCCTCGGAATTCCGCTATCGCGAGCCGCCGGTTTCGGACCGGTCCATCGCGATCTTCGTCAGCCAGTCGGGCGAGACCGCCGACACGCTTGCCGCGATGCGCTATGTCCGCGGCAAGGCAGCCCGGATCGTCTCGGTCGTCAATGTGCCGACCAGTTCCATCGCGCGTGAAAGCGATCTCGCACTGCCGATCCTGGCGGGAACGGAAATCGGCGTGGCCTCCACCAAGGCCTTCACCTGCCAGCTCGCCGTGCTGGCCGCGCTTGCGATCGAGGCCGGGCGCCAGCGCGGGGCGCTGGATGCGGGCCGCGTCGCCGCGCTCTGCCAGTCGCTGCGACGGGTGCCGGGGCTGATGAATATCGCGCTGGCCTGCGAGTCGGAGATCAAGTCCATCGCCGCGCGCATATCCGAGGCCCAGGACGTGCTCTTCCTGGGCCGCGGCGCGATGTTCCCGCTGGCGCTGGAAGGTGCGCTGAAACTCAAGGAAATCAGCTATATACATGCCGAGGGCTATGCCTCGGGAGAATTGAAGCACGGCCCCATCGCGCTCATCGACAAGAAGGTGCCAGTGGTGGTGATGACCCCCCATGACGCGCTGTTCGAGAAGACCGTCTCCAACATGCAGGAGGTGATGGCGCGCAAGGGCCGGGTGCTGCTGATCACCGATGCGACGGGTGCTGCGGAAGCCGGCGAAGGCATCTGGCGCAGTATTATCATGCCTGAGATCGACCCGATTTTCGCACCCATCCTCTATGCCATCCCGGCGCAACTGCTGGCCTATCACGCCGCCGTCACCAAGGGCACGGACGTGGACCAGCCGCGCAACCTGGCGAAATCGGTGACGGTGGAATAGGCGCCCGCGGTCAGCCCCGGTCGCGCAGCGCGCGGCGCATGATCTTGCCTGTGGCCGTCATCGGCATCTCGTCGATCGCCTCAATGCTGCGGGGGGCGACATGGGGCGAGACGCGCGCGCGCACCCGCGCGATCAGTTCTGCCTCCAGCCCGTCGCGCGCCGCCCCCTCGCGCAGCACGACATAGGCTTTCACCACCTCGGTACGCTCCGGATCGGGCACGCCCACCGCGGCGGCCATCACCACGTCCGGGTGGCCCGCCAGGCAGGTCTCGATCTCGGTCGGCCCGATCCGGTAGCCCGCCGAAGTGATCACATCGTCGTCTCGCGCCACGAAGGTGAAATAACCCTCGGCATCCCGTCGGCCCAGATCGCCGGTGCGCATCCAGTCGCCGGTGAATTTCCCGGCGGTCTTCTCCGGTTGCTTCCAGTAACCCAGGAACATCACCGGATCGGGCCGCCGCACGGCGATCTCGCCGATCTCGCCGGGCGGCATTTCGCGTCCGTCCGCGTCGATCACGGCGACCTCGTGGCCCGGCACCGCCTTGCCCATCGAACCCGGCCGCACCTCCATCGTGCCGTGGCACGACGCCAGCACCAGGTTGCACTCCGTCTGGCCGTAGATCTCGTTGATTCCCACCCCCAGCATCTCGCGTCCCCAGGCCAGGATTTCCGCACCCAGTGACTCGCCGCCCGATCCGATGGTGCGGATATCGACGCCCGCGGGCACCTCCGCCCCGCGCATGAGCTTGAGCGCCGTGGGCGGCAGGAAAAGGTTGCGGATGCCCTCGTGCGCGATCAGCGCCCAGGCCGCGGCGGGGTCGAATTTCGCCATCCGGTGCGCGACCAGCGGCACCCCGTAATAGAGGCAGGGGATCGCCATATCCATCAGCCCGCCGATCCAGGCCCAGTCAGCCGGTGTCCAGCCCTTGTCGCCGGGCTGCGGAAAGCCTTCGTGATGGCATTCCATCGACGGCAGGTGGCCGATCAGGAACCGATGCGCGTGGAGTGCCCCCTTGGGCGGCCCGGTCGTGCCGGAGGTGTAGATCAGCACCGCCGGATCCTCGGCCATCGTTTCGACCGGGGTGAAGTCCGGCGAGGCCTCGGCCTGTGCCCCCTGCCAGTCGAGCGCGCCTTCGGCCGGGCCGTCCACGCTCAGCACCAGGCGGAGGTCCGGAAGGCGGTCGCGCAGCCCGGCCAGCTTGGGCAGGTTGGCGCGGTCGCTCACCACCGCGGCGGCACCGCTGTCGGCCAGCCGGTATTCCAGCGCCTCGGCCCCGAAGAGCGTGAAGAGCGGCAGAACGATCGCACCCAGTTTGTAGGCCGCCATGTGGGCGATCAGAACCTCCGCCGATTGCGCCAGGTAGACTGCGACGCGGTCGCCCTGCCCCACGCCCCCGTCCCGCAGGACGTTCGCCAGCCGGTTCGATGCCTCCGAAAGCGCACCATAGGTAATCTCGCGGCGTGCGCCCCCAGCCCCGATTTGCACAATTGCGACTTTTTCAGGGCAAAATCTGGCCCATTCCTCGCAACACACGTCAGCAATGTTGAACCTTTTCAACACCGGCCAGCGGAACGCCTTCCGCATATCCTCCCAAGGCGCGAGCGCGGGAACCAGGCGGCGTTCGGGCTCGCTCATCGCGCATAGACCTTCAGTTCGGGCAGGTCCGTTAGCGGCAGATCCAGCACCCGCATCGCGGAAAGCGAGATCAGGCTGCCGCCCTGATGCGGGATCAGCACCACCTGCGCCGAACGGCCCGCGGCGCTGACCACGCGGCCGGGCCGCTCACGCGTGACGAGCGGGGTCTTCACCCAGAAGCCTTCGGTGCGGACATCGCCCAGCGCCGCCACGGTCGTGCCAAGAAGGCGGCCGGCGCCGCCCTGTCCGGCCGCGGCCTGTCGCTGCGCCGCGCTGGAGGTGTCGAATTCTTCGGCCGTGCGGGCCTGCGGGTTCGCCGGCGCCGGTGCGGGCGCCTCGGGCGCGGTGGCGGGCGCAGGCTCGGGCGCCTTGCGCCACGGAAGCTTCGGACTCCAGCTGCAGCCTGCCAGCGAAAGAACCAGAACGATAAAAGCGAGACGAACAGGCAAACCGGACCTCCCAGCGGTTGATGCGCCCAAGCTAGGCTGCCCTTGGGACCAGTTCAACGCAGGATCGCGCTTGCCGCGGCGGGACCGCGCGCATAGGTTACCGGGCATGACATCCGCACCGCTCATCGACCCGTTCGCACGCCCGATTACCTATCTTCGGGTGTCGGTGACCGACCGCTGCGATTTCCGCTGCGTTTATTGCATGTCGGAGAACATGACGTTTCTGCCCAAGCGCGAGCTTTTGACGCTGGAGGAACTGGACCGCATGTGCACCGCCTTTATCGGGCTGGGGGTGGAGAAGCTGCGCATCACCGGCGGTGAGCCGCTGGTGCGCCGGGGCATCATGACATTCTTCGAGTCGATGGGCCGGCATCTGGAGAGCGGCGCGCTGAAGGAACTGACGCTGACCACCAACGGCTCGCAGCTTCGCCGTTTCGCCGCCGATCTGGCCGCTTGCGGGGTCCAACGGGTCAATATCTCGCTCGACACGCTCGATGACAGGAAATTCTCCGACATCACGCGCTGGGGCCGGCTGGCGCAGGTGCTTGACGGGATCGACGCGGCGCAGGATGCGGGGCTTCGGGTGAAAATCAACACCGTGGCGCTCAAGGGTTTCAACGAGGACGAGCTATTCAGCCTCGTGGAATGGTGCGAGGGCCGCGGCATGGACCTGACCTTCATCGAGGTCATGCCGATGGGCGATCTCGGCAACGAGGACCGGCTGGACCAGTACTGGCCGCTCTCCGACCTGCGGGGCCGGCTGGCGGAACGCTTCACACTGCAGGATCTGGCAGAAAGCTCCGGCGGGCCTGCGCGCTATGTCCGCCTGATCGAGACTGGCCAGAAGATCGGCTTCATCACGCCGCTCACGCATAATTTCTGCGAAAGCTGCAACCGGGTGCGGATGACCTGCACGGGCGAGCTTTACATGTGCCTGGGCCAGGAGGACAGGGCCGACCTGCGCGCGCCGCTGCGCACCAATCCCGAGGACGACGGCCCGCTTCTGGACGCGATCCGAGAGGCGATCGGCCGCAAGCCGAAGGGTCATGATTTCGACTATTCGCGCCAGCGCGTGGACGGGCAGGTCTCCCGCCACATGAGCCATACCGGCGGCTAGCCGGCCGTGGCCCGCAAGAGCCGCGCGCGGCCGGGCGGGATGGCGCGGATTTCCAGTCCGGTGAAGACATGCAGCGTGTTGAGTTCCCGGTCCACCACGGCATGGTCGCTGACCCAGCCGCCCATCAGCAGATAGGTTCGCAGCAGGGGCGGCATCCGGCTCATCGCGAGCTTCAAATCGGGAGTGGAACGTCCGAGCTTGCGCGCGAAACGGAAGACCGCCGGCGCCTTGACCCGCGGCAGCCAGCGTTTCGGCGCAAGGTGGCGTTCGGCCAAAAGCGCGAAGGCGTCCATATAGGCCTCGGCCTCGGTCCCGTCGAAGGAGGAGCAGCCGAAGAGCATCTCCACCCCCTGCGCGTCCACATAGCGCGTCATCGCCGCCCAGGCCACGCGCAGCACGTCCGGGTCGTGCACGTCGGGATGGATGCAGAACCGGCCCATCTCGACCATGGGGCCGTCAAAATCCTCCAGTGCAGACAATTCGTAATACTGCGCCGAATAGCTGCGCCCGATCTCGGCGCCGCCGCTAAGATGCAGGATACGGAAGCAGCAGACCAGCCGCCCGGTGCGCGTGTCCTCGACCAGCACATGGGCGCAAGCGGCGTCGAAGGCGTCGGCGTCGCGGCCCTCCTCGCACGCCAGGCCACGTCCCGCCCCGCGCGCCGCGATGAACGCGGCGTAGCGAAGGCGTTGCGCCGCCTCGACATCTGCCGTCCCTTCGGCGAAGCGGGCACGGTACCGCCCCTTGGAAAAGCCCCGCATGCTCAACGCCTCCACTCGGCCCGGACGCGGCCGACGCCGCGCCACGTCCCTGCCGGGCACAGTCTATCCACAAAAGCCGCTACAGGGAAATTACAACCGGCCCGGCGCCGGGGAATTGCCGTCGCGTCAGCCGTTCGGTCCGGGTTGGCCGCCCCCGATCGTATCGGCCAGGCCCAGCCGGCCGAAGTTTCGCGTGAGCTGTTCGAGCAGCGTCATGTCGCGGATCGAAGTCTCCGTGACCCGGCGCGACAGCGCGACGACCCGCCCGTCTTCCAGCCCGAAGCGCTCCACGTTGCTCACCACGTCGGCATCGTCGAAGGAGATCGCGACGATCTCGCGCTGCACTTCCTTGGGCTTGAGCGCCCCGAAATGGCGCATCCGGCTGGAAACGTAGTACCAGGCCGAATCTTCCAGAACCCCGGTCGAGGAGGGCCGGCCGATCGTCTCCTCCACGGAGCCGCGCGTGTCCACGCCGACGATGACATTCTCCAGCTCCGTCTCGGGCGGGGTGTATCCGTGGTCACGGTATTGCGTGGCGCAGGCGGCAAGCCCGGCCAGCCCCAACGCCGCCACGAGCGCCCGTCCCAACCGGAGAATCCCATGCATGCCGCCCTCTTGCCTCGCCTGCAAATCCTTCGTATCCGCTTATAGAAGACAGCCAACGCATTCAAGGACGCAAAACCCTGCAACAACGCGGGGCAGCGCCGCCGGATACGAACATGACCGATACCTCTCCCCGCCCTGGCCACCGGCTACGCCCCGGCGAGCTTGCGACACGGCGCGAAACTCCCTTCAGGGTGGAGCCCGACGCCGCCGCGCGCGCCGCGATGGCGGACGAACTCGATGTGCTGAACCTGGCCAAACTGCGGCTGGAGGGCAGCCTCGGCCCCAGCGGGCGGCGCGACTGGCTGCTGCGCGCGCAGCTTGGCGCGACCGTGACGCAGGCCTGCGTCGTGACGCTGGCACCGGTGACAACGCGCATTGACGTGCCGGTGCGCCGCCTCTACCTCGCGCAGATGGAAGATCCCGGCAGCGGCGAGGTCGAGATGCCCGAAGACGACACGCGCGAGCCGCTGCCCGAAGAGATCGACCTCGAGGCGCTGATGCTGGAGGCGCTGGCGCTGGCCATTCCGCCCTATCCGCGGGCCGAAGGCGCGGCGCTGGACCAGGCCATTTTCGCGCCGCGCGGGGCCGAACCGCTGACCGACGAGGCGATGCGGCCCTTCGCCGGTCTGGCGGGGTTGAAGAAGAAACTGGACGAATAGCGCCGGGAAAGACGAAAAGGGGCTTGCGAATTCATCCTATCGCAGTATGTTCCCGGCCTCGTTTGCACGCAGGATCGAAGGCGGTGACGCACCGGGTGCGATCCGAACATCACGCCCGAATTCCGGGCAAGTCACAGGGGTTCCGACCCCACAAACCCGAGGTTGAGATATGGCAGTCGGTCAAAACAAGGTTACGCGCTCCCGCCGGAACAT
The DNA here is from genome assembly GCF_003122205.1 of Maritimibacter sp. 55A14. GTDB lineage: Bacteria > Pseudomonadota > Alphaproteobacteria > Rhodobacterales > Rhodobacteraceae > QEYE01. The sequence continues at coordinate 86,808 of NZ_QEYE01000002.1, forward strand.
GCGCCGTGCGCATGATGCGCTGACGGCCGAGAATCCGAACGAATGCTCGAACTGCGGCGAGCTGAAGCGTCCCCATCACGTCTGTGCGGCCTGCGGCCATTACGACGACCGCGAGGTTGTCGCGCTGGCCGATGAGGTGGAACTGGACGACGAAGACGCTGCGTAACCCGCAAGGGCGCAGGCGCGCATGACAGTCGATCCCGTCCGCAAGGCCGCGAAGGCCCCCGACACCGTCATTTCCATCGATGCGATGGGCGGTGACAAGGGACCGTCTGCGGTCGTTGCCGGCATGGCGAAATCGGCTGAGAAGAATCCGGATATCCGGTTCATCGTGCATGGGCCGGAACCCAAGCTGCGCGCCTTGATCGGCCGCCGCCGCGGCCTGGCCGAACGCTGCGAAATCAGGCATTGCGACCTGGCCGTGTCGATGGGCGAGAAGCCCAGCCACGTGATGCGCCACGGCAAGGGCACCTCCATGTGGTCGGCCATAGAATCGGTGCGCGAGAAGGAGGCGACGGTCTGCGTCTCCTGCGGCAATACCGGCGCGCTGATGGCACTGTCGATGGTACGGCTGCGCAAGGTGCCGGGCGTGAACCGGCCCGCCATCGCCTGCCTGTGGCCCTCGCGCAATCCCGGCGGTTTCAACCTCATGCTCGATGTCGGCGCCGATATCCGCGCGGATGCCCAAGACCTGCTGCAATACGCGATCATGGGCGCCTCCTATGCGCGCAACGGCCTGAACCTGACGCATCCGCGCATCGGCCTGCTCAATGTCGGCACGGAAGATCACAAGGGGCGCACCGAACTCAAGGCCGCGCATGAGCTGATCGCGGCAAGTGCGGCGGATCACGATTTCACCTATGTCGGCTTCGTGGAGGGCGGCGACATCCCCTCCGACCGGGTGGACGTTGTCGTGACCGACGGCTTCACCGGCAATGTCGCGCTCAAGACCGGCGAAGGCACCGCGACTCTGGTGCGCGACCTGCTGCGCGATGCCTTCAAGCACTCGCCGCTGTCGCGCATTGGCGCACTCTTCGCGTTGACCTCGCTCAAGCGGCTGCAAAAACGCATCGACCCGCGGCGGGTGAATGGCGGGGTTTTCCTCGGGCTCAACGGCACGGTGATCAAGTCGCACGGCGCGGCGGATGCGACGGGGGTCTCGGCGGCGATTAAGCTGGCCTTCCAACTGGCCCAGTCGGGCTTTACCGAAAGGCTCGCGGCGCGGGTTGCAACCGGGATACCGCCGCGCCATGATCCCGAAACGGAAATATCGGAAAGCGGTTCGAATAAATGACCATAACACGGGCCGTCATAAGAGGTGTCGGGCATTACCTCCCCACGCGGGAAGTTCCCAACAGCGAGTTCGAGAAGACCCTCGACACCAGCGACGAGTGGATCCGCTCCCGCAGCGGAATCGAGCGGCGGCATTTCGCGGCCGAGGACGAGACGACGGCCAGCATGGCGCTGGAAGCCGCGCGCGCGGCCCTGGCCGATAGCGGCGTGGACGCGGCCGATCTGGACGGCATCATCGTCGCCACTTCGACCCCCGATCTGACCTTCCCCTCGACCGCGACCAAGGTTCAGGCGGCGCTCGGCATGACCGCCGGCTTCGCTTTCGATCTGCAGGCGGTCTGTGCAGGTTTCGTCTATGCGCTGGCCAATGCCAACGGCATGATCCTCTCCAACCAGGCCAAGCGGGTTCTGGTGATCGGTTCGGAGACCTTCTCGCGCATCCTGGACTGGAGCGACCGGACCACCTGCGTGCTCTTCGGCGACGGCGCCGGCGCGGTCGTGCTGGAAGCCGCCGAGGGCGAGGGTACTCCGGAGGATCGCGGCATCCTCTCGGCCGATCTGCATTCCGACGGGCGCTTCCGCGACTTGCTCTACGTGGATGGCGGTGTCTCCACCACCGGGACCGCCGGTTGCGTCCGGATGGAAGGGCGCGAGGTGTTCCGCCACGCGGTCGAGAAACTGGCCAGCAGCGCCGAGACAGCGCTGGAGAAGGCGGGGCTGACCGGGGCCGATGTGGACTGGGTCGTGCCGCATCAGGCCAACCTGCGGATCATCCGCTCCACCACCGCGAGGATGGGCATCGACATGGACCGCGTGGTGGTCACCGTGCAGGATCACGGCAACACCTCGGCGGCCTCGATTCCGCTCGCGATGTCGGTCGGAAAGGCGCAGGGCAAGATCAAGCAAGGCGACCTGATCGTGACCGAAGCCATCGGCGGCGGGCTGGCCTGGGGGGCCGTTGTTTTGCGCTGGTAGCGAATTTCCACCGGCTTTCAAGCCGTTGATATTGACTCCTAATCCTGTCTCTCCGTATCCTTCCGCCGATACAGGGGGACAACAATGAGCGCAAAGACACTGACGCGCATGGATCTCAGCGAAGCGGTGTTCCGCGAAGTGGGTCTGTCGCGCAACGAATCCGCAGAACTGGTCGAGAGCGTCCTGCACCACATGTCCGAGGCGCTGGTGCGCGGCGAGACGGTAAAAATCTCGTCTTTTGGCACCTTTAACGTCCGGGACAAATCCGCACGCATCGGCCGGAACCCGAAAACCGGGGAGGAGGTTCCGATCCATCCGCGCAGGGTCCTGACCTTCCGCCCGTCTCATCTGATGAAGGACCGGGTCGCGGCAGGCAACAAGCGGTAGGCAAGGCCGGATCAGATGAAGAAATCGCCCGAGGCGTTCCGAACGATCAGCGAAGTCGCCGAATGGCTGGAGACGCCCGCGCATGTTCTCCGCTTCTGGGAAAGCCGGTTCAGCCAGGTGAAGCCGGTCAAGCGGGCCGGCGGGCGGCGTTATTACCGGCCGTCTGACATGCGGCTTCTGGGCGGCATCAAGACATTGCTCCACGATGACGGCGTGACGATTCGCGGCGTGCAGAAAATCCTGCGCGAGCAGGGCGTGAAACATGTCGCCGGCCTGTCGCCACCGGTGACTGTGGGCGAGGCGTCCACGCCGGAGGCGGCAAATCGACCCGCCCCGGCGACAGGCCGGACGCCGAGCAGGCGCGCGCGGCCGGAACCCGCCCCGGATGCCGAAGCCGTTGCACCGGGCGACGGGATCCCGGCCCCCACGACCGAGCCCGCACCGCGGGAGCCTCATACGACGCCGGTGACACCGCTGCACGAACCCGGACCCGATCCCGCCGCACCTTCCGAAACGGCGGCTGCCGATCTGCCGCCGACCGCGCCCGTGGCGCGGGAGTTGACGGTCGCGGTCGCGTCGGTCGAGGCACTGAACCCGCGTATGCGCAACCAGGTCGCCTTGCTCTGTGACCGGCTTGAGGCGCTGCGTGACCGGATGTCAGAGCCCCCCGCCTCCGAATGACCGGACCCCGCGTGCAAAACGGCGCGCTTTCATGCTTGCGCGCCCCCTTCGATCCGCTCTATACGTCCGCCGTCGGGCCGTGGCGCAGCCTGGTTAGCGCGTCCGTCTGGGGGACGGAAGGTCGCGAGTTCGAATCTCGCCGGCCCGACCATTCAAGAGAAGCGAACCAGGGATCAGGGGCATGAGTCACACCGCCGGTGTATTGCCCTCCCAGGCCATTTCCGGGCTGATCGCCAGCGGCGCCATCGCCGCCGAGCGCCCGGTGCCCGTCGACCAGATCCAGCCCGCCAGCCTCGACCTGCGGCTGGGAAGCACCGCCTACCGGCTGCGCGCCTCGTTCCTGACAGGCAGCGGGCGCAGCGTGGCCGAGCGGCTGGACGAGTTCACCATGCACCGGATCGACCTGACCGATGGCGCGGTGCTGGAAAAAGGCTGCGTCTATCTGGTGCCGCTCATGGAGAGCCTGGCGTTGCCCGGCGATATCCAGGCGGTCGCGAACGCCAAAAGCTCCACCGGGCGGCTCGATCTCCTGACCCGGCTGGTCACCGACCGGGGGGTGGAGTTCGACCGCATCGCGCCGGGTTATGCCGGACCGCTCTATGCCGAGATATGTCCGCGCAGTTTCTCGGTGCTGGTGCGGCCGGGAATGCGGCTCAACCAGGTCCGCTTCCGCCGCGGCCACGCGGTACTTAGCGATGCGACGCTGGCCGATCTGCACGCCCGCACGCCGCTCGTGGACGGCACGCCGCATATCGACGGCGGGCTCGGCTTCTCGGTCGATCTGGAACCGGGCCCGCAGGATCTTGTGGGCTGGCAGGCGCGGCCCCATACCGGGGTGATCGACCTCGACCTGATCGGGCAATACGACCCGCTGGAGTTCTGGTCGCCAATCCGCACGCAAGCGCGGCATATCATCCTCGATCCCGGCGCCTTCTACATCCTGGTCAGCCGCGAGGCAGTCCATATCCCGCCCGATTGCGCGGCCGAGATGGCCCCCTACCTGGCCATGGTCGGCGAGTTCCGCGTCCATTACGCGGGTTTCTTCGATCCCGGCTTCGGCCATGCGCCGGCCGGCGGCGCGGGCGCGCGCGGCGTGCTGGAAGTGCGCTGCCACGAGGCGCCTTTCGTGCTGGAACACGGGCAAGGCGTGGGACGGCTCGTCTACGAGCGCATGGCCGAGGTGCCAGAGCGGCTTTACGGCGCCGACATGGCGTCGAACTACCAGGGCCAGGGCCTGAAGCTCAGCAAGCATTTCCGCGCGCCCTGAAGCGGCACGGCGGGTACGCCGCCTTCCTACCCCTCCAGGATGCGCGCCACCAGCAGGCGCTCCAGCGGCGGCAGAGCGGCGGCGAGCCCCAGCCCGGCGCGCGCGGCGCCGCGGCGCAGGGTATTGCCACCCAGCAGCAACCGCCGGCCCCACTCGCTCTGACAGATGACGCGCGCGCCCGCCGCGTGGCGGCAGTCGTGGTAGCCCTCAAGCCCGCCCTCGGCGAAGCGCCGCGCCAGATCGGCGGCGTCGCTGATGCCCAGGTTCATCCCCCGCCCGCCGACCGGTGAATGGCAATGCGCTGCGTCACCTGCCAGGAAAACCCGCGCCGTGGCGTAGCGCGCGACCTGCCGGATCGAGATGGTAAATGTGTCGCTTCGCCGGATGGCTCTCACGTCCATCGCCACCGGCAGGGCCGCCAGCGCGTCCGGGGTGTTGGAGATCACGCGAAACCGAGCCGACTCCAGCGGCACCACGATTACGCCCCGGCCCCGCGCCAGCAGAAACATCTGGAAGGCCTGCGGATCGCGCCAGTCCGCTGCGTCCACATCGGCGATCGACCAGGTTTCGGGCAGGTCGAAGCCGTCGAACGCGATGCCGAGTTCCTCGCGCACCCGGCTGCCGACGCCGTCGGCCCCGATGACATGCGAAAACCGCGCTTCCGCGCCAGAGATCCGGACGCGCACATGGTCCTCCCGCTCCTCCAGCGACTCCAGTTCCGCGCCGAAGCGCACCCGGCCGCCATGATGCTCGAACGCAGCGCGCAGATGCGTCTCGGTGCGGTCCTGCGCCAGAGCGAAGAGCCGCCGGTCGGGGTCGGGATCGCGGTCGAACCGCAGACTGCCGAAGCGGTGCCGGCCGAGATGGAAAAACGCCCGCGGAACGGCGATCGCCTCGTCACGGATCGCATCCGCGGCGCCCGAGGGCGCCAGAATCCGCATGCTGGACGGCAGGATGCCAACGGCGCGGGACAGGGGCGATGGCGCCAGTTTGCGGTCGATCACCTCCGGCACCTGCCCGCGCCGCACCAGTTCGACCGCAGCGGTGAGCCCGGTGGGCCCCGCACCGACAATGAGGATACGCCCGGTCATCGCGCCTCCGGCGCTATCGCGTGAACGCACCGGGTGCCGCGTCAGAGGCTGCGCGCATCCGGCAGATAGACCGCCAGCAGGCAGCCGCCAACGGTCGATGAATTGTGCCTTGTGCCCGAGCGCAGCCAGACGAGGTCGCCGGGCCGGTAGACATGCCCGTCATGGTCGGTCAGGTCGCCCTCGATCAGCAGGAACTCCTCGTCGCCCAGATGCTCATGCGCCTCGGTCGTGGTACCGGGCGCCATGCGGTAGACGTGAAAGCCATAGCCCGTGCGCCCGCCATTGACCTGAAGTACCTCGCCATCGGGCTGGCCGTCGCTGCCGGGAAAGGGCACGAAGGCGTCCTCGCGGATATTGGCCACGCGGCGGTCCTCGGGCGCGATCGGCTGCATGGGCCGCGGCCTCACATCCGGCCGATCTTGCGGGCCGTGCGCGCGCCCTGCTTCATGCGGCGCGAGGTCTGCCTGGCCTGGGCGCGGTCTTCCGGCGTCTCCGCCCCGTCGCCGCCCTTGCCGCGATTGGCGAAAACATCCACCCCCTTGTTGATGCCCGCATTGATCACGCGGCGCATCACCTGACGGATGATCATGTTGATGATCTGGTTCATCCTGGCGTCTCCCTAAGGGTCGCCCCCTGCCTATTCGAACATATCGCTTTGGTCTTCGCTGTCCAACCCTTCGTCCTCCTCGTCCTCCTCGGCCCCCGAAAGGCCGGGCATGGCCGAGGGCGGCGGGCGGCTTTCCAGCAACCCGGCGGAACGCAATTCCGCAAGGCCGGGCAGGTCGCGCGCCGATTCGAGGCCGAAATGGTCGAGAAAGGTCTCGGTGACCACGAATGTCACCGGCCGGCCGGGGGTCATGCGGCGGCGGCCCAGCCGGATCCACTCCATTTCCATCAACTGGTCGATGGTGCCGCGCGAAACCGAGACGCCGCGGATCTCCTCGATCTCGGCGCGGGTGACGGGTTGGTGGTAGGCGACAATGGCCAGGGTCTCGATCGCGGCGCGGCTGAGCTTGCGAGTCTCCACCGTCTCCTTGTGCATCAGGAAGCCCAGATCGGCGGCGGTACGCATCGCCCAGGCGTCGCCCACCCGCACCAGATGCACGCCGCGGCCTTCGTAACGGCGACGCAGATGCATCAGCGCCTCGCCCACGTCGCAGCCATGAGGCAGCCGGGCCTCCAGGTCGCGCGCGGTGACGGGCTCGGCCGTGGCGAAAAGGATCGCCTCGACCATCCGCTCCTGCTCGGCCATCGGCGGCGCCTCGAAGAGGCTCTCGCGGACGGTTTCCGTGTCGTCGTCAGCGTCCATGCGCGGGGTCTTTCTTCTGTCTCAGGCGGATCGGGGCGAAGGTTTCGTCCTGGCTCAACTCTATTTCGCCGCGTTTTGCAAGCTCCAGCGAGGCCGCGAAGGTCGACGCGGTGGCCGAGCGGCGGCGGGCCGGTTCGGTCTGCCAGCCTTCGGGCAGGTAGCTGGCCAGATCGGTCCAGCTTCCGGCGAAGCGGATCAGCCCACGCATCTGCTCGAGCGCCTGGTCAAGCGTGAAGACCGCGTCGCGGTCCATCGCGTAGGGGCGGAACTCATCGCGGGTGCGCAGTCGCGCGTAGCCCTGCATCAGGTCGAGCAGCGTTGCGGTGTAGCGCACGCTGCGGATGCGGGTCACGTCCTCGGGCAGGCCACGCGCGAAGATGTCCCGGCCAAGCTGGTCGCGGCCCATCAGCTTCGCCGCCGCCTCGCGCATGGCGTGCAGCCGTTCGAGCTGGAAGGCCAGATGGGCGGCCAGTTCCTCGCCCGAGGGGCCATCCTCCGCCGGGTCGGGCGGCAGCAGCAGGCGCGATTTCAGGAAGGCCAGCCAGGCGGCCATCACCAGGTAATCCGCGGCCAGTTCGATGCGCAACTGTTTGGCCTTCTCGATGAAGGACAGGTATTGCTCCGCCAGTTGCAGGACCGAGATTTTCAGCAGATCGACCTTTTGGGTGCGCGAGAGCGTGAGCAGCAGGTCGAGCGGCCCCTCGAACCCGTCCACATCGATGATCAGCGCCTCGGCCTCCAGCCGGGCGGCGACATCGCGACTCTCACAGCTTTCGTCAGATGCGGCCATGGCGCCCCCTGCCCGTCAGCGCGGAATATTCGGCCTCAAGCGCGGCGACATCGGCGGGCTCGGGCGGGCGGCGGGCTTCCAGAGCGGCCGCAGCGCGGGCGATGCCCGGCCCCTCCAGCGCCCCGGCGGCCGCCACAACATCCGCCATCTCCGCCGGATCGCCGTTGCAATGCAGGACCAGATCGCAGCCCGCCGCCCGCGCGGCGGCGCTGCGCCGGGTCATGTCGCCTTGCAGCGCGGACATGGAGATATCGTCGCTCATCAGCAGCCCGCCAAATCCGAACTCCTCGCGTATCATCCGGATCGCCGCCGCCGATTGCGTGGCCGGCGCCTCCGGGTCGAGACAGTCATAAACGATATGCGCCGTCATGCCGAGGGGAAGCTGCGCCAGAGCGCGGAATGCCGCGAAGTCGCTGGCCTCCAGCACCGCGCGCGGGGCGGTCACGCGCGGCAGTTCCGCATGGCTGTCGCGGGTTGCGCGCCCGTGGCCCGGAATATGCTTGAGCACCGGCAGAACGCCGCCTGCCAGAAGCCCCTCCGCCGTGGCGCGCGCGGCCGGCACGACCGCCGCGAGCGTTTCGCCGTAGCAGCGGTTGCGCAACACCGGGTGCGTGGCAGGCGTCGCGATATCCGCGAGCGGGGCGCAATTGCCGTCGATGCCCACCGCCGCCAGTTCCGCCGCAATCAGTCGTGCCCTGAGCCACATGGCGCGGGGGCCGTCGCGCGGACCCGTGGCCCGCATCTGGTCGAGCGCGGGCGGCCAGTCGCGCCAGTGCGGCGGACGCAGCCGGGCCACGCGCCCGCCTTCCTGATCGACGAAGACCGGGGCCGCGCGTCCCACCGCGTCGCGCAGATCGCCGGTCAGCCGCACAAGCTGCACCGGATCGGCCACGTTGCGTGCAAAAAGGATGAAGCCCCAGGGTTGCGCGCGGGCGAAGAAGCGGCGCTCCCCGCGTCCCAGAACCTCCCCCGCGCAGCCCAGGATCGCGGCGGCTGGCGCCATCAGCGTGCGGTCACCGGGATGCAGGCCGCGTCGCGCGCCAGCATGGCCGAGCAGAACCGCCGGCTGTCGTCGAGCCCTTTGAACCCCGCGACACGCAGGCGGAAGAACCGCCGCCCGCTACTCTCGGCCTCCTGGATGACGCGCGACTTGCCCTCCAGCAGATCGTCATGGGCGGCCGTCAGCCGGTCCCATTCCGCGCGCGCGGTGGACGCGTCGTCGAAAGCACCAAGCTGGACCAGCCGGGTGCCCGGCGCGATCTCGGTCGGGTCGAGCTCGGGCGACTGCGCGGCGCTCACCGCTGCGGCGTCCGTCACGTTGCGCAGGGCGGCGACTTCAACGTCCGGGCGCGGTTTGGGCCGCGGCGAGAGATCGGGACCAGCCACATCTTCGGGCAGGGCCTCCACCGCATCAGACTCGCCGGCCTCCGCGGCCACGGCCACGGCCTCGCTGGCGGCCTCGGCCACTGCGGCACGCACCACCTCGTCCTCGGGGCTGAGTGCCAGCGGCACCGGCGCCTCATGCTCGGGCGCGGGCTCCAGCCGCAGCGCGGCCGGGATCGCCACGCCCTCTTCCAGCGCCTCCTCGCGCATCGGCGGGCGCAGCGCCGCGCGCGGCTTGTCCTCCTCGGCCAGCTCGACCGGCGGCGGGGCCAGAATGACCTTGTCCGCCGGACCATCGACGCCGCCCTCCGCCTGCACGGAATTCACCGCCAGTCCCTGATGCGCGGCGTCCAGCCCGCCCGGCTCTTCCGGCGCCTCGCGCATCGGTCCTTCGAGCGCGCGTACCACGGGGATCTGCCCCACGTCGCGCATACCGAGCTGATAGCCCCAGACCGCAAGGCCCACGACCAGCCCGACCGAAACCAGCGCGCCGGCCCAGTTGATCACCGCGCCTGCGACGCCGGGATCGTCCGGCACGCCGGACGCCGGATCCTCTTCATAGAGATCGTATTCGATATCTGCCATTGCTCCGCCTCTTGTCCGCCCGCTTATTGATGCGTGGCTTCGACTGCTCAGAGCCCGGACCGTGCGCCTTGATTTTGGGTGCCTGTCAGCGCATTTCCTCGACCGGGGTCACCCCAAGAATACCAAGACCGGACGAAATAACAACGCCCACGGCCCGGCAAAGCGCGATTTTGGGCCGGGAAACCTCGGGCGCACCCTCCTGGAGGAAGCGTAGCGCGGGGTCTTCATGGCCCCGGTTCCACAGCGCATGGAACTCCGACGCCAGATCGTAGAGGTAAAAGGCAATCCGGTGCGGCTCGTGATGCCGGGCGGCCTGCTCCACCTGGCGGGGCCATTCGCCCAGCTTGCGCGCCAGCGCCAGCTCCGCCGGATGATCCAGCCCGGCAAGGTCGAGCGCGGCCAGTTCCGCGTCGTCCGCGGCGATCCCCGCCGCGGCTGCCTTGCGCATCACGGAAGCCTGGCGCGCATGGGCGTATTGAACGTAAAAAACCGGGTTGTCCTTGGATTGTTCCAGCACCTTGTCGAAATCGAAATCCAGCGGCGCGTCGTTCTTGCGGGTCAGCATGACGAAGCGGGTCACATCCGGCCCCACCTGATCGACCACGTCGCGCAGGGTGACAAATGTGCCGGCGCGTTTCGACATCTTGAAGGGGGCGCCGTTCTTGTAGAGCTTCACGAGCTGCGTAAGCTTGATGTCGAGCGGCACGCGCCCCTCGCTCAGCGCCGAGACGGCGGCCTTCATCCGCTTCACGTAACCGCTGTGGTCGGCACCGAATACGTCGATCAACTCGTCGAAGCCGCGCTCGATCTTGTCGAAATGATAGGCGATGTCGGGCGCGAAATAGGTCCAGGCACCGTCGGACTTGCGGATCGGGCGGTCCACATCGTCGCCATGCGCGGTGGAGCGGAAGAGCGTCTGCTCGCGCGGCTCCCAATCCTCGGGCAGCTTTCCCTTTGGCGGCTCCAGCACGCCCTCATAGATCAGGCCCAGCCGTTCCAGTTCGGCCACCGCGGCCTCGATCCGGCCGGAGCCGTAGAGCGCCTTCTCGGAATAGAACACATCCATCGCGACGCCCAGCGACGCCAGGTCCGCGCGGATCAGTTCCATCATCTTGTCCGTGGCATAGGCGCGCAGTTCCGCCAGCCAGACGCCTTCGGGCTGATCGGCCCAGACCTCGCCCACCTCTTCGGCCAGCGATGCGCCCACCGGCACCAGGTAGTCGCCGGGATAGGTGCCGTCCTCGAAGGCGACCTCGCGGCCCAGGGCCTCCAGATAGCGCAGATAGACCGACCGGGCGAGTACATCGACCTGCGCGCCGCCGTCGTTTATGTAGTATTCCCGCGTCACCTCGAAGCCCGCATGGTCGAGCAGGCTGGCCAGCGCGTCACCGAAGACCGCGCCGCGGGTATGGCCCACATGCAGGGGGCCCGTCGGGTTGGCCGAGACGTATTCGACATTCATCCTCCGCCCGCGCCCCATCGTCGAGCGCCCGAAATCCGCACCCTCGCGCAACGCGGTGGCCAGAACGCCCTGCCAGGCGGCGGGGCTCAGGCGCAGGTTGAGAAACCCCGGCCCGGCAACGTCGGCACTTTCCACGCGCGGGTCGCCGGCGAGCCTTGCGGACAGCATCTCGGCAATGTCACGGGGCTTCAGCCCGGTGGGCTTGGCCAGAACCATCGCCGCGTTGGTGGCCATGTCGCCATGCGCGGGGTCGCGGGGCGGCTCCACCGTGACATTGGCATGGTCAAGCCCGGCCGGAAGCTCGCCGCCGGCGGCCATCGCCTCCAGACTGTCGGTCACCAGAGTTCTGATATCGGCAAAGAGGTTCATTTCGGGCTTCCTTTCGCCGGGCGGGTGTAGCACTCCCCCGCCGCGCGTCAAGACGCAGGCGGCTCCGGCTTGCCGTTCTCGGGACCGAGCGCGAAGAGCCGTGCCCCGTCGCCACCGCGTGGTTCGGCATCCGGTCCCAGAAGGCGAAGCTGGCCGGCTGGCGTGATCTCGGCCAGCGCCGTGGCGTCGGGCTGTTTCTCTCGCCAGTCCTCCAACGTGAATGCCTCGCTCAGCCCGGTGCGCCGCACCACTTCGCCCTTGCGCACGCGCGCGTCGAGATCGGCCAGTGTCTCGCCCCCGCCCAGCAGGCTGCCGCCGAGTGTCGGCGGCAGGGAATGGCGCTGGCTCTCGGTCCGGGCGCGCTTGAGCTGGAAGACATGCTCGCGGCCGAACTCCGGCGCCAGGTCGGTCGCCACGAGGGTGTTGTAGGCGTCGTTGTCGCTGGCCGCGATCACCGCCCCGTACTGCACCAGTTCGACCTTGTGCTCCGCGGCTTCCGACAGGATATCGCCATAGAAGACCGGCAGCCCGGCCTCGCGCGCATCGCGCAGGTGCTGGTCGTTCGGGTCGGTCACCAGAACCGGCACCTCCTCGGCGTCGAGCGCGCGTCCCAGTGCCGCGGTGAACTGCCCGCCACCCACCAGGATCACGCCGGGAATGCGCGCCGAGGTCTGACCCAGCAGACGCGCCAGCGGAATCAGCGTGAAGCCGTGCAGGATCACGGTCACACCGACCAGCGCGAAGGCCAGCGGCACCAGCGCCGCCCCATCGGCCACGCCCAGCGCCACCAGCCGTTCGCCAAAGAGCCCGGCCACCGCGACGAGCACCACGCCGCGCGGGCCGGTCAGCGCGATCAGGAGCCGCTCGCGCCAAGGTAGATCGGTGCCCAGAAGCGCCGTCAGCACAGTGACGGGCCTGGCCAGCAGAACAACCGCGGCGATAAAGACCGCGGCCCGCCAATCCAGCCGCGCGAGCGCCTCGGGATCGAGCCCTGCGGCCAGCAAGACGAAGACGCCCGAGACGAGCAGGATCGTCGCATGTTCCTTGAAACGGTAGAGCTCGGTGAAGGAGGGCAGCCCGGCATTGGCTATGACCAGCCCCATGACGGTCACGGCCAAGAGCCCGCTTTCATGAAGCACCGCGTCGGTCGCCGCGAATGTCACGAGCACCGCGGCGAAGAGTACGGGCACCTTCATGTATTCGGGCACCAGCGCGCGGCGGAAGGCCCGCGCCACGGTCCAGCCAGCCGCCGCGCCGCCCGCGCCCGCCACGGTGGTGCCGAAGGCCACATGGCCCAGCGCCGGGCCCAGCGCCTGCCCCGGCGCGCCCGTCGCCTCGACCAAAACGACAATCTGGAAGGCCAGCACTGCCGCCAACGCCCCGATCGGGTCGTTGACGATCGCCTCCCATTGCAGCAGTGCCGCCGGCCGGCGCGCCAGCCGCGCCTGACGCAAGAGCGGCGCGATCACCGTCGGGCCGGTGACGATCATTATGCCCCCGAAGACCGCCGAGGTCTCCCAGCCCAGCCCAGCCCCGTAGTGCAGCGTCAGCGCGGAGAGCAACCAGCCCAGCGGCGCGCCGATCAGCACCAGCCGCCGCACGCCCTTGGCCGCGTCGCGCAGGCTCTCGAAATTCAGGGTGAGCCCGCCTTCGAAGAGGATGATCGCCACGGCGATGGCCACGAAGGGCTGCATCAGCGGGCCGATATCGCGGGCAGGGTCGAAAACACCCAGCACCGGCCCGACAACGAGCCCCGCCACCAGCATCAGCACGATTGCGGGCATCCTGAGCCGCCAGGCCAGCCATTGCGCGCCGACGCCCAGCAGCCCCACGAGCGCAATGCCGGTGACCGGGGAAAGCGCGCCGTCCGCGCCTGCTGCCATCTGCCCTGCCTTTCGGTTCCTGTCGCCTGGAGCCAATGTCGTCAAAGCCGCGCGGGCGCACAAGGGTCTTAGCCCGCCGCCCCCTCCGGGCCGCAGTGCCGGGCATGGGCCTGAAGCGCGAAGCGGTCGGTCATGCCGGCGATGTAGTCGGCCACCACGCGGGCCAGTTCGGTCCGGTCCCCGGCCGCGGCCACGTCGCGGCGCCATTGCGGCGGCAGCAGGTCCGGGCGCTCCATGTAGAGCGGGAAGAGATCCTGCACGACGCAGGTGACGCTGGCGCGCATCTCCACCACCTCGGGCGCGCGGTACATGCGCGAGAAGAGAAACTCGCGGATCGCGCCCAGATCCCGCCAGAGCCCGTCGGAGAAGCGGATCACCGGGCGGCCCAGAAGGCGCACATCTTCGGGACTCTCCGCGCCCGAGGCCGCGATCAGTCCGCGGCTGGTGTCGATCACATCGGCCACCATCACCCCGAAGACCCGGCGCAGTGCCTCGTGGCGGCGCCGCTGCGGCTCGATCCCCGGATAACGGCGATCCACCTCGGTAAAACAGTAGCCGACGATGGGCAGCGCGCAAATCTCCTCCTCGGTGAAGAGTTCGGCATGCAGCCCGTCATGCAGGTCGTGGTTGTTGTAGGCGATGTCGTCGGAAATCGCGGCGACCTGCGCCTCCGCCCCGGCATGGGTGGCGAGTTCCAGATCGTGGATCGCGACATACTCGGCCAGCGCATAGGGCAGCGCGCCCGTGACGGGCCCGTTATGCTTGGCCAGCCCCTCCAGCGTCTCCCATGTCAGGTTCAGCCCGTCGAATTCCGCGTAATGCCGCTCCAGCCGGGTGACGATGCGGATCGCCTGGGCATTGTGGTCGAAGCCGCCATAGGGCGCCATCAGCGCGGCCAGCGCGTCCTCGCCGGTATGGCCGAAGGGCGTGTGGCCCAGATCATGCGCCAGCGCCACAGCCTCGGTCAGTTCGCCGTTGAGCGCCAGCACCCGCGCGATGGTGCGCGCCACCTGCGCCACCTCGATCGAATGGGTCAGGCGGGTGCGGAAATAGTCGCCCTCATGCTCGACGAAGACCTGCGTCTTGTGCTTGAGCCTGCGGAAGGCCGAGGAATGGATGATCCGGTCGCGGTCGCGCTGGTACGGTGTGCGGAAGGCGCTCTCCTCCTCTGCGTGGAGCCGCCCGCGCGTTCTCGCGGGATCGCAGGCTATGGCCGCGTACATCCGATGATCCGCCCGTTCTTGTCGTCTGTCCCTGTGGCACATATATTCGAAGCAGTTGACGGACGAAACGGGAAACCACGCCGATGCAGATGAGCCTGCCGCCGAAAGTGACGGATCGTGCCTTTGCGCGCCTGGCGGAAATCAATGCCGATGCCGAGACCCCGCAGGCGCTGCGCGTCGCGGTCGAGGGCGGCGGCTGTTCGGGGTTTCAGTACGCGATCGAGCTCGACAGCCCCGCCGACGAGGATCTCGTGCTGGAAAAGGACGGCCAGAAAGTGGTCGTGGACAGCGTCTCGCTGCCCTTCCTGGCCGACGCGGTGATTGACTTCACCGAGGAACTGATCGGCGCGCGTTTCACCATCGAAAACCCCAACGCCTCGTCCAGTTGCGGCTGCGGAACGAGCTTCTCGATCTAGGCACGGGCCACGCAGCGCGGGCGGGTATGGGCATCGCAAACCGGAACCGGAGGTCCAAGCGCCATGATGAAGATCGAACGTGAAGATGACGGACTGATCCGTGTCGAGATCGGCGGCAAGATCGACGCCACGGATATGCGCGCGGGCATCGAGGAGTTGCTGCGCCTTGCCGAGGACACAGGGAAGATGCGCTTGCTCTACCGCATCACGGATATCCAGATTCCCACGGCCGAGGCCATCGGGGTGGAGTTCAGCTACCTGCCCCGCCTCTTCGGGCTGATCTCGAAATTCGACCGGGTCGCGTTGCTCGCCAACCAGGCCTGGGTGCGCAACGCCGCCAAGGTGGAAAGCGCCCTGATACCGGGCCTCAGGATCGAGATATTCGATCCCGGCGACGAGGCCGGCGCGCGCGCCTGGCTATCCGCGACGGCAGAGGCCTGAACGCTCGCGACACGGCGGCAGACAAGCGCGTCGGCGGCGGTTAGGCTATCGCGGTGACCAACCGGACGACCATTGCGATGCGCGACGAAGGCCTGCCCTTTCTCGATCTGGCCGCCCCCGGCTTCTCCACCCGCTCGCCCGCCGTGGCGGAGGCACGCGCGGCGCATTGGTGCGCGCGCACGCCCTTCGGGCTGGCGGTGCTACGCCACACGCAGGCGGGGCGGCTGCTGCGCGACCGGCGGCTCCGGCAGGGCAGCCATGCCTGGCCCGCGGTGATCGGGCTCGAGGGCAGTTTCGCTTCGTTCTGGCGGCGCAGCGTCATCGGGCAGGAGGGCACCGCGCATCGCCGCCTGCGCGACCTGGCCGTGCCGGTGCTGACGCCGGATTTCGTCGCCGGGCTGGAGCCCGCCTTCACCCGCATCGCGCGCGATCTGGCCGCGCCGCTGGCCGCGTCCGGCGGAGGCGAGTTCATGTCGGCCTTTTCCACGCCTTTCGCGGGCCGGGCGATCTGCGCGCTGATGGGGCTGCCGGATGCCGACTGGCCCCGGATCGCGGACGACGCGATCGACCTGGGGCTTGCGATGGGCGTGGATGGCGGACGCCACGCCGCGCGCATCAACGCCGCCTGCGACCGGCTCATGGAGGTGGCCGACGGTCTGGCCGCGGCGGCCCGTGCGGGGCGCGCGCCCCGGAGCTACCCCTCCCGGATCGTCGCGCGGTTCGACGCTGCGGGCGACCTGCCGGAAGAGGCGCTGCGCGACATGATCGTGATCTCGATCTTCGGGGGCGTGGACACGACCCGCGCGCAACTCGGCTTCGCGATGGCGCTTTTCGCCGATCATCCCCGGCAATGGGACATGATGCGCACCGATCCCGCGCTGATCCCCGCCGCGATCGAGGAGGCGATCCGCACCCGACCGACCACCACATGGGCCACGCGCGAGGCGCTGGAGGATTTCGAGATCGACGGTCAGAACGTGCGCCGGGGCGAGACGCTGCACATCCTCGTGCATGCCAGTGCCCGCGACCCGGCGGTGGATGACGGATCGGGCTTCGACATCACCCGCCCGCGCAAGGTCCATTTCGGCTTCGGCGGCGGCGCGCATCACTGCATCGGCCATCTGGTGGCGCGCAGCGACATGGCCGCGGCGCTGGGCGTGCTGTCGGAGACGTTCGCCGGGATCGGCTGGGCGGGCGAGCCGGAGTTCCTGCCCGACAGCGGCAACACTGCGCCCCGGTGCCTGCCGCTGGCGCTGCGCCCCGCCTGACCGCCCGCGCGGCGCTTGCCCTTCGCCCCGGCATCGGTCAGAACGGGCGCAGGAGGCCCGACATGCAGATCGCCACATTCAACATCAACGGCATCAAGGCGCGGATCGAGACACTGCTGGCCTGGCTCGACGACGCGGCCCCCGACGTGGCGGTGCTTCAGGAGATCAAGTCGGCCGACGACGCCTTCCCCCGCGGGATGATCGAGGACAAGGGATACACCGTCGAGATCCACGGCCAGAAGGGTTTCAACGGCGTGGCGATCCTGTCGAAGCTGCCGCTGGAGGATGTAACCCGCGGCCTGCCAGGCGACGACGGCGACGAACAGGCCCGCTGGATCGAGGCCACGGTGATGGGCGCGCGGCCGGTGCGGGTGTGCGGGCTCTACCTTCCCAACGGCAACCCCGCGCCGGGGCCGAAATACGACTACAAGCTGAATTGGATGGACCGGCTCCGGGCGCGCGCGCAGGCGCTGCTGGCGGCCGAGGAACCGGCACTGATGGCCGGCGACTACAACGTGATCCCGCAGGCCGAGGACGCCGCACGGCCGGAAAAATGGGAGGAGGACGCGCTCTTTCTCTATGACACGCGCGCGGCCTTTCGGCGCATCCTGAATCTGGGGTTCACCGACGCGTTCCGCGCAGTGGAGCCCGCGCCGGGGCATTACAGTTTCTGGGACTACCAGCGCGGCGCATGGGACCGGAACGACGGCATCCGCATCGACCATGTCCTGATGACGCCGCAATGCGCCGATCTGCTGACCGGCGCCCGGATCGAGCGCGATCTGCGCGGGCGCGAGAAACCCTCCGACCATGTGCCGGTCTGGGTGGAGATGGACGCCTGACCCGGCGGCGGTCAACGATTTCTTAACGGCTCTGGTTTCTGCTCTCCCGCGCGTGACCGCGCGCTGGAGGGCGGATGCAACACAGGTCGGCAGCGGATCGGCGCGAGGATCGCCTCGCCGAACTCAACCGGAAATACTCCGCACCCGGCCGGATGGAACGGTTCTGCGCCGGGCGGCTGCGCCTCCTGTGGCTGCGCATCGCCTACGAGATCGTGGGCGGGCTGCTGATGGCCTGGATCGTCTCGCTGGGTACAGGCGCGCTGACCTTGGCCGTCGCGCTGGCGGGCGAACTGGGCGAAACCGCCGTCTTGATCCATGTGAACAGGCAAGCCCGCTTCCATGAGGAACCGCGGCGCTGCGGGTGCTGGCTGACCGCTGGTTCGGTCCTCTGGTCGTTCGGCATATCCGGCGCGGTCTTCGTGATGTGGAGCGCAGGCGGGCAGGAAACATGGATCCTCGCCCTGACATTCCTGGCCGCGGCCACGATCAACGGCCATCTCGTGGGCAAACTCCACCGGCAGTCGCTCTTCGTCAAACACGTGATCTTCACCGGCACGCTGGGCGGGCTCTTCGTCTATGAGTTCCTGAGCGCGCCGGTGCCCACCACGGAAATCCTGATCCACCTCTTCTCCAGCGTCATCCTCACCGGAACGTTTTTCGGGCTCTTCTACCGGCTGCACCTTCAGAACGACAAACGCCACCACGCCGAGCATGACCTGATCGCCGCCAATATCGCGCAGGAGGAGATGAACGAGGAATTGCAGCGCTCGCAAGACGATCTGCGGCGGCGCGCGCTGGAAGCCCGCGATCTGGCGCGCAAGGCCGAGGCCGCGAGCGTCGCCAAGTCCGAATTCCTGGCCACGATGAGCCACGAGATCCGCACCCCGATGAACGGGATAGATGAACGGGATAATCGCGATGGCCGAACTGATGCGGCGCAGCCCCCTCACCCCCGAACAGGCCGACCTGCTGGAAACGATCGACCGTTCCGGCAGCGCACTGATGCATATCATCAACGACGTGCTGGACTTCTCGGGGATCGAGGCCGGGCACCTGCAGATAGAAGCGGCCCCCTTCAACCTGTCCGCGACGCTGCGCGACGTGGGCCGGATCATCGGCCCGCTTGCCGCCGAGAAGGGGCTGGACTTCGACTGCGGTGCGCCGCCCGCGCAGTTGCCGCTGCTGATGGGCGATGCCGGACGGCTGCGCCAGATCCTGATCAACCTGACGGGCAACGCGGTGAAATTCACCGAGGCCGGGTCCGTCAGCCTGCGCGTGGTCCGCGAGGACGGCGCCCAAAGCGCAGCGGTGGCCTTCTGCGTGACCGACACCGGTGCCGGGATCGCCCCTCAGGACAAGGCGCGCATTTTCGAGCCTTTCGAACAGGTGGACGGCAAGCTTACCCGGCGCCACGGCGGCACCGGGCTGGGGCTGGCCATTTCCCGCAGGCTCGCACGGGCGATGGGCGGCGATATCGAACTGACCTCGACGCCGGGCGCGGGCAGCAGCTTCTGGCTCACACTCCCGTTGCGGGCCGCGCCTCGCGCCGCGACCGCGCGGCATCCGGCCCCGCGAACCGTCCCGGCTGTGGATGGCGCGGCGGTGGCGGACGGCGCACTGGCCGGGGTCACGATCCTGGCGGCCGAGGACAACGCGACCAACAGGCTGATCCTGCGCAAGATGCTGGAAGACACCGGGGCGGCGCTGCACCTGGCCCGCGACGGGGTCGAAGCGGTGGACCTCTTTTCCCGCCTTCGCCCCGACCTGGTGCTGATGGACATGTCGATGCCGCGCCGCAACGGGCTGGACGCCACCGCCCATATCCGCGGCATCGAGGCCGCGCGGGGCTGGCCGCGCTGCTCGGTCCTGGCGCTGACCGCCAACGCCTTCGCCGAGGATCGCGTGCAATGCGGGGCCGCTGGTATGGACGGTTTCCTGATCAAGCCGATCCGGCGTGCCGATCTGCTGGACGCGCTCGCCGGCGCGCTGCGCCCTGGCCCGGCGGCACCGGCCGTTCAGGGCCGCGTCACGTCCTCGCCATAAACCCAGTCGAACTGGCCCAGCGCAAATCCCGGCATCACCGCACCGCCCAGCCGCATCGCCGCATGCGTCGCGCGTCGGCCCAGCGGATTCGACAGGTGGTAGACCCGCGCGTTGCGGTTGGCGGCATCCACGACCCGGCTCACCCGCGGTACCCGCGCCGCCTGATAGGCCGCCAGCGCCGCCGCGCGGTCGCCGCCCGCGGCGCCCAGCGCCTTGGCCAGCACCCATGCGTCTTCAAGCGCCATGTTCGCCCCCTGCGCCAGGAAGGGCAGCGTCGGATGAGCGGCGTCGCCCAGGATTGCGATGCCGTCACCATGCCAGCGCCGCGCCACCTCGTGCCGGAAGAGGCCCCAGACATAGACCTCCCGCGCGCGCTCCAGCCAGGTGCGCAACTCCGGCGCGAAGTCCGCAAACGCCTCGCGCAGCGTTTCGGGGTCGTCGCGGTGGCTCCAGCCCTCGGCGACCCAGCTGTGGCGTTCCTCCACCGCGACGATGTTGAGCGCCCGTCCGCCGCGCACCGGATAGGTGACGGCATGGCGTCCCGGCCCCAGCCAGACCTGCGCCACGGGCGGTGGCGCCTCGGCCGGATCGGTGGGTACCAGCATCCGCCAGGCCACCTGGCCGGTGAAAAAGGGCTCGGCCTCGCCATTGAGCGCCGCGCGCATGGCCGAGCGCAGCCCGTCGGCGCCGATCACCATCCCGCCGGAGTGCGCCAGCGCCTCCTCCGGCGACAGTTCCAGTCCAAGATCGAAGCGCACCCCGGCGGCGTCGGCGGCTTCGGCCAGGATGGTGATCAGATCCGCCCGGTGCAGGAAGACGTAAGGGTGCGGGTTGGAATGCCGGCGCCGGTCGAAATCGAGCCGCAGCACCCCGGCACCGGCGCGGTAGTCGCGCAGACGTACGCCCTCGGCCCGAACACCGCGCGCCAGGCAGGCCTTCTCCAGCCCCAGCGCGGCCAGCACGGCCATGCCGTTGGGGGTGATCTGGATGCCCGCGCCGACCTCGCTGATCGCCTCGGCCTTCTCGGCCACGCGCACCGCCGCCCCGGCCCGCGCCAGCGCCGTGGCCACGGCCAGCCCGGCGATCCCGGCCCCGACGACGGTGAAATCCTGCCCTGCCAGCGTCATTGCATCCCCTTCACGAAAAGGCACCGGGACATACCTGCCCCGGTGCCTGTTCTGTCACGCCCTGCATTCGCCACGGTCAGTCGTCGCGATGCACCTTCTCGCGCCGTTCGTGGCGTTCCTGCGCCTCCAGGCTCAGCGTCGCGATCGGGCGGGCGTCGAGACGCTTGAGCGAGATCGGCTCGCCCGTCTCTTCGCAATAGCCGTACTCGCCTTCCTCGATCCGGCGCAGCGCGGCGTCGATCTTGGCCACGAGCTTGCGCTGCCGGTCGCGGGTGCGAAGCTCCAGCGCGCGGTCGGTTTCCTCCGACGCGCGGTCGGCGATATCGGGGATATTGCGGGTGCCTTCCTGCATTCCCTCGATCGTGTCGCGGCTGTCTTCCAGAAGGTCGGCCTTCCAGTCGAGCAGCTTGCGGCGGAAATACTCCACCTGTCGGGGGTTCATGAACGGCTCATCCTCAGCCGGACGATAATCGTCAGGCAAGAATACCTCTGCTTTCATTGTGTTTTGCTCCACGTCGTGAAGACGGCGGTCTGCGATTTCCATCGTCGTCACCTCCACTCAACGAGGCCTCGCTTAAAGGATCGCGGGCGGTTTGTCACCCCCGGATCAGCATCCCTTGAAGCTTTGTGCAGGCATGGTATCACTCGCTTCAACTAAGCTATGCAGGGGCCCGCAAGCGTTATGAAATTTTCCGGAACCGACTCCTATGTCGCGACAGACGACCTGACTGTTGCCGTGAATGCGGCAATCGCACTGGAACGCCCGCTATTGGTGAAGGGCGAACCGGGTACGGGAAAGACCGAACTTGCGCGCCAGATCGCCGACGCGCTGGCGCTGGAGATGATCGAATGGCATGTCAAATCCACCACCCGCGCGGCCCAGGGGCTCTATGAGTACGACGCGGTCAGCCGGCTGCGCGACAGCCAGCTCGGCGACGAGCGGGTGCATGACATCGCCAACTACATCAAGCGCGGCAAGCTCTGGGATGCATTCACGGCGCAGGACAAGATCGTGCTTCTGATCGACGAGATCGACAAGGCGGACATCGAGTTTCCAAACGACCTGTTACAGGAACTCGACCGGATGGAATTCCATGTCTATGAGACGGGCGAGACGATCCGCGCCCGCACGCGCCCCATCGTCATCATCACCTCCAACAACGAAAAGGAACTGCCAGACGCCTTCCTGCGGCGCTGTTTTTTCCACTATATCCGCTTTCCGGACACCGACACGATGCGCGCCATCGTCGATGTGCATTTCCCTGGCATCAAGCCGGAGCTGGTGACGACCGCGCTCACGCAGTTCTACGAATTGCGCGAGACGCCGGGGCTCAAGAAGAAACCCTCGACATCGGAGATGCTGGACTGGCTCAAGCTGCTGCTGGCCGAGGACCTCGCGCCGGAGGATCTGAAACGCGACGGTAAAAACGCGCTGCCCAAGCTGCATGGCGCGCTGCTGAAGAACGAGCAGGACGTGCACCTCTTCGAGCGTCTGGCGTTCATGACCCGCGCTCAGCGGTGAGCCCGCGCGGCTTCCCCGAATCGCCACCGGCGTCTAGGCTGACCGGCGTGGGGCGATCATTTCGGGATTTCACGTTGATAGCCAGGTTTCCTGAGACATCCGCCGGACGCCCCGGTCTGCGCCCGAAGGGCTGGACGCTCCGCGGATTTATGCTGCCCTGTCTCGTGGTACTGGCCGGATGCGGGCTTTCACCGTCGGCGGACGTGTCGGAGCGCCATGCCCATGCGCCCGGTGCCGCCCTGCCGATGACGCTGCCGGAGATGAAGCTCTTCGGCACCCCGCCGCGCGAGACGCCGGCGCGCGCCAATGCCGATATCGCGCGGGATTTCCTGGATCTGGCCTTCGAGATGGAAAGCGGGCGCGCCATCCCGCGCCTGACCCGCTTCACCGAGCCCGTCACGGTCGCGGTGGTCGCCGGTGCCCCCGACAGCCTGCGCCATGACCTCGACCGGCTGATGGCGCGGCTCACCGACGAAGCCGGCATTTCCATGCGCCATATCCGTCCCGGCGAGACACCCAATATCGTGATCGAGACCCTCCCCCGGCGCGAGCTGCAGCGCGCCGTGCCGCAAGCCGCCTGCTTCGTCGTGCCGCGCGTGTCGAGCTGGGCGGAGTTCTTGCGCAACCGGCGCGGCGGGCAGCTCGACTGGACGACGCTGGCGCGCCGCGAGCGCACCGCGATCTTCATCCCCGCCGATGTCAGCCCGCAGGAGGTGCGCGACTGCCTGCATGAAGAAATCGCCCAGGCGCTGGGGCCGCTCAACGACCTTTACCGCCTGCCCGATTCCATCTTCAACGACGACAATTTCCACACCGTCCTGACCGGCTTCGACATGCTGATCCTGCGCGCCTATTACGCGCCGGAGATTCGCAACGGCATGACCCGCGACCAGGTCGCGCAGGTGCTGCCGCGGGTGCTGGCACGGCTCAACCCGCGGGGCGAGCGTATCGCGCCCGAGCCGCTGCCGCGCACCTCGCGCGCCTGGATCGAGGCGATGGAAACCGCGCTGGGTCCGAAAGTGTCGTCGCAACGCCGGCTGACCTCGGCGCGCCGTGCGCTCTCCATCGCGCGGCAGGAGGAATGGCTCGACAACCGGCTGGGGTTCAGCCTCTTCGCATTCGGCCGCCTGGCGCTGACCAGCGACACGCCCGAGGCGCTGAGCGCCTTCGCCGCCGCGCATGCGCTCTACCGCAGCCTCTACGGACCCGGCGACATCCATGCCGCCCATGTCTCGATGCAGCTCGCCGCCTTCGCGCTTTCCAGCGGGCAGGCGGAGGCCGCGGTCGAACTGGTCAATGACAGCCTGCCCGCGGTGTCGCGGGGCCAGAACGCCGCGCTGCTGGCCACCCTGCTGATGATCAAGTCCGAAGCGCTGGGCTACCTGGGCCGCGCGGACGAGGCGCAAATCGTCCGGCTCGACAGCCTGGGCTGGGCGCGCTATGGCTTCGGCTCGGCCAAGGCCGTGCGCCAGCGCGTCTCGGAGATCACGGCGCTGACGCCCAAACGCAGCAAAACGGGGGCCTGATGCTGGTCATCATCGGATTTGTCGTCGGCGCGCTCTGGGGCGCGCGGGTCGCCATGGTGCGCAAGGGCAACCGGGCGGATATCGCGCAATATGCCGCCGGCTACGGCATCGCATTCGGCATCCTGGGCCTGTTCGCCACGATGGTGATCGGCTGGACGGGCCTGGGCTGATCCCGTGTTCCTGCCTTTCTTCGAGCATCTGCGGGCGGCCAGAATTCCGGTTTCCCTGCGCGAGTACCTGACCTTCCTCGCCGCGATGCGCACCGGGCTGGTGACCTTTGACGTGGAGGGTTTCTATTACCTCGCCCGTGCCGCGATGGTGAAGGACGAACGCAATCTCGACAAGTTCGACCGCGCCTTCGCCGCCGCCTTCAAGGGGCTGGAGGAGATCAGCGCGCAGGACGTGCTGAACGCCGTGGACCTGCCGCGCGACTGGCTGGCGAAGATGGCCGAGAAGCATCTGACGCCCGAGGAGATGGCCGAGATCGAAGCGCTGGGCGGCTTCGACAAGCTGATGGAGACCCTCAAGGAGCGCCTGCGCGAGCAGCAGGCCCGCCACCAGGGCGGCAGCAAGTGGATTGGCACTGCCGGAACCAGCCCCTTCGGGGCCTATGGCTACAACCCCGAGGGCGTGCGCATCGGCCAGAAGGAAAGCCGCCATCGGCGCGCGGTCAAGGTCTGGGACAAGCGCGAGTTCCGCAATCTCGACGACAGCGTGGAGTTGGGCACGCGCAACATCAAGGTGGCGCTCAAGCGGCTGCGGCACTGGGCGCGCGAGGGCGCGCATGAAGAGCTGGACCTTGACGGCACGATCCGTGCCACCGCCGAGCACGGCTATCTGGACGTGAAGACCCGTCCCGAACGCCGCAACGCGGTCAAGGTGCTGCTCTTTCTGGATGTGGGCGGCTCGATGGACCCGCATATCCGCGTGGTGGAGGAGCTCTTCTCGGCCGCGCGGGCCGAGTTCAAGCATCTCGAATACTACTACTTCCACAACTGCCTTTACGAAGGCGTCTGGCGCGACAACCGGCGCCGCTGGGATGCGCAGACACCGACATGGGACGTGCTGCATACCTACGGGTCGGACTACAAGTGCATCTTCGTGGGCGACGCCTCGATGAGCCCCTACGAGATCGCCTATCCCGGCGGAGCGAACGAGCACTGGAATGCCGAGGCGGGATCGGTCTGGTTGACGCGCGCACGCGAGCAATGGCCCGACAGCATCTGGATCAACCCCCTGCCCGAGCGGCACTGGCAATACACCCATTCGGTGCAGATGATCCGGGAAATATTTGCCGACCAGATGTTCCCGATGACGCTCGGGGGCATCGGCGCGGCGATGCGGGCACTGGGGCGCTGAGCCGCCCCGCAGCGCGTCAGGTGACCAGATGCGGCACGTTGTTGGGGCCGAAGACGATGCGCTGAGGCGCGGCTTCCATCCGCGCGAGCATCTCCTGAATTGGCAGGCGCACCGGGTTTTCCAGCACCAGTGTCGGCGGTTTCACCGGCTGCGTGCGCGCCTTGCTGCGCAGGATGATGGGCCCGTCCGCATTGGCATGGACGGGCGTGTTGCCCAGGCTCCGAAGCGCCCGCAACATCCGCCGCAACGCGGAAATCTCCCGCGTCATCTGCGCGAGCATATGGGAATATTCTTCCACTCGACCCTCTAAACGACAGCGCGGTTTCGCCGGCTTTGTATCGAATCTATCAACGATCGGCACTTTCGGCAACGGTTGCCCGCGCGGATCGGCGGGAGACAGCTTGCGCTTGCCGGGACGGACGCGCTGGCCCATATCTTTACCATGCTGAAATTGACCCCGATCCTGCTGGCGGTGCTCTACGGGCTGGCGATGTACGTGTTCTCGGCTTGGCGCACGACGCGCCAGCTCGACGCGCGGTCCACGGAACTGGCCGATGCGCGCCTGCGCGAGTTGTCGCTCGACATGGCCGCGGCGCTCGACCTGCCGACGATCAAGGTCAATATATACGAGATCGACCCGGTCAACGGCCTGGCATCGCCGGACGGGCGCATCTTCATCACCCGCGGATTCTACAACAAGTACCGCGTGGGCGAGGTCAGCGCCGAGGAGATGGCCAGCGTCATCGCGCATGAGCTGGGCCATGTCGCATTGGGCCACACCAAACGTCGGATGATCGACTTTTCCGGCCAGAACGCGATGCGCGTGGCACTTGGCGCGGTGCTCAGCCGCATCCTGCCCGGTGCGGGCGTCTGGATCGCCAATGCCCTGACCAGCCTGCTGGCCGCGCGGCTGTCGCGCCAGGACGAATACGAGGCCGACGCCTATGCCTCGGCGCTGCTGGTCAAGGCCGGGATCGGCACCGGGCCGCAAAAATCGCTATTCCGCAAACTCGACGGGCTGGCATCGGGCGGCGCACCGATGCCGGCCTGGCTGATGAGCCATCCCAGGACCGAGGACCGGATCGCCGCAATCGAGGCGCGCGAGGCGAAATGGCGGATCGGCGGCTGAGGCCGCTCAGCCCGCAAGCGCCTTGGCCAGCCGTGGCAGCCGCGCCTTCTTGAGAAGCGCGCGCAGAGGCTGGGGTTGTCCGGAAATGGCCTCGGCGCGGGCGCGCACGGCCGCGGCCACCTGTGCCATGCGATCGGGCGCGTCGTCGTGAAAACCGCGCAACAGCCCGTCAGGATCGCGCCGCATGAGCCTGTGCGCGGCCAGCGCGAGGGTGGGGAAATCCTGAAGGTTCAGCGTGCAGAGTATCTCCGCGCGTCCCGCGATGGCGGCGGCCAGAACATGAATGTCGTCGGGGTCGGGCAGGCTCAGCCCCAACGCCGCGCCATCCTGCGGCGTCACCTCCGCGTCGGGCCAGCGGTCGCGCAGCACCGCGATCTCGGCGCGGGCCACGGCCATGCCTTCCGGCCCCAACTTTGCCGTGGCGCGGGCCCATTCCTCCAGGATCCGCGGCGACCAGAGCGGCGTGAAGAACCCCGCCGCCGCCGCGCCCAACAGCACCTCGCGCATCACCGTGGGGTAAAGCACGCAGGCGTCCAGCAGCACCCGCATCAGCCGTCCCGACGGAAGAAGAGCGCCTTGAGATAGCCGGTCTCCGCCAGGGCGGGATGCTGCGGATGGTCCGGCCCGGCAAAGCCGGTATGCAGGAGTTGCGCGGCGCGCCCGGCCCGGCCGATGCCGCGCAGGCAGGCGGCGCGGAACTTGGCAAGCTCCGCCGCGTGCGAGCAGGAACAGAGCACCAGGAACCCGCCCGGCGCGACCAGCGGCGCGGCCATGAAGGCCACCCGTTCATAGGCGCGCAGGCCCTTTTCCAGCGCGGCGCGCGTGGGCGCGAAGGCCGGCGGATCCGCCACTACGAGGTCGAAATTCGCGCCCTCCTCCCGCAGCGCCGCAAGCGTATCGAAAGCGTCGCCCCGCCGGGTGGCGAAGCGAGCCGCCATTCCGCCTGCCTCGGCACCCTCCTGCGCCAGGGCCAGCGCGGCGGCGGAACTGTCCACCGAGAGCGCGCTTTCCGCCCCGCCCGCCAGCGCGGCCAGCGCGAAGCCACCCACATGCGAGAAGAGGTCGAGCACGCGCGCGCGCCCGGCGAGGCGCGCGGCGAAGGCGTGATTGGGGCGCTGGTCGTAGAAAAGTCCGGTCTTCTGCCCCCCGGTCACGTCGGCCATGTAGGTCGCGCCGTTCATCGTAACCGGCACCGGGCCGTCCACCGTGCCGCGGAGCAGCCGCGTTTCCTCGGCCAGGCCTTCCTGCACGCGGGCGCGGCCGGTGCCGTTCAGCACCACCACGCCGACGCCCGTGACCGCGACCAGCGCCTCGGCGATCTCCCCGGCGCGCAGATCCGCCCAGGCGGCGTTGGGCTGCATCACCGCGACATCGCCGAACCGGTCGATGACCAGCCCCGGCATCCCGTCGCCCTCGGCATGGACCAGCCGGTAGAAGGGTGCATCGTAGAGCCGCGCGCGCAGCCCCAGCGCCCGCTCCAGCCGCGCGGCCAACCAGTCGGGGCCGATCCGCGCCGCCGGATCGCGGTCGAGGATCCGCGCGACGATCCGGGAGGCCGGGTTGACCGCGACGACTCCCAGCGGGGCGCGGTCATTGTCCTCCAGAACCGCGACGGAGCCGGGGGCCAGGGCGCGGGTGCGGCGGTCGAGCACCAGTTCGTCGGCAAAGACCCAGGGCGCGCCATGCCGGATGCGGCGTGCATCGGCCTTGGGCTTCAGACGGATCACGGGCGGGGGCGCGGATATGTCGTTCATGCCGCCCTCCTAGCGCGAAACGCCGGGGCCGGAAAGCCCGTATCCCACGGTGCCGCGCATGGCAAAAGGGGGCGGCTTCGCACCGCCCCCTCGGACCGCTCCCGCCCCTCGCGCGGCTGTCTATTCCGCTTCGGCCGGCCGCGGCATGGCTCCACGCGCACCGGCATGGCCGAATTTCTGCTGCATCACCGCCGCAACATGGCGGGTGACGCGCCGTTTCTGCGTCTCGCCCGACTGCTCGGCCTCGATGGCCCGTTTGCCGCCATAGGCTTCCAGTTCCGTCTTGATAAGCGTCGGCCCGTTGAGAACCGCACCCGTGACGGCGTCCACCACGCGCATGCGGAACCGGATCGAATGGGTGCCGCCGACACTATAGCGGGTCTTTTCGGTCACGGAATGGAACCGCTCAACCTCCACATCGACGAAGACCGGCTGCGACCCGCGAAGATGCGCGGTGCCATCCGTCACGGCGGCGTCGATGATCGCGGCAACCTGCGCGTAACGGTCGCCGCGCGGCTCTCCCCGCCAGACGATATCGGCCAGGGGGTAAAAGAGATTCGCCTCGGACACACTCAGCGTCTTGGGCACGGTCACGCGCACGTCCTGCACCCGCCACATCGCGCTCTGGCTGTTAAGAACCGGTGCTTTGGCCGGCGTGTCGCGCGACACGGTGTCGGTGGAAGCGCAGGCTCCGAGCGCCGCGGCAAGCCCCAGCGCAATGGCGTTCTTCCAGATACCCATCCTTGAACCCTCCGGGCGGAGTCCGCCCTGCTGTTCTTGTTGCGGCGTTGATATCTAGGAACGAATTGGGACCGAAATGGGGTAATTACCGCGCCATTTAGGGATAATGCGCAGATCGTGAACAATCGGATTTGCCACAATCGCGGCCCCGCCGACTGGCGGGGCCGTTGATTTTTCAGGACAGATAGCCGGGCAGACTGTCTTTCGCACCGGCAGTGGAGAGCCAGGTGAACATGTATTCGCCGACCGACCGGAAGCACACGAGATCGAAACAATCGGTGTCCGAGAGCCAGAAGGCCGCCGCCACCTGCCCCACCCGGCTGCGCCGGATCGTCCCCGCGCCGAAGGCGTCGGGCGACAGGTCGACGGGCGCGCCCTTGGCCAGCACCTCCCGAACGCCAGCGCCGGAGATGCGGAAATGAGCGCGCGCATCCGACACGTTCACGACCAGCGCATGGGCCTTGCCCGGCGCCTTCTCCATCGCCGTGACGGCCTTTTCCGCCTCGGCATAGGGGACCAGGATCAGCAACTCGTCGGGCGACATCCAGGCCGCGCCCTTGTCCCCGTCGAGCCCGATCTCGCGTTCACCCGGCACGGCGCCGAGCCCGGTCGCCGCCTTGACCGCCTTGGCCACCGCGTCCGATCCCAGGTCGCCGCGCAGGGTGATCATGCCGGTCGGGCCGACCTCCCGCACCGTGACCGCTCCGCGAAATTCCGCGCCGCCCACGGCACTGACTGCATCTGCCATTGTTCCGCGCTCCTTATGTCTTCACGAAGACCGGCTCGACGATCTTCGCCTTGATCGTGTCGCCGCCCGTGGTGGTGAAGTTCAGCGTCTCGCCCATGCGCTCGGCCCCGCGCTCCACAAGGCCCATCGCGATGGAGCGGCCCAGCGTCGGCGAGAAATAGGTCGAGGTCACGCGCCCGGTGGTCCGCTTGATACCGGTGGGCAGGACGCGGCCATCGGCGGCATAGGCGCCGTCGGGCAGCACACGCTGCGGATCCTCGGTTTCCAGCCCCACGAGCGTCCAGCGGTCGGCCCGCGTCAGGTCGCTGCGTTCCTGCGCGCGCTTGCCGATGAAGTCGTCCTTCTTCTTGCTCACCGCCCAGTGCAGGTTGAGGTCCTGCGGCGTCACGGTGCCGTCGGTCTCGTCCCCGATCATGATGAAGCCGACCTCCGCGCGCATCACGTGCAGCGCCTCGGTGCCATAGGGCATGGCGTTGTATTCCTTGCCCGCGGCCAGCAGCATGTCCCAGAGTTCCCGTCCGTGCCCGGCGGGCACCGAAACCTCGTAACTGAGCTCGCCCGAGAAGGAGATGCGGAAGATGCGCGCCGGCAGCCCGCCCAGCTCGCCCGTGGCCCAGGACATGAAGGGCAGCGCCTCCTCCGAGACGTCCATGCCGCCCAGCTTCTCCAGCACATCGCGCGCGCGGGGGCCGACGACGGCGATCTGCGCCCATTGCTCGGTCACATTGGCGGTGTAGACCTTCCAGTCCCACCATTCGGTCTGGAGCCACTCCTCCATATGGCCGTGGACAGTGTCCGATCCGCCTGTGGTGGTGTGGCAAAGGAACGTGTCCTCGTCCAGCCGCGCCACGACGCCGTCATCCATCAGGAAGCCGTTCTCGTTGCACATCAGGCCATAGCGGCAGCGCCCCGGTTTCAGGCTGGACATCATGTTCGTGTACATCATGTCCAGGAAGCGGCCCGCATCCGGGCCCTTGACGATGATCTTGCCCAGCGTGGAGGCGTCCAGCAGACCCAGCCCGGTGCGCGCGTTGCGCACCTCGCGATGGACCGCATTCTCGATCGTCTCGCCCGCGCGCTGATAGCAATAGGGCCGCCGCCAGTCGCCCACCGGCTCCCAATAGGTGCCGTTGCCGGCGTGCCAGGCATCGACCGGCGTCTTGCGCGTCGGCTTGAAGAGCGCATCGCGCGCCTCGCCGGCCAGCGCGCCGATGGAGACCGGCGTGTAGGGCGGGCGGAAGGTCGTGGTGCCGACCTGCGGGATGGGGCTGGCCAGCGAATTGGCCAGAACGGCCAGGCCGTTGATATTGCTCAGCTTGCCCTGATCGGTGGCCATGCCCAGCGTGGTGTAGCGCTTGGTGTGCTCGACACTCTCGTAGCCCTCGCGCGCGGCAAGTTCCACGTCCGAGACTTTCACGTCATTCTGGTAGTCGAGCCACATCTTCATCTTCAACTCGACCGGCGCGCCCTGCGGCATGGTCCAGACTGGCTCCAGCGGTTTCTCCTCGGGCGCCTCGGCCTTGGCTGCGGCGAGCCTCCCGCCCGTCTTGCCCAGCGCCTTGGCCGCGGCCTTGCCCTGGGCATGCGCATCGGCCAGCACCTCGGCGGCGTGGAGCGCACCGTTCGCCGCGCCCGCGGCCAGCAGGAAACCCGCGCCATCCGTTCCGGTAGGCGCACGCTTGGGGTCGGGGCGGAACATCGCCCGCTCCTCGTCCCAGGTCAGCTTGCCCCCGCAATGGGACCACAGATGCACGACCGGCGACCAGCCGCCCGACATCGCCACCGCGTCGCAGGCGATCGTCTCCAGCACCGAGCCCTCGCCCGCTTGCGGGCAGACCGCGACACCCTCGACCTTGCGCGCGCCCTTGATCTTCGAGATGCCGTGGCCGGTTTCCACCCGGATGCCCAGCGCCCGCGCGCGTTCCGGCAACTCGCCGGTCGCAGCGGTGCGTGCGTCGATCACCGCCGGCACGTCGAGCCCGGCTTCCTTGAGCGCGATCGCGGTGCGGTAGGCATCGTCGTTATTGGTCACGACCACGGTGCGGTCGCCGGGGCTCACACCCCAGTTCACAACATAGTCGCGCACCGCCGAGGCCAGCATCACGCCCGGCACGTCGTTGCCCGCGAAGGCGATGGGACGCTCCAGCGCGCCGGTCGCCGTAATGGTCTGGCCCGCGCGAACCCGCCACAGCCGGTGGCGCGGCCGTCCGTCGCCCGGCGTATGGTCGGCCACCCGCTCGTAGACGGTGACATAGCCGTGGTCGTAGACGCCCGTGCCCATCATGCGCGGGCGCAGGGTGACGTTGTCCATCGCCTCCAGCTCGGCCACGGTTCCGGCCACCCAGTCCCCAGCCGGTTTGCCGTCGATCACGTCGCCATCGACCACGGCGCGGCCGCCCCAATGCGCGGTCTGCTCCACCACAAGCACCCTGGCGCCGCCGCGCGCCGCGGCACGTGCCGCCGCCAGGCCGGCGACACCGCCGCCGATCACCAGCACATCGACGAAGGCGTAGAAATACTCGTAGCGGTCGACATCCTTCTCGGTCGGCGCCTTGCCCAGACCGGCGGAATGCCGAATGAAGGGCTCGTAGACATGTTTCCAGAAGGCGCGCGGCTGGATGAAGGTCTTGTAGTAGAAGCCCGCCGGGAAGAACCGCGCGAGCTTGGCGTTGACCACGCCCACGTCGAATTCCAGGCTCGGCCAGTGGTTCTGGCTGGTGGCCTTGAGCCCGTCGAAAAGCTCGGTCGTGGTGGTGCGCTGGTTCGGCTCGAACCGCGCGCCTTCGCCCAGATTGACCAGCGCGTTCGGTTCTTCCGCGCCGCTGGCCACGATGCCGCGCGGACGGTGATACTTGAACGACCGGCCGACCAGCGTCTGACCATTGGCCAGCAGCGCCGAGGCCAGCGTGTCGCCGGCATGGCCGCGCATCCGCTTGCCGTTGAAGGTGAACTCGATCGGCGTGGAGCGGTCGATCAGCCGCCCGCCCTTGGCGAGACGTATGCTCATTCGTAGCCCTCCCAGTCGGGGCGTTTCGTCTTGATGGCGTCGATAATGTGCGCCGGCGGCTCGGTGGTCTGCGCGGAATAGGTGCCGAAGACCTCCAGCGTGACGGTGCAGCGCGCGGCGTGGAACCACTTGCCGCAGCCATAGGCATGGCGCCAGCGCTCGAAATGCACGCCTTTGGGGTTCTTGCGCTCGAAGAGATAGCCGGTGAAGGCCTCGTCATCGGAGCCCGGACCGAAACGCTTCAGATGCGCCTCGCCGCCGGGGGTGAACTCCGTCTCCTCGCCGGAGACGCCGCAATTCGGACAGGTCAGGATCAGCATGGGACGCTCCGGTTTTCAACGGGAGGGAAGAGGGGATTGCGGGCGGATGCCGTGGGCACGGTAAAGGCGGGCGCGCGAACGCGCCCGCCGCAAGCGCAATCTGCGAAATCCGGCCTACTGGCCGCCAGTCGCCTGGTTCTGTTCGGTCGCCGTACCGAGCGTTCCCGCCCCGAGGCCATCGGTTCCGGACATTCCGAGTTCGTTCGTGGCAGGGGCCGTGGTCTCCGCGGCCGGATCGACCGGCAGGGTAACAGGCGGGGCCCCGGCACCGCCAGGATGTGTGACGGTTGTCCTGCCAACGCCCGAGATGATGATGAACAGAAGCACACCGACGACAGCCGCGGCCGCAAGCAACCAGATGACTCCGCTACCAGTCCGGGGACTGCCGGCATATCTCGGGTAGTCGTGATGATGGGAATGCGAATGATCAGACATGGCGTGTCCTCCTCTCTGCAAGAGAAAGATATAGGGCACGCAGAAGACGTTTGCGCCGGTGCGCCTTCACCGCCGAGTGTCGGTCGGCCAAGTCTGGCGCATTGATATTTTGCTGTTCGGCCAGTTCCCGCCAAAACCTCGATGCCGTCATTGCTCTCTGTGACCTGCCGCACAATAGGGCGTGATATTGTGCGCTGATGCACCAAAGCCTCCATGGGAGAACCGGCGCGCCATACGCAACCGCCGTTCGGGCGGGATCCGACCGACGCAGCCCTGTGGCGCCGCCGTGCACGCAATGCATTCGGCCCAGCTGACCTGGCCCCCGCCGTCGGACGCCCCGGCCAGTCGCGTGCGGCCATCCGGATGTTTCGAATTCCGCCCATCAATGCGCCACCGCCGCGGCGACTGACTCGTCGATCATCCGGCCCTCGGCGAAACGGTCCAGCCCGAAGGGCGCGGCCAGGTCGCCCGGCTCGCCCTTGGCCACCATCTCGGCCGTGGCCCAGCCGGAGCCGGGGATGGACTTGAACCCGCCTGTCCCCCATCCGCAGTTCATGAAGACCCCCTCCACCGGGGTCTTCGAGATGATCGGCGAGCGGTCGCCGGTCATGTCCACGATTCCGCCCCATTGCCGCAGCATCTTCAGGCGCGAGATGACCGGGAAGGTTTCCACCAGGGCACGGATCGTCTCCTCCACATGCTGGAAGGAGCCGCGCTGTGTATAGTTGTTGAACCCGTCCGCGCCGCCGCCGATCACCATCTCGCCCTTGTCGGACTGGCTCATGTAGCCATGCACTGTGTTGGCCATCACCACGATGTCCATGCAGGGTTTGATCGGCTCGCTGACCAGCGCCTGGAGCGCCACCGATTCCACCGGCAGCCGGAAGCCCGCCATCTCGGCCAGTTGGCCGGAGTGGCCGGCGACCACGATGCAGACCTTCTTGGTCTCGACCGTGCCGCGCGTGGTCTCAACCCCGGTCACGCGCCCGGCCTCGCGGCGGATGCCCGTCACCTCGGTTCTCTGGATGATATCCATGCCCATGCCCGCGCAGGCCCGCGCATAGCCCCAGGCCACGGCGTCGTGTCGCGCGGTGCCGCCCCGCGCCTGCCAGAGCCCGCCCAGCACCGGGTAGCGCGGCCCGTCGATATTGATGATCGGGCAGATCTCCTTGACCCGGCCGGGGCCGACCCATTCGGTCTGGATGCCCTGCAGCGCATTCGCGTGCGCGGTGCGCTTATAGGCGCGGGCCTCGTGCTGGGTCTGGCCAAGCATCATCACGCCGCGCGGGCTGAACATGATGTTATAGTTCAGATCCTGGCTGAGGCTCTCGTAGAGCGACCGGGATTTCTCGTAGATCGCCGCCGAGGGGTCGCGCAGGTAGTTCGACCGGATGATCGTCGTATTGCGCCCGGTATTGCCGCCGCCCAGCCAGCCCTTCTCGATCACCGCGACATTGGTGATGCCGTGGTTCTTGCCCAGGTAATAGGCGGTGGCGAGCCCGTGACCACCCGCGCCGACGATCACGACGTCATAGGAGGATTTGAGTTCCGGCGAACCCCAGGCGCGCTCCCATCCGCTGTGATAGCGCAGGGCTTCGCGGGCGATGGCAAAGGCGGAATAGCGTTTCATGGATCTCCCGACTCGGTTCGGCTGCCGGCACGTCCCGCAGCAGGTTGCTTTTGCGCCCTCTGGCGGAAAAGAGGATACTCACGACGACCCAACTCATATCAATAGCGACATCCGCGTGTCCATGCGCCGCGCGCCCCTGTGACGGAATGTGGCTTTCCCCGGGGGAGCACAGGGATTACATGCCCCCTGACGGGTTTTCCAACCGAGGGCACATGGTTTTCTGGCTCACATCCATCGGACTTGCCGCGATCTGCGCCGGCTTCCTGGTGTATGCGCTGCTGCGCCCACGCGGCGGCGCCACGCCGGCGGCGGCCTATGACCTGCAGGTCTACCGCGACCAGTTGGCGGAGGTGGAGCGCGACGCAGCGCGCGGGCTGCTGGCCCCCGAGGATGCCGAGCGCGCCCGTATCGAGGTCAAGCGCCGCATCCTGGAGGCCGACCGCGTGCTCAGCGCCGCCGGTCCGCGCGGCGGCGCGCCCGCGGTCGGTTCGCGGGCGCTCGCGGGCCTGACAGCGCTGGCGGTGATCGGCGGCGCGGCGGTGCTCTACAGCGCCCTCGGCCAGCCCGGCGCGCGCGACCTTCCGCTCCAGACCCGGCTGGCCGCGATCGAGGCCGCCCGCGAGGGCCGCCCGACCCAGGCCGAGGCGGAGGCCGGCATCCCCGAAGCCCCGGCCGCCCCCGAAGGCGCGGATCCGGGCTATCTGGAACTGGTCGAACGGCTGCGCGAGACGGTCGCGAGCCGCCCAGCCGACATTCAGGGCAACGCTCTCCTGGCGCGTCACGAGGCCGCGCTGGGCCGCTACCGTGCGGCCTATGCCGCGCAGGAGCGCCTGATCGCGGCGCGCGGCGGGGATGCGGATGCGGCGGATTACGCGCAGCTTGCGGAACTGATGATCGCGGCGGCGCGCGGCTATGTCTCGCCGGAAGCCGAGGCCGCGCTGCGCGCCACGCTGGCCCGCGATCCCGCGAACGGCACCGCGCGCTACTATTCGGGCGTCATGTTCGCCCAGGCGGGCCGCTACGACCGCGCCTTCGAGCTTTGGCGCGGGCTTCTGGCCGAGGGCCGCGAAGGCGCGCCGTGGATGGAGCCCGTGCGCCGTCAGATCGGGCAGGTCGCGCAACTGGCCGGCCGGCGGCTCGACCCGGCCCTCCTGCGCCCGCGAACGGGCCCCACCGCCGGCGATGTCGCCGCCGCCGGGGAGATGAGCGCGGAGGACCGCACCGGGATGATCGGCGGCATGGTCGCCCGTCTGGCCGAACGCCTGGAACGCGAAGGCGGCAGCCCGGCCGAATGGGCGCAACTCATCAACGCCTATGGCGTGCTGGGGCGGACCGGCGAGGCCCGCGCGGCGCTGGCGCGCGCCGAGGCGGCCCATGCCGGCGACCGCGACGCGCTGGCGCACCTGCGCGACGCGGCCATCGAGGCGGGGATCGGCGAATGAACGCGGAGGCCGACGCCATCGCCGCTTTCCGTGACACGCTCGCGCCGATGCGCGCGGTGATGGGGCTCGACCTGGGCGAGAAGACCATCGGCATCGCCGTCTCCGACCGGATGCTGTCGGTCGCGACCCCGCTCGAGACGCTGCGGCGGCGCAAATTCGCGCAGGACGCGGCACGCCTGCTGGAGATCGCCACGGCGCGCGAGATCGGCGGCATCGTCCTGGGCCTGCCGCGCAACATGGACGGCTCCGAAGGCCCGCGCTGCCAGTCCACCCGCGCCTTCGCGCGCAATCTCTCCCGGCTGACCGACCTGCCGATCGCCTTCTGGGACGAGCGACTCTCGACAGTGGCCGCCGAACGCGCGCTGCTGGAGGCGGATGCGACACGCAAACGTCGCTCCGAGGTGATCGACCATGTCGCCGCTTCCTATATCCTCCAGGGCGTACTCGACCGTATCGCACATCTCAGGCAGGCCGACACATGAGCGACGAGATCTGGAAGCGCGAGGAGATCGAAAGCCCCTGCGTCAAGCTCTGCACGATCCACCCCGAGACCCGGCTCTGCATCGGCTGCCACCGCAGCATCGACGAGATCACCGCCTGGTCGCGGCTCTCGTCCGAGGCCCGGCGCGCCATCATGGCCGAACTTCCCGACCGCGCCGCCGCACAACGCAAACGCCGGGGCGGCCGCAAGGCCCGAGTCAACCGCTGACCCGTCGGGCACCCGCCCGAACGGCATTCTTCTTGCCACAAGTATCCCCGCCGGAGGCCCCGCGCCCGCCCCCGGGCGGGCGCAAACGCAAGGACCTGCGCCGCAGGCGCGCGATCAGGGATCGGTCAGCCAGGCGCGCGGCCCGCGTCCTGCATCGAGCCGGAAATAGGCGATCATGCGCCCCTCCGGCGGGGCTGCCGCCCCCGGCTGCCAGGGCGCCACGCCATGCAGCGCCAGCCGGTGCACGAGATAGGCCTCGCCCGGCCGCGCATGGAGCGCGATGCGCGGGCAGGTCTCGAAGATGCGCCGGCGCGTCTGCTGATAGATATCGGTCACGTCCACCCCGCCCCAGTCCTGCGGCGCGATCCCCTCGAACGCATCAGAAAATGCCGTGCGGATGATCTCATGGCTGCCCTCCCAGACCACCAGGGGTGCCGCCCCCGGCCCGGTCTCGCAAAGCGGCAGCCCGAGTATGAAGCCATGGTGCTCGCGCAGCCGGCGCCGGCGCCCCGGCGCCTCGCGCAGCAACCCGTCGAGATGCGCCGCATCGCGGTCTCGGCGAAAGCGGAAGGCGGCCTCGCTCTCGCCCGCCCAGGGTTGCGGATAGCCGGGATAGCAGACCGAGATCTGGCCCGCGTCCCAGGCGAACTCCTCCAGCCCCAGCCCGTCGCGGATGAAATCGACCGGCGCACCGGCAAGCGGGCCCGAGCCCGCCACCGATCCGTCCGCAGCGTTGTCCAGCATGTTGACCCCGGCGAACCAGGTCCCGCCGCAGCGCAGCCATGCCGCCTGTGCCTTGGGATCGGCGGCGATGGCGCGGGCCTTGGGCGCGGCATGGGCCACCCAGTCGGCAATGCGCGGATCGGTGGGAAATCGCAGCCAGCCCCGCCGGCGGTAGAGCGTCAGCGCCTCCGCTGCCTCATCCGCGCCGCCCTGCCCGGTCCCGCGCATCACGAGGCCCGCGCGTGCAAGGTTCCGGCGATCCCGGCCAGCGCCGCCGCTACCAGTTCCGGCCCCGCGCCAGGCCGTGCGGCCCCGTCCGAGAGCATCCGCCGCCACTGCCGCGCACCGGGACGGCCCGCGAATAGCCCCAGCATGTGGCGGGTGATCTGGTTGAGCCTGCCGCCCTGCGCGAGGTGATCCTCGATATAGGGCAGCATGGCGCGGACGGCATCTTCGGGCGTGCTGTCGGGTTCCATCGCGCCGAAAATCCGGCGATCCGCGGCGCACAGGATATCGGCGGGCCGGTGATAGGCCGCGCGCCCCACCATCACCCCGTCGAGCCCCGCGGCAAGAAAGCCCTCGGCCTCGTCGAGCGATTCGATGCCGCCATTCACGCTGATATGGAGCGCCGGGAACAGCCCTTTCATCCGCAGTACCAGATCATGGTCGAGCGGCGGGATATCGCGGTTTTCCTTCGGGCTGAGGCCCTCCAGCCAGGCCTTGCGCGCATGGATGGCGAAGCGGCCCACCCCCGTCGCGGCGACGCGCGCGATGAATTCGGGCAGCACCGTCTCGGGATCCTGGTCGTCAACCCCGATCCGGCATTTCACCGTCACCTCCACCGGCTGCGCCGCGATCATGGCCGCGCAGCATTCGGCCACCAGCCCCGGCTCCTTCATCAGCACCGCGCCGAACGTGCCCGACTGCACCCGGTCCGACGGGCAGCCGACATTAAGGTTGATCTCGTCATAGCCCGCCTCGGCCCCCAGCCGCGCCGCCTCCGCCAGCTCCGTCGGGTCCGAGCCGCCCAGTTGCAGAGCGACGGGATGTTCCCCCGGCGAGTGTTCGAGCAGATGCACGGCATGACCCCGCACCAGCGCCGGCGCCGTCACCATCTCGGTGTAGAGCAACGCCCGCCGGCTCAGGAGCCGGTGCAGAAGCCGGCAGTGCCTGTCCGTCCAGTCCATCATAGGCGCGACGCTTAAACGGGACGCATCGAGAATACTGTATTTTTTATCTTTATCAGCCATTTATCGCTCGGCCATCCAGCCCGTTCTTTTCTCATCGGTGCTCATTTGCGCCCGTGACCTGACGCGCAAGCGTCGAAACCGGCCGCTGCATCTGACGCCTCACGATATAGCCCAGCCCCGCCAGAATAAAGGTCGCAAGCGAGTTGCCCATGCAGAGAAACATCAGCGCACGGCGGCGTTCGCTTTGCAGGTCGGTCACATCGAGATCAGTGACGCATTACTCGACAGTCCGTCCCTGATAAACGAGGGGCGAAATGGAGACGGACGGCCTTGTCGGTTGCCCCGACCGATAGCTGACCGAGCGTCACAGCCCCCTCCGCCGTTTCCGCGATCGCGCGGTCAACCTGCGCAGAACGCGGAATCGTCGCGGCCGGTTCGCGCAGCCGGGCGTCCTGCACGCATTGCTGCGCTGCCGCCTTCCTTGAATTTCACGCGGATCGGCCATCGGCCCATGCGCCCGATGCCGGGTTAAATGCGCTTGCGCGTGAAGACGTAACCGCCCGTCCATCCTGAGAAAAGAAGAGCCGTAGCCGCCATCCTGACTTTACCGAATGAGATCCGCATCGATCCAATCCGCCGCCCGCCGGCCGGCAAGACTGCCGAACTTGAACATTCGGCCGCTACAGCCGGTGATGGCGAAGGCACGATTGAACGCCTCAAAGACGAACTCCTTGTCCGGCGTGTCGGCATAGTAGCCCGCGGCGGCGCCCGACACGGCGTAACGCCCCGGCCGCTTCAGATGGTCTCGGAATGCAGCCAGCGTGGCGCCGGCGTCACCTTCGCAGACGGGAACAGGCAACCGCGGCGTCTCGGACCGCAGGACCGGGGCACCGCCAAATTTAAGCCCGGTTCCTGAAACCGGCGGCAATGCGTAGAGATGCGCTTGCCTGGTCGCGAGGAAGAGCGCCGGTGCCTTGCGCCATTGCGACAAATCGGACAACTCGGCGGCGATGTAGGCGGCGGTAGACCTCACGGGCGTGACGCGCCGCGCAAGCCGAGGCAGCAGGTGCGGGGTCCATGCCCCCGCCGCGACAACGATCCGATCCGCACAGATCACCTCGCCGGTGTCGAGGGTCACGGAAGCCGTGTCGGCATCGACCCGCACCGCCCGGCTGTGCGGGATCAGCGTTGCACCGGACATTTCAAGCCAGGCCGAAAGGCCGTCCAGGATGCGGTCTGCGAGCAGCACGCCGGCATGCGGCGCAAAGAGGCCCCGCGCGGCGGACGGCAACGCGAGAAACGGCGCGTGCTCCTGGATGCGGCGCCGTGACCAGTGGTCGTGCGCAGTCCCTGTCTCGCGCAGGGAACGTGCCGTCATCCCCATCCATCCGGTGTCGCCGAGATCGATCGCCAGCACGCCTGTGGGAACGAAATGCACCTCACCGAGATCGGCCCACAACTCGTCCCAGGTCGCCAGTGCGTCGCGAACCATCGCCGTGTAATGGGCCTGCGGGCCGTATTGCGGCCGAATCATGCGATGTTCGTCGAATGAAGCCGATCCCGGATTAGGGATCGCCCCCTGCTCGAGGACAACCACCTCATGGCCGCGACGGACCAGTTGCCAGGCAGCCGAAAGGCCCACGATGCCGGCACCAACGACGATGACCTTCATCGGTCTCCCCCAATCAGCCCGGAACGCAGGCTAGCAGCCGGGAAAGGTGCGATTGCCGGCGCTCCACGAACCGCTCGAGGTCTTCCGCGTAATCCGATTGGACCGCGTCGCGCACCGAAGACCGCGCGGTGAGCGCCTCACGCCAGGATGCGACTTTCGGCAGATCATGGAGAATCCCGAAATCTCCGATCCGGTCGAAGCCGTCGAAATAGCGGAAAACCGGCCCGAAGACCGCGTCGACCAGGCTGAATCCGTCGCCCGCAAAATACGGGCCATCGCCCAGATGCCGCTCCAGCAGCTTGAAACGCGCCCGCAGAGCAGCGGTCTTGCTCTCGAAGGTAGCGGCATCGGGGGCCGAGTAGAACCCGGCGATATCCGACAGCGCGGCCGAACCGAACTCGATCCACGCCCGGTGTCGCGCACGCTGGACAGGGTCGGCCGGGTGCAACGGCCGGGGTTGGGTCTCTTCGAGGTATTCGAGGATCGCAGCCGACTCGAATATCGCGTCCTCCCCGACCTGCAGGACGGGCGTCTTCCCAAGAAGCGTGATGCGCAGGAACCAGTCAGGCTTGTCGGCCAGATCGACATAGCGGCGTTCACAGGGAAGCCGTTTCTCGGTCATCGCGATGGCGGCGCGCTGGACATAGGGGCAAAGCGTGTGGCTGACGAGTGTCAGGGGTGCGGACATGGTTCGGTCTCCTTAGACCCTGGGCTTGCGCGGCGGCCCCGGACGGGCCGACGCGGTCGGTTGCAGTCAACTTGGCGGTACGACCCGAATGCGGCCTGTCATGTGCCGATGGAAGGCGCAGACATAACGGTACTCGCCCGGTGCTTCGAAGATCATCCGTGCGGTCTCGCCGCCAGGGATCTCTCCGGTGTTCCACGCACCGTCCAGTGCTGTGGCGGTATGCGGCGCGACATCGGCATTCTCCCAGACGACAGTGTCGCCGGGCTCGATGGTCAGATCACCGGGCCGGAAGGCAAATCCCTGAATGCGGACGTCGAGGGTGCGCGGGCGGGCATGGGCCGGGGCCGGCCGGCCGGAAACCGCCAAGGCAACGGACAACGCCGCGCCCTGGCCGAATTTGCGCCGGGTGAGGGTCAGCCGCACTGCAACCCCTCGACCATGTGCTCGGCATGCGCCTCATGTGCCCGGAACGTCTCCAGCGCATCGGCGAGCAGGTCACGCAGCGGCTCGACCGTAACCGCCGGAATGAAGCTTTCCGCGACGGTCTTGTTGACCAGTTGGTGATAGCCGAGTTCATTGGTGGCGTAGGCGCAGTCGAAGGAATGCCCACTGAGCGCGGCGAACTCCGCCCGCTTCGCCGCCGCTCCTTCGACCAGAGCCTGGCTCAACGGGTTGTCCTGCGGGACGACCTTAAGTTCAGCGATAAGGTTGCCGGCGGCGGCGTTGACCGCAGCGTGATCGCGGATCATGGTCTCCGCGAACTGCCGCACCGCGTCATTCTCGGACAACGCCAGGGCCAGATGGGCATAGCGGATGTCGAGTTGACCGGCGGTGTAAGCCGTGTGGGCAATCTCGAGATCGTTCATCGGTTCATCGGCAAATGCCGCACCGCTCATCGCGGTTGTGATGGTGGCAGCGAGTGTAATCGTCTTCATTGGTCGGTCCTCTTTCATTGGTTTGCACGCCGGTAAGAAAGCGCGGCGGGGTCGATCCGTGAATGCGAGATCGGACGGGTTCCATGCTCATCCGTTCAGGATTTCGGACGCTTCCGGGTGGAAAGGGGCTCTCTTCGGCCTGCTCTGCCATCCGTGACATCCCAGCCCGGTCATTTCCGGATCGCCGGATAGCCCTGCAGATAGATCAGCCCCTGATCGCGCGCCGGTTCGTGGCAGGCGATGCAATCGGTCCCGTAGTCCCGGGTGACGGTCACGCTGGTTTCCGAACCTTCGAAGAACGCCCATCCCCAGCCGTCGCCAAACCGCGCGCCGGTCCCGAGGGTTCCGTCCGAATCCCTCACCATGACGAAGCGTCCCTGGAGTTCGTCCACATAACTTGCCGTGCCGGTGGTCAGTTCTTCCGTCCGCGCGGACCAAACCTCCTTGACGATTTTCGTTCCGTCGGCGAAATCCCCGTTGCCGAGATAGGTCTCGAGCGCGGACTTCTCGACATAGACGGTGTGAATCTGATGCGCACCGTCGGCGGGATCGTCCGCCAGCAGGGAAAAGGCTCCGATCTGAACCCAATGCGTGCGGTAATCCTCGGCGGGGACGCGGAGCGCCGACTCGACTTCGATGGGCTCTGCCTGCGTCGTCATTTGCGCGAGCGCCGGCGCAGTGACGGCCGTTGCAAGAAGCGCAATTAAACAGCGTTTCATGTCAGTTCATCCTTGTCTCGGTTTTCAGGTTGCTGGTGTTTCCGGCATGGCAAACGCCATGTTCTTCAGTCGGTATCGCCCATCTCGCACCGGATGGACGCCGCTCCAGAATCCAGAAATCATGCGAACTCTGAATGCCAGTTTGTCCGCAATCCGTGCGGGATCGTTCAGGGCTCTGGATGTTTCGGAAATCTCGGGTAACATCGCGATCATGTTGGATCTGCTCAGCGATATCCTCACCCGCCTCTCACTTCGCGGCACGCTCTATTTCCGAACGAGCTTTTCCGAGCCTTGGGGGGTCCGTGTCCCGGCCTTCCGCGATGTTGCGCGGTTTCATTTTGCCCATCGAGGCGAGGCATTGGTGCGGGTCGGCGACCAGCGCGCGCCGGTGCATCTGGCGCAGGGAGATCTCATCATCATTCCCCATGGCGCGGAGCATGTCCTGTCCTGCCGCCATACCGGCCCGGAGGAAGCCCTCCCGCTCGACGATGTGCTCAAACGCTCCGGTTTCGACGGAGAGGGCGCGCTGGTCTGGGGTGGCGACGAGGCCCTGCGCGATACGCAGCTCATCTGCGGGCATTTCGCACTTGCCGAAGGGTCGCGCCATCTGCTCTTCGATCGCCTGCCTCCCTACATTCACCTGCGCGGATATGGCGACGAGGCCGGGCCGTGGCTGGAGGCCAGTCTTCGCGTCATCGGCGCCGAGGCGGGGCGGGCACGCCTGGGCGGCGATCTGATCGCGCTCAAGATGTCCGAAGCGATCTTCGCCCAGGCGATCCGGGCTTTTATCGAGCAGTCGCAGGACGGCGTGACCGGGATCGCCGGTTTTTCCGATCCCCACCTCGCCCGCGCAATGACCGCCTTTCACCGCGATCCCACCGCGGACTGGACCGTGGCCGCGCTTGCGCGTGAGGCAGGACTGTCCCGGACGGGTTTCGCGGAGCGATTTTCGGCACGTCTCGGCGTCACGCCGATGGGCTACGTCACGTCATGGCGCATGCAGATCGCGCGCGAGGCCATCGCCTCACGCGGGCTAAGTGTTGCCGAAGCGGCCGAGGTGTCGGGTTATGCGTCGGAATCGGCCTTCAGCCGCGTGTTCAAGAAAGAGATCGGTGTGTCGCCCGCGGCCTTCCGGCAAGCCGCGCGCGGGACGGAGACGGCGAATGCGGCCTAGCCGTGCGGGATGACCGTGAGGTGACCCGTAGGGCGCGCGTTCCACAGGTGCCGCAATGGCTGGCCAACCCCGAATGAAGAAGCGGCTGGCGATCTGGAACCCCATTTGACAGGCACATTACGCGACTGGTCATCTGCACATGTGCGCGGGTCGTGCTGTAACCGTC
Source organism: Maritimibacter sp. 55A14 (assembly GCF_003122205.1). Lineage (GTDB taxonomy): Bacteria > Pseudomonadota > Alphaproteobacteria > Rhodobacterales > Rhodobacteraceae > QEYE01. The sequence continues at coordinate 131,232 of NZ_QEYE01000002.1, forward strand.
CACCGACCCCGGCCAGAAGAAATCCACATTGCGCTAAAAATCGAATGCTCCGCACCTCGCGGACGATCGAGCATGAATTCGGGATTTCCTGAAATTCATAATCCACCAAATCCGCGCCAGATGTACCGGGCGGCGTATTGCTTACGCCGTTTCAATCCACTGGACACGAAAGGACTAAAGCGATGCCACGCTTTGTCACCAAGACCATTCATGCACGGCTCGACTATCCGGTTGCGCTGGCGCTCATGGGGTTGCCGTTCCTGCTCGGGCTCGGAGAGTCCAATCCGCTGGCGCTGTCGATCTCTCCGCTGGTCGGGCTGGCGGCACTACTGTTGACGATATTCACCGACCACCATCTCGGTGTCTTTCGCATGCTGCCGTACAAGCTGCACCTCGCCGTGGACCTGGCGGTCGGCCTGTTGTTCATCGTCCTGCCCTTCGCGCTGAATTTCTCCGGAATTGACGCGATCTATTACTGGGTGAACGGCGCCGCGGTCGTGGCCGTCATTGCTCTGTCCAAGCCTGAAGCCGGCGCGCTTCCCGTTTGATCCTTCAATCCACAAGTTAAAGGAGTTCCCCCTGTGGCACGCATCACCCAACTCTCCGAAACCGACGCCAACCCCAAGGCCGTGGCACTGTTCACTGTGATCAAGAGCAAACTCGGCATGGTCCCCAACCTGTACCGCGTGGCCGCGAACCAGCCCGCGGTCCTCTCAGGCATGCTCGGCCTCAACGAGGCGCTCTCCGGTGGCGGCTTCGACGCCCGCACCCGCGAGGCGATTGCTCTGGCCGTTGCCGGTACCAATGGCTGCGACTACTGCGCCTCGGCGCATTCCGCGATCTCGGCCGGTCTGAATGTCGCGCCCCTGACCGTTGAGGCCCATCTCTCCGGCCGTTCCGAAGATCCGCGGATGGCTGCGATTCTGAGGCTCTCAGTGGCCATCGAGCAGATGCGCGGCCTGGTGGGGGACGCCGACCTGGCTGCCGCGCGCGATGCCGGCCTTTCCGAGGCCGATATCGTCGAGACGGTCGGAAACGTCGTCGCGAACATCTTCACCAACTATCTCAACCATGTTGCAGCGACCGACATCGACTTCCCGATCGTGAATACCGGCACGGCCGCGGCCTGACCCCTGACCCGAGTGGCGGCCGGGCCGTTCCCGGCCGCCCCAATCCGACAACCACGCGGCACGCCGGGCGAGCGGACAAGCGTCAATTGCCGGACGGAAACCCTCGCAACGCAATCACCCAAATCAGCGGCATAAGTGCCCGACGCAAAAGGCGGAACGAAGGATGAATTCGAAATTCTCTGCAGATGCGGCGCCCATAACGCTCTACCGGCATGAAAAATCCGGACATTGCCACCGGGTTGAGCTGATGATGGCCCTTCTCGACCTTCCCTATGAGACGGTTGAACTCGATATGGCGAACGGCGCGCACAAGATGCCGGCGTTCCTGAAGCTGAGCCCGTTCGGTCTGGTGCCGGCCATCGAAGACAACGGCATCACACTATCCGACTCGAACGCAATCCTGGTCTATCTGGCGCGCAGGTATTCCGCCGGTATTGAGTGGCTGCCCGAAGACCCCCTCGCCGCGGCCGAAGTCCAGGCGTGGCTCAGCGTCGCCGCCGGAGAAATTGCCAACGGCCCCTGTGCCGCGCGCCTCGTCACGGTCTTCGGCGCATCGCTTGACCACGAGGACGCGGTCGAGAAATCACACAATCTCTTCCGGGTGATCGACCGGATACTCTCTGCCCGCGCCTTTCTTGCCGGGGATGCGATCACGATCGCCGACGTGGCGGGCTACAGCTACATCGCGCATGCACCGGAAGGTGGCGTCAGTCTTGACCCCTATCCCGCCATTCGCACCTGGCTGTCCCGGATCGAAGCCTTGCCGAACTTCCGCGGCATGGCGCGCTCGCCGCTGCCCGCGGGGATCGGAAATCGGGCCGGCAATCAGATATGAATCGCATGTCCTGGGTTCTCGTTGCCGTCAAGGCAGGACTGGCCGCCCGGTCCGGCTCAGGATGCGCGTTGGAGGGACGCCCTCCCGAACGAACTCAACGAGCTTTCGGCAATGCATTGCACCGCAGCGGGGCGTCTGGCGATCTCAAGAACTTTCTCGACGGTGGATGGCGTGACGCCGCTGACCGTTGCCCCCGCGATCGAGATGATTTCCCCGGCGGTAGCCGCATCTATGATGCAATCCGTCACCGGAGCCGCGTTCACGCCGGGAAATCTGTTTGCGACCACTGAGTTCACGACCGTCTTGGCCCGGTCGCGTGCAAGCCTGTCGGCAACAGTGTTGCCCGCAGTGCAGGCCCCGAGGATGAGCGCGGAGATCAATAACAAACCACGCATGATAACCCTCCCGTTCCCGGCCACCAGACACGGACCAACCACTGACCCAGGCTTCAATGCGTCTGGGTCATGCGTCCAGACATAACACGGAGGCTCCGCCGGACAAATGAGATGCGGCCTGAACGGACCATGGATGCGGCACTCAGATTGCTTTGGTAGCCGAAATGCCGGGTTCACTATGAAAGGCGATGAGTCGAACGATGAGAACCGAGTCCGGAAACCATGTCGGCCATTGCGCCACCCGGTTTCAAGACCCAGACGGGACCAATCAGCGGTGTCCGGGCATTTTCTTTCGTCTCCTGCCCGCGAGAATACCCGATTCCTCGATGATGCTGGAGACAAGATGCTCGCGCCGGTAAGCCATCAGATGCACGCCTGAAACGCCCTTGATCTGCCTGACCTGCTGGAGCAGTTCGATGCAGATCCGCTTGCCCTCCTCCGACGGTTTCTCGGCCTTTTCGAGCCGCTCGATGACCGGGTCGGGAATGTGGATGCCCGGCACGTTGCTGCGCATCCAGCGCGCGGCACGGGCCGAGGCGAGTGGGCCGACCCCGGCGATGAGGAATACTTTCTCGTCCAACCCCTCGTCACGGATCCGCTGCATGAATGTCTCGAAAAGCGGGATATCGAAGATATAGTTGGTCTGGATGAAATCCGCCCCGGCCGCGATCTTCTTGGCGAGCCGGTTCGGACGCCATTCGTAGGGCGGGATGCAGGGGTTTTCGGCAGCCCCGATGAAAAGTTTCGGCCGACTCGTGATCTTTCTGCCCGACAGAAAAGCGCCGTCGTCGCGCATTGTCCGTATTGTGCGGATCAAGGTCATCGAGTCAAAATCGAAGACCGGCTTCGCCCCCGGCTGGTCGCCCACGCCCACGCCGTCGCCGGTCAGGCAGAGCACGTTCTGCACCCCCAGCGCCGCCGCCCCGAGCACGTCGCCCTGGATGGCGATCCGGTTCCGGTCGCGGCAGGAAATCTGGTAGACCGGCGAATAGCCCGCACGCGTCAGCAGGGCGCAGATGCCGATCGACGACATGTGGCAATTGGCACCGGAGGCGTCGGTCGCGTTGATTGCATCGGCGACCTCGCCCAGCGGCTGCGCCGCCTCGTAGACATCCGCCGGGTCGGCGCTGTCGGGCGGGTTCAATTCCGCGGTGACGGCGAAGCGGCCCGAGCGCAGCACCCGTTCCAGCCGGCTGTGCGAGACATGGCCTTCGGGCGGCGGCGCGTCGGGAGGCATCTGTCCGACAATATTCAGCGGATCGCTCATCTGCCCTGCCCCCGAGGGGTTGCATTGGGCGGTTCGTCCGCAAGCGGCGCGGAGACCGGTTCATGCCGGCGTGCCTCGGGGAACGCCATGGCGAGCGCCCGCCGCGCTTCATCCTTCGCCTTCCGGCGTTCTCCCGCCTTTTCCCGGCTCACCCGAAGCCACGAGGAGGAGCCTTTCAGGGTGTGGTCGAGCGGCGGCAGGATATCGGTGATCCGCGTCGGGCCGTCCTTCATCCGGCTGGCTCCGTCCCAGGCAAGCACCCAGACGCATTTCATCTGAGGCTTCACCTCGCAGTACCCGCCCGGGCGCACGCCGCCGCAGGGCCCGTTGCGGAGCGTCTTGGGACAGTTCATCGGGCAGGACATGCCGGTGGAGGAGAGAACGCATTGCCCGCACATCCGGCAATCGAACAGAACGGTCTTCACGCCCTTCTCCACCAGCGCAATGGGCCGCTCGACGCGGTTGTAGCCGATCTTGGCGAACACCGGGTCGAGAAGGATCATGACCTGCTCGACGCGTTTGTAGACCCATTCGAAGAAGCGTGCTTGACGGACGGCAAACAGTCGGACGCGGTACAAGATTTGCTCCTTTCACCGGACACAACGCGTTCAGCGTAACGCGTGGCTGGAGAATTTGCGAGAGAGGTGACGCCCGGATCCGTTTTTTTCACTTCCGTAGGATGAAGCTGACGCTGCGATAGCCGTCGCACAGCACGCGGACCGACAGGACTGCGCCATTCGTGAAAGTCGCCAGTATGCCCCGCTGCCGGCTGCACTCGAGCCGCTGGTTTCCGCCGGGCTGGAATTGCACATCTCAGAACGCGCGGAACTGGCCCCGCGGCCGGCTAGACCGTCTGCGCCGCGGCGACGGCGCGGCCCCAGGCGGCGTATTTCACCTCGCGGCCCGCCGCCGGCATCTGCGGCGTGAACTGCCGGTCGAGCGCCCAAGCACCGGCAAACTCCTCCATGCCGGGGTAGAGCCCGACGGCCATGCCCGCCAGCCAGGCCGCGCCCAGCGCCGTCGTCTCGGTCAGGGCGGGCCGGTCGACCGGCGCGCCGATGATGTCGGCCAGGAACTGCATGGTCCAGTCCGACCGGCTCATCCCGCCGTCGACGCGCAGCGTGGCGATCGCGCCCTTCGTGCCGTCCGCGCCCCAGTCGGCCTGCATCGCCTCGACCAGGTCGCGGGTCTGGAAGCCCACGCTTTCCAGCGCGGCGCGCGCGAATTCCGCCGGGCCGGTGCTGCGCGTCAGCCCGAAAACCGCGCCGCGGCAGTCGGCGTTCCAGTAGGGCGCGCCCAGCCCGGTGAAGGCGGGCACCATGACGATGGGCTGATCGGGGTCCGAAGCCTCGGCCAGCGCCTGCGTCTCGCCGGCCTCGCGGATCAGCTTCAGCCCGTCGCGCAGCCATTGCACCACAGCCCCGGCAATGAAGATCGAGCCTTCCAGCGCGTAGGTGCTGCGCCCGTCCAGCCGGTAGGCCACCGTGGTCAGCAGCCGGTTGCGCGAGGCGACGGCCTCCGCCCCCGTATTGAGCAGTGCGAAACAGCCCGTGCCATAGGTCGATTTGACCATGCCGGGCGCAAAGCAGGCCTGCCCGATCGCCGCCGCCTGCTGATCGCCCGCCACGCCGCGGATCGGTAGCGCCGCGCCCAGCAGATCGGCCCGCGCGGCGCCGAAATCCGCAGCGCAGTCGCGCACCTCCGGCAGCATCGCCGCGGGGATGTCCAGCAGGTCACAGATCGTCCGGCTCCACCGCGCCTCATGGATGTCGTAAAGCAGCGTTCGCGCAGCGTTGGTGGCGTCCGTGGCGTGAACCGCGCCGCCGGTGAGCTTCCAGATCAGGTAGCAGTCCACCGTCCCGAAGAGCAGATCGCCGGCCTCGGCGCGGGCCCGCGCGCCTTCGACATTGTCGAGGATCCATTTGAGCTTGGTGCCCGAAAAATACGGGTCCAGTAGCAACCCCGTGCGGGCGGTTATCATCGCCTCGTGGCCCGCCTCGCGCAGTGCACGGCAGGTTTCGGCGGTGCGCCGGTCCTGCCAGACGATGGCGTTGTGGACCGGCTTCCCGGTCTTGCGGTCCCAGACCAGCGTCGTCTCGCGCTGGTTGGTGATGCCGATGGCCGCGATATCGGCAACGCGCAGCCCGGCGCGTTCGATGGCCGCCCGGCAGGTGCCCGCGGTGGAGGACCAGATATCGCTCGGGTCGTGCTCCACCCAGCCGGGACGCGGGAAATGCTGGGGAAATTCCTCCTGCGCGACGGCGACGGGCCGCATCCGCGCATCGAAGACGATGGCCCGGCTGGAGGTGGTGCCCTGGTCAATCGCGAGGATATGGGTCATCGGGGTTCCGTTCCGCACTGCCGTCGGGCCCCGAGCCTAGCACAGCGCGGCGAAGGTGCCAGCGGGGTCTTGCCGCTCAAACGCTCCGCCGCGCCGCCATCCACTCCTCCAGCCGGGCGGTCTGCGCCGCGTCGAACCTGAGGCCCAGCTTGCTGCGCCGCCAGAGCACGTCCTCGGCGGTGCGGGCGAATTCGTGCTCCATCAGCCAGGCGACCTCGCGCGCGGTCAACCCGGCGCCGAAATCAGGGCCCAGATCCTCGGGCCGTGCGGCCTCGCCCAGCATCCCGGCGGCGTCGGCGCCATAGGCACGCAGCAGCCGTTCCGCCCCGACCGCGTCCAGGAACGGGTAGCCGCGGCGCAGTGCGGCCAGTTGCTCCGCCACGCCCTCCACCGGAAAATCGCCGCCGGGCAGTGGCGCGCCCGCGGTCCAGTCCCCGCCCGTGCCGGGCAGCACCGCGCCGATCCGGCCCAGCGCCTGTTCGGCCAGCTTGCGGTAGGTGGTGATCTTGCCGCCGAAAACATTGAGCAGTGGCGCCCCGGCGCCGGTTTCCAGCGCCAGAACGTAGTCCCGCGTGGCCGCCGTGGCCGAGGCCGCACCGTCGTCATAGAGCGGACGGACGCCGGAGAAGCGCCAGACGATATCCTGCGCCGTGACCGGGTTGCGAAAATAACGGGCCACGAAGTCCAGCAGATAGGCCTCCTCCGCCGCGGTGCAGACCGGCGGTGCGTCCGGGTCGTCATGGGGCGCCTCGGTCGTGCCGATCAGCGTGAAGTCGCGCTCATAGGGGATGGTGAAGACGATCCGCCCGTCGGGACCTTGCAGAACATAGCTGCGGTCGTGCTCAAAAAGTCTGCGGGTGACGATATGGCTGCCCCGCACCAGCCTGAGCGCGGCGCGCGGCGGCGGGGCGCCGATCCCCTCCAGCACCTCCGCCACCCAGGGGCCGGCGGCGTTGACCAGCACCCGCGCCCGCACCTCGCGCGTCGCGCCCGTCTCCGCGTCGCTGATCGTCACCGTCCAGACGCCGCCTTCCGCCCGCGCCGCCGTGACCGCAGAGCGCGTGGCGATCACCGCGCCCCGCGCGGCCGCGTCACGGGCGTTGAGGGCCACCAGCCGCGCGTCATCCACCCAGCAGTCGGAATATTCAAAGGCGCGTGCAAATCGCTCCTGCAAGGGCGCACCGGCGGGGTCGCGCCGCAGGTCCAGCACCCGCGTGCCCGGCAGCCTTCGCCGCCCGCCCAGATGGTCGTAGGCGAAGAGGCCCGCGCGGATCATCCAGGCCGGGCGGCGCCCCCGCGTCCAGGGCATCAGCCGGGCGACCAGCCGCGAGGCGGGCGTTTCGGCCTCCAGGCGCAGCGCCGGGTCATGCGGCAGCACGAAGCGCATCGGCCAGCTTATATGCGGCATGGCGGCGAGCAGCGTCTCGCGTTCGCGCAGCGCCTCGCGCACCAGCCGCAGCTCGAAATATTCCAGGTAGCGCAACCCGCCGTGGAAGAGCTTGGTGGAGGCCGAGGAGGTGCCGCAGGCGAGATCGCCGCGTTCGGCCAGTTCCACCGAGAGCCTGCGACCGGCCGCGTCCCGCGCGATGCCGCAGCCATTGACGCCGCCGCCGATAACGAGGATGTCGCGCAGCGGGGGCGCCCCCTCCGCGCCGCGCGGGGCTCTGATCGGTGGCATGGGAACGGGTACTCCTGAAACCGCCGGCCGGGCATGGACCGCGGCCAGCGTCTCGCGCCGGACCGGGCTTGTCAAACCCCCGCGGGGGCTTGATCGGGATCAGGCCGCGCGCGATGCTGGGGCGCAGCCTGCGACCCGATGAAGGAGAGACGAGATGACCCGCGCGCCTGCGCCCGGCATGGACCTGCCCGGATGAGTGACCTCGTCCCCGGCCACGCGCCGGTGCTTCTGGTGATGGGGCTTGTCGCGCTGGTCGCGGTGCCGCTGCGCGCGCTTTTCCAGCGGCTCGGCCTGCCGCCGATGATCGGCTTCATCGCGCTGGGCGTAGCGCTGTCGCTGGCGGGCTCGGCCTGGGGCGTGCTGGACGCGGAACTGGCCCGCAGCATCCGGTTCCTGGCGGAAATCGGCATCGTAGTCCTGCTTTTCCGCATCGGGCTGGAGAGCAATCTCGACGCGCTTCTGGGCCAGTTAGGCCGGGCCGCGCTGATCTGGCTGCCAAATATGGGGCTTGCGGCGCTGGCGGCCTTCCTGCTGGTCTGGTTCTGGCCCGGCCTGGGGCTGCTGCCCGCGCTCTATGCGGCGGTGGCGGCCAGCGCGACGAGCATCGGCGTCTCGATTGCAGTCTGGGACGACGCGGGTGCGCTCGACAGCCCCTCAGGCGCGCTGCTGCTCGACGTGGCGGAACTCGACGACATCTCCGCCGTGGTGCTGCTGGGCGTGCTTTTCGCCGTCGCGCCCCTGCTGGGACAGGCGGGCAACGGCGATCTTTTCATGCGCGCGCTGGCCGCCGGGGGCTGGCAGCTTCTGCTGCTGATGGTCTTCTGCGCGGCCTGCTACCTCTTCTCGCGCTGGCTGGAGAAGCCGGTCTCGGACGCATTCGCGCGGCTGTCACCGGGGCTGGGGCCGATCGTCTTCGCTGCCGGGGCGGTCTTCGTGATCGCCGGCTGCGCAGGGTTCCTGGGCTTCTCGGTGGCCATTGGGGCGCTTTTCGCCGGACTCGCCTTCAGCCGCGATCCGGCTGAACACAGCATCGACGACGCCTTCGCGGTTCTGCTGGCGCTGTTCGGGCCGTTCTTCTTCGTGGCCATCGGCCTGTCGGTGGATGCCGGGCTGCTGGGCGGCGCGCTGGGCCTGGCGGCGGCGCTGTCCGCGGCGGCGGTTCTGGGCAAGCTCGCCGGGGCGGGGCTGCCGGCGGCGTGGCTGCTCGACCGGCGCGAGGGCTGGCTGATCGGCGCGTCGATGGTGCCGCGTGCCGAGATCTTCCTGCTGGTCATGCTGCACGGGCTGACGCTGGGGCCCTTCGCGGTGCCCCAGACGCTCTACAATGCCGCGGTGCTGACCAGCCTGGCCACCTGCCTTCTGGGTCCGTTGATCGTCGAGCGCGCGCTCAGGCGTCGCGGAAATGCGCGTTCAGCGCGTTGAAATCCTCGACCGTGTCCAGCTCGTTCCAGCGCCGCCCCTCGATGGAGAAGGCCGCGACCTTGCCAGTGGTGGAGGCGATGGCGTCGATGGCCTTGAGGAACCAGGACGACACGCCATCGCCGGTGCGCATCATCTGTTCGAGCTTCTCGCGGTAGAGCGCGGGCCCCTCGCCCATGAAGCGCAGCATGCCGATGGATTCGGCATCCGCATGGTAGAGCGTCTTGCCGATCGCCGTCAGCCGCGCGCCGTCCAGCGTCACCTTCATGTCGTCGTCGTCATAGGCGGCCTTGCGGTCTATCGTCACCTGGATCGGCTGCGCGGGGCTCGCCAGTACGTCTCGCAGAAGCGCCGCCTCGAAGAGCGTGTCGCCGTTGATCAGCAGGAAATCCCCGTTCATATGCGCGCGCGCCATCCAGCAGCTCGCCAGGTTGTCGGCGATCTGGAAGAACGGGTTGAAGAAGGGCGTGACCCGCATCGGACCGTTGCGTGCCGCGACCTCCTCCTCCACCAGCGCGGTCATGAAGCCGGTCACGACCACCGCCTCGGCCACGCCGGCGGCCTCCAACGTGTCGAGCTGGCGTCCCAGCACGGTGGTTCCGCCCACCGGAAGCAGGCATTTCGGCCGGGTCTCGGTAAGCGGCAACAGGCGCGAGCCGCGGCCCGCGCTCAGGATAATGGCTTTCATGCGGATCTGCTCCGGTCGGTTTGGGAAACGTCTTGCGGGCGGCCGTAATCGACGACCTCCAGCCCGTGTTCGGCCGCCGCGCGCGCCAGCGCGGGCGAAGGGTTGACGGCGATGCCGCGCTCGGCCTCCAGCAGCATCGCAAGGTCCGAGACGTGGTCGCTATAGGCGGCGACGGGTGGGGGAAACGGCCCCGCATCGGCAATCCGGCGCAGCTTCTCGGCACCGTAGCAATTGGCCCCGGCCAGGCGCGGCGCACCGCCCGACCAGTCGAGCCGGGTGGCGATCACCAGGTCGAAACCCAGCGCGCGGCCAAGCGGATCGGCGATCAGGTCTACCGCCGCCGTGGCCATTACCAGCCGGTCACCGGCGGCGCGGTGCGCCTCGATGGCCGCGCGCGCGCCGGGGCGCAGGTTTCCCGCCAACTCGCGCGCCACGAATTCCTCCGCTACGCGCTCCAGCGCCGTCCGGTCCATGCCGCGCAGGCAGCCCAGGCTCGCCGCCTTGATCGCATCCCGGTCGTTCACGCCCAGCCGGTAGCCGGCCGCGCGCAGGGCGACCATTGGCGCCCGCAGCCAGGCACCCGGCCGTCCGCCCGCCGCGAAGACCAGGAAGCGCGTCCAGGTGGGCGCGTCCGTGACCGTGCGGTCGAGATCGAAGATTGCGGTGCCGGGCATCGCGGCTCAGCCCTCCATCCAGGAAGTAACGGTGCCGCGTGCGGCGCGGGCCTGCCCCAGCCGCGCGGCGTGGAAGACCAGCCAGAAGAGTGTCCAGCCCGCGACGGCAACGAGCCCCCAGCCGGGTGCGCCCAGCAGGACGGCGACCGTGAAGATCACCATGTTGGGATTGCGCCGCGCCGTGATCTCGCGCGCGAAGGAATCGAGCGGCCGCCAGACATGAATGTGGAAGCCGAACCATTTGATGAAGAGTCCCTCCTCCACCCGGTTGAGCACATAGCCCGCCAGGATCACGGCCAGCGCCGCGTCGAGCCAGCCCTGCGCCGGGCCTCCCGGCTGCGCGCTGACGCCCTGCCAGATCGCCCAGTACCAGAAGGGCGGATGGATCAGGTCGATGCCGTGGTCGTAGATGTCGCCCCATCTGGAATAGCTCATCGTGGTACGCGCCAGCTTGCCGTCCACGGTGTCGAGAAAGGTCATCGCCCAGGCCGCGACGATGCCCGGCAGCCAGGCCCCGGTCCAGAAGAGCCAGAAGGCCACGCCAACGAGTACCAGGCTGGCCGTCGTCACCGTGTTGGGCGAGATGCCAAGAACGGCGCAGGCGCGGGTGGCGTGGAAGGCAGGCCAGGGCCAGGCGTATTTCGTGACCAGGTCGGTCACGCCCTTGTAGGAACCCCTGAAGAGCCGCGCCTCGACAGCCCGCGTGCCCGCGCGGCCCAGCGACAGCGCATAGGGGGCCTCGCGCTTGCGCAGCGCCGCGTCGTAGTCGCCGGCGAAATCGGTCACGCCGCCGACCCGGCAGCCCGCATCGCTCAGCCGCGCGGCATCCGGATCGTCCTGCCCGACCATTGCGGCGAGCGCATCGTCATCTGTCACGCCGTCCGGCAAGTGCAGCGCCACCAGCCGGCGCACGCCCGCCTCCTCGACCATCAGCGCCGCGCCGGGCTCGGCCAGCAGCGCGCGTTGCAGCGCGGGCGAAAGCACCCGGTCGGCCTCCAGCACCAGTCGGCCCCGGTCGCGGTCGAGCCCCGAAGCCCCGGCCTTGGTCCAGGCGCGGCGCTGCCATTCGGCCATTTCCATGCCCCAGAGCCGCTGCGGCGCCTCGCCGATCAGACGCAGGCTTACGTCTTTTGTCATACTGCCAATCCACCTATGCTTGCCACCGCCGCGCAGACAGAAGCTGTCTGCTGCGCCCATAGCACCCAGCGACGGAGACCGCCATGCCGCAAAATCCCGACGAATACGCCCGCAACGCGACGTTCGAGACCTTCGGCGGCGCCGAAACGCTGATCGCGGATTACCGGTTCTGGAGCGTCCAGGCCCGCCCCAAACAGGCGACGCTGGGCGCTATGATCCTGCTGGCCCACGGCCCGGCGCAGAGCTTCGCGGAACTCGCCCCAGGCACCCATGCAGAGCTTTCGCGGATCACGGCCGATATCGAGTCGGTCGCCTACGGGCGCTTCGGATGCGCGAAGATGAATTATCTGATGCTGATGATGGTCGATCCGCATGTGCATTTCCACGTCCTGCCGCGTTACGAGGCCCGCGTGGAACTGGACGGCATCGCCTTCGACGATCCAGGCTGGCCGGGCCCGCCCGACCTGGCCGCCGCGCCCGACGCTCCCGAGGCCGCCGCCCGCGTGACGGCTGCGCTGCGGGCCGCCTGGCCGGCTTGAGCGAGAAGTGGCGCGCTCATGCGGCGCGCTCCGCCACGATGCCGCGCACCAGTTCCAGATCGCCCGGCGTGTCCACGTCGATCGCCGCTTCGGCATAGGGCAGGATCACCGGGCGCACGTCGGCGCCGACGCGGCGTGACAGCAGCGCAAAGGTTACTTCCGGCGTGGGCCGGAAGAGAAGGATGCGCAGCGCGGTCAGCGGGCCGAAGCGCCACAGGATACGCCAGGGGCGCTTGCGGTCCTGTTCCGCCGCGCGCCAGAAGCGCAGCACGTCGAGCGCGCGAGGCCCAGCGAGGTAGAAGAGATTGCAGCCCGACAGGTCCGCCCCCCGGAACCGCAGATAGGTCCGCCGGGTGCGGGGATAGGCCGCCTCGATGGTGGCACGGCTGGCGAAGCCCACGCAGAGATCCGCGCCGCTGGCGTACGCGCCTTCCAGAAAGCTGTCGATCATCGCGGGCGTCAGCAGCGCGTGATCGCAGGTCGTCACCAGCGCGGGCAGGTCCGCGCCGTTCTCCAGCGCTGCCAGCAGGCTGGCCGCGGGCCCCTGCCCGCCTGCGCGGCGCGCCGTGCAGGGATGCCCGCCCGCCGCCTCCGCCAGCGCCGCGTCCTCCAGCCCGATGACGCCCGGCGCGAGCCCTGCGGCGCGGCTGCCCGCCAGCGCGCCCAGCACGCGCGCCAGCATCGGCTGCCCGCCGATCTCGATCACCGCCTTGCTGGCCACGCCCTCGGCCTGGCAGAGCGGATCGCCACCGGCCCGCGCCCCGGCCAGAACCAGAACACACAACCTGTGCTCCCCGGAACCGCTCACAGCGCCTTCCCGTAGATGCGGTAGGTCTTGTAGCGCGGTGCCTCGTAGAGATTGACGAGGTTGAGCAGATCGCGGTTCGTCTCGAGTATCCACGACGCCTCGATTTCGCGCATGCCGCGGGCATGGGCGGCGGCAAAGGCCGCCTCGCAGCTTCCCGTCATCGCCAGCATGCCGCGCCGGGTCTTGTGGTAGCGCCGCCGCAGCCCGGCGAGCGGCAACCGCCCGCGCCGGGTGCCGCGCACCTTGAGCCCCCAAATCAGTTGCGCCCAGCCGAAGGGCAGCAGGTGCCCGTCCAAGCCGTCGATCACTTCGTTGAGGTCAGGCAGGATCAGCGTAAACCCCGCCGCCTCGCCTTCGATCATCGCGATCCAGAGCGCATCGGCGCGCACCAGCGGCTTGAGTTCCTGCGCCAGATGCCCGATCTGATCTGCAGTGAAGGGAACGAAGCCCCAGTTCTGCGACCAGGCGTCGTTGAAGATGTCGAGCACCGTCTCGATCTCGCCGCGGTAATTCTTCATGTCGAGCGGCCGGATCTCCAGCGCCGGGTCACGCAGGAACCCGTCCTTCATGCGCTGCACCGCGGGCGGCACATGGTAGCTGTCGGCAAAGCGGCACATGTAGGCGTACATGTCCATCTGCTTGGCGAAGCCCAGCGCCTCCAGGGTCGGCGCATAGTCCGGGCGGCCATGCGGCATCATCATCACCGGCGGCGTGTCGAAGCCGTCGACCAGCAGGCCGCATTCCTCGTTGACCGAGAAGTTGAACGGCCCCGCGATCCGCTCCATCCCCCGCGCGCCGAGCCACGCGCCAGCCGCTTCGGTCAGCGCCGCCACCGCCTCGGAATCGGGACCCAGCGTGTCGAGAAAGCCGAAATGGCCGGTCGCGTCGCCATGCCGGTCCAGATGCGCGGGATTGACCAGCGCCGCGATCCGGCCCACCACCTCGCCGCCGCGCCAGGCCAGCATCAGTTCATGCTCCATCCGGGCCAGCGCCGGGTTGCGCTTCGGGTCGATCTGCGCCGCCCGCTCAAAACGCAAAGGCGGCCGCCAGGCGTCCATTCCGCCATAGGCACGGTAGGGCAGGTCGAGAAAAGCCCGGCGGTCGGCCCGGCCGGATACCGGGCGCACGCTGAGCGCCGCCGATCCCGCGGCGGACGGTGCGGCCGCGGGGCGCGCAGGTGCGGAGGCTGCGGTCATCGGCTCTGCAACTCCAGACGCACGACGCCGCCGTTCTCGCCCACGCGGAAGGCGGCGTCCTCGAATTTCGGGAAACCGAACTTCAGCGGTTCGTTGTTGGAAAGCGCGAAAGGCTCGGCCGGCATACCATTCCAGCGCTGGTCGAGATCGCGGTCCGCATCCACGTCGTGATAGGCCGCCAGCGCATAGACCCCCGCGCCGGGCAGATCGAAACAAACGGTCTGTTCACCCGATCCGGCAGGAACGCGGATGCGGTGAATTCGCGAGGCCTTGCGCAGGAAATCCTTCTTCGACGGGCGGTAGAGTTCCACCGCCAGGATGCCCTGTGGCGTCACGCCCGAGACGGTGACGTAAAGCTGCGGCGCGTGCGCGCCGCATTCCGCGCCGGCCTCGTAGGGACGGATATCGAGCTTGGCCTGCGCCGGGGCAGCACCGGCGGCGGCGATCAGAAACAGCAGTGCGGGCAAAGCGCCTGGAAAACGCATTTGGCTTCTCCATGCATGTACGAGCAGGTTACAGTCATCTATCCGTGATGTTAGGGTATCGGCGCTATCAGGAAAAGGCTGCGGCCGCTATCACAACCGAACGTGACACCCTACATGTTCGATCAACTTCGCGAGGGGCTGCGCCTGGAATGATCGTCGAGCTCGACCGGTATCTGCTGAGAAACAATCTCGGGCTTTTCGCCGCGCTTACGGGGCTGGCGCTGGCGATCCTGCTGCTGGAACGGCTGATCCGGATCACCGACCTGATCTCGACCTCCGACCACGCGGTCGTCTCGGCTGTGCGGATGATTGCCAACCTGGTGCCGCACTACCTGGAAATGGCGCTTCCCGGCGCGCTGCTGATCGCCACGATCATCACCATCGGGCGACTCAGCCGCTCGGGCGAGATCGTGGGAATGATGTCGAGCGGCGTGTCGCTCTACCGGATCGTGCGGCCCTATATGGCGATGGCCGTGCTGCTGGCGCTGGTCTCGATCCTGGTCACCGGCTACCTGCAACCCGTATCGCGCTACAATTACCGCGAAATCGTGCATGAACTGAAACAGGACGCCGTCGTGGCGGCCTTTCAGGAACGCAAGTTCGTGCAGTTCGACGACTGGGTGGTCTGGACCGACGCCGTGGACCGCGAAGGCCGCAAGATGGGCGAGACCTTCATCGTCGAGACCGGCCCCGACGGCAGCCGCCGTTTCCTCACCGGAAGTAGCGGCGCGCTGCTGGAGGACGAGGAAGGCGCCTGGGCGATCACCCTCGCTGACGGCATGGCCGGCCGTATCGCCGGGCGGGTCGAAAGCGGACAGGGCGACCGGCTGACAATCGACCGCGTCTCCTGGCGGCTGCCGCATTCGGCGCCGGGGTTCCGCAGCCGCGGAGCGGATCAGCGCGAACTGACCCTGACCGAGCTGATCGCGGGCGATTTCGCGGCCGGCGGGCGCGATATCGACCCGGTGGTGGCGATGTCGGACCTGCATGACCGGATCAGCCGCGCGGCACTTCTGGTGGTGCTGCCGCTGGTTGGCGTGATCCTGGGGCTGAACCTGGGCCGCAAGATGCGCTCGGGCGGGGTGGCGATCGGCATCCTGCTGCTGCTGGTCGTTCAGAAACTGCTGGAATACGGGCTGCTGATGGCCGAACGCGGCGCGGTGCCGCCCTGGGCAGGACTCTGGCCCGTGGTGCTGACCGTGGCCGTCGGATCGGTGTTCTTCTTTCACCGGCTGGCGGAGGGCCGGCCGCTGCTTTCGGTTCGCCGCCCGGTCCCGGCGCAACCGGTGGCCGGCGCGGGCGCGGCGCGATCATGATGCATCTCGACCGCTACCTGTCCGCCATTTTCCTGAAATGGCTGCTGATCACCGTCTTCGCGATGACCACGCTGCTGGGGGTCCTGGACGCGCTCGGCAATGCCGATCTGCTGCCCGCAGGCGCGGGTTTCGTGGGGCAGATGCGCTACATGGTGCTACGCCTGCCGATGCTCTTCGATCGCATCCTTCTCTTTGCCCTGCTGCTGTCGCTGCTGCTGAGTTATTCCACGCTGATCCGCCGCAACGAGCTTGTGCCGCTCGCCAATGCCGGGCTGTCGGTCTTCGCCCAGATCCGCGCCCTGCTGCCGGCGGTGATCCTGGCCAGCGCGGTGTCGGCGCTCTTCATCGACCAGGTGAGCCCAGTCGCCCACCGCGCGCTGGAACGCTGGCTGGGGGCGGGCGTGCTGCGCGACGACAGCCGCACGCCCGAGACGCTCTGGCTCTCGGACGCACGCCGGCTGGTGGAGGTCGAAGGGTTGGTCGGCGACACGATCACCGGCGTGACGCTCTACGAGCGCGGCGACAAGGGCCGGATCGCCGCGGTGACCCGCGCCGCCAGCGCCAGCCCGCTGCCCGATGGATGGGCGCTGGAGGATGTCTCGCAAATCCGCTTTGACGGCAGCCCCCCGAAGCCGCCCCTGACGTGGCAAAGCCCGCAGACGCCCGAGACCCTGCGCCTGCTGATGGCCGCGCCGCGCGACCTGGCGCTCGGCGATCTCTACCGGCTGTCGCGGATGACCGGCTCGGGCAGCCAGCCGGCCAGCGCCTACCTCGTCTGGCTCTTCAACCGCCTGTCGCTGCCCTTCGCCGCGACCGGCCTGCTGTTGCTGGCGGTGCCCCTCATGCAGCGTTTCGGACGCCGTGAAAACAGCGACCTGGCGCTGGCGGGCGGCGCTGCGATCGGATTCGTTTTCATGGTCGCCGACGGAGTACTGAAGACGATGGCCGAGAAGGGCACGATCTCGGCCGTCGCCGCGGTCGTCCTGCCGGTGCTCGCGCTCATCGCGCTGGGGCTGACGCTGGCCCTTCGCCGCCGGACCCTGCGATGACCGACGGACGGCTCGGCCTCGTGCTGAACCCGCGCGGGCACATGGTGGCGCGCAAGGGCTCGGTCCTGGAAACCGCCGCGCAGGCCCTGCCCGGCGTGCCGTTCCTGCGCATCGAGGATTTCAGCGAGCTTTCCACCGGGCTGGCGCAGATGGCCCGCGCCGGGGTGGATCGGCTGGCCGTGGAGGGCGGCGACGGCACCGTGCTGGCGGTCCTGTCGCATTGCATGGACCCGGCCACGGGGTTCGCTCGGATGCCCGCGCTTTCGATCCTGCCCGGCGGCAGCACCAACCTGGCCTGGGAGGCCTGCGGCATGATGCGGCGGGACCGCGCCGGCACCATCGAACGGCTGCGCGAGCTTGATACGGCCGCTGACCCCGGCCCCAACGTCCGGCAGCGCGCGCTCCATGTCGCCTGCGCCCACCTGCCGCGCGCCGAGGTGGGTTTCCTGCTCTCCACCGGAACGCTGGCGCGCGCCATGCGCTACACCCAGCGCAATTTCCACGGCGAAGGGCGGCGTGGCGCGGTCGACGTGGCCCGTGCGGTGGCGCATTTCGTGCTGACGCCGCACCGCTACCGCGACGGCGACGGGCTGCCGCTTCTGCGCGCCTCCGATCTCGATGCGGTACTGGACGGGCGCGCGCTGACCGGCAGCCACGCGCTGAGCCTGATGAGCACGCTGCCGCGGCTCAGCCTCGGGCTCCGGCCCTTCTGGGGCGCGGGCGACGCGCCCATCGCGCTGACCCATGCCGCCTGGCCGATCCGGGGCTTCCGCAGGGCGGTCCTGAAAATCCTGCTGCACCGAACCGGCCCGGCACTGTCGCGCCACGGCTTGACGAGCTACCGCGCCGGGCGCGTCACGCTGCACCATGACGGGCCGATCATGATCGACGGCGAATGGCTGTCGCTGCCCGCGGGGGCCGAGCTGACCGTCACCGCGACCGAGCCGCTGGAGTTCCTGCAATGAGCCGCCTGCCGCCGCCCCTGCCCGCGCTGCGCGCTCTGGTGGAGGCCGACCAGCGCCCCCTGACGGGTGCCGCGCTGGCGATGGCCGAGGCAATCCGGGCCCGCCATGGCGACGCGGTGCGCGCGCTGATCTTCTATGGCTCGGCCCTGCGCGAGGGCGAGGCGGCCGCCAAGATGCTGGATTTCTACGTGATTGTAGGCAGTTACCGCGCCGTTCATGGCACCGGTCTCCGGGCATTCGCGACCTGGATCCTGCCGCCCAGCGTGCATTTCCTGCAGATCGACGGGCCGGAGGGCCGGAAGTTGCGCAGCAAATACGCGATCATCTCGGAACGCGCCTTCCACCGGCGCGCGGGCGGCGGGGTACTGGAGTCGATGCTCTGGGCACGGTTCACCCAGCCGGCGACGGTGCAGTGCGACGATCCGGCGACGCGCGCGGCGTTGCTCGACACGCTGGCCCGCGCGCCCGCGCATTTCGCCCGGCAGACGCGGCCGCTTCTGGACGGGCGGATCGGACCGGGCGATCTCTGGGTGCGGGGACTGGCCGAAAGCTACCGGACCGAGTTGCGCCCCGAACGCCCCCTGCCCCGTGCCACCGAGATTGTGGAGCGCGCCCCGGACCGCTACGCGCGGCTTTCCGACATATTGCTGGAACGCGATGCGGCCGGCCATCTCTGCCTGCCCGATCCGGGAAGGGCCGCGCGGCTGGCCTGCAAGGCGCGCTGGCTGGCGCGGCGGGTGGCGGGCAAGCCGCTGGGCGCGCTCCGGGTGCTCAAGGCCGCGACAACCTTCGATGCCGGGCTCGACTATATCCTGGAGAAGATCGAGAGCCATTCGGGCGTGCGGATGGAACCCACCGAGGCCGAACGCCGCCACCCGGTGCTCAACGCTCCGCGCCTGGCCTGGCGGCTCTGGCGCGCGGGCGCGTTCCGCTGACCGGTGCGGGCGGCCGGTCCGGTCAGGCGGCCAGCGCCGACAATTGCCGGAAGGCGCCGATGATCTGGTCGATCTCCGCCTCGCTATGGGCGGCCGATACGCTGAGCCGCAGCAGCGAGCGCGCCTGCGGCGTTGCCGGCGGCACGGCGATGTTGACATAGATCCCCGCCCGCAGCAGCGCGTTCCACTCGCGCACCGCGGTCAACTCGTCGGGCCGCGGCACGGCGATGATCGGTCCCGTCGGCGAGGCGGGCTCGAACCCGGCATCGACAAGCCCCGCATGGAGTTGATGCGCCCGCGCCCAGAGGCTCTCCATCCGGCTCGTATCCTCCGCCATCACCGAAAGCGCGGCATGCGCGGCGGCGACGTTGGCGGGTGACCCGGACGCGGTGAAGAGATAGGGCCGGCTGACCAGACGCACGTATTCGAACGCCGCATGGCGCGAGACGCAGAACCCGCCGATCGAGGCGAAGCTTTTGGAAAAGGTGCCGGAGAGGAAATCCACCTTGTCCAGCACGCCCTGCGCATCGGCCACGCCGCGGCCGTTGGTGCCGTAGCAGCCGATGGAATGCGCCTCGTCCACGAAGATCATCGCGTCATGGGCATGGGCAACGTCGACGAACTCGGCCACCGGCGCCACGTCACCCAGCATCGAATAGAGCCCCTCGATCACCACCAGACGCGCGCCCTCGGCGGGCAGGCGTGACAGGCGTTTGGCCAGATCTTCGGGGCTGTTATGGCGGAAGCGGATGGTTTCGGCGTCGCTCAGCCGGCAGGCGTCGTAGATACAGGCATGGCTGTCGGCGTCGATCAGCAGATGGTCGCCGCGCCCGGCCAGAGCGCTGATCGAGGCGAGATTGGCCTGGTAGCCCGTGGTGCAGACCAGCGCCGAAGCGGCACCGAAGAAGTCACGCAGCGCGGACTCCAGGTCGACATGATCGCTATAGGTGCCATTGGCCAGACGGCTGCCGGTGGTCGCCGTGCCCTGCCGGTCGATCGCGTCCTTCGCCGCGGACATGCAGCGCGGATCATAGGTCAGCCCAAGGTAATTGTTGGTCCCGGCCAGCACGACCTCGGCATTTCCCACCCGCGCGCGGGTGGGCGAGAGCATCGCGTCGAAGGTCATACCGAAGGGCTGGCGGCCCAGGGTCGAGACGGCCTCGGCCCGCTTGGCGAGCGGGGCGAATTTTGCGAAGATGCCGTTCTTCTTGGAGTCGATGTCAAACATCTGTCAGCCGTCCGATCGTGTCCACCAATGATTGCACGCTATCAATATCAGACGCCTCCTCGATCGGGAAGCTGATATCATAGGCGTCCTCGATCTCCATCACGATGTCGAACATCTCCACCGAGTCGATGGCCAGATCGGCGGCGATCCGCGTCTCCGGCGTGATCGGCGTGTCGGTCTTGGCATGGGCGCTGAGGATCTTGCTGATCTGGTCGAAGATCGCAGAGGTATCGGATGTCATTTCGGGCTCCGGTGGCTGTCGGGCACATCGCGCCCGGTATCGGCATAGTCGGGATCGAGGCAGAACTTCAAGGTCAGTTCCAGCGGAACCGGGTCTTCGACCGGCGTATCGCCGATCCAGTCGCCGGCGCACATTTCGGCCAGCTTGCCGGTGGAGAAGACCTGCGGGCGCCCGGTCAGCCGGGCAATCATGTCGGTGGCGCGCGCCGCGGCCGCCATGACGGGCGGCGGCAAGACGAGATGGCGCACCCGGCGTCCGGTGGCGCATGTGGCGGCCTCGGCCATGTCCGACCAGCCCAGTGCACGGTGGCCGTATGGCGCGCTGACCGGCGGCGGGGCGGTCTCCGCCAGCGCGGCATCGCGGATCAGCGCGGCCAGGTCGCGCACGTCGATCAGCGAGAACCGCGCGTCCCGCGCCGCCCCGCCCGGCACTGGCAGCCAACCCCGCGCCATCGCCGCCAGGAGCGGCGCGGTGGCCGCGTCCCCCGGTCCGATCACCGCCGGTGCGCGCAGCACGATCAGTTCCATCCCGCCCGCCTCGCCGCGCGCGGCCGTCTCTCCCAGCGACTTGGAGGCCGCGTAGTCGGAAATGCCGGGCCGCGTGACCGCGAGCGATGACAGCAGCGCGACACGCCGCAGCCCGGCCTGCCGCGCCGCGCGCACGACCTGCATCGTGCCTTCCGCATTGATCCGGTGGAATTCCGCGCCGTCGCGCGCCTTGGTGGCCCCGGCGAGGTGGATCGCCACTTCCGCCCCGCGCATCAGCGCGGCCAGCGCTTCGGTGTCGTTCAGGCTCCCCGCCACCCAATCGAGGCCCGGAAACTCCGGCAGGGCGCGCCCCGCGCGCGGCCGAGCCAGCGCCGAAATCCCTCCCGCGCCAGCAGCCAGCGGGGCCAGGAGATGCCGTCCGATGAAGCCTGTCGCGCCCGTCAGCGCGATGCGCGGCCGCTCGATCAGACCGGGCATCGCCCGGCGATCAGCTTGTCTGGCCGGGGACGGCCAGCGCCGGCGCTCTGGAAGGGTCGGCCTGCACCACTTCGGCGAAACCGCCGGCCAGGAAACGCGCCCGTGCCGCCGCGCGGCTGAGCTTGCCGGAACTGGTCATCGGCAGGGATCGCACGCCGACCAGTTCCACCGAGACCGGCGCGCCGCAGGAGGCCCGCGTCGCCGCGGCAATCTCGCGCATCAGATCGGCACGGGTCCCGGCGTCGCGCGACCAGCATTCCGCCAGCAGCATGATCCGGCTCCCGCCATCGGCGTCCTGCACATCGAAGGCCGCCGCACGCGCCATGTTGCGTCCACCGGTCTGCTGGGCCACCCATTCGATATCCTGTGGCCAGATGTTGCGACCGTTCCACAGGATCAGGTCCTTGGAGCGGCCGGTAATCACCAGCTCTCCGTCCAGCCAGTAGCCCAGATCGCCGGTATCGAGCCAGCCATCGGCGTCCGTCACGGGTTGAAGCGGCTCGCCCGCGCGGAAATAGCCGGAGGCCACGGATGGCCCCTTGACCATGATCCGCCCGACCCTGCGCGGACCAAGCTCGTTGTTGTCGCGGTCCAGGATGCGCACATCGAGCGTCGTCACGGGACGACCGCAGGCGACGAAGCTGCGCACCTGCCCGGCACGTTCCATCTCGGCCTCGGGGATCGCCCGGCCCGAGGTCTGCATCCGGCCCGAATCCACGCGGTCGATCCGCAGCCCCTTGCCCAGCGGCGCGAAGGAGACGGCGAGCGTGGCCTCGGCCAGCCCGTAGCTCGACACGAAAGCGGCGGGGTCGAATCCGCTGCGTCCGAAGACCTCCACGAAGGCGCCCAGAACCTCGGCCCGCACCATGTCGCCGCCGATCCCCGCCCCGCGCCAGCAGGACAGGTCCAGTTCTTCGCCGCGGTAGCGCCGGGTGCAGAGCTCGTAGCCGAAGCTGGGGCTATAGGAAAGCGTGCCGCGATTGTCGCTGATCAGCTTCAGCCAGGTGCCCGGACGCCGTGCGAAGGAGGTCGGCGAGATGTAGTCGACCGAGAGCTGCGAATAGAGCGGGGCCATGAAGAAGCCGACCATGCCCATGTCGTGATAGAGCGGCAGCCAGGACACGGCACGGTCGCCAGGGACCACCTGAAGCCCGTCGCGGATGATCGCCAGACAGTTCGCTGACACGCTGGCCTGGGTGGCAACGATGCCCTTGGGCGCGCTGGTGCTGCCGGAGGAAAACTGGATGTATGCCGGCCCGTCGGCGCCGTGGGGCACGGTCGGGACGCTGTCCTGCGGCAGGTCCGCGCCGGAGAGAGCCAGCACCGGCACACCCGTCTGCGCCATCGCCTTCTCCAGCAGCCCGCGCAGCGCATCCGGGGCGAAAACCGCCGCGAGATCAGCGGTCTGCGCCATCCGCGAGAGCTGCCATTCATAGGCTTCGCGCCCGCCGAACGCCGCGGGAAGGGTCAGCGACGCAGGCACCAGCCCGGCATATTGGCAGGCCATGAAGGCGATCAGAAACTCGTCCGAAGTGTCGGCCACAAGGCCGATGCGCGACAGCCGCTCGAACCGCGCCGCCAGACGCCCGGCCAGCATCCGCGCGGCGTCGCGCAAATCGGCATAGCTGAGCGTCGAGACGAGGCTGGCGTCGGCGGCATAGAAATTGACGCCACTGCGTCCGGTCGCGGCGTAATCCAGTGCATCGGTCAGGGAAGAGAAATTTCCGCGGCGCAAAGCAACGCCACTCTCCGTCGCGGTAATGCCCGCCATGCTCGACCTCTGTCCTTGCCCGGTTTTCTAAATGCGGTATGCACCGACATGCCACGAACGGCTTGGACGGACACATCACATTATTGTCACGGTCGGTCAAGCCGCGGGGGCTTGCCAAGGCGCTGCTTGAGAAAAATAGGCCGGTTTGGCGTGCAGAATGCCCCTACTGTGTCAAAACCGAAACAAAAACGTGAATTTAAGGATATTTTCCAAATGCGGAAATCCGCCGTTTTCAGCATCTTGACGGGAAAAGGGAATTCACCGAAGGCTGCGAACCATCCCGCCGCCGCCCGTATGAAGGAGAGGGCATGACCCGTTTCGATCCCTGCCATTTCACCCATGCGATTACCCGCGGCCCCGCCGCCAGTATCGCCCGCGGGCTGCGCGCCGGTGCCGGCGAAGACCCCGATCCGGCCACGTTCGCGCGCGAGCATACCGCCTATGTCGAAGCGTTGCGCGCGGCAGGCGCGGAGGTGATCGAGTTGGAGCCGCTCGACGCCCACCCGGACTCGGTCTTCGTGGAAGACCCGGCACTTTGCCTGGGCGATACCGCCATCCTGTTGCGCCCCGGCGCACCCAGCCGTTTCGGCGAGCGCGACGCGATCCGCCCGACGCTGGAGGCGCTCTTCGAGACCGTGATCGACCTGCCCGAAGGCGGCTTTGTCGATGGCGGCGACATCCTGACGACCGGCGCGGAGGTTCTGGTCGGACGCTCGGCGCGCACCGATGCCGCCGGCGTGGCGGCGCTGGCGCCGCTGACCGCCGCGCTCGGCCTGCCGCTGCGCGTCGTCCAGACCCCGCCCGAGATCCTGCATTTCAAGACCGAATGCGGGCTGCTGGATCGTGATTGCGTCTTCGCAACGCGGGCCATTGCCGAGACAGGCTGTTTCGAGAGCTATCGCGTGATCCTCGCGCCGGAGGGCGAGGAAGCCGCCGCCAACCTGATCCGCTTCAACGACAAGGTTTTCGTCAGCGCGGGCTACCCAAAAACCGCGGCCCTGCTGCGTGCCGAGGGCTTCGACGTGGCGGAGATCGCCACCTCGCAGGCCGCCCGCGTCGATGGCGGGCTCTCCTGCATGTCGCTGCGCTGCACGATCAGTCGCTGAGTTTTTCCAGGTTCTCGTCGGCCCGCCGTGTGGCGGCCTCGAACCGCGCCTCGAAATCGGCCAGGTTCTTCTTGGGCTCCTGATAGAAGGCGGTGAACTTCATCAGACCGAGCATGATGCGGTTGAGCATCCGCCCACGCCAGGACATCGGCCGGTCGAAATCGAAGAGCAGGATCACCCGCTCCTCGTCGGTGTCGTTCCAGACCTCGTGCTCGTAGGTGTCGTCGAGCACGATCACCTTGCCGGCTTCCCAGGCGCGGATCTCGTCATCCACGCGGATGCGGCATTTCTCGCGCTCCGTCGGGATGATCAGCCCCAGATGGGCACGCAGGATGCCCTTGGTCACACCGGTATGGGCCGGGATGTGATAACCGGGCGCGAGGATCGAGAACCAGGCGGTCTGGACATTGGGCACGCGGCTCAGGATCTCGGCGGTCACCGGGGCCTGGCGCGCATTCTTTTCCAGCCGCTGCCCGAAGCCGTAGAGCACGAAGGTCTTCCATTTCTGCGACTGCGCGATGCGGTACTGGTCGGGCGAGACTTCCTCGAAACCGGGGATCGCCTCGCGGTGCCTGAGTATCCCGCGCACCTCGTCGCGCATGGCATCCCACTTGTCCTCGAACTCCGCCAGGAAGGGGAAATGATCGGTTTCCACGAAGGGCGTGTCGGGCACGAGGCTCGCCCGGCTCTGGACCCGCGACGCCCAGCGCATCGCGCGCTTGCCGCGCTTCTTGACGAATTTGCGCAGTGGGCGGTTGAGCGTCTTGGGCTTGGTCGGGGTCGTGTTCTCGGTGCTCGCCATCTCTCCGGGTCCGTAGTGGATATCGCGGACGCACTCTAGAACCCGCCGCCGCCCGTGTCGATTGCACATCTGCGCGACTTTAGGCCACGCGTCACGTGGACCTGCCCGGCACGGCGCCTGTCCGGTCAGAAAATCCCGTTCGCCTTCTGCACGCGGCGGATGAAGGCCACGATCGCCTTCACCTCGGCATCGGTGATGCCCTTGACCGGCGGCATGTTTCCGAACCGCCAGTGATGCGATCGCACTCCATTCCGGGCGGCCAGCAGGAACGCCATGTCGCCGTGATGTCCCGGCTCGTAGATCTTGTGGATCAGCGGCGGTCCGGCGCCGTCGCGCCCGGCCCCGTTGCTGCCGTGGCATTTCGCGCATTTGGCCTCGAAGGCCCGCGCGCCGATTTCCGCATTATCGTCCAGGTCGGGCAGCGTGACCGCAACCATCGCATCCCCCGCGGCGGCCGGGGCAACGGCCTGTGGCGGCGCGTCGCCCGTCGCCAACCAGTAAAAGCCGGCCGCTGCAACTGCCGCGACGCCGAGCGTCAGGATGACACGCCCCGATACCATGCTCGTCCTCCGACTTGACCTATGCCGAAACGGTCTGCCGCCTTCCCGCGCGGGAACGTCAAGTCCGAATGCGTCAGACCGCGCGCGCCATCCGCTCGCCCCGCGACCAGCGGTGGACCGCCGCGCCGAACGCCTCAAAAAGCGGCCGCGAGACCGGGTCGTTGGCGGCGTTCCATTCCGGGTGCCACTGGACCGAGAGCGTGAAGCCCGGCGCGTCGCGCACATGGAGCGCCTCGGGCGTGCCGTCGGGTGCGAAGCCCTCGATCACGACGCGCGGTCCCGGCATCTCGATGCCCTGACCATGCAGGGAGTTGACCATCACCTCGTCGGCGCCGAAGACGCGCGAGAAGACGCCACCCGGTTCCAGCCGTATGTTGTGGCGCAGCGCGAACTGTTCCTCCACCGTGCCGTCGGGCGGCATCCGGTGGTTCATCCGGCCCGGTAACTCGCGGATTTCAGGGTGCAGCGTGCCGCCCATGGCGACATTGACCTCCTGAAAGCCGCGGCAGATGCCCAGGAAGGGCTGGCCGCGTTCCACGCAGGCGCGCACCAGCCCCAGCGCGATCGTGTCGCGGGCGCGGTCGAACGCCCCATGCGCGTCGGTGGGCTCCTGCCCGTACTCCTCGGGATGCACGTTTGGCCGTCCACCGGGCAGCACGAAGCCGTCGAACCGTTCCAGCAGATCGGCCACCGAGACGAAACGCGGGTCGGTCGGCACGATCACCGGCAGCGCGCCGGAAACCTCGGCGACCGCGGCGCTGTTGAGCATGCCGCCGCCATGCGTCCAGTAGCGGTCGTCGATCAGATAGCTGTTGCCGAGAATGGCGACAACGGGGCGGGTCATGGCACCTCCGCGGAGTATCGGGCCTTATGGCTGGCCTCAATCTAGCCCTGCGGCGCGCCGGGGTGAAGGGGCTGCGCACGCGCCCCGCCCCGCGCGGATCAGTAGGCCGAAACGGCCTCATCCCCGCCGGGCCGGTCGCCGATCTTTCTCGCGCCCAACCGGCGTGCCTGGAGTTCGGTTCCCTTTTCACGGCTTGCAACCAGGGTTCAGATCGCCATTGTCGAAGACGGATTCCCACTCCGCGCCCCCAAGGAGCCCCGATGAGAGACGCCGCCCCGCAGACGATCCGGCTTGCCGATTACACCCCGCCCGCATGGCTGGTCGAGAAGGTCGATCTGACCTTCCGGCTGGACCCGGAGGCGACGCACGTGATCTCTCGCATCGCGTTCCGGGCCAATCCCGCCCATGGCGGGCGCGGCGATCTGCGGCTCGACGGCGAGGGGCTGCGCCTGATCCGCGCGGCGCTGGACGGCATCCCGTTGGCGGCGGGCAATTTCGGGACCGACTCCACCGGGCTGACCGTGCCCGCGGAAGCTCTGCCCGGCGACGCATTCACCTGGGAGGCGGAGGTGGAAATCGCCCCGGCCGGCAACACCGCGCTGGAGGGGCTTTACCTGTCGGGCGGGATGTTTTGCACACAGTGCGAGGCCGAGGGCTTCCGCAAGATCACCTATTACCCGGACCGCCCCGACGTGATGGCGCCTTTCAGCGTGCGTATCGAATCCGAGATGCCGGTCCTGCTGTCGAACGGCAATCCTGTCGCCTCCGGCGCCGGCTGGGCGGAATGGCACGACCCCTGGCCGAAGCCGTCCTATCTCTTCGCGCTGGTCGCGGGGGATCTGGTGGCGCATCGCGACACCTTCACCACGGCCTCGGGCCGGCCGGTCGCTCTCAATGTCTGGGTGCGCCGCGGCGACGAGGAC
Organism: Maritimibacter sp. 55A14; assembly: GCF_003122205.1. Classification (GTDB taxonomy): domain Bacteria; phylum Pseudomonadota; class Alphaproteobacteria; order Rhodobacterales; family Rhodobacteraceae; genus QEYE01. The sequence goes on from NZ_QEYE01000002.1 coordinate 158,529, forward strand.
AGATGCGCCTATGCGATGGATGCACTCAAGCGCGCGATGCGCTGGGATGAGCAGGTCTATAGCCGCGAATACGACCTCGACGTCTTCAACATCGTCGCCGTGGACGACTTCAACATGGGCGCGATGGAGAACAAGGGCCTCAACATCTTCAACTCCAAATACGTGCTGGCCAGTCCCGAGACCGCGACGGATCTCGATTTCGAGCGGATCGAGGGCATCGTGGCGCATGAGTATTTCCACAATTGGACAGGAAACAGAATAACTTGTCGCGACTGGTTCCAGCTTTGCCTGAAGGAGGGGCTCACCGTCTATCGCGACCAACAGTTTTCCGGCGACATGCGCAGCCACGCGGTCAAACGCATCGAGGACGTGCTGCAACTCCGCGCCCGGCAGTTCCGCGAGGATAACGGCCCGCTGGCTCATCCGGTGCGGCCAGAAAGCTATATCGAGATCAACAATTTCTACACCGCCACGGTCTACGAGAAGGGCGCCGAGTTGATCGGGATGCTACGCCGCCTGGCGGGCGACGAAGGCTATGCACGGGCGCTCGATCTCTATTTCTCGCGCCATGACGGGGAGGCCGCGACGATCGAGGACTGGCTCAAGGTCTTCGAGGACGCCACCGGGCGCGACCTGGGGCAGTTCAAGCTCTGGTACAGCCAGCCGGGAACCCCGCGGCTGCATGTGAGCGAAGACTTCAAGAACGGCACGTATACCCTTCATTTCAGGCAGGAAACGCCGCCCACGGCCAGACAGCCGGAGAAGCGGCCGCTGGTGCTGCCCATTGCGGTGGGGCTGCTGGCGCCCGACGGCCGCGAGGTCCATCCCACCACCGTCCTGGAGATGACCGAACCCGAGCAGAGCTTTTCCTTCGACGGACTGGACGCACGCCCGGTCCCGTCGCTGCTGCGCAGTTTCTCGGCGCCCGTCATCCTGGTGCGGGAGACGAGCACCGAGGAGCGCGCCTTCCTGCTTGCCCATGACACCGACCCGTTCAACCGCTGGGAAGCCGGGCGGGCGTTGGCCAAGGACGTGCTTACCCGGATGATCACCGACCGCGCCGATCCCGGCCCCGCCTATCTCGACGCGCTGGCGGCGATGGCTGGCGACGAGTCGCTGGACCCGGCCTTCCGCGCCTACGGCCTGGCGCTGCCGTCCGAAGACGACATGGCGCAGACGCTGCATGACGCGGGCGTGGTGCCGGACCCGCTGGCGATCCACGCCGCGCGCGAGCGGCTGACGCTGGCGGTCGCGCGGCATCTGTCGAGCCTTCTGCCCGGCCTCTATGCGAGCATGGAGACCCCCGGCCCCTTCACCCCGGACGCCGCCGCCGCCGGGCGGCGCAGCCTGCGAGGCGCGGTGCTGCGTCTGCTTACCCGGCTCGATCTGGGCGCGGTCGCGGAACGGCAATTCGCAGATGCCGACAACATGACCGAACAGCTCGCCGCCCTGGGCTGCCTGCTCGACGCGGAAACCGGCGCGGGGCAGGACGCGCTGGCGCGGTTCGCCCGGCAATGGGGCCACGACCGGCTGGTGATGGACAAGTGGTTCACTCTCCAGATCGCCCATGCGGCGCCGGAGCGCGCTGTGGCGGTAACCGATGGGCTGACCGGGCACCGCGATTTCGACTGGCTCAACCCCAACCGTTTTCGCGCCGTGATCGGTGCGCTGCCGATGCTGAACCCGGCCGGCTTCCACGATCCGTCCGGCGCGGGCTACCGGCTTGTGACGGATTGGCTCCTGCGGCTCGACGCGCGCAATCCGCAAACCACGGCGCGGCTCTGCTCGGTCTTCGAGACCTGGGGCCGCTACGACACCGACCGCAAGGCGATGATCGAGGGCGAATTGCGCCGCATCCTGGACACCGAGGGCCTGTCGCGCGACACGACCGAAATGGTGGGCCGGATCCTGGGCGCGTGACGGAACCGGGCGTGGACCGCCGCGTTGGGCTGGGACATTCAACGCGAACGGAGGTCCGCAATGCCCGCGATCAACGAGGCACGCATTCTCATCATGGCCACACACGGCTTCGAGCAGTCGGAACTGGAAGCACCGCGCGACAAACTGAAATCGACCGGCGCGACGGTCCACCTGGCGACCCCCGGAGGTGAGGACATTCGCGGCTGGAACAAGGGCGACTGGGGCGCACAGGCCCCCCATGACCGCGCACTGGGCGAGATCGACGCAGCGGATTACGACGCGCTGGTGCTGCCCGGCGGGCAGATCAACCCCGACATCCTGCGCACCGACGAAACCGCAGTGCAGCTGGTGCGCGATTTCGTCGATGCCGGCAAGATCGTGGCCGCTATCTGTCACGCCCCCTGGATGCTGGTGGAGGCGGACGCGGCCCGCGGCCGGCGCCTGACCTCCTATCCGTCGATCCGCACGGATGTGGTCAATGCCGGCGCCGAGTGGGTGGATGAAGCGGTGGTCGTCGACAATGGTATCATTACCAGTCGCAATCCCGGCGATCTGGACGCCTTCGTGACGAAAATCATCGAGGAAGTGCAGGAAGGCCCGCATCCGCGCGCCGCCTGAGGGCGAATTGAAGGAAGGTTGTCGCTTTCGTACATCCCGGTCGCGCCGGGACGGGCGCGGCCCACATTTCGGCGCAGACTTCCCAACCGGGAGGAGCTTGCGGCCATGCGGAGATCCGAGACCACAGCGCCGCTGGCGCACCTGCTGACCGCGCTTGCCGCGCTTTACGTCGCCGAACCGCGTGACGGAGGTCTGGCGGCAGCCGCGGCGTTGCGGGAGGCGGCGGACGGGCCGTTGCCCGCGCCCTGCAACGTTCCGGCCCCGCTGGCCGCGGGGCTGGCGCAGGTTCTTACGGGCGCGGATGCGTCCCTGGCCGCCGCGATTCGCGCCGCCCTGCCCTGGATCGTTTGGGAGTTGAGCCGCCATGACGGGCGCATCTGCGATGAGTATGCGCTTCACATGATGACGGCGGAAATCCTGGGGCCCGACGGTATCCTGCATCACGACAACCTCCGGGTCGGGCTCTTCCTGCAATCGGGCGGGCTGGCCTATCCGACCCGCGCCCATGCCGCAGAGGAAACTTTCATCATGCTGGCCGGACAGGGGCTCTGGCAGGCCGGCGATGGGCCGGCGCTGTTGCATGGCGCAGGGGTGCTGATCCACCATCCCGGCATGGTGCCGCATTCCAGCACCACCCTGCCGGGTCAGCCGCTGCTGGCCGCCTGGCGATGGAGCGGCGATATCGGTTTCGACAGCTACCTTCTGACGGGCTGAGCGCGGACCGACAGGCAGATTGAATACGCCCGGTGGGCCGTTCTCGTGGCGTAACCCATCCCATGACGCATTCCTTCCGAGCCGGAAAACCAGGGCCGCCCGTGCCGGGAACGCGACAAGGTTCCGAAGGCCGCGTGGAATTTTCACCGCCGGAGACATTCTCCGGCAGCCTGACGATACCGTGCCGGGGATTCAGATCGGCTTGCGGCAGTAGCTCTGGCTTGCGGTCCAGTGGGCCATGTCCGCGCGTTTGGAGGACCAGGCGAAGGGCCCCCAGTCGGCGGCGACGCCACCGCCGCCCGCCGCGACCACGCCGTCGCGCGGCACCGTATGGGCCATGATCCGCACGGCACAGCTCAGGTTGGCGCCGCCGTCCTGAAGCGCCGCGCCCGAACGCGCCTTGCAGCCATAGCCGCGCGCGGTGGCCGGTGCGATCTGCACCAGCCCGAACCAGCGACCGCCGCCTCCCACCGCATCGGGCCGCCAGGTACTCTCGTGCTTGGCCAGCGCCGAGAGCAGCCCCGACCAGAAGGCCCGCCGCGCCGTGGGCGAGGCCTCGCGATAGGCCGGGCACCAGGTGTCGATATCCGCGGGCTCGGTCTGCGCCAGGGCCGCGCCATGCGAGGTCAGCGCGCTCATTGTCGCACTGGTCCAGATATCGGCCTCGGGCCGGTGGTCCCAACGCATCGCGGGCACAATGGCGGCGGTGCTGGCGCGCGGCGCACCGTTGCCGTCGCATCCCGTCAGAACCATCAGCGCCGCCGCGGCGGCCAGCAGGGGTCTGGTCATTCCATACTCTCCCTCGAAAGACGCCGGATCATGCGCGCGGCACGATGGCCACGTCCAGTGCCAGACCGCCGCATCGGCGGAGAGCCGCTAGGTGCGCGGCCGGCACCCGCCCACTTGCCCCCCGCCGGGGCCTGTCATAGAACGCGGGGGCGCGACGATCTGACAGGACGCCCCCCATGCTCGACCTTGCCTATACCGACCCCGCCCCCAAACGCATCTCCGGCGCGACCGGCGACTGGGAACTCGTGATCGGGCTGGAGGTGCATGCGCAGGTGGCCTCGAAGGCTAAACTCTTCTCCGGTGCCTCGACCCGTTTCGGAGCCGAGCCCAATTCCAACGTCGCCTTTGTCGATGCCGCCATGCCAGGCATGCTTCCGGTCATCAACGAATTCTGCATCGAGCAGGCGGTGCGCACCGGCCTGGGGCTGAAGGCGGCGATCAACCTGCGCTCGGCTTTCGACCGCAAGAACTACTTCTATCCCGACCTGCCGCAGGGCTACCAGATCAGCCAGCTCTACCATCCGCTGGTCGGCGAGGGCGAAGTGCTGGTCGATATGGAGCCCGGCGTGGCGCGGCGCGTCCGGATCGAGCGCATCCATGTCGAACAGGATGCGGGCAAGTCGATCCACGACATGGACCCCAACATGTCCTTCGTGGATCTCAACCGCACCGGCGTCGCGCTGATGGAGATCGTGAGCCGTCCCGACATCCGCGGACCGGAGGAGGCGGCGGCCTATGTCGTCAAGCTCAGGCAGATCATGCGCTATCTGGGCACCTGCGACGGCAACATGCAGAACGGCAACCTGCGCGCAGACGTGAATGTGTCGGTCTGCCGCCCCGGCGATTACGAGAGATACCAGGCGACCGGCGACCATTCCGTGCTGGGCACGCGCTGCGAGATCAAGAACATGAACTCGATGCGCTTCATCCAGCAGGCGATCGAGTACGAGGCCCGCCGCCAGATCGCAATCCTCGAGGATGACGGCAGCGTCGATCAGGAAACCCGGCTCTTCGACCCCGACCGCGGCGAGACCCGCACCATGCGTTCCAAGGAGGAGGCGCATGACTACCGCTACTTCCCTTGCCCCGACCTGTTGCCGCTGGAGATCGAGCAGGACTGGGTGGACGCGATCCGCGACAACCTGCCGGAACTCCCCGATGCCAAGAAGGCGCGTTTCGTGCTGGAATTCGGGCTCAGCGAGTACGACGCCAGCGTGCTGACGGCGGATGTCGAGTCGGCGGCCTTCTTCGAGCAGGTGGCCGAAGGGCGCGACGGCAAGATGGCCGCGAACTGGGTCATCAACGAGCTGTTCGGGCGACTCAAGAAGGACGATCTGGACATCACCGCAAGCCCGGTCAGCCCGGCGCAGATCGGCGGGATCGTCGATCTGATCGGCAAGGGCGACATTTCGGGCAAGATCGCCAAGGGGCTTTTCGAGATCGTCTATACCGAAGGCGGCGAGCCGGCGCAGATCGTCGAGGCGCGCGGCATGCGCCAGGTCACCGATACCGGCGCGATCGAGGCCGCGGTGGACGCGGTGATCGCCGCCAACCCCGCGCAGGTGGAGAAGGCGCAGGCCAACCCCAAGCTCGCGGGCTGGTTCGTGGGCCAGGTGATGAAGGCCACCGGCGGCAAGGCCAACCCCAAGGCCGTGAACGAGATCGTCAGCGCCCGGCTGGGGCTGTAGCTGATGTTGCTTGGAAGATCAGTTAAATTCATCCTGTTCGGCCTAAACTTCGTATGCGTCATCGCGGCGGCAAGCGCAGCGCTCGCGCAAGACGAATACAAGAACGGTTGCGACCCTCTCAACGCCTACCAATGCTATGAAATCGCCGAGGCTTACGCCAGCCACTCGAGCGATCCAATCCCTTTCGATTTGACCCGCTCCGCGGCGCTCGCCGATATGGCCCGCAAAGCAGCGGACGAAGGCTGCCGTGAAGGACGAACAGGCGATTGCATTGTTCTGATCGACGTGACTTTTGGAACTATTATTCTGCCCGCCGCGCAGATTGAGCGGCAAGCGGAAGCATTGAAAACACTGGAGGCCACGGCAGGATTCGGATGCATAGCGGGTTCACCAATTGAGTGCGGGCTCTATCAACAGATCCTTCCAAACAAATTGAGTATTGAATTGGCAGCCAGTCACCGAACAGGACGGACACCCGCCTCCATTATTGAAGATTTCAAGACTAATACGGACCTCGCACAGCGCATGTACCGGATGGTTGCCCTGCAAGCTATTCCAGGTTCTCGAAGGCAATGCGAGAACGGGGATGCGAGGGTCTGCGGGCAACTCGCGGATTTACTTCGGTCTACCGGCGATAGCGCACCATTTTCGGAACTCATCGATATGTATTTGAAGGCGTGCATTGCAGGCTTTCAGTCAGACTGTGATAGTGCTGAGAGCCTAATCCTCTCTCCGCGCCGTTCAGCCAGCGACGATCAAGAAGTCGTCGCAAGCGTGCAGGAACAGATTGCAGAAGTTGTTTCGCTTTGCAGTCGAGGACATGCACCGGTCTGCCTGATCGCAGAGCACGTTGTCGAACCAAGCACTTCATCTCGCGGGTATCGCGAGAAAGCCTGCGATCTAGGATATGCGCTGGCATGTCGTGAAAGCGGCGCAAAGCATTTTCGCCGCTACAGAAAGACATCCTCTACCGATGAAATGGACCAAGCCATCCACTATCTTACCCGAGCCTGCAAATTGGACGACATCTATGCGTGTCACATATTGGAACATGCACGAGAATCATGACACGACCAACTGCGCCAACCCCAAGGCCGTGAACGAGGTCGTCAGCGCCCGGCTGGGGCTCTGACGGCGCCGGCGCATCTTGGGCATGGACCCGGTCCCGCGGGCTCTGCTAGGCTAGGCCGGTCCGTAACCTCGTGAAGCAGCCGACCGGGGGCAGAGCAGATGCAGAGCTACGAATACAAGGTGGTGCCCGCGCCGCGGCGCGCCGAGGCGGTCAAGGGGCTGCGCAAGACCGATGCGCGCTTCGCCCATACATTGGCGAAGCTGATGAACGAATTGGGCGCCGAGGGCTGGGAATATGTCCGCGCCGACGCGTTGCCGGTGGAGGAACGCTCCGGCCTGACCTCCCGCGTGACGATCTACCAGAACATGTTGGTCTTCCGCCGCCCGAAGGCCACGGCGACTGCCGCCCCGGCGGAGCGGAACGCGCCGCAGGTGAAGGCCACGCCACGCCCGGCGCGCGAGGGCGACGCGGCAGCGAAAGAACCGCGCCTGCGCGCCGTCCCTTCCGAGCCCGAGACCAAAGCCGGCATCGCCAGCTCCGACAAGGCGGCCGAGTAACCCGCACGGCTCAAACGTCGATATCGAGCGCCAGCGCGTGAATGCGCGCCACGAGCGCCGGCGTGAGCGCGGCATGCACCGCGCGGTGCCGCGCGAGCCGCGTCATGCCCTTGAACGCCTCCGCCCGGATCATCACATTGAAATGCGTCTGCCCGCCCTCGCGCCAGCCGGCATGACCGCGATGGCGCTCGCTGTCATCCGTCACCTCCAGCAGGCGCGGCGCGAAGGCATGTTCCAGCCGGTCACGGATTTCATCCTCGATGTGCAAGAGTTTTTCCGCCTCCGGCGTCAGATTGCACTTGGTTCGCACGCACAGAAGACTAAAATGACCGGCCCGAGTCGAGAAGAGATGCGCATTCATGGCTGACCGTCCCCCCTTCGAGTTCGACATGCGGGTTTCCGCAGACAAGAAGAAGCGCACGCGCGGCCGGCGCGGCATGTCTGGCGCCTTCGAGACCTCGCAGCGGGTCTGCGAACATCCCGCCTGCGACAAGCCGGGCCAGTACCGCGCCCCGAAATCGCCCGACCAGCTCGACGAGTTCTACTGGTTCTGCCTGGAGCATGTGCGCGAGTACAATCTGAAATGGAACTTCTTCTCGGCCCAGAGCGAGGAGGAGATGGCCGAACAGTTGCGCGAGGACCGGGTGTGGGAACGTCCCACCCGCCCGATGACCGACAGCGAGCAGCGCGCCTGGGCGCGGCTGGGCGTGGACGACCCGATGCAGATCCTGGGCGAGAACGCTACCCGCAATCCCGGCAAGCGGGTCGCGGGCTCCCGCCGCCTGCCTCCCACCGAACGCCGCGCCATCGAGATCCTAGACGCCCGCGACAACTGGACCAAGACCGAGATCCGCAAGCAGTACAAATCGCTTATCAAGGACCTGCATCCGGACATGAACGGCGGCAACCGCGCCGACGAGGACCGCCTGCAGGAGGTCGTCTGGGCCTGGGACCAGATCAAGGCGAGCCGCAGCTTCAAGGACTGAGGCGCGCGGGGCTAGGGTTCGCGATCCACGCTCCTGGCAAGTCCGCCCGGATGGTTGTGCCGCCAGCGCCGCGCGATGAGATGTACCGCGACCATCATCACCAGCCAGAGGAGCGGCAGCCAAAGATACTGGGTCGCCCATACCAAAACTAAGACCACGCCGAAAGCAGCAGCCGGAAAGAGCAGGTCGAGCGACCCGCTTGGCCCGGCCTGCCCGCCCTCCAACGCCATCAACACCCCTACACAAGAGAACAATGCCCCGCCGAGCGCCCCTCCGACCAGGGTTGTCACGGGCGCAGCCACCAGCACGGCAAGCCACCCGTAGATACCTGGGGCGCCAAAATGACTGGCGAAAAAATATCCCGCCAACCCGGCACCCCCGGCAGCAATACCCGACTGAAGCATCAGGGTCCCGGCAGAGGGGACGGCCAGCATGGCCCCCTCCGCCAGATGGGCAGCATTCGGCGCGTGGGCATAAGCCACACCAACCACCGCCAGCAACATCGCAATACGCAGCCGCAACACCAAAGGCAGGTGCAGAGGGCGCCCGGCATGGAACGGTATCGGATCGGGCGGTGGCATGGCGCTCCTTGCTGACAGCAATCGCCACGCACCCTGAGGCAACCGCGCCGAGCCGTCAAGAACGTGCCGACCGGGCCACAGATCCCCGCCCTTTTCCTTGCCTCCGCCAGCGATATGTTCCACACAACCCGAATTAAGACCACGGCCCGCCGCGCGGGCACAGACGACAGGAATGGCGAGAGACATGGCGGACGGCAGCACGGAAATGGCCCAGCAGCCCACGAAACGCATTTCGGTGCGCGACGTGTTCGGCATCGACACGGATATGGAGGTCTATGCCTTCGCCGAGCGCTCGGATCGCGTGCCGGATGAAGATGCGACCTACAAGTTCGACCCGGACACGACGCTGGCGATCCTGGCGGGGTTTTCCCATAACCGGCGGGTGATGATCCAGGGCTATCACGGCACCGGCAAGTCCACCCATATCGAACAGGTGGCCAGCCGGCTGAACTGGCCCTGCGTGCGGGTCAACCTGGACAGCCATATCAGCCGGATCGACCTGATCGGCAAGGATGCGATCAAGCTCAGGGACGGCATGCAGGTGACCGAATTCCAGGAAGGCATCCTGCCCTGGGCACTGCGCAATCCGACCGCGATCGTCTTCGACGAATACGATGCGGGCCGCGCGGATGTGATGTTCGTGATCCAGCGGGTGCTGGAGGTGGACGGCAAGCTGACGCTTCTCGACCAGAACGAGGTGATCACGCCGCATCCCTATTTCCGGCTTTTTGCCACCGCCAACACAGTCGGGTTGGGTGACACAACCGGGCTCTATCACGGCACCCAGCAGATCAACCAGGGCCAGATGGACCGCTGGTCGATGGTGGCGACGCTGAACTATCTCTCCCACGACGCGGAGACGGCGATCGTGCTGTCGAAGAACCCGCATTACAACACCGAGAAGGGCCGCAAGAAGATCAGCCAGATGGTGACGGTGGCCGACCTGTCGCGCACCGCCTTCATGAATGGCGATCTCTCGACGGTGATGAGCCCGCGGACGGTCATCAACTGGGCGCAGAATGCCGAGATATTCCGGGATCTGGGATATGCGTTCCGGGTGACGTTCCTGAACAAATGCGACGAGCTGGAACGCCAGACCGTGGCCGAATTCTACCAGCGCTGCTTCGACGAGGAGCTTCCCGAAAGCGCGGCAAGCGTGAGTTTGGGGTGAGGACACTGACGTGGCAAAAATGGTCGTTTGGACATTTGTTACGCTCACTATTGCCCTCATTAGTTACAATTTTGGCTTTAAATCAGGTCGAGAAACCGCGCCTGATTCAATAGCATATGAACGCGAAAGAGATGCAAAGCTGGATCGTGATCTGGACGTTTTGTTGAAGGAACCGACAGCCGAGGAGTGCCTGCAGTTCGTTAGTGGTTTTGATGGGGACATCGAACAAATCTGCAGCAATTGGTATACTGACGAGCAAGAGCGGCGCCACGAAATGTACCAGGGACGCGATCCCGACTATCGGGGCCGTAATTGATGACCAAACCCACCGACAACCCCGCCGATCCGTTCAAGAAGGCGCTGGCCGAGGCCACCAAGACCATGGCCGACGACCCGGAGATGACGGTCAGCTATTCGGTCGATCCGCCGGGCATGGCCGGGGACGCGATGCGCCTGCCGCAGGTCAGCCGCCGGATGACCCGCGACGAGGTGATGCTGGCGCGCGGCACAGCGGATGCGCTGGCGCTGCGCCGGCGCTTCCATAACGAGCGCACGGCGGCGAAATACGAACCCCAGGGCGAAGCCGCGCGCGCGCTCTACCACGCGATGGAAACCGCCCGCTGCGAGGCGATGGGCGCCCGCGTCATGCCCGGCACCGCGGTCAATATCGACGCGCGCATCGCCCATGAGGCCGCCCGCAAGGGCTATGGCGAGATCACCCAACCGGGCGAGGTGCCGCTTGCCGTGGCGGCGGGCTACCTGCTGCGCCACCTGGCCACCGGGCGCGAACTGCCGCCGGACGCGGGCAATGTGATGGACCTCTGGCGCGGCTTCATCGAGGGCCAGGCCGGGGAGACGTTGCAGGATGTCGGCGAGGTTCTCTCCGACCAGGCGGAATTCGCCCGGCTCGCGCGGCGGGTCATCAGCGATCTGGGCTATGGCGATCAGCTCGGCGACGACCCCGACGCGCAGGACGACGACCGCGACGAGACCGCGGAGGAGGACGAGGAGCAGGAGCAGCAGGAAGACGACGAGAGCCAGACCGACGAGCAGTCCTCGGAGGATCAGGACGCCCCGCCCGACGACAGCGAGACCGAAGAGACCGATCAGTCCCAGGCCGAGGTGGCGATGGACGAGTTGTCGGACGAGGACATGTCCGACGAGGCCGAACTGCCGCAGGGCGAACCGCCGATGGAGCCGCCCCCGCCCGCGCCCCATTCCGAGGCCGACCCGGATTACGCGGTCTACTCCACCTTGCAGGACGAGGAGATCCGGGCCGAGGACCTGGCCGAGCCGGCCGAGCTGGAGCGTCTGCGCGCCTATCTCGACCAGCAGCTCGATCCGTTGAAAGGCGCGGTGAGCCGGCTGGCCAACAAGCTCCAGCGTCGGTTGCAGGCGCAACAGAACCGCAGTTGGGAGTTCGACCTGGAGGAGGGCATCCTCGATGCCGGGCGGCTGGCACGCGTGGTTGCCAACCCGACGACTCCGCTCAGCTTCAAGCAGGAAAAGGATACCGAGTTCCGCGACACGGTGGTGACGTTGCTGCTGGACAATTCCGGCTCGATGCGCGGGCGGCCGATCTCGATCGCGGCGATCTGCGCCGATATTCTGGCGCGCACCCTCGAACGTTGCCAGGTGAAGACCGAGATCCTGGGCTTCACCACCCGCGCCTGGAAGGGCGGGCAGGCGCGCGAGGCCTGGCTGGCGGCGGGACGCCCGGCCACGCCCGGCCGTCTCAACGATCTGCGCCACATCATCTACAAGGGCGCCGACACGCCCTGGCGCCGCGCCCGGCCCAGTCTGGGACTGATGATGAAGGAAGGGTTGCTGAAGGAAAACATCGACGGCGAGGCGCTGGAATGGGCGCATCGGCGAACGGTGGGCCGGCCGGAGGCGCGCAGGATCCTGATGGTGATCTCGGACGGCGCGCCGGTGGACGACAGCACCCTGTCGGTCAACCCGGCGAATTACCTGGAGAAGCACCTGCGCGACGTGATCGCGATGGTGGAGCGCCGCCGCGCGGTGGAACTGATCGCCATCGGCATCGGACATGACGTGACGCGTTACTACAATCGCGCGGTCACGATCACGGATGTCGAGCAGCTCGCCGGCGCGATGACGGAACAGCTCGCCGCGCTCTTCGATATCGACCCGAAGGCCTCGCAGCGCGCCATGCGCGTGTCGCTGAAACGGGCCGGGTGATGTTCCAGAGTTTCACCGTCACCGCCCGCCCCGAACAGGGGCCGCCGCGGCTGGAACGGCTGCGCGCGGCGATGGCGGAGACCGGGCTGGACGGGTTCCTTGTGCCCCGCGCCGACGCCCATCAGGGCGAGTATGTGGCGCCGCGCGATGAGCGGCTCGCCTGGCTGACCGGCTTCACAGGCTCGGCGGGTTTCGCGGCGGTGACGGCCACGCGCGCCGGAATCTTCATCGACGGGCGCTACCGGGTACAGGTCCGCGCGCAGGTCGATACCGATGCCTTCACCCCGGTGCACTGGCCGGAGACGAAACTGGCCGACTGGCTGAGGGAGGCGCTGCCGGGGGGCGGCCGCGTCGGTTTCGACCCTTGGCTCCACACCCAGAAGCAGCGCGCCGATCTGGACGCCGCCCTGCAGGGCATTGGGATCGCACTGGAGCCCTGCGCGAACCTGATCGACGCCTGCTGGGCAGACCAGCCCGCCCCGCCGCAAGGCCCTGTCACCGCCTATCCCGTCGACCTGGCCGGCGAATCCAGCGCCGCCAAGCGCGCCCGGCTGGCCGGGACACTTACCGCCGAAGGGGTCCGCGCCGCCGTGCTGACCCTGCCCGACAGCATCGCCTGGTTGCTCAACATCCGCGGCGCGGACGTGCCGCGCAATCCGGTGCCGCACGGCTTCGCCGTCCTCGCCGACAATGGCGGGGTGCAGCTTTTCACCGATCCGGCAAAGCTGAGCGAAGGAGTGGAGACGCATCTGGGCGTGGATGTGCGCCTGGCCGCGCCGGCGGAATTCGAGGCGGCGCTGGATGCGCTGGAGGGGCCGGTCCGGCTCCACGCCGAGAGCGTGCCAGTCGCGGTGGCCGAGCGGCTGGACGCGCGCGGCACCGCGATCGACTGGGGGGCGGAGCCCTGCATCCTGCCCAAGGCGCGCAAGAACGCGACCGAGATCGCCGGCGCGGTGGAGGCGCATCTGCGCGACGGCGCGGCGGTGGCGGAGTTCCTTTGCTGGCTCGACCGGACCGCGCCGGGCGATCTGACCGAGATCGCGGTGGTGCGCGCACTGGAAGGTTTCCGGCGGGCCACCGGCGCGCTGCGCGACATCAGCTTCGAGACCATCGCCGGGGCCGGACCGCACGGCGCCATCGTGCACTACCGCGTGACCGAAGAGACCGACCGCGCGCTCGCCTCGGGCGCGTTGCTGCTGGTCGACTCGGGTGGGCAGTATCTGGACGGCACCACCGACATCACCCGCACCATCGCCATCGGCGCGCCCGGCGCGGCGGAGCGCGACGCCTTCACCCGCGTGCTGCGCGGCATGATCGCGATTTCGCGCACACGCTGGCCGCGCGGGCTGGCGGGGCGCGACCTGGACGTGCTGGCGCGCTGGCATCTCTGGCAGGCGGGCCAGGATTACGACCACGGCACCGGGCACGGCGTGGGCGCCTATCTGAGCGTACACGAGGGTCCGCAGCGCCTGTCGCGGCTGGGCGAGACGGCGCTGGAGCCGGGCATGATCCTGTCCAACGAGCCGGGCTATTACCGCGAAGGCGCCTTCGGCATCCGGATCGAGAACCTCGTCGTGGTGGAGGAGGCCCCCGCCCTGCCCGGCGGCGACGACCGGCCGATGCTGCAATTCCGCACATTGACCTTCGCCCCGATTGACACACGGCTGGTGGATGTGGCTATGTTAGCGCTCGCCGAGCGGGACTGGCTGAACGCCTATCACGCCGAAACATACAGGAAAATCGCGCCGCGTTGCGGTGGCGAGACCCGCGACTGGCTCGCGACAAGCACCGCGCCGATCTGACACGCTTCTGTCACCGGGATTTCTGTATACTCCATGTGTAGTGGAAAGGGGGACCGATGAACGAGAAGAAAATCCATATCCGCCCGGCCGATGGCCATTGGGTCGTCCGCGCCGGCGGCGCGGTGATCGGGGAAAGCCACGAGGCCCTGGAACTGACGGAGGGCGACTATCCGCCCGTCATCTATTTCCCGCGCGGCGATATCGGCATGGCCTTTCTCGACACTTCGGACACCACCACGCAATGCCCGCACAAGGGACAGGCGAGCTATTTCAGCATCCAGACGAAGAGCAAGCTCATCAAGGATGCCGCCTGGTCCTACGAAGACCCGATCGAGAGTGCGGCGCGCATCGCCGGGCATCTGGCCTTCGACCCAGAAAAAGTCACGGTCGAACAACTCTGACGCGCGGGATCAGGCTGCGATCAACCCTGGCTGGGTCGTGTCCTCGCCGGACGCGGCGGGATTGCGGGTCCGGCCGGTCAGCCGCCTCGCCTCGCATACCCTGAAATCCCGGCGCGCGGTGACCATGCCCTGCGCCGTTCCTGCAGGACGGCTGCGGGCGATCTCGGCGGTCATGTGGCACGCCGCACCACGCATAATGATGCTCTCGCAGAGCGCCCCCCTCCGCCTGCGTCAATTCGTGCCCCTATCCGCTGTTCACGTTTGCCCCGGTTGCGACCGCGAATTCGTTGTCGAACGCCTCGAATATGGTGGCCATGTCCTGTCCCGGCAGTTGGACGGCCAGCCTCGCCCGATGGACTTACCGCACACTTAGAGCGCGCCGTAGCGTGGACGGGAAGTTGCACGGGATTTATCTCAGATCTTCAGGAATGTTCTTCCTCGGCGGTCGCCGCGAGCGCCCGGTTTAGTGCCTTGAGCGCATCGACCTGGAAGACCGCGCCCCAGAGTACGGTCGGCGCATCCTCATACGCGCGGCTGACCACGGGCAAGAAATCGGGGTTCTTCTCGTCGAAGACCGGCATCGCCGATTCCAGCGTCGCGCCGCGGTCGATGAAGAGTCCCTCCTCGACCATCTCCCAGCACCGCGCCTCGTCGGCCGCGCGCTGGCTGTCCCGAGGCCGCATCACCAGCGAGACCGGCACCGTCGCCAGAAGGTAGGCCTGCGGCCCCGCCGCCAGATGCCGGTTGCGCCGCTCGAGTTGTGTCAGGAAGAAGCTGCGATCCACCATCCGGCTGGCCAGCGCGGTGGAAAGCGAGACCGAGACCATGACCGCCAGCCCCGTCTGCCAGTCGCCGGTCAACTCGAAGACGATGAGCGTGGTGGAGATGGGCGCGCCCAGCACCGCGGCCGCGACCGCCCCCATGCCCGCCAGCGCATAGAGCGTCTGCGAGCCCGAGACGGTGGGAAAGACCGCCGTCGCCACCAGCCCGAACGCCAGCCCGGTCAGCGCGCCGACCATCAGCGAGGGCGAGAACATGCCGCCCCCCATGCGGCCCGCCATCGTCACGGCGACCGCGAAGACCTTGACCGCGGCGAAGACCACCGCGTTCCAGAGCAGCAATTCGCCGGTCAGCGCGTGCGATGTCGTCTCGTAGCCGACACCGATGATATGCGGAAACCAGATCGCGACGCCGCCCAGGATCAACCCGGCCAGGGCCGGGCGCAGCCACGCGGGCATGCCGGTGGCGCGCTGAAACTCGTTGCCGATATCCTCGGCCCAGAAGACACCGCGCATCAGGACCACCGCGACCAGTCCGCAGACCAGGCCCAGAAGCAGGAAGGCGGGCAGTTCGACATAGAAGCCCAGGACGCTCTCATCGGGCAGGCGGAACTCGGTCACGTTGCCGAACTCCAGCCGGCTGACCACGGTGCCCGCGACCGACGCAATGACGATCGGCGCGAAGGCGTGCACGGCGAAATGCCGGAGCACCACTTCCAGCGCGAAGAGCGCCCCCGCGATCGGCGCATTGAACGAGGCCGAGACCGCTGCGGCCACGGCGCAGCCCAGCAGGTCGCGCCCGTTGATCGCATCGGCGTGGATACGGTCGGACACCCAGGTGGAGATCACGCCGGCCAGATGCACGACCGGCCCTTCGCGCCCCGTCGAGCCGCCGGTGGAGAGCGTCACCAGCGAGGCCAGCGCCGAGGCCAGCCCCTCCTTAACCTCGACCCGGCCCTCGCGCATGGCGGCGCCGTCGATCACGTCGGCCACGCCGCGCGCCGTCCTGTTGGCGGTGAAGACATGCAGGATGATCCCCACCGCCAGCCCGCCGGCCACCGGCACCGCGAGCACCACATACCAGGGCAGCGTGTCCAGGTGGCTGGCCAGCATCACGTCATCGGTGCCGTAGATCAGCGTCTGCAACCCGGCGATACCTTTGCGAAAGCCAAGCGCCGCGAACCCCGCCGCGATGCCGATCAGGAGTGCGATGATCCAGAATTGCACCTTGCCGGGCCCGCGCACGCGCAATGTATGCCAGCCCTGCCGCACGCTGTCCGCGCCGCGCGCCAACTCGCGGTCTAGGAACTCTCCAACAGGGTTCGACACGTCTGCTGTCCGCCTCCGCAGGTCGGGAACCGGCTTTCGCCCGCCGCACACAAGGCCTAGACTCCCGGCGACGGAAGGAGGCCCGGATGGCACATGAGCAGGCAATCGCCGCGATACGCGAAACCCTAGGCGATCGGATCACCACGTCCAAGTCCGATCTGGACCTGCACGGCGCGAACGAGACCCATTTCGCGCCGATGCCCCCCGACGCCGTTGCCTATCCCGAATCCACCGCGGAGGTCGCGGCGATCGTGCGGGCCTGCGCGGCGCATGGCTGCCCAGTGGTGGCCTGGGGCACGGGCACCTCGCTGGAAGGCCATGCGCTGGCCCGCCACGGCGGCGTGACGATCGACTTCCAGCGGATGAAGAGGCTCCTTCGGGTCAGCCCGGAGGACATGGACTGCACCGTCGAGCCCGGCCTGACGCGCGAGGAACTGAATACCGAGTTGCGGGCCACCGGGCTCTTCTTCCCGGTCGATCCGGGGGCCAATGCCTCGCTGGGCGGGATGGCGGCGACGCGGGCCTCGGGCACCACCGCGGTGCGCTATGGCACGATGCGCGACAACGTCCTGGCGCTTGAGGTGGTGCTGGCCGACGGGCGCGTGATCCATACCGGCTCGCGGGCGCGGAAATCCTCGGCCGGCTACGACCTGACGCGGCTCTTCATCGGGTCGGAGGGCACGCTGGGCATCATCACCGGCCTGACGCTGCGGCTTCAGGGCCAGCCCGAAGCCGTGTCGGCCGGGATCTGCGCCTTCGACGACGTGGGCGCGGCGGTCAGCACGGTGATCGCGACAATCCAGATGGGCATCCCGATGGCGCGCATCGAACTGGTGGACGCGGCCACGGCGGCGGCCTTCAACGCCTATGCCGATGCCGAGATGCCCGAGAAGCCGCATCTGCTGGTGGAGTTTCACGGCTCCGAGGCCGGCGTCGCCGAGCAGGCCGAGCGTTTTGGCGAGATCGTGGCCGAGATGGGCGGCTCCCCCTTCGAATGGTCGCAGCAGACCGAAGAGCGCAACCGGCTCTGGAAGATGCGCCACAATGCCTATTACGCCTGTCTGGCCTCCCGCCCCGGCGCGACCGCCCTGGTCACCGATGTCTGCGTGCCGATCTCGCGCCTGGCCGAGGCGGTGGAGGAGACCGCCGCCGACATCGCGGCCAGCCCGATACCGGGGCCGATTCTGGGTCATGTGGGCGACGGGAATTTCCATGCCGCGCTTCTGATCGAGCCCGGCAATGCCGAGGAACTCGCAATCGCGCAGGCGCTTTCGCACCGGATGGTGGAGCGGGCACTGAAGCTGGGTGGCACCGCGACCGGCGAACACGGCGTAGGCATGGGGAAGACCGCCTATATGGAGGCCGAGCATGGCGCGGGATGGGAGGTCATGAGCGCGATCAAGCAGGCGCTCGACCCCGAAAACCTGCTCAACCCCGGCAAGCTCCTGCGCGGCAACTGAGGCGGCGCGCAACGCCAGAACAGGGGCGTGGTCGCACCAACGCCCCCGATTCCATTCGATGCAGCCCCGTGCGGGGCACGCGCGCCTGTCAGGTAACGGCCATCCCGGCCAGGATGAAGCCTGCGAAGATCAGGGCGTAGACGCCCAGAAGCGCCGGCCAGGAGGCGGCATTCGTGCGGTGCTCGCGAATCCATTGATCCATGTTCATGGCTACGCCTCCATCGGTCTTGCACGCCCTCGCGCGCTGCGGTCGATCCGTGTCCGAAACCGGGTGGCCGAGCGCCATCCGCCTTCACCGCCCACTTAATGAAGGCGGATCGAAAAACAAGCGGAATGTGGAAAAATATCAATGCAAATTTTGCAGAGCCCAAAGTCGCTCGGTGCATAGCTATGCGCACACGCTTCAAGCTACTGATTTTACGATTTTTTCAGCGCCAAGCCGTCATCCCGGCAGCAACGCGCGGGCGGCGGCGCGTGCCTCTTCGGTCACAGTATCGCCGGCCAGCATGCGTGCGATCTCGTCCACACGGGCCGCCGCATCCAGCGCCGTCACGGCCGAGGTCGTGACATTGCCGCGCACCCGCTTCTCCACCCGCCAGTGATGCGCGCCGAGCGCGGCGACCTGCGGCGAGTGGGTCACGACCAGCAACTGCGCGCCCTCGGCCAGCGCCGCCAGCCTGCGGCCCACCGCATCCGCCGTCGCGCCACCGACGCCGCGGTCGATCTCGTCGAAGATCATGGTCAGGCCCGGCGCGTCCGCGGTCAGGCAGACCTTGAGCGCCAGCAGAAAGCGCGACAGTTCCCCGCCCGAGGCGATGCGCGCCAGCGGCCCGGCGGGCGCGCCGGGATTGGTCGCCACCAGGAAAGCCACGGCGTCGCGCCCGTCCGGCCCGCCCTCCGCCTCCGCGACATCGGTGCTGAAAAGCGCGCGCTCCATCTTGAGCGGGGCAAGCTCGGCGGCCATCGCCGCGTCGAGTCGCGCCGCCGCCGCCCGCCGCGCCGCGCTCAGCGCTCCGGCGGCGGCATCATAGTCCGACTGCGCGCCGGCGAGCGACGCCTCCAGCGCGGCGATATTGTCGGCCCCCGCATCGAGCGCCGTGAGACGCGCGCGCAGATCGTCCGCGAAGGCGCCCAGATCGTCGGGAAGGACATCGTGTTTGCGCGCCAGCCCGCGGATAGCGAAGAGCCGCTCCTCCAGACGTTCCAGGTCGTGCGGGTTGAAATCCAGCGCCTCAAGGCAGGTCTCGACGCCCTGCGCGGCCTCGCCCAGTTCGGTGAGCGCGCGGCCGAGTGCCGCCAGCGGCGCGTCGAGCCGGCCATCGGCGCGGTCGGCCACGCCTTCAAGCCAGCGCAGCGCGTCGCCCATCCGGCCCTCGGCGCCCTCGCCGCCCAGCGCGGCGGCGGCGCGGGCGACATCCTCGCGGATACGCTCCGCCCCCTGCATCAGGCGCCGCTCGGCATCGAGCGCGGCCTCCTCGCCGGGCTGCGGGTCGAGCGCGTCGAGCTCGGCGACAGCGTGGCGCAGGAAATCCTCCTCCCGCGCTGCGGCCTCCAGATCGGCGCGCGCGGCCTCCAGCGCCTTGCGCGCCGCGGCCA
Source organism: Maritimibacter sp. 55A14 (assembly GCF_003122205.1). GTDB lineage: Bacteria > Pseudomonadota > Alphaproteobacteria > Rhodobacterales > Rhodobacteraceae > QEYE01. The sequence goes on from NZ_QEYE01000002.1 coordinate 178,194, forward strand.
GCGCGCGCCATGCGCCGCGCACTGCGCCCAACTCGTCCGAGAGTCCGCCATAGGCGTCCAGCAGAACCCGGTGCCCGCGCGGATTCAGAAGGCCCCGGTCATCTTGCTGGCCATGCAGTTCCACCAGCGTGTCCGACAGCGCCCGCAGCACCTCGCCCGAACAGCGCCGGTCGTTGACCCAGGCCGTCTTGCGCCCGTCGCGGCGGTTGACGCGCCTGAGGATCAACTCCTCCCCGCGCGGCAGGCCGGCCTCTTCAAGTACGGCATGGGCGGCATGGCCGGATCCGAGGTCGAAGACCGCCGTCACCTCGCCTTCCTCTGCGCCGGCGCGCACAAGTTCGGCCCGCCCGCGCCAGCCCAGCACGAATCCCAGCGCGTCAAGCAGGATCGACTTTCCCGCGCCGGTCTCTCCCGTCAGCACGTTGAGGCCCGGCTGAAATTCCAGTTCCAGCCGGTCGATGATCAGCATGTCCCGGATATCGAGACTTCGGAGCATGGCGCGGTCCCGGCTCAGAGCCACTCGCCGCGGATCGTCCGGCGATAGACCGAGGCCAGCCAGCCCCGGCTGCGCGCCTCGGGCGCGAGGCCCTTGCCCTTCAGAAGGCGGAAACTGTCCTCGTAGAAGGGGCTGCCGCGGAAATTGTGGCCCAGGATCGCCGCAGAGGTCTGCGCCTCGCCCACCAGTCCCAGCGCCACGTAGGATTCTGTCAGCCGGTGCAGCGCCTCGGCCGTGTGGCTGGTGGTCTGAAACTCCTCGACCACGACGCGGAAACGATTGATTGCCGCAACGTAATGCCCTCGTTTGAGGTAAAAGCGGCCGATCTCCATCTCCTTGGCCGCCAGGTGATCGAAGGCGAGGTCAAACTTGAGCCGCGCGGTGGAGGCGTATTCGCTGTCCGGATAGCGTTCGATCACCGTGCGCAGCGCCTGGAGGGCCTGGAATGTCATGCCCTGGTCGCGGCCGACCTGGTCGATCTGGTCATAATAGCTGAGCGCCAGAAGATACTGCGCATAGGCGGCATCCTCGTCAGCGGGGAAGAAGTCGATATAGCGCTGCGCGGCGGCGCGGCTTTCCTCGTAATTCTGGTCCTGATGCCAGGCGAAGGCCGACATGATCAGGCCGCGCTTGGCCCAGGCCGAATAGGGATAGAGCCGCTCCACCTCGGTGAAGCTCTTGGCGGCCTCCTCGGCCTTGCCACGCTCGAGTTGTGCCTCGGCCCGGTGATAGAGTTCCTCGGCCGAAAATGTCTCCAGCGGGACATCGTCCTTCTTGTTGCCGCATGCGGCCAGAACACCCAGAAGGCAAAGAACGCCCACGGTTTTTGCCACTCTTCCGCCAAATGCCATGAACACCCAGTCCCGTTCCGTTCCGCCCGCGGGGGCTCGCGGCCCCGCGCCTCTGGCATCTCCTAGCACATTACCGCGAAAGGAAAAACGGATTCCGACCCGCCGTTGCCCGGCCTGCCGATCACGCTCAGGCGACGTGGCGGAGGTCGTCGAAAGACAGGCCAACGCCCGGAAGCCTGGCCACCGTTCCGGCGTCGCAGATCACCAGTTCATAGGACATCGGCGCCGCGAAGAGCTTGCGCAGCAAGGCGTTGGTCATCGCGTGGCCGGCGCGGATGCCGGTGTAGCAGCCCAGAATCGGAAGCCCGGCCAGCGCCAGGTCGCCCACCGCGTCAAGCATCTTGTGGCGAACGCATTCATCGGGATGGCGCATGCCGCCCGGCGTCACGATCCGCGCGCCATCGACCACGACCGCATTGTCGAGCGTACCGCCCAGCGCGAGCCCGGCGGCGCGCATCGCATCGACATCGCTCTGCCGGCAGAAGGTGCGGCTGTCGCAAAGCTCGCGCACGAAGGCGCCATTGGCCAGGTCGAGCCGCAGCGCCTGCCGCCCGATCGCCACGTCCTCGAAGGCGATCTCGTAGTCCATCTCGAACCCCGCGCAGGGGCTCAGCCGCGCGACGCTCTCGCCCTGCATGATCTCGACCGGCTCGAGAATGCGCAGCGCCCGCACGGGCGAGTCAAGGCGGCGCAGGCCACGCGCAAGTATCTCACGGACAAAGCGCGACGCGCTGCCGTCGAGCACCGGAATCTCCGGGCCGTCAATGTCGATCAGCGCATTGTGGACACCACAGCCCGCCAGCGCCGCCATCAGGTGCTCAATGGTTGAGACGCCGACGCCGTCGGCATTGAAAATCTTGGTGCAAAGCCGCGCATTCGACACGGCGTCGAACCGCGCCGGGATCATGTTGTCGCGGTCGGTCACGTCGGTCCGCCGGAACCAGATGCCATGCTCCGCCGAGGCCGGGTACACGCTCATCCGCGCAGGCTGCCCGGTATGCAGACCGGTGCCCAGCAGTGTGAAGGATGATTTCAGTGTCGTCTGCACGGCGTGACCTCTGGGTATTCAGGGCAGGGGTTGTTGGGATACCCTGTCGCCACGATCAACTAATCGTGTGCCTGCTCAAGCTCAACTCAAACATTGTGACGCCTTGAAACATCCGCGGCGGGATCTGGCATCTTTCTGCCGAGGCCCTGAATGATTCCGGATATGCACCTGACAATAAACATAAAAAAGGCCGGCAGCGCCGGCCCTTTCTGGTAATAAGTGACTGGCGTCAATTCGCCTGTCGCCGCAGGAAAGCGGGAATCTCGATGCGCTCCTGCTCGGGGTCCATCTCGTCTTCCTCGGGTGCGGAGGACTGGACCGGCGGCTGCCGCCGCGTCATCGGGGCGGGCGGCGCGCTGCGCTGCGGGGACGGCTGGGCCTCGCCGCCATGCCCCGTCATCCGGTTGATGAGCGAGTTGATCCCGAAGAGCTTGCGGTCACCCGACTGCGCATCGCGTGCCGCGGCGGCGGAACCGGGCGTCGCACCATGACGGGCCGGCGCGGAGCCCGGATTGCGCTCCACCGCGGCCCGCAGGCGGGCCATCGCATCGGGGGAGGCGGCCCCCGGCGCATTCGGCTTGGGCGCGACGAAGTGGTCGGCCTCGGCAGCCTCGGCCTGGCGCGGCGCGCGCTCTTCCTCGACCGGGTCGGGCCGGTAGGCCGGTGGCGGCAGGTCGTCGTCGCGGCTGTCAGCGAAGATCGATTCCGTCTCCTCGTTGTCGTCATGCGCGTCGCCGTCAATATCGCCGAAGAGCGAAGGCTCCTCCACGCGCTCTTCGTCCTCGGGTGCGGCATGAGCGGCCGTTTGGGCCTCCTCGGCCACATCCTCGGCGGACACCGCATCGGCCAGGCGGCGGCGCGGCAGAGGCGCTTCGGATTGCACGGCCAGCGCGTCGATGCCGGTGGCTACAACCGAGACCCGCATCCGGCCTTCCATATCCGGATCGAGCGTCGAGCCGACGATGATATTGGCGTCGGGATCGACCTCCTCGCGGATGCGGTTGGCGGCCTCGTCCAACTCAAACAGCGTCAGGTCGTAAGCGCCTGTGATATTTATCAGAACGCCCTTCGCACCTTTCAGGCTGATTTCATCAAGGAGCGGGTTGGCGATGGCTTTCTCGGCGGCCTGGATGGCGCGGTCCTCACCCTCGGCCTCGCCGGTGCCCATCATCGCCTTGCCCATCTCGTCCATCACCGCCCGGACATCGGCGAAGTCGAGGTTGATGAGGCCCGGACGCACCATCAGGTCGGTCACGCCCTTGACGCCCTGGTAGAGCACGTCGTCGGCCATCGAGAAAGCTTCGGTGAAGGTGGTTTTCTCGTTGGCCAGGCGGAACAGGTTCTGGTTGGGAATGATGATGAGCGTATCGACGACCTTCTGAAGCGCCTCGACGCCGTCCTCGGCCTGGCGCATGCGTTTCACGCCCTCGAACTGGAAAGGCTTGGTCACGACGCCCACGGTCAGCACACCGAGCTCGCGCGCCGCCTGCGCGATGATCGGCGCCGCGCCGGTCCCGGTGCCCCCACCCATACCGGCCGTGATGAAGCACATATGCGCGCCGGCAAGGTGGTCCACGATCTCCTCGATGGTTTCCTCGGCCGCGGCGGCGCCGACCGACGGGCGCGCACCGGCGCCCAGCCCCTCGGTCACCTTGACGCCCAACTGAACCTTCGAACCAGCGCGCGATTGCGACAGCGCCTGCGCATCGGTGTTGGCCGTCACGAATTCAACGCCGTCGAGATTCTTCTCGATCATGTTGTTGACCGCGTTGCCGCCTGCCCCGCCGACTCCGAAAACGGTGATCCGCGGCTTCAGATCGTTATGCTCTGGCATTCTCAGGTTCAAAGTCATTTTCGTACATCCGCCTGTTCTACGCTCCCGGCATCCGGCCGGTTCCACCTTTTGATTCCTTAGCGTAACCAAACGGGCCGTTTCGGTCACCAAGAAATCGCGATTTTGCCACAATATATTGGGATCTTGTCGCGCCTGCCGGCGGCATTTCGCCTAGGTGCCCAGATATTGCGGTTTAGCTTTTGCATCTTACCAGTTGTCCTTAAACCATTTCACCGCGCGGCGCAGCGAGCGGGCCGGATACCGTTCCGCCGGAATCTCGAAATCCCACCACTCGTCCTGCGGGTGCGCGGCGAAAAGGCAGAGCCCGACACAGGCCGCGAAGGCGGGCCCGGTGGCCGCCTGTGGCAGCCCGTGAACGCGGAGCGGCCGGCCCAGGCGTACGTTCTGGCCCAGGATGCGCCCCGCCAGTCCGTCGAGGCCCGGTATCTGACTCGCGCCGCCGGTCAGCACGATGCGCTGGCCGGGCAGGTTGTCGAAACCCGCCGCGTCGAGCCGGCTGCGGGCCTCTTCGAGGATCTCCTCGACCCGCGGGCGCATCACGCCGATCAGTTCGGCGCGGCTTACGCTGCGGCGGTCGTGTTCCCAGTCGCCGGTATCGCCGCCGGTCTCGATCGTCTCGCGATCGTCCATGCCGGTGGCGACGACCCCGCCATAAAAGGTCTTGATGCGTTCGGCCGTGGCAATCGGCACCTGCAACCCCTTGGAGATATCCGCCGTCACATGGTCTCCGCCCAGACGCACGCTGTCGGCGATAATCATGTGTTTCTTCATGAAAACCGAAATGCCGGTGGACCCGCCGCCCATGTCGATGCAGGCCGCGCCCAGTTCCTGTTCGTCCTCCACCATCGCGGAGATCCCCGCGGCATATGCCGAGGAGGCGATCCCGGCCAGTTCCAGATCGCAGCGCTTGATACAGTAAAGCAGGTTCTCGACGGCGGCGCGGTCCACCGTCAGCAGATGCATGTCGGCGGCCAGCCGGTTGCCGATCTGCCCGCGCGGATCGCCGAGGCCGGATCGGTGGTCGATGGCGAAGTTGACCGGCTGCGCGTGCAGCGCCTCTCGGTCGGTGCCGTAATCGGGCACCTCACAGGCCGCGAGCACCCGCGCGACGTCGCATTCCGTCACGCCGCCGCCGGCCTCCAACTCCACCTCGCCGGCCAGCCCGTAGCTGCGCGGCCGCGCGCCGGAGAAGCTGGCGATCACGTGATCCACCCGGACATTCGCCATCTTCTGGGCGCCCTGAACGGCGGTGCGGATCGCGCGCTCGGTCTCCTGCATGGCGTCGATCTCACCGAAGCGCACCCCGCGCGAGCGCGTCGTCGCCGCCCCGATCACGCGGAAGCGCGACTGCCCCGCCATCGGCCCAACGCCATCCACGGTCTTCTCGGTCTGCAGCCCGTCGAAACGCAGCACGAGGCAGGCGATCTTGGACGTGCCGACATCCAGAATGGCGACGACGCCCCTCTGCATGGCGGCCTGCCGCTTGTGGCGCATCGCGCGTTGAGACTGGTACAACTGCGTCATCAGGCGTCCTCTCCCCTCTTGCCGTCCAGAGCGCGCAGCCGGCGCAACTCCTCCATCGCCTCGGCGGTCAGCCGCAGGATCGGGCGGCGCCCGTCGCGCATGTCGACCACGGTCACGTCGCGGGCCAGCACGTCGGACGCGGAATTGTCGAGCGCGATCACCCGCTCGAGCGCGGCGATCGGCGCGTGCTCAGGCAGCATGATCCGCTGGTCGCGGTCGAGCACCACATCCCAGCGCCGCTCGCCGATGCGCCTGAGCCCGCGCAGCCGGTCGGAGATCGGCGCCGCCGCCGCGATCAGCTCCAGCGCCTCGGGCACCGCGCGTTCGGCCCCTTCGCCCGCGACGAGTGGCAGTTCGGGCGCATCCCCGCGCCGTTCCAGCGCCGCGACGCGGTGACCCTCCGCGTCCAGCAGTTCCAGCCCCCGGCGCGACCGCCAGACCACCGCCGGCAGGCGTTCGGTCACCCGTACCATCAGCACCCCGCCGGAGACGACGCGCAGTTCCGCCCCGGCGACCGCATCGAGCCCGCTGATTTCGCCACGCATATGATCGAGATCCAGATCGAAGCTGCTGAGCGGCAGGTCTAGCGGCATGATCTCGCGAATGTCCCCGGACAGTTCCGGTGAGGCGCCCTCGATCTTCATCAGCCGCACCATGAACTCCGGCCGCTCCTCGATCGAGCGGCGCAGATCGTCGGCCCAGATCTGCAGCGCCTCCAACCGCTCGGCGTCGGTCACATACCAGCCGATGGCGAAGAGCAGCAGGAAAACGGGCAGCCCCTTGCGCAACAGGCCACGGTAGAGCGGTGTCAGCCACATGCGCTGTATGCGGTATGACCAGCGGCTGGGCGCCGGATCGCGGGCCAGGGGCATCAGCGGTTGCATGATGCGTCCTCCACCATCCAGGCGCAGAGCGCACCGAACCCGATGCCGCAATGCTCGGCCTGTTCCGGGCTGAGCGAGGTCGGCGTCATGCCCGGCTGCGTGTTCGTCTCCAGCAGGTAAAGCCCATCCTGCCCGCGTGTCTCGTCCCAGCGGAAATCCGTGCGGCTGAGGCCCCGGCAGCCCAGCGCGTCATGAGCGCGACGGGCATAGTCCAGGCAGGCGTCGAATATCTCGCCGGGCAGATCGGCGGGCAGCACGTGGCGCGAGCCTCCGTGCTTGTACTTGGCGTCGTAGTCGTACCAGCCGTCGGTGATGATATCGGTGACGGTCAGCGCCCGGTCGCCCATGACCGTCACGGTCAGTTCGCGGCCCGGCACATAGGCCTCCACCATTACCGTCTCGGGCATGGTCGCGGGTAGCTTCGGCGGCGCGTTGGCGCCCTCGGCCACCAGGTAGATGCCGACCGAGGAGCCTTCGTTGTTGGGCTTGATGACATAGGGCGGGTCCATCGCATGCACCCGCGAGGCCACGTCGCGCTCGGTCAGGAGGCTCTCCACCACCGGCAACCCGGCGGCGCGGTAGACCGCCTTGGTGCGCTCCTTGTCCATCGCCAGCGCCGAGGACAGTACCCCGGAATGGGTGTAGGGCAGCCCGATCCATTCCAGCAGACCCTGCACGCAGCCATCCTCGCCCCAGCGGCCATGCAGCGCGTTGAAGGCGACATCGGGGCGCAACTCGTCCAGACGGGCGGCCAGATCCGGCCCGGCGTCCAGCTCGATCACCTGAAATCCTTCGCCCCGAAGTGCATTGGCGCATTCCCGGCCCGACGAGAGCGACACTTCGCGCTCGGCGGACGGGCCGCCCATCAGTACTGCCACTACGGGGGCTGTCCTGCTCGACATGCCCGCCTCGTCTACCGCTCTGGAACCGTGTTTCGGCCCCTTGCCTTATTCTTTGTTTTCTTTGCCTTTATCCGGGGCCGGTTCGCCGACCCTCATGATTTCCCACTCTAGCGAAATTCCGCTGTGCTGCAAAACCCTTTTTCGCACCGCCTCGCCCAATCCTTCCAGATCGGCGGCCGTAGCACCGCCGGCATTGGTCAGGAAATTCGGGTGCATCTCGTTCATCACCGCCCCGCCCCGGCGCGCGCCGCGCATCCCGGCGGCGTCGATCACCCGCCAGGCCTTGAGATCGTGCACATCGTCGGCCCGCCCGGTGGAGGAATACCCGGCCGGGTTGCGGAAGGTGGAGCCCGCGGTGCGGTCGCGCACGGGCTGCGTGGCATCACGCCGGGCAAGCTGCTCGGCCATCGCGGCCTCCAGCGCCTCAGGCGCGCCGGAGGGGCCTTGCAGCACCGCCTCGGTGATCACCCATCCATCCGGCAAGGCACTGTAACGATAGGAAAAATCAAGATCGCCGGGGGTCAGCGTCACGACCTCGCCAGCCCGCGTGACGGCGCGGGCCTCGACCAGCACATCGGCCATGTAGCGCCCGTAGCAGCCGGCATTCATCCGCAGCGCGCCGCCGATGGCGCCCGGAATGGTGCGCAGGAAGCCCAGGTCGATCCCCGCCGCCGCAGCCTTGCGTGCCACATGTGCGTCGAGCGCCGCCGCCCCGGTGCGCACCCGTCCGTCCTCGACCGTGATCGCGTTGAAGCCGCGCCCCAGCCGGATCACCACGCCGCGCAGGCCGCCGTCGCGCACGATGAGGTTGGAGCCCACGCCGATGGGAAAGATCGGCATCTCGGCCGGCAGGGCCTTCAGGAATGCCGCCAGATCGTCGGTATCGGCGGGCTGGAAGAGCCACTCGGCCGGTCCGCCCACCCGCAGCCAGGTCAGATCGGCCAGCGGCCGCCCCGGCGTCAGCGCGCCGCGCGTCCGGGGCATCGTATGGGGTATCGTCCGGGTCATGCCCCGGCTTTTGCCCCGATCCGGGCCGCAGGTAAAGCCCCGCGGCTCAGCGCGAGAGCCACCGCACCACCCACCGGCCCAGATAGATCACCGGCCAGCGCAGCACCGAGGCGCCCGCGGCCATGACCAACAGCCCCACCCAGGGGCCGTTCTGGTAGGTCACCCAGCCCAGCAGCGGAATGCCCAGCGCGATCATCGCGTAGGCGAAGCGCCAGTGGTGGTCGCGGCTGGGAAAGAGCGCCGCGACATTGGCGACCAGCGCCCAGAGGCAGGCCAGGCCCAGCGAGACGGTCATGCCGCCCCCGCAAGCGCAACCGCCAGCGCACCCAGCGCCGCGATCAGCCCCGCCTGCGGCACCCAGCCCGGCACGCGGAACGGCGCCTCCGGCACACGGCGCTTGAGCGCGATCAGCGCCGCGTTGACGGTCACGAAGACCGCCAGCAGCACGACCGAGGTCATGCCCGCCAGCGCGGCCACCGGCAACAGGAGGGCGGCCATGATCACCGCCGCCCCCACCAGCAGCGTCGCCGCGACCGGCGTGCCGAACCGGGGATGCGCGCGGTGGAAGACCGCCAGCCTCGGCGTGCGCTTGCCCAGCCCGAAGAGCACTCGGCTGGCCATCACGATCTGCGCCAGAACGCCGTTCATCGCCGCCGCCACCGCGATCAGCGACAGGAAACGCGCACCGCGCCCGGTGGCCGTCTCCCAGACCAGCGCGAGCGGCTGTTCGCTGCCCCCCAGCGCGGCCAGCGGAACCGCCCGCACGGCCGCGAAGCTGACCAGCGCATAAAGCGCCGTTGTGATCGCCAGAGACAGAAGGATCGCGCGCGGCAGCGTGTATTCGGGGCGGCGCACCTCCTCGGCCATGTTGACGATGTCCTCGAAGCCGATGAAGGCGAAGAAGGCCAGTACAGCCGCCGTGCCCAGCCCGGTCCAGGGCACCGCGCCGCCCGCCAGCCAGTCGGGTGAGGGCGCGCCGGCGGCCAAGCCGGCCCAGCTTACCATGCCCAGCCCCGCCACCTCGGCCAGGGTGAAGGCGGTGGCCAGCGCCAGGCTCTCCAGCACGCCCAGAACCGCCACCGCGACCAGCGCGCCGCCGGCCAGCAGGATGGCGAGCCAGGGCGCCAAGTCGATCACCGATGTCAGGTAACCCACCCCGCCGCGCAGCACCGCCGCGGCCGAGACCGTGCCCGCCACCACGATGCCCAACCCGACGAGCACTGCGAGCCAGTGCAGGCGCAGCCCCTTCTCGATGAAGGCGGCCTCGCCCGCGGCTTCGGGGATGCGGGTGGAAAGCTCGGCATAGGAAAGCGCGGAAGGTGCCGCCACCAGCCCCGCGAGGCCGAAGGCGAGCGGCGCCCAGATGCCGGCCTGCGCCGCGACCGCGCCCACGAGCACATAGATGCCGGCGCCCACCATGACACCCACGCCATAGCCGGTGAGCAGGCCCAGCCCGATACGCCGGCGCAGCGCCCCGGCCATCGGGTCAGGCCGCCTTGCCGGCCACGAGCCCATGTGCCCAGGCCGAGATCGTGCCGGCGCCGAGGCAAACCACGATATCGCCGGGCCGCGCGGTGGCCTGCACCAAGCGGGCGAGGTCGGCCTCGCCCTCCAGCGCAACAGCTTGGCGATGCCCGTGCCGTGTCAGCCCGGCCACCAGATCGTCACGCGAGGCGCCCGGAACCGGGTCCTCTCCAGCGGCGAAGACCTCGGCGATGCCCACCACGTCGGCATCGTTGAAACAGGCGCAGAAATCCTCGAACAGGTTGGAGAGCCGCGAATAGCGGTGCGGCTGATGCACCGCAATGACGCGCCCGCCGCCCTCGCCCACGGCCTGCCGCGCGGCGCGCAGCACCGCGGCGATCTCCACCGGGTGGTGGCCGTAATCGTCGATGACAGCAGCCCCGTTGACCTCGCCCACTCGGGTGAAGCGCCGGTTGACACCGCCGAAGCCCGCCAGCGCGGCGCGGATCTCGGCGCGCTTCATGCCCAGATGCCGCGCCACCGCCACCGCGGCCAGCGCGTTGGAGATATTGTGGTCGCCCGGCATCGGCAGGCTGCAGCCCTCGATCCGCGCGCCTTCCGCATTCAGCGCGATGTCGAAATGCGCCACCCCGGCCTTGTAGTGCAGGTTCTCGGCCCGCACGTCGGCCTGCGCGTTGAAGCCGAAGGTCACGACGCGGCGGTCACGGATGCGGCCGACCAGCGCCTGCACTTCCGGGTGGTCGGTGCAGAGTACCGCAAGCCCGTAGAAGGGGATATTGGAGACGAAATCGGTAAAGCCCTGCCGGAGCTTCTCGAAACTGCCCCAATGCTCCATGTGCTCGGGGTCGATATTGGTGACGATCGCGATCGTGGCGGGCAGCCGGTTGAACGTGCCATCGCTCTCGTCGGCTTCCACCACCATCCATTCGCCCGCCCCCATCCGCGCGTTGGAGCCATAGGCGTGGATGATGCCGCCATTGACCACCGTGGGGTCGAACCCGCCGGCCACCATCAGTTCCGCCATCATCGTGGTGGTGGTGGTCTTGCCGTGGGTGCCGGCCACCGCGATATTGGACTTGAGCCGCATAAGCTCGGCCAGCATCTCGGCCCGGCGCACCACCGGCAGACCGCGACGGCGGGCCTCCTCCAGCTCGGGGTTGCCGTCCTTGATCGCGCTGGAAATCACCACGACCTCGGCCTCGGCCAGGTTCTCGGGCGCCTGCCCGATGAAGACCGTGGCGCCCAGTTTCTCCAGCCGCTCGGTGATCTTCGACGCCTTCAGGTCCGAGCCCTGAACCGTGTAGTCGTGGTTGAGCAGCACCTCCGCGATGCCGGACATGCCGATGCCGCCGATGCCGGTGAAATGGATCGGGCCAAGCTCGATCGGCAGCTTCGTCGCGGCGGCGTTCATGAGGTGCTCCTTCTCGCCAGGTTCTCGACCATCTCCACCAGCGCCTCGGTGGCGTCCGGACGCCCCGCCGCGAGCGCCGCATGGGCCATTTTCACGGCGGCCTCGGGATTCGTCAGGATCGCGGCTATCTGCTCCGAAAGTGTGCCGGGTTCAAGCCGCGATTCCGGGATCAGGACCGACGCCCCGGCCTCGACCAGGCCATGTGCGTTCGCGGTCTGATGGTCACCCGTCGCGGCGGCGAAGGGCACAAGGATCGACGGCCGGCCGATAACCGTGAGGTCCGCCACGGACGAGGCCCCGGCGCGGCTGACAACAAGCTGCGCCTCGCTGATGCGCCGCGGGATATCGGTGAAGAAGGTTTCCACCTCGGCGCCCAGCCCGATCCCGTCATAGGCGGTACGCACCCGCTCGACATCCTCCTCGCGCGCCTGATGCGCGACGCGGATGCGCGCGCGCAGTTCGTCCGGCAGCGCGGCGACCGCCGCCGGCACCACGTCCGACAGGATCCGCGCGCCCTGCGAGCCGCCCATGACCAGCAGGCTCAGCGGATAATCGCCCGGCGGGATATAGGGCGCGCCCGCGCGTTCCATCACCGCCACGCGCACCGGGTTGCCGGTATGGACCCCCTCCACGCCGTCCGGCAGCGCGGTGGGCCAGGTGCCGCAGGCCACCGCATCGACGCGCGGGGCGAAATGCGTGTTGACCCGGCCAAGTACGCCGTTCTGCTCGTGGATCATGCGCGGCAGACGCAGGAGCCGGGCCGCGGCCAGCGCAGGGATCGACGGATAGCCGCCGAAGCCCGCCACCACGTCCGGCCGGTCGCGCAACATGGAAAGCGCCGCCTTGGCGATGCCGTCGGCGATCCGGAACGGCGCCAGCGCGCGCGCCAACAGCCCGCCGCGCGCGAAGGTCGCCGAGGGGATCACGTCGACCTCGACCACATGCGGAAAGCCACCGGTGTAGCGCGCGCCGCGCGCGTCGGTCGAAAGCCGCACCCGCCAGCCGCGCCGCAGCATCGCCTCGGCCAGCGCCTGGGCCGGGAACATGTGTCCGCCGGTCCCGCCGGCCGCGAGGATCAGCAATGGCGCGTGTCCGGTCATGCCCTTGTTCCGTCTCCTCTCGTCACTGCCAGCGACGCCGCAGGATGTCGCTCATCTCGCCCTGCGGGCGGGTGCGCGTGAAGGCCAGCAGCATGCCCAGCGCGATACCCCCCGCGATCAGCGAGGAGCCGCCATAGCTCACGAAGGGCAGCGTCATGCCCTTGGCCGGCAGGAGCCGCACCGCCACACCCATGTTGATGAAGGCCTGCAGGCCGAAAAGGCAAGCGATCCCGGTGCCCGCCAGGCGAATGAAGGGCTCACGCTCGCGCATCAGCCGCAGGAGCGAGCGCACCGTGATCAGCGCGTAAAGCCCGATGATGCAGAGCACCAGGACCAGACCGTATTCCTCGGCCGCAACGGCGATGATGAAATCGGTATGGGCATCGGGCAACGACCACTTGACCGACCCCTCACCGACGCCGACGCCGAAGAAACCGCCCTCGCGGATCGCGTTGGTGGCATACCCGATCTGCGTGGTCGGATCGACCTCCGGCGTCAGGAAACCGTCGATGCGCCGGGCGAAATGTTCCGAATTGCGGTAGGCCAGCGTGCCCAGGAAAACCGTGCTGCCGGCGATGGCAAACAGCAGCAGCAGCGGCGCCCCCGCCACGAAGTACATAACCCCCCAGCCGAAGAGGATCAGCACCGCCTGCCCGAAATCCGGCTGCAGCGCCAGGAAACCGGCGATGACGGTCGCGATGGCCAGCGATATGGTCTTTCCCGGTGGGCCGTTGATCTCGGCGGCGGCGGCGATCAGCCAGGCGCCCAGCACGACGAAGCCGGGCTTCAGGAACTCCGAAGGCTGCACCGACCCGAAGCCCAGCGAATACCACCGGACCGCGCCCTTGCCGAAATCCGTGCCGAAGACCGGCAGCATGACCAGCCCGGCAAAGGCCGCGAAGAAGCCAAGCACGCCCAGGCGGCGCACCAGTTGCGGCGACATCATCGAGGTGACGAACATCGCCACCAGCGCCAGGCCGCCGAAGAGCGCCTGTTTCTTGACATAGAAGAAGGGTTCGTAGCCGTTCTTGGCCGCCAGCGGGGGCGAGGCCGCCAACCCCAGCAGGATCCCGATCCCGAAAAGCAGAAGCACCGCGGACATCGTCCAGCGGTCCACGGTCCGCCACCAGCGCGGAAGAACGGGATCACCCGGCTGCGCAGCAACCGTGCCATAGACCATTTCAGTCATGGAATACCGCCTCTATGCCTCATGTACCGCCCGTTTTCCGGGTCTGGGCGGCAGTCTAGCGCGAAACGCGCCGCCGCGCCAGATGTGACTTGCCAGCCCCGCGCATCCATGCTCAGAGGCGGCGATGGCGGCACGGCAGGCAACCCGATACGACACCGTGATCCTCGGCGCGGGCGCGGCGGGGATGTTCTGCGCGGCCCATGCGGGGGCGACGGGCGGGCGCGTGCTGGTCATCGACCACGCCCGCGCGCCGGGCGAGAAGATCCGCATCTCCGGCGGCGGGCGCTGCAATTTCACCAATCTGCATTGCGGCCCGGAGAATTTCCTGTCGGCCAATCCGCATTTCGCGCGCTCCGCGCTGGCCCGCTACACGCAATGGGATTTCATCGAACTGGTGGAGCGCCACGCGATCGGATGGCACGAAAAGACGCTGGGCCAGCTCTTCTGCGACCGCTCGGCCAGGGACATCATCGCCATGCTGCTCGACGAACAGGCGCGCGCCGGGGCGGAGTTGAGCCTGGGTACCACACTGGAACGTGTCGAACCGGGCGGCGCAGGCTTTGCGCTGCACCTCGCAGGCGCGCGGACGGACCGGGTGGAGTGCCGCAACCTCGTGATCGCCTGCGGCGGCAAGTCGATCCCCAAGATGGGCGCCACCGGGCACGGCTACAGCATCGCGCGGCAATTCGGCCATGCGGTGACCGAAACCCGGCCCGCGCTGGTGCCGCTCACCTTCTCGGCCGATACACTGGAACGCTGCCGTGCGCTGGCCGGCACAGCGGCGCCCGCGCGCGTCACCGCCGGCGGCACCGGCTTCGAGGAAGCGCTGCTCTTCACCCATCGCGGCTTGTCCGGCCCGGCAGTACTCCAGGCCTCCTCCTATTGGCGGGAGGGCGCGGAGATCGAGATATCGCTCTGCCCCGGCCGCGACGCGCTCGACTGGCTCCGGGCGGAGCGGGCGCAGTCCGGCCGGCGCGCGCCGGCCACGGTGCTGGCCGAGTTGCTGCCCCGGCGCCTTGCCGCGGAGATCGCGCAGGAAACGGGGCTCGAGGGCAATCTCGCCGACCAGTCCGACGCCGCACTAGCCAAGCTGGCCGCGCGGCTGGAACGCTGGACCCTCACCCCCACCGGCACCGAGGGCTACCGCACCGCCGAAATCACGCTGGGCGGCGTCGATACCGCCGCGCTGGAGGCGCGCAGCCTGGCGTCGCGGCATGTGCCGGGCCTCTATTTCATCGGCGAGGTCGTGGACGTCACGGGCTGGCTCGGCGGCTACAACTTTCAATGGGCGTGGTCGTCGGGCTGGGCGGCGGGCACGGCCATCGCGGCGGGCTAGCGCCTGTCGCGTTTAAACGGAGCCCCCGCCCCGGACTTGATCCGGGGCCGCGCCCACTCGGACGCCGGGGCGGGCCTTAATCCGAATTGGCGCGATACGCTATTACCGTTGGCGAGTCTGGGACAAGCCGCGGGTTCGCCAGACCGCGGGATGGCGATCCGACGAATGAGCGGGAGGGTGGTTTATCCCTGCCACATCCGAGCAAAATCGAGGCTTTGCACGGGTGTCATCAGATCGCCAGCCCGTCGGCGCGGTCTGGTGACTGCGCGGCGGCCTGCGGCCTTGCTCCCGCGCGGGGGCATTACGAGGCTTCGCTCCGGGCCAACGTCACCCGTTCGGCTTTTCAGGATCTGGCCCCCGGCCCGCCCCGGCGCTTATGGGGGAGACCCCCCCCCCCTGGCGCGGCACGCACCGCCGCGGGGTCAGGACCGGTCCAGGACCCGCGCGACCTGGGCCATGAAATCCTCGCCCCGCGCCTCGAAATCCTTGTACTGGTCGAAACTCGCCGCCGCCGGGGCCAGAAGAACGGTATCGCCCGGCTCGGCCTCGGCGGCGGCACGCGCCACGGCCTCGGCCATCGTGCTGCAGACCTCATGCGCCGTGTCGGGAAGCTGGGCCGCGAAATCATGCGCGGAATGGCCGATCAGGTAGGCCTTCACCACCGCCCCCAGATGCGGGCCGAGCGGCGCGATGCCGCCCTCCTTGCCCAACCCGCCCGCGATCCAGCGGATCCGCGCGAAGGCCTGCAGCGCCTGCGCCGCGCTCTCGGCATTGGTGGCCTTGCTGTCGTTGACGAAGCGCACGCCGCCGGCCTCGGCCACCAGCTGGCTGCGATGCGGCAGGCCCGCGAAGCCCCTGAGCCCCGCCTCGATCTCGCGCGGGCCGAGCCCGAGCGCGCGCATAACCGCCCAGGCCGCGCAGGCGTTCTGGTGGTTATGCGCGCCCGGCAGCCCCGGCATCTCGCGCAGATCGCAGGAGCCCACCTGCGCACCCTTGCGCCATTCCGCCAGGAATCCCTTGCGCGCATGGACAGACCAGCCCGGTCCTCCCAGCTTGCGCCCGGCGGAGATGCGGATCACCCGCAGATCGCCCGGCGCCTCGGCAAGCTGGCCGGCCAGGAAACAGCCCTCCGGCTCATCGACGCCGATCACCGCGCGGTCCGGCCCGCCCTCGGCGAAGAGCCGCCGCTTGGCCGCGAAATATCCGCCCAACCCGCCATGCCGGTCCAGATGGTCGGGCGTTAGGTTCAGGAAGACCGCGATATCGGGGGTCAGCGCGCGGGCCAGCTCGATCTGGTAGCTCGACAGTTCCAGCACGATGACCTCGCCATCGCAGGGCGGGTCCAGATCGAAGACGCCGCGCCCGATATTTCCCGCAAGCTGCACCGGGCGGCCCGCGCTTTCCAGCAGGTGCGCGATCAGCGCCGAGGTGGTGGACTTGCCGTTCGAGCCGGTCACCGCCACCACCCGTGGCGGCTGGTCGAACGCGGCCCAGTCGCCGCTGCCCAGCGACGCGAAAAAGAGCCCGATATCGTTGTCCACGGGCACGCCCGCCTCCTGCGCGGCGGCCACGATCCGGTTGGGCGCGGGGTAGAGATGCGGGATGCCGGGGCTGACGATCAGCCGGTCCACCCCCTCCCACGCCTTGGCGCGCGAGAGGTCGTGCAGGAAGAAGCCCTGATCGTCGGCACGGGCGCGGGCCTCGGCGCTGTCGTCCCACAGCAGCGGCACCGCGCCGCCGGCTTCCAGCGCGCGCGCGACCGCCAGGCCCGAGCGTCCGAGCCCCAGCACCGCGACCCGCCGACCGTCATATCCCGCCACAGGTATCATGCCGCTCCCTCTTTCGCGTCTCCGGCGCCGGGGCGCCGCGGGCCTTCCGCCGGCCCGCTCAGCGCACCTTCAGCGTCGCCAGCCCGATCAGCGCCAGGATCAGCGCGATGATCCAGAACCGCACCACGATCTGGCTCTCGGCCCAGCCTTTCTTCTCGAAGTGATGGTGGATCGGCGCCATCAGGAAGACGCGCTTGCCGGTGCGCTTGAAATAGAGCACCTGGATGATGACCGACAGCGCCTCGACCACGAAGAGCCCGCCGACGATGGCCAGCACGATCTCGTGCTTTGTGACCACAGCGATGGCGCCCAGCGCGCCGCCCAGCGCCAGCGACCCGGTGTCGCCCATGAAGACGGCGGCAGGCGGTGCGTTGTACCACAGAAATCCCAGCCCCCCGCCGATCAGCCCGGCCGAGAAGATCAGCAACTCGCCCGTGCCAGGCACGTAATGCACGTCGAGGTATTCCGAGAAGTCGACGCGCCCCACCGCATAGGCGATCACACCCAGTGTGCCGGCGGCGATCATCACCGGCATGATCGCCAGCCCGTCGAGCCCGTCAGTCAGGTTCACCGCATTGGCCGCGCCCACGATCACGATCATCGCGAAGGGCACGAAGAATATCCCGAGATTGATCAGCACGTCCTTGAAGACCGGCAGGGCGAGCTGGTTTGTCAGTTCCCCCGGATGCACCTGTGTCGCCGCGATGCCCGCGAAGGCGGCGAGCAGGAAGCCCACGCCCAGCCGCACCCTGCCGGACACGCCCTTGTGGTTGTTCTGGGTGACTTTCCGGTAATCGTCCACGAAACCGATCAGCCCGAAGCCCGCGGTCACGAAGAGGGTGATCCAGACATAGGGGTTGTCGAGCCGGGTCCACAGAAGGGTCGAGACGACCAGCGCGCCGAGGATCAGCACCCCGCCCATGGTGGGCGTGCCGGCCTTGGTCAGCATGTGGCTCTCGGGCCCGTCGTCGCGGATCGGCTGGCCATTCGATTGCCTGCGGCGCAGCAGGTCGATCAGCGGCCGCCCGAATAGAAAGCCGAAGCAGAGCGCGGTGAAGAACGCCCCGCCGGCGCGGAAGGTGATGTAGCGGAACAGGTTGAAGAAATCGCCCCCATCCGACAGTTCCGTAAGCAGATAGAGCATTCAGCCCGTCCCCCGTTCTTGTTCCGCACCCGCCTGCCCCAGCCGGCGCAGCGCATCGACCACCAGGCTCACGCGGGAGCCCTTGGAGCCCTTGACCAGCACCACGTCTCCGGGATCGACCAGCGCATGGGCGCGCGCGGCCAATGCCTCGGCGTCGTCGGCCCGTTCGCCGCGCCGTTCGGGCGGCAGAGCCTCCCAGAGCGCGGCCATGCGCGGGCCCACGCAATGCACCCGCGTGATCGTCTGCATGGCCGGGTCGTCGGCCAGCGCGGCGTGGAGCGCGGCCTCCCGCGGGCCCAGTTCCAGCATGTCGCCCAGGACGGCGATGCGCCGCCCGCGCGCGATCCGGCCGACGTCATGCACCGGCTCGGCGGCCGCCAGCACCGCCAGCGCCGCCGCCATCGAGGCGGGATTGGCGTTGAAGGCGTCGTCGATCAGTTCGATTCCCGCGCCGGGCTCGACCCCGTCGAGCTGCACCCAGCCGCGCGTGCCCCGCCCCGCGGGCGGTGCCCATCCGGCCAGGCCAAGTGCCGCCAGCGCGCAATCGGCGCCCAGCGCCTGCACGACTGCCATGACACCCAGCGCGTTCATCGCGAAGTGCCGCCCCGCCGCGCCGATCTTGAAGACCAGCGGCGCCCGCGCGACATCGGCCTTCACGACCGTCGCCTGCGCCGAGAGCGTGACCGAGAGCGCCCGGACATCGGCCTCCACGTCCTCGCCGAAGCGTAGCACGTGCGCCCCGCCCGCCATCGCGCGCAGGATCGGAAAGGTAGCGATATCGGCGTTGAGCACCATGGTGCCGCCGGGTTCCAGCCCCTCGGCCAGCGCACCCTTCTCCCGCGCGATCGCCTCCAGCCCATCGAAGGCTTCCAGATGCGCCGCGGCGACCGTGGTGATCAACCCGACATGGGGCCGCGCGAGCCGCGAAAGCGGCGCGATCTCGCCCGGATGGTTCATGCCGATCTCGATCACCGCGAAATCGGCGTCCTCGGGCAACCGCGCCAGCGTCAGCGGCACGCCCCAGTGGTTGTTGAAGCTCTTCTCGGCCGCATGGACGCGGCCCTGCCCTTCGAGCGCGGCAACCAGCATCTCCTTGGTGGAGGTCTTGCCAACCGAGCCGGTGACGCCGACGACCTTTGCCTGGCTGCGGGCGCGCCCGGCGCGGCCCAGTGCCTCCAGCGCGGCCAGCACATCGGGCACGATCAGGAGCGGCGCGTCCTCCGCAACATCTTCCGGCACCCGGCTGACCAGCGCGGCGGCAGCTCCGGCGGCCAGAGCCTTGGCTACGAAATCGTGGCCGTCACGCCGGTCGGTCAACGCCACGAAAAGATCGCCGGGCCGCAGGCTACGCGTGTCGATCGAAACACCCAGCGCCACCCAGTCGCCCCGCACCTGCCCGCCCGTCGCGGCCACGGCCGCGGCGGATGTCCAGAGCGCCGTCATGCCACCCGCCCGTCGAGCGCGGCGACTGCCACGCTGGCCTGTTCCACATCATCAAACGGGTAAACGTCGTCGCCCACGGTCTGGCCGGTCTCGTGCCCCTTGCCCGCGATCAGCAGCGCATCGCCCGGACCCAACGCGTCGACCCCCCTCAGGATCGCCTCGGCGCGGTCATTGACCTCCGTCGCCCCGGAACATTCTTGCATTATTTCCGCACGAATTGCCCCCGGATCCTCTGATCTCGGGTTATCGTCTGTCACAAATACAACATCCGCGTGTTTTGCCGCCGCCTGCCCCATCAGCGGGCGCTTGCCCCGGTCCCGGTTGCCGCCGGCGCCGAAAACCACCACCAGCCGTCCCATCACATGGGGCCGGAGCGCGGTCAGCGCGGTCTCCAGCGCGCCGGGAGTATGGGCGAAGTCCACGAAGACCGTCGCGCCGTTGCCGCGCGTAGCGGCAAGCTCCATCCGGCCGCGCACGGTGGAGAGGCTGGACAGCGCCGCAAAGACCGCATCGGGCGCCTCGGCCGACGCGATGGCCAGCCCGGCAGCCGCCAGCGCGTTGGCGGCCTGAAACCCGCCGATCAGGTCAAGCCGGACCTGTCGGACCGCCCCCTGCCAGCGGAAACGCAATTCCTGCCCGGTGGCGTCGAACCGCTGCCCCTCGATACGCAGATCGGCGTTGTCGGCGCGGCCCACCGTCAGCAGCCGCTGCCCGCGCGAGCGCGCCAGCGCGGCCATCACCGGCCCCTTGGGATCGTCGAGATTGATCACTGCGCCGCCGTCATCGGGCAGAACCCGCGTGAAGAGCCCCGCCTTGGCGGCGAAATACTCCTCGAAGCTGGCATGGTAGTCGAGATGGTCCTGGCTGAAATTGGTGAAGGCGGCGGCCGCCAGATGGACGCCGTCCACCCGACGCTGCGCCAGCCCGTGGCTCGACGCCTCCATCGCGACATGGGTAACGCCCGCATCGGTCATGCCCGCCAGCACCCGGTGGAGCGTGATCGGCTCGGGCGTGGTGTGCGCCAGCCGCGTCGTCCAGGCGCCTTCAACCCCCGTGGTGCCGATATTGCAGGCCGCATGGCCCAGTGCCGTCCAGATCTGCCGGGTGAAGGTCGCGACCGACGTCTTGCCGTTGGTGCCGGTAACGGCCACCGCCACCTCGGGCTGGCGGTCATACCAGCGCGCGGCGGCGCGGGCCAGCGCCAGGCGAGGCTCCTCGGCAATCACCAGCGTGGCGTCGTGACGGGCCAGATCCTGCGCGGCGATGGCAGCCCCCTCGGTGTCGGTCAGCACGGCGGCGGCGCCCATGCGCAGCGCATAGGAGATGAATTCCGCGCCATGTACCCGCGTGCCGGGCATCGCGCAGAAGAGATGGCCGGGCTTCACATCGCGGCTGTCGACCGAAAGCCCGGTGACGCGGCGTGTGCCACCCTCCCCCAGCCCCAGCGCGCGGAGTGTCCTGGTCTCATCCCGTTGGCTGGTCATGGCGGTTCCGTCCCGGTCTTTCGCTCAGTTGCCCGTCAGCCTTACCCCGAACCCGTCACCGGGTTCAATCTCGGGTCGCATGTCCAGCAGCGGGGCGACGCGGCGGATGATCTCGGCGCTCACCGGCACCGCCGTCCAGCCCGCGGTCCGGCGGGTTTCGCCCAGAGCGGTGATGTTGGGCTCGTCGAGTGTGACTACCAGCACATAGGCCGGATCATGCGCGGGAAAGACCGAGGCGAATGTCGCGATCACCTTGTCCTCGTAATAGCCGCCCTGGGGGCGGGGCTTGTCGGCCGAGCCCGTCTTGCCGCCCACCGCGTAGCCCGGCACCTCGGCGAAACTGGCAGTACCACGTTGAACGACCTGGCGCAGCATGCCGCGCACCACCCGCGAGGTCTCCGCCGAGATTACCCGCTCGCCCGGCACCGCGCGCCCGGCTTCATGCAATAGCGTCGGCGTGACCCGCGTGCCGCCATTGACGAGCGCGGCATAGGCCGCGGCGAGATGCAGCGGACTAGCCGAGAGCCCGTGCCCGTAGGAAATGGTCATCGCCGAAAGCTCCGACCAGTTGCCCGGCAGCAGCGGGTGGATCGCCGGGGCCTCCACCAGTTCCACCGGGACAGGCTGCAAGAGACCAAGGCGGTCGAGGAAGGCGCGCTGACGCGTCGCCCCGATCTGCTGGGCCAGACGCGCGGTGCCGATGTTGGAGCTTTTCACGATCACTTCGGTGACGCTCAACTCCTTGCCGAAATTGTGGAAATCGTTGATCCGGTATTTGCCCCAGCGCAGCGGCCCCTGGGTGGAGACCATGGTCTGCGGCGTGGCGATGCCTTCCTCCAGCGCCTGCGCGACGGCGAATATCTTGAAGGTCGAGCCCAACTCGTAGCGCCCCTGCACGGCGCGGTTGAAGAGCGGGCTGTCGGACGGATCGCCCTTGAGCAGCGGCACCGGGCGGTCGTTGGGGTCGAAATCGGGCAGCGACACCAGGCTGACCAGCTCGCCCGTGCGCACATCCATCAGGATCGCCGTGGCCCCCTTGGCGTTCATGATCTTCATGCCGCCCTCCAGCACCCGGCGCGCCGCCGCCTGCACCGTCAGATCCAGGGAAAGCCGCAGCGGCGTGCCACCGCGAGCGGGATCGCGTAACTGCACATCGAGCGCCTTTTCGATCCCGGCCACCCCGATCACCTCGGCCGAATGCACGCCTTCGCGCCCGAATCCCGCGCCGCCCAGCACATGCGCGGCCAGCCGCCCATTCGGATAGAGCCGCATCTCGCGCGGTCCGAAAAGCAGCCCAGGCTCGCCGATGTCATGCACGCCCTGTTGCTGCTCGGGCGAGAGTTTCTTCTTGATCCACAGGAACTTGCGTTTGCCGGTGAACTGCTTGCGCAGGGTCTCTTCCTCGAGATCCGGGAAGATTTCGGCCAACTCGCGCGCGGCCCGCTCGGGGTCGATCATCAGCGGCGGCTGGGCATAGAGCGAACTGGTGACGAGATTGGTCGCCAGGATGCGCCCGTTACGGTCGGTGATGTCGGCACGCGTGGCCAGGATCGCCGGGCCGACGCCGCCGGCGCGCGGTTCCTCGGCCTCGGTGGAGGCCAGCACCGCCATGCGCGCGCCCGCCGCGCCGAACATCATCACGAAGGCCAGCGCCAGCACCACCAGCCGGCTTTCGGCGCGCAGCCGCATCCGGTCGCGCATGCGTTCGTGCCGGATGCGGATGTTCTCGCGTTCGATCGCGTCAGGGTTCTCGCCACGGGCACGGGCCTGGAGGATACGCGCCAGCGGACGCAGGGGGGTGCGTGTCATCGGGTGGCCTCCTCGGCTGCTGCGGCGGCGGTGGACACATCCATGGTCCGGTTCAACTCGAACCGCGTGACCGGGCGCGGATAGGCGACCTGCGAGACATCGCCAAAATGTTCCGGGGCGAGCGGCATGAGTTGCAACCGCTCGAAATTCAGCTCCGCCAGGTCGCGCAGGCGCTCGGGCCGGTTGAGATAGGCCCATTCGGCGCGCAGCACACCAAGCTGCTCGCGTGCGCTGCCGATCTGGCGCTGCAACTGCTTCACCTCGCGCAGCGCCTGCTGGGTCTGGTAGTTTTCATGATAGGCCCAGAAGGCCAGGGCCATGACCACAAGCGCCGAGACAACATAGAAAAATCCGCGCATCACGCATTCCCCTTACTGACCAGCCCCGGCAGCCCCAGCGCCGCCCGGTCCTGACGGCCGACCGGTGCGGACGTGCGCCGCGCCACGCGCAGCTTCGCTGACCGCGCCCGCGGGTTCGCAGCGACCTCGGCGGCATCCGCCGTCACCGCCTTCTTCGTCACCATCTCGAAACGTGGCGCGGGCGCATCCGCCGCCGGGGCATGGCGGCTGCCGCCCCCGGCCCAGCCCGCGCGCATCTGGAAGAAGCGCTTCACGATCCGGTCCTCCAGCGAATGGAAGGTCACCACCGCCAGCAGGCCGCCCGCCACCAGCACGCGCTCCGCCGCCTCCAGCCCGGCGATCAGTTCGCCCAACTCGTCATTGACCGCGATGCGCAGCGCCTGGAAACTGCGCGTGGCCGGGTTGATCTGGCCCGGTTTGGCGCGCGGCAGACAGCCGGCGATGATCTCGGCCAGCCGGCCGGTCGTCGTGATCGGTGCCTCGGCGCGGGCCGCGACGATGGCGCGCGCGATCCGGCGCGAGGCGCGCTCCTCGCCATACTGAAACAGGATGTCGGCCAGTTCCGCCTCGTCCAGCCGCGCCACCAGATCCGCGGCGCTGGGGCCGCTCCGGCTCATCCGCATGTCGAGCGGGCCATCCTTCGCGAAGGAGAACCCGCGCTCGGGCTGGTCGATCTGCATCGAGGAGACGCCGATATCCAGCACCACCCCGTCGAGCGGCCCGCCGGCATGGCGGTCGAGGTCGCCGAAGGTTCCTTCGACCAGGCGCAGCCGGTCGCCGTAGTCCGCCGCCCAATCGCGGGCGCGCGCGAAGACCTCCGGGTCGCGGTCCACCGCGATCACCCGCGCCGCGCCCGCCTCCAGCAGTGCGCGCGTGTAGCCGCCCGCCCCGAACGTGCCGTCGAGCCAGGTGCCCGAAACCGGCGAGACGGCCGCGATCAGCGGGCCGATCAAAACCGGGATATGCGGGGGATCATGGGGAGAGTTGCGCGCCCCGGTCGCCATGGCTATTCCCCTGCCGGGCCGGGCCCGTCGAGCAGTTCGAGCGGATCGAAATCCTCGTCATAGTCGTCATACCAGCGATCGACCTCCGCCTCGTGCTTCGCATAGGCGCCGGGCTCCCAGATCTGGAACGTATCGCCGGTGGCGATGAAATAGGCCTCGGTCGTCACGCCGATCTTGTCGCGCAGCTTGGCGGGCAGAACCAGCCGGCCGGTTTCGTCCACCTGCGTCGGGTGGGACTGGCCGTTGAACAGTTTTTCCAGAAGTTTCCGCGCCTTGGAGCCGCGCGGCAGCTTGGCGATCTTGGCATCCACCTCGGCGATGGCTTCCATGTGGTAGCCTTCCAGATAATCGCGCCGGTGGTCACCGTAGACGATGACGAGATTGGGGCTCAGCCCTTCGGTGTATTCGGGGTCGCAATCCTGGAGCACGCGGCGAAACGAGGCCGGGATGGACACCCGCCCCTTGCTGTCCACCTTGTGGACGCTTTCGCCTCTGAACGTCCGCGCCACGGCGTCGTCCCTCCACTGCCCCCTTAAAACGAAACGGCGGACCGAGCCGCTGCCATTGGCCCAATCCGCCGCCCTCGTCCCATCTCTGGGCTGTTCGGCTGCGCTGCCACCTGGGGGGATGTCTGCTCGCTAGCGCGCCGAATCTCTTCGTTCGATGAAAGCGGGGCCTGTATGAAACCTGACTTTGTAACTTCCGGGTCTTGCTGCCCGTTTGTTCCCGTCTTCATCTGCAATTAGGGATGCCACGGGATATCATGGAAATCAACACCATTTTGTGGGAACCACTGGTATTTTCTGCGGAACTTCCCGGAATGCGACTATCCGGCACGCTGCATCGCGCTGACTCGAGAGACGTGGTTGTGTGGATGGCTGTCAGAGACACCACATCTAGTACGAAAACGGGAAATCGCATGGATTCCCACGAATTCCCGAAATTTTCCTGCACTTAGAGGATCAAAACAGGAACATTATTGCCGGGCGTCAAAATCGTGGACGAATCACGCGGGATTTCATGGGAAAACCGGGGCGATTCGGCCGCTCAGGCCATGCCGCCGCCCACCAGACGCGCCGCAAGATGGGCGAAGGCGTCTGCCATCGGCCCCTCGCCCGCCGCGATCGGCGTGCCGCTGTCGCCCGCGATGCGTGTCTCCAGCGACAGCGGGATCTCACCCAGGAAGGGCAGGCCCAGCGCCTCGGCCTCGGCGCGAACGCCGCCATGCCCGAAGAGATGCGCCTCGTGCCCGCAATCGGGACAGACATAGGACGACATGTTCTCGATGAGCCCCAGGATCGGCGTCTTGAGTTTCACGCACATGTCCATCGCCTTGCGTGCGTCCAGAAGCGCGACATCCTGCGGGGTGGAGACGACCAGCATTCCGGTCACATGCGACCGCTGGCAGAGCGTCATCTGCACGTCGCCCGTGCCCGGCGGCAGATCGACGATCAGAACGTCCAACTTCCCCCATTGCACCTGTCCCAGCATCTGCTGTAGCGCGCCCATCAGCATCGGCCCGCGCCAGACGACGGCCTCGCCCTCCTTCAGCATCAGTCCGATCGACATCATCGTGACGCCATGCGCCCGGAGCGGGACGATGGTCTTACCGTCGGGCGAGGCGGGTTTCTGGCTCACCCCCATCATGCGCGGCAGAGACGGACCGTGAATATCGGCGTCGAGCAACCCCACGCGACGGCCCTGCCGGGCGAGCGCCACCGCGAGGTTGGAGGCGACCGTGGACTTGCCCACACCGCCCTTGCCCGAGGCCACCGCCAAAATACGATCCACGCCCGCGATGCGCTGCGGCCCCTGGCTTTTCGTCGGATGCCCGCCGATCCTGAGCGCCGGCGCCTCGCCCGCCGGTTTCGGCTTGGGCGCCGGACCATGCGCCGTCATCGCCACGCTGGCCTGCTCCACGCCCGCCAGTGCGGCAACGGCGCGCTGCGCTTCGGCCCGGGCGGGCTCCATCGCGGCGGCGGCGTCTGCCTCCACCTCGATGACGAAACGCACCGTGCCGCCGTCGATGTCGAGCGCGCGGATCATGTCGCGCGAGATCAGATCGCCGCCATCGGGCAGTTCGATGGTCTTGAGCACAGTCAGAATATCGTCGCGACTGGCGGGCATGGGGCCTCCGGCATCGGGCGTTACGCTCTCTGCCCCTTACTTGTTCCGATCGTGGACCGGCGCAAGGGGCGCGCAGAGAGGGCGCAAGCGGCGCGAATCTCTCTGCACTGCAGCATTGCCTTGCTGGAGCCCGGAACCAGGGTGCCGCACCTTCCCGCATTTCTGGAAGCGATGAGTTACGCTACGTAAAGCACCATTGTGGCTCATTTAATCAAAAACAAGTCAACAAATATGCATCTTTGCCGCCGGACTGTGCAGCCTGTGGATAGGGGTTGCACTTTCTGCATAGCAGCATTGATCATTCTCCGGATTGCGGCGACGCAGCAAAATCCTAGATGATGATCACAACGCGGAACACACCGCTCCCGACACACTGACCGAAAGACCGAATCCATGGCCGTCGCAATCCAGACCCCGCTGAGCACTCATATGGCCGAGCTCCTCTCCGACGCGCTGCTGCACGCCCCGCGCGCGGTTGGCGATGTCATCCGTTTCCGCCGCACCCGCAAGGCGCTGGCGGCGCTCGACAACAAGACCCTGGCCGATCTCGGCCTGGCCCGGTCGGAGATCGACCGCGCCGCGCATGAGGCCGTCTACGGCACGCGGCTCTGAGACACTGAGTTCAGAAAGCCCTCCTCCTCCTCCCTGGGTTTTCTGTTACCTCGCGGCGGTGCCCTCCTCCTCCCTGGCACCGCCGCCCTTTATTCCGGCCCCCGCGCCGGCACGGTCCGCAGGTCGGACCGGGCGCGCCGGGCCAGCCGAGTTCAGGAGATCCGCCTCCTCCCTGGATCTTCTGTTACCTTGCGGCGGCGCCTCTCCTCCTCCCGGGCGCCGCCGTTTTTCTTTTTCGGCAAGCGCGCGCCCACGGGGCCCTTTTCTAATGCAGCCGCCGCCGCACACGCGGGCAGCCGCGCCGCACTGGGCGCATGAACGCCGCGCGCGCCGCATCGCGCAGGCAGTCGCGGAAAAGCTCCTGGGCCAGCGACAGGCACGGTTGCGCCGGGAGCCGCCGCAGCGCCGCCCCCGCCGCCTGGCGCATATCCGTTCCCGCCGGCTGAGACAGCAACCAGTGCAGGAAAGCCTGCCGCGCCATACGCTCCGCGTTTTCGTCCGCGACCGGGCGCTGCGAGAGCCCGTCGATGATCTGCGCCAGGGTCAAACCTCCACCTCGACGCGCCCGATCGGATGCGAGCAGCAGGCCAGGATGAAGCCCGCGTCGATGTCGGCCTGGCTGATGCCGCCATTGTGGACCATGTGGACCTCGCCCGCGGATTTGCGCACCTTGCAGGTGCCGCAGACCCCGAAGGTGCAGCCCGACGGGATGTTGAGGCCCGAGGATTTCGCGACCGAAAGCACGGTGTCGGTCTCCATGCAGGGCGCGGTGACGCCGGAGGCGGCGAAGACCAGTTCCGCCGCCGCATCCCCCTGCGGCACCACGTCGTTATGCACCGGCGCGTCGGCCTTGCTCTCGACCGGGGCCTGGAAACTCTCCTGGTGATAACGGCCCATGTCGAAGCCCATGCCGATCAGCATGTCCCGAACCGCCTGCATGAAGGGTTCGGGGCCGCAGCAGAACACCTCGCGCTCCAGATAGTCCTGCGCCATCATCCCCAGCATGAGCTGGCTGAGCTGCCCGCGATAGCCGGTCCAGACGTCGAACGGATCGTCCTCGCCCACCACCAGGTGCAGCCGGATGCCCGGCGCGCGGCGCGCCATGCTTTCCAGCCGGCGCCGGAAGATCAACTCCGACGGGCGCCGCGCGCAGGTGACGAAGCAGATATCCGGCGCCTCACCCAGATCGAAGAGGAACTCGGTCATCGACATCATCGGCGTGATGCCGGAGCCAGCGGAAATGAAGAGATACTTTCGCGACGCGGTGCGCGGCAGGGTGAAGATACCCGCCGGCCCGATGGCCCGCAGCCGCATGCCGGGTTTGAGGTTGTCCATCATCCAGCGCGTGCCCACGCTGTCGGGCTGTGCCTTGGCGGTGATCGTCAGAGAAAGCGGCCGCGACGGGCTGGAGGAGATCGTGTAGGTCCGGTGCACCGGCCCGCCGGGCACCGGGATCTCCAGCGTGACGAACTGCCCCGCGCGATAGCGGAACCAGGCGCCCGACGACGCCCGGAACGTGAAGGAAAAGACATTGGGCGCCTCGGGCACGACCATCGTGCATTCCAGCGCCTCCTCGTCGGACCAGGCGGCGGCTTCGTCGAGCTGCGGAAACTGGGTCTGGATCGTCATCGCGCCTACTCCGCCGCCACCAGCCCGCGTCCGGTCAGGCCGCGCAGCATCGTCTCGCGGTACCAGTCGAGGAACTGCATCACCCCGGCCTCCTGGACCGCCGAATAGGGTCCGGGCACATAGGCCGGTGAATTGATCCCGATCTGGTTCTCCTCGACCACCCGGCGGTCCTCGTCATTGGTGTGGGTCCAGACCTCGGTCAGCCGTTTGAGGTCGTAATCCACGCCCTCCACCGCGTCCTTGTGGACCAGCCATTTCGTGGTCACTTCGGTCGTCGTTGGGGTCAGCGGCGTGACCCGGAAGACCACCGCATGGTCGGACAGGAAGTGGTTCCAGGTGTTGGGGTAATGGAAAAGCAGAAGCGTACCCGCGTCACGGATCGGCACCTCGCCCAGCGGCCGTTTCACGGCCACCTGCCCGTCCATCGTGAAGCTCTCGGCCCGGCCCATCAGCGGCATCCGCGCCAACCGCCAGCCGGCATCGGGCCCAAGCACGAAGGTCGAGGGCAAACCGGCCGCCTCGCAGCGCACCCAGTGCTCGGAGACCGCGGCCGGCATCTCGCCGCCAGAGCCGGTGATCAGCGGATCGTCGGAATAGGTGCGGCAGAGCGACGGATGCGAGCCCGCGCAGTGATAGCATTCGCGGTTGTTCTCGATCACCAGCTTCCAGTTGCCGTTCTCCACGATCGTGCTTTCATGCGCGATCCTGGCATCCGCCAGCCGGTGCGGGGCCAGATAGCGCGCGACCTGCTCCCCGAAGGCGTCGAAGGCCGGTGGCGTGTCGGCCAGACAGATGAAGACGAGCCCGCCCGCCTCGCGGCAATGGACCGGGTGCAGCCCATGCCGTGCGGGGTCGAAATCGGGACCCATGTCGCGCGCCCAGAGCAACCGCCCGTCCAGCTCGTAGGTCCATTGGTGATAGGGGCAGACCAGCTTGGGGTTGCTGCCGCGCCGCACCGAACAGAGCCGCGACCCCCGGTGCCGACAGGAATTGTGGAAGGCGCGGATCGCCCCGTCGGCGCCGCGCACAACGATCACGCCCCAGTCGCCGATCTGGAGCGTGACGAAATCGCCCGCCCCGGCGATCTCGCAAGCGGGTGCCGCAAACAGCCATTCGCGGCCGAAAATCCGCTCCATCTCGATCCGGAAGAGACCGGAATCGGTGTAGCAGGCGCGGGACAGCGAATATCCCGTCCGTTCGGTCATCAGGAGGGAGAGCGCATCGGCTTCGCGCATCATGTGTCGTCCTCGTCTCGGGCCGCGTGCCCCGCGGCCGGGTGGTGAAGGACGGATGACAGATACGGGCAAAGCCCACGCAGCCGGTCAGACGCCCCGGCCCCGCGACCCGCCCGCACCGCCACCCGCGGCTTGGCGTGACACAAGGCTGGTTTCCGGGCTCGGAGAGGGGTCATTCGACCGGCATGGGCGCCTTCCCGGGGGGCGTCACCCCAGTGGCATCTCGCTCATGCTCAACCCTCCCACACCGTTGCGGGGGCAGCGCCGGGCTCTCACCGGCTTCCCAATTCTCCACCCCTTTCGGGGGCGGCACCTTGCTGCGCGATCCATACCGCGATGCGCGTCGCGCCCGCATCACAAAAACGACCAAAGCGATCCGGTTCGAGACAGCGCCCGGCCCGCCGCACGGGGCTCGCGCAGCCGGTATCCCCGGCAAGGATCTTGCGCCGCAAGCGCGCGCCGGGATCGGCTCAGAAGGGCACGTCGTCGGGCGCGGTGACGAAGCGCGCCACGACCTTTTTCACGCCCGCCTTTTCGAAGGCGATCTCCAGCTTGTCGCCTTCCACGCCGGTGACATGGCCATAGCCGAATTTCTGGTGGAAGACCCGGTCGCCCTGCGCGAATCGCGCCACCGCCTCAAGGTCGATGACCGGGCTGCGGCTCTCGCGCGGCTGGCTCAGCCCGCGTTCGCCGGCGCGCGCCTGCATCCGCCGCCAGCCGGGCGAGTTGTAGACATTGGCCTGCGCCGCGCGGTCCTCCAGGTCCGAGCCGCGCATCGCCGCCGCCGCGCCGAAGCCCCCGCCATAGAGCCCCGGTGGGGTCAGCACCTCGACATGGGCCTCCGGCAACTCGTCGATGAAGCGCGAGGGCAGCGCCGATTGCCATTGTCCGAAAACCCGGCGATTGGCGGCGAATGAGATGGTACAGACTTCCTCGGCGCGGGTAATCCCGACATAGGCCAGGCGACGCTCCTCCTCCACGGCCTTGAGGCCGGTCTCGTCCATCGCGCGCTGCGACGGAAAGAGCCCGTCCTCCCAGCCCGGCAGGAAGACGGCGGGAAACTCGAGCCCCTTGGCGGCGTGCAGCGTCATGATCGAGACCTTGGCGCCGCCCTGCTCGGTCTCGTTGTCCATGATCAGCGCCACATGCTCCAGGAATCCGCCGAGATTCTCGAACTCTTCCAGCGCCTTGACGAGTTCCTTGAGGTTCTCCAGCCGGCCGGGCGCTTCGGGCGTCTTGTCGGCCTTCCACATCTCCGTGTAGCCAGATTCGTCGAGGATCTGCTCAGCCAGTTCGACATGGTTCAATCGGCCCTCGCGGTTAAGCGCGCCCCAGCGGGCGAGCCCCTCCAGCAGCACGTGCAGCGCCTTGCCCCCCTTGCCGCCGATCGCACCGGCTTCCAGCGCCAGCGCCGCGCCCTCTACCAGCGACACGCCATGCGCCCGCGCCTCGGCCTGTATCTTCTGCTGCGCCACGTCGCCCAGCCCGCGTTTGGGTGTGTTGACGATCCGCTCGAACGCCAGGTCGTCTTCGGGGCTGACCACGAGGCGGAAATAGGCCATCGCATCGCGGATCTCGAGCCGTTCGTAGAATCGCGGGCCGCCAATAACGCGGTAAGGCAGCCCGATGGTCAGGAACCGGTCCTCGAAGGCGCGCATCTGGTGGCTGGCGCGCACGAGGATCGCCATGTCGTCGAGGCTCATCGGCGACATGCCGCGGGTTCCGCGGCTCATCGCCTCGATCTCCTCGCCGATCCAGCGGGCCTCCTCCTCGCCGTCCCAATGGCCGATCAGGCGCAGCTTCTCGCCGCCCTCCGCCTCGGTCCAGAGCGTCTTGCCCAGCCGTTTCTCGTTGGCCGCGATCACGCCCGAGGCGGCGGCCAGGATATGCGGGGTGGAGCGGTAATTCTGTTCCAGCCGCACCACATGGGCGCCGGGAAAGTCCTTCTCGAAGCGCAGGATGTTGCCCACCTCCGCGCCGCGCCAGCCATAGATCGACTGGTCGTCGTCGCCCACGCAGCAGATGTTGGAATGGCCCTGCGCCAGCAGCCTGAGCCAGAGATACTGCGCCACGTTGGTATCCTGGTACTCGTCCACCAGGATGTAGCGGAACCAGCGTTGATACTGGGCCAGCACGTCCGGATGAGCCTGGAAAATCGTCACCACATGCAGCAGCAGATCGCCGAAATCCACGGCGTTGAGCGTGCGCAGCCGCTCCTGGTAGGCGGCGTAGAACTCGGTGCCGCGGTTGTTGAACGCGGCGGCATCGGCGGCGGGCACCTTCTCGGGCGTCAGTGCGCGGTTCTTCCAGCCGTCGATGAGATGCGCAAGCTGGCGTGCCGGCCAGCGCTTGTCGTCGATATTCTCGGCGCGCAACAGTTGCTTGAGCAGTCGGAGTTGGTCATCGGTGTCGAGAATGGTGAAATTCGATTTCAGCCCCGCCAGTTCCGCGTGGCGGCGCAGGATTTTCGCTGAAAGTGCATGGAAGGTGCCCATCCACTTTATTGGAGACCTCAGGTCAAAAGGCGTTCTTGATAGCCGATCTTTCATCTCGCGGGCAGCTTTGTTGGTGAAAGTCACGGCGAGGATCTCGTCTGACTCCGCGCGGCGAGTCGTTACAATATGCGCCACACGTGCCATCAGCGCCTTGGTCTTGCCGGTGCCCGCGCCCGCCAGCATCAGCACCGGCCCGTCGAGCCGCTCCACCGCATCGCGCTGCGCCGGGTTGAGATCGTCGAGATAGGGCGCCCCCCGCGCCGCCATCGCGCGCGCGGCCAGCCCGCCTGATGCTGCGCCCGCCGGGGGGCTGTTTTCATCCGTGTCGCTCATGCCGGCCAATCTAGCCCGGTCCGGTGGGGAGTTAAAGATTTGTTCGCAGATTGTTCCCGACTTTCCGCCACCGCCGCGTTGCCCTAGTCTACGTCCCTCAGCCTAGGGACCGGAGGCCGCCCTGTCGGAACTCGCACAAGCCATGCTCCTGTCGCTACTGGCTGGAGCCGCCATTCCGGCCGGTGCCGCACTGGCAATGCGCGAGGATATCCAGTCCGATTGGCTGGAGGCCGAATTCCGCCACGGCGTCATCGCCTTCGGCGGCGGCATTCTGCTGGCTGCGGTGGCTTTCGTACTGGTGCCCGACGGAACTGCCAAGCTGCCGGTCTGGGCCGCGATGGCCGCACTGGGGCTCGGCGGGGTAGGATTCGCGCTGCTCGACCGGCTGATCGAGACGCGCCTGGGCCAGATGGCGCAGCTCGTGGCGATGCTGGCCGATTTCCTGCCCGAAGCCCTGGCGCTGGGGGCGCTCTTTGCCAGCGGCTCGTCGAGCGCACCGCTCCTGGCGCTGATGATCGGGCTCCAGAACCTGCCCGAGGGCTTCAACTCCTGCCGCGAGCTGTCGGCCGCAGGGCTGATGAAGGCGCCGGCGCGGGTGCTGCTGCTCTTCGCCGGTTTCGCTTTTCTGGGTCCGCTGGCGGCGCTGGGCGGGCACCTTTGGCTGGTGGACTATCCGCAGGCGCTGGGCGCGCTCATGCTCTTCGCTGCGGGCGGCATCCTCTACCTGATCTTCTAGGACATCGCCCCGCAGACGCCGCTGGAACGCCACTGGGGCCCACCGCTGGGCGCCGTGGCGGGCTTCATGGCGGGGCTGCTGGGGCATCTGCTGATCGGCGGATAGCGACGCAGCCCCTTCCCGATCCGCCCGCCCCCGCCTAGAAAAGGCTCATGGATCTCGATCAGACCTATCCAGCGCTCTCAGACCTGGCCGCAGCCTGCCGCAGGCGGGTGCCGCATTTCGTCTGGGAATATCTCGACAGCGCCACCGGCACGGAATCGGTCAAGGCGCGCAACCGCGCGGCGCTCGACGCGGTGCTCTTCCGCCCCGCGATCCTGACCGGCGAGGCGACGCCGCGGCTGGAGACCGATCTGATGGGGCGCAGCTACGCGCGCCCTTTCGGCGTCGCGCCCGTGGGCATGGCGGGGCTGGTTCATCCCGGCGCCGAAGTGGCTCTGGCGCGGGCCTCGCGCGCGGCCCGCATGCCCTATTGCCTCTCGACCGTCGCCACCCGCCTGCCCGAGGAGATCGGGCCGGAGGCAGGCGAAATGGGCTGGTTTCAGCTCTACACACCCAGGGATCACGACATCCGCCGCGACATCCTGCGCCGCGCCCGCGCGGCGGGTTTCCATACGCTGGTGCTGACCGCCGACCTGCCCGGCCCGTCCCGGCGCGAACGGGAGCGCCGCGCGCAGATCAGCTTCCCGGCGCGGCTGACGCCCCGGATGCTGGCGCAGATCGCGCTGCGACCGCGCTGGGCGATGGCCACGTTGCGCCACGGCATCCCGCGGCTGAAGCTCATGGAAAGCTACGCGCCCAAGGCCGCCGGCCCAGCCGCGCCGGTTGCCCATATCGGCTATCAGCTTCGCGAGGCCCCCGACTGGGACACGCTGGCGGAAATCCGCGACGAATGGCAGGGTGCACTCGTGGTCAAGGGCGTGCTTGACCCGCAGGACGCGCCGCGCCTGATCGCGGCGGGCGCGGACGCGATCTGGGTATCGAACCACGGCGGCCGCCAGTTCGACGCGGCCCCGGCCAGCCTCGACGCACTGCCCGCGCTGCGCACCGCCGTCGGGCCGGATTATCCGCTTCTGATGGATGGCGGCATCGCGTCGGGGCTCGACATCATGCGCGCCTTGGCGCTGGGCGCCGACATGGTTATGCTGGGACGCGGCTTCCACTATGCGCTTGGGGCCTGCGGCACAGCCGGCGCGGCGCATCTGGTACATCTGCTGACCGAGGATCTGACCGCCGGCATGGTCCAGATCGGCGCGCGGAGCCGCGGCGATCTGGCAGCCCGGCTGATCGTCCCCGCGCCCGCCTGAGGCCCGCGCCGTTTCGCATCGGCGAAGTCAGGTCTTATCATGCGCGCCAAATGTCGCTTCCGGCGCTTCATTGCCCGGTCTTACGCGTTTACTGCAATGCAGCATTGTCGTAGATACATGCCACCGATCCGCAGGAGGGATGCCATGGCCGAATTCAAGAAGATCCTTGTCGCCAACCGCGGGGAGATCGCGATCCGCATCCTGCGCGCCGCGAACGAGCTGGGCAAGAAGACCGTCGCGGTCTATGCCGAGGAAGACAAGCTGGGCCTGCACCGCTTCAAGGCCGATGAGGCCTACCGGATCGGCGAGGGTCTGGGCCCCGTAGCCGCCTATCTCTCGATCCCCGAGATCATCCGCGTGGCCCGGATGTCCGGCGCCGACGCGATCCATCCGGGCTATGGCCTGCTGTCGGAGAACCCCGAATTCGTCGATGCCTGCGACCGCGCGGGCATCGCCTTCATCGGCCCGACCGCCGACACGATGCGCGCGCTGGGCGACAAGGCCAGCGCCCGTCGGGTGGCGATCGAGGCCGGCGTGCCGGTCATCCCCGCCACCGAAGTGCTGGGCGACGACATGGCCGAGGTGCGCCGCATGGCCGCCGAGGTCGGCTATCCGATGATGCTCAAGGCGAGCTGGGGCGGCGGCGGCCGCGGCATGCGCCCGATCCTGTCGGAGGATGAGCTGGAGGAGAAGGTGCGCGAGGGCCGCCGCGAGGCCGAGGCCGCTTTCGGCAACGGCGAGGGCTACCTCGAGAAGATGATCCAGCGCGCGCGCCATGTCGAAGTGCAGATCATCGGCGACGCCTACGGCTCGATCTACCATCTTTTTGAGCGCGACTGCACCGTGCAGCGGCGCAACCAGAAGGTCGTCGAGCGCGCGCCCGCCCCTTATCTGACCGAGGAGCAGCGCGGCGAGGTTTGCGAGCTCGGCCTGCGCATCGCCCGGCAGGTCGGCTATCGCAATGCCGGCACCGTCGAGTTCCTGATGGATATGGATGACGGGCAGTTCTACTTCATCGAGGTCAATCCCCGCGTACAGGTGGAACACACCGTGACCGAGGAGGTGACGGGCATCGACATCGTGCGCGCGCAGATCCGCATCGCCGAGGGCGCGACCCTGGCCGAGGCCACCGGCACGCCGTCGCAGCAACAGGTGCAACTGCGCGGCCACGCGCTGCAATGCCGGGTGACGACCGAGGATCCGCAGAACAACTTCATCCCTGATTACGGCCGCCTGGCGGCCTATCGTTCGGCCACCGGCATGGGCATCCGGCTCGATGGCGGCACCGCCTATGCCGGTGGGGTCATCACCCGTTATTATGACAGCCTGCTGGTCAAGGTCACCGCCTGGGCGCCCACGCCCGAAGAGGCCATCGCGCGCATGGACCGGGCGCTGCGCGAGTTCCGTATCCGTGGTGTTGCCACCAACATCGCCTTCGTCGAGAACCTGCTCAGGCACCCGACCTTCCTCGACAATACCTACACGACCAAGTTCATCGACACGACGCCGGAGCTCTTCAATTTCCGCAAGCGCCGCGACCGGGCGACGAAAATCCTGACCTATCTGGCCGACATCACCGTGAACGGCCATCCCGAGACCGCCGGCAAGCCGCGGCCGCCATCCCATGCCAAGCCGCCGCGCACGCCCGCCAACCGCGCCGAGACGCCCGCGCCCGGCACCCGCAACCTGCTGGAGGAGAAGGGCCCGCAGGCGGTGGCCGACTGGCTGGCCGCGCAGGAACAGGTGCTCCTGACCGACACCACGATGCGCGACGGCCCGCAATCGCTCCTGGCCACGCGGATGCGCTCCATCGACATGATCAATGTGGCTGATGCCTACGCGCGTAACCTGCCGCAGCTCTTCTCGGTGGAATGCTGGGGCGGGGCCACCTTCGACGTGGCCTACAGGTTCCTCCAGGAATGCCCCTGGCAGCGTCTGCGCGACCTGCGCAAGCGGATGCCCAACATCATGACGCAGATGCTGCTGCGGTCGTCCAACGGGGTGGGTTACACCAATTATCCCGACAACGTGGTGCAGGAGTTCGTCCGCCAGTCCGCGGTCACCGGCATCGACGTGTTCCGTGTCTTCGACGCGCTGAACTGGGTCGAGAACATGCGCGTCGCGATGGATGCGGTGATCGAGAACGACAAGGTCTGCGAGGCCGCGATCTGCTATACCGGCGACATCCTCGACCCCGACCGCGCCAAGTACGATCTGAAATACTATGTCGGCATGGCCAAGGAACTGCGCGACGCGGGCGCGCATATCCTGGGGCTCAAGGACATGGCCGGGCTCCTCAAGCCGCGCGCGGCCAGCGTGCTGTTCAAGGCGCTGAAGGAAGAGGTCGGCCTGCCGATCCATTTCCACACCCACGACACGTCGGGGCTGGGCGCGGGCACCGTGCTGGCCGCCGTCGATGCCGGGGTGGACGCGGTCGATGCCGCGATGGACGCCTTCTCGGGCGGTACTTCGCAGCCCTGCCTGGGCTCCATCGTCGCGGCCCTGGCCCATACCGAACGCGACACCGGGCTCGACATCGACGCGATCCGCGAGATCTCCAACTACTGGGAACAGGTGCGCATCCAGTACCGGGCCTTTGAATCGGGCCTGCCCGCGCCCGCCTCCGAGGTCTGGCTGCACGAGATGCCGGGCGGCCAGTTCACCAATCTCAAGGCGCAGGCGCGCTCCATGGGGCTGGAGGAACGCTGGCCCGAGATCGCGCGCACCTATGCCGATGTGAACCAGATGTTCGGCGACATCACCAAGGTCACGCCATCCTCCAAGGTGGTGGGCGACATGGCGCTGATGATGGTCAGCCAGGGCCTGACCCGCGCCCAGGTCGAGGACCCGGAGGCGGATGTCTCCTTCCCCGACTCGGTGATCGACATGATGAAGGGCAATCTCGGCCATCCGCCGGGCGGCTTCCCCGAGAAGATCGTCAAGAAGGTGCTGAAGGGCGAGAAGCCGCTGACCGACCGGCCCGGCAAACACCTGCCGCCGGTCGATCTGGAGGCCACGCGCAAGGACCTCATCCGCCAGCTCGAAGGCTTCAAGGTCGATGACGAGGACCTGAACGGCTATCTCATGTATCCCAAGGTCTTCCTCGACTACATGGGGCGCCACCGCATCTACGGCCCGGTGCGCACCTTGCCCACCCCGGCCTTCTTCTATGGCATGGAGCCGGGCGAGGAGATCACCGCCGAGATCGACCCCGGCAAGACCCTGGAAATCCGGCTTCAGACGGTGGGCGAGACCAGTGACGACGGCGACGTGAAGGTGTTCTTCGAGCTGAACGGCCAGCCCCGTGTCATCCGGGTGCCGAACCGCATCGTCAAGGCCACCACGGCGCAGCGCCCCAAGGCCGAGGACGGCAACCCGGACCACATCGGCGCGCCGATGCCCGGCGTCGTCGCCTCGGTCTCCGCGCAGCCGGGGGCGAAGGTCAAGAAGGGCGATCTGCTGCTGACCATCGAGGCGATGAAGATGGAGACCGGCATCCATGCCGAGCGGGACGCGACCGTGAAGACCGTGCATGCCCAGGTGGGCGGCCAGATCGACGCCAAGGACCTGCTGGTGGAGCTGGAGGCGTAGCGGCGCAGGCCGCCCGTCGCGCGGTCCGGACCCCGGCCCGCGCGGCCCGGCCGATTTTCCGCCGGGCGTCGATTTTTCCTCTTGCAGCCAAGGGCGGGCTTGGATACATCACGCCTCACCCAAGGACGCGGGCGTAGCTCAGGGGTAGAGCACAACCTTGCCAAGGTTGGGGTCGTGAGTTCGAATCTCATCGCCCGCTCCAATTTAACTTCTTATACCTTCTCACCATTTCTCTAAAGCACTGAAATAAAGCGCTTTTGCGGATGGCGTCATGAACGTGGCCGAACCTGCCTGACCATAGATTCGCTCCGAATTGTTGGACAGATGTTGGACAAGGGCGTTAGAATCTCACGCAAATGTTGGACAAGCTCTCTCTCGAGAGCGCACGTGGGAGTATAGTTCCTTGCCTCTGACTGACGCCGAAATTCGGGCATTTTCACCACAGAATCAACGCTTTCGCCGCTCTGACGGCGGCGGTCTATTCGTGGATGTAATGCCGTCCGGCAAGAAAGTCTTTCGTCTCGCCTATCGCAGTGGTGGGAAACAACGCACAGTGGTGATCGGCGAATATCCGTCGATACGCCTCGCCGACGCACGCCTCAATGCCGCTGCTTTCAAATCTGCACTGCGTGACGGTACGGACCCGAAATCGGTCGCAAAGGCAGAGGCGGAAGATACAGGCAAGTTGTCTGAACCTCCCGCCCCACTATGGGAAACTATTGCAAGCGAATACCTCATGCTCCGTCAACGAAGCGGGGCCGCGCCACGCACCATGACCAAACTCGACCGTCAGGTAGGTGTCACCATCAGAAAGCTTGGGCAACGGCCGATCAATCAGATCACAGCAGAAGACATCTTGGCCGTTGTGAACCCGATTGCCGAACGCGGCCAAGTCGAGAGCGCCCACGAGATTCGATCACGGTTCTCGCAGATATTTCGCTACGCAGCGGCGCGTGGCCTCATCGACAGCGATCCCGCTGCCTACACTATCGGAGCTATGGTCAAGCGCCGTCGCGGTGAGTTCGCCGGGGTGACCGATCCGGCGGCGATTGGCCAGATGATGCGAGCTATACATGAGTACCGAGAACGGCACATGATTGTGGGGTCGGCGCTGTTGCTTTCGGCCTACCTATTCCCTCGAAACACTGAATTGCGCGGCATGCGATGGAGCGAGCTCGATTGGGATCGGGCAATGTGGGAAGTGCCTGGTGAGCGAATGAAGATGAAGCGTGATCATCTGGTGCCGTTGCCGCCCCTAGCAGTCGCGGTGCTGCGTGAGCTACGTGAAATCGACTTCGGTTCGGCACTAGTCTTCCCGTCGCCTCGCGACCCTGCACGGATGCTCTCAGAAATGACCTTCAATGCGGCCCTCAGGCGCATGGGCTACACGCAAGACGTGCACGTTCACCACGGATTTCGGACCACGGCGAGCACCAATCTCAACGAGATGGGCTGGAACGCCGACTGGATTGAACGTCAGCTGGCCCATGTTCCAACAAACAAGGTACGGTCTTCGTACAATAAGGCGGAGTATCTCGATGGCCGTGTAGAGATGATGCAGTCTTACGCTGATTGGCTTGAAAATTTGCTGTAGCACTGTCGTTGGGAGGCAGGGTTCGGAGGTTCGAATCCTCTCTCTCCGACGAATTCGCGTCGTTAGCTAGTTGTGTGGTCGACCCTAATTGGTTTTAATCATGTGGCCTCTGGTTGCTAGCAGTCACGCTACGGCGACAGCTGACACATTACCTTGAGCTCCCTCGGTTCTTTCGCCGAAATGCACCAAGTGCTAGAATGAAAAAATGGATACTTTGCTTACGATAATTGAGTTTCTGGGCCT
This sequence comes from Maritimibacter sp. 55A14, assembly GCF_003122205.1. Lineage (GTDB taxonomy): Bacteria > Pseudomonadota > Alphaproteobacteria > Rhodobacterales > Rhodobacteraceae > QEYE01. The sequence continues at coordinate 218,257 of NZ_QEYE01000002.1, forward strand.
GGTTGGCACGATCTTCTCGGTAGTTTGGGTGATCCTCGTCGTGTACTGGACGATACGCGGGCTCCTTCCCGTATTGTATCGGCTTGGACATGGTCTCTGGCGTCGCCAAATTGGCATTGTGGCAGAGGGCGACCACTATCGGAACCTGGAAGAGCTTCTCAAAAAGTCGAAACTCTTCAACAACAAGAACATCTACGCTGTGCGTGGACTTGGAGAGCTGGAGAGTCTAAGCAAGGTTGAACTAGCTCTTATTAACTGGCCTGACTGCGCTGAGTACATTCAAGAAATTCTCAACGCCATTCCCGTCAATGCGGCATTGATTGTGTATGCCCCGCCAAGCGGTGGGCGAATTCCTGATGAAGTGATGCAGAGCCTGGAGTTGAGGCGGAATGTAATCGTCAATAATTTCCGTGGACGCCTAATGAATGATATTGTCACCAGCATGATTACGACGGCATATGAAAAAAGATGAAATCTGCTCAAAGCTGAGAACGTATGTGCGCGAAGAGTTGTCGCCGACGGCAAGCGAGAGGAAGCTAGTTTCTTCATTATACAAGTCTGTCTGTGACGTCCTTGGATCACCCGCTTGGCTCCAAATCGGTTCGTACCCAAGATACACAGCTATCCGACCTCTGCATGACCTCGATGTGTTGTATATCATTGGTGAGTGGAGCGCCGATGCCGACCCCAGTGAGACACTTACCGAGCTAAAGGCAGCACTCGACGAGGAGTTTGAGAACCCAACAGACTACACAGCAAAAATTACTCTCCAATCACATTCTGTGACAATTGCATTTGAAACAGAGGGTGAGGAAGTCTTCGCGGTTGATGTCGTTCCAGCCTACAAAGATGGAAAGAATGGTGATGGTGAAGACAAATATCAGGTGCCGGAGGTAATACGAAAGAACCGAGCCGAAAGGCGGGTTTTCGTCGAACAGCTCGAAAAGGCCGGGCAGTCTATGACCTGGATTCCAAGCGATCCGCGCGGCTACATAAATCAAGCTCGTGACGTGAACGGCGTAAACGGCGATTTTAGCAAGGCCGTTAAGTTAGTCAAGGCTTGGCGCTACTCGTGCAAAGAGCACAATGAAGACTTCCCATTGAAGTCTTTCCACCTGGAATTGCTGGTCACAGAGTTCTTCCGTAGATCTCCAGCGGCCAGTATCTTCGATGCAGTTTTTGACTTTTTCGTTCGCCTGCCTGAATACATTGCCGAACCACGTTTGCGCGACAAGGCGGACACTACACGCTTCGTGGATGCTTACGTTGCTGAGTTGACTGATAAAGAAAGAGATTTGGTTGCACGACTTCGCGATCACTTTCTGATCGCTCTAGAAAATATCGAAGAAGACTCGTCGGTCGCTGACCTCGTAGCTGCTGGGGAGAGACATCGAGCGAGTAACTCAGAACAATACCTCTTTGACCAGGGCATTCCGGTTCTCACGGAAGCAACTTTGACGATCATCGGCAATGTCCAGCAACGTGAAGGCGGGTTCCGAGCGCGAATCCTTGACGCACTTGGCGTGATCGAAGTTGACCGAAAGATTGATTTTCAACTTGGTCCACGTACTCCTGCTGCAGACGTATTCAAGTGGAAGGTCAAAAATGACGATAACAGTCCTCAGCCTCGGGGCGAAATAACTGACCACCGAACTCTCAGGTCACCTGAACACACGAAGTACAACGGACGCCACTTTGTGGAGTGTTTTGCAATTAGGAATGGTGTCTGTATTGCTAGGTCTCGTCAGAACGTAGTCTTGAGGGCTGAGTGAACCTATCGGCCAGAGCCATACCTTTGGTTGTTCGTATGCTTGCCTGATAGTCTGAACAGGGCATAATGAAATCATGGCTTTAAATAACGAAACCAAAATTAAGGACGGCATCAAGCAGGTCTTCGTTTTTGATGATGAAACCCCGGATGATCGCAAGCTTGCATATGAAATCGATGAGGCGAAATCGATAGTTACGTTTTACCCTCGTGATGGTGGTTATCCACTGAAACAAATAATTTTCGAAGGCTTCAAGAAGGCCCCGGATGTTCTGCACGAGAATGGATATCTGAGGAGTGGTGTGAGCTACTACCTCGGCCAGAAGCTCTCTGAAACGAACGTTTCGAGGCTGCACATAGTCAAGGACGGGGACCCTAAGATACGCAAGAAGGGCGATGGTCACACCATGGTGTTGCCATACGACGAGCTCGAGGGGTTGGGCGACAGGTTTCGATCCATAAGTGCGCAAGCAACACTTGATAGACGCATTGCTGCCGCCGAGATGTTTAGCGCCGCCTTTCCTAAAAAATACGAGCCTCTGGAAGCGTCAGACAGTGTTCGCCGCCATATCCTCCATTGCGGTCGCGGGCGACAACCTCGATCCCAGGGCGGGCCCGCAGCCAGGCCTCGACCGTGGCGGGTTCCCGATCCGGCAGTAGGTCGATCACCCGGTGCCGCTCCAGATCGCAGATCAAAGTGCCGAATCGCTGTCCTTTGCGCCATGCCCAGTCGTCGATGCCGATGACGCGGAGCTCGCTGGTCACGGCCTCGGTCGTATCTCGAACGCTGCGCAGGAAGGTATCTTTGCTGACGGGCAAAAGAAGCCGTCCGGCAAGCGCTTGTGCGGAACGTCCGCCGAGAGCCAGGCCCAGATGACGGACCAGCCCTTGCAGGCGTGACGTGCGCCGCGCATGTGGCCGGGTCACGGCAGGCGGAAACCGTTCAGCGAATATCTTGGCTGAGCAATGCATGGCTCGGCATCGAAATCGCCGGACCAACAAGATCAGCTCCACCTTCCGGCCGTGCGCAGGAAGATCGGCCGGGCGGCGTCGATACCTGCTGTGGACGTGGTGTGAAATCGTGCCACAGCGCGGACAGGCCGCGGCGGTTTTGGCGGAACGGGAGTGGACCCGGATTGTGTTTCCAGCCAGTTCGACCTGTTCGGCCTTGAGTCCCGCGGCAAAAAAATCCCTTCGCGAAAGCCATGCCGCCATCGGCAACCTCCTCCAAAGATTGCCGAAATATAGCGTTAAGTAGTAAGCGCCTTGCCGATCCCCTTCGCGGTCGCGTCATGCCGCGCCGCATAGCGGATCGGCAAGGCGCTTACATTAGGCATGCCGCAGCTGCACCAAATCTGCGTCAGCGCCACGATTGGATGCCGATTGACAAGCTAGACGCTTTCCAACAAAGCGGGTCAAGTCCAACTTCCCACAATATCGAACTTGTCTCACTCGTCATCCGTTCTTGCAACGCAAACCGCAGGCAGTTTACTAGTAGCCTAAGCGGTAGTTTCGGAGGACGGAGTGCGGCACACATCATCAAGGAACTCTTGGACAGCTGGCATTGGTTATGTGGCCGTTGGGGTCTTTTGCGCACTGTGCGGTTACCTGTTGTCAAGGTTCACCTCTAACACCTCTGCAGCTCTCCCGCCTGCTGACTCATTAGCACCGAATGCTCCAGACAAAGCCATTCTCGCCGCCGCGTTTTGGTATTTTCTCAGCCTGACCGGATTTATGCTAGTTCGTGAGCGAACGGTTGAAACAACCAAGGAATCGGATGAAGAACAATGGCATCATTGGTATTTCGGCGGGCTGGTGGGAATCGTTCTTGTCTCGGCCATCGCAATTATAACGATAGCTTTATTTGCAAGTGGTGAGGAAGTGTGGAGCGTCAGCATCTTTTTCCTCGCCTCCGTACTTCCAATTATTTACATAATGACAGAGTCCTTTCTCGTTTCTCTACGGAAAAATGAAACTGAAGTTGATGCGCTTCGCGCCTTTCCCAAAAGGATTTTCTTTCCAGCCATTACTACTTGCATGAGCAGTTTTCTAGTTGGATGGTTTGCCAGCACCCACGATGAGAAGTCCTGGTATTACTTTCTTGGCGTGTCCAGCCTCTACTGCCTCGTGATGTGGGCTTCTGGGCGTCAAGAGAGCAGTACTAGAAAATCAATATCACTATTCGTGATCATCCTATTCGCGGCGCCTCTTCTGACACGATTTGTTCACGGGCGAGGAGAGTTTGTCGCCATATTGCTGGCACTTTTTATTACGATGGCGCTTGGCGTTACCGAAGTCGCGAGCAGATTATATTACATAACCAACCCCAGGAGCGGATATAGGCTAGCAAACTCCGAGGATATTGAGTTCTATAGATCTGGCGCAAATTGGTCTGCGTACGTATTTATCCCAATGGTACCGATCCTAGCGCTTTTCTTGCCTACCCTGCCGATGTGGTTAATGTATCTGTATACGGCGGTTTTTTTAATTTTATGGATAAAAAACGAAAAAAAAGATGTTGCTAAATTTCGTTACTGCGCCCTCGCTTTTGGATTCTCGCTTCCGCTCTTGATTATTGGAGGGCTTTGGCTTGGGGTAAAGTTTCCTAGCACAATTTACCTAATTGGCTCTGCAGAAGGTGGGGGCGACGGATCGGGTCTTTCCGACCGCGTGACAACCATCCTCGGTGTATTGTTAACAATAATATTTGTCCTTCTACAATCCGAATATCAGGCGCTAATATCGAATAAAAATCGAACAGCGCTTTTCTCTGATTCGAAAAATTGCATGTTGCTTTATTTTATAGTAGCATCCTTTCTAAGTATTTACTCGTTGTTTGTGACATCTATTCTTAACAAAATCCTAAATTACCAAAGCATTATCGGCGTGAAAGTCGACGAGTTTCAGATCTGGTCTTTGTGTTTAATTGTTCTAGTTCTCATCCTATACATTTGGGACAGTAATGCTTCGAATGGTGATACAACGACAGGTGCCGGTGGCAACGACTTATCGCCTACGCGCGCGGGTACTAATCAGTCTCCAGATAAAGGGAATGCGATCAAACTTGCGCGGGAAACGTCTCGTCAGTTTGAACGTATTTCCAGGACAATTTGGAAGACATACAAACTTGCAAAGCTTGCAAAAGTCCTGGTTTCCGGCCTGGTGGGGCTTACAGTCGCCGTATTCGCTTTCCGCTTCGCCGGTGGGGATCTTGGCACGGCGTTACTTTCGGGCGCATCAATGGTGTTTGTAACCGCGTTTGCCTTCATAATTAACGACGTTTACGATTTTGAGAAGGACGAACTCGGCGGTCGAGTTGATAAGGTATTGGTTACAGGTGGAATCAAGCAAAGCACAGCTAGACATCTTGCCGCGTTTGCGGCCGTCGTCGGTGTGGGTCTTGCCGGAATAATTGGCTCTGAGGCGATGTCTTTGCAACTGACCACATGTGCGGCATTGGCTGTTTATTCTCCGTTTTCGATTCGCTTCCCGATTATGAAAGGTGTCTATTCGGCAGTTGTGTGTCTGGCGCCGATGTTGCTAATCAATACTATTGCCGGAAATGCGATATTTCCCACCGAGATACTATTGGTTGGTTTCATTTTCTTTGTGGGTAGAGAGCTGTTGGTTGATGTAAACGACATCGAGGCTGACATTCTCGCAGGTAAACAAACCCTGGCGGTCGTGTGCGGAAGAAGGAGTAGCACCGCCATAGGGGTATGCGTCATGATTGGTGCTCTTAGTATCGGAGCAACTTTCTTTGATGGGCCCGGTTTGGTGCTGATTTTAGTTGCTGCAGCGTCGATTGCAGCTATTGGTTGGTTTTCCCTGCATCGACGGATCGACAACGCGTCAGCCCTAAGGATTCCAGTTGCGCTTTGGGCTGTGGCGTTCCTGGTGTGAATTTGTCAAGCTACTCCTCTACAGGTAAACTGCGATGCCTCAGAGACGTTATTTATGATTGATGTAAATGGAGTTCTCCTGTCGGTCGGGGTGGCGGCGTTTTTGGATACCTTGTTCCTCACTGGCTATTTCACCTACGGCGGAGCAATTGTGGCAGCGGCAACAGCAGCGTATGTCGCCAGCATGTCTGCAACGTCCGTATGGGTCGCTGCATCTGCCGGTGTTTTCGTTGCCGAAAGCGTGAACATGCTTATCGCTTCATTCGCCAAGAAAACCAGACTGGTGAGCGATAAAATTGATACTCTCACGTTAACTCAGAACAAGTTTGGGCGCGTGGCGCAACGTTTTCTTCACAATCAAGATGACAGTTTTTTGGCCAGTGTCCTAAAGACAGTTGTTTTACGCTTCATACCTTTAACTCGACCAATCAATACACTTATTCTGGGCACAGTGAGCGGAACCCATCCAAAGAACTTCCTAGCAGTCGCGATTAGTACGGTGCTATGGGTTACGTTTTGGGTCATACTCTTTGAAAAAATTCTGACGGCCTCGTCAACATTAATCGAACGCCTCAATTAGTTTCAGAGAGCAGTGCCGGTTTCGCACAGACGGTAAGCTCTCTTTCCGACATTGCCGCATCGCTTATGTACCCGTGGTGAGGTTGGCGAGATTATCAAGCTGAGCAAGGTAACACTAACCTGATGCTGTGGACGGCCCCTGCACCAACGTAGTGTGCAATGATTTGGCTGTTAAGCCAGGTCTAAGGAGCTACCACATGCATCAGGATATTGCCGAACCACGATCTCGCGATACAGTTCAGCCAAGAAAACTCCGTCCGCCGAACTCCCTGCGATCAACCTGCTAACCAATTCGTTTTTGAAAACTGAAGCGGTGCCCAGCGCATCAAGGAACCCGAGGTGTCGTCGCACGAAAGCCCCGAACAATGCGCTGCTTCAAGTCAACCACAGAAAACGCCTACGATCCTGCCGGAACGTGGGTCGACCGCGAGAGTAAGTCGTGACGTGTCGGACCTAGACCGGGCGTCTCGTTCTTGGAAGACGAAACGATGATTCCCTGGTAAGCGACTTAGTCTCACGGAGCTTGCGAGGTTGCCTACCAGGCTCCTGGAAGCTTCGACGGGACACGCCGTACCTCCCGCCAAGTCCTGATTCATAGCCTCTGTCGGACGACCGCTCTCGCTCTCGCAAGCCGCCAAAACCAAGAGTGGAAAAACCATGGATAGCATAAGCGCCAGATTCCTCGTCCGACAGGCCTTGTGCACTACTCTTTCACCCACGCGCCCGTAGAGAACCCTATTCTTCAATTCAATCATCTAGGACGGTGGCCTCTACTAGCGCCGATCGAAATGGTGACAAGAGCCCGGACTCGATACTGCCCAACTCGATTGGAATGGTCTTGTCGTCATCCAATTTTCGGAAAACGATCTCGGTCGTGGAGTCGAAGGTACACTTGCGCTGTTCATCGCGAATCCGTCTGTCTTGGAAAACGATGAAGTTCCCGTCCCTTCGCCAACTCTTCAAGTAAAACGGATCGATCCGTCCACCACTAGCTGCCAGGTGTTCCTTCTGTCTCCCACTGCAGAGCTTGATGAGCCTTGCGCTGCTGCCGTTCTCACTGACGATGCGACCGCGAACCACCTCACCGGATCCCAAGGTGAGACGGTCAACGAAGACATCGATGGACGCGCCGACGTCCAACCGCCTTCCCTGTTCTACCTTTCCAACCAGTGCACGGTCGAATGTCGCCGAGTAGAGGATCCTGTCCTTGATCACCCCGGGGGTAGAGAACCCGAAACTGTAAAGTATCGCCGCGGTGAAACTGACGGTTGGTGTCGCGGCCGAAGTTCCCGTGAAGCATACCTTGCTGCCGTTTTCGTCCACGGACTCGATCCCAACTCCCGGCGCGGCAATGCTGACCGACTGTCCAAACGCGGAGTCTTCCCACCATGGATCGGCTTCCTCGTTCTTCAGGGCTCCGACGACGATCAGGTTCGGACGTCGCAGGCTGGCCGGAAGCGTGCGCTCGCCATTGTTGTCCAGATCCTGCCTAAGGTTCCCGGCCGAAGTCACTACCAGCGTATCCTCGACGCCCGGGTCTTCGAAGACCCGCCTTATGTTCGTGTCGCTGGTCTTCATGCTGAGGTTCACGATGTTCACGCGTTGTGCCGCGGCGTATTTCAAGGCGTTGGTCAAGGCACTTCTCTCGACGCGCACGGTGGCCTTGGAACCTGACTCTGCCTTTCTTGTAACTTTGAAAAACCTCAGGCCGAGGTGGTCCACGAGGTCCGGGACCCTTGCCCCCAGCGCCTCGCCTCCGGCCGCCAAGACGGAAACGAAGCTACCATGGCCGGGTACGTAGGTCGCCGTGTCCGCGGCGCCGGTCTTTGAAGGGATCGGGAAAAGCCGGTGATCGCGCAAAGGAGCAACCGACTCGAAAGGACATGTCCCGATGTCCAGTACAGTTGGTGCACCGGTCGCACCAATTGCATCCCAGTAGTAGGAATCGCCGTCGATATCACTGCATTCCAGTGCACCAGAAACCTCGGGAAGGTCGTTGTAGACGACGAGGGGATTCAGGATCTCGCTCGGCTTGGGAGCAAGGAGGTTTGATAACTGCCCGCCCTCTTCGATCAATTGTTCCCCGATACCCGTATCGACGACCAAGATCAAAGCACGCGAAACTGGCAGGTGCATCTTCGTGAGCCACTTTCGATTCTCGGCAATTATTTCCTCGGTCTCGACAGCATCGAAGGGCCACCGCTCCTCGCTCGTTCCTTCGCCACACGGTGAGCCAGTACCCTCAAACGGTGACAGGACAGGTTGAACAAGGGAGGTGTTGCTTTCTTCAACTAGGCTTGCGTTTACATCACCCGCGCGCAGTGCCGCGATGATCTCCATTACTCTTTCCTCGGAGATTTCATTTCGAATCGCGAATACTCTGCTCGACTCGCCAGAATAAGACAGGTCTTTCGAAATGACGGTGAACGGAACGGATTTCGGCTCCCAAAACGGCAAGAAACTGTCTTCCTTCACCGAATTGAGTCCCCATTCCGAGAGATCTTGGACCGCTACCTGGTTCTCCATATCCAAGGGGAATGCCCTGAATTCGGATAAGTCACTCGTATTATACCTGCCGGGAATTGCTCCCAAGACTGTTCCATCCGCCTCGACTTCCGGCTCGACCACGAAATAGTCGCGGCCATCTCGGGATATCTCGCCGGGAATCACGAGCCCCCTGGTGAACTCGTTGAGCGTTCCGGGCGTCGCGGGCTTCGAGTTTGCTACGTTTGTCCAGATTTCGTTGAACGCATTCGTCGCGCGCAACTGGCAGGTCAATGGGTCACAGACCTCCGTGAACGGCTCCGAATTGAGGGGATTCTCCATCACCGACGCGGTATCGTTTTGAATTATCAACTCGGAGAGGAGGCCGCGCTCCGTTTCGGTAAGTTCGCGGTACAAATTCAACTCAAGCAATTTTTCTTGAGATAATGCGGGACCACAAGAAAAATAGGTGAAACATAAGAATATGCCAATTGCGCATTCAACCGGTACCAAGTCGATCATCTTTCTCATCATCGCCTCCACATGCAGCGCGTACTAGTGGATGCATTTATCCCGCAAACGACTTGCTCGTTCCTCTCTACCCATTCGGATATGAAAGTTTTTCCAGCAGTCGAGGCAGTCGCCGATAAAAGACCAACGCCATTCGAGATGCTCGTTCGTGAGTTCACACCAAGTATATATCGCCGGGTAGAAAACGTATCGCCGAGGAAAACGAAGGAGGGTCCACCACTATCGCCATGGCAAAGGACTGCTTCGCCCTGTCCCGTATTGCTTTTGGTGTAGATGTAGGCGCCCCGGTCTATGCCGACCGCGACATTGAAAGGACGTCGAACCAACGAGGACACGCCTGCCTTGAGGGGCCGCACCGCTGGTTCCTCTCCCTCGAAAGTACATCCAACGCCGGTAAGTACAACCCTCGTGCCAACCGAAGGCACGTCCTCGATGTTGACGGCTTCGTACGTGATTCCAGTTATGGGCCTTTCCAACAGGCAAAGGCTCCAGTCGTGGGAGCTAGAATTCTTGTAAGTAGAGTCGGATTCACAAATTGCCCGGATCGACGTGCCAGCAATTGAGAAGCGGGCAAAACCAATCTCCGTCTCGAAGCAATGTGCCGCGAGCAAGGACGTTGTTGGACCAATCATGCTGGCCGTACACGTCCCGTCGGTCGTCGCTCGAAAGACCGCGGGCATGACGTCTCTCCCGAGTACTTTTCCGTTCATCAGTTCCGTGCCCAGCTCGAGGCCCTCACCCTCGATTTGCGAGAACTCGAGAAATCTTGGCTCTTCTTCCAAGTTCAACCGAGAAAGGAGCTCGTCGAAATTGGCGTCAGAGAACGACCCTGATACCCCGGCTTCAGCCGACTGCGAATGCACTGGCCACGTCGCAGCCACGAAAATCACTATGAATAAGAGACCTGCGAAGAAAACACTAAATTTGCGCATCCGGGAAAACCTATCAACAATGATCAATTCGACTGGAAAATCGCTGCAGCTTGCCTGCTCGTCGCCGAGATATTTGTGACCGTCCAGTTTCGATTCTCGGAGACCTGTTGGGGCTGCTGGCCATCAGGTCGAACCGGATCGATCCGCACGGCGCGAATGCAAACATTGAGGGGTTCGTCGAACGTGCTACTGATAATCAGCTCTTCGTCGCGCACCAGCTTGATGCTTGGCTCGGCCGTGAACAGCTTAGAAACCCCTCCCTCGCCGCCCAGAGACAACTCGTTCTCGGCACTGAGGCTGATTTCGATACCCTTGGCCTGGATGGAGTCGCGAACCACGAAGTAAGTGCTACCGCGTTCGGGCTGTAAGCCTTTTATGGCGAGCTGTGCAATCCGTCGAAAACCGGCATCGTTCATCAGAACGAACCGGCCATCGCTGAACGAGACCGACGATGTTTTCGACGCGCTAGCTGTAGTCTCCGCGTTTGCTCCGGGGATGGGAGCATCATCCAGAAGCGAAATCGTCAATCCTGCTCGCCTCAAAACCTCGGCCTTATACTTGCCCAATGCTGCGCGGAACGAGAAGGTGTTCGCTTGGTCACTAAGCACGTCGACCAAGAACTCGGCATCACGTTGATCTACTCGGTACACGTAACCGGGGCTATAAGCCTCGGAGGGAGTTGTCGAGCAGTAATAGCCATTTGGCACAAGCTTTCTCGCAGCTTAGTCTACGGTTCCCATTTCCGTACAGGCACCAAGAAAAACTCCGAAAGACAACGAGATATAAATGGATCTTGACATGTAAACTCTCCCCCCCGAAGAATTTCTTTATCAACCCCGATTTTGCGAATTTTGCACCGCACGTGTCAACAACTTTTTGGAGAGTATTCCTAGCAACTGAACACCTAGCACTCAAACCGGACCACTCAGGTGGGGCTGATCAACAACACCTGCCGGATTATGCGACCCTGTGCCGGAGGCAGAAAACACTCGCCGTCCAGATCTCGTATCCACGGCAGGGCAGTGACACCGGACGCTTACCTTACAAGCCGAATTTCCGAAGAAGCTTCTGGTATTCGCGCCCGTGCATGTTTCCCTTGACCTGTTTCCTCTTATCATAGGGATACCAATCCGTGTTTTCTGGGAGGTACTTCTCATAGATGGTACCGTCCGGTGCTGTCACAAACTGCCAGCACCATTTGCCAACTTCGGACTTCCTGACTGCGTTTTCGGTCCAATAGTAGGTGGCTTCTTGGCACAGCTTGCTTGAGGTCGTCACATACCATTTACCGACCCCCACGGACCCACTTTTCCCAGTTGCCTGAAGCTCGCCCTTTGGCCCCCAGAAAGCATATCCGCCGCGATTCCAGTTGGAAGTCTTCCCTGCAAAAAGTTTGTAGATCTTTTTGGGGTTAGTCGGTTTGGCGCCTTCGGGCTTGCCTCCAGCCAATGCCACCGACGTGCAAAGCGCAATTATTCCGAATCCGGATAATGCAATATTTGATGTACGCATGAGAAACCTCCGCTGCTTGAAGACAACCCGCCCTTCCAGGCGGTGCTTGTGCCTGCCGTTCCGTAACCAAGCTGGCTTTCGCAAAACCTTACCGATTTTCTCTAAAATCCATCTTATGCGCATCACCCAAATGAGCGATAGGTTTTATATGAGCAGTCTCCACGATAAGCACGCACGCGCAGCGATGCTGAACTGGCCCCATTCCACCGGATACATTGGGCTGGCCAAGTCCGCTAAAGGATAGCCTTATGCATGTGCTTACCCCGGAAGGGATCATGTCACCTCGCACAGTGCCGCGGCGAGCTCGGCCACCCGCTTGGCGTCCGTCCTCGCGGCAACCCGCATAGTGATCGAGCCGGCGACAATCTCGATGCGTCCGTCTTCAGGCGTGATCTCCGCCGGTCTCTCCGGTTCCGATCCGTCGTCCAATGCGACCAACGCAAAGCCGGCAGCCTCATCAAACGGCAGCACCGGCTCGCCGCGCAGGGCCTTGCAGCGCTACTCGGACAGGTGGTTCGGTCTTATCCCATGACGCGTCGCCACTTCCCTGACTGTCACACCCTCGGCGAAGGTCTCCGCGACGATCCGCGCTTTGATCTCCTCGGGCCACCGTCGGCGGCCCGTTGTTACTGTCACAATCTCCATTACTCGACCGGACTCCATCCCGTGCTCCGTTTGGACTCCCATCGATGACCTCCCGTCTGAACTCTACAGGCCAGCCAATCGCAGAACGTCAAATCGGCAGAAAGATGGGGTCTACGCCCCGCTTGCGTTTCTGCGCGATCCGCCCTCCCAACACAAACGAGTGATACGTTGCATCAAAGATGTCGGCGTTCCTGTTCGACAATGCGGACAATGCCTGTCTGGCGAGATACGTCGAACTTGTTGAAGATCGCCTTGACCTGACTCCTGACGGTCCAGACGCTGACATCTCGCTCCCGGGCTATATCTGAAAGGCTGTTTTCGGTATCGATGGCCACGGCGACCTCCGCCTCGGCGGGGGTCAGGCCGTAGCGATTGACCAGTCGCTCTAGGATTCGGTGATCGGACGGCTGCGGCTGGATGGTGATCATCAGGCATGGCTCGTCGACCTTGCACACCGCACCCAGGGCCGATGCCGTTGCAGCATCACCCTTGTAAGGCAAAATCTGGATGGCAAAGCTCTCGGCAGCCAGCAGATTGAGATTATCTATTCTCACCGGAAAGAGGGCTGCGCCCTTGATGAGGGATCTCGCCGCCAGTTTGAGCGCACCGGCAAGCCGGTCATCGACGAAGTAAAGACGACTCCGATCATCCACATATACGATGTTGCCCAGGCATAAGCGCCGTTGCGCGGAGTGGGAGGTATAAAGAACTCGCCTTGCGGCGTCGATGACGATGACCTCTGTCTGGAACTCGTCCTGGGTATTGAGCGCCTGTGACTGAGCATATTCCTTGAGGGCTTTCCCCCCGAGGGCCCTGTTGATCTCGAAAGCTTGCGTGAGGTGCGGGGATAGAAGGGACAGAAGCGTGACGAAATCCGCTTCCCAGCGTTCTGCAAACCGCGAAGGAATATGCCCGCCGAAACCGATAAAGCGTCCTTCGTCCCTGAAGAGAGGCAGGCCTGCCCCACTGGCCGCGTCTTCGTCCACGCGTAGGAAATCAAGGTAGAACTCCGATCGCAAAAGTTTTTCACGGGAACAGAATGCATCACCCGCCTGCGCCACGCCTACGGGCTCATTCAGCCACCCATCCATGTAGGGGTTCAAATGGGCATAGTGGTCTTCGTACTGCTTTAACAAGAATGGGTCATACCCGGATGATATTTGTCCCAGATCCGTTCCCGTCGCGGCATCGTATCCAATCAGAAATACCTTTGCTCCTGATGTTTCGCGATGCAACCTTTGGACTACGTGATGCCATTTGTCGCGATCGAGTGCCGCGGAGTAGATGTCTCCAACGAGATCCGAAAACAGTTCTGTATTCCTCAATAAATCCATGCGAACTGCCATTCGATTCCAAGCATATGTGGGTTGAGTATACCTGGACAGGCACTTTGCGTCGAACGCGGCGCGTAGAGGGGCTTTGTTGCACAAACACCGCAAGGGATTCATCTCGTGAATCCAGCGTGGTAGCGGGAGTGCATGAGCAGCTGGGCCCCTACAAAGTATAAGACCACGAACTGGTCGACTTACAATGACGCGCTGAAGCGACGCGGATCGCTGGCGATCTGGTTCGATCCCGAGATAACCCACAACATGCAATAGAGCTCTAAGGGAACAGGCAATATCTCATCGCCTAGGCTGTTTTTTTTCATCACGTAGACTTCGGTCCAGTAGCGGAAAGAGCTTCTCCGGTGGACTGCTATCACCCTCAGCTATGGAAGTTCGGCCTGTATCCCGCTCATGTGCACAATATCATTCTGGCCGATACACTGACAGCTAGACAAAAGATCCAATGGTAAATTAGGCCTTACGGATGCCGGTTCGTCGAACAAAAACGGGCTTTGAAATCAAATAGAGCAAAATACTGACAAAATTTATCAGTATGAGCCTGATCACCACCCAGGCGCCAGTCAGCGGTATAACATGGTCTTGCGATATGTATACGTTACACGACTGCGTGGCACCCGATAAATAATCCAACAAACCACAGAAAGGTTGTCCGAGAAGTACGATCACAGCTAGTAAAACGGAAAAATACCAGATTGTCGCCTTTGAAACTCTGATTGGCTTGGATTGAAGAAATATTCCAGCAATCAAGACAACCAAAAGAAGTGCTGGATAGAAAATAAGGAACGCACCGACAACTATCGGTGACGCAGAGTATGCCAAGCTACTTATTATTGCGGCAGCGCCTGAGGCTACAATGTATAGATAAAATGCGAAACGAAATTCTTGTGGGCTAAACAACCGCATGTTCGAATTTTACCATGAGCGGCCACCAAGCAACTCTTCTGCATTCAGATAGAGTCTGCCCCCAACCGGCATGACCTTCGCCTTCCCCGATATGTAATAAAGCTCTAAGGGAACAGGCGATATCTCATCGCCTAGGCCGCCTCGGTATCATCACGTAAACTTCGATCCAGTAGCGGGAAGAGCTTCTCCGGTGGACTGCTATCACCCTCAGCTGTGGAAGTTCGGTCTCTATCCCGCTCATGTGCACCACCTAGGAGGGTCACGTCGTTTTTGACCCGCGTGATCCAAGAATATGGCTCAAACGCTGGCTTTTTCCCCGACACCGTTCGGTTCGGCCAGACGTTTTCGACGATCATGCGTTTTTCGGCTCGATTGGCGGATTCGTATAGAAAAACAAGGCTATTTCGCAGTTCGGCCAGTTTCTCTTGTTGCACTACCAAGGCCGATGGATCGGGAATCTGGGCGTGCTTCTCCCGCAGTTCAGCCAAGCGCACTTGGATCATGGCTTTCTTCCGGGTGAATGTGTCTGAGCTGAGTGTGTCATCGATGAGCAAGTCTTCTAACCGTTCCAGCCGACGTTCTTCATCTTTGATCTGCAGCGCAATGGCTGACCGCTGGTCTTCCAGAGAGACCAGCGTAGCAGGTCCTTCGGCGTTGGACACCTGTACCGACGCTTGGCTACTCAACTCCAGCTGTCGCAGTTCTGTCCGGATTGCTTCGTCCAGAACCTCCTCACGGATGGTCTTCGTCGGACAGTTTTGGCGCTTGCAGCGGTAGTAAACGTGGTCCTTTTGCCGTTCCGGCACCATCGGGTTGTCGCAGAGACCGCAGCGAAAGATGCCCTGGAACAGATGGTTGTGACGTGTGGACTTTGGGCCGGAACGCTCGTTGCGGATGGTTTGAACGCGATTCCAAGTGGCGACGGGCACAATCGGTTCATGGATGCCTTCGTAGGTCTTGCCTGAGCTTTTGATGTACATGAGGCCGATGTAGAACGGGTTTTGAAGTATGTTGCCAAGGCCACAGAGGGTAAGCCTGCCGCCGCGCGTGTTGCGCAGGCAGCGGCGGTGCATCTCATCAAGGAGCGACTCGTACGAATACTGGCCGGTCGCGTAGAGTTCGAATGTGAGGCGGATGAGCGGCGCCGTCTTTGGACAGGGGATCTTGGGTTTGCCGCCGCCTTGGTTCAGATAGCCCGGCGGTGCCCCCCAAGGGAAAATCCCTTGCTTGAGGCGCCCGGTCATCCCCTTGATGCATTCCTCACGAAGATTGCGGATGTAGTCGGCCGCAATGACAGCTTGAATGTCCGCGGTCAGGCGACCGCCACGTGAACGGAAGTCGAGGTTTTCAGTCGCGAAGTGGATATCGATTCCAGCATCGGATAGATCGCTGATGTCCGCCCAATCCCGCGGATTTCTCGCCGAACGGTCGATCTTGTGCATTATTAGCCCGACCGCTTTCCCGCGCTTCAACTGCCGGAGCATTTGGATGAAGACCGGCCTACCTTGCTTAGCAGCGGTCTCTTTCTCTTCGAACCATTGCGTGACGGTAAGGTTATTCTGACTCGCAAAGACCGTGATGGCGTCTTTCTGTGCTTCGAGCGAAACCCCCTCGCCTTGCTTCTGGGTGGACACTCGAATGTATCCAAAGCACGGTTTCATAAGTCGATCTTAGTGTCATCGGACTCTACCACATCCTCAGATTCCTGCGAGTCGGGGCACGGCCACTCGCCTTCGGCGACGAGCCGTTCGTAGATGCGTTGGCAGATTTCGAGATGCCTTTGGATATGTTTGTCGATGTGTTGGTCCCTGGCCATCCCTGAATTCTATTGAACGGCGTCCGCCCCAACTAGACGGTGCCACATCTCTCACACGGATAAGAAAAAGCGGCCCACCATGTGGGCCGCCAATGGGACGCCGCCTATGCGGCAACGATCTCCTCGTTCGCCGATCCGGCCACACTACTGCCGGCGCAAGTCGCATTCAAGACCTGGTGCAAGCGGCTCGTGAGCGCCGGTTGCTCCGCGATCCTGCCCTCCAAGGCGTGGGTGACGCAGTTGAAAAGCCGCCACGCCGTTTTCACGCCCCAGTCGTGCGGCGGATCTTCCCAGCGCTCCATAACTGAACCGATCCGCGTGACAGTAATGACCTCGGCCCTGTAGAGCTCAAGGACCGCATGGTCGACTGCTGCCTGCGACAGGTTCGTCGTGCGATACCGCGCGATGGTCCGGTGTTGAGCATCGCGCTGATCCGCAAGTGGCTCGATGAGATCACCGACAAGCCCCGGCAGATCGCGCTTGGCCTGGGCCGTGTGTTTGCGCCGCACCACGTGGTCGGCGATGAAGGCGAGGTTGTCGCAGACGAAGACCCGTGAACCGAACGAGAGGCCGATCGGGAAGGTCTTGTCGTGGCTGTTTCTGAGCCCCACCGTGTCGGTGTAGTCACCGTAGGTGCTCTTGAGCGACAGGACCCCGAAGTACCGCATTCCATCCGGCGTCACCCCGTGGTGCTCTTCTTCCACGGTATGGCCGTAGAAGCCGAGCGTGAGCCGGACCACATCCACCAGGCGGTGGTGCGGGATCGGTACATGGGTTGGGGTCGGATCGGGTGTCTGAAGCCCTCGCAATTCTGCATAGTCGAGCGGGGTTGCACCCGCGTGAAGCATGAGCGTCATGGCTGTCTCCATTGAGGTTGAGAAAGGAACAAGTTCCGGTAGCCATGGTACGCGCGACAATCGATCCCGCTAGGTAGTCGGAAATCCCCATACAAGATCGCCATTAAGTCCGGACTGCATGCGATTGCTCCGCGACCAAGAAATCAGTGCGCTTCGAAAGCAGGGTTGGGGTTATGATGCAGATTGGTATCGCGAGGCGCTTGAAAACAAGGGGATAAAGCCATGCATCCCGTCAAGAAAAGGCCGCAAGCTCCCGATCCCGCACGACGAGGCTCGCTATCGCAAGCGCCACAAAATCGAGAACAGTTTTGCCCGTCTCAAGGACTGGCGCAGGATGGCCACCAGCTACGACAGGTGCCCGAAGATTTTCCTCTCCGCCTGTGCTCTGGTGGCCGTGGTCATGTTCTGGTTATGAATGCTGACCCTTCTGTATCTCAGGCGGGCTGAGAAATACAGTTGCTAGATCACAAAGTAGACATTTGGGGCCGAATGCAATGGAGAACAGGATCAAGTGTAAGGGGCAATTAATTCTGAGATAGCGAAAAAGAAATCACGGATAGGTTGCATTGGAAAATGTTGCCTCAGCCATCGGTCACGACAACATCGGACAAATCAGTGCTGTTCCCTTGCGAATTAGGTAACTTGGGTGTTTGATCAGAATCAGGTGTCTGATCTGAACCACCGGCTTCCCGAATACAGGTATCCAACTCCGCTTGCATTTGCTCTGTTTTGCTTATTTTGCCGCGACTTGTCAGCGCTGATACTTCGCCTTTCCGGTTTTTAATTCCAAGACGTTGCAGCAGAGACGAGAAGTTTGGGACTTCACGCTGCAAATCTGCTCGCAGCAGAAGTTCAATTCTGCGAATATACCACAGAGCAACTGAGCTTGCGTAAAAGTCCTTCTCGTCAGGAGCGCCGCCGTAAAACTTGGCCACCTTGGCACTCGCGCAAGCCATAGATTCTGACGCGGAATAAAAAGCCTCTGCTGCGCCGCCTGGATTGACGTACTTCACCCCTTCATTGACCACCGCTCCTGTCGCAAGAACCGCAGCCAGATCGGATGCTTCGATTGATGAGGCGTTGCCCAAGGCTGCGGCACCAGCAATTGTGATCAGGGCAACTACTGACAGGTCGCGATTGCGCGCGGCTTCATCGCCGAGCCCTTTGTATGCGTCGGAAAGCCTAAGTGCATAGATCGCGGTCCGGACGGTGGACTCGGTGAGAAGTTTCTCGTTTGAGCGAACAGATGTACTGACCTGACGTTCTTGTCTTTTGAGTTCAATCGTACCATCCTCGGACGTCAGCGCGCTCTGCTCGACTTGCAAAGCCCTGTTCTCATACGCACATCCACCCAAAAATGAACCTGCTGCCAGCGTCATAACAAATAAGCAGAACTTGTTGATCATATATCTCTCTTAAGAAAAGTCGGTTTGAAAACTCTCGCGAATTTTGTCGGATCGGCGACGGCTGCAAGCGGTTCGTCACTGACTACCTAACACTTCATCCAGAGTCTTGCCCTGAGCCCCTTTGCCCAATTCCTCTAACTGATCAAAAAACGCATCATCAACGCCGAGATCATATTGGCCAACCAGTGCTGCCGATCGGTGGTTGTTCAATACCGTTTGAAGTTCGGTATTGTTTGATGCTGCGAGAGCGAGGCCGGTCGTCGCCAGAATTGCGAGATGCTGCGACAATCTTTGCGTGTCTCTTCCGTCATCTAAAAACGGAATGGAGAGAAAATTATTTTTTGGGGATATTAGTGGCACAAGCAAGTTACTCGCCTCTTCGCGCCCCTCAAAGGCAAGATACCCCAAAGCGACACCAGCGTTCACCTTAGCGTCGTTAACAAGAAAGGCCGCTTCTTCGGGATTCTCGGTTGCGAAGTTGGTATCGATGTTTGTCGTTTCTAACACCTTCGAAATCAGGGATACTGCACCATCAAAATTGGTGTATCCCGCAACAAGAACGGAGTTTGGCCAAAGTTCAACGTCGTCGTTTAACAGCGCCTCACGGGCCATCCGAGATACAATTTCGCGGTTTGAATCAAGGATTTCAGAATCCAAACCATGTGGCCATTCAGCTAACAAATATGAACGCGCGAACTGCTCATCATCGAAGTCTGTTGGCGCATCAGTTTTTTTAGATATTTCGCCCGTAACCGCCAAAGGCTCATCAATAATAATGGCTTCGCCCTGATCGGCTGGAGGAAATGTCTGGGTCGTATAATACTGATTGCACTCAGCTGAGGTCATTGCCCAATTATTCTCGCTTGCAGAAGCATACATCAAAAAGCCGAAGTTTTGGTTGTGGCCGCCGACATAGCCAGAGAAGCTTGAATTCAGACCTTGAGCATGGCCTATCTCATGGCCCCAAACTTGCGCATCACGTGCCCGGCTTGGCCTCTTTCTGACAAAAATTGGACCACCCGGCCGGGCGCAGCCACTAATGAATCCTGTAATGACAGGGTCGGGGCAGGCCATAATAATGGGGACAACCTGTACTGACGTCCCTGTCGCACTGTACAAATTCATATGTTTCGGTCGCCTAGAGTCCATGACGACATTACTGGGGAGGTCGCCAGATAACTCAATGCGCCTAGGATTTGGAAAGCTGACCGGCCCGCACTGTTCAACCATTTTATTACGCAGAATGGTCAGTGTCTTACCAGCATCGCTGGCGCTATAGCTTACATCTGGATAAACTCCAACGATCAATCTGAAGCTCTGCTCGGCGCTCGCTTTCGATGCGAAACAGAACAAGAGATAAACTGCGACTGATGTGCGAAAAAATAGGTGCTTCATAAGCTCACCCCCCCTAAGTGGAGCAGATTATACACTGTTCTACGCCAAATAGAAGAATTTGTTTTGACGATGGGGTCATATCGTGATGATCTCTATGCTCTTGTCCCAACTTCCGTGCCCTGTTTTGGCGGCTCTGACTTACGGTGCGTAGAAAAGGATATTCGTGATTGAGCAAACATTTGTTCCCTTCGCCGCATTGGGCAGACTGAGCTCGAAACCGTCATCCTCTGCTTACTCCCTGAAGGTCCGCTACACTTCCTGCAAGCCTCGCCCAAGAACTTCAGCGAGACGGCTCAGTCGTCATCGTGAACGGCCGCAACCGCTCTCCCCGCACCATCAGTTGCACGAACGCACGGTGGTTGGGGAGGTATACCAGGTCAGACACGTCGACCGAGCCGAGCTGGCGGTGAAACCTCGGTGCATCCTGTGCGCCGACGCGGAAGATGATCAATGTGCCGGCATTTCCGAGTACGGCCTCGAACACCTCCCGGTCGGTCTGCACGATGTGCTGATGGGCAAGCGTGAGCCCAATGCCGTACTTGCGCGCTTCGGCCAGCATCCCGGCGAATACCGAAGTCGTAAAGGCGTGGAATTCATCGATGTAGAAGATGAACGGGCGCCGCTCGGTTTCGGGGAGATTGTGCCGCGTCAAGGCAGCGTTGAGGACGCTGCTCACGATGAGCCCGCCCATGACGTTGGCGTTGTCGCTGCCGAGACGGCCCTTGGCGAGGTTGATGACCAGCGATTGACCCTTGTCCATGATCTGCCGGAACCGAAGCGGTTCTTGAGGCTCGCAGAGGGATCGTCGCAAGGTGGGGCTGGCCAAGAAAGCGCCGAGCTTGTTGGCGATCGGTGCGACGCCGTCAGCGGCGTTCTGGTAGTTCATTTTGGGGTATTCCCTGGTCCAGAAGGCATAGACCTGCGGGTCGGTAACACGGGCCACGACCGAGCGGCGAAAATCCTTCTCGATGAAGAGACGCACGATCTGGCGCATATCGGCATTGGGCTGTTCGAGAAGCGCCAAGACGGCGTAGCGCAGCAGGTGCTCCATGCGCGCGCCCCAAGCGTCCTTCCACTGCTTCTTGAGCGTTTCGATGAAGCCTGAGGCGACGAGCGGACGGAAGTCGGCCCCGACACGGGTGAGCGGGTTGTACCCGTAGGGGCTCTCGGGATCGGCCACGTTCCAGTAGAGGTGATCCGTCCCAAGGTCCCCGGACAGCAGATCGGCGAGATCGCCGTGCGGGTCGAGGAGACAGAAGCCGATCCCGGCCCCGGCGTCTTGCTGCGCCATATTGAACAGCAGCGTCGACTTGCCCGTACCAGTCTGGCCGATGATGTACATGTGCATCAGGCGATCGGACAGACGGATGCCGAAGCGATAGGGGCGATAGCGATAATGCGCAATGCCGAGATGGGTGACGTGATCGGGCGATGGGAACATCGCCCCATTCTGCGCCCTGCCCGACCACGTCCCTAGGCTGCCAGAGACGGCACAGCGGAATATCCCCCCTGTCGATAGTCAGTCACCTAGCCGGATCCGGGGCCCTTTGTATCATGAGGACAGATTGTTCCTCACTTGGATCGCCTTCCGACAGATGCGCCTGCACTTCCGCGGGCTCATCTGCATGGGAGGTGATCATGGGAATACTTCAGGACGATGTCATTGGCGACATCGGCGCGGTCCCGGTTTGCAAGGACTGCGGGTCGGAGCGCGTGGCGCGCGACGCTTGGGCGTGCTGGAACGCCGAAACCGGGCTCTGGGAGCTCGAGACGGTGTTCGATGAGTGTCATTGCCACGTCTGCGAGGAGACGACGACGCTCGTCTGGAAACGCGTCGAGAGCGTGCCTCGCAAGCGCATCCGGGAGCTCAACGACCTCTACCGGACTGAGGGGCGTGGCAATGGCCTCGTTGTCATTACGCATGGGGTCCAGGAGAAGGGCGAGGATTTCGTGAATCGCGTCTGCGACGCCGTGCGCGCATTCGACGGCTTCTCAGATAAGAACGACCCATGGGGCGAGCACGACTTCGGCTCCGTCGAGATCGAAGGCGAGAAGATCTTCTGGAAGATCGACTACTACGATCCGACGCTGACGGCGGGATCGGAGAATCCGGCCAACGAGGCGCTCACCAAGCGCGTGCTGACGCTCCTGCTGCCGTCCGAGTATTGAGCATACCGCCCCGCCTGGGGCGGTCTTTTTCGAGAGGCGGGTCCGGTTGAGCCAGCGAGCGGTGATTGGGCACCCCGCCTCCGATTGAGACCGCAGTTGGCTGTCTCTCTAGCATTGCCGCTCGCGGGTTTGATATTCTGGTCCTGGAAGGACAGGGTAAGGATAGTCCCCGGTGAACCACCACCCGATCGGCAGGAGGGTGCCGGAAAGGTTTCACCTTTCCGGATGAGCAAGCGTCTCGTGCCGGTCGGGTGGGTGTGCATCGCCAAAGGTGAGTTCTCATCGAAACTGGGGATTTTGCGCCTCCTAGTGTGGAGGAACCCACGCTCGTAAACTGGGGGGAATTTACAAGCGTAACCAACCAGACATATGGCAACCGAGTTCTCACTCGATCTCCGCGCGGCGCGGCGCAAAGCGGGGTTCGTGCAGAGCGATATCGCTCATTTATTGGCGTCGCACCAATCGGCAGTTTCCGACCTGGAACAAGGACGGCGGCGGCCGACCTTGGCCGAGATCGTCAAACTCTCGCTGATCTACGGCCGGTCCTTCGAGAGCCTCTTCGCGATGATCATGGCCGAGGCCAAGCGGGATCTGCGCAAACGGGCGAAGACGCTGCCAAAGAACGTCCGCTCCTACGTCGGCACATTCAACCGCACCTCCTCGATCGAACGGCTGCGGGATCGGCTGGCCGAGGGCGATGGAACCGAGGAGTATGGCGGTTAGCAGGTTTCTCGGCATTGCCGCGGCCTCGGGACGGGTCGGCTGCGTCTACGTGATCCACGGCCGGCTCCGGGACTGGCAGATCTCGGGCACGGCGTCGCGGTCGCCCGAAGATGCGGCAATGCACGCACAACGCTGGATCACACGGCTGGAACCGGAGGCCGTCGTGACCGAGAAGATTACAAAGACCTCGCACAAGGGCGAGAAGACGCGGGCCATCATCGCGGCCATGGCCGATACGGCCGCGCAGTTCCACGTCTACGACATCTCGGTCGCGCGGGTGCAGTCCTACCGGAACAAATACGAAGAGGCTGCGGCGCTCGCCGAACTATATCCCGAGATCAAGGATTGGCTACCGCCAGAACGTCGGTTCTATGACAATGAGCCGCGCAACACCGTCCTTTTCGAGGCCCTGGCCCTTGTGCACAAGGTACTCGATGATCCCACGACAGCCATTGCCGCCAGCATGGGATAGCGCCCGCGAGTGATTGACAAGCTGCAACGAAAGGTTTCAGCTTCTTCGATATTAGCTAAAGGACATTTTCATGAGATCATATGATGCAGCGCGGTCGCTTTATGGATTCCTCGGGTTCTGTTCTTGGTGTCTGGTCATCGTGGGGGGCGTCGTCGCCTTGTTCGGGGCCGCCGCTCTCAACGAAATGAACTCTTTCGGCCGCAGTCCGTCTGCGATGGCCCTGCTCGTCAGCCTGTTGCCAGGAACTGGAATGTGTTTTGCAGGCTTTCTAAGCCTGGCGGTTGTGCAGAACGGGCGTGCGACGGTCGACATGGCCGAATACACCCAGCAGATGCTGAAGATCGCACGTGACCAGCTCGAAGTCTCGAAACAGGCGCTGCGGCAGGGGGGCGCTTTGGACCAGGGATACGCGGCTCTTAATACCACCGGCGAAGGAGCGGCGGCCGAAAATCTGGTGCCGGATGGCGAGGCCGCCAAATCCGGCGGCGGGTACGCGTCCAAGAGTGAGAAAGCGCCCGTCCGCGCCTCGGATGAGAAACCCGCGTTGGTGGTTCCTGATCACAAACCTGGCGACCTCATCGAATACCGCACCAAGCTGATCCGCGTTGATGAAGCCGGCTACGATTTTGCGGGTCGCATTCACGAGAGTTTCGAGACCGCAGCGGCATATGTGGACCAAGACACCGCTCTGCCGCCCAAGACACCTGACGAGCCGAAACTTGTCACCGATCGCCATGCCACCGATTCACGCGCGCAGCAGGGCGACGCACAGTTGGCGCCGCCCCGAACCAGCGGGCCGGATTCTGCGGTCTGACCCGGCTATGAGTTGTAACCTGACCCCCATACTGACCCCCAACCTCTATGGGGGTCCGGTATGGGGAAACACGGGCGAACATACCGGATCGGTGCAGAACCAAATCGCCACTCCGCATCCCGTGACTTCACCTGCATTTGCAGCTGACTCCCCACCCGCGCCACCCTTCTCTGCCGAGAGGCTATGAGCGATGCGCATCTCGGTCACGCACCATACGATCCGGAAGGGCTTTGTGCTGAAGACGACCTATTATGAGGTTCATCTGCGCGTCGCCTTCACGCACGAGGAAAAGCAGATCATCCGGCAACGCAATCTGCTGAAGACCAAGCTCATGGATCGCCGACCGGCGAATGCGAAGAACGATGCCCGGGACGAGAAGTTCGAACTCCGGGTCGAACACCTCATGGACGAGCGGCACGACCGGTTTCTCTGCGCCACGCCGAGCCAGTCCAAGATCTACGAAGAGCAACTGCTCGATGCGCTCCGGCAGATGAAGCTCTGGCTCGATGACAATGCCGATACGGCCGACCCGACGGTGATCGAATTCTGATGGCGCGATCGGCGGCAGAAGACTTCGGTGGACTGTTCGTGGCCGTCTTGGGCCTGGCCCTCGTCCTCGCCATCGCCATGACGGTCACCGCCTTCGCCTTCCTCGCGATTCCGGCATATATCGGCTACCGAGTCTGGAAGGATAACCCACAGCGCCTCGAGCGCCTCGCGCGTGCAGAGACCATGGTTTTGTACAATCACGCCCTGGCCGGGACGGTGCGCCTTTCGGACGAAGACATCGAAACCGCCCTCGCGCAGCACTGGCCGCCCGACCTGCCGGGTTCCCTACGCATCCAGCTTCTTGATATCGGCAAAGCCCTCTTCGCGCAGGAAGGCTTGTCGTCGGACATCCCGCCGGTCCCGGCGCTCTGCAACACCGTCGAGGGCGCCCGCTACCGCGATATGCTGGCGCGGACCGGCCAGGCCCGAAGCGACCGCGGGATGGTGATGCAGGCGCTCGATACGATCTCTGCGGCTCTGGCCCCGATTGCCAATGCCGTGCCGCCAATCGAGGGCGATGTGCTGGTCGAGGTGACCCAGTTCACCCATCCGCTCGGGCAGGCAGTCCAGAACGTCATCGCGCCGTTCTTCCAGGACAACGACTACATGCTCTTCAAAGGGCTGCGGCAGACGCTCGACGCCAATCTGGGCGCCACGCATCGCTCGAACCCGGTCTATCCCGTCGACTACAAGGGCGATGATGTCGTCGACACCTATTTGCGCGGCACGCTTCTGAAGGAACTGTTCCGCCTCAAGACGCCATTCGCGATTCCCGAGGAACGGCGCTTCGAACACACGCATATCGTGGCTGGGTCGGGTCACGGCAAAACCCAGACGCTCCAGTATTTCATTGCCAAAGATCTCGAAGCCGTGGCTTGTGGCGACCGCTCGGTCGTTATCATCGACAGCCAGGGCGATTTGATCAATACGATCCTGAAAGCCAAGGTTTTGCCGCCTGAGCGGATCGTGCTGATCGATCCCGAGGACATCGGCTATCCGGTCTGCCTGAACCTCTTCTCGGTCGGCCAGGACCGATTGGAAAGCTACATTCCGCTCGAACGCGAGCGTCTCACCAACTCGATCATCGAACTCTACGACTTCGTGCTCGGCTCGCTGCTGTCGGCGGGCATGACCGCCAAGCAGAGCGTTGTCTTCCGTTACGTAACGCGGCTCATGTTCCATATCCCGGGCGCGACCATTCACACGCTGCGCGACCTAATGGAACCCGGTGGCACCGAGAAATACCGTGACCATATCGCGAAACTCGACGGGACGCCCCGGCGCTTTTTCGAGACCGAGTTCGACAGCAAGGAATTCGCCAATACCAAGACCCAGGTCTTGCGTCGGCTCTACGGCGTCCTCGAAAACCAGACCTTCGAGCGGATGTTTTCGCACCCACAGTCAAAGTTCGACATGTTCACCGAGATGAACGCGGGCAAGCTGATACTCATCAACACCACCAAGAGCCTCTTGAAGGAACAAGGCACCGAGGTCTTCGGGCGGTTCTTCATCGCGCTCATCGCCCAGGCCGCCCAGGAACGGGCCACCCTGCCCGACTGGGACCGCTTGCCCGTCATGGTCTATATCGATGAAGCGCAAGACTACTTCGACCAGAACATCGGTCTCATCCTGAGCCAAGCGCGCAAATACAAGGTCGGGATGGTCATGGCGCACCAATACCTTGGCCAGCTTTCGAATGGCCTTCAGGAGGCCTTCGAGGCCAACACGTCGATCAAGCTGGCAGGTGGCGTCTCCGCTCGCGATGCCCGCGTTCTAGCAGGCCAGATGTCGGCCGATCCGCAGCTGATTCAGCAGCAGCCAAAGGGCACCTTCGCGACCTACGTTCGAGGACTGACCGAGCGTGCGGTGCCAATGAGCTTCCCGTTCTTCGTTTTGGAGAACCTGCCACGAGCTTCAAAAGAAGACATTGAGGCCATCCGGCAACAGTGCCGCCAAGCCTATGCGGAGCCTTGGTCACCCAAGGTCGCCCATGAGGATTCAGACGATGCAGAGCCGCCGGAGCCACCGCCAGAAAACGACCCGGACGATCCCCTGAAGCCTTCGCCGGAGCTCTAAGCGGGCATATCTTGCGTTTATGGGTATACAGCAGACAGACCGCCTGGGACGGGCCACCTTTCACCATATTGAGCCGCGCATTGGCGTTCGTCCAACCGAACGCGAGATCCGGTGGCTGAAACACATCGAGCGGCATGGGCCGCAATCGTCCGAGTTCCTGTTCGAGCTGACGCGGGACACACACCGCTGCAAGGATACGGCGCTCAGAGACATGCAGAAGCTCCGGGCTGGTGGCTATCTCAGGCTGCCGCGGCAGCAACGCGCGACCGAGCGGGCCGAATTCCAATCATACATATACGACCTCACCAAGCAGTCTCAGGACTACCTAAAGAGTCTGGGAATTGCGGAGAAAACGATCCGGCCGACCGGGCACTGGTGGCACGCCTATGCCATCTCGGCCGTCACCAGCACCTTGGACACCCGCGCGCGAAGGCGGGGGCGGGAGTTTATCCCCGCGCACAAGATTCTGGAGCGAAATGGCGCCGAACTGGGCATCCCGATTGGCGGCAAGTGGATCATTCCGGACCAATTGTTCGCTGTGCGGTATGCGGATGGCTTTCGCGCCTTTCTCTTGGAGGTAGATCGAGCGACTGAGCCACTGCGTTCCAGTCATGCTCGAAAGAGCCTCATCCAATCGGTCGATCTGTATGCCGAGATGTTCGCCAGGGACCTGCATCGTCGGCACTATGGTCTCAAGTCCAGCACAGCGGTCCTGTATGTGTTCACCAATCCAAGCCGGTTGGCGGTGTTCCAAAGGATGGTTCAGGAACGAGCGGGGCCGCTGACTGGCCGTTTCTTATGCAAGGCGCTTCCTGAACGGCTCACATGGGAAAGTCTGGACGAACTGCATCAGAGGCCGTGGCTGACGGGTGGCGGTCAAGAGGTGGCAGGGTTGTAGCGGGCACGCGCCATGGCAAGAGGCACAGATGGTTTCTGAGACTGGAGAGGTAGCATCGCCGGTTACCAGTCGCCCGAATATGATCACCGATGAGACGATAAACTTCATCGAAGCTGTAGACGGCCGAAAGACTATGAAGGGAGCCAAGGCTTTCTCAGACGAGAATCATGATCTTTCTGTGGTTGATATCGCCAAACTTATTGACCTGCACCGCGATGACATTCGGCTCCCTCCGGTGAAAATCGGGACGACGAAATTTTTTCGGCATCAGCGCGACCTTCAACCATTCAAGAAATTCAATGAGCATAAGGACGCATGCATCCGCGCAGAGCACGGGCTGTTCTGTTCGATCGTAGGTGCATGATCTCATTGTGTCTGGGTAAAACATCGAATAGCGTCACGGAAACTATCTTCCAATCGCATAGAAATGGAGCTTCGATATGGCGAATGTGGATCTCAGCAATCTCGATCTCAAAGATCTAAAGGCGCTGCAAAAAGATGTTTCAAAAGCCATCAAGCAATACGAAGAGCGCCGGCGAAAAGAAGCCTTGGCCGCGGCCGAAGCAACGGCACAAAAGATGGGGTTCACGCTCGCCGAACTGACTCGGGAGAAGACCAAGCCGCGCGCCGCCTCCGCTCCGAAATATCGGCACCCCGAGAACGCATCCATCACTTGGACTGGGCGCGGGCGCAAACCGAAATGGTTTATGGAGGCGATAGCGTCGGGCAAGTCGCCGGACGATTTGCTTATTGTCTAGATGAGATCGATCGGCGGATCGTGGTGGGCGCGATGGGTTGATCCTGCACTGGGCAGAGACCGGACATCGTCTGCGCCAGCCGAGTGAGTATTGGGGCAAACCCGGCCTCGCTGCTCGCACTCGCGTAACGGCCCTCAGCGCATTGCGGTCTCGGTGCATGGCTGCGATGCAAAAGACGGTCTTCTCTGGTGCGCCGAGCACAGGGTCGAGTGGCACTACATCGCGCCCGGAAAACAGATGCAGAACGGCTTCGTCGAGAGCTTCAACGGCAGGATGCGGGACGAGTTTCTGAACGAGACGCTGTTCCGCAATCTCGCCCATGCCCGCGATCTGATCTCCTGTTCGGGCCGTCGAGTTCACCAGCAGCGGCATCGGCGACGCACCCATGCTGCCGGAATTGCTCGACCATATCCCGCCCGAACAGGAGATCAGTAGCGTCACCGCGGACGGCGCCTATGCCACCCGCAAGTGCCATGATGCGATCGCCGAGCGCGATGCTCATGCTGTCATCCCGCCCCGCAAGAACGCGAAGCCGTGGAAGACCGTCACCGCGGGGGCGGTGGCAAGAAACGAGGCTCTGCCGGCTTCGAAATACCTCGGCCGAGCAATCTGGAGAAACTGGAATCAAATGAGGAAAGGACGGTCTCACACAAAATCAAACTTTGGAAAATTGCCTTCTCGGAAAATCTCCATAACTCGATCGGCATCCTTAAGTGAGAAGCTGTGTTTGGTCAATGATCGAATAGATTCGATCGGCTGGCTATAAAACTCAACCAAATCGTTGTAGTATTTCGAGTTCCCCAGCATCAGTTGAATTACGAGCACTTCATTCGGCCTGAAGAAACCTATCGGTTTCTCTACAATTGATTGAATCAACGCCTCCTCTGAAGAAATATCGAAAATCCGATCAATTTCTGCTTCAGCCAGGGTGAAAATTTTCTCAAGCCGCTCAGGAAACTCTTCAATCCGCACGTAGACTATCTTCCCTTGATCGCGAAGGTCATCAAAAAAGGGATCGTTATCGTGAACCGTGCAGCGGCCATGCGCAAGGTTTACCGGTATCCAGTTCTGACGGTGCCAGAATAAGATCAAATCCGAATACGGCTTCGGCAAACTTAAGGCTTTGCCAACAGCTTTACCAAGCCTATGGGCAACCTCAATTCCGAATTCGAAATTTATAAAATCCACCTTGGACGAAAGTCCCGTATGAATTTCAACAGAGGCGTTACTCGAAACGGGTCGGACAAAACTCCTTCTGGATTTCACATATTTCCAGTTCGGCCTCTCAAGTGCAAATTCGTTCAGAATCTTCTCACTGTTCTTTTTTATATCCGAAATTTTCTTTGTCATAATCAATTCCAGTTACTGTGGTCGGATTATTACCACAGGTGTGTCTGGAGAAAGAACACCTAACACACCTGCTCTAAGCGCATTATTGCCAACCCCTGAAACCGCTCCCTGATCGACTTCATTATATCCAATTGTTTGATTTCTAGAAAGTTCCGCCTTGCCAGTCTTTGTTTCGATAATAGCGATGCCCTTGTCGTTTGAGCCAAGCGGAATTTCGTCAAGTAGGTTGCCATCTAAGTCATAGGCTTTGAAACCTTCTGGAACCGGAGTACTCCTTTGCCCCGGCTGACCAGTGATCACATGATCCGCGCGGCACCTGGTTCCGTCACAGCTTCGCAAAGTTACCTCGGTCTGAACACTTAAGCCGTTTGCTTCGAACTCAACGTTTGCATCATCTACAGCCTGCAGATGCCGCTTACGGTTTTGTGTAATTGTAGCTCCACCCTTTGAAGCCTTTGCTCCTCCGATGTCAATGAACTTATCACCTTTCCTAACAACAACCTTTGCGCCTGCCCCAATAACTTTACCCGCACCCGGGGTGAGGGATAGAATGATATCGGCGCATGTGGACAGACTAGCGTCAGCTGCACAGGAGTACGCAGCGATCAACGTGCCCGACACCGGAAGAAACTCCAATGCAACTCCCGCCATTTGCATAAGCTGGTCTTTTTCAGTCGCAACCTGGTGCAACTCAAACGCACGTATACATGCTATTGATTCAACACCCGAACACTGGCTCTCTGCAAACTGAACTAAATTATCCCTGTTCATGCTGTCGCGGATCAAGGTCCTGCCATCAACCTGCAATGCAAATACAGCGCTGAGAAACGGATGGTCCCGCGGGTTCAATCCCTCAGCGAAAGCTTGTGCTTCGAACAGCTTTAACTTTGTTTCAGCGTCAACAATGCGGTTTCGGTACTGAGAACAGTCCGTACTGGGCTGAAGCAAACAAGTCGCGTAAGCAGTTTGTTGCGTTAGCGAGATTGCTTTATAAGCATCCAATAGTGAATCGATGCAACCGCTCTCATCATTGCAGAGACCGAGTTGATCGGTTAGAGCCTGAAATTGATCCGAGTCAAGAAAGCTTAATTCCGACAAAGAACCGGAAGGCAAGCCCCTAAACTCTCGAGGGATTCCCACTGCCTGGAACGCAGCGTCTTCTGCCTCTCCTGTGGTCAACCCTAAAGCCAGAGCATCTCTATAGGCCCGATTGTAATCATCGAAAAATCGCAAGAGGCTCCTGAACTTGCTGGGTTTTATTTGCCCAGAAAGAACGCCATTGCGATAGGCTACTACGGCAAAATCTCCATCGGCTTTGACGATATCAGGAACTCTGGCCGTCGCGAAATTAATTAGATCGACAGTATCTTCAGCCTGCTGAATCCAGCGACTGAGGTTAACCCCCGGAAGGTCGATCTCGAAGTAGTCGTGTGAGATTACACGCTGCACATTGTCGGTGTCACGGTTGAGCGCACCAAAGTCGAAATCTGCATGATCACGTACAACAATTCTCCCCGCGCCTACGGTCGCATAGGTAACGCCCTGTGTATTACTATAGGCATATGACGGAGCGAAGTCTGCATTTCGCAAATCGATCTCACTTAGACGACCGCCAGTTGAGGCATCAAATCCACCGGATTCCGACACATCGCTGTCATAATAATTATCGAAAATGAAGCTACCGGTATTCAACTCCAAATTTCCAATATCGGAGCTAAGCATAGCTCCCAGTAGGTATGTATCGCGGGCTGTGTGGATACTCAGACGATCCTGAGCGACGATGGTGGTCGGCGTGTCGGTGTAGGTGCGATCTGCATCGACAAAACTTACAGAAAAGGCTCCATCAGTGGAAAAACTGAAACCAAAACTATCCGACTGGTTCGTATTTTGCCGAGATTGAACAATCAGATCCTGGCCCACATCCATGAAGATTTTGCGCGCAAGTGCGTTGGCCCCCATAAACACCGTGTCGAGTCCTGAAACTACATCCAGGTCATCGCCGGCAGTGATGGTGGCGTTGGTGTAAAGCCGGGATTGGCCGGTAGAGCGGTTAAAATCAGCACCGAACGTTAGGCCCCCTTGGGTAAAGCCCAGCGACAAACCCCAACCCGAAGAGCTAGACCTGTCTGTGTCGGCGAGAGCAGCTACAAGTATATTCTCTCCTGCAGACAGAACGGTATCTTCGTCTGCAGAAGCTATTGTGCCACCCACAAGGGACATATCTTTGCCGGCTTCGAGCCATAAATCTCGACCTGCTATCAATTGGCTGACATAGCTTTCGGTCCAGTCTCGCCGTGATCTAAAAAATCCCAACCGGACCTTGATGCCATTCAGGTATCCACCTTTGTTAACAACTCGGCTCTCGTCGCGAACATCTTCGCCCTGAGAGTTAAAGATCCCATTGCCGTTTAACCAGTCAAACGGGTTCAGCTCTGTGAGAAGTGCTTGGCTAAATGTATAGTCAGGATCACGGTTTCGGATTCGCTCACGCTCAATACGTTCTTTGATTGAAGATGACAGCCCGACGCCGTGGTATACTAGTCCAGCAACTCCAAAGACTGTTTGCCATTTGTTTTCTGCCGTCGCCAGCTTGTGTACCGCTGCGAGCGTCGGGTTCGTGGCGACATAGGCCTCCAACACATCATCGCCCTGGATGAGCGCCTCGATGATGGCGCTGCCGCCGAAGCTGATGCCCAAGGACCAGCCCTTGGTGATCAGATAACGGTTGTTCTGATGGGCGTCGAAGGTGATGTCCTCGCCAGCGACGACATCGATGTCGCCACCGGAGAACAGGAGCGCGCCGATCCCCGTCGCATCGCGCCCGGCATCGAGGGAGATGTTGTTGCCCTCGATCTGGCTGAAGGCGGTCTCAAATTCATTCCAGTAGGTTCGGGTGACCCCATAGCTCAGGCCAGCAAATCCGCTCTTCTTGCGGTAATTGGCAAGCTCCTCGGCCTTGGCTTCCAGAATGATGTCGTTGACGGCAGCAAACGTGACGTCCCCGCCCGACGAAATCTTGGCACCTTCGCTGCGTATGTCGTTTCCCGCCTCAAGGGTGATGTCGCCGTATTGCGTATTGATCGTACCTTCGCTGATCACCGCGCGATGCAGGATCTCCTTGCGACGCTTGAGGCCGAAGAGGCTAGAGTCGCTCACATAGTGATAGAGATACTGGCTTGTCAGCGAGCTGTTGACGATATTGCCCTGCGCATCGGCCAGAATGCTGCCGGCGGCGCCGATCACGCTGCCGTTGTTGTCGATGTCGCCGCCGGCCGACATGAGAATCCCCGAGCCGGAGAGCATCTCGGCCGCCTTGTACTCGTGGCCTTGGCGACCGCAGCCATAGCCCACGCATCCGTGTTCCGGTGTCAGCGTGAAATTGTGCCGCAGCGCCTCGTTGCGGATGTCGGTTGCCGCGGTGAGGATCATGTTCTCGCCGGAAAGCAGCGAGCCGCCGAAATTCAGGATGTCGCCGCCGGAATTCAGGACCAGATCGCGCCCGGCAGAAACGGATGTGGAGGTCAGATCGTATAGCCCTGTCTGCCGCGCATAATTGAGCCAGTCGATCTCATCGGTCCCGGCGTCAAGGGTCGGAACCTCGGCAAGATAGACATCCCGCATCAGGGTCCCGAACTGCAAGGTCTCGCCGATCTCGACGAAGGAATCGTAGGCCAGGTCGTCATAGGCCTCGGTCCCTGTGGACACCCAGACATTCTCGGTGACCGGTACATCGACATAGATGTACCCGCCGCAATCCTTGCCGCAGCCGTCCCAGACGAGCTGACGGACCGTGACCTGCTGCTCTTCGAAATAACCGGTCTCACGGGTGCCGTTGCCCATGTTGAGACGGAAATTGGAGTTGATCGCCCCGAGCAGGCCAATCCGGCGGCCTGCATCAAGCGTCAGATCATCGACGGCGGCCAGGGCCGTCTCTCCGACAAGATAGATATCTTCGGCCGCGGTGGTCGTCAGGTCGCCATCAGCCATCAGCACCGTTCTTGGTGTTGCTGACAATTGCTCCAAGGCGCGGTGGGTGGCAAAACGCCATGCAGTAGCATCGAGGAATGCATTCTGCTCGACCGTATCGCCAGAGATCAGGGCGTTCCCGGAGCTTTGACCATCGGGTACGTTTTCTACCACACCAAGGGCATTGGCCTGCAACGTCCCGATCTGGCCCAGATCGGGGAATTCTTGATCCGAGAGCGCCGCCGCCAGGCTTGGCGCGCCGGGATCAACCGTACCAACCGCCATCACGTTGGCGCGGAGTTCGTCCTGCGACGCCTGCTCTGCGAGTGCCAACTGAATCTTGCTGACAGCGGCAGTGATTTGCGTATTGAGCGTGTCAAAAATCGCAGTTTTCTGAGACGCGTAGGACGCCATCTGCGTGTCGTAATCAGACTGGAGCGTGTCGATCTGGGCCTGAAGACCGGGATCAGTATACGCGGCCTCGACACTGGCCACCTCAAGCAGTCTTTGCGTTTCCGCGTCAGTGAGTGCGGTGTCATACGTATCGAGTGCCTGCGCGTCCGCCGCATCCTTCAGGTCGACGTAGTACTGGTTCGGAACCGTGGTCCAATAGCCGCCGCAGCCGCATTTGCCGGCACCCGTGAACACCCATTCCTGCGTGGTCAGAAGCGGTCCATACTCGGCCTCGTTGGCGGCCAGTTGATCCTGATAGGCCTGATCGGCGGATGCGACCGCGGCATCATAGTCGGCCTGAACCTGATCGAGTGCGGGCTGCATTGCCGCCTGCACGGTCGCATCCGGAGCTGTGAGCAGATCGGTCAACGTGCCGAGCTGATCCCGCACGTCGGAATGATAGGTCGAAATTTCACCATTGAGCGCATCGACCTGCGTGCCGAATGTTCCATGCAGATCATCGACCGCGGTGCTGGCATCCGCCTTGAGAGTGGTGAGCGTGTCGCTGTCGATGAGCGAGACGAAGGATTGCACTCCGACCGACCGCGCTGCATCCTTGATATCCGCGCCGGATTGCGCGCGCCGCAGGGCCTCAACAGCGGTCAAAAGCTTGTTGTCGGCCAGAAGCGAGGCGAAGTCTGTGGAGTTTTGCTCGAACGCGGCCTGGTAATTGGCGGCGGCTTGCGTGTCGAACGAGCCCGCCACGGCCGCGACAAGCGCGTCCGTCAGCGCGGTATCGACGCTCAACCCGGTCGCATCCAGGGCCAGGACGGCTTCGGCTTGTGCCACGCGATCACGTTCATCAATGGTGCTTGCCACGGCATTGACCGCAAGCGCGGCAAACTCCGACAACTTCTCGGAAATCTTGAGTATATTGTGCTCGGTCGAGGTGCCGCCGGTCACGAGCGTGGAGAGCTCCGTGGCGGTGGGAATCGTATCCGGATTGCCGGGCGACAGGATGAGCGAAAGCTCCAGAACCAGACGCTGCAGGGCCGCGTCGCTTTCGATATCGATCAACTGATCGGCATCGGCGTAAACCCCGTTCTCGTCCGGCGCGCCGAAGAGTGGGGCGCGGCCCATATCCTGGGCCATCGTATCGGCAATCCTTGCAGCCAACGCCTGCATGAAGCCTTGATCAACGGAAATTTGCTCAAAAGCGGTCGTGCTCTCAGGCGCACCATCGGTGGGAACGACTGAGGACAACTCGGCGATGATTTCATCGAGAAGGATGCTTTCCTGGGCCGCTATGTATTGCGATGTGAGGCTCGGGAGATCGGCCGCCGAGGGCAGTGATGCCTCGAGACTTTGCGTTTGGCTCAAGATCTGTGGAAGGAGTGCATCGAGGAGCGCCAGGGCGGCGGTATCGAGTGCCGCAGCAGACGCGTCGTCCGTGATCAGTTGCTGCAGCATCGCGTATTCATCGAGGCCCGTCGCCAGACTGCCGGTCGCGGCTTCTCCTTGCGTCTCCAGGGCAGTCGCAACCGCGAAGAGAAGGGATTGGGCCACCGCCTCACGACGCGCCGCATCGGTCTGCAAAAGCGAAAGATACTCCGAGACCGTAGAGGTGCTGGGATCGTCATGCCCCAGGCGCCAAGCCTGAACCGCCTCTCCGAGGATGGCACCCACCGCATCCGTGGCGACATCGTCTCTGGCGGCATCGGCCACACCCGCGTTCCCGATCAGGGTGGCGTAGGTCACGCCGTAGGCCGCGTGCTGTTGATCGAAATCGGCGGGGCGGAATATCTGACCGACGAGATCATCGGTGAGTTCCACAAACTCGACCCCCTGCGTGCGGTCGAGCGCGATCGTATCAGGCAGATCGGTGGAATCGATCAGAACCGATTTTGTCGTGGATTGCAGGTCGAGATCGACCGCCGCCAGGAAACGAGCCCCGAGAATAGTCAGGTTTTCCCCGGATGTAACACTGACCGAGCGCCCCACGAGATTGGAGGTCGCGGTGGCCAAGGCGAAACTTTCGTCAACAGTCGTGATGTTGATGATGCTCTTGGTGCAGGTCCCGGTATCGCCACCGGTACAGGTCTCGTTTGCCTCTCGCCGCACACGCTCGATGAATTTGCGCTCGTCATCGACATAACTGGTGAAAATCGCCTGGCCCGCGGCGTTGATCGTCAGATCTGCCCCGGACGAGATCTCGGAGGCCTGGGAGATGAAATCGCTGCCCGCCGCGATATCGACATTGCCGTAGAGCGTGGCAATTCGAGCCGGCGAAAGGATGTTCTTTTCCTCGAAATAAAGATCATTCGCCGTGTATTCCTGATCATAGGCGAATGACTCTATGGAGTATTCCTTGCCGCTATAGACGATGCGCGGCCCGACCAGCTCCACCGCAACATATTCGCTGGCCTCGAAATTCGAGGTTTTCAGCGAGTTGATCACGTCCTGCCCGGCGGTCAGGGACATATTCTGGGCGGCGGCCATGTCGCTGGCGCGGTTTTCGATATTGCGCCCGGCAACAAGGCTCAGATCATTGCCGGCCAAGAGCTCGCCGGCGTGAAAATCAGTGCGGTAGCCGCAGTCCTGAGCCGCGCAACCATCCTCGGCACCAAGCCGGCTTTTGAGCGCAAGGAACTCGTTGATAATGTCGATGCCCGCCGTCAGCACCACATTGTTGGTGGCTGCAATCGCCCCACCGGTATTGACGAAATCGCCGGTGCTGGCCGTCACCGAGACATTCGTGCCGCTCGCCGTCGCACCGTCATCGATATACTCGGCGATGATCTCATGCGCGCCGGCGCGGGCGATCAGTTCCGCGGCCAGATCGGCAGCCTCGCCGCCGTCGAGGAGTTGCGCGTAATAGGCATCGAGATAGTTCTGCAGGACCGGGTCGTAATAGATGTCGTACTCGGTGGCGATCTTGCGCTGCTGCAGAACACTGTCGCCCGCCACAACCGTCAACTCGCCATCGGAAAGCAAGAAGCCGTTATTGGTGAGCGACCCGTTGGCGATATCGACGGTTATCTCTGCGCCCGACACCTCGCCGGCAATGACCGCGAAATCATCGACAGTGATGGCGATCTTACCTTCCAGCTCACCGGAGCCGTTGACATGGTGACCAGTGATCAGTTTCCGACCGTCATAGAGCGTGAAACTGTCACCGCTGATGGTGACATCCCGGGTAGCGGTCAGATCGCCATACTGACGGATGGCCTGCCCTTGCAGGGTGGCACCCAAGGCGACCGTCACGTCCTTGTAGAACAGGTCACCAGCCGAAACCGCTTGCAGCGTATTGCCGTCAACGTCGCCGTAGATATTGACGCCCTGGTCGGTCTCGAGTCCGAGAACCCGCACTTCTCCCCCGGTCAGGGTGCCCGCCTCGCTCGCATCGACCGCAAAGGGCGAGGTCTTCGCGACCAGGCTAGGCGCGGCAACGATCGATGAATTCGAGAGCTGGCTGAAATCCAGCGCCGTCGCCTGCTGCGCGCCGCCTGCGATCACCAGGCTGTTGGCCGGGTCCTGGGCATCCGTCGAGACCGGGCCGGTTACAATCACATGCCGACCCAGAACACCGGCCTGTTGCCCCGCACTGAAACCGTTTGGCCCGATCGTCACTGTGCCCTCAGTGACCAGGAGATCCACGTCGGAGCCATTCACGGACGGCGCGCCGGTGGTCAGGACCGAACTCGTGGAATTCAGGAAGGAACAGCCGTTGCAGGCAATCCCGTTGGGATTGGCTATGATGACCGCGGCGGATTGGCCGAACACTTCGGTGGTGCCGGCAAGCGCTGACGGGGCAGCCGAGGTTACCTCATTGACGATCGTGGTAGCGGGCCCGGACACCAGATTGGGATTGGCGGTGACATTCTGCCCGATGACGCTCACACCCGCCGACGTGGAATTGTTCAGAATGAGCCCTTCCGCGCCAACGTTGAACTCGCTGAACTTGTTGACCGAGACACCGCTTTGCGGGGTTGCGATATCAACTTGCGGCGTGCCGTTGCTCGTTTGCAGAAACCCGGTACCCGGCGCCGACGGATCACCGATCAGCAATGTCTGGGCAAAGGTCTGTGTGACGCTGGACAGGAGAATTGACGCAGACGAGAGAACCGCGACAGCGGACTTGCATGTCCTGACAAATCTACGCTTCGCGCGCATATCAGTAGTAATCACGACCCTCGCCCTCACTGTCTACCGGACGCCCCCACAAGCCGTCCGCACCCCTTGGTATCCTTATGCCCTGCCGCGGATCGGCAGCGACTATTCTTTTTCTTGCTCTGGCGCGTTCGGGCGCCAGGCCTTGGCCAATTGCTGGGCTGCGCGG
Source organism: Maritimibacter sp. 55A14 (assembly GCF_003122205.1). Taxonomy (GTDB): domain Bacteria; phylum Pseudomonadota; class Alphaproteobacteria; order Rhodobacterales; family Rhodobacteraceae; genus QEYE01. The sequence goes on from NZ_QEYE01000002.1 coordinate 256,843, forward strand.
ATGTCTTCGTCGGACATGTCCGGCTCAAGGCGCGCCCGCGCCTCCGCCGCCAGCGGATGATTGAGCGCCGCGGCAAGGTTGAAATAGGAATGCGCCTTCACGAGGCTCTGGTCGACGCCAATCCCGACCGCAAAGGCCTGGCCCAGCGAATATAGTCCGACCGGATTGCCTTCCGCGGCGGTCTGCTGGAAGAGTTGCACCGCACCTGGAATGTCTTGCTCGACATATTTGCCTTCGATGAGTGCGTTGGCATATTCGTTCCTGGCCCCGAGATGGCCCAGATCGGACGCTGTCTTAAACCAGTCATAGGCTGCCGCCTCGTCCTGGCCGACGCCCTTGCCCTCCAGCAGAAGGCTCGCGCAATTATATGCGCCATTGGGGTCTCCCAATTCGGCCGCCTCGCAAATCAGCTGCGCGCCTTGCTCGAAGTCCTGCAAGACCCCGGTGCCTTGGATGTGCAGAACGCCCAGACGGTTCTTCGCCGGCGCAGAGGCTTTGGCGCTGCCGGCGAGGTAGAGCGCAATCGCTGCCTTGAGATCGGGCGCGCTCCCTAGACCCAGCTCAAGCATACGACCCAGGTAGAACGCGCCATCCGCCTGACCGGCCTTGAACGCATCCGCAAAATACTCGGATGCAGCACCGTAGTCCTGGCCATTGAGCGCAGAGAGCCCGGACGCAAGCTGATCCTGGCCTTCTTGCGCGTGCGCGGATTGGTAGATAAAGGCCGCGAAGCTCAGTGCGAGAGCGCACTTGCCAAAAACATTTCCCGAAACCACCTGCCCCGATTTCCCCTGATTACCTCAACCCCTGAGTGTCGCGCGCTGACGCGCCGAGTCACCTTAAACCGGATTTTCGATCCGATGCGAGGTTTTTTTCACGGCTTCGTCATCGGTTCTTGATCGTTTCGTGATCGCCGATAATCTCCCCGGACTCCACCCCCAGTAGATTGATAAATAAGAGTGATTCTGCGACTTTTACCTACCGGACGTGAAAAGAGCCGACAATATGCCGCACGCAGCACCTAAAATAGCTTCGCCGACAAGGAGAGAAGCGCCTGAACCTCACCAGCCGTCTGCCCATTCTCATTCCGCAAAGGCATGGCCAGCGAGCCACTCAGGGTTGTCTTCCCCAATCGCGCGGTCAAGCCGGCGCCAATGCTCACCATATATGCGGCTGTGCGCGTCGCCCGGGAATAGACATGGCCCATATCGGCGAAGAGATATGGGCTGACGCCACCTTGCGCATTCCTCAATGGAGTCCAGTTTCCTGCCGTCTTGAACGCCTTGCCCCAATCGCGGAGATCGAGCGGGCTGGCCTTGAACCGATATTCGGACCGCAGGAAGAATCCGCTGTCGCCCGAGACATCAAACCCGTTATAGCCCCGCACAGAATTCCAGCCGCCGATGGCGAGCTGTTCGTTGGAGAAAAGTGGCGCGTCCGCGATCTGCCCGATGACCGCGAGCGAGAATTGGCGTCCATTCTCCAGGGGGCGAATGTAATTGATGCGAATCTCGAGGGCGGTGTATTCGGCTTGCGGCGCGCCCGGCACCGGCACGGCGGGATCGCGGTCGGCGCCGAGAAACCCCGCCCCGAATGAAAGCGCCGTGTCGGCAGCGATGACCGCTTTCTCCAACCGGTGTTCATGTCGGAACCCGATGCGCCAGGCCGAACGATGCTGCGGTGTGAGCGCCGCGATATTGACGAACCGCTCGTTCCAGTAACTGCTGAGCGCGCCATAGACATAATATTTCGAGCGGGCGTCGCGCATGATGAGGCGCTCAGCGCGTAGACCGAGATTGGCCGTCTGCGTAAACAGATCGGACGTGGGGGACAGATTGGTCAGGGCTTCCGAATAGGACGCGTTCGCGGAGAATAGCCATTTCCGGAACGGCACCGACATGCTGAGTGCAAGCGCATTGCTGTTCTCCGCCCCGGAATAGGAAAGGGTGTAGGTGTCATTGAGCCTCAACAGATCGTCGGCTTCCAGCCCGAGGCGGATCTGCGTCTCGCCGCTCTCATCCGCACCTTGGTTGTCGATACCGACTGTGCCGCGAACCGTATCCACCTTCTGCTCGGTGACCACCACCCGGCTGGTCCCCGGCGCCGTTCCGGCCGTCAGATTGGCATTGGCCTGGGAGGATGCCAATCGGTTGATCTGCTCCAGCCCATGCTCGACATCGCGCAGTTGAAACACATCCCCCGCACGCGCCGGAAAGGCCGACAAGATCTTGCGCTGCGGGCTTTTCCTCGGTTGTCCGTCCTTGTCGAGCTGGGTGTAGACGAAGGCCTCGATCCGCCCCTCCAGCACGTCGATTCTGAGCTCGCGGGAACTGATGTCCTGGGCCGGCACATAAGCGCGTGTGGTGATGTATCCCTTGTCGGCATAGGCGCCCGAAATCCGCTGCAAGAGATGACCGATACTGGCCTGACCGAGGCACCGGCCCGAGAATTCGGCCACGATGGGCTCCAGAACCCGCGGCTTCAGGACGGTGACGCCCGTCAACACGATCTCATCTATCGGAAAACAGACCTCTTCACGCACAACTCCCTTTGCCTCAGGCGCGACCACTTCCTGACCGGCTTGCGCGCGTTCGAGTTCTTCGAGACGTTCCCGGCGGCGTTGCTCCTCGAGAATCCGGCGGCCCGGGTCCTGCTCCTGCGCATGCAGACCGGATCCGACCGCGAGCAGCAGAAGCGCCGCCGATATGAGTCTGCGCAAGAGCACCTGTGCTAGAACACATTCCAGAATAGCCCGATGGGCTGGCGGCCGATGATCTGCTGCTCGGTCGAAATGTCCGATTCAATGCGGGTTCCGTTGACGATCAACTCGCCACCGGAAAAAACGTTCGTGCCGCCCAGCACGACGTCGCCGTTGATGGTAATGGTCCCGGCCGGAGAACGCAGCGCACCGAATTCATAATTGCTTACGAGAAATGCGGCCCGGCTGCCGACCAGGCGACCGACACCGCCCTTCTGATCGATAAAGGCCGCGGTCAAGATCGGAATGAACCGGGTGACGGGCGCGGTAATCGAGACACCGTTGGCACCATCGATCCGGCCGGCGACGCTTGTGATCTCTTGACCGGCGGCGATCGATACGCGGTCAGACCCCGTCACGTTGCCGCCAACCGTTCGCAGGTTGGAAAAGCCCGAGGTCTTGCAGAACAGCTTGCAGCTTTGTGAAAATTTCAGCCGTCCCACCTGGCGCGATTCATTGGTGAACTCGTCCACTGCCACAATATCGACCCTGGCGCCGGTAATATCCGCGCCAATACTGCGGATCGATCTGGCCTGAAGACTGACATCGCCCACCCCCAGGATGAAGGATTGCTCGCCGTCGATCTCCCGCTCGCCATAATCGGCGAAGACATCGAGTTTGCGCGAGCGCTTCAGAAACAGGCTGCCAAGAAGGCGCCCGCCCTTCGTCCGAGAGATGGTGTAGGGCGTGGTGTCCTCTGTGAACGCGGTTTCATTGACGATGTCGGCCTGAGTTGAGATCGTGATCGCGGCATTGGAAAAGAGGCGCCCGGTTCTGTTCACTATATCGCCACCGGCCGTGACGTGCAGATCATCCGCTGCCCCAAAGGCCACGGCCAGACGTCGCACCGACAGGCTTTCGTTCAGGATCCCGCCTGCAGAGATAAGTGTCATTCCGCCCAAGGACTCCGCATCGCCCGCCGACGCCACGTTGCCCTGTAGCAGGCTGCCATAGTTTCGGACGTCCCCGGAACGGGTCTTGGCCAGGAACCCGCCGCTTGTGGCCACGAGTTCGGTGCGCGGCTGGCTTTCGCTCTCGGCCCCGAACCGTAGCGCTGCGGCGTCGAGCCGAATGTCGCTCTGAGCGGCAATCACGGAGGCGTCGAAGCTGAGCGACGCGTCGCTCAGTACCCGAAAATCCTCACCGACACTCCCCTGCACATCCTCAAGCGAGATGACGTCATTGGCCGCAAGCCGGAAATCACCAGCGGTGTCTATCGAAAGCCCGTCAAACGCCACCTCACCACCGGCTGTCAGGACCACATGGCTGCCGGGAGAGTTCAATGCCGCACCCTGCCCCGAAGGCAATGTCTTGGTCCGGATCTCGCCATCCACCAGCAAAGTGACGCCCCCGGAAGACGCCAGATTGTCCGACGCGATGGCGGCCCCTGACAGCCTGGATGCACCCAGATCCAGGTTCCCCGCCTTGAGATCGAGAACCACCCCGCTCTGATCGGAGATGATCTCGGCCCGCCGCGTATCCGAGGAGGTCAACTCTGCCGAGCCTGCGTTGATGTTCACCGAACCGTTGGCCTGGATGCGCGCCTCTGAAAGCTCGATCCGTCCGTCGCTCCGCAAACGAAATCCGCCGGCCGAAGCCATCTGATCGCCGGCAAAGCGCACCCCGGCACCGGCATCGGTCACCGCCACGCTGATCCGCCCGGCGGACAGCGAGCCCTGTCGGGTGATGTCGACCAGGATCGCATTCGATGCGTCCATCCCCTGGTCGGTCACCAGCGCCCAGGGCAGCGCGCCGCCGCGGCTCGCATCGAAACTGACACGGCCATCGCCCGCGATGATGTTGACATGCGACGCACCGTCGATCGCATCGAAACCGACCGGCCCATCGACACGCAAGGATTGCGAGATCAGCGCGAGCTCTTCCATGGTGCCGCTCAGCCCGCCGGCCTCAATTGTGATGTCGCCTGCCCCAACAGAGGCGAGCACTTCCCCTGCCGCATTCCGGCTTAATGTCCCGGTAGTCAGGGCCACATTTCGCGTGTTCTGAAACCGCCCGCCATTCACGGTAATGCCGTTTGGGTTGGCCACAATCACATCTGCCGTGGGGCCGACGACGCTCAGTTCCCCGGCTATGGTGGTCACCTTGGCTGACGTCACCTCATTGAGAATGGTCCCAGCCGCAACCACGGAGTTATCAAGCGTCACGCCTGAGGCGGGCACGGAGAAATCGGTGTAAGTGTTGTGGCTGATGGATGACGCATCCGCGGGCGCAATCCCGACATTGATCTGACCTGAAGGAGACAAGTTGACGGTCGTGGCCGTACCGCCATCGGGCACCACAGACTGGGCGGCCACCGAACCGACGGTGACAACCACGACCAAAAACGTACTAGCCGCGAGATGAAATGCCGCATTCGAGAAACGGTTTGGATGGCGCAAGGAACCGGAAATCACACCTTGCATCTGGCAAAAAACTCCTGAAAACAGATAGACAACTTAAGGCCGGATAAACCAACTTGGGCTAACGAGAAAGATGAAATATTTGAGCGCGCGGTTGTTTTTGGCATTTTTCCTTCTCCTGGCCCCCGTCCAATCCGTGCACGCGCAGGAACAGATTGCGGGTGACGCAGCGGTCTTCGACGACTGGCGCGTCGCCTGCGACCAGGCGCAGCCCTGCCGAATGGCGCAGTCGGTGGTTCAGGTCGCGAGCAAGCGTCTCATCCTGCAGGTCAAGGTCTTCAAGGGGGACGAGCCGACGATGCTTCTGAGCTTTCCGTTGGGCATTCTGCTCAACACCGGTTGGCAGTATCAGATCGACGGACGGTCCCCCACATTGCGGCCCTTCGAGATCTGCAATGCCGACGGGTGTCACGCCGGGATCAAACTCTCGCAATCCTTGCTCGCCGCGCTCAAACGGGGTCGAACCCTGTCCGTCACGTTTTTCGACGCCGGCCGGACCAAGGTAAATCCGCAGATATCCCTCATCGGATTCACGAAAGCTTATGAGTCCCTGCCATGAAGACCTTGATGCATTGCCTCTGCCTTTTGATCGGCATCGCATTGCCGCTTCAGGCCGACGAGGCAAATCCGCTTGCAGGTCAGATCTGGGATGTCTCGAATGAGCAATTCGTTGCGTTTGGCACGATGCTCGAAGGCATTCAGTCGAAAGCCTATATTCTCATTGGCGAGCGCCATGGTCGCGCGGCGCATCAGGGGCGCGAGGCCTTCGTCATCGGCGCTCTTGCAGAGGCCGGACGTTATCCCACGATCGCATTCGAGATGCTGAGCGAGGCGCAGGACAGCATCGTCAGCGGCTACCGGCGTGACAATCCCGAATACGCGCTTGGGCTCGCAGTGCCCTTGAAATGGTACGACAGCAATTGGCCGGCCTGGAGCTTCTATCAGCCGGTCTTCGATGTAGCCTTTGCCACAAAGGCCGAGATCGTAGGCGCCGACCTCAATGAGGTCGAGCAGAACGCGGTGGCGACGCGCGAGATTTCCGAGGCTGAACTGACATCGCCCAGTCTCGCCTATTACGAGGCGCAGATGTCCAAGGCGCATTGCAATCTGATCGAGCCCGAGCGCGCTAGGGAACTGGCACGCATCCAAATGGCCCGCGATGCGCATATGGCCGAAATCCTAAAAGCAAAAAAGCATCACCGCGACGGGATCGTACTGGTGGTCGGGTCCGCGCATGTCAGAAAAAATGTCGGCATCCCGAAACATTTGCCAACCCAAGATACCGTCGTCATCGCACTCAAAGAGTCGGCTCAATCGCTCCAGACCTTCGAAGCCGCGCCCCAACAGGTCATAACGGGGCCGCTCACCGATTTTGACTATATCTGGTTCACCCCGGAAATTGACGAAACCTCCCTTTGTGATCGGATCGGAACAATAGAATGAAATCTATATGCGCAGTTACAATTGCCTTGCCTTGTCTCTTCCTCGCGGCCTGTGGTGAGACGAAAGAGAACCGGGAAGCGCGCTTGACACAATTTGACGGCAAGCCCTTGGATCAGGTGGTGTCCGTCATTGGCCCGCCGGACAGCCGCGACGGTTCGAAGGCGATCTGGACATATGAGCGCATCTCAACCAACCGTGTGCCCGTCCAACACTACATAAACGGACGATATGTCACGATCGGTTTCCGCACCGAGCGTATCCGGTATCACTGCACCTACACGGCCGCGCTGAACGCGGGGCGCATTGCGTCGAGCCAATACGATGGCAACAATTGCTACCCCTTTGCCCCGAAACTGCCAACATGACGGGAAATCGGGACTTCCCCGAAGGCCGCGAAGACCTTCGCCCATGGGACCCAATGTGATCGCGCTTTTGCACATCCATTGATGCGCCCACCTTTGCGGCACGGCGTCGGGCCGGGGTGCCCCGCAGGTTGCGCGCCGGGCGTGGCGAAGTCAGCATCCCTTGAACGCCAGCTGGCTCATGCGCGAGATCGTTCGGCAGTTCGCCCGCCATTGGCGGTTGCCGAAGGACGATTTCCGTTGAAACTCGATATTCGCCAGGATGGTCTGGGCCAAGATCTCGCCGGTCCTGTGCTTGTCGGGTTGGCGCGCCACAACGAACTCGATGGCAGGCAGGTCGAGCGTGTTCAGAATCGCCGAGTTTCTCGCGAAGAACCCGTCCGAAAAACTCACTTCCAGCGCCGACATCGTCCGGCCGAAACCGTCGGGGAAGCCATACTTGCGAAACATCTCGTCAAAGCCTTGTCCCGCCAGCCGATCGCCGAGTGCCGTCGTTGAGCGATAGATGAGCGGGGCATCGCTGCAGACCGCATTGAAATAGCTCGAACTCAGAACGAAATATCGGCAATGTTCGAAGCTGGCCTCCAGCGTGTTCAGCATGATCGAGATGCCATCCTGATCGATCGTCAGGTCGAACCAGCCGGAGTAGACGCCATGATCCGCAAGCCGGGTTTTGACAATGTCGTAAAAGTCCCGCGTGTAGAGTTTCGAGGCTGAATAATATCGCGGACTGGTGACCGTGTTTACGATGGCGTCGTATACGTGGTCGTCCTGCATGAGCATGCTGATCCCGTCATCCAGGATGATCTCGGCCGAACCGCGTGTCATGATCCCGCGGTTCTCCGAGGAAAAGTGTTTCGGGATCTCGAAAATGGCTGGATTGATCTCTACGACGCGTGTGTGATCGAAGATCCGCGCGGTCGCCCCGGCGGTGATGCCGGTCCCCAGGCCCAGCACGAGCGCGGTGCCCGTTCGACCGCTAAACATAGCCGGCGTGGCCCCAACGGTCACCTCATGCAATTCGGACTTGCTATTTGGCCCGAAGGTCAGGCTCCGATAGCCATTGAAGAGCAGGGCTTGCGTGCCGTCGTTGAACGACACCACTGAAGCGCTTTGATCGAATGCTCGGTATGTGTCGGAGGATCGGTAAGTCTTCAAACCATGGTCGAGTTGTTCCCGCGAGGCCAGAACGCGATAGCCCAGAAGCAGTTCGACCCCGGGCCAGTTCCTGACCCCGGCGAAGATCAGAGTGGCGCCGATACAGGCCGCCCCGAGCATAGTTGCAAGCCTTGGACGCTTACCGACGGCAAGGAGCCAGGCGGATGCCGAAAGCCCCACGAGAACGACCGCGATCATGGGCAGCGGCAGATAGGGATGGAGCAGGCAGTACATTACCAAAACGCCGGCACCATTGCCGAAACTTGAAACCGCCAGAAGCGGACCGGACAAGGCGACCGGATCTCCGGGATGGGCTCTTGCCGCGAGCGGCACGAGACTGCCGAACAGAATGAAGACGGGCAACGGGAAACCCCCGAGCAAAACGACCTTCGCGACAAGTTCGAAAGTGTCGCTGCTGCTTGCGTCCCTGACGCGCCCCCAAACGTCAATGAAAGCGGGCACAAAGACGAGGAAAATCAACAGCGCCGCCGAGATCATGAGCAACACGTCCTGGAAGACGATCCTCCCCCGAAGGGCGATCCATGCGCCCAGGGCGATCCCGGCGATGGCAGAAGCCAGTGTGATCGCGAAGTTCTCATTCAACGGACCGAATACCGAGAAAGACAAACGCAGCACGAACAGCTGGAACACGCCGCTCGCCAGGCTCGCCAGAAAAAGCGCCATGAGCAGGCGCCAGACATATGGTGCGGCTTTCTCGACGGGCCGGGATAGCGGTGGTGCCGCCCGCGACCACAACAAGCCCGCGCCAATCATCAGGTTCAGCCCGGCGATGACATACCCGGTCACCTGCAGCCCGGCGTGGCGGATCAATGCAAACTCGATGACCAGAAGACTCAGAAAGGCGCCCAGATTGTAGAGCCCGTAAATTCGCGTGAAGACCGCGCCATCCGGTTGCGCAGAATTGCGCGCATAGGCGGAGAATAACGGCACGCAGGTGCCGATCAGAAAGGAGGGCAGCCCGAGCAGCAGGATGAGTTTTGTGGCGTTGACAAGCGGCGCGGCGCCGAGGCTCACGATCGCAAATCCCCAGTACGAGAATGCCGTCACCATGCCAAACGCGTAGAGCCCGATCGTGATCTCAATTCCCGCCAGGGACCAGGAAAACCGGCCGCTCTGCCAAGCGCCAAACGCCACGCCGAAGAAGACACCACTCAGAATGATGCCGCTCATCAGGAAATTGTCGCCGAAATAGTTCGAAAACAGCCGCGCCAGAATGATCTCATACGCAAGGCCGCAAGAGCCTGACAGAGCGGCTAGGAACGGCACAAGAAAGACCGGCTTCGATCCGGCCCGTTCATTTCTTCCCATACTCTGCCGTGGCCTGCTTTTACGTGAACTCTCTCGAAACGCTGTTTACGCGTATGCGCAACGAGCGTGAAACGCAATATGATGCCGCACGGATACGCCAGATGCGGCCGGCCGATATTCGCCACTGTCCAATACATCCACGGACGATAGCGACCTGCTTGGTCCTCTGGCGCAGATCGGGTTCGTCCGGTCACACGTTGCGGTGCCGCGCACACGAGCGGACGACCCCAAGAACGGAGCGCGCCCGCCGCAGGCTCGCGCCGAAGGTGACCAAATCTTTCCGCATTGAAGACAGTATGACGCCAGCGTCTCGCCACGCCGGGTGGCTAGAATTATCTGCGTCACGAGTGAAGGGAGTGGGTTTAGTGAGTGGTGGGAGTGTGTCATTTCATGACGAGCGCGGCGATCCTCCCCACCCACAGGGGATCGCCGCCACTGGGTCCACGCTGCTACGCATTCGTGTCACCAGAACTGCAACCCCAGATCGCTGCCCAGCAGACAAGCGCATGTCGCTGCGCCTGCTCGGAGAATCTTCGCATGGAGAAAGGACTTCTCCTGCAGTACGGCAGGCCCTCCGCACTCGCGGCGGGTCAGCCAGACGCAACCGGCCGATTCTGTTGAAAAAGTCGGTGTCTGGCCGAGAACGGGCAGATCGGCAGAACATCATCCCGCAGTTGCGCCATTTCGCAAATTCTGTTTCCTCCAGGTCGATCTGTAGGAACATTGCTCCAAGTTTTCGAGGCGATTTTCGGTTTGCGGAGTTTTTCAACGGAATAGGCCCAGAGCGGAAGTTTAGGAAGGCGTCAAACGCTGCGGTGCAGCTTCCCCAAATCTGCCATTCATGCTTCGCCGCAGCAGAGGCACACATTTCAAGTGTTCAATTTCATGAAGACGGCATGAACTTGCAAATGTCAGCCTTTGGTCAGGTGGGCCAGGGATATTCTCGAAAGGCACTTAGCAGGCGCGGCGTCGATGCCTTGGGTTCGGCGAACAGGCTGATATCCTGACCCGGCCGGCACAAACGGAAGAACCGAGGCCAACTCCGCACAGCTTGTCTTTATAGATGCAGAGACAGTCCTCGATCTCTGCCGCAGTCAGCGGCGCAAACGCGGCGGGAAGTTGATCTTTTTCAATCATTTTTCCGGAGAACCCGAGCCCTGCGGCTCCGGTCCGCGCGCCCGCATGTAGGTAGACCTTCTCAGGTGCAAGACCCAGAAAGGCACCAATTCGGTGCGCGGTGTCATACACAGTAAGTTCACCAATACCGCGGATGGACCTGATTGTGTGATTGACGACTACGAGTAGCGCATCGAAATCTTGCGCAGCCGAAATCGATTCCGAGTTTGCGAGTAGTTGGCGTTCGGCTTCACCGAGGACCCTGTTAGGGATTCGACGCTGGTGAGGGTGTCGCTTCCCATCAGCGCGCCGGCAGTTTGCAGCCATCATGATCGCGTCTGATAGGTTCGGCTGGCTCGAAAAAAACAAGATTTCTTCTCGTGCTTTCGTCCGGCAGCGATCAATATAATCAGCAACGCAGGCATGAATAGACATTCAGACTTCCTCGCAAAGCATGATGTTACGAGAGCATAGGACAACGCGTGGCGCTTGTCGAAGAGTCGTGAGAAAGTGAGGGAAAGGGAGGAGTTTTTATGTCCGAGATACTGGACAAGCTCGCAGAGAGCGATGACGAGATTGATCGCGACCTAGCTGCAGTACTACGACACTGGCAGGATGCCCGAGCCGAAAGGGGGCTGAAAAGAAACCTCGGCTATGAACCACGGGATATCTCATCAGATGGCGCCATCAGCGTCATTTCACGGCGGGTCCTGAAAGGTTCCGCGGGCTTCGAGGACGTCGATCCGCAGCAGAGCTATGAGGCTATTGTCCTGAGACATTCCAACAAATTTGAACAGGATGTGGTCGCGGCCGCTGAACTGCGCATTAGGAATGGTTCTGCCGCCGCGCACGCTTTTGACGCACAGGAAGTTCGGTTCCTGATCAAGTCGACATCACCCGAGCTGTTCGGTGAACCGGGTGTTCCGCAGACGATCGAGGCTTGGTGTGGCAGAGAGGCAGTGATTCCGACCTTCGTCAGCGACTTTCGATTCGGAGAGCCGATGATCGCGAAAGGCTTCCGAAGCCTAATCTGGTTCCACGAAGTGACGAAAGATGGAGAACGCGGGAACGGTCTGAGCGCGATCGTGGAATTCGGACCACCCGACGCAGAGCGGCACGCGACAGTCGCCGACGTGCATTTCTTTCCCCATCCTGTCGGCAATGAGGTTCTCGAAGAGCACCGGAACGCCGACGAAATGATTGGCAAGATACGCGGCTTCAATCATTCGCGGATTTGGCCGGTGACCCAAGACACGATTTCACTGCTCCTCACAGCGGCGGAAAGAAAGACGCGTCAGATTTCTGAACTAAACGGCATTTCGGACGCCCCCTTTGATCCAGAAAACATAGTGCCGATCGAAGAAACCACGGCGCTGCGCGGTGTCGTGGTTCGACAGTTTCAGGCGGCGTTCAGGAACAATCTGCTCTCATTGAGACCGCATAAATGCGCAATAACCGGCACCACTGAGGTTTTCGTCTTGGAGGCTGCCCACATTGTTCCTTACGCAACCGGACACCCCGCCAGGGATCGGCCCGAAAACGGCCTCCTCCTCCGACGTGATATACACAAGCTGTTTGACGACGGGCTGATTTCGATCGACCCGGACACACGTAAGGTGTGTGTTTCGCAGCGACTGACGGACCCGGATTACATGGCCCTTAGGGACATTCTAGTGGAGGACAAGGTCTCCAAAACCTGCCTGCAGTTTCACTACGATCACTTTTGGGGGTGATTTTCAGAGATGACAAACTTGTTCCGCCGAACGGCCCTGACCGGCCGCTCGACTTCGATGGCATGCCGCTGTGCGGCTTCCTCGAAACGGCCATTCGTGCATCGCGCAGTATTTCTGGTTGGGCAATGCCGACGATCGCGCGGACAATCCTGCCGCTTGATGCGAGCGTTCTTGTGGCCGCACATCGCCCAATCCATCAAGGACCAGATTGAGAAACGCCGCGGCGCGGCCATGTGAAATGGACCTTCGCACCCGCTGCAGCGCCCCCCTGACATCCGGCGGTTGCGACGAATGCCTGCCCCGACGCCAACATCCTCACACTTCTGACTGTCTTGCCAGGTCGAAGTATTCCGTCTGCCGTTCCAGGAAGATACTTTCCAACTGGTCGAAACCTGCACGCAGGAAAAACTGTCTCTCGCTTTCGCTGATAGGGAATGCCATCAGCCAATGGACCGTCCCGCCGTCTGGCAACTCGATACGTGACAGCCCCTTCCAGGGATAGGGTGGACAAAGCAGCAGGTGCGGAAACCGCGTGTCCGGGATGCGATCGCCAAATACATCGGCAAAAAGGATCTCGGGCGCGGCGAACCAATTGCCCTTCCGAACCGCCTCGCAGGCGTCAGCGATAGCCTCGGCGAAACCACTGATCTCATTGCCACAGACACCAGCAATCTCAACGCTGATGTCCTGTCCGTCAACAAGGTTCCGGGATCGATGCAGTGTCAGTGACGAATAGCTCGTCCATCCTTCAACCGGGCTGTCTTCGCAACGGAGGATGTCTGTGAAACTCTCTTCGCCATGATGGATCCGAAGCACCTTCCGGCGACCTTGAAACGCTTTATAGGCTGCCGCCGCAACGGCCCGACCTGAAGTTGACGCCTTCTCGAAAGGTGTGTCTGACACGATTGCCTCCGGCGGTCCTCAGCGTTTCTATATTCGATCTCATCGGGCATGCGCAATCAGGTCGCCACCGTCACCAATGCCGCGCGTTGAACGAGCGCCCGATCCGGGCTCCACGCCGACCCGCAGTGGTGCAGCAACGGGGACGGGGCCAGTGACACTCGCCACCAGCAAGGTCGGCCCAGAGCAGCCGTTCGGCGCAGAGGCGGTGCCGCAGCGTAGCGTCGCCATAGCCGCCGTCCGAGCGAAGTCTGGCTAGCTGTGTCATCGCACGTCGAACGAGGCATTTGATAGGTTCGGGACCTTGGGCGTGGCAGGAATTCACACTGTGGACGTCAACCTGCCGTTTGCCTTGCCCGAGCGAAAGGCAACAGATCAATCGTTCAAAGAGTATTTCGTCATCAAAGGCAATTCTGTTGCCATCAGGGGCTGAACGTCAAAGTGACCGGAAGCAGCCAATCTGGATGCAGGGCTTTGGAATTGCTCCGGCGCCACACCGCATGGAGTTGCTCCGTGTCAGGCGCGTACGTGCGTCTTCACGATCTCTGCCTCTGCCGCAATTACCAGATCGTCCAGCCCCTTTCCCCCTGCGCCGACGTGGTCGTGAAGCTGATCCAGCATGCGCGGCTCCCAATAGTCGGTCAGGTGTGCGGCGATGCGGGCGGCCTGATCGTTGCCGGGCTGGGTCTTGAAGAATGTTGCGATCTGGTTGGCCATATGGACCATTTTCTCAGGCGACATGGTGAACCTCGATGTCGATGCGATGGGGGTGGGAATAGAGATCGAAGCCGCCGCCACGGGCAAAGGCCGCGAGGGTGATCCCTGCCTCATCGGCCAGCCGCAGCGCATGAGCGGTCGGTGCCGACACGGCGATCAGGATGCCGCAGCCCGCCATGGCGCATTTCTGCACCAGTTCGACAGAGAGGCGGCTGGTCATCACGATGGCCCCTTCCGACGGGTCGATGCCAGCACGCCAGAGCGCGCCAATCAGCTTGTCGAGCGCATTATGCCGTCCCACATCCTCGCGGGCGAGTATGAGGCCCGCATCCGGCAGAATGAAGCCGGCGGCATGGGTGGCGCGGGTGAGATCATGCAGCGGCTGGCAGGTGCCAAGCGCATCGGTGGCGCGGGCAATCTCGCGCAGCGAAAAGGGCGGGCCGGTTCGCGTGACGCGGGGCACCAGCCTGATCGCCTGTTCCAGAGAGTCGATGCCGCAGAGACCACAGCCCACCGGCCCGGCCATATAACGCCGCCGCGCCGTGAGCGCCTCTTGGCGATCCTCGCGCAGCCAGAACCGCGCCTCGATCCCCTGGGCGTGCTCGGCAATCTCGAAGTCCTCGATCTGCGCGGGGTCGGTCACGATCCCTTCGGTCACGGCGAAGCCATGGGCGAAATCGGCGATATCGTCAGGAGTCGCCATCATCACTGCCTGCGTCGTGCCGTCAAAGACAAAGGCCACCGGCACCTCATCGGGCAGGGCGCGGGTGACGCGGCGCACCCCCTCGCCCTGCACCGAGAGGCCCGGTCGGCTTTGGGTGGGAGAAAAGCCCATTACCGTCACTCCGCCGCCGGCAGGATACGCCGCGCTTGTGCGGCCTGCGCGGCATACTCCTCCTGCCAGTCGGTCGGCCCGTTCGACAGGCTGACCTGCACCGCCGTCACCTTGTATTCCGGGCAATTGGTGGCCCAGTCGGAATAGTCGGTGGTGATGACATTGGCCTGCGTGTCGGGGTGGTGGAAGGTGGTGTAGACCACGCCGGGGCTGACCCGGTCCGTGAGCTTGGCGCGCAGGGTCGTCTCCCCCGCGCGACTGGCCAGCCGCACCCAATCGCCGTCTTTCAGCCCGCGCACCTCGGCATCATGCGGATGGATTTCCAGCAGATCCTCTTCATGCCAGACCACATTGTCGGTGCGCCGGGTCTGGGCGCCGACGTTATACTGGCTGAGAATGCGCCCGGTGGTGAGCAGGAGCGGGAAACGCGGGCCGGTTTTCTCGTCGGTCGCCACATATTCGGTAACGATGAACCGCCCCTTGCCGCGCATGAAACCGTCCACATGCATCAGCGGCGTCCCCTCGGGGTGCGCCTCGTTGCAGGGCCATTGCACGCTGCCTTTTTCCTCCAGGAGCGCGTAATCCACCCCGGCGAAAGAGGGCGTCGTCGCCGCGATCTCATCCATGATCCGGGCGGGGTGGGTGTAGTGCCAGCCGGCGCCCATCGCATTGGCGAGCATCTGGGTGATTTCCCAGTCGGCATAGCCATTGAGGGGCGGTATCACCTTGCGTACGCGGTTGATCCGGCGCTCTGCATTGGTAAAGGTGCCGTCTTTCTCGAGGAAGGTCGAACCGGGCAGGAAGACATGCGCGTAATTCGCGGTCTCGTTGAGAAAGAGGTCATGCACGATGACACATTCCATCGCTGCCAGACCCGCCGCGACATGTTTGGTGTCGGGGTCCGATTGCAGGATGTCTTCACCCTGGCAATAGAGCCCCTTGAAGGTGCCATCCACGGCGGCATCGAGCATGTTGGGGATGCGCAGGCCCGGTTCCGCGTCGATCTGAACGCCCCAGGCCTCTTCAAAGACCTTTCGCACCTCGGGGCCTTTGACGTGGCGATAGCCGGGCAGTTCGTGCGGGAAAGACCCCATGTCGCAGGCGCCCTGCACATTGTTCTGACCGCGCAGCGGGTTCACACCCACGCCGGGCCGTCCCATGTTGCCGGTGAGCATGGCAAGGTTGGCGATGCCCATGACGGTGGTGGACCCTTGGCTATGCTCGGTCACGCCAAGGCCGTAGTAGATCGACCCGTTGCCACCAGTGGCAAAGAGGCGGGCGGCGGCGCGCAGTTCTGCCGGATCGACGCCGGTCAGCATCGCCGTTGTCTCGGGCGAGTGGCGGGGGTTGCTGATGAATTCGGCGTAATGCTGGAATTCATCCCAGTCACACCGCTCGCGGATGAAGTCCTGATCCATCAACCCCTCGGTGACGATCACATGGGCAAGGGCACTGACCACGGCGACATTGGTGCCGGGGCGCAGTGGCAGGTGATGCGACGCCGCGACATGCGCCGATTTCACCAGATCAATCCGGCGCGGATCGACGATGATCAGCTTGGCGCCTTCGCGCAGCCGCTTCTTGAGGCGCGAAGCAAAGACCGGGTGCCCGTCGGTCGGATTCGCGCCGATCACCACCACCACATCGGTCTGCTCGACAGAATCGAAATCCTGCGTGCCCGCAGAGGTGCCAAATGTCTGACCCAGACCATAGCCCGTGGGCGAATGGCAGACCCGTGCGCAGGTGTCGGTGTTGTTGTTGCCAAAGACCGCGCGCGCCAGTTTCTGCACCAGATAGGTTTCCTCGTTGGTGCAGCGGCTCGACGTGATCACCCCGATGGATTTCTTGCCATATTTCTCCTGAAGCCCGAGCATCCGGGTGGCGGCGAAGGTCATTGCCTCATCCCACTCCACTTCGCGCCAGGGATCGCTGATCTGATCGCGGATCATCGGCTTGAGAATGCGGTCCTTGTGATGGGCATAGCCATAGGCAAAGCGGCCCTTGACGCAGGAATGCCCGCGATTGGCCTTGCCGTGCTTGTAGGGGGTCATGCGCACCAGCGTGTCGCCATTCATTTCGGCCTTGAACGAGCAGCCCACGCCGCAATAGGCGCAGGTGGTGATCACCGAACGGTCGGGCGTGCCCAGTTCGATGATGGATTTTTCCTGAAGCGTCGCGGTCGGGCAGGCCTGCACGCAGGCGCCGCAGCTGACACAGTCGGAGGCGAGAAAATCATCGGCTGGCCCGCCTGCGGCGACCCGGCTGTCAAAGCCACGGCCCTCGATGGTCAGCGCAAAGGTGCCCTGCACCTCTTCGCAGGCGCGAACGCAGCGGTTGCAGACAATGCATTTGCTGGGGTCATAGCTGAAATAGGGGTTGCTGTCGTCCTTGGGCAACCATTCGGGATTGGCCTCGCCGCTCGTGTTGCGGGCCTCGAAATGATTGGCCAGACCGCCGTTTTCCGGCGCCTCATAGCGCACGTTGCGCAGACCGACGGCCCCGGCCATATCCTGCAATTCGCAATCGCCATTGGCCGAGCAGGTCAGGCAATCGAGCGGGTGGTCGGAGATGTAGAGTTCCATCACCCCTTTGCGGATCTTGCGCACCTTGCTTGAGCCGGTGTGGACCACCATGCCGGGGGTGACAGGCGTTGTGCAGGACGCCGGCGTGCCGCGCCGTCCCTCGATCTCGACCACGCAGAGGCGGCAGGAGCCGAAGGCCTCCAGATTGTCCGAGGCGCAGAGCTTGGGGATCTGAATGCCCGCCTCGGCCGCCGCGCGCAGCACCGAAGTGCCCTCGGGCACGGTCACGGGCAGGCCGTCGATCTCCAGCGTCACCGGCGCGCCGGACTTGGCGGGCGTGCCCATGTCACGGTCGTTCGGAATGATGAAATCCTTCATTCGGCGGCCTCCTTTCGGGTGGCGAAATCGTCGGGAAAATGCGTGAGCGCGGACATCACCGGTAGGGGTGTGAAGCCGCCCAGCGCGCAAAGCGAGCCGTCTTGCATAGTCTCGCAGAGATCCGTCAGGAGCGGGATCGCCGCTCCGTCGCCCTCGGCGATCCGGTCCAGCGTCTCGACGCCGCGCACGGCGCCGATCCGGCAGGGGGTGCATTTGCCACAACTCTCGACCGCGCAGAATTCCATCGCGAAGCGGGCCATGCCCAGCATGTTGACGGCGTCATCGAACACCACCAGACCGGCATGGCCCAGGAGCCCGCCCTTGGCGTCCAACTCCTCGTAACCGAGCGGCGCGTCGAAATTGGCGACCGGGATATAGGCCCCAAGCGGCCCGCCCACCTGCACGGCCTTGACCGGGCGGCCCGAGGCGGTGCCGCCGCCAAGGTCATTGACCACCTCGTCCAGAGTGATGCCGAAGGCGGTCTCGAAAAGCCCGCCGCGCGCCACATTACCCGCGATCTGCAAGGTCACGGTGCCGCGCGACCGCCCAAGGCCGAAATCGGCATAGTGTTGCGCGCCCTTCTCGAAAATGACCGGCACGGTGGCCAGAGAAATCACGTTGTTCACCACGGTGGGCCGCCCAAGAAAGCCCTCAAGCGCAGGCAGGGGCGGCTTGGCACGCACCACGCCGCGCTTGCCTTCGAGCGAATTCAGCAGCGAGGTTTCCTCGCCGCAGACATAGGCCCCTGCACCGACGCGGATTTCCATGTCGAAGGCGCGGCCGGACCCCAGCACATCCGCGCCCAGCACGCCTGCCCCGCGCGCGATCTCGACCGCGCGGCGCATCACCGCGATGGCATCGGGATATTCCGAACGAAGATAGACGTAGCCCTTGGTAGCGCCCACGCCGAGACCAGCGATCGCCATGCCCTCGATCAGGGTAAAAGGGTCGCCCTCCATTATCATCCGGTCGGCGAAAGTGCCGCTGTCGCCCTCATCGGCGTTGCAGACGATGTATTTTTGCAGTCCGCTCGCGTCCTTCACGGATTTCCACTTGATGCCCGTCGGAAAACCCGCGCCGCCACGCCCGCGCAGCCCGGACTTGGCGACCTCCTCGACGATCCCGGCCCCATCCATAACGATCGCCCGGCGCAGACCGGCAAGCCCGCCATGTGCCTCGTAATCCGCCAGATCGAGCGGGTCGATCACGCCGACGCGGGCAAAGGTCAGCCGCGTCTGCCTCGCCATCCAGTCCAGTTCCTCGACCGGTCCGAGCGCCTTGGCGCTGGCGCCCGCCAGAATGCCCGCCACATCGGCAACCGTGGCCGGGCCATAGCCGTGGCGCACGCCGTCGATCTCGACCTCGACCAGCGGCTCCAGCCAGATCATCCCGCGCGTGCCATTGCGGACAAGCTCGAGTTCGATGCCCCGTGTCTTGGCCTCTGCGCGGATCGCCTCGGCGACTTCGTCGGCACCCAGTGCCTTGGCCGCGCTGTCCATGGGAACGTAAATCTTCATGCGCCCGCCTCCGCCAGGAGGGCATCCATCCGGGCGGTGTCCACCCGGCCGACCACCCGATCATCCAGCATCGCGGCGGGCGCACAGGCGCAGAGCCCGAGGCAATAGACCGGCTCGACCGTCACCGCCCCGTTGATTGTCGTGCCGTGCCAATCCAGCCCCAGCTTGGCCAATGTCGCCTCTGCCAGCGCCGTGCCGCCCACCGCCTGACAAGCCTCGGCACGGCAGATTTTCAGCACATGCCGCCCGGCGGGGTTCTCGCGGAAATCGTGGTAGAAACTGATCACGCCATGCAGTTCCGCCCGGCTGATGTTCAGGGCCTCGGCGATGGGGCGATGTGCCGCCTCGGGAATATGACCAAAACTGTCTTGCATCGCGTGAAGGATCGGCAATAGCGGTCCCTCGAGATGCGAATGTTCTGCGAGAAGGGTGTCGATTTCCTCAGACGTGGGGACGGGGTCATTCATGGCTGGCCTCATGCGGTTGCTGAGGTCAGTCAATCAGGTTTCATCATGGGCAATCAATATCGCTATCCGGTCGATTGATAGTCGCTCTCTATCAGGACTCGGCTGCCAATCGGCGCGCCTCGCGCAAGAGGCTCTCCAGAACCGGGGTATGCGGCTCGCGCCAGGGTGCAACCAGTCCGACCGAATGGGCCGGTTCGGGACCGGTCAACGGGATCAACCGCACCGGTTTGCCAATCGCATGAAACCGCGCCGAATCCTCGGGCAAAACCGTCACCCAGCCCCCGGTTTCGACCGTGGCCATAAGAACCACGGTGGAGTTCGATTCGATCCACGCCTCGGGCGTTACATCAACGGCGGCGAAATTGCGATTGATGATCCGGCGGTTCTGCATGTCCGGCGTCAGCAGGCAAAGCCGCTCTTGCACCAGTTCTGCCCATGCTACCGAGTCGCGTTCGGCAAATCGCGAGCCCTCGGCGCAGACCAGCATGTAACGCTCCGCGTAGAGCGGTTCCGTGCTGACCCTGCCCATCGGCTCGTTGTCGAGATATGAAATACCCGCATCCACATCGAGATTGTCCAGCATCGACAAAATCTCGACCGAGGTGCGCGACAGGATGGTAAAGCGCACATTGGGGTGCTTCGCGTTGAACCGGTGGCACAGCCGCGCCGCCCATGTCAGCGCCGTCGGGATCGCCGCGATCCTGAGTTGGCCGGACAGACCATGCCGCTTGGCGCGCATTTCCTCGCGCAATTGGCGGGCATCGCCAACGATCCGCCGCGCCCAGACCAGCGTCGCCTGCCCTTCCGGGGTGAGACCGCCATACCGGGAGCCACGAAAGATGAGCTGCACGCCCAACTGTTGCTCAAGCTGCTTGATCCCTGCCGAAAGCGAAGGTTGGGTGATCCCGATGCTGATCGCCGCGCGGCCGAAGTGACCCTCCTTGGCCACGGCGATGAACATCTCCAGCTTGTCCAGCATGATTGGTCACTACAATTACAATTCGGCAATCCGATAGAAATCAGCAATGGCGTCGGTATGGCAACCCTGTTTTCTGATTTCGTTCGCGCCCCTCTCCACTCCTCGCAAGCGAACCTGTACGCTACTCTCGTGCGGTGAATGGCCGTTTTCATGAGGTACCACTCCCAATTTCGCAGGCGCAGCGAACTGCAGCTTCCCGCCGCGACCTGCTAGATTCTGCGCTGACGAAGTCGACAATGATGCGGATAAAGCGAACGGCATGGGAGTCCCACACTGCCGTCATTGCCCTGTCGCTAATGCTTCCGGCTGTACGAATGGTGATAAGGCTGCGTTGCCCTGCGGCATGTAGTATCCCCATGGGCGACGGGAGTGGTCCACTCGATCGATTGGGTGACCGAGCTGTGCACGCCCGGCCACCCAGCTCCTGTATCAGGAGTGTCGGTTGGGAATTTCGCGATCATCCAGCCGCAATTGCAGCCAGTCCAGCACTTCATCCTCAACCCATCCCACCCGGTTCGGGCCAAGCTGCACCCGCTTGGGGAATTTGCCTGCCTTTTCCAAGCGTGCAACGTGTTGGTGTGAATACAAGACCAACTCCTTCAGCTGGCGTTTTGAAAGTATCCTCATCACGATGTCTCCATGATTGAAGAGCATCGCGATGCCCTAGGGTTGACAAGAACCTAGGCGAGCCAATCGTAGCTCCATGAAGCAAATGCTCCAAGACAGAACGTAAGCGATGCGCTGAGCCCACGTTGATCAGTTGATTGCCCATTTCTTCGGCTTCCAGCGTTTGGCAAGTTTGTGGACTTCGAGGCGGAGTTCGTCGCTGTCTGAAGTGTCGGGATCGAAGTCACCGCCGTACCATCGCTTGAGTCGGCGTGTTCGGGGTGTTTGGGATCGGCCATGGCCTCGAGGAACTCTTCGTATCCCGGGAACCCACCCACATCATCTGGTGGGCAGCGGCCCGAGATATCCGTCAGGCGGGGGTAGAGTTTGCCGGGAACAGGGTCACTGATCTTGCCGACCCTGATCTTGTGGTCCCAGCTGTCGCCGAAGTCGTAGAGGTAGGAGATTGTGCGAGCGCCGGTATCCTCGATAAGCTCGGCTAGGGTGGTTTTTTTGGCGGGCAGGTCACTGCCGCCGACGTTCGGGTCAGGCAGCCCCCATGTCGCGCCGCGTGCCTCGAACATGTAGAGATGCGAGTTGGTCTAGCCCAGGCGCGGCCTGGATCGTGAGATACAGGCGGTCTAGGCCGATATCGGCGGGCACTTGCAGGGTACGGGTTACTGCGGGGTCGATGTACTCAAGCGTGACCTTCAGTTCGATGATGTTCGTGACCGTGTTCCCCTTCGCAGGTACCCTTGTAATTCCAGGGCGCAGAACGTCGATATCGAATTGTTTGTGACCCTGCGCGATGGCGGTTACCCGCGCTGGTACTTCGGAACAGCAAACACATGCTTCTGCTCAAACAGGAACTTGACGCCGAGCTGGGTAGGTTTGACAGGCATGGTGATCAGGCCGCCAAGCCCGGGTCAGCGCTTTCGACCTTGCGCCGGAATGTCCGTAAGAAAGTTTCCAAGGAGTAGGGGGAACCGTTGAACCACTCCATATGGAGAACGTCATAGCCTCCATGTGCGTACTTGTTGAACTCCCGAACACCATCATCGCTAAGGAAATTCTGAGCGTCGGGATCGACCAGCTTTGTAATCGCAGCATTCACTGCTTTTTTCTCGCTCATGACCACACCGAGATATTCCAGCTCGCGGCTCAAAAATAAGCTAACCAAAAGCCGACCTCGATTCTTGTACGGACCAGGAAAGTTATCGACCAACGCTCTGGTGTCGCTTCCCCCAACCTCGTTCTTCCTCATAGTTTTTATTCCGGCTACAAAGCAAAAATAGAAAGCGTCAAAGTCACGCGCGGGGACCATGCCTGGTGGCGCTGAAAAGTTCGATCGAATGTATTTGAACCAATCGCTCGCATCCTTTCTAATCGCAAAATCCATTATACCTCCTCCGCATCAAGCTGGAACTCTTCAAAGAATTTCTCATCGATTACTCGAAAGCCGTCCTCGCTGGTAACGCAGCCATCGCTGGCAATAGCTTTGGTTTCAAGGTGGCTGGCACCTTTTCGGAAGACAGTGATAAACTGTATGTCCTTGCCTCCAGACTTCTTTAGGCTGGGGAGGAACCCCTCCCGCTCCGACGAAATAACAAATGCGATGAACTGCCCCGTTAGATTTGGAACTAGCGCTCCAATATTGGGTCTGATATCCAAGTCTATCGGGTTAGCGGGGCTGTCTACAACGAACGGAAGTTGATGCTGCTCCGCGCGATCGAATAGCGTTGAGAGGAAAGCATAGCCAACTGACAGAGTTTCTCCGACGCTTCCGCCGGACTGTCCACTGAGCACAAGGCACCGGTCAATCCTCTCAATACGGATACTGTTATTTGGCATTAAGGCCGAAATTTTCTCGTTGGCCTCGTCTCTGATTTCGCTTGCAATCGTCTCCTTTGCCTTGCGATGAGCCCTGTCGATTATGCGCTTCAGAAGGTCACGCTTTCGCCTCAGCGCCTGCGTATCTCTGGCCTCGTCGACCAAATCCTCAAGAATCTTGATTCCATCCTCGATGGTTTCAATTTGGTCTATACGCTTGGGGTCGACCTTGTTGATCTTGTCAAGACGAACCGAGTCATCCTTCCCTTCAAAGCCGCTCAGACTTTCTTCAATCCTTTCGCACTGTCGGGAGAGTCGATCAATTTCCTCCTTTGCCTTCATAACGTCCGGGTCGGATTCTTCAGCTTCGCGCCTGATCTCATCCAGCTCATTTTGCGCAGATTGGAGATCGGTGACCAACGAGGTCATGTCGCTGACCTTCTGAGTCAGCTCGTCGGCGGCTTCGCTGCGGGACCCACCAACGGCATCTGATATTGCGGACTTCATGGCATTAAGGAAAATGACATCGTCAGAGCCGAGATACTGTTTCGACTTGGTCTTAATGACCTGCCGGACTCCTTCGTCTATTCCCCTTCCACACACACACTCATCTTCATCCGCCAATTCTTCAAAAAACTCACGTGCGGCGCTCTCTGGCAACTTTACGCGGTCAAGGCCCGCCTTTAGTTCAAACATGGATGAAGCAAACCCAGTAAAGAGCGCGTGCGGGTTACGCATAGTGTCAAGCAGGTCTTTGGCGTTTTCGTCCACGCTTGCCTGAAAATCGTTTAGTGCAGCCTCGGCATCACTAAGAGTCTCGGCGCGCTCCTTTTCTTTTTTGATCTCTTTGTTATATTTTTCACGCTGCCTTTTCAGATTCTCCAGTGAGGATTTCAGGTCCGCTCTAAGGGAATTCTGCTCTGTGACCAGGGCGTCGTGGCGCGCGCGCCAGTCGGCCAGTAGGTTCTTTCGTCTTGTATATCCCGCTTCATCCTTTGCCGTGACGTTTCGGGTTTGGTCATCCCAATAGCTCGAAACTCTGTCGGACATGCGCTTAAGCAAATGAACCTGGAAAAGGCTCTCTACAGCCGTCTCTGCATTTGTGTGCTGGCTGTTCAGGAGCTTGTCCGCGAGTTCGCCGTCAAAGACATAAAAATTCACAAAATCATCATTCATGAATCGACGGAGTTCAAACGGCGGATTGAATCCATCTTCCTGCCCGGAGCTCCACGTGGTCTTGTAGCGAACACGCGCGACGTCGAAATCAAACTCCATGATAATCGTCATGGGCTTATCGTTGACGGAGAGCCGCAACTCGAACCGTCCGTCGGCTTCTCTGCCATCCTTCTTCTGCATCTCCTTGATGCGCGAGCGGTTCCAAGTGGTGCCACCGGCCGCACCGGACAGTGCCGCTCGCAACAACGACAGGGTTGTGGTCTTACCCGTGCCGTTGGGCATTTGAATCAAGGTAACCTTTGCTGTTTCGCCCGAATTGATCCGGCAATCGATCTCGTGATCGGGACACCTGAACCCCTCAGCCTTCCAGCCCATAATTCGGAGTGAGACAGTCATTAGTCTTCCTCCACATCTTCTGGATGGTCTCCGGCTACTTCCGTCGCGGCCGACGCAGTACCAGCGGGTATCGCTTCGGCGTAAAGTAGTTCGAGATGTCTATATGCATCCTGCTTGCTCGCAACGTCTTCGTTGCCTGACGCGATCGCGTCAAACCAGCGGGTCATTTTGCGGGCCAGTCCAACTGGCTGTCCAGCTTCACTTACTGCTTCTTCTATCGCTTCAACGATCTTGGGGTCCATCTACATTCCTCACTCTGTCGGGCGGACTTCGGAGAGTTCCAGTAACCAGTCCCTCCGAAGTTCGTCAGCGTTTGCCTCGCCGCCGCCATCGCTTTCGCGAATGAAGTCGACGATACCCGCGATTTTTTCAGGGGCGTCGGGGTTTGTCCTCAAGCAACGGCCAATTCTTTGAATGGTTTCCAGTTGAGCGCGTTCCGACGAAAACAAAACTACAGTATTTAGCGACTTAATATCAATTCCTTCAGACAGGCGGTGGCATGTAATTAGACACTCCAGCTCTCCCGACGCAAATCGCCGCAAAGTACTTTCGTGCTCCCCACTATAATATGTATGGAAATCGGGCCTGTGTTCGTGAACAATATCGCGCACTTTGTCTCCGTACGCCATCGTTTCCGCAAAGACAATACAACGGCGCAACAAATCTGTATTGTTTTTGATGAATTCGGCAAATATCGGGAGTTTAGCTTCCGAGGTCTTATAGACCCGCGATAGATCGATCCAGAGCTCAGTATCAGACATCGGATATCCGTCCGCTTCGCGTGCCTTCTTCTTTCTGTATACGGCGGTCAACCTTTCGCGGTCTTCGTCTGTAAGGTCGTAAGGGAGCGGATAGTAGTTGAATGGCGCGAGAATTCCGCGCTCGATTGCTTCTCTCAGTCCGAATGTCTTAATGACGGGGCCTATGTGATCCTCGATAAACGCGTTTCCTTCCTGATCGTACATCCGCTCAGGTGTCGCGCTCAACCCAAGCCTAAATCGAACGTTGTCGGACAAGCCCGATAGTCGCTTACGGTTGCCAGGGCTACCAAGACCATGAACCTCATCGTGTATCAGAAGAGTCCGGTGGGCTTCATCCGCACTTAGCTCGCGCAACGCTCCTGCCACGGGCTCACGCGCCACGAGCAAGAAGGCGTTCGCTGGGTCGAGCGAAAAGCTTTGCCGCTCCTTCTTATCTCTGTACTCCCGGAATACGCGGATCGATCGATCGACGGACTTTCTTGCCTTAAGGAGTTCGCCGTACCATTGGTCCAGAAGGTCGTTGCCGTCAGTCGATACGATCACGGTGTCAATCTCGTTTCGCTCGAACAGCGCATCTACGATTTTAAGGGCGGTACGCGTCTTGCCGGTGCCTGTCGCCATATTGAGTACGCCGCGCTCGGCGGCTTGAAATGCTTCAAGCGCCTCATCCTGATGACGCCACTTGTCTGGTTCTTCTTTGTCTTTTCGCTTGTACTGCTGACGCCCGGCTTCCCATTCGCCACAAACCCTGATGAGTTCCTGCCGTGCTGCGTCTGGAAAACTGTATACTTCGACGCCCTGGTCAGTACGGTTCCACAATTCCTCGAAATGCGATTTCTTCCTGTTAGCGCGGGCGGCACTACTCCACGATGGATATACATCTACGCATTCGCGGTTGTTCTCGAATGCATTGCGGCTTTCGTTGGAGGAGCCGGTAAACGCGATAAAGTCTTCGTCATCGAAGAACAGTCCAATCTTCTCGTGATAGATACCCGTTCCGGTCTTGGGGACCGCGATTTGAATCTCCAGACGCCCGAGTTCCAGCAAGCGGAGCAAACGACCTGTCCCGTCACCGACGCCATCAGCAAAGTCGTTATCAATGATCTGCTCAAGGCGCTGTGCACAGATGCCCTCTCTGGGTGCACCGTTCTCGATAGCTTCGAGGTCTGCCTGCGACAGTTCGACCGATGTTACCAGTCTGATATGGCCACCGTTCCTAATAAACTCACCGAGTGGAGCACCAAAGGACTCAAGCGCGCTGCTGGAAAAATAGCCGACGGCGCGCCAGTAATTGTTCGACCGCGCAAGCGAAGGGCGGAACAAATCCTCAACGATATTGTCGTACCCGGACCGATAGTCTTCCTTGTAGTCAATCTCGCGCAAGCTCATCGGAAGTGGCTGTCCCCCCAAGGCACGCTCCCCGGTCGTTCTGCTCTTAGGTGGCGTGTCGGAATCTTGTTGTTGTTCGCGAAAGAGTTTGCTTTACAGAGGCTTGGCAATCAACCTCGAATTTAGCTTTCGATCGAGGCCGCTCACAAGCTGTGGCAGGTACATCTTCGCTACACACTATCTCAGCTCGGCGATGCGCGATGCGAATGCGTACCAGTCGACGTCTGGCGTCAGGTGCGACCAGGACACTCGGATGGCGCCGGATATCGCGTCCTGCGGCAATCCCATCGCTTCAAGGACATGGCTGGGCATGTAGCTCTGCGAGGTGCAGGCTGAGCCGTTTGAGATGGCGGCGATGTCCTTAAGAGCCACCATAACGGCCTCTGAATCAACGCCGGGCACGGAAAAATTCATGACATGCGATAGTGTGCAGTCCGGGGAGGCATTCATATGTATGCCCAGAGGTTCGAGCGCGGCGAGCGCGTCCTCCCTTATCTTCCGGCACCGTTCCAGACGAGCCTCGTTGTCCTTGAGGGCGGTTTCGGCCGCGACACCCAGCCCGACGATCAACGGCACAGGAAGCGTGCCGGGGCGCAGCCCTCGTTCCTGTCCACCACCGAACATGATGGGTTTGAGGGGCGGGCGCTTGAAGCCGCGTCGCCGCATCACCAATGCGCCAACACCGAGCGGTCCGTAGATTTTGTGCCCGCTGACACTGATGAGGTCAATCCGCTTGCTACGCAGCGGCGCGAGGTCCTTGCCGTAGCCCTGCGCGGCGTCGACGTGAAAGTAGGCGTCGTGTCCTGACAGCGCTTCCGCAATAGCGCCGAGCGGCTGAATTGCGCCGGTCTCGTTGTTGGCGTGCATCACCGATACCATCAGCGTGTCCGGGCGAAGTGCGCCCCTGACGGCATCAGCGGAAACCGCACCGGAGTCATCGGGCCGCAGCAGCGAAACTGAGAAACCCCTTGCTTCAAGCACCTCAAGCGGTTCGAGCACTGCCTTGTGCTCAATGGCCGTGGAAACGATGTGGCGGCGGCCGGACATTTCGCCGTGTGCCGCCAGGCCTAGAATCGCAGTATTGTTGCTCTCGGTTGCGCCGCTTGTGAAAATGACCTCGTCGGTCTTTGCTTCGACTACGGCTGCGACCTGACAGCGCGCCTCCTGCACCGCCCGCTTTGCTCGCAGTCCGTACTCGTGCGTCCGGCTTCCGGCGTTGCCCAGTTCGTCCGTCATCCAGCGCGCCACGGCATCCCTGACCGCCGGCGCGATAGGCGCCGTAGCATTGCAGTCCAGATAGACAGGGCCGCCGTCTTGTTTGTATGCCGATGCAAACGTATGTTTCATGTTTGACAAACTTTGGCCATGGTGGTTCAATGTGTTTGTATCGCATATCCCAACAACTTGATAAACAAAAATGAGCGACGGCTTCGAGTACCAGTTTCCAGCCATCAGGGGCGTCCAGGCGCAGCGTGAGTACTACGTATCCATGTGCCCCATGCGGCTTTTGCCGAGACTATTCCAGTTTGACGAGGACGAACTCGCGCCCGAGCTCAGGGCGCAGCGACAGCTCAACAGGGCTCGCATACCGGAGCTTTCCCGTTACATCACTGAAAATGTGGATGACTATGTTTTCTCGGCGATTACCGTCTCAATCGATGCCGATATTGCATTCAAGCCTGTCGCCGGAGAGGGGGAGGAAAACCGAATTGGGATTCTCAAAATCCCGATGTCAGCCCGCTTTATTATCAATGACGGCCAGCACCGCCGCGCCGCCATTGATGATGCCCTGCGCAATAACCCGGAACTCGGAGACGAAACCATCGCGGTCGTTTTCTTCATCGACAAAGGGCTTGAGCGCTGTCAGCAGATGTTCGCCGATCTCAACCGCTACGCCATTCGCCCGTCACCCTCGCTCAGTATCCTCTACGACTACCGTGACGAAACCGCAGCGCTCGTTAAGTCCCTCATAGGCAGTTCTGACATCTTCCGTGACGTTGTCGAACTTGAGAAGACGAGCCTTGCCCCGCGTTCGCGGCGGCTCTTTACCCTGAGTGCCATCTACCATGCTACCAACGAATTGCTCATGGGCGTGTCTGAGCGTTCGCCGGAAGACGCGGCGCGGCTCGCGCTCGAATTCTGGGAGGCGGTCGCCGAGCAGATGGGCGACTGGAACAGGGTACGCCACGGCGAGCTGACGGCGGGTGAAGTGCGCAAGGACTTTATCCACACCCACGGCGTTGTCCTGCAGGCTCTGGCGAGAACAGGGCGTGCGCTGATTTCGCGCTACCCCAAGGGTTGGAAGAGGGAGATCGCGGGCCTCAAGACCATGGACTGGCGGCGCGCCAACAGTAAGATGTGGGAAGGGCGCGCCCTGGTCGGCGGTCAGCTTTCCAAGGCGCACCAAAATATCACGCTCACAGCCAACGCCATCAAGACCCATCTTGGCCTTGAATTGTCGGAAGAGGAGCAGCGTGTAGAAGACGCATTTAATCGGGGGACAAATGGCATCCAAAAAGCCAGCGCATAACTCGGCCTTTGCAAAAGCCGGATTTAAGAGAACAATCAATGCCCTCAAAAGCGAAATCGCCGACCTTTACCTGTCCGATGAAATCCCGTGGGTCGTCGGCTATAGCGGCGGCAAAGACTCGACGGCCGTTTTGCAACTCGTCTGGATTGCCCTTGCCGATCTACCGAAGGCCAAGCGCAAAAAACCCGTCTACGTTATCAGCACCGACACGCTGGTCGAAAATCCGGTCGTGGCCTTGTGGGTGTCGAAGTCGCTTGAACGCATGGACCGGCAGGCCAGCGATCAGGACCTGCCGCTGACCGCCCATCGCCTGACTCCCGCGCCGGAAAACACGTTTTGGGTAAACCTGATCGGCCGCGGCTACCCTGCGCCACGGCCAAAGTTCAGGTGGTGTACAGAACGGCTCAAGATCAACCCGTCCACGCAGTTCATTAGCTCTGTCGTGCAGCAGCACGGTGAAGCCATCCTCGTTCTCGGCACAAGAAAGGCTGAGAGTGCCGCACGCACCAAAGTCATGGAGCGTTTCGAGGAAAAACGGACGCGCGACCGTCTCAGCCCGAACGGTAGCCTGCCCAACTCCTACGTCTATTCGCCCGTCGAAGACTGGTCCAACGATGACGTCTGGATGTTCCTCATGCAGCTCGGCAACCCGTGGGGCTACAACAACAAAGACCTGCTGACGATGTATCAGGGCGCTTCGGCCGACGGTGAATGTCCGCTTGTCGTCGATACGACCACGCCGAGCTGCGGCGACAGCCGCTTCGGCTGCTGGGTCTGCACGCTTGTCGAGAAGGACAAGTCGATGCACGCCATGATTCAGAACGATGAAGAGAAGGAGTGGATGCTGCCGCTGCTGGAGCTCCGCAACCAGCTCGACCCGCCGAAGACGCCTGATGCGGACAGGCCGCTGCGCGATTTCCGGCGCATGAACGGCGCCGTCCAGCTATTCAACGACCGCCCCATTCCCGGTCCCTACAAGCAGGAGGCGCGGGAAGAGTGGCTGCGCAAGGTTCTACAGGCCCAACAGCACATCCGCGAGAACGGCCCCGACGAAGTGCGCGATATCGAGCTCATTACGCTTGAGGAGCTTGAGGAAATCCGCCGCATCTGGGTTGTCGAAAAGCACGAGATTGAGGACAACCTGCCGCAGGTCTATGAAGACACGACCGGCATCGCCTATTCCGGCGGCAGCCTCGACGATAACCTCGTGATGGGCGCAACGGAAATGGAGCTTTTGCGCGACCTGTGCGGCAAGGATGACCTGCATTTCCAGCTTGTGCGGGAGCTACTTTCCATTGAGAAGCGGCACAAATCGATGCTGCGCCGAGCCGGCCTGTTTGACGCACTGGAAGGCTCATTCTTCCGCAATTTCTATGTAGACGAGGACGATGCCGTTGACCGCGCGCGCCAGCGGCGGGACGCGCTGGGGAAAGCACAGGAGCGCACTACGGGCGAGCTGTCTGCGCACGCCACGGAAGGCGAAAGCGCGCCCCAGCCTGATGAGGCCCGCCAATGATTCTGGACGAGATCACATTCCACAATTTCGGACTCTATGAGGGGACACAGAGCGTCGAGCTAACGCCCACCGCGCCCGATAAGCCGATAGTACTGATCGGCGGGTTAAACGGCGGCGGCAAGACAACGTTCCTTGACGCGCTACAGCTCGGCCTGTTCGGCCCCCATGCCAAGAGTTCCAACCGCGGGTCTCTCGCCTATCAGGAATATCTGTCGCGCTGCATCCACTGCGGCGCGAAGACGTCCGAGGCCGGTATCGAAATTCGCTTCCGCCACACAGCCCAAGGCAAAGAAGACAGCTACAAGCTTCGCCGCTTCTGGAAACGTTCTGGCAACGGCTGCAAGGAGCAGTTTGAGGTCCTTAAGAACGGCGAGTCCGAGCCATCGCTTGCCGACAACTGGGCAACCCAGGTTGAGGAGTTCTTCCCGGCCAACATTGCGCACCTGTTCCTTTTTGACGGCGAGCAGGTGGAGGCCTACGCGTCACAGCAGGACTCCTCAGCCCTGATCGGCGCAGCCATTCAGAACCTTCTCGGTCTCGACATGGTTGACCAACTCGAAAAAGACCTGCAGGTCTACGAGCGCCGCAAGCGTTCGGAGAGCAAGGACGACTCCCGCCACACCGAAATTACCGCGGCCCAGGACAACGTCCGCGATCTGCGCCGCCGCCTTGATGCCCTAAAACAAGAGCGCGCGTCCCTGCAGACACACCGCATCGACAAGCAGCAAAGCGCGTTGAGCAAGGTCGAGGAAAAGTACCGCAAAGTCGGGGGAACGCTTTACGACCAGCGCGAGGCCATTGAAAAAAAATGGTCTGACGCCGTGCAAATTGTGAAGGACGGCGAGAACGCCCTACGCGATTTTGCCGCCGGTGCCGCGCCGTTGGTGCTTACGCGCACTTTGCTCGATTCGGCCGAGAGCCGCGACCGCCATGAAGAAGAATGCCGCCGCGCACGGGAGTTGTCCGCAGCACTCAAAGACCGCGACAAAGCCGCGCTCAAGCACCTGCGCTGTCAGTCGGCCGACAAGACCATCGTCGACGCGCTCAAGTCGTTTTTTGATGCCGACCGGTCCGAGCGCGAGAAACTTGGGAAAGAAGAGACCGTTCTTGATATCACACCGGAAGTCCGCAGCGACCTTCACGCCCTGCTGCGCGGCGATCTCGACAAGTTGGCGCGCGAAGCGGACAAACTTCTCCGCCTGCAGGACATGCGGCGCAGCGATGAAGAGCAGGCGCGCATCGAACATGAGAACATTCCGAACGCCGATATCGTCGAAAAGCTGACGCAGGAGCGCAACGAAATACGCGCGGACATCGCCGAGCTTGAAGTCATGCACGCCGCGATGGGGCAAGACATAGACCGGCAGCAGCGTGAGCTGGAGCGCCGCGAGCAGTCGCTCGCGCGGATGCTTGCGGCCGATATCAAAGAGAAGGGGCGGCGAGACGACCGCTCGCGTATCCTGCACCACTCCAGCAAGGTCAGGCGCACGCTTGGCGCATTCCGGCGCGCGGTCATAGAGCGCCATGTCCGGCGCATCGAGCAACTGGTGCTGGAGAGCTACCAACAGCTCCTGCGAAAGTCCGGCCTAATCACGCGCTTGTCGATCGACCCGGAGAACTACGCGCTCACCCTCTACGGCCGCGACGACCAACCGCTGAGCGCAGAGCGGCTGTCGGCCGGCGAGCGCCAGCTTCTCGCCATCGCTTTGCTCTGGGGGTTGGCCAAGGCCTCGGGGCGTCCGCTTCCCACGGCCATAGATACGCCGCTCGGGCGTCTTGATTCCGGTCACCGCATGCATCTGGTCGAACGCTATTTGCCGTTCGCCAGCCACCAGGTCTTATTGCTTTCGACGGACGAAGAGATCGCCGGAGAGTATCTTGAAAGGCTCGGTCCGTGGATCGGCCGTACCTACCAACTGGCCTACGATGACGCCGCCGGTGCGACGCGCGTTGCCACGGGCTACCTATCGTCAAAGGCGGCCGCGTAATGGCAATAGAGCACATAAGGCTGTCGCAGCAGGCGAAAGACCAGCTCATAAAACTCAAGCGCGTCACAGGCATCGAAAACTGGAACGTCCTGTGCCGGTGGGCACTATGCTTGTCGCTTGCCGAGCAGACTGTACCGCCATCTTCCAAGATTCCCGCGGACAGTAATGTCGAAATGAGCTGGAAAATCTTTGGTGGGCGCTATGCCGACCTTTACATGGCGTTGCTCAGAGAGCGCTGTGTGCGTGACGGGCTTGGTACTGACCCGGAGGTCGTCGCTCAGCAGTTCCGGCTGCACCTTCATCGTGGGATTTCATATCTCGCGGGAAACCGCAATCTGCGCCGGATAGACGACCTCACAGCTCTTGTCACCAGCCACGACCTTGCTGTTGCAAAAGACAATTGTTGAATCGTGGAGACTGTCAGTCTTTTCGGGAGCCTAGCAGAGAGCTTCCAGAGCCGTCTGCAACTACCAATTCACCAGAACTTGGGTCAAAATCCGGCCGATCAGGATCTTCCCATGGTTCAAGAGGGTAATTTGAAAGATCCAATGGCGCTATCTCTCCGTGAGGCGTTGTTGGTTCTTGTCTGAGTTTCTTTACCCGCCTTTGAAGTCGCTCCAACTCCATCTGCAACACGGGATCCAGTTGCTTTGGATAAACGTAGCGAAGAAAGGGAGCGCTATCATCCCCGAGCTTCCCTTCGTAAGCTAGGCGCAAGACCCTGAAATGAGCAATCGCCCGCGAAATATATGGAAGAATATCGGGGTCCACCAAACCAATATTCTCCTTTATCATTGAACTTAGGCGCTCACCAGTTTGGCAAATCTCTCTCACCAGTTCCTTGTCTCCTGCGGACAGAGCCTTTGTCCATTCAGAATCAAAGAGTTTATCGAGTAGGCGATACTCCTCCGGCGCCGACTGCCTGGATCTTAGATCCTGAGCCAATAGGTGGTTGGCATCGCTTTCGACAATGAATGGCCCATAAAACTTATCTAACTTGTTCTGTAAGTAATTCGCTTCAGCCTCATTTATTTTCAGCCATTGTTCGGATACGTCACTCTTTCTCGTGAAATACACAATTAAACCGACTCCAATAAGGCTAATCAATGGAGAACCCAAGTAAGCGATATCTCTTGCTGTGAGAGCTTCGCTGCCTGACGTTGCAGAGGATACAGCCGCAGCGTCCTCAGTGTCGCCAGAACCCTGGGCAAACGCACAGCCTAGTAGTGCAAATTGACTGCAGAAAGTCACGGCGATCACGGTAAAGACAGTGCGAGCAAAAAACATATATCAATTCTCCCGTACGAATATAAGCGCCCACCATGCAATGGATGTACGCCCACACCAGTCAGAGGTCTCCACTACTTCTTTCAGGCGAAGACCGTATGACGCTGCCTTGTTGATCAGATGGGTCTTGTCGACTTCATACATTTCGCTCAGTTCCTTCACACCTGATGAACGAAATGTCAAATACAGCACAGCGCCGTTTGCGCATAATTCAGATAGTCTCTTGAGCGCGAGAATCTGGTTTCGTGATGGAAGATGCATCAACACAGCGGAACAAAGAATAAAATCAAATTTCCTATCTCCCCTCACCGAATCCAAGGAAGGTAAGCGATCTGATAGCCATGAAACCTCATTCGATCCGCATTTTGACTGCGCGATCTCGAGAAGCCTTTTCGATGGTTCAACAGCGAGAACGTGAAAGCCCTTCTTTGCTAGATGGATCGCATCGCGCCCTGACCCGGATCCGACATCTAGCACGGTAGCAGGGGGTGTTGGAAAGTACGGCATCAGTGCCGCATGGATCGCTTCAAATGAAAGCGCGTCATAACGTTGGGCAAGTTCATCCGCGTGCTTATCATAGTACGAAACCACGCCTGAACTGTTCACCTGTGGTGTTGGCTTTGCCAACTGCTTCTCCTCGTGTACGCATCACGGACGGCCACGCTATAAATTGGGCTTCGCTGCCGACTTGGCACATGTTATAGACGCGTGACCGACCATTTTAAAAGCAAGATCGTAGAGCCAGCCGGCGTTCAAGTCGACGCTTTATCATCTCGGAAGCACTCATTGAGAATTTGATTGGTTCAACGAGATCAGCCACGCCGTCGAATTTCGCCCACAGGTCGGTGAAGGCGAATAAACTGGCCACATGGAACCAGCCGAGGACGGACTACAGAATCGCGCACGCACGGCCATTGGCCGAGCTGAGCCGTCCCGCCCGCTCAAATGCATTCTTGCTGACGGGCCGCTCCAGTCCGACATGCGCCTTTTCGACTACGGCTGCGGTCGCGGTGACGATCTTCGCCATCTGTCCATGCAGGATACGAGGCCAGCGGCTGGGACCCTGCCACGGGCCAGAGGCAGAGCTCCGCCGCTCACCGATCGTCAATATTGGGTACGTAGTCAACGTCATCGCGAACCGAACGAACGGCAGGAGGTCCAGGATGCGTTTGAGGTGAGCGAAGAGCATCTCGACCTTCTTTCGGAGCTTCATCGAGAGGTCGTATTGGCCGGCTCTGGCGATGTCGCGGGCGACCTGTCGGGCATCTTCATGTTCTTCACGGGTCATCGACCGGAAGTCCCTGTTGGGCAGTAGCGCCGTTTGGACGGACAGACCTGATAAGTCGCCTTCAGCGCGCGATATTGGCGACGCCTTTACCGGTCGGGCCCCGGTTCGGCTCTGAGTAGTTGCGGCGGAACTGCTTGAGCGTCTGGCCTTCGGGGTTGATGTACTGGTTGTTCTCCGCGTTCCATTCGAACTCCGCCCAGGTCAGCGCCCCAAGAAGAAACGAGCAGATGGTAAGGAGTGGACGAAACTCTAACCCGCGATTCTTGGCACAAGAATTGTTGGACAAATGTTGGACAAATAGAATCTTTCCAAATATCTATTTGTTATAATTGTTAATATTACTCTCATCGCCCGCTCCATATTTCTCACATGATGTTCGCGATTTGCGCGACGGCCATGTACGCCGGTGAGCGGTTGGATTGTCCCTTGGGCGCTGCCCTCGAAACTCTTTCTGCCCCGAGCGGCCGAGCGACGAACCCTGGCGGCTAACCCCTGAAAAGATTCCTGCGAAATACGACGGACCCGTCGCGGCGCGCTCTGTGCAGTTGGAAGACACGCTTTGCCAGATCGATCCCGATGATAGTAACCTCAGACTTGGGTATTCTCTCCATCCTTGATGGCTCAACACACATCACATTGGCACATCGCGATGCCGCCAAAAGGGGGCATCCACGCCATAAATAGAGCCTCTAGGATTGAAAAAATGTTAAGCATACACCATACTCGTCAAGCAGGTCGTCCGTTATTTCGAAATCAAATGTCCGTTCCGGAAAGTGCCTAACCAATTCCTCCCTCCAATAATACTCAAGCCGCTCCGCAAAAATGTGGCAGAGTCGATAGTTTTCTTTGGACAAGCCAACCATAAAGACCTTCTCATCACCGGACTCTTCCCAAGTGGAAAAAAACTGGTTAATTGAAAAATTATTCCGATATCTCTCCACGTCATATCGATCTTGACTTACTTCCAATTTACCCTTTCCATTTTGCTTCAGTCCATTCAGCGGATGAGGATTTAACTGATATTCATGCGCATTTGAGCACCAAAAAATATGACCATCGTGCTCAACAAAATCCGGCGACAAAATACCGATAACCATGATTGCCTTCTCAAGTGTAACAAGATTCCCGACGTGGGAGAAGTATTCGCCAATCCCAAGATTAGAAGATAAGCATTCTAGAACCGCCTGGTCCAACAAGCCCTTAAAAATTTTCATCAATTCAACCCTAAGATAGAAATAATCTGCTTCTCAATCACGAACCACGCCATACGCCATCTTCACCTTTCCAAATTAGCGGCGGTGTCTCGAAAAAAAACAAATTTATGGAATCATCATCAAAATCCTTCGCACATTCTGGCCAACGCTTACGTAGATTCTGCAAAACACTATTGGCATCCGCAATCCAGTGGTTTTCTTCGTCTTCAATCGACAAACTTGGGGGCGGCCCTCCAGCCACAAAATATATATCAATATTTGGCTTTATGAAACGAACACGGCCCTCATCAAGCAAACGCTGGAGCAAAAGAAAGAAAGCTTCTCGATATTCATCTAGCGAAGATAACTCCTCATATCGAATCCAAAGGCAATTTACCCACAAACCGAGGCAGTTCTGTAGGATTTTTTCATAATTATTATCAATCACTTCCTCGATCAACTTAATACTTGTATGGTTAGTCAAACTTGAGTTCCCTTATAAATTCACCTGCAACTGTCGCGGGAATATCGATCGCCTATTTTCCTATGTGTCCTGTCCCGGACGATCGCATAGACCCTCGTCGCTCTGCGCTCTTCATGGCAAGATCGATCCTGGGTGAGGTTCGGGACGACACCGAAGATCCGGGCTGCGATCCAGGCAAACTCGGAGCCGGCCTGGATGGTGGCCGAGCGCTACGTGAGATTTCGTCATCCAGTACAGTTCTGTTGCCTATCCGAATACTATTTCTCGAATTGACCAGCGCCACCTGAGTGGGCCGGTTTGAGTATTAGCAGGCTGCTGAAAAACACCGGGGTCGACGCGGTTTTGAGAACATGATTCACCTTTGTCACGGTTGCGACAGGAGGTGGCGATGCGCGGGACGGACGAGGCGGCGGGATCGCTGTTCAGCTATGTCGA
>NZ_QEYE01000020.1 GCF_003122205.1 Maritimibacter sp. 55A14
GGAAAATAGGGTTCCAGACGCGCCATCTGCGCGTCGCTCAGCCAGTAAAGATCAGACATGTCACCGCTCTGTTTTCAGGCGGTGAATCACGATGCTCGGCTGAAATCAATGGGTCCTGACCCTAGGCTTTAGTAACACCTATCCAACAATGATGCCGTAGGCTGTGCTCGCAACCTTGTACAAGAGCCACGTTGCAAATCCGCCCAAAACAAGGCGGTGGTTCCATGCTCGATCCTTGTTCTCCTCGAGAATGTTCACCGGGAAGGCCCACTTTGCATAGGCCGTCAAAGCCCTGTAGAAGATGAGGGAAAGTCCAATAAAGTAGATAAACAATGGCCAACGAAATAACTCAAACCTACTGCCCGCCGGGATCATCTGGTCCATGTAGTAGGTGGAGAAGCAGAGAGATACCGGAAGGGCGATAAACCACATGCCAATATCATAGGCGAAGTTGCGGTGAATTGCGCCGTACCACGTCTTGTGCGTTGTCAGTTTCTTTTCAACAGCCTTCTGGACGGCGTTGAAGAACGTGATTTCTTGAGCGTTAACGGTCACGTAGC
This sequence comes from Maritimibacter sp. 55A14, assembly GCF_003122205.1. Lineage (GTDB taxonomy): Bacteria > Pseudomonadota > Alphaproteobacteria > Rhodobacterales > Rhodobacteraceae > QEYE01. Next base: position 561 of record NZ_QEYE01000020.1, read on the forward strand.
TGTCGTTCGGAGTTGCTGCTGATACGAGAGGGTTAGGGTCAAATAAATCCGGCTTGTTGAAATCCAAGAACACCTCGATGCGATTTATTGGCTCGTTACCGTTCGCATTCCGTTTAAACGAGTTTACGTTCGTGAAGAAGATGGATTTTATAGGCTTCGGAAGATCTAGATTATCAAAGATATCAACCGATTCGGCATATATCTTCTGATCCCGTAAGCCATTCACCGTGGTGGTTAGGCAAAATGCGTCATCGAGAAGAAACGACTTGTGTTGATCCCATTGCTCATTCGTCAATTCGGGATCGCGTTTCAATGTTGCAATCGTCTGCTCACCAAATTTTTTATTGATGGAGTGTAGGTCACGATAGAGTCCCTTAATGTCTTCCAGCGAAAGCCGACAGCCGCGAACGGGAATAACTTCCTCATACCAACTGACAGGGTTACGTTTTGATGTGACCAGTGCGTCTTCCGCCATGTGGGCCTCAAATCTAATAATTGCCCCCTAACTAATCTATATCTGCGCACTTTTCTACAGTGGAGAACGCGATGTAGTGGCGCCTCGCGAACTTCAAGATCCACCGCGCCGCGCCCGTTAAAGTCTGAATGCCGACGAAAGGCTGGGTCCGGTCGCCCACGACACGACGCCTGAAGGGCAGCCATGGGCCGAACTCGATAAACCTACCAAAATAAGTGCTCAAGGGCGTAACAGGCTACCGACCACAATCGTGCCGCCGTCGAACCCCACCTGCGGATCATGCAGCCCAAGTCATTGGTTTTGTTGGGAATGGTGGGCGACCCTGGAATCGAACCAGGCATGGGTCTCCCCGGCGGAGTTACAGTCCGCTGCCGCACCTTGCAGCTCGTCGCCCATCCGCGGGGGCGCGCCGCCGCGAATGGCGCGATGGATACTTGGCGCCCCCTGTATCGTCAACAGGAAAATCCGGGCCGATTGGCCCTTGCCTGCGGCGGCCGCGCGGCGCAGTGTCGCCCGCCATGAGCAAGTCGAAATCCAAGAAACCCGTCTGGGTCGTCGGCAAGGAGCGTGCCCGCCGCGAGGCCGCGCGCGAGACCGTCTGGCTCTTCGGCCTGCACGCGGTGCGCGATGCGCTCGAGAACCCCGCGCGCCAGCGCCTGCGGCTGATCGTGACGCGCAACGCCGCCGACCGGCTGGCCGATGCGATCGCCACCTCCGGCATGGCGCCCGAGATCGCCGATCCGCGCAAGTTCCCCGCGCCGCTCGACCCCGGATCGGTGCATCAGGGCGCGGCGCTGGAGGTTCGGCCGCTGGACTGGGGCGGGCTGGACGCGACCTGCGCCGCGGGAGAGGGCCGTGCAGTGGTGCTCTGCCTCGACCGGGTGACCGACCCGCATAACGTGGGCGCGATCCTGCGCTCGGCCGAGGTCTTCGGCGCCCGTGCAGTCGTCGCGCCGCGCCGTGGGGCCGCGCCCGAGACCGGCGCGCTGGCCAAGACCGCCTCCGGAGCGCTGGAACGCCAGCCATATCTGCGGGTCCAGAACCTGGCCCGCGCGATGGCGGAACTGGCCGGGATGGGCTATCTGCTGGTCGGCCTCGATGGCGCCGCCGAGGCCACGCTGGACGAGGTCTGCGCGGACCATGCGGATCGCCCGCTGGCGCTGGTGCTCGGCGCCGAAGGGCCCGGATTGCGGGCGCTTACGCGCGAAAGCTGCGATCTATTGGCGTGCATCCCCGCGGCCGGTGCGTTCGGCTCGCTCAACGTCTCCAACGCCGCGGCGGTGGCGCTTTACGCTGCCACGCGCGGGCGCTGACCGCACCGCGCGGCTATCCTGGCGTGTGCCATGCAACCTGAAATTGCCAAGCGCCGGGATGGCGCCACAACGGGAGAATTTCCCACGCAGCTTCACATATTTATTACGTGCGCGCCCCTAGAATGCGCCTGCGTGAATACTAAATATTACCACAGAAGCGCGAATACGGAACCTCGCGTTTCATTTCACTGTCCCTCGTTCCGAACTCGCCTGCGGCTCTGTCGCAGGCGCTTTTTTTTCGGTGGCAGCCCGGCGCCGTGATGACTAGATAACCTTCCATGACCACCGAACCTTCCGACGCGCTTCTGCGCCGCATCCTGACCAACGCCCGCGTCTTCGCGATGGTCGGCGTGTCGATGAATCCCGTGCGCCCGTCCTATTTCGTGGCGCGCTACCTGTCGCTGAAGGGGTTCCGCGTGATCCCGGTCAATCCCGGCCACGGGGGCGAACGCCTTTTCGGCCAGACCGTCTATCCCGACCTGGCCTCGATCCCCGATGATGCAAAGGTGGACGTGTTGGACATCTTCCGCCGCTCCGAGGCCGTGCCGCAGATCGTGGAGGAGGCGATGGCGCATCTGCCCGATCTTGGAACCGTCTGGATGCAGATCGGCGTGACCCACAAGCAGGCTGCCGCGCAGGCCGAGGCCGCGGGCCTGACAGTGATCCAGAACCATTGCCCGAAGATCGAGTATCAGCGCCTCTTCGGCGAACTCAGGATGGGCGGCTTCGCGACCGGCGTGATCTCTTCGAAACTGTAACGCGGCGTGCGTGCGGCGTTGTACAGCCCCGCGCGATGCCGTAGCGTCTGGCGCGCGTTACAGATCGAGGGAGACATTCATGACCGGTAGCCCCAGCTATGGCTTCGACACATTGCAGATCCATGCCGGCGCGCGGCCCGACCCGGCCACCGGCGCGCGGCAGACGCCGATCTACCAGACCACGGCCTATGTGTTCCGCGACGCCGACCATGCGGCGGCGCTCTTCAATCTCCAGGAAGTGGGCTATATCTATTCGCGGCTGACCAACCCCACCGTGGCGGTCCTGCAGGAACGCGTGGCCACGCTGGAAGGCGGGGTCGGCGCGATCTGCTGCTCGTCGGGACACGCGGCGCAGATCATGGCGCTCTTCCCGCTGATGGGGCCGGGGCTGAACGTGGTCGTTTCCACCCGGCTCTATGGCGGCTCGATCACCCAGTTCAGCCAGACCATCAAGCGTTTCGGCTGGGAGGCGAAATTCGTCGATACCGACGATCTGGCCGCGGTCGAGGGTGCAATCGACGACAACACCCGCGCGATCTTCTGCGAGTCGATCGCCAATCCGGGCGGCTATGTCACCGATCTCGACGCGATGGCCGCGATTGCAGACAAGGCGGGGCTGCCGCTCATCGTCGACAACACATCGGCCACGCCGTACCTGTGCCGGCCGATCGAACACGGCGCGACGCTGGTGGTGCATTCGATGACCAAGTACCTGACCGGCAACGGCACCGTGACCGGCGGCGTGGTGGTGGATTCGGGGCGTTTCGACTGGTCGGCCTCCGACAAGTTCCCCTCGCTCAGCGCGCCGGAGCCGGCCTATCACGGGCTGAAATTCCACGAGACGTTCGGGCCGCTGGGCTTCACCTTCCACGGCATCGCCGTCGGCCTGCGCGATCTGGGCATGACGCTGAACCCGCAGGCGGCGCATTACACGCTTATGGGTATCGAGACGCTGAGCTTGCGCATGGCCCGCCACGTCGAGAATGCCGAGAAGGTGGCGAAATGGCTGGAGGACGACCCGCGGGTGGAGTTCGTCACCTATGCCGGGCTCAAATCCTCGCCCTATCACGACCGGGTCGCGCGGATCTGCCCCAAGGGCGCGAGTTCGCTTTTCACCTTCGGCGTGAAAGGCGGCTACGACGCCTGCGTGAAGCTCGTGGATTCGGTGGAGATTTTCAGCCATGTGGCCAATCTGGGCGACACCCGTTCGCTGATCATCCATTCGGCCTCGACCACGCACCGGCAGCTTACGCCGGAACAGCAGGAAGCCGCAGGGGCCGCGCCCAATGTGGTGCGGCTTTCCATCGGGATCGAGGATGCCGACGACCTGATCGCCGATCTCGACCAGGCGCTGGCCCGGGCCACGGCCTGAATCGCCGCGCCAGCGGTCTCTGCGCTCCCCGCAGGAGCGCCACCGGATCGCACGGTTTCGGCGGGAGCCCGCCGAAACCGCCCCTCCGGTTCGCCCCCGTGCGCGCGGCTGTGGATGCGCGGGCCGCACCGGTGTAGGATTGCGTCAAAACAAACCGGGGGACGGTGCTTCACTTCTAATTGGAAAGGAAGCTGCCATGCTACGGACTGTTGCACTTGCCGGGATGCTCATTCTGGCCCCGAGCCTCGCTCTGGCGCATAATTGCCCGAACCTTATGGGCGAGATTGACGCCGCGATGCCGTCCGCGTCGCTGTCGGACGAGGATATGGCGCGTGTTCAGGAATTGCGCACTGAAGGCCAGAACCTGCACGAGGCGGGCGATCACGACGCTTCTGTCGAGGCGCTGGAGGAAGCCAAGAGCATCCTGGGGATCTGAGCCCTGTGCCGGGGGGCTACTGATCCAGGCCGAAAATCATGCGGACTTCTGCTCGGACGGTCAGTTCCCCCTCGGCGACCGGCACGGATGAGGTATCCCGCGCCATTGCGGCCTCGAACATCGGCTGGGGCGGTTGAGCGCCGCCGGTCTCGGATAGTTCGATCACGCCGCCCAAGCTCACGCCTGCGGCCTCGGCGTAAAGTGCGGCCTTGCGCTGCGCGTCCGCCACCGCTGCGCGTCGCGCCGCGTCCTCGGCCGCGGTGGGGTCGTCCAGGCCGAAGCGGATCGACTGCACCCGGTTGGCCCCGGCACGCACCACCGCGTCGAGGACCTTACCCAGACTGTCGAGTTGCCGGACCCGCACCTCCACCATGTTGGAGGCGGTGAAGCCCGCGATGCGCGGTGGCTCGTCCTCGCCGTTGCGGGGCCGGGTCCAGCGTGGCGAAAGGTCGATCGCGCTGGTGCGGATGTCGGCGCGGGCAACGCCCGCCGCCTCAAGCGCGGCCAGCGCGGCCTCCATCCGGCGGCTGTTTGCGGCCAGGGCTTCTTCGGCGCGTTCGGCCTCGGCCACCACGCCGATGCTGACATGGGCGATGTCGGGGCTGCGGGTGACCGTCCCGGTCCCCTGCACGGTCAGGCGCGGCGCGGGGTCGGCGGCCTTGGCCGCCCCGGCCAGAAGAACGGATGCAAGGACGAGGGCGATGAACCGGTACATGACGGGCCTCCTTTCATGGGTTGCGGCAAGCATTCGCTCAGGCGCGCCGATTTGCAATCCCCGTTTGCCCGGGGTTGTACCCTGCGGGCCGATTCCTGCTATAGTCCCGCCGGGTCGGAGGGGGCGAGTCTCCTTGCCGCTCGGAACAATTGTCAGATGGGCCGGATGAAGCCGAATTTTGCCCTGAGCTTGTCCCATGAGGGTATCGGATTGCTGCACCGCGCGCGCCGGGGCGTCTGGACACCCGTGGGTGAGGTGTCGCTCGCCGCGCCCGACATGGAGGAGGCGCTGGCAGTCCTGCGCGGCACCGCCGTGGGATTGGAGGGCCGGGGTTTCGCCTCCAAGCTGGTGATTCCGGACAGCGAAATCCGCTATGTCACGGTGACCGCCGAAGGGCCGTCGGATGCCGAACGCCGCGGGCAGATCGAGGCCGCGCTTGAGGGGCTGACCCCCTATGCGGTGTCCGATCTGGTCTATGACTGGTGCAGCGCGGGGAACAAGGTGCAGGTGGCCGTCGTGGCGCGCGAGACGCTTGGTGAGGCCGAGGCGTTCGCGCAGCGTCACAGGTTCAACCCGGTCTCCTTCGTCGCCCGTCCCGATCCCGGCAATTTCGACGGCGAGCCCTTCTTCGGCGTGACCGCGCATGCGGCGACGCTGCTGGGCGATGCCGCCGTCGTGGAGCGCGACACGGAGCGCATGGAGATCGGCCAGCCGCTGTCGCAGGACGGCGAGGGGGCCGCGCCTGTCGCAAAGGCGGAGGAAGAGGCGCCGGCGGCGGCCGATCCCGCTCCGCCCGCCGGGGCGGTATTGGCGGCCTCGCGGGCCATCCCTCGAATCACGCCGCCGTTGCCCGTGCGGGAAACCGCGGAATCTGCGCCGCCCCGGCCCGCCGTTGCCGGGCTGCCGCCCGCCCCCGCTTCGGAGGCTGAGCTGCTGCCGGCGCAATTCGCCGCCGCGCCCCGTCAGGCCGGGCCGGGCCAGAACGCGGGATGGCAGGCTACGGGCAAACAGGACGGGGCGGAAACGCCGCCCCGCGGCCGCACCGGTCTGGCACTGACCGTTCTCCTGATTCTGGTGCTGATTGCCGTCGCGATCTGGTCGCTGATCTTCCTGCCCGACAATCCGGTGACCCGATTCCTCGGGCGCGCGCCGGAGGTCGAGACGGTGCAGGAGGCGCCACCGCACCCAGCGCCGGAATCGGCGCCGGAAGTCGCAGCGGAGGCCCCGCCTGCGGCGCTCCAATCCGGGCCGCGGGAGGCCGACTTGCCATCCGCGCCGCAGGCGTCAGAACCCGCCGGCGATCCATCCGCCGAGGCGGCAGAGGCCACCGAACCCGAAGCCGGATCCGAAGCCGCGCCGCAACCGGAGCAGGCCCCTGTGCCGCTTTCGGATGTTCTTGAGGCCGAACTTCAGCCCGAACCGGAACCGGAACCGGAGGCCGCCCAGCAGGATGCATCCGATCCCGACGTGGACCTGGATGGCCAACCGGGATCCGCGCCCCGAATCGCAGCCGGACCCAGCCCCGCTGCGGACAAGGTGATGACCGGCATGGACGCGCTGGAGCCGCCCGATATCCCTGAGGCCGCGGAGGATGTCTTCATCGCTACGGCGGATCGGGAAATCCTGCCCCAGGATCCCGTTACCCTGCCGGATTTCTCCGCCGGGCCTGGCGATGCGCGCCCGTCCACGCCCCTGTCGCCCGCCCCGGCCGGTACCCGTTTCACGCTCGACGCGCGTGGGCTGGTTATCCCGACACGCGAAGGGGCGCTGACCGCCGATGGGCTGCGGGTTTTTGCCGGGCGGCCGCGTATCAGCCCGCCGCCGCGCCCCGGCCGCGCCGCCGAGGCGGCTCTTGAGGCAGTGGCGGCGCCTGACCCGCTGGCGGGCAAAACGCCCCGGCCGCGGCCCGACGGGCTGACCGAACGCAACGAGATCGCGCAGCTTGGCGGGCGCACCCGCGACGCGTTGTCGGCGCTGCGCCCGCGCCCCCGCCCGGCGGGGGTGGCGCGCATCCCGGCACCGGATGGCGGGGCGGTTGGGGAGGTCGTGCCGGAGAGCGCCGGCACGCGGCTGGCGGTCAGCAACGCGCGGGTGCCGCGCCCGCGCCCCAGCGATTTCGGCACCATCGTTCAGGGGGCCCGCACAACCGCGCAGCCCGCGCGCAGCGCACCAATCCTGCCGTCGCGCGCCTCGGTCACGCGGCGCGCCACGCAGGAGGACGCGATCCGCTTGGGCGATATCAACCTGATCGGGGTCTATGGCAGCGCCGCCAATCGGCGCGCGCTGGTGCGTCTTCCCAGCGGCCGCTACCTGAAAGTGGCGATCGGCGACAAGGTCGATGGCGGCCAGGTGGCCGCGATCGGGGACGATTCGCTGCGCTACATCAAGCGCGGCCGGGCGATCACGCTGAAAATGCCCTCTGGCGGCTGAGCGCCGCCGGGATCGGGCCGGGCGGTTCGGTCAGCGCCCGCGCCGCCGGAAACTGCCGCGCGGGTCGGGTCCTGCGCCCAGCCATCCGGCGACGACGCGGCTCACATGATCCACGATCCGCACGCGCTGGGTTTCGCCGCGGGCTTCGGCCTCGCGCGCGTCCTGGCCCGAATAGGCGATCAGATCGGCCTCGATCCGGTCCCTGGGGGTCAGCGGCGCGCCGGTCCGCGCATCGCGAACCTGGGCGGTGAAGGTAATGTTGTGGACGCCCGAATGCGACAGTCGGGTGCGGGTCTTCTCGGTCAGCGCATGGAACTGGGCGACCTCGATATCGAGCGTCACCGGCCGCTGTCCGCGCAATCCGGCGGAGCCCTTGCGCGCGGCCTCTGAAATGATCCGGTCGACCTGCGCGTGGCGGTTGCCTCGCGGCTCCTCCCGCCAGACGATATCGGCCTGGGGCGCAAAGCTGTTGGCCTCGGATACGGTCAGCGTTTCCGGCACCGTGACCGCGACCTCGGTCACGCGCCAGCCGCGCGACACATCGGGGCCGACCACATCTGCGTAGTCAGTGTGCCATTGGCTTGCACAGCCCGACAGAACGGTCAGGCCGAGAAGAAGCGCCGCGCCGGTCGCCATGCGCCGGATGCCGCCATCGGGCGAGGTCTGTGTCGTCATCGAAATCTCCATGTCGCGGGCCGGTGAGCCGCCGGACCCTAAAGGCAATCTCTTACGAATTCTTTCAATGTTTGCCAATGCTTGCCAACGGAGAAACACGCACGCGTTGTCGCAATGTCACTTTTTGCGGGATGCCTTTTCCGCGATGCCCGAGACGCCTTCGCGGCGCTCCAGCTCCGCCAGGACCTCGGCCAGCGTCACGTCGCGCGCCGCGAGCATCACCAGCAGGTGATAGAGCACGTCCGCGGCCTCCGCAGTCAGGTTCTCCCGGTCGCCCCCGACCGCGGCGATAATCGCCTCGACGGCTTCCTCGCCGAATTTCTCGGCCGCCTTTTCGGGGCCGCGCGCCAGCAACTTCGCCGTCCAGCTCTCGTCCGGGTCTGCGCCCCGGCGCGCCGCGATCGTGGCGGCCAGCCGTTCCAGCGCGCTCATGGCGCGCGCACCGCGATGCCGGCGGCGGCCATATGCGCCTTGGCCTGACCGATCGTGTATTCGCCGAAATGGAAGATCGAGGCGGCCAGAACCGCCGAGGCATGGCCCTCGGTCACGCCCTCGACCAGGTGATCGAGCGTACCGACGCCGCCCGAGGCCACGACCGGGATCGAGACCGCGTCCGCTATGGCGCGTGTGAGCGACAGGTTGAAGCCGGATCGCGTGCCGTCCCGGTCCATCGAGGTCAGCAGGATTTCCCCCGCGCCCTTGCTCTCGACCAGGCGGGCGAACTCAATCGCGTCGATGCCGGTCTCTCGGCGCCCGCCATGGGTGAATATCTCCCAACGGTCCGGGCCGACGGATTTCGCGTCGATGGCCACGACGATGCACTGGTTGCCGAATTTCTCGGCCGCGCGGGCGACCACGTCCGGGTCGGCCACGGCGGCGGAGTTGAACGAGACCTTGTCGGCCCCGGCCAGCAGAAGCTGGTGGACATCCTCGGGCGTACGCACGCCGCCGCCCACGGTCAGCGGCATGAAGCATTGCTCGGCGGTCCGGGCCACCACGTCATACATGGTGCCGCGGTTCTCATGCGTGGCGTTGATGTCGAGAAAGCAGAGTTCGTCCGCCCCGGCGGCGTCATAGGCCTTGGCGGCCTCCACCGGGTCGCCCGCATCGCGCAGGCCGACGAAATTCACGCCCTTCACGACGCGGCCGTCCTTTACGTCCAGGCAGGGGATGATGCGCACCTTCAGCATGGCTAGCAGCCATAACGCGCCGCCCCGCGAATGCAAGACCGGATCGGCGACGCTTCGCCGCTGTCATGCAATCGTCGCTTGCCGCTCCGCAGGCGCGGTGCCAGTCTGCGGTCGTACCCTTTCACCCCTGCAACCGAACGGAACACTCCCATGCGTGCCATTCTCATCGCCTCGTATCTCTGTGCTGCCGCTGCCGGCCCGGCCCTGGCCGGCGACGGCGATATCCTGCGGGTGAAGGCCGCGGGCAGCGTGGCCGAGACGGTCGATGCGCTGACTGCCGCGGTGGAGGGCGCGGGCGCCACCGTTTTCGCGCGGGTCGACCACGGCGGCGGTGCTGCGAAGGCCGGGCTGGAATTGCAGCCTATGGAACTTCTGGTCTTCGGCAACCCCAGGCTGGGTTCGCCGGCGATGCAGGACAACCCTCTGGCCGGGCTCCACCTGCCGCTGCGGGTTCTGGCCTACGAGGATGCCGAGGGCCAGGTCTGGCTGGCCTATGAGGACCCCGAGGAGATGCTGGGCGATCTCGACGGCATTTCCGACGATGCGGAGTATATCGCGAAGATGCGCGGCGCGCTCAAGAAGCTGACTGGCAAGGCGGCGGGGAACTGAAAGCGGGCCTCAGCCCTCGGCCAGCGCGGCCAGGGCTTCGCGCAGGTCGAGCGCACCGTCATAGAGCGCGCGCCCCGAGATCGCGCCATCGAGCGGTGCGCCGCAGTCCCTGAGCGCCAGCAGGTCCCCGAGCGATGACACCCCGCCCGAGGCGATGACCGGGATATCGACCGCGTGCGCCAGCGCCGCGGTTGCCGCCACGTTCGGCCCCTGCATCGCGCCGTCGCGGTCGATATCAGTATAGATGATTGCGGCGACACCGGCGTCTTCGAAGCTCCGCGCCAGGTCGGTGACGGTCATGTCCGTCTCCTCGGCCCAGCCGCGGGTGGCGACGCGCCCGTGGCGGGCGTCAAGCCCCACCGCCACCTGTCCGGGAAAGGCGCGCGCGGCCTCCCGTACCAGGTCGGGCTTCTCCACCGCGACGGTGCCCAGGATGACCCGCGCCAGCCCCTTGCCCAGCCAGGTCTCGATCGTCGCCATGTCGCGGATGCCGCCGCCAAGCTGGCAGGGCACTCCGACGGCGGCCAGGATCGACTCCACCGGCGCTGCGTTCACCGGCGTTCCGGCGAAGGCGCCGTTCAGGTCCACCAGGTGCAGCCATTCGCAGCCCGCATCCGCGAAGGCGCGGGCCTGCGCGGCGGGGTCGTCGTTGAAGACCGTGGCGGCGTCCATCGCGCCCTTGAGCAGGCGCACGCACTGGCCGTCCTTGAGGTCGATGGCGGGGTAGAGGATCATGGCGGAAGTCCTTCGCGGGCAAAGCGGTCCGCGGCGTGATAGCCGGGTTTTGCGCCGGGTGCAAAGCGATCGGCGGCAGGCGCCCGCCGGGGGCGTGGGCGGACCCAACGTCAGGCTTGCCCGAACGCCGGGGCTGGCCCCATGATGCAACAGGATCCAAGGGAGGAGACCCATCCATGAAGAGTATCGTTCTGAGCGCCGGCCTGGTTCTGGCCATGGCCGTCCCGGCCCTCGCGGACCCCGTCGAAGGCACCTGGCAGACCCGCCCCGGCGATGACGGCAATTTCGCGCATGTGGAGGTCGAAAGCTGCGGCGCGGCGATCTGCGGCACGCTGGCGCGCGCCTATAACGGCGAGGGCCAGCAGATCGACAGCGACAATGTCGGCAAGCGCATGGTCTGGGACATGAAGCCCCAGGGCGGTGGCGCGTATGGCGACGGCAAGATCTGGGCACCCGACCGGGACAAGGTCTACGATTCGAGAATGGAACTCAGTGGCGACACGCTGACCGTTAAGGGCTGCGTTCTTGGCGGGTTGATCTGCCGCGGTCAGGACTGGAAGCGCGTGCAGTGAGCTGACGGTGGCCCCGGTCCCGGCAGGGTCGGGCGGAACTTGGATTTGACAGCATGTGAAGCCCGGCCCTAACGTCTGGTTCAGACAAACCAGCGGGGCCGGGACGTGGCGTATTCCGCACCTTCCACATTGCAGGGCGCACTCAGCGCGCTGGCCGCGGGGCCGGTCGCGGTGATCGCGGGCGGCACGGATTTCTATCCGGGCCTGCGCGACGCGCCCGCACCCACCGATTTGCTGGACATCACCGGGATCGCCGAGCTGCGAGGCATCGCGCGCACGCCGACGGGCTGGCGCATCGGCGCCTGCACCCGCTGGAGCGAGATCGTCCGCGCCGACTTGCCCCCGGCCTTCGACGGGCTGAAGGCGGCGGGGCGCGAGGTCGGTTCGGTCCAGATTCAAAATGCGGCGACGGTTGCTGGCAATCTCTGCAATGCCTCGCCCGCCGCCGACGGGGTGCCGCCGCTTCTGACGCTGGAGGCGGAAGTGGAGCTTGCCTCGGACCGCGGCAAGCGGCGGCTGCCGCTGGGCGAGTTCATCAGCGGGGTTCGGCAGGTGGCGCTGCGGCCGGGTGAACTTGTGGCCGCGCTGCATCTGCCGGACCCGCCCGCCGGGGCGCGCGCGGGGTTCGCCAAGCTCGGCAGCCGGCGCTACATGGTGATCTCCATTGCGATGGTGGCGGTGCTGGTGCGGCTCGACGGCGCGGGCGCGATTGCGGAGGCGCGGATCGCAGTGGGCGCCTGTTCGCCCGTGGCCCGGCGGCTTCCGGCGCTGGAGGTCATGCTCGCGGGGTGTCCCGCGGCGCGGCTGGCCGGGTTCGACATCGCGCCCGCGCATCTGGAACCGCTCGCGCCCATCGACGATCTGCGCGGCACCGCCGCCTACCGGCTCGACGCCGTGGCGGAGCTCTGCCGCCGGGCGCTGGCGGAGGCTGTCGGAGTGGCGGAACGCGGCGATGGATGAGCGCGTGGCAGCCGCGCGGACCCGGTTCCGCCTGAACGGGGCGCCGGTGACGCTCTCCCCCGTGCCGGGCGAGCGGCTCTCGGAGGTGCTGCGCGAGCGGCTGGGCGCGCGCGAGGTGAAGATCGGCTGCAACGCGGGCGATTGCGGCGCCTGCACGGTGCTGGTGGACGGTGCGCCGGTTTGCGCCTGCCTGATGCCCGCGCAGCAGGCCGAGGGGCGCTCCGTGGAGACCGTCGCGGCGCTGGTGCGGGACGACCGGCATGGCCGGGCGCTGGCCGCCGCCTTCCAGAACCGCGCCGCCGCGCAATGCGGCATCTGCACGCCGGGAATGATCACCGCGGCAGTCGCGTTGCTGCGGGCCGACCCGGTGCCGGACGAGGCTGCTATTATGGACGCGCTCAACGGTGTGCTTTGCCGCTGCACCGGCTACCGGGCGATCATCGCCGCGGTGCTGGAGGCGGGCCGCAGCCCGCTGCCCGGCGGAGCGGGCGAGGTGGGCAGCGCGGTGCGCAGGCTCGACGGGGCGGCCAAGGTCGAGGGCCGCGAGGCCTATGGCGACGACATTGCCCCGCCCGGAACGCTGGAAATGCGGGTGATCCGGTCGCCGCACCCGCGCGCGCGCTTCGCACTGGGCGATCTGGATACTTTCCTTGCCGTCCGCGACGGGCTGGAGGCCGTGCTGACCGCGGCGGATGTTCCGGGGCGCAACGCCTTCGGCACGATCCCCGGTTTCATAGACCAGCCGGTCTTTGCCGAGGCCGAGACCCGCTTCCGGGGCGAAGCCGTGGCCGCGGTCATCGGCACGCCCGAGGCGATGCGCCGCTTCGATCCGGCGGATTTCCCGGTGACATGGACGCCGCTGCCCGCCGTCGCCACGCTGGCCGAGGCATTGGCGCCGGAGGCGCCGCAACTCCATGCCGGGCGCGCGGGCAACGTGATGTGCGAAGGCTTCGTGGAATGCGGTGACCCGGAGGCGGCGCTGGCGCGCGCCGATGTCACGGTGGAGGGCCGCTTCCGCTCGGGCTTCGTGGAGCACGCCTATATCGAGCCCGATGCGGGCTATGCGCGGATGCGGGACGGCCGGCTGGAGGTCCAGGCCTGCACCCAGGCCCCGGTGATGGACCGCGAGGGGCTGGAGGACATTCTGGGGATGGAACGTGGTTCGGTGCGTATCGTGCCCAGCGCGGTGGGCGGCGGCTTCGGCTCCAAGCTCGACCTGTCGGTGCAGCCCTACCTGGCGTTGGGCGCGCTCACGACCGGCCGGCCGGTGCGCCTGGCCTACAGCCGTATCGAGACGATGCAGGTGACCACCAAGCGCCACCCGTCCGATATCCTGCTCAGGATCGGGGCGAGGCGCGACGGGCGGCTCTGCGGGTTGAGCTTCGCGGGCGATTTCAACACCGGCGCCTATGCCTCCTGGGGGCCGACTGTGGCGAACCGCGTGCCGGTCCATGCCTCGGGTCCATACCGCGTGGCAGATTACCGGGCCGAGGCGCGTGCCATCCACACCCATTGCCCGCCTTCGGGGGCGTTCCGGGGGTTCGGCGTGCCGCAGGCCGCGATCGCGCAGGAGGTGCTCTTCGACGAGATTGCGGAAAAGCTGGACATGGACCCTCTGGAATTCCGGTATCTCAACGCACTGGAGAACGGCCTGCCCACCGTCTGCGGCCAGGTCTTCGAACAGGGCGTGGGCATCCGTGCCTGCCTCGACGCGCTGCGCCCGGCCTGGACGGCGGCACGCGACGAGGCCGCGGCCTTCAACGCCCGCGCCGCATCAGACGGCGGCCCGCGGCGCAAGGGCGCGGGCCTGGCCTGCGGCTGGTATGGCTGCGGCAACACCTCGTTGCCCAACCCGTCGACCATCAAGGCGGGCATCCGCGCCGACGGCACGCTGGTGCTGCACCAGGGCGCGATGGATGTCGGGCAGGGCGCGAACACGGTGATCGCCCAGATATTCGCCACTGCGCTGGGCGTGCCGCTTGGCTGCGTGACGCTGGTGGGCGCGGATACGGACGTGACGCCGGATGCGGGCAAGACCTCGGCCTCGCGCCAGACCTATGTCTCGGGCAACGCCGCGCGGCTGGCGGGCGCTGCGCTGCGCGCCGATATCCTGATGCGTTGCAACGCCTCGGAAGCCGCGCGGATCGCGCTGGGCGCGGGCGCGGTCGAGGTGACGGAGGGCGCGCGAACGCAGCGCCTGCCGCTCGGCCGGTTGCCGCCCGATGCCGAAGGCTATGTCCTGCGGGCCGAGGAGACCTACGATCCGCCGACCCGGCCGCTCGACGCATCGGGGCAGGGGGTGCCCTATGCGCAGTTCGGCTATGCCGCCCATCTGGTACTGGTGGAGGTCGACACCGCGCTGGGTCATGTCCGCCCGCAGCGTTTCACGGCCGCGCATGACGTGGGCCGGGCGATCAACCCGCTTCTGGTGGAGGGGCAGGTGCATGGCGGCATCGCGCAGGGCATGGGCATGGCGCTGATGGAGGAGTACCTTCCGGGGCTGACAGAGAACCTGCACGACTACCTGATCCCCACCGTGGGCGACATGCCCCCGGTGGAGACGCTGATCGTCGAGGAACCCGACGCCCACGGGCCCTATGGCGCGAAGGGGCTGGGGGAACATGTGCTGATTCCCACCGCGCCCGCGATCCTGAACGCGATCCGCCATGCCACCGGCTGCCGGCTGCGCGCCGTGCCGGTCACGCCCGACCGGATGCGTGCCGCGATCCTGGAGCGGCAGAAATGAGCGGCGCGCGCAAATCCGACGCGCCGGGCAAGATCCGCTGCGATGCCTGCCCGGTCATGTGCTACATTGCCGAGGGCCGTTCGGGCGCCTGCGACCGCTACGCCAATCACGGCGGGCGGCTGGTGCGGCTCGACCCGCTCACGGTGATAGAATCGGGCGCGGCGGCGGTGCCTTTCCTGCAGGACGGCGACGGCAGCGACTGGGACGGCGACCTGATCCAGGGCGACCGGCCCTTCGTCACGGCGATCGGCGCGGGCACGACCTATCCCGACTACAAGCCCGCGCCATTCATCGTCAGCCAGCCGGTCGATGGCGTGGACATGGTGACCGTCGTGACCGAGGGCATCTTCAGCTATTGCGGCGTCAAGGTAAAGATCGACACCGACCGCCATATCGGCGCGGAACGCGCCATCGTGCGCGTGGAGGGTGAGCCGATCGGCCATGTCATGACCTCCGAATACGGCTCACGCATGCTGTCGCTGGGCGGCGTGGAGCACCTGACCGGCGGCAGCAAGGCCGAGGGCCGCGTGACCTGCGACGCGCTGCTCAGGCTCTGCAATTGCGAACCGGTCGAGATGGAGATCGACGAGGGCGCGCGGGTGGTGGTGCAGGCGGGCCGTCCGCCGGTCATCGACGGCGTGCCGGAGCGACTGATGCGGGTGGGCTGCGGGTCGGCCACGATCGGCATGTTCGCCCGCCAATGGGCGCCGCATGTGGACGAGGTGGTGGTCGTGGACGACCACATCACCGGCGTGCTGTCCGAGCATGAGGCCGGCCGGGGCCTGGACATGCGCCGCACGGGCATCCGGGTCAAAGGCAGGCGGTCCACGCCGGGCCGCTATTTCCAGGTGGCCGAACCCGGCACCGGCTGGGGCGGCACCGATGTCGAGGATCCGTTGACGATCCTGAAGCCGGCCGATCCGAAGCACGCCTGGCCGGGATTGCGGTTGCTGATGATCTCGACCACCGGCGAGCAATGGTCCTACTTCATCCTCAACGAGAAGTTGGAGCCGGAAATATCGGAAATCACACCGGAATTACTGTCCGCGTCCGAGCGTATCGCGGAGAATTGCGAGCCCGCGCTCTGTTCGGTACTCTTCATGGGCGGCGCCGGCGGCAGCCTGCGCGCGGGCGTCACCGCGAACCCTGTCGGCCTGACCCATTCGGTCAAGGATACACTCACGCGGGTCTCCTGCGGTGGGGCCCCGGCCTATGTCTGGCCCGGCGGAGGGATCACCGTGATGGCCGATGTCACGCAGATGCCGAGCAACGCCTTCGGTTATGTGCCCACTCCGGCGCTGGTGGCGCCCATCGAATTCACCCTGCGCCGGTCCGACTATGCCGCGCTGGGCGGCCATACCGCGCAAATCCGCAGCGTCGAGAGCGTTCTCTCTGCCGACGTGCGTCGGGTCGGGCGCCCCGGTGGCGACCGGCGCGGCAAGGGGGAGGAAGGGGAATGACCGGACCGCAGGCCGCGCTTCTGCCCGGTGGGCCGCGGCTGCATCTGCAGCATGGCCCCATCGACCTCATCATCGGCGCGGAAGGGGCGGCGCCCGAAGCGCGGCTGGCAGCCTTTCGCGCCGCGCGCCGCGCCTTCGACGGGTTGCTGGAACGCCTGGTCGCCGAACTGTCCGCCCTGCGCCGTCCGCTCGACCCGGAGCACCCGCCGCAGGGGCCGGTGGCAATGCGCATGGCCCGCGCCGTCGCCCCCCATGGGACGGTCTTCGTCACGCCGATGGCTGCCGTGGCGGGCGCGGTCGCGGACGAGATCCTGGCGCGGATGCGCACCGCCGCGCCGCTCGACCGCGTCTATGTCAACAATGGCGGGGACATCGCGCTCCACCTCGCGCCGGGCGCGCGCTTCCGGCTGGCGATTGCCGGTTCCGGCGGCGCCGATCTGGGCCGCGTGACGGTCGTAGGTGGCGACGGCGTGGGCGGCATCGCCACAAGCGGGCGGGGCGGGCGGAGCCTGTCGCTCGGGATCGCCGACGCAGTGACGGTCCTGGCCGGTTGTGCCGCCGAAGCGGACGCCGCCGCCACGCTGATCGCCAATGCGGTCGACCTGCCGGGCCACAAGGCGATTTTGCGCGCCCCGGCGGAGGAGATCGACCCGCAGAGCGACCTCGGGACGCGCCCGGTGGTGACGGGCTGCGGGCGGCTTTCGCCGGAAGATGCCGCCGCGGCGCTGGCGCGCGGCCGGGACGCGGCCGCCGCGATGGCCGGGCGCGGGCTCATACGGACCGCCGCGCTTGTGTTGCAGGGGCAGAGCATGGCGTTGGGCGAGATGGCCGTGGCGCCGCCGGAGCCCGGCGCGCTGGCGGCCCATGCCTGAGGCGGCGGGCGGCATGCAAGGAAGGGAGCGGAGAGGATGAAGGCAGAGATACGCAAGATCGCCGTGACGGTCGAGGAAACCCGCCGCGAAATGGGCCGCGAGATTGCACCCCCCACCCGCAAGGCCGTGGCCGTGGCGGTAATCGCCAACCCCTTCGCGGGCCGCTATGCCGAGGATCTGTCGGCGCTGATGGAGATAGGCGCGGATCTGGGGGGCCTTCTGGGCGAAAGATGCGTCGCGGCGCTGGGCATCGCGCCGGAGGCCGCGGAAAGCTACGGCAAGGCGGCGATGGTGGGCGAGGCGGGCGAGTTGGAACACGCCGCCGCGATCCTGCACCCGAAGCTGGGCGCACCGCTGCGCGCCGCCGTGGGCTCGGGCGCGGCGCTGGTGCCGTCGTCGAAGAAAATGGGTGGGCCGGGTCAGACGCTCGACGTGCCGCTCGGCCACAAGGATGCGGCCTATGTGCGCTCGCATTTCGACGGGATCGAGGTGCGGCTGGCCGATGCGCCCCGCGCGGGCGAAATCCTGGTGGCCGTGGCGGTTACAGACAGCGGCCGGCCACTGCCCCGCGTGGGCGGGCTGACCGTGGACGAGGTCGAAGGCCGTGACGGGCTGCGATAGACAAGCCCGGCCGGGCACGCGATAACGAGAGAAATCTGAACAGGGAGTTCCGAGAGATGGCACGACTGAAACGCAGATCGCTACTGGGCGCGCTGGCGGCGCTGCCGATGCTCACGACCCTGGCCGGACCGGCTGCGGCACAGGACAGGATCGTGATCGGCGAGATCAACTCCTACACGCGGCTGCCCGCCTTCACAGAACCCTACAAGAAGGGATGGCAGCTTGGGCTGGAGGAGATCAACGCCGGAGGCGGCATCAAGGGACAGGAAATCGAGGTGATCAGCCGCGACGACACCGGCGACCCGGCCACCGCGATCCGCATCGCGGAGGAGATGATCTCGAAGGACGAGGCGACGATGATCTTCGGCACCTTCCTGTCGAATATCGGTCTGGCCGTTTCGGATTTTTCAAAGCAGAACAAGACATTGTTCCTGGCGTCCGAGCCGCTCTCGGATGCGATCGTCTGGTCGAACGGCAACCGCTATACCTACCGGTTGCGCCCCTCCACCCATATGCAGGCGGCAATGCTGGCCGAGGAGGCCGCCAAGCTCGACGCGGTGCGCTGGGCGACGGTGGCGCCAAACTACGCCTATGGCCGCGACGCGGTGGCGGCCTTCAAGGCGGAGCTGACCCGGCTGCGCCCGGATGTGGAATTCGTCGAGGAGCAGTGGCCGCCGGTCTTCAAGATCGACGCGGGCTCCACCGTGCGCGCACTGGAGGCCGCCAAGCCCGACGCGATCTACAACGTCACCTTCGCCGGCGACCTGGCGAAATTCGTGCGCGAGGGCTCCATCCGGATGCTTTTCGAAGACCGCCCGGTCGTGTCGCTGCTCTCCGGCGAGCCCGAATACCTGCTGCCCCTGGGCGACGAGACGCCCGACGGCTGGATCGTCACCGGCTATCCCGGCACCGATATCGAGACCGAGGCACATCAGGCGTTTGCGCAGGCCTATATCGACCGCTGGGGCGAGCCGCCGATGACCGGCTCGATCGTGGGCTACAACTCGATGCTGTCCATCAAGGCGCTCCTCGAGAAGGCCGAGTCGCTCGAGACCGAGGATCTTCTGGCGGCGATGGAGGGGCTGGAGGTGCCGTCGAGCCCGACCGGCCCGTTCCGCTTCCGAGCCGCCGACCATCAGGCCACGATGGGCGCCTATGTCGGGCGCACTGCGCTGGTGGACGGCACGCCCAAGATGGTGGACTGGGTCTATGCCCATGGTGCGGATTACCTGCCCTCCGAGGCAGAGGCCGCGAAGATGCGCCCGGCCGAGTAGCCGCGGGGCGCCGGGCAAGGGGATGTGCGCCGTCCGATCATCGGCGCGCCTCCCCGCCGGGGCGCGCGCGCCCATCTTCCGGGACAGGTGAGCCATGAGCTTCTATTTCGCGCAGCTTCTGACCGGCCTGGCCAATGCGTCGTCGTTGTTCCTGATCGCCTGCGGACTGTCGATCATCTTCGGGGTGACGCGGATCGTCAATTTCGCGCATGGTTCGCTTTTCATGCTGGGCGCCTATATCGCCTATTCGGTGGTCACGCGGCTCGACGCGGGGGTGTTCGGCTTCTGGTTCGGGATGCTGGCCGCGGCGCTGGCGGTGGGGCTGGTCGGGCTGGCGATGGAGTTTCTGATCCTGCGCCGGCTCTACCGCGCGCCGGAACTCTTCCAGCTCGTGGCGACCTTCGGCCTGGTGCTGGTGATCCAGGACGTGGCGCTGGCGATCTGGGGTGCGGCGGACCTGCTGGGTCCGCGCGCGCCGGGGCTGGCCCGCGCGGTGCGCATCTTCGGCGAGCCGATCCCGCAATACGACCTGGCGCTTATCGGGATCGGCCCTCTGGTGCTGGCGGGGATATGGCTGCTCTTCCACCGCACGCGCTGGGGCATCCTGGTCCGCGCGGCGACGCAGGACCGCGACATGGTGGGGGCGCTCGGCGTCAATCAGAACTGGCTCTTCTCGGCGGCGTTCTTCCTGGGCGCGGCGCTGGCAGGGCTGGGCGGCGCGTTGCAGATCCCGCGCGAGGCGGTCAGCCTGCAGATGGATCTCAACGTCATCGCAGAGGCTTTCGTCGTGGTCGTGATCGGCGGCATGGGCAGCGTGGCCGGCGCCTTCGTGGCGGCGGTGCTGATCTCGGTTCTCAACGCTTTCGCGGTGCTGGTCTTCCCGCAGATATCCATCGTTCTGCCCTTCGTGGTGATGGCCGTTGTACTGGTGCTGCGCCCGCACGGGCTGTTCGGGAAACCGGGCAGCGGGCATGGCGCGCCGGGCGAACCGGAGGCGCCGCTCCGCCACATGTCCGGGCGCGGCCGGATGGCGCTGGCTGCGCTGGTGCTGGCGATGCTGGCCAGCCCCGCGGTGGCGGGCGATTTTACCCTGATCCTGCTGGTCGACCTGCTGGTGGCGATGCTTTTCGCCGCGAGCCTGCATTTCCTGATGGGCGTGGGCGGCATGGTGTCCTTCGGGCACGCTGCCTTTTTCGGGATCGGGGCCTATGGAGCGGCGCTGGCGGTCAAAACGCTGGGCCTCGGGATGGGCGGCGCGATGCTGGCCGGGCCGCTGGCCGGTGCGCTGGGCGCGCTCGTCTTCGGCTGGTTTTGCGTGCGGCTCTCGGGTGTCTACCTGGCGATGCTGACCCTGGCGGCGGCACAGATCGTCTGGGGGATAACCTTCCAGTGGCAGGACGTGACCGGGGGCGATGACGGCATCCTCGGGGTCTGGCCCGCACCCTGGGCCAGCTCCGACACCGCCTATTTCTACCTCGCGGCGGCGATTTGCCTGGGCGGGATATGGGCCTTGCGCAGGGTCGTGCATTCGCCCTTCGGCTACCTTCTGCGCGGCGGCCGTGACTCGCCCGTCAGGGCCGAGGCGATCGGGCTCGACCTGCGCCGCCACCAATGGGCCGGCTTCACCCTGGCGGGCACGCTTGCGGGGCTCGCAGGAACGGTCTTCGCCTTCTCCAAGGGCAGCGTCTTTCCCGACGTGCTGGGCATCGCGCAATCGGTGGACGGGCTGATCATGGTGCTTCTGGGCGGCATCCACGCTCTGGCCGGGCCGCTGCTGGGCGCGGGCGTCTTCGTGCTGATCGAGGACTGGGTTTCGCGGCTCGATTTCTGGCGCTTCATCTTCGGAGCGATCATCCTGGCGGTGGTGCTGCTGGCGCCCGACGGACTGGCCGGCGGACTGGAGCGCCTGCGCCGCCTGCTGCGGCGCACAACCGGCGGGGGCGCGGCGCGATGAGCCTGCTGAAAGTGCGCGGTCTGACCAAGAAATTCGGCGGCCTGGTGGCGGTGGGGGATGTGTCCTTCGACCTGGCTCGCGGCGAGTTCCTGGCGTTGATCGGCCCGAACGGCGCGGGCAAGACCACCTGTTTCAACATGATAGGCGGTTACCTGCGGCCAGACCGTGGCAGCGTGCGGCTGGAAGGGCGCGATATCGTCGGCCTGCCGCCGCGCAGGATCTGGCGCATGGGCGTGGGCCGCACCTTCCAGATCACCGAGACCTTCCGCTCCATGACGGTGCGCGAGAACGTGCAGATGGCGCTGATCTCGCATCACCGGCGCAGCTTCGACATGGTCTCGGCGGCCGCAAAGCTCTATGTGGCCGAGGCCGACGCACTGCTGGCCGATACCGGCATGGAGGCGCATGCCGGGCGACCCTGTTCGGAACTGGCCTATGGCGATCTGAAACGGCTGGAGCTGGCCATCGCGATGGCCCACAAACCGCGGCTTCTGCTGATGGACGAGCCAACCGCGGGCATGGCCCCGTCCGAGCGCGTGGCGCTGATGGCGCTGACCGCCGGGATCGTGGCGCGCGAGGGGCTGAGCGTGATCTTCACCGAACACGACATGGACGTGGTTTTCGCCCATGCCCACCGCATCCTGGTGCTGAATCGCGGCCGCCTGATCGCCGAAGGCACGGGCGATGAGATCCGCGCCGACGCGACCGTGCGTGAGGTCTATCTGGGCGGCGGCGCGATTCGCGCCCGCGATGAGGCGGATCATGCTTGAGGTGACGGATCTCCATGCGCGCTATGGGGGCGCGCATATCCTGGGCGGCGTTAAATTGACCGTTGCGGGGGGCGAGGTGGTCGCACTTCTGGGCCGCAACGGCGCAGGCAAGACCACCACGATCAAGAGCATCATGGGGCTGGTGCGCCAGATATCCGGCAGTGTGCGCTACGAAGGGCGTGAATTGCTGGGCAGGCCGCCGCACGTGATTTGCCGCGCGGGCATCGGCTATGTGCCGGAGGAACGCCGCATCTTCGCCGACCTGACGGTGGCGGAGAACCTGGAGGTCGGCCGCCGCCCGACGCGCGAGGGCGCCCCGCATTGGAGTGTGGCGCATCTCTATGAGCTCTTTCCCAACCTCGCGGAACGGCGGCGCAACCAGGGCAAGCAACTCAGCGGTGGCGAGCAGCAGATGCTGACCATCGCGCGCACGCTGATGGGAAACCCCAGACTGGTGCTGCTCGACGAACCGTCGGAGGGCATCGCCCCGGTGATCGTGGAGCAGATGGCCCGCGTCATCGCCGAGTTGAAGCGCGAGGGCCTGTCGGTTCTGCTATCGGAGCAGAACCTGCATTTCGCGCGGCTCGTCTCGGATCGCGCCTATATCATCGAGACCGGCCAGGTCCGCTACGAGGGCGATTTCGCCGATCTCGACGCGCGTCCGGAGGTCAGTGAGCAATTTTTGGCCGTTTGACCCCGCCAACCGCCCGGATTTCCGCCGGGCGATTGCGGCGCCCTCCTTGGCATGCCTATTGTAACATGTCGTGAGCGGTGGTGATTGCCGTGCCCGGCGCGAGGCGAAACCGACACAGGATGGCCGATGTTCAGCGACAGACCCGCCAAGAGCGAAGACCCGATTCCCGAAGCCACGCCCGAATATATACTCGACGAACAGGTGGGCTACCTGCTGCGGCTTGCCAGCCAGCGGCATGCGGCGATCTTCGCAGAGCGTGCGTTGCTCGAACTCAGTGCGATGCAATTCTCGACGCTTATACGCCTGAGCGACGAGGGCGAGTGCTCGCAGAACCATCTGGGGCGGCTGGTCGCGATGGACGTGGCCACGATCAAGGGGGTTGTGGACCGGCTCAAACGCAAGGGTCTGGTGACGCTTCGCCCCGATCCCGGCGACAAGCGGCGCACGCTGATCTCGCTCTCGCAGACGGCGAAGGATGCGCTGCCCGAGTTGAGCCGCATGGGCCGCGAGATCACGCGCGAGACGCTGGCGCCGCTCTCGGTCGCAGAACGCAAGACCTTCCTGGAGTTGCTGAAGAAACTGGTCTGATCCGCGCGCCGGGTCAGCTAGCGACCGCGCCTGTCACCAGTTCCGGCAGCCGCGCGGCGGGCGGCGTGTTGCGCGAGCGCAGGCTGCGCACCTCGCCGTCGATCAGTGTCATTCCGATGCCGGGCAGGTTGCCCAACGCGACCGATTCCAGCAGCGAGACGCCCGGTGCGTGCTGGGCCTGGTCCATCAGCACGAAATCCGCGGCGCGGCCGGGCTCAAGCAGGCCGCAATCCAGATCGCGCTGGCGCGCGGTGTTGCCGGTCGCGAAGCAGAAGGCGATCTCGGCGGGCACATCCCCGAGGCTGGCCAGCATCGCCACCATCCGCAGGATGCCCAGCGGTTGCACACCCGATCCGGCTGGCCCGTCGGTGCCCAGCATCACCCGGTCGAGCTGCCCCAGTTCGCGCGCGGTATTGAGTGTCAGAAGCGCCGCGCGTCCGTTGCCGTTATGCACGATCTCCAGCCCCTTGAGGCAGTTCTCGCAGAGGCAGACGATCTGGTCGTCAGGCAGTGCCGAATGGCCGCCATTGATATGGCCGATCACGTCGGTCCCGGTCTCCAGCACCATGTCGGCGTCCACCAGCCCCGAGCCGGGGATCGACGGTCCGCCTGTATGGATCGTGCTCTGGATCCCGTATTTGCGCGCCCAGTCCACCATCTGGCGGCCGGTCTTGCCGTCCTTGACCGAGCCCAGCCCGACCTCGCCCAGCAGCTTCACGCCGGCCTGGGCCAGATCCCTGAAATCCTCCTCCACCATCCCGTGTTCGAGAACCGGCGCCCCGGCCAGGACCTTGACGCCCGAGGGGCGGAAATTCTCGTACCAGCGTTGGGCCGCGATCGCCATCGCCTTGAGGCCGACGACATCTTTCGGGCGGCCAGGCATATGCACCTCGCCGGCCGAGATCATCGTCGTCACCCCGCCATGCAGCGTGCTGTCGATCCAGTTGAGCTGGTTCTGCCGCGGGGTGTAGTCGCCCACGACCGGGTGCACATGGCTGTCGATCAGGCCGGGCGCCAGCGCCACGCCATGCGCGTCGACCAGCGTGGTCGCGTCGTCGGTGTCCATGTCGCGCGCGCGCCCGATCGCGGCGATCCGGCCGTCCAGCGCGACGATGCAGTCGGCCTCCAATATGGGGGCGTGCATGTCGCCACTCAGGCAGAGCCCGATATTGCGGATCACGGTCTTGCGGATCTCTGTGTGCATGGCGGTTCCTCCCGGCCTCTGAGGCCTGCCGTCAGCTTACGGGCATCGGGCGCGGGATCAAGCGCGGGCAGAACGCTCAACCCAGCGGCACCAGATCGGCATAGACGAAACCGTCCCGCGATTCGGTCTCGCCGCGGCGCGCCGGGATCGGAGCGGCGAAACAGGGCGCATCCAGGACGGCGGTGTGGAACTCACCGTTCTCGCCGCAGGGATCCACGCCCTCGGGCAGGGCATCGAGAAACGCATGATCGTATGCCGCCCCGGCCAGATCGGCCGGCAGGCGGGCGGGATCGAGCGTGACCAGGTGCGCCCTTATGCCGTCATCGACCATCTGCCGCGACAGGGCGCCCGTGTCCCGCCCCCAGAGCGGAAAGAGCGCCTGCATCCCGCACTCGGCCATGCGCGCCTCGCGCCAGGCGCGCACATCCTCCAGGAAGAGATCGCCGAAGATCACATGGGTGATGCCCTGCGCCTTGAGCCTTTCCACCGCGCCGGCCATACGCGCCTCGTACGCCTCGTTGCTGCAGGGCCAGGGTAGCGGCACGTTCAGAAGCGGCAGGCCGACCGCGCGGGCCTGCGCCCGGAGAATCCTGTCGCGGGTGCCGTGCATGGCCACGTGGTCGAATTGCGAATTGGTGGTCGTCAGCAGGGTGACAACTTCAGCGAGCCCCTGGCGCCGCACTTCCATCAGTGCCAGCGTGCAATCCTTGCCCGACGACCAGGAGAGCGCCGCGCGCGGCGCGCTCACGGCATCCAGCCAAGGAAGTTGGCGATCAGCCGCAGCCCGGTCTTCTGGCTCTTCTCCGGGTGGAACTGGGTCCCGAAGAGATTGTCGCGCCCGATCGCCGCGGTGATCGGGCCGCCGTGATCGACATGGGCGATCAGGTGCGCGGGATCGGCCGGGCGCATGTGGTAGGAATGCACGAAATAGGCGTGATCGCCGGTGGAAATCCCCTCCAGCAGCGCGTGGGGTCGGTCGATCACCAGGTCGTTCCAGCCCATATGCGGCACTTTCAGTGCCGGGTCGGAGGGCGTGATCTCCACCACCTCGCCGCCGATCCAGTCGAAGCCCTGCGTCACCGTGTATTCGCGCCCCAGCGTGGCCATCATCTGCATGCCCACGCAAATGCCCAGGAAGGGCCGGCCGCGCCGGATCACCGCATCCTCCATCGCCTCGAAGAGCCCGCCGCGCGCTGCCAGCCCCGCCCGGCAATCGGCGAAGGCGCCGACGCCCGGCAGTACGATGCGGTCGGCTCGGGCCACCGTTTCGGGGTCCGAGGTCACGCTGACCGGACCGGCGCCCGTTTCCGCGGCCATGCGCTGGAAGCTCTTGAGCGCCGAGTGCAGGTTGCCGGAATCGTAATCCAGGATGACGGTCGCCACGGCCTAGAGCGTCCCCTTGGTCGAGGGCACCGCGTCGGACCGGCGCGGATCCGGCTCCAGCGCGTCGCGCAGCGCACGCGCCACTGCCTTGAAGGCGGCCTCGGCGATGTGGTGGCTGTTGATCCCGGCCAGTGCGGTCACGTGCAGGGTGATCCCCGCATGGGTGGAGAGCGCCTGGAAGAACTCGCGCACCAGTTCGGTGTCGAAGCTGCCGATCTTGGGCGTGGGCATGTCCAGCGACCAGACCAGATAGGGCCGCCCGGACAGGTCCAGCGCCGCGCGCACCAGCGCGTCGTCCATCGGCAGGAGGCAGGCGCCATATCGGCGGATGCCGCGCTTGTCGCCCATCGCCTGCGCCAGCGCCTGGCCCAGCGCGATGCCGCAATCCTCCACCGTGTGGTGGTCGTCGATATGCAGATCGCCCGTGCAGGACAGTTTCATGTCGATCAGCGCATGACGGGCGAGTTGATCGAGCATGTGGTCGAAGAAGCCGACTCCGGTGGCGTTGGCATAGCTGCCGGACCCGTCGAGGTCGATCTCGACGCGGATCTCGGTCTCCGCCGTCTTGCGGGTGATGGTGGCGCTGCGCATGGCTGCTCCGCTCGCTGCTGTCGCGGGCTGTATAAGCCGTGCCGGCGGGCGGGCCAAGGCCCAAGCGGGGGGCACTGTGCCTTGCCGCGCCGGCGTTGCCGAAATGGCCCGCCCGCGCCGCGCCCCGCTACTGGTGCGCTGCGTCCGAGATCGCGTCGCCAGCCGATTGCAGGTCCCGGCCCGCGCCTTCGATCGTGTTGCAGGCGGCAAGGGCGAGGCAGAGCAGGAGGAGGACGGGTCGGGCAGGGTGGCGCATGGGTCATCTCCGGTCTTGACGGAACGGAAGATACCCGGTTTCCGCCCGGCGTCCAGAGGCTGTGCAAGGGGTCACAGACGGGCCGGTGATCCGGCCCGCCTGCCTCCGTGAGTGGTCAGTGAAGTTTCCACGCCAGGAAAACCTGGAGTACGTTGTCATCGACGCCGGAGACGCCGAACTTGTTCTCGAAGTAAGCGTATTCCAGCCCGAGGTTCAGGCGGTTCTCCTTGCCGCCCATCGCATGGCCGATATCCCAGCGAAGTTGCGGCTGAAACACGATCTGGTCGTCCACGCCGGACCCCTGGTCGCCGATAAAGTCGATGAATCCCTGGGTGGAGAATTTCTGCCCGCCGATCTCGAAGGGCGCGTTCCAGACGACGGTCGCCTGATAGGTGGTGTCGAGATTGCGGTCGAACGGGTCTTCCAGGTTGTCATAGGCATACAGCCCGAAGGTCAGCACGTTGAAGCCCGGCACGTTGAAATCGACCCGCGCGCCATAGAGCCCGACCAGGAAATCCGTTCCCTGGTTGATGCCCACGTCTAGCCCGACGTCACGGATCAGCCCGCTGTCGCTGAAATCCAGCCCGACGGTCTTGGCGCTCAGATGGCCGTAGATCTCGCCATATTGGTCGGTGTCGCGCCCCGAGGCGGGGCCGTCGAAATCCTGGTTGAGATCGACGAAAAAGAACACGTCGCCGTATTCGAAAGCGGTGAAATGTTCCAGCGTGATCGTGGTGCGCGCGGTCTCGCCGGCGCCGTTCTTGCCGAAGTGGAAGCCGTCGCCATAGAGCGCCTGAATCTCGGTGGTGGAAAATGCGCTGGCCGCGCCCGCGCCGGTGCCGGCCATCAGCCCGGCAAGCGCGATCGTCTTCAGTCCCTTGGACAACATCTCTGTCTCCCCATTGCATTGCGCGGCGCCTTGGCACGGCGCGCGCTTTTCGTTGGCGTGAGTTTTGCGTTCACGTGAGTGCGGGCAGCCTAGGACGACCCGGCCGGGTTCAGTAGATCGGCAATTCCGGAAACACCTGCGGTAAAATCCGCAGAATGCCGGGTCTGGTGCGGCAGTCGCCAAGCCTGTGAATGTGAAGGGTTTTGGATTTTCGCCGTCGCAGGATTTGAGCCATGTCAAGGTGCGTGGCCGCGGCCCGCGGTAAACTTCGCGTGTAATCAGTTGATGGAGGTCGAGATGATACGGCTGGCCCTACCCGTTTTCGCAATGGCGGCAACCGCCCTGATGGGCATCGCGGTCATCGCGGTCCTGACGGCCGGATATGACACGCTGCGCCCGATCCTGCTCGCCGCGGCGGTCGGTTTGGCGGTGTCGCTGCCGGTGACCTGGGCCGTGGTGCGCAAGCTCACGGGACGTTAACGACCGGACCGGTCAGCCCGCGGCGCCGCGCGCGGCGTCGGGATGGGTTTCCATATAGTGATGCAGCACGGTGTAGAGCGCGCGGGCATGATCCACGTCGTCGCGGTGCAGTGCCTCGCGGATATCCTCGCAGATCATCTGCTGGATATGCTGAAAACCCTTCGGCTCCTGGCTTGTGTACTCGGCCATGACCGCGGCGCTGACGCCGCAGCATCCCTCATGCTCGCCGATCGCCTCGATCTCGTCCCGCGTGAGGCAGGTCATGCCGATGATGTCGTCGAGGGTGATCATCCTCCCGTCCCCGTCTGGGTCATGATTCCTTAGTATAACGGTTCTTCGAAAACCCGCCTTGATGCAGGTCAAGCGGGGGCCGCCGGCCGGTCGTTGAGCCGCGCGAGCAGACGCTGGCCCTCGGCGGCGAGGGTCTGCATCCGCTCTTCCAGAAGCCTCAGGTCACGGGCGGATCGGCTCAGCGCCTGCATCTGCGCGGCTGCGCGCTCCGCCGCGCCGGTGTCCACCGCGCCAGGCGCCGCCTCGGCGGAGCGGGCGGGAATGTGAGCCTCCGCATCGACCCGCCGGGCCAGCGCCGCCACCGCATCGCGCAGTGCCGCGAGGTCGGCGTCATTCGGCCCCGACGAAATCGCGGCCACATCGCGGGCCAGCGCATCTGTCTGCCGGTCCACGGCATCGCAGGCGGCGCGCATCCGGGTCGAAAGCGCGTCCATCTCCGACAGCACCCGGCCCATATCGCCTGCGATCAGGCTCAGCCGGTCCAGGAACCGGTTGAGGTCATGGGCCAGCGCGCCGAACTCGTCATCGGAACGCACCGGCGCGCGGTGCTCCAGATTGCCACCCGATCCCGCAAGCTCCGCCACCACGGCGCGCAACCCCAGGAGCGGCTCCATCCGCAAGCGCAGGAGGATCAGAAGCACGATCACGTCGAGGATGATATTGCCCATGCCGAACACGCCCGAGAGCCAGACATCCTGCCACCAGACCGCCAGATGCGTGTCGCGGTAGTTGCGCACCGTCACGCTGCCCAGCGTATCGCCGGGATCCGACGCGCTGTGGCACTGGATGCAGAACGGCTCGGCCAGGATATCGACCCGCGCCTCGTGATGCACGCCCTCCGGCCAGTCCGGCGGGATGCCGCGCGGCGTGCCGGGCACCAGCGCGCCCACCGCGCGCACCGTGTCCGGGGAGGGCGTGATCGCGATCTCCAGGCCGAACTGCGCGTGGTCGCGCTTGAGGATTGGATAGACCGTGCGCGCCGCGACAGGGCCGCCCCGGTTGAGCATGATGGCGCGCACGTCCTCGGCCAGGTTGCGTGCGGCGGCCTCGGTGCGGGCGACTTCCTGATTGTTGTAGCGCCAGAGCACGAGCGCGTAGCGGGCGCCAAGCTCCAGCGCGATGATCATCAGCAGTCCGAAGAAGAAATCCCGGATCATCCGCAGCACGAAACTGTCGTCGAAGCGATGCGGCGGGGCGGCCGTGACAGGCGGTTCGGGCATGGTGCGGGCTCGCGGTGATGACGGGGCGATCATGCCCCGTGCGGGGCGCCGCGCGCCAGCGGCCTCGCGCAGGTTTGACGGCCCGTGTGCGGGGGCCTGCGGATCAGTCCAGGAAGGCGCGGATCTCGGCCTCGAACTCGCGCGGCTTCTCGGCATGGAGCCAATGCCCCGCGCCCTCGATCCACTCCAGCTTTGCGGCCGGGAAGAGCGCGCGGATGCGATCCTCATGCGCCGCCTGCACATAGTCCGATGCACCGCCCGCCAGGAAGAGCGCAGGGCCGTCGAAGCGGCCCGCCACGTCCGGAAAGCCGATGATGGCGTCCGTCTCCGCCTCCAGCACGTCGAGATTTATCAGCCAGCGTGGACGCTCGCCCTTCAGGTCGAGCGATTGCAGCAGGAAGGCGCGCACCGGAGGCTCCGGAATCGCTTGCTCCAGCGCGGCGTCCGCGTCGCGGCGCGTGGTAACGGCATCCAGATCGAGCCCCTTCATCGCGCGGATCAGCGGCGTCTGGCTGTGGCCATATCCCACCGGCGCGATATCCGCCACGATCAGGCGAGCGACCAGTTCGGGGCGGCCCAGGGCCAGCACCATCGCCGCCTTGCCACCCATCGAATGGCCCAGCACGTCGGCGCGCCCGCCATGCGCCGCGATCACGTCGGCCAGGTCATCGGCCATCTCGGCATAGCCGTTGGTCCTGAAACGCGGGCTCTGGCCGTGGTTGCGCATGTCGACCGCGATCACCTGCCGGTCCGTGCCCAGCCGCCGCGCCAGGACGCCCCAGTTGCGAGCCGACCCGAAAAGTCCGTGCGCAATCACGAGCGGCGGCCGGTCGGAGGCGTCTCCGGTGATGACGGTGTTGAGCATGGCGGCGGTCTCCGGTCTGGCGGCCTTGTCTAAAGGCTTGCGCCGGCAATGGCCAGACGGCAGTTTGGGGCGAAACCGGCAAGGAGCGCAGGCGCATGCACCCGACCACGTTCAGAACCATGGTCTCGCGGGTCGAGGACCAGCTTTCGCGCCAACTCGGCGTGAGCGGGGGGTCGCTGAAGGCCAAGCTGCGCCGCGCCGGGCGGCGGCTGCCCCGTTCGGTGCGCAAGGCCGGCGTCTATCTGGTGGAGACGGAGGCCCGGATCGCCCATCCCAAGCACGAGCACGAGATCGACGACGCAGGCGTGGCCGCGGCCTACGAGACGATCAGCACCTACCTGAAGGGTATCGACCCGAAAGCGGAACGCTGGGGCCGGTTCATGGGCTGGTTGCGCAACTTGGCGATCAACCTGCTGATCGCGGCCGCGGCGCTGGTGGCGATTGCATGGTGGCGCGGGCTGATCTGATCCCGCACGCCAAAGTCACTGCGCGTGGCGGTGACGGGACGCATGGACATGAGGCCATCCGCTTTCGCCGCTGAACTGGGGTTGCGCATCCCGGTCGCCAAAGCAGCGGCGCGGTACAGGGTTCTGCGCGAAATTGCACAGGCGGGCCGCTATAGCCCGATTTTCCTGACGCAGGCGGACCAGCAGGGTCGCGAACGGACAACCGTCGGGCCGCGGGCGGCGCAACCATCGAAAGCGAGGCACCAAGGGGAGGCGGCCATGAAGCTCGGTTTCATCGGACTGGGCAATGTCGGCGCGAAGCTCGCTGGCAGCCTGTTGCGCAACGGCGCCGACCTGACAGTACACGATCTCGAAGGCGCGCGCGTTGCCGAGTTCGTGACGCGCGGCGCCCGCGCGGGCGAGGGTCCGGCGGCGATGATGGCGACCTGCGACACGGTGATTACCTGCCTGCCCAGCCCCGCGGCCTCCGCTGCGGTGGTCGAGGGCCCCGGCGGGCTGCTGCAGGCGATAGGGCCGGGCAAGATCTGGCTGGAGATGTCCACCACAGACGAGGCCGAGGTGAAGCGCCTGGGGGGCAAGGTCGCCGCGGCGGGCGGCGCGGCCGCCGATTGCCCGGTCTCGGGCGGCTGCCACCGCGCCGCAACCGGCAATATCTCGATATTCGCGGGCTGCGACCGCGCCACGTTCGAGCGCATTCTGCCACTTCTGACCATGATGGGACGCCGGGTGCTGCATACCGGCGATCTGGGCAGCGCATCGGTGTTGAAGGTGCTGACCAACTACCTGGCCACCGCGAACCTCATCGCCTGCACCGAGGCGTTGTCCGTGGCCGGGGGCGCGGGCATGGACCTGGCCACCGCCTATGAGGCGATCCGGATATCCTCGGGCACCAGCTTCGTGCATGAGACCGAGAGCCAGGTGATCCTGAACGGCTCGCGCGACATCTCGTTCACGATGGATCTGGTAGCCAAGGATATCGGCCTCTTCCAGGACGTGGCCGACCGCGCCGGGGTGCCGCTGGAACTCAACCCGCTGCTCATCGAGATCATCCGGGACGGCATTGCCCGCTACGGCCCGCGCGAGTTGTCGCCCAACATCATCCGCAGGCTGGAGGAGGCCACCGGCCTCGATATCCGCGCGCCGGGCTTCCCGGCGGAGATGACCGACGACGAACCCGAGGCGCCGGGATACGAGGTTGTCCCGCGCCGGCAGGAGGCTGCCGAATGAACGCCCGGATCTGGATCGACCTGGGGCGCTACCCGATCGACCTGCCCGAAAGCGCCGCCTATCGCACGATGCTGCGCGACCTGCGTGCCGAACTGGAGGAGGAGGGCTGCGCCGTCCTGCCCGGCTTTCTGACGCCCGAAGGCGTGCGCGCCGCGGTGCGGGAAACCGCGTCCGTGGCCCACCTGGCGCACCGGTCGATGAGCCGCTGTAACGCCTATTTCACCGAAGACGACGAGAGCCTGCCGCCCGAGCATCCCGTGCGACGCTTCTTCGACCGCTCCAACGCCTTCATCCCGGCCGACAATTTCGCCCCCGACGGGGTGTTGCGGCAGGTCCAGAACCATCCCGGTTTCGACAGATTCCTGCGCGAGGCGCTCGATGTGCCGAAGGCCCTGTTTCACCGTTACGCCGATCCGTTGGGCGACGTGATCGTGAACACCGCCGAGGCCGGCAACGGCTTTCCCTGGCATTTCGACACGAACCCGTTCACCGTGACGCTGGCGCTCCAGACCGCCGAGACGGGCGGCGCGTTCGAATACGTCCCGGATATCCGCAGCGACGGCGAAAATTTCGAGGCCGTGGCCGAGGTGCTGGACGGGCAGTCCGACGCGGTGCGCACGCTCGATCTCCAGCCCGGCGACCTGCAACTCTTCCGCGGGCGCCATTCCCTGCATCGCGTGACCCCGCTGGATGGCCTGCGCCCGCGCCACGTCGCGATCTACTCCTATGTCGAAGCGCCCGGCATGGTCGGCAATCCGGTCAGGGTGCGCCAGCTTTACGGCCGGGTGCTGCCGGTGCATCTGGAGCGCGCCGGGCCGCGCGCGGACGCGCTCATGGACTGAGCCCTCGACCTGCCGCGCGGGCTCCGCTATGGCTTGGCGCGCAGCGGCAGGGAGGTGCGGATGGTGTCGGAGACGATCGTGAGGCTGGGGCCTTCGCCCGCACGTCGGGTGTTCTCGCTGGCGGTGCTGGCGGTGCTGGGCTGTTTGCTGATCTATATCGGGCTGGCGCGGCCGCCGGCCGCGGCGCTGTGGCAGATCTTCCTGATCGGTCTGGGTGCGCTGGTGCTGGTGCTGACCAGCCGGATGTGGTGGGCGACCGCCGGCATGATCGAGTTGCGCGAGGACGGCCTTTACGACAGCGACGGCACGCGCATCTGCGCGATCGAGGACGTGGAGGGGGTGGAGCGCGGCATATTCGCCTTCAAGCCATCCAACGGTTTCCTGATCCGGCTCCGGCGGCGCTATCCGCGCGGCTGGGCGCCGGGGATGTGGTGGCGGCTGGGCCGCCGCGTGGGCGTGGGCGGCGTGACACCGGGGGCGCAGGGCCGGATCATGGCCGACATGCTGACGGCGCGGATCATGGAAGACGGAGGCGCGGCGCGGGACTGAGCCGCGCACCGCGCCCCTTGGCGATCAGAGACCCTTGGCCTTGTAGCTGGTGGCCACGCGGCCGATCGACACCAGATAGGCGGCCATGCGCAGGTCGGGCACGTCGTCGCGCGAGTGCCAGACCTCGCGCATCGACTGGTAGGCGGCGCGCATCGTGTCGTCGAGTCCCGAACGCACCAGCTCAAGTTCGCCAGCGCCGCGCAGGTACTTCTTCTTGAAGCCCGGCGACATCGACCAGGAGCTGCCCAGATGTTCGTCGAGACGCTGGAGCTCATTGACGATGAGCTGGTGGCGCGCCTCTTCCTGGCGGCGGCCCATCCGGCCGAAGCGGATATGGCTGAGGTTCTTGACCCATTCGAAATAGGACACGGTCACGCCGCCCGCGTTGGCGAACATGTCGGGAACGATCACGATGCCCTTCTTGCGCAGGATCTCGTCGGCGGGGGCCGTCACCGGGCCGTTGGCGGCCTCGATGATGAGATTGGCCTGTACCCGATCGGCATTGCCGATGTTGATCACACCCTCGATCGCGGCCGGGATCAGGATGTCGCATTTTTCCTCCAGCAGCTTGGAGGCATCGACGACATATTCCCCGCTGGGAAAGCCCTTGACCCCGCCGCTGCGAACGATGTGCTGATGCACATCCTCGATGTTGAGCCCCTTCTCGTCATAGAGCCCGCCGTCGCGCTCGATGATGCCGGTTATCTTGGCGCCGTCCTCCTCGGACAAGAACTTCGCTGCGTGGTAGCCCACATTGCCCAGCCCCTGCACGATCACCCGCTTGCCGTCGAGCGAGCCCGAGAGATTTGCGGCCTTCACGTCCTCGGGGTGGCGGAAGAATTCCTGCAGCGCGAATTGCACGCCGCGTCCGGTGGCCTCGACCCGGCCCTGGATGCCGCCGGCATGGGGCGGCTTGCCGGTCACGCAGGCCCGCGAATTGATGTCGGTCGTGTTCATCCGCGCATACTGGTCGGCCATCCAGGCCATCTCGCGCTCGCCCGTACCCATGTCGGGGGCGGGAACGTTCTGGCTGGGATTGATCAGGTCGCGCTTGGCAAGTTCGTAGGTGAACCGCCGCGTGATCATTTCCAGCTCGTGCTCCTCGTATTCGCGCGGGTCGATGCACAACCCGCCCTTGGATCCGCCGAAGGGCGTCTCCACGAGCGCGCATTTGTAGGTCATCAGGGCGGCGAGCGCCTCCACCTCGTCCTGGTTGACGCCCAGCGAGTAGCGGATGCCGCCCTTCACGGGCTCCATATGCTCGGAATGCACGGCGCGATAGCCTGTCAGGGTCTTGATCTGGCCGCGCAGCCTGACGCCGAACCGGACGGTGTAGGTGGAGTTGCAGACGCGTATCTTTTCTTCCAGCCCCGGGGGGAGGTCCATCAGCGCGACCGCGCGGTTGAACATGAGGTCGACTGACTCGCGGAATGTTGGTTCAGGTCTGTTAAGCACTTTCGTCTCCCCGATTTCCTTGTTGTTTATAATGCTGACTGTACTCAGCTTTTGTCCTGTGTCGATCACCAACCGCGAAAATTTTCGGCGAAAATATCAATTTTTCGGGCTTTCCTGCCTTATTTTCGCCACGCATCCCGTTCCAAATCACGGTGGTGGAAACTGCGCGCGGAATCTGTCCCGCGGCAGGGGTGAGTAAATTAACCGGGCAGGGCCCGGGAGAGAGGTGGAATATGACCTGGTATGGGAAGTTCAATGCCGGCATTTCGGGCGGAGCCCCGCGTTCGCGAGCGACGCCTGCGTCATTCGCGGCGGATCAGGGCGGCTCCCTGACCATCTTCACATTCTATGCGATGGTCATCATGCTCTTCGTGGGCGGCATGGCTTACGACATCATGCGGTTCGAGGCCGAACGGGTACGCACCCAGGCCGCGATGGACCGTTCGGTGCTGGCCGCCGCGTCGCTGACGCAGGTGCTGCCTGCGCAGGACGTGGTGGAAAGCTATTTCGAGGTGGCCGGCCTGGACAAGACCAGCGTGACGGTATCCGAGGATGGCGACGGGATCACCAGCAGCGTCGTCAACATCTCCAGCGAGACGCGCGTGCCGACGCGCTTCCTTCGGCTCATGGACTATTCCCTGACCATGGGCGCCTTCGGCAAGCGTTTCGAGAACAGCAAGGGCGTTTTCGAACTCGCCTCCGGCATGGCCGCGGGCGCGACCGAGAACATTCCTCAGCTTGAAATTTCGCTCGTGCTCGACGCGTCGGGCTCGATGGGTTGGAACCAGCGCCTCAAGAACATGCAGGCAGCGGCCAAGGAATTTTCCTGGCACATGCTGTGCGATCCGGGCTCGGATCTAAACAGCAACGGCAACTGCTCGGTCACGCCGGGCCTGGTGTCGATCTCGCTGGTGCCGTTCTCCGAACAGGTCAATGCCGGGCCGTATCTTCTCGATGGCATCGACGATCCCAACCTGACGAGCTACGACATTACCGACGAGCATGACTATTCGCATTGCCTCAACTTCACGGAGGCGGATTTCAACACCACCAACCTGGCCGCGTCTACGGATATTAACCGCACCGGGCATTTTGACCCGTGGAACACGTATAGCACCACGGTCGGGAACTGGGCCTGCCGCACGGAGACCTGGCGCTACATCCGCCCGTTCGTGGCACACCATTCGAACCTGAACTATCTCATCAACAACCTGCGGGCCGGTGGCAACACGTCCATCGACATAGGCATGAAATGGGGCACGGCGCTGCTGGATCCCGAACTGCGGGACATGATCTCCGACCTTTCGGAGGTCGCGCGTGTCGGCGGTGCCCCGGCGGTGGAGCCGGATTTCCCCGAGAACCGTCCACTGGATTTCGATGATCCGGAAGCGGTCAAGATCGTGGTCCTGATGTCGGATGGCGAGAACACGACCCAGCACGAGTTGAAGCCGGATTTCCGGTCGGGCCCGTCGGAATTCTGGAAGAGCGTCGAGGCCGACAACGACAATACGGATAAAGACGGCGACTTTTACGTCGTCTACAATGCCGGACGCGACCAGTACTATTATCCGGAGTATGGCGGCTACGCCGACAGCCCTTACTACCGCCGGATCTGTAACGGAGGTTGCAATTTCGAGGAGCGTCCCGACCAGGTCTCGCAGATGAGCTACCCGGCACTCTGGGCCGAGGTGAACACCGACTATTTCGAGGACTTCTCCTTCCTGCCGCGGGTCTGGGACGGGCATGGCAACTGGGAAAAGAACCAGCGCCTGAACGCTGTCTGCACCCAGGCCAAGCAGGCCGGGATCATCGTCTTCACCGTCGGCTTCGAGGCCCCGAACAACGGCCGGACCGCGCTGCGGAACTGCGCCAGCTCGATCAACCACTACTACGATGCCGAAGGGCGCTCGATCTCCGACGCGTTCAACAACATCGCGCTGGCGATCAACAACCTGAGGCTCACGCAATGATCGGCGTCGCGCTCACATCCGTTCGCCGGAAGTTCCGCGAGCTCGTGCGGCGCGACGACGGAGTTGCCACCTTCGAGTTCGTGCTGCTCTTCCCGCTCTTCGTGGGCGTGATGGTCTCGGGCGCGGAATCGGGCCTCCTGCTGACGCGCTACGCCATGCTCGAGCGGTCGCTCGACATGGCGGTGCGCACCATCCGGCTCTCCAGCGGAAACCCGGTGGACCCGGATGTCATCCGCCAGGAGATATGCGACACCGCCACCGTGTTCGAGGACTGCATGAACAACCTCACGGTGGAGATGACGCGCGTCTACGACTCCACCACCGACACCTGGGCTTTCCCGGCCAACGGTGTGGTCTGCGTGGACCGCGACGAAAACGCCGAGCCGGTGGTGCAGTTCCAGCAAGGCGCGGCAAACGAGGTGATGTTTGTGCGTGCCTGCGTGGTGGTCGATCTGATCTTTCCCACGGCCTGGCTCGGCGGGTCGCTCGTCAAGGACCCGAACGGCAATTTCCAGGTCGTCGCCAAATCGGCCTTCGCCATCGAGCCGGACGTATAGGAGCAAGGGAGACAGGCATGTATCGAAAATCCCTGACATATCTGCGCTGGTTCGCATTTGAGACACGCGGCATCATGGCCGTGGAAGCCGCGCTCATGATGCCGGTTCTGGCCTTTTTCTACATGGCCCTTTACACTTGGTTCGACGCGCAGAAAAACTATGGTCAGTCGCTGAAGGCCAGCTATACGGTCAGCGACATCATTGCGCGCCACCGCCAGGCGATGACGCCGGAATTCATCGACGGGCTCGACACCGCGCTCAACGCGCTCGACACCACGCCGGGCGACCCCTGGCTGCGCGTCTCGCTGGTGACCTATAACAAGCAAAAGGCGCCGAATTATTTCGTGCTGTGGTCCTATGCGTCGGACGGCAACGATCCGCTGACCCAGCAGCAGGTGGTCGACATGCAACCCGAAGAGATCCCGGCGATGAGCGACGACGACATCGTGCTGTTGACCGAAACCTTCATCACCTACGAGCCGATCTTCAATCTCGGCTTCGATCTGGGCTACTGGAAGACGCCGGAATTCGGCAACCAGACCTGGGACATCAAGTTCGCCACGCGGCCGCGTTTCGTCAGCCAGATGGCCTGCCCGACCTGTCCCGGCGTCAACAATGACGGCAGTTTCGATCCCACGGTGGATATGGGCGACGAACACTGACAGCGTGTTGACGCTTACGAACGGTCAAAGGCCCGCCCCGGTGGCGGGCCTTTTCACGTCCGGGCCAGGCGGCCGGGCGCCGTCGCCGGACGTCGAATTTCGGGAAGTGGAGGTGGTACCGCCTCCCCGGCTTGAACGGGGGACCTCTGGATCCACAATCCAGCGCTCTAACCAACTGAGCTAAGGCGGCACGTGGAAGGCGATGTAGCGTCCGGCGCGCCGGAATGCAAGCGTTTCGGGCGCTCCGTGGCGCTTGAATCCGGGCGATATTCGCTGTACCGGACGGGCTGGAACAGGAGGCGCAATCATGGGCATCGACAAAGAGAGCGATATCGCCGCGAATCTGCAGATCGGCCCGACCACGCTGGGGATGGTGCGCCTCTATGTGGAGGCCGAGGGGCTGGAATTGCCGCTCGATTTCGACCCCGATGAGGCCGAGGAGATCGCCGAGGAACTGCGCGCCGCGGCAGCCAGCGCCCGCAAGCTGGCGAAGTAGCGCCCGCGCCTCAGACCGCCTGACCCGGTTTCGGGTCCGTGAAGCGTCGTAGCCTGTGCGCCGCGTCGCGCGCGAATTTCCGGATGAGCGCGCTGCGCCGGGCGCCCGGCAGGCGGCTCTCCGGTCCCATGCGCAGGATCTCGGCATCATAGGGATCGGCCAGGATCAGCCCGGTCTCCGGAGGCAGGAGCGTCTGCGGAAACTCCGCATCGACCGCCCAGAAAAACCGGTCGCAGAATTCCAGATAGCCCTGCCACTTGGCGTCCGACAGGTAGTCCGCGCGCG
The DNA here is from genome assembly GCF_003122205.1 of Maritimibacter sp. 55A14. Classification (GTDB taxonomy): domain Bacteria; phylum Pseudomonadota; class Alphaproteobacteria; order Rhodobacterales; family Rhodobacteraceae; genus QEYE01. The sequence continues at coordinate 39,469 of NZ_QEYE01000020.1, forward strand.
AGGACTTGCACTCGATCACCCAGATCTCGCCTTTCGGTCCCAACGCCATCACATCGACGCGAAGCCCCGGCGCGGGACAGAACTCCTCCAGCCCCTGGAAATCGAGGCTGCGCAGATGGCGGCAGGTACCGCGGGCCAGAAGCTGACCGGGCTGCGAGGGATCGGACATGGTGGCAATCTGGAACATTCAGTGAACAGGCGCAAGGGCGCAGATTTGTGACCGGCCGCGGCGTCACGACACTTGCCAGCGCGCCCGGAGCGGCATAGCTGTGGCAATGGCGGGTTCTGCCCTTCCCGTGAAAGGTCCAATTCCAGTGGCCTTAATCCTTTCCGAGGGAGCTGGCTCTGTCGGGGCCGTGGCCTCGTTACCTGGCGCCCACCTGTGTATACAGGCTCTCGGGAATTCGTCACCTCCACGGTCGTGGTGGGCCCGCCGCACCGAGTGATAAACGAAACCGCGCGCCGCCCGGCCGCTCCGACCGCGCCGGGCGGCGTTCGCCTGTCGTGGGATCCTGTGTCCGGTGCGCGCAAAGCCTGTAAGACACGCCTGCAATGCGCCCCAAGATTTTAACCACGATCCGCACCTACTCGCGCCCCCTCTTCCTGGCCGACCTGCTGGCCGGGCTGACCGTCGCGATGGTTGCCCTTCCGCTGAGTCTGGCCATCGCCATCGCCTCGGGTGCGCCGCCCCAGACCGGGCTCGTCACCGCAATCGTGGCGGGCTTCCTGATCTCGGCGCTGGGTGGCAGCCGGGTGCAGATCGGCGGCCCGACCGGCGCTTTCATTGTGGTCGTCTTCGGGGTGATCGCCGAACATGGCTATGACGGTCTGGTGCTGGCGACCTTCATGGCCGGCCTGCTGCTGCTGGCCGCCGGGGCGTTGCGGCTGGGCAACCTGGTGCGGCACGTACCGGAGGCAGTGGTCAACGGCTTCACCATCGGGATCGCGATCATCATTGGTGCCAGCCAGATCAAGGATCTGGCCGGCCTGAAGTTTGCCGCGCAGCCCGCCGACTTCCTGGAGACGCTTCCCGCGCTCTGGCATGCGCGCGGCACGCTGAATGTTCCGGCGCTTGCCGTGGGTCTGGCCACGATACTGCTGATCGTGGCTCTGCGCCGCGCCGCACCACGGCTGCCGGGGCTGATCCTGGCCGTCGCGCTGGGCTCCGCCGCGGTGGCGCTGCTGGCGCTGCCGGTGGATACGATCGCCAGCCGCTTCGGCGCGCTGCCTGACCGGCTGCCGTGGCCGGCGCTGCCCGTCCTTTCGCTGGACCGGGTGCTGGAACTGTTGCCCTCGGCGCTGGTGATCGCCTTTCTGGCGGGCGTCGAGTCGCTTCTCTCGGCGATGGTGGCCGACCGGATGATCGGCGGTGCCTACCGCCCCAATGCCGAGGTGCTGGCCCAGGGCGCGGCCAATATCGGATCGAGCCTCTTCGGGGGGCTGCCGGCCACCGGCGCCATCGCGCGTACCGCCACCAATGTGCGCGCTGGCGGGCGCACGCCGGTTGCGGGGATGGTGCATGCGGTGGCGATCCTTGCCGTGATGATGGCGGCCGCCCCGCTCGCGGGCCGCATGGCGATGCCGGCGCTGGCCGGGCTGCTGATGGTGACTGCCTGGAACATGAGCGAACCGCACAAGTGGCGGAGCTACATGGCCGAACGCGTCTCCGACAGGCTTCTGCTGCTGGTCACGCTGGTGCTGACGGTGCTGACCGACCTGACCGTCGCGATCGGGGTGGGGGTGGCGCTGGGTCTCGCGCTGCGCCTGCGGCGCCGCGAGGTGCCGCCGGCCAAGTGGCATACGCCCGAGCGCTAAGGCTCAGCGCAACTCGCGCTGCCCGCCGGGCACGGTGATCTGCGCGGTCAGCCGAAAGAGCGGGGCCTGGCGTACCTGGATACGCCGGTCGTCCATGTTCTGCATCAGCCAGTTGGACAGGACCGGGGCCTGCGGCGTCTCGATCTGGAGTTGCCTGAGCCTTGCATGGAGATCGACCATCATGCCGGCGGGGTGGTCGATATCGGGCCATTCGATCAGCGTCGGGAAGGCGCCGTCCATCGGCAGGCTGCCATCGTCGCGGACCGCGATGCGCCAGCGCAGGTCGTCGCGCGACATCTCGATCGCGCGCCCCAGGTCGAGCGGCGCTGCGGCGATCGCGGCGTCCAGGTCGCCCACCCGCACGACCCAGGTCGCCAGCCGCGCCGGCCGTCGCTGGTCCAGCGCGAACCAGCGCGCCCGGCCCGGCGGCGGGGCGGCGGGGTCCGGCGCGATCACCTCCAGATATTCCGCGTCGCCCAGCGCCATCAGGTGGTTGTGGGTGGCCATCGCGGGATGCGCGCCGCCCTGCGGCAGCAGTAGCCCAAGCCCCGAATGGCAATGCGCGAGCCCCGCGGCCAGATCGGGCGCCGTCACGGCGAGATGGTCCAGCCTGACGGTGAAATGTCGGTTTTGCATGGCAAATGTCCGGGCCGAAGTGGCGAAGCTGTTGCCGGCAGTGTAGCAGGGTGCAGGGCTGCGCCAAAGGGAGGATGCGATGGACGAGGTGGCGACTGACAAGCAGATGGCCCGCAAGGCCGCCTATGCCCGGCGAAAACCCGCTCATGGAACGGGGCTGGACGCGGCCGCACGGGAAAACCTGCTGGCCCTGCTGCGTAGGCACCCGGCGCAGGTGATCGCCGGCTACATGAAAATCCGGACCGAGATCGACCCGCTGCCGGTGATGGCGGAGCTGGCCGCGGAGGGCCGCAGGCTCTGCGTGCCGGTGATCGTGGGGGAGGGGCTCCCGCTGGCCTTCCGCGAGTGGACACCGGGTTCCGCGTTGGTGGACGGCCCGTTCGGGGCGGTGGTGCCGGAGACTGGCGACTGGCTGGAGCCAGAGGCGCTGATCGTGCCGATGCTGGCCTTCGACCGGCGCGGCTTTCGCCTGGGCTATGGCGGCGGCTTCTACGACCGCACGCTGGAGCGGCTGCGCGCGGTGCGCGCCACGCTGGCGGTCGGTTTCGCCTATGGCGCGCAGGAAACCGCGGCGGTGCCGACTGAGCCCACCGATGAGCGGCTCGACGCGGTGGTGACGGAGGACGGCGTGATCCGCTTCTGATGCGCCACCGCGCTTGCCCGCCGCTGCCCGAGCGCATAGGGAAGACCGTATGAGGATACTCTTTCTTGGCGATGTGATGGGGCGCGCGGGGCGCGCGGCCGTCACCGGGAACCTGCCGCAACTGCGGCGCGACTGGCGGCTGGATTTCGTCGTGGTCAACGGCGAGAACGCAACCGGCGGGGCGGGGCTTTCGCCGGCCCATGCGAAACTGCTGCTGGAGGCCGGGGCCGATTGCGTGACGCTGGGCGATCACGCCTTCGACCAGAAGGACATGCTGCGCTTCGTCGAGGAGGAGCCACGCATCCTGCGCCCGCTCAACTTCGCCAAGGGCGCGCCGGGCAAGGGCGCGCGGGTATACGCCGCCACCGGCGGGCGCAAGGTGCTGGTGGCGCAGGCGCTGGGCCGGGTCTTCATGAAGCGGCCCTTCGACGATCCGTTCTCGGCGCTGGAGCCGGTGCTCAAGGCGCACCCGCCGGGCGGTGCTGTCCAGGCGGCGCTGGTGGACATCCATTGCGAGGCCACGTCGGAGAAGATGGCAATGGGCCACTGGTGCGACGGGCGGGCGAGCTTGGTCGTGGGCACCCATACCCACGTACCGACCAGCGATGCGCAGATCCTGCCGGGCGGCACCGGTTACCTGACCGATGCGGGGATGTGCGGCGACTACAATTCGGTCATCGGCATGGACAAGGCCGAGCCGCTGCGCCGCTTCATCACCGGGATGGGGCGCGAACGCTTCACGCCTGCAATGGGCGAGGCCACGCTTTCGGGCGTCTATGTGGAAACCGACGACCGGACGGGGCGCGCAACCCGCATCGAGATGGTCCGGCAGGGTGGCCGGCTGCAGGAGGCCGGCGTGTGAGCGCGCGGCTTGCGCCGGTCCCGCTCCTGACGGCGTTGGGCGCGGGCTCGGGCGTAACCGTGCTGCTGGCCAGGATCGCTGGCGCGGGTGGCTATCTGCATCTCGGCACCATCCAGCGGCCGCTCGTGATCGGGGTGGTGCGCGCCGGGCTCCGGCTCGTGCAACCGCTGCCCAAAGAGGCGCTTGCGGCCCCCGTTGCCGTCGGTAAGGATGGCGCCGACAGGCAGGGGGTGTGACCCGATGGCGGATTTTCTGGCGGCGATGCCGGGGATGGGGATGGCCCATCCGGTAATCGCGATCCTGATCGTGCTGGGCATGTTCGCGATGTTCCTGCGCGAGGTCTACCCGGTCGAAGTCGTGGCGATGGCGGGCGCGGTCGTGATGCTGCTGACCGGCATTCTGCCCTTTGACGCCGCGCTCTCGGTCTTTGCCAACCCCGCACCCTGGACCATCGCGATGATGTTCATCGTGATGGGGGCGATGACGCGAACCGGCGCGCTCGACAGTTTCACCGCGATGACCCAGACCATGACCGAGAGGAACCCGGCGATGGGGCTGGGCATTCTTCTGGGCTTCGTGGTCGTGGCCTCGGCCTTCATGAACAACACGCCGGTCGTGGTTATGATGATCCCCGTCTTCGTGCGGCTGGCCAGCCGGCTGGGGCTTCCGGTCTCCAAGCTGCTGATCCCGCTGAGTTATGCGGCGATCCTGGGCGGCATGACGACGTTGATCGGCACCTCGACCAACCTGCTGGTGGACGGTGTGGCGCGCGAACAGGGGCTGGAGGCGTTCTCGATCTTCGAAGTCACGCCGCTGGCGCTGGTCCTGGTGGCCTGGGGGCTGATCTATCTGCGGGTCATCGGCCGCCGCCTGCTGCCCGCGCGCGATTCCATGGCCGATCTGCTATCGGACCGCAGCCGGATGAAATTCTTCACCGAGGTGGCGGTGCCCGAGGGGTCGGAACTGATTGACCAGCCCGTGCGTGACGTGGATCTCTTCAAGCGCGACGGCGTGCGGCTGATCGACGTGCTGCGCGGCGATGCCTCGTTGCGGCGCGACCTCGCCGCCGTCACCCTGGAGGCGGGCGACCGCGTGGTGCTGCGCACCGAAATGTCGGAACTTCTGGGCCTGCAACAGTCCAAGCAGCTGCGCATGGTCGACAAGCTCTCCTCGGTGCAGACCACGACGGTCGAGGCGCTGATCTCGCCGGGCTGCCGGATGATCGGCCGTTCGCTGGGTTCGCTGCGGCTGCGGCGGCGCTATGGCGTCTATCCGCTGGCGGTGCATCGGCGGAACCAGAATATCGGTCGCCAGCTCGACGACCTGGTGGTGCGGGTGGGGGACACGCTGCTCCTGGAAGGCACGCCCGAGGATATCCGCCGCCTTTCCGCGGACATGGAGATGGTGGACATCTCCCAGCCCGCGGCGCGCGCCTACCGGCGCAGCCATGCGCCGCTGGTGGTGGGCGCGCTGGCCGCCATCGTCGGGCTGGCCGCCTTCGACGCGGCGCCGATCCTCTATCTCGCGGTGGTCGCGGTGGCGGCGTTGCTGCTGACGCGCTGCATCGACGCGGAGGAGGCGTTTTCGGTCGTGGACGGGCGGCTGATGGTGCTGATCTTCGCCATGCTCGCGGTCGGCGCGGGGCTGGAGGCCTCGGGCGCGCTGCGGATGATCGTGGACGCGGTCAGCCCGCATCTGTTGGGCCTGCCGCCCTTCCTGCTGATATGGGCGGTCTATCTGCTAACTTCGGTGCTGACGGAACTGGTGACCAACAACGCCGTGGCCGTGGTGCTGACGCCGCTTGCCATCGGCCTGGCGCATGCGCTGGGCGTCGAGCCGCGTGCATTGGTCGTGGCGGTGATGCTGGCCGCCTCGACAAGCTTCGCCACCCCCATCGGCTATCAGACCAACACGCTGGTCTACGGTCCCGGTGGCTACCGGTTCACGGATTTCCTGAAGATCGGGGTGCCGCTCAACCTGTCGATGGGCCTTCTGGCGAGCCTGCTGGTGCCGGTCTTCTGGCCTTTGTGACGGGGCGGGAACGCGGGGTTATTTCAGCGAGGCGTCGAATTGCAGCACACTGCGTTCGTCTTCCGGGCTGGGCGAGACCGAGATCTTGGCGTTGCCGATGCCGGGGCCGGAAAACTCGATCTGCTGCATTTCCACCGCCTCGGGCTGGTTCTTGACCTCGTAGCCTGCGCCCATGAGCGCCGTGCGCCAGCCTTCCAGAAGCGCGCCGACGTCCTGACCGGTGGCGAAGGAGAAGATCCGCGCGGAGGAGCCGATGGCCCGGTCGGTCAGCACTTCCATGTCCTCGGGCAGCGAGATTTCCGCCGGTATCCAGTCCTGCGCCTTCTGCGCCCACAAAAAGCCTGCCGACAGGATCAGAAGCAGCGCCGCGAGCGGGCCGATACCGGCTTGCCTGATTTCAGTCATCACAGCCCTCCAACCTTGTGACCCGACTGACGTAGGCCAGAGCCGCGCGTTTCGCAAGGCGGCGGCGCCGGTTTCGGCGATCTCGCGCCGGCGGGACCGGGCGCTCAGAGCGGCCAGAAGACCAGGATCGCGGGGACCGATACGGCGACGACCAGAATCTCCAGCGGCAGGCCCATCCGCCAGTAATCGGCGAAATTGTAGCCGCCCGGGCCCAGGATCAGCGTGTTGTTCTTGTGCCCGATCGGGGTAAGGAAGGCACAACTCGCGGCCACTGCCACGGCCATCAGGAACGGGTCGGGATCGGCCCCCAGGTTGTCGGCCATCTGAATGGCGACCGGGGCGGCGACGATCGCGGTGGCGGTGTTGTTGAGCACATCCGAGAGCGTCATCGTCACCGCCATCAGCAGCGCCAGCACCGCCCAGGCCGGCAACCCGCCTGCCAGATCGGTCAGCGCGCCGGCGATCAGGGCCGTGCCGCCGGCCTCGTCCAGCGCCGTTCCCAGCGGGATCATCGAGCCCAGAAGCACCACCACCGGCCATTCCACATGGGTGTAGACCTCCGAGAGCGGAATGATCCGCGTGAGCGTGTAAAGCGCGACCACGATCCCCAGCGCCACCGGCAGGTAGATCAGCCCGAAACTGGCCGCGGCCACCGCGGCGGCGAAAATGCCGATGGCGACCCAGGTCATGCTGTCCTGCGTGACCGCCAGGCCGCGATGCGCCAACGGCAGGCAACCCAGCCAGTGCGTCACGTCCTCCTCGGCCTCCGCCGGGGTCAGAAGCAGCAGGATGTCGCCGGGCTGGATTACGGTCTTGCGCACCTGCTTGGTGATCTTGCGGCCGTGGCGGGAAATGCCCATCAGGATGGTGGAGCGCCGCCAGGACAGGCCGATGGATTGCGCCGTCTTGCCGGCGATGCGTGCCTGTTCGGGGACCACGACTTCCAGCAGTTCCAGCCCCTCGCCGGCGGCGTCCAGTTTCTCCTGCCGGGAGGCGTCGGAGAAGTTGAGCGAGAGCGTCGTGCGGAACTCGTCCAGCGCGTCGGGGCGTCCGTCCAGGACCAGCGCGTCGCCGGCCCGGATCGCGGTGTTGCGCGAGGTGCCGTAGCGGCGCTTGCCGTCGCGGATCAGCCCAATGATCGCGACATCCGCGCCCTCGGCCTCGGCATAGAGTTCATAGACCTTGCTGCCGATGATCCCGGAATCCTCGGGCACCGTCAGCTCGGCGACGTAGCGCGCTGTCTCCAGCAGCGACTCGCCCGCGCTCTCGCTCTCGCGCTGCGGGATTAGCCGCCAGCCCAGCAGCGCCACGAAAACCAGCCCCGCCAGCGCCGTGACCGCGCCCACCGGCGCGAAGTCGAACATCGCGAAGGAAGCGCCCAGCGCATCCTCGCGGATCGAGGCGACGATGATGTTGGGCGGCGTGCCGATCAGCGTGACCATGCCGCCCAGGATGGTCGCGAAGGAGAGCGGCATCAGGCTGAGCCCGACGTTTCGTTTGGCCTTGCGGGCGGTCTGGATGTCCACAGGCATCAGCAGCGCCAGCGCCGCGACATTGTTCATGAAGCCCGAAAGTACCGCGCCCACGCCGCCCATGATCGCGATATGTCCGCCCAGGCTGCGGCTGCTGTCCACCATCGTACGGGTGATCAGATGCACCGCGCCCGACCGTGCCAGCCCGGCGGAGACCACGAGCACCAGCGCCACGATGATCGTCGCGGGATGGCCGAAGCCCTCGAAGGCGCGGTCGGCGGGCACCACACCCGCGACCACGCCTGAAAGCAGCGCCGCGAAGGCCACGAGGTCGTAGCGCCAGCGGCCCCAGAGCAACAGCCCGAAGACCGCGCCGAAGAGAACGAAGAGGATGATCTGGTCGTTCGTCATGGCCAGAGCCTAGGAAGCCGGAGGGGCGAGGGCCAGCGGAAAAGCGGCGGGCGGGGAAGCGGCGCCGCGGCCGCCGTTCCGGCGCGGACGCGATCCTGGCGCGAAACCCCTTGGAATTTCCCGCCACGGCACGGTAAGACAGGCGCGATCATGAATTCAACACGTGGAGTCACGGATGGCAGGCCATTCCAAATGGGCGAATATCCAGCACCGCAAGGGGCGTCAGGATGCCGCGCGGTCAAAGCTGTTCTCGAAACTGTCCAAGGAAATCACCGTGGCCGCCAAGATGGGCGACCCGGATCCCGAGAAGAACCCGCGCCTTCGCCTTGCCGTCAAGGACGCCAAGACGAACTCGGTGCCCAAGGACGTCATCGAGAGGGCGATCAAGAAATCCCAGGGCGGCGATGCCGAGACCTATGACGAGATCCGCTATGAAGGCTATGGCCCCGGCGGCGTGGCGGTGATCGTCGAGGCGATGACCGACAACCGCAACCGGACCGCCTCCAACGTCCGTTCGACCTTTACCAAGAACGGCGGGAACCTGGGCGAGACCGGCTCGGTCGCCTTCATGTTCGATCGCAAGGGACAGATCACCTACGGGCCGGAGGCCGGCGATGCCGATACCGTCATGATGGCGGCGATCGAGGCCGGGGCCGAGGATGTCGAGAGCGGCGAGGACGGCCATGTGATCTGGTGCGCGGATACCGATCTCAACGACGTGTCCACCGCGCTGGAGGCCGATCTGGGCGAGAGCGACTCGACCAGGCTGGTCTGGAAGCCCACCACCACGACCGAGCTTGACCTGGAGGGCGCGCAGAAACTCATGAAGCTCATCGACGCGCTGGAAGACGACGACGACGTGCAGACGGTCACTGCGAATTTCGAGATTTCCGACGAGGTGATGGAGGAACTGGGCGCGGCGTGATCGGGCGGCGAACGAGATGCGCAACCGGAGCGCGCCGGGCGCTCCCGTCAGGGGCGAGCGAGCCCTGCGCAAAGCCACTTGAAGTTCAGAGGATGCCCCCCAAACCCGCAGAATCGCCGTTTTTCGCGCCTGATGCTAAGCTCAGCAAGTTACACGTTGATCTTGGGGAAAACCATGCTACCGTTTCGACGGAATCGGGCCTAGAACCCGCGAAAACCATGCCGCGCAAGTGGCTTGAAACAACAGAGGGGATGTTTGCTTGACGAATGCGTCTGAGAACGGATTCGTGGTCTTCGACCGCGTCCAGAAGAGTTACGACGGCGAAACACTGGTGGTCAAAGACCTCAATCTGAGTGTCGGACGGGGCGAGTTCCTGACGATGCTGGGGCCATCGGGATCGGGCAAGACGACATGCCTGATGATGTTGGCCGGGTTCGAGACGGCCACGCATGGCGACATCCTTCTCGGCGGCAAGCCAATCAACAACATCCCGCCGCACAAGCGCGGCATCGGCATGGTGTTCCAGAACTACGCGCTCTTCCCGCACATGACGATCGCCGAGAACCTGTCCTTTCCGCTGGAAGTGCGCAAGATCGGCAAGTCCGAGCGCGAGGAGAAGGTCACGCGCGCGCTGGGCATGGTGCAGATGGAAACCTTCGGGGGCCGCCGCCCCGCACAGCTTTCGGGCGGCCAGCAGCAACGTGTGGCGCTGGCCCGCGCGCTGGTCTTCGAGCCCGAACTGGTGCTGATGGACGAGCCGCTTGGCGCGCTCGACAAGCAGCTTCGCGAACACATGCAGTTCGAGATCACCAACCTGGCGCATGAGCTGGGCATCACCACGGTCTACGTCACCCACGACCAGACCGAAGCGCTGACCATGTCCGACAACGTGGCGGTGTTCGACGATGGCCGCATCCAGCAGCTCGCGGCGCCCGACAAGCTCTACGAGGAGCCCGAGAACAGCTTCGTGGCGCAGTTCATCGGCGAGAACAACACGATGCTGGGCACCATCCAGTCGGTCGAGAACGGCGTTGCGGTGGTCCAGCTCGACAGCGGCGATCTGATCGACACCAAGCCGATCAACGTCTCGAAACCGGGCGAGCGGACCCGCGTCTCGATCCGTCCGGAGCGTGTGGAATTCAACAAGGACCGGCTGCACGCGGACGCGCACACGCTCAAGGCGGAGGTGGTCGAGTTCATCTATATGGGCGACATATTCCGCACCAAGCTCAAGGTGGCGGGCTTGGACGATTTCATCATCAAGACCCGCAACGCCCCCGATCAGCGCCGCCTGCAGCCCGGCGAGATGATCGAGATCGGCTGGATGCCTGAGGATTGCCGCGCACTCGATGCGTGAGCGTGAGGCATCCGCGAATTCGCACCCTTGCGGTGCGGTGAGCCTGAGGTTCCGGTTGTTTCACCCGTGACACGGAACCCCGATACCCAAAACGGGATGACTTAGGGAGTATTAGATGAGACGTATGACAACCCTTCTGGCGACGAGCGCGCTTGCGGTCACCGCCAGTGCCACCTTCGCACAGGAAATGGCCGACAGCATGACGCTGGTCTCCTGGGGCGGCGCCTATCAGGCGAGCCAGAGGAACGCCTATGCCGAGCCCTACAAGGAGATGCATCCCGGCCTCGAAGTGGTCTGGGACGAAAGCTCCAACGAGGCCGTGGCCAAGCTGCGCGCGATGAACGAAGCCGGCAACGTGACCTGGGATCTCGTGGATGTCGTGGCCTCCGACGCCATGCGCCTCTGCGACGAGGGCCTGGCGATGGAATACGATCCGGACGAGCTTCTGGCCCCGGCGCCGGACGGCACACCGGCCTCCGAGGATTTCGGCGACCTGATCGTGTCGGACTGCTTCATCCCGCAGATCGTCTATTCGACCACCTTCGGCTACCGCACCGACATGGTCGGCGACACACCGCCGGATGACATCTGCGACGTGTTCGACCTGGAAGCCTATCCGGGTAAGCGCAGCCTGGAGAAGCGCCCGATCAACAACATGGAATGGGCGCTGCTGTGCTCCGGTGTCGCCAAGGAAGACATCTATGACGTGCTGGAGACCGAGGAAGGCCAGAACCAGGCTTTCGCCAAGCTCGACACCATAAAGGATCAGGTGATCTGGTGGTCGGCCGGCGCCGACACGCCGCAGCTTCTGGCCGATGGCGAGGTCGTCATGGGCTCGACCTATAACGGCCGTCTCTTCTCGGTGATCGAGGAGCAGGACCAGCCGGTTGCGATGCTGTGGGACGCGCAGGTGTTCGACCTGGACGGCTGGATCATTCCCGCCGGTCTTCCGGCCGACCGTCTGGCCCGCGTCAAGGACTTCGTGAAGTTCGCGACCGACACCCAGCGTCTGGCCGATCAGGCGGCTTACATCTCCTACGGCCCGGCCCGTCAGTCCTCGGCGCCGCTCGTCGGTGAGCATGCGGAACTGGGCATCGACATGGCCCCGCACATGCCGACCGATCCGGACAACGCCCAGAACACCTTCCTCTACAACTACGAATGGTGGGCGGATTACCGCGACGATCTGGATGCGAAATTCCAGGCGTGGCTGGCCAAGGGCTGATTGCCCGCGCGACATGACGGAGGGGGCCCTGACGGGCCCTCTCACCCCAAGACATTCGTTATGACCTTTCCGACCAAAACGATAACAAGACCGACGGGGACAACATGAGCGACGCAAGCACTTCCATGAGCGACGCAAGCACTGCCGGCCCGATGCTGGCCGCCGATGGCACGCCGCTTAAGCGCAGCCTGCGCAAGGCGCTCCGGCGCGAAAAGATGCGCGCGCTCATGCTGATCGCACCGCTTCTGTTCTTCATCCTCCTCACCTTCATCGCGCCGATCGCGGACATGCTCTTCCGGTCGGTGGAAAACCAGATCGTCTCCAACACCCTGCCGCGCACCGTGATCGCGCTGGACGATTGGGACGGCCAGGAAGAACCGGGCGAAAAGGTCTACCAGGCGCTCTATTTCGACCTTTTCGTGGCCGCGGAGGCCAAGGAACACACCAAGCTGGGCACGCGCCTCAATTACGAGGAGACCGGCATCTCGTCACTCTTCCGCACCACGGGCCGGCGCAGCGACGATATCGGCGAGGCCTATCAGGACGTGTTCGAGGATGTGGATCCGCGCTTCAAGGAAGCCGGGTTCTGGTACGACATGATGACCGCCGGTGGCGGTGAGCCGGACACGGCGCTGATGTCGGAGCGGCTGGGCACCATGAACCGGCTGATCGCCGATCTGGCCTCTGGCGATATCGGTTTCGCACCCGCGGCCGAGATCTCGGCGCTGCTTCCCAAGACCGCCGAAGCCTACACCGACTTCGCGATCTTCACGGCGCTCGCGGACGGGGACGTGGTCGCCGAGGAGGACCCCTGGGAGGCCGTCTATGCCGCGCTTGGTGTCGATCTGGCGAATGCCGAGACCCGCGACGCGGTGCAGGTCTATGAAGGGCCGGGCGCGGACGCGCTGCGCGCCGCGGCCGCGGCGGCGGACCAACTGCCGGCCGGCGGGTTCAAATCCGCCTTCCTCGATGTCGATGAGGACTGGGCCAGCCAGGGCGTCTGGGAGACGATCAAGACCTATTCAGCGTCCTACACGCCGGGTTATTTCCTGAACTCAGTGGACCTGGAGCTTTCGGCGGACGGCATCTCGCCCCGCGACGAGGACCAGCAGATCTACATCCTGCTCTTCAAGCGCACGATCTTCATGTCGCTGACCATCATGTTCAGCTGCATCCTGCTGGGCTATCCGATCGCCTGGCTTCTGGCCAACCTGCCGGTGCGGACGTCCAACCTGCTGCTGATCCTGGTGCTGCTGCCGTTCTGGACCTCGCTGCTGGTGCGAACCTCGGCCTGGAAGGTGCTATTGCAGCAACAAGGTGTGATCAACGACATCCTGGTATGGAGCGGGATCGTAGACGATGCGAACCGGCTGGTGATGATCAACAACCAGTTCGGCACGATCGTGGCGATGACCCACATCCTGCTGCCCTTCATGATCCTGCCGCTCTATTCGGTCATGCAAACCATCCCGCCCAGCTATCTGCGCGCGGCCAAGAGCCTGGGAGCGACGAACTGGACCGCCTTCTGGCGGGTCTACTTCCCGCAATCGGTGCCGGGGATCGGCGCGGGCAGCATCCTCGTCTTCATCCTGTCCATCGGCTACTACATCACGCCGGAGCTCGTTGGCGGCACAACGGGGACGTTCATCTCCAACCGGATCGCCTATCACATCTCCAGTTCGCTGAATTGGGGTCTGGCGGCGGCGCTGGGCTCGATCCTGCTGGCGGCAGTGCTGATCCTTTACTGGGCCTATGACAAGATCGTGGGCATCGACAACGTGAAACTGGGGTAATCAAGATGAGCAGCATCGACCTTCCAAGCACCCCGAAGCCCAGCCTGACGCGCTTTGTCCTGCCCATCGTGACCGGCGCAGGCGCGCTTTTCGGCCTGCTGACCGGCTCGGCCATGGACTCGCCCTCGCCGGGGCTGGTCATAGGCGCCGTGGTGGGCGCTGCGCTGGCCTATGCCCTGGTCAGTTTCATGCCCAGCCGGCGCGCCGGGCGCTGGGCGGCGGTGGCCCTGTTCGCGGTGATCGGCCTGTTGGTCGGCGGGCTGCCCGGGATCGTCGCCGGCGCCGCTATAGGCGGGGTGATGGGCTGGATCACATATTGGCTCAGCACCGGCGACTATCGCAACACGGTTCCGATCTATTACACCGCGCCGCAGGTGCTCTGGCACAATACATACCTGTTCATCTGCGGCCTGATCTTCTTCTTTCTGATCGCGCCGATCGTCACGATCCTGCCGCTCAGCTTCAATGCCGAGATGTTCTTCACCTTCACGCCGAAGATGCTGGCGCTGGACCCGGAAGGCTATTCGCTGAGGCACTACCGCGACTTCTTCTCCAACCCCGACTGGCAGCAGGCGCTGGCCAACTCGGTGAAGATCGCGCCGCTGGCGACGCTTCTGTCGGTGAGCTTCGGGACCCTCGCCGCGATCGGCCTCAGCCAGGAACATGTGCCGTTCCGCCGTCCGATCATGGCGATCCTGATCTCGCCGATGATCGTGCCGCTGATCATCTCGGCGGCGGGGATGTATTTCTTCTATTCCCGCATCGGCTTGCAGGGCACCTATTGGGGCGTGGTGCTGGCACACGCGGCGCTGGGCATCCCCTTCGTCATCATCACGGTGACGGCGACGCTGGTGGGCTTTGACCGGTCGCTCACGCGGGCCGCGGCCAATATGGGCGCCGATCCGGTGACCACCTTCTTCCGCATCCAGATGCCGCTCATCCTGCCCGGCGTGATCTCCGGCGGGCTCTTCGCCTTCATCACCTCCTTTGACGAGGTGGTGGTCGTGCTCTTCGTGGGCTCGGCGGGGCAGAAGACGCTGCCCTGGCAGATGTTCACCGGCCTGCGCGAGCAGATTAGCCCGACGATCCTGGCGGTGGCCGCGATCCTGGTGGCGATCTCGATCTGCCTTCTGACCGTGGTCGAAATGCTGCGCCGCCGGTCCGAGCGTCTGCGGGGCATGAGCCCGGCCTGACCGCGCCGCACCGCTGCAATCCCGAAACGCCCCCGCCGCAAGGCCGGGGGCGTTTCCGCATTCTCAGGGCAGGATCGCCAGCCAGGCGGTGACGCTGAGGATGGAGATCAGCGTACCGGCCAGCACCGAACTGGCGGCGACGCGCATGCCGCGCCCGTAGATGCTGGCGAAGACATAGGTGTTCACGCCGGGTGCCATCGCGGCGATCACGACGGCGGCGCGCAACTGCTCCAGCGGCAGGGCGAAGACCTGTGTGGCAAGGAGCCAAGCCACGCCGGGATGGACCAGCAGCGACAGGAAGATGACCCAGGATATCTCGCGCAGGTCGCCCTCAGGGCGGTAGCGCACCAGCACCCCGCCCAGTCCGAAGAGAGCGGCCGGGAGGGCGGCGCGGATCATCAGGTCGATCGCCTCGACCAGCGCGCCGGGCAGTCCGATGCCGGAAAGGTTTACGACAAAGCCCAGTCCGATGCCGATCATCAGCGCGTTGCGGAACATCGCGCGGCCAACGGCGCGGGCAGTACTGCTCCAGCCGCCTCCCCGGCTGCGGGTAATTTCCATCGTCGTGATCCCCAGCCCGTAGCAGAAGGCCGCGTGGAAGGCGATGATGGCGAAGGCGGGCTCCAGCGCCGCGATGCCATAGGCGCGCTCCATGATCGGCAGGCCGAGCAGCACCGTGTTGGCGAAGAGCGCGGCAAAGCCGATGGCGACCGCATCTTCGGGCGCGCGCCCGAAGATGAACCGCGCGCCGGTCAGCCCAAGCACGAAACAGCTCGCCGAACCCGCGTAGAAGGACGTGAGCAGCCCGATATCCAGGCTCGCCGACAGATCGAGCGTGGAGATCGCGCGGAAGAGCAGGCAGGGAATCGCGAAGCCCTGGGTGAATTTCATCAACCCGTCCACGCCGGCATCGGTGAAATAGCCGCGCCAGACGGCGAGGTAGCCGAAACCGATGACCAGGAAGACGGGCAGGGTGACTTCGATGAGGGCCTGCACGCGCCTCAGATCTCGTATTCGATCACCATCCCGTCATGGGCGGGGGTGATGTGATCGGGCGTTTCGGCATCGACCGTGGCATAGTCGAGGTCGATATGCATGTTGGTGAGCACCGCGCGGCGCGGCGCCGCGCGCGCGATCCATTCCAGCGACAGGTCGAGATGCACATGGGTCGGATGCGGGGTGCGGCGCAGCGCGTCGAGGATCCAGCAATCGAGCCCCTTCACCGCCTTCCAGGCCGGCTCGGTCATGGCCGAGACATCGGGCAGGTAGGCCAGGTCCGCAATCCGGAATCCCAGCGCGTCCATTGCGCCATGCTCCACCTCGAACGGGGTCAGCGTGACCGTGCCGCCCGCGCCGTCGATATGCACCGGCCCGGCGATTGTGTGCAGATCGAGGATCGGGGGATAGGCGCTGCCCTCGGGTTGTACGAAGGCATAGCCGAAGCGCGAGAGCAGCGCCTCCTGCGTGGGTCCGTCCGCCCAGACCGGCAGCTTTGAGCGCCGGTTGAAGACGATCATCCGCAGATCGTCGAGCCCGTGCACATGATCGGCATGGGAATGGGTGTAGACCACGGCGTCCAGGTTGCCGACCCCGGCATCGAGAAGCTGCGCGCGCATGTCGGGCCCGGTGTCGATCAGCACCCGCGTCGTGCCGTCCCGGCCCAGGCGTTCGACCAGCAGGGCGCAGCGCCGCCGCGTGTTGCGCGGGTTGGCGGGATCGCAGGCGCCCCAGTTGTTGCCCAGCCGGGGCACCCCGCCCGACGAGCCGCAGCCCAGTATGGTAAAGCGCAGCCGATCCATCACGCGGCCTGCGGCGGCAGCACCGCCTTGGTGAAGAGTCGTTCGAAATTGGCCTCGGTCTGCGCGGCGAAATCGGCGTAGTCCATGCCGAAGACATCGGCCCCCTTGCGGGCGGTGAAGGCGGTGTAGGCGGGCTCATTGCGCTTGCCGCGATGCGGCGGCGGGGCGAGATAGGGCGCGTCCGTCTCCACCAGGATACGATCGGCGGGTGCGGCCGCGAAGATCGCCCGCAGCGCGTCGGATCTCGGGAAGGCCGCGATACCCGACATGGACAGGTAGAACCCCAGATCGAGAGCGGCCTCGGCCAGGGCGGCACCCGACGAAAAGCAGTGCATGACGCAGCCGAAGGCGCCGGCGCGGTGCTCCTCGGTGAGGATGCGGGCCATGTCCTCATCCGCATCGCGGGCATGGATGATGAGCGGCAAACCGGTGCGCCGCGCGGCCTCGATATGGATGGTCAGGCTTTCCTGCTGCCGCGCTTTGGTCTCGGCGGTGTAATGGTAGTCGAGCCCGGTCTCACCGATGCCGACGAATTTCGGGTGGCGGGCCAGGCGTTCCAACTCCTCGACGCTGGCCATGGGCTCGTCCGCGGCGCTCATCGGATGGGTGCCGGCGGCGTAGAAGACCGGCACATGGGCCTCGGCGATGGCGCGCACAGCGGGCTCGTTGCGCAGTCGGGTGCAGATCGTCACCATCCGGTGCACGCCCGCATCGCGCGCGCGCGCCACGACACCGTCCAGATCCCCCTCGAAATCGGGGAAGTCGATATGGCAATGGCTATCGGTGATGAGCGGTGCGTCGGTCATGCGGGGCTGCCTTTTCAGGCGGCGCGGCCGGCCGCCATCTGATCCATCTGGAGCAACATATCCAGGATCAGGCTGGCAGGGTCAAGGTTGACGGCCCGGCCGTGGCGGGCCCGGCCCTGAAGCGTCTCGGCAAGCTCCGCCCAGCGCCGTCCGGCGGCCGGGTCGGGGGCCAGGCGCGCCAGCATCGCGGCCTCGCCCGGCGCGGCCTCCACCGCGGGCGGCCCGGTCACGCCGCTGCGTGCCAGCCGGTGCAGAAGCAGCCCCGCCAGTCGCAGCATCAGATCGAAACGGGGTTCGGCCTCGCGCCCCGCGCAACTCTCGGCCAGCGCCAGCGCCGCCGGCCGGTCGATGCCCGGTGCATGGGCGATGAGCGTGACCAGCGCGGTATAGAGCGCGAGCCCGTCCATCTCGGCCAGGCGGATCGCCTCGCCCACCGATCCGCCGGAAAGCTCGGCCAGCGCCGCAGGGTCGCCGTCGGGCTCGATCCCGGCGGCGCTCATCGCGGCGGCCATGTCTTCCGGTCCCAGCGTGTCCAGCCGCAGTTCCCGGCAGCGCGACCGGATCGTGGGAAGGAGCCCCGAGGGCCGGTGGCTGACCAGCAGCAGCACCGCGCCCTCAGGCGGTTCCTCCAGGAGCTTCAGGAGCGCATTGGCAGCCGAGGTGTTCATCTCGTCGGCGGCGTCGATGATGACCACACGCCGCCCGCCATCGGCGGAACTGAGCCCGAAGAACCCCTTGAGCCGGCGCACCTCGTCCACGGTGATGACGGTCTTGAGCCGGGGCGGCTTGGCCTTCTCGTCCCAGCCGCGGCGCAGCAGGAAAAGATGCGGCTCGGCCAGCCCGGCCATGCGGCGCAGCACGGGATGATCGGCCGGCACGTCGAGGCTCGCCGGGGCAGGGGGCGCCTCGCCGAAGAGCCCGCCGCCCTCCGCCACACCGCCGGGGTCGGTCAGCAGGAAACGCGCGATCCTCCAGGCCAGCGTCGCCTTGCCCACGCCGCGCGGGCCGGTCAGCAGCCAGGCGTGATGCAGCCGCCCGCCGGCATACGTGTTCAGGAAGGCGGCTTCGGCACGGTCCTGCCCGACGAGCCGCATCGTGTGGCGCGGATGCGGGGCGCCGGCCACCGCATCGGGTTCGGGGCGTGGGGCATCGTCGCTCATGGCGCCTCCGCGCCGCAGAGTTTCGCGATCTCGGCGGCGATCTCGGCCTCCGGGCGCGCCGCGTCGATCAGGCGGCAGCGGCCGGGAAATTCACTTGCAAGCGCGCGGAACCCGTCGCGCAGCCGGGCCTGGAACCCGGCGCCGAATTCCTCGAACCGGTCCTCGCCGCTCTGCCGGGCCAGACCGCGCGCCAACGAGGCGTCCGGGTCCATGTCGAGGATGAAGGTCAGGTCGGGTTCGTGTCCGATCACCTGTGCGTGGAGCGCGTCCACGAGGCCGCGCAGCTCGCCGCGCGCCGCGCCCTGGTAGACGCGGGTGGAATCGGCAAAACGGTCGCTGATCACGGTCGCGCCGCGGGCGAGCGCGGGCAGGACGGTCTTTTCCAGATGGTCGCGCCGCGCGGCGGTGAAGAGCAGTATCTCGGTTTCCGCCGACCAGCGCTCGGGCGGCCCCTCGACCAGCAGCCGCCGGATCTCCTCGGCGCCGGGGGAGCCGCCGGGCTCGCGCGTCAGCACCACTTCGCCCCCGGCCGCGCGCAGCGTGTCGGCCAGGCGGCGCGCTTGCGTGGACTTTCCGGAGCCGTCGATGCCCTCGAAAGTGACGAAACGGCCGCGCTCAGCCATCAGCCGCCCGTCAGGGCCGGCACGACATAGCGGGCATAAAGGGCCTGCGCGGCGGTGCGCAGCCGCGTCGTGAAGCCACCCTTTGCGATCGCCTCGGATGCCACCAGCGGCACATGCACATCGTCGAGGTCGGGCAGGCTGATCACCAGTTCGCCCAGCTTCTGACCCTTGTCGATCGGCGCTTCGATCGGTCCGTTGAAGCGGACCTCCGCCTGCAGTTCGCCGCGCACCGTGGAGGGCACCAGCACCTCCACCACGCCGTCTGTGACCAGCGTCACCTGTCGCTTTTCACCCATCCAGACCGGGGCGCGGGCAAGCTCCCGCCCCGCATCGGCAAGTTTTTTCTTCGAAAATTGGCGAAAGGCCCAGTTCACGATCCGCTCGCCTTCCTGCGCGCGGCTCTGCGCATCCGGCAGCCCGGAGATCACGAAGACCACCCGCCGGTCGCCCTGCCGTGCCGAGGCGGCCAGCCCGTATCCGGCTTCCTGCGTGTGTCCGGTCTTTAGCCCATCGACGCCGATCCCCACGCCCAGAAGCGGGTTTCGGTTGTTCTTGTTGGCCGGGGCGCGGCCGTCGAAGAGAAACTCCTCCTGCGCGAAATAGCCGTAATACTCCGGAAACTCGCGGATCAACCGGCTCGACAGGAAGGCCAGGTCCTCGACGCTCATACGCTGGTTGGGATGCGGCCAGCCGGAGGCATTGGCGAAGGTGGAATTGTGCATTCCCAGCGCCGTGGCGCGGTCGTTCATCAGCCGTGCGAAGCCTTCCTCGGTGCCGGCCAGACCTTCGGCCACGACCACGCAGGCGTCGTTGCCGGAGTTGACCACGATGCCCGGGATCAGGTCCTTGACCGCGACGCGCTCCCCCTCGCGCAGGAACATGGTGGAGCCGCCCATCGCCGAGGCGCGCGCCGAGACGCTGAATTCCGTCTCCAGCGATACGCGCCCGTCGTCCAGGGCCTCGAAAAGCATGTTGAGCGTCATCAGCTTCGACATGGATGCCGGCGGGATCGGGCGCGTTGCGTCCTTTTGCAGAAGCACCGTGCCGGTCGTGTGGTCCAGAACATAGGCCGACGCCGCCTGGGTATCGAAAGCCTGCGCGGACGCGGCCCAGACCAGCGCCGCCGCCAGCAGCGCGGGGAGGGGGAGGCGGTGTCGTGCCATCATGCGGCTCCGTTCGTCAGTTCTTCACGAAATAGGCGTCGGAATATCCCAGGGCCTTGATCTTCGACAAAAGCGCCGAACGCTCGCCGCGGTTGGTCGCAGGCCCCACCACCACGCGCCAGTAGGTCTTGCCGCTGCTCTCCTGCTTGCGGATCGTCGGGACGATCCCGTCCTTGCGCAGGGCGGCAGCGGCCGTGTCGGCGTTCTCCTCCACGCTGAAGAAGCCGATCTGGATATAGGGTTCGGAGAGCGAGGACACGGCCTGCGGTGCGGCCGCCGGGGCGGCTTCGGGCGCCGGCGCGGCTGCGGCGCCGGCCTCGGCCTCGTCGATCGCCGCGGCCGCAGCGGCCATCGGCTCCAACGCGGCCTCCGTCACCTCGGGGGTGGCCGCGGTTCCGGTCTCGGTCGCGCTGGCGGTTTCCACAGCTGCGGGTTCGGCAGGCAGTTCGACCGTCTCACGCCGCAGGGCCGTCACGTCAAGCTGTGTCGGCTGGCCGGCCAGAATGCCCAGTGCCGAAGCCGCGTCGGAGGACACCATGAGCCGCGGACCGGGATTCTCGCGCTCGCGCTTGAAGAGTGCGCCGATCACAAAACTGTCGTTGGCCGGGTTGCGGATCATGACCCGCTCGGGCTCCTTCACGTCGGGATGCGTCACCCAAACGCCGCCCAACGAGGGCCGTCCGTCCCAGAGCCCTTCCTCGGCCACATGGAAAACCTCCGGCGCCTCCACGTCGCGTTCCGTCTGCTGGACCGCGCCAGCTTCGGAAGGTTGCGCCTCCGCCGGCTTCTCCGCGCCGCCACCGCCGGGAAACTTGAAATCTTCGCAGCCGGCCAAAACCAGCGCTGCCACGCAAATCAGAAACGGATTGCGGGTCATAAGTCCTGTCATCGGGTGTCCCCTGTCCTGCGCCGGGCCGATCCCGGTACGCCGCCGAAGCGGTCTGCTCGATCCGGCCCGGATCGCTGCCCGAGCCCCTGTTTTGGCGCATACTAGCCTGTGTGTGGGGTCAAGGAAAGTGTTCAGGCGCAGCGGTACCGCCCGGTTGGCGGAAAACGCCGCCCCTGGGGTCCGAGAACCGCGCTTTCAGAATCGCGACGGCCCGGCTAGAGACACAGACCTGCCGGAGGAGTGGCAGAGTGGTCGATTGCACCGGTCTTGAAAACCGGCGTGCGTGAGAGCGTACCGTGGGTTCGAATCCCACCTCCTCCGCCATCTTACAAATGCTGCTCATGCCCCTGCGTCATGTGGGATGGCGTTATGGCCATGTTTTACTGGCTTTTGAGGAACTTGCTCTTGTTTCTCGTTTTCCTTCGATTACGTTTACTCCTATCCGTTGTGTGGTATGAAGCGTGGTAGGAATGATCTCGGGCAAGCTGACTAAGCGCGCGATTGAATCGCTGGGGCCGGGACGGCACGGCG
Source organism: Maritimibacter sp. 55A14 (assembly GCF_003122205.1). Classification (GTDB taxonomy): domain Bacteria; phylum Pseudomonadota; class Alphaproteobacteria; order Rhodobacterales; family Rhodobacteraceae; genus QEYE01. Next base: position 61,208 of record NZ_QEYE01000020.1, read on the forward strand.
ATGGCAACGGGCTCTATCTGGTTGTCGATCCGTCCGGCGCGCGGCGCTGGATCGTCAGGGTGACGGTAAAGGGGCAGAGGAACCGGCAGGGAAAGCCACTCCGGACGGATTTCGGATTGGGCGGTGCGGACGTCGTGACTTTGCAGGAGGCGCGGGAGCGGGCGCTGGAATATCGCCGCATGGCCAGGCAGGGCCTCAACCCGCGTTTCAACGCCGCCAAGGAAATCCCGACCTTCGAGGAAGTCGCGCGGCAGGTGCACATTGACCGGCTTCCGACCTGGAAGAACACAAAGCATGGTCAGCAATGGATCAACACATTGCGCGACTACGCCTTTCCGAAGATCGGCCGCATGCAGGTGTCGGACATCGGACAGCCGGAGGTGCTATCCTGCCTGTCGCCGATCTGGACAGAGAAGCCTGAAACCGCGCGAAGGCTGATGCAGCGGATCAGAGTTGTTCTCGATGTTGCGCGGTCGAAAGGCTTCCGCGAGGGCGAGAACCCGGTGACAGCGATCAAGGCGGCTGGTGTGCTTCCAAAGATCAAGGCGAAGCCCAAGCGCCACGGGGCGATGTCCTGGCGTGACGTACCAGCCTTCTATGCAGAGCTGAAAGCGCGGAACGCGATGGCAGCGAAAGCGCTCATGTTCACGTGCCTCACCGGATCGCGCACCAGCGAGGTCTTGGGAATGCGGTGGGAAGAGATCGACTTTGACGAGCGTCTATGGACCTGCCCGGCGGAGCGCATGAAGACCGGCGAAGCGCACCGCATTCCCCTGACCGACGAAATGCTGGCGATCATCGAGCCATTGAAGGCGCTGCGCTCGGAGTATGTGTTCGAGGGGCAGAAGCGGCACAGACCGCTTTCCAACATGTCGATGCTCATGCTTCTGCGCCGTATGAAGATCGAAGGCGTTACGGTGCACGGTTTCCGCTCCACGTTCCGAGATTGGGCGGCGGAAGTGGCCAATGCTCCGCGCGAGGTCGCGGAAATGAGTTTGTCGCACCGAATCGGATCGCAGGTAGAGCAGGCTTATGCGCGGTCTGACCTTCTCGACAAGCGCCGGGCGCTCATGGAGCGGTGGTCGGATTATGTTGCTGGGCGGTCTTCGAAGGTGGTTTCATTGCCAAGCGCTCAAAAAAGTTAAGGACCTAGGGTCAGGACCCATTGATTTCAGCCGAGCATCGTGATTCACCGCCTGAAAACAGAGCGGTGACATGTCTGATCTTTACTGGCTGAGCGACGCGCAGATGGCGCGTCTGGAACCCTATTTTCCG
>NZ_QEYE01000021.1 GCF_003122205.1 Maritimibacter sp. 55A14
GGAAAATAGGGTTCCAGACGCGCCATCTGCGCGTCGCTCAGCCAGTAAAGATCAGACATGTCACCGCTCTGTTTTCAGGCGGTGAATCACGATGCTCGGCTGAAATCAATGGGTCCTGACCCTAACAGTCTGTTCCCACCGCGTCAGACACAGCATCAATCCAAGCCTTTTGTTTGAGGGACCGATTTTGCATCACGCAAACGTGCTTGAGCTGATCGTTCATCAAGCCCGAAATTCTAACCTTCTCTCGCTCAACTTCCTTCGGCGACAACCATGGATTCAAGTAAATCCGCTTAAGACTGTTAGCTGAGAATGAAAACTTGTCAGTGGGCATGCCCTGCGGAGTGCTTAGCCTAAGAACGCGGAACTCGCACTCATCGCGGTACTGTTCTCTTTTGGCAAATGGGATCAGCCCTGATTCCAGCTGGCTTAGACCTGCGGGCATCCGATATCGAACTTTGTCAGCAACAAGCGATGCATCCCCTTTTATGTCTTTGATAAGGCTATCTCGTTCGAACCAAAGACACACACCTCTCTTACGTCCGCCAAAGATATGCCAAAAATGAAATCTATCCGCTGCTCCCGTCAGGCACGTCCCGCGAACTTCGAACTTAAGGAATTTATCAGAATAAATACGGATACACTCGCTGTCATTCTTGTCTTCCCATTCTCTGGGATTTCCCAGATGCAGTTGCTGCCCTTTCAGCACCGCCTCCAAGTGCTTCAACTTTGTGTACTTTTTCAGCCAGCGTTCTTTTGGCATGCAGGAGCTCCAAGTATTACACTTTCGGAAATTTTGAATAATTTATCCGCGGAGAGCGCACGCAAAGCAAGATCCGAAAGCACATAGCTATGCCTAAAGTGTCAACAAGGGCCCGATGCGGACTCTCGACGAAACCAACGTCATCGGCCGCCTGCACCATCTACTGCCAAGAGGCGGCCTCCGTGGCCGCCCTTCGCTTGTCCCGTCCGGGGTTTTCCGGCTCAGCCCGCCCTGCGCCGGCGCCGCCCCGCCGCGGCCAGCCCGCCGATCCCCGCCAGCATCAGCCAGCCCGCCGCGGGCAGCGGCACCGGGGCCGGCACATCGCCGGAGACGGTGAAATTGTCGATCGCGAAGCCTTCGCTGCGCTGGCTCACCTTCGACCAGAACATCACGTCGAAAAGGTTCGGCACCGAGGCGAGCGAGATCGTCGCGCTGCGCCACTGATCGTCGGTGCTGTTGAAGCCGGTGTTGGTCCATAGATCGACGGCCAGCGCGTCCGTCCCCGCCGCGGCCCAGCCGAAATAGAACCTGTCGTCGCTTTCGAGGTTAATCCCGCGCCAGTCGAAGGACACGGAGATGTTGACCAGCCCGCCACCCGTGAGCCCGGTCTGAAGCGCCGAGGCGCTGGGCAGCGCGTCCGAGACGAAGTCGCGCAGCCGCAGACGGTCGGCGAAGATCGCCACGTCGTCGGCCTCGGACTCGCGCTCGGCCCAGCCGTTGCCGACACTGTTGCCCGCCGGGCGGTTGAAATCATCCGCGAAGATCGTGGCGGCCTGCGCCGCCCCGGCAGCCACCATCAGGAAGGCCGCCGTGATACCGGGAAAAACCGTGTTACGCATATCCATCGTTACCATCGCTCCAATCCGGCCTCTCGGCCCTCTGCGGGCCCTGCTACCGCAATCCGCTTCCCGGCGCACAGGTGCCCTACCCATCCTCAAGATGGCAAAATTGCAGCGGGGCCGAAACAGAAATCGGAGGAAATCCAGTACCGGGCTTAACAATCGGCGGGTCTGCCGCGCTTCGTTCCGGCTCGCCCCCTGATTGCCGCGCCCGGCGCGACAAAAAGGATAATCGCAGCGCATTGTTTCCCTGCCCACCCACATATCCCGAGCGGCGATTCGCCCGCGCACGACGCCAGCAAGGACTTGCCCGGCGTCATGGGCTCTGCTTTGATCGGCTGACACAGCCGGAGCGCCGCGCCATGACCAGCACACCCAGCTTCACCATCGGCATCGAGGAGGAGTACCTGCTCGTCGATCTGGACACGATGGATCTGGCGGAGGCGCCCGAGGCGCTGATGGAGGAATGCGCCGCCGATCTGGAAGACCAGGTCAGCCCGGAATTCCTGAAATGCCAGGTCGAGGTCGGCACCCGCGTCTGCAAGACCATCGGCGACGCGCGCACCGACCTCAAGCGGCTGCGCGCCAAGGTGGCCGAGGTCGCCGGGCGCCACGGCGTGGCACCGATCGCGGCCTCCTGCCACCCCTATGCAAGCTGGCGCGCCCAGCATTTCACCAAGAAGGACCGCTACCGCGACCTGGAGCGTGACCTTGCTGGGGTTGCACGGCGGATGCTGATCTGCGGGATGCATGTGCATGTTGGCATTGAGTCCGAAGACCTGCGCATCGACCTGATGAACCAGTTTTCCTATTTCCTGCCGCATCTTCTGGCCTTGAGCTGTTCCTCGCCCTACTGGCAGGGACAGGATACCGGGCTGTCGAGCTACCGTCTGACCGTGTTCGACAACCTGCCGCGTACCGGACTTCCGCCGCGGCTGGCCAGTTTCTCGGAATATCAGCGCTCGGTGCAGGTGATCATCGACACCGGTGTGATCGAGGACAGCTCGAAGATATGGTGGGATCTGCGCCCGTCCTCGCGGTTCCCGACGCTGGAAAGCCGCATCTGCGATGTCACGCCCCGGCTGGAACACGCGCTGTCGGTGGCGGCGCTGACGCAGTGCCTGTTGCGGATGCTCTGGCGGCTCAGCAAGTCCAACCAGCGCTGGCGCATCTATGACGGCTTCCTGGTGGGCGAGAACCGCTGGCGGGCGCAGCGCTACGGCCCCAGGGAAGGGCTGATCGACTTTGGCCGGCACGAGGTCGTGCCCTATGCTGAACTGCTGGAGGAGATGATCGCGCTGGTGGCCGAGGATGCCGATGCGCTCGACTGCATGGCCGAGGTCGATGCGGCGCGCGATATCCTGGTTTCCGGCACCAGCGCGGAACGCCAGCGCGCGGTCTATGCCAAGGCGGTGGAAGCGGGCGAGGAGCACGAATCCGCTCAGCGCGCCGTGGTTCGCTCGCTCGTGGAGGAGTTTTCCGCCGATCTCTGAGCCCGCGCGCAGCGATCGCTTGCAAAACTCCTGCAACAATCGATAATTAAACATATGTTCAATTCTGACATTGCGGGGGAGCATCATGGATTTCGCGCTCAGCGAGGAACAGACCGCCATTTTCGACATGGCGCACGGGTTCGGGCAGGATCACATCGCCCCGCACGCACGCGAATGGGAAGCGGCGGGCACCATTCCCAAGGATCTCTGGCCCAAGGTGGCGGAGCTGGGTCTGGGCGGCATCTATGTCTCCGAGGATCATGGCGGCTCGGGGCTCAGCCGGCTCGACGCGACGCTGGTTTTCGAGGCGCTGGCCATGGCCTGCCCCGCTGTCGGTTCCTTCCTGTCGATCCACAACATGTGCGGCGGCATGATCGACAAGTTCGGCTCCGACGAGACGCGGGCGAAATGGTTGCCCGATCTGTGCAGCATGAAGAAGATCTTCTCCTACTGCCTGACCGAGCCCGGCTCGGGCTCGGACGCGGTGGCGCTGCGCACCCGTGCGGAGCGCACCAACGAGGGCTACCGGCTGAACGGCACCAAGGCCTTCATCTCGGGCGGCGGCTATTCGGACGCCTATGTGGTCATGGTGCGCACCGGCGACGACGGCCCCAAAGGCATCTCCACCGTGGTCGTGGAGGACGGCGCGGCGGGGCTCAGCTTCGGCGGGCTGGAAGACAAGATGGGCTGGCGCGCGCAGCCCACCGCGCAGGTTCAGTTCGACGATTGCGAGGTGCCGGCCGAAAACCTGATCGGCGAGGAGGGCCGCGGCTTTGTCTACGCGATGGCCGGGCTCGATGGAGGGCGGCTCAACATCGCGGCCTCGGCACTGGGCGGCGCGCAGGCGGCGCTCGACGCGACGCTGGCCTATATGGGCGAACGCAAGGCCTTCGGCAAAACCATCGACCAGTTCCAGGGCCTGCAATTCCGTCTGGCCGACATGGAGACCGCGCTGCAATCGGCGCGGATCTTCTTGCGTCAGGCGGCCTGGAAGCTCGACACCGGCGCGCCAGATGCGACCAAGTTCTGCGCGATGGCCAAGCGCTATGTCACCGATGCGGCCTTCGATGTCGCCAATGACTGCCTGCAAATGCACGGCGGGTACGGCTACCTGGCCGATTACGGGGTGGAGAAGATCGTGCGCGACCTGCGGGTGCATCAGATCCTCGAAGGCACCAACGAGATCATGCGCCTAATCGTCGCCCGCAAGATGCTGGAGGCACGCGGATGAGCGGCGACATCCACATCCGGCAGGACGGCCGCATCGGGCGGATCACGCTGACCCGGCCCAAGGCGCTCAACGCGCTCAGCTACGAGATGTGCACCGCCATCGAGGCCGCGCTCGACGCCTGGGCGACCGACGAGACCGTGGCGATGCTGCTGATCGACGCCGAAGGCGACAAGGCATTCTGCGCGGGCGGCGACATCGCGCAGATGCATGCGACGGGCATGGCGGGCGACTACACCTATGGCCGGCAATTCTGGCGCGACGAGTACCGGATGAACGCAAAGATGCACCGTTTCCCAAAACCCGTCGCCAGCCTGATGCAGGGCTTCACGATGGGCGGCGGCGTGGGCGTGGGCTGCCACGGCTCGCACCGGGTGGTGGGCGACAGCAGCCGCATTGCCATGCCCGAATGCTCCATCGGGCTGATCCCCGATGTGGGCGGCTCGCACCTGCTGGCCCATGCGCCGGGGCGATTGGGCGAATTCCTGGGCACCACCGGCAGCCGCATGGGGCCGGGGGACGCGCTCCATGCGGGTTTCGCCGACTATTACCTGCCCGAGGCGCTGTGGCCCGACCTGACGCAGGAACTGACGGAGACCGGCGACTGGACGCGCATCGACGCGGCTGCCCGCCCCGCCCCCGACAGCCCGCTCGCCGCTGTGCAGACGCAGATCGACCGGCTCTTTTCAGGCGAGACGGCGGGCGACTGCCTGCGCGCGCTACGCGCCACGGAGGGCGACCTGGCGCAGGACGCACTGCGCGCGCTGGAGCGCAACGCACCGCTTTCGGTGGCCTGCACGGTGGAGCTGATCCACCGCCAGCGCGGGATCGCGGATATCTTCCACGCGCTGGCGCTCGAATACCGCTTCACCCATCGCAGCATGGAACATGCGGATTTCATCGAGGGCATCCGGGCGATGATCATCGACAAGGACAAGACGCCGCATTGGCGCCATGCCGGCATCGAGCAGGTGACAGCCGCCGATGTCTCCCGCATGCTGATGCCGCTGGGCGCGCAGGAGCTGAAACTGGAGGAGGAACTGACATGAGGATCGGTTTTATCGGACTGGGCAACATGGGCGGGCCGATGGCCGCGAACCTGGCCAAGGCCGGACACGAGGTCGCCGGGTTCGATCTGGCCGCGCCCTGCCCCGAGGGCGTGACGACGGCCGCCTCCGCCGCGGCCGCGGCCAAGGGCGCCGAAGTGGTCATCACCATGCTGCCCAATGGCGAGATACTGCGTGCCGTCGCGGCCGAGGTGATCCCGGCGATGCGGGCCGGCGCGGTCTTCCTGGACTGCTCCACCGTCGATGTCGACAGCGCCCGCGCGGTGGCCGCGCAGGCCAATGAGGCCGGGCTGGGGGCGCTCGACGCGCCGGTTTCCGGCGGTGTCGGCGGCGCGCAGGCCGGCACGCTGACGTTCATGGTGGGTGGCGACGCCGCGGCGTTCGAGACCGCCCGTCCGCTTTTTGAGGTGATGGGCGCCAAGGCCGTGCATTGCGGCCCCTCCGGCAACGGGCAGGCTGCGAAGATCTGCAACAACATGATCCTGGGCGCCACGATGGCAGTCACCTGCGAAGCCTTCGCGCTGGCCGACAAGCTGGGGCTGGACCGGCAGGCGATGTTCGATGTCGTCTCCACCTCCTCGGGGCAGAGCTGGTCGATGAACACCTATTGCCCGGCGCCCGGCATCGGCCCCAAATCGCCCGCCGACAACGATTACAAGCCGGGCTTCGCCGCCGATCTGATGCTCAAGGATCTGCGCCTGTCCCAACAGGCCGCCGAAGCCGCCGACGCCGACACGCCGATGGGCGCGCGGGCGCTGGAACTCTACGTGCAATTCGTGGAGCAGGAGGACGGCGAGGGCCGCGACTTCTCGGCCCTGCTGCCACGCTTCGCGGCGCGCGGACGGGGCTGATGGGCTGGACGGGCCGCGCCCCCGCCCTGGCGGGGTTCGAGCCGGAAACCCGCACCCGGCTCGACACGCTCAAGCCGATGCAGGTGCCGCGCGGTACGGTGCTCTTCCATCCCGGCGATTCCGTGGCCGGATTCGTCGTGATGCTCGCGGGCCGGGTGGAGGTGTTCCTGACCGGGCCCACAGGACGAGAGATCCTGCTCTACGCCGTCGAGCCGGGACAGTCCTGCGTCCAGTCCACATTGGGGCTGCTGGGCGGCGAGGATTACACCGGCGAGGCGATCGCGGCCACCGACTGCGAGTTGGTGATGGTGCCGCGCGACATCTTTCTGGCATTGACCGATACCAGCGCGGCGTTCCGGCATTTTGTCTTCACGGCCTTCGCGCGCCGCGTTCAGACAATGATGCACCTGCTTGAAAGAATTGCATTTCAGAAAATCGAGGCCAGGTTGGCGACGACCCTGCTGGACCTGGCCCCGCCGGACGGGCCACTGTCGGTCACGCATCAGGATCTCTCGGTCCGGGTCGGCACCGCGCGCGAGGTCGTCTCGCGCAGGCTGGAGAGCTTCCGGCAGCGCGGCTGGGTGCGGCTCGACCGCGGACGGATCACGCTGACCGACAGGGCGGCGCTGGCCCGGCTCGCGGGGCTCGACGACGGCTTCGTGACATAGTCACTGATCCGACGCGGTCTCTGCGCCACAAAGGTGGAAAGACGCCGGATCGTCCGGCGCCACCTGACCGGAGAGACCCCATGTTCAAGAAAAACGTCGGAACCGTCGATCGCGTGCTGCGCGTTCTGGTGGGCATCGCGATGATCACCGCCTTCGTCGCCCTGCCGGACGCACCCTGGCGCTGGGCGCTTCTCGTCGTCGGCATCGTGGGCATCGTGACCGGCGCGATGTCGAGTTGCCCGCTCTACACGCTTTTCGGCCTGCGCACCTGCCCGCTGCAAAAGGGCTGACACCGGCGGCGTTCCGCCGAAAAGATGCGAAATGAGCTTGCGCCGGGTGGCCTTCGGCCTCATCTCTTGCCTCAAAGAGAATGGAGGCTTTCCATGCGCATGATCCTCGCCGCCGCCTTGGCATTGGCGCTGGCCGTGCCCTTCCCCGGCCCTGCCGCCGCGGATCCCGGTATCGGTCATTGCCCGCCCGGCCTGGCCAAAAAGCGCCCTGCCTGCATCCCGCCGGGACAGGCGAAGCGCTATTATCGCGGCGATTTCATCCACGACGGCTATATCGTGATCCGCGATCCGGGCCGCTACGGGCTCGACCCCCGCGACAGCTACTACCGCGTCGGCGATTATGTCTACCGGGTGGACCGGGAAACCCGCGAAGTGCTGGATCTGATCGGCGACGCCGTACGGGTTCTGGACTGAGCGGCTGACATGGCCAACCGGCCGGAGCACCATTTCTATTCGGCCGCCACCTTGCGCGGCCGCAGCATGTCCTTGAGATACCGCCCGGTATGACTCGCCCCGGTCCGGGCGACATCTTCCGGTGTGCCCTCTGCCACGATCCGCCCGCCACCGTCGCCGCCCTCGGGTCCGATGTCGATGATCCAGTCCGCCGTCTTGATGACGTCGAGATTGTGCTCGATCACCACGACCGTATTTCCGGAATCCACAAGCTCGTGAAGCACTTCCAGGAGCTTCTTCACGTCCTCGAAGTGCAGCCCCGTGGTCGGTTCGTCGAGGATATAGAGCGTCCGCCCGGTTGACCGGCGCGACAGTTCCTTCGACAGTTTCACGCGCTGCGCCTCGCCGCCCGAGAGCGTCGTCGCCTGCTGGCCCACCTTGATATAGCCCAGCCCCACGCGCATCAGCGCATCCATCTTCTCGCGGATCGAGGGCACGGCCTTGAAGAAGCCCTGAGCATCTTCAACCGTCATATCAAGAACGTCCGCTATGCTCTTGCCCTTGAACTTTACTTCCAGCGTCTCGCGATTGTAGCGCGCGCCCTGACAACTTTCGCATGTCACATAGACATCGGGCAGGAAATGCATCTCGATCTTGATCAGCCCGTCGCCCTGGCAGGCCTCACAGCGCCCACCCTTGACGTTGAAGGAAAACCGCCCCGGCTTGTAGCCGCGCGCCTTGGCCTCGGGCAGCCCGGCGAACCAGTCGCGGATCGGCGTGAAGGCGCCCGTATACGTCGCGGGGTTCGACCGCGGCGTGCGCCCGATGGGTCGCTGGTCGATGTCGATCACCTTGTCCAGATGCTCCAGCCCCCGGATCGTCTCGCAGGGCGCGGGCGTCTGGCGGGCGCCGTTGAGCCGCATCGAGGCGGTCTTGAAGAGCGTCTCGATGGTCAGGGTGGATTTACCGCCGCCCGACACGCCCGTGACACAGACGAACTTGCCCAGCGGAAAGGCTGCGGTCATGCCTTGCAGGTTGTTGCCGGTGGCCTTCTCCACGGTCACCTCGCGGCCATTGCCCGGACGGCGGGTCTTGGGCACCGCGATCTCGCGCGCGCCGGTCAGGTATTGCCCGGTGATCGAGGCCGGATCGGCGGCGATCTCCTCGGGCAGGCCGCGCGCGACGATGCGCCCACCATGCACCCCGGCGCCGGGGCCGATATCGAGCACGTAATCGGCGCTGCGGATCGCCTCCTCGTCATGCTCCACCACGATCACCGTGTTGCCCTGGTCGCGCAGGTTCTTGAGCGTGGTGAGCAGCCGGTCGTTGTCGCGCTGATGCAGTCCGATGGAGGGCTCGTCGAGCACGTAGAGGACCCCCGTCAGCCCCGATCCGATCTGGCTGGCCAGCCGGATGCGCTGGCTCTCGCCGCCGCTGAGCGTGCCGGCATTGCGCGACAGAGTCAGGTAATTGAGCCCGACATTGACAAGAAAACCAAGGCGTTCGCGGATTTCCTTGAGAATGGCGCGGGCGATCTCGTTGCGCTGCGCGGTCAGCGCCGCGGGCACCGTGCCGGCCCAGTCGAACGCCTCCTGTATCGACATCTCGACCACTTCGCCGACATGCAGCCCGCCGATCTTGACCGCCAGCGCCTCGGGCCGCAGCCGGTGACCGTCGCAAGTCCCGCAGGGTCGGTTGTTCTGATAGCGCTCGAACTCCTCGCGCACCCAGGCGCTGTCGGTCTCGCGCCAACGCCGCTCCATGTTGGGAATGACGCCCTCGAAGACGCGGCTGACAGTATAGACCCGCCCGCCCTCGTCATAGCGGAACCGGATCTCCTCCTCGCCCGACCCGTAGAGCATCACCTGCTTCACATGCTCGGGCAGGTCGCGCCAGGGCGTGTGCCTATCGAATTCGTAATGTGCGGCGATGGCCTCGATCGTCTGCAGGAAATAGGGCGATTTGCCCTTGCGCCAGGGCGCCAGCGCCCCGTCATAAAGGGTGAGAGAGGCATCCGGCACGACGAGACGCTCGTCGAAGAAAAGCTCCACCCCCAGACCGTCGCAATCCGGGCAGGCGCCAAAGGGCGCGTTGAACGAAAAGAGCCGCGGTTCGATTTCGGGGATGGTGAAGCCCGAGACCGGGCAGGCGAAATTCTCGCTGAACGTGTGGCGCTCCGGCTCGCCCTCGCGCGGCGCGGTCTCCAGCACGGCGATGCCGTCGGCCAGGTCGAGCGCGGTGCGCAGGCTGTCGGCCAGGCGCGTCTCCAGCCCCTCGCGCACCACGATCCGGTCCACCACCACGTCGATATCGTGGCGGAATTTCTTGTCCAGCGTGGGCGGCTCGTCCAGCTCGTGAAACCCGCCATCGACCTTGACGCGCTGGAAGCCCTGCTTGCGCAGTTCCAGAAACTCCTTGCGGTACTCCCCCTTGCGGTCGCGCACGATCGGCGCCAGCAGATAGGCGCGCGTGCCCTCCTCCATCGCCATGATGCGGTCCACCATGTCCGACACCTGCTGCGCCTCGATCGGCAGGCCGGTGGCCGGTGAATAGGGCGTGCCGACGCGCGCGAAGAGAAGCCGCATGTAGTCATAGATCTCGGTCACCGTGCCCACGGTGGAGCGCGGGTTCTTGCTGGTGGTCTTCTGCTCGATCGAAATCGCCGGCGACAAGCCCGTGATGTGGTCCACATCGGGCTTTTCCATCATGTTGAGAAATTGCCGGGCATAGGCCGAAAGGCTCTCGACATAGCGGCGCTGACCCTCGGCATAGATCGTGTCGAAGGCGAGGCTCGACTTGCCGGACCCCGAGAGCCCGGTGATGACCACAAGGCGGTCGCGGGGAATGTCGACATCGACATTCTTGAGATTGTGCTCGCGTGCACCGCGCACCTCGATATTCTTCAGCTCGGCCATCTGCCCCTCCGCAGGAATGGTTAAGAGATAGTGGAGCGCGCGCGAGTCTCCAACCGAAAATTGAGAACAATAAGAGAACTTCCGCCAAGAGCCGGCCCGGCAGAAGCGGGGGCGCAGCCCCCGCGCCCCCGAGGTATTTTAACCAAGATGAAAGGAATAGGTGGTTTTCTGGCCCAGCGGTACAGGCGGAGGCGCCGATGACCGCCCAAGGTGAAAGCGCCCCGTCCCTGCGGTTCAGGCCGCACGGGCGGGGCGCCGCCGTTTCATCTTGGTTAAAATACCTCGGGGGGAGTCCGAAGGACGGGGGGCAGAGTCCCCTTGCCCCGTTTCACATATGGATCACGCGGCCATAGGCGTCGAGCACGCTTTCATGCATCATCTCGCTTAGCGTCGGGTGCGGAAAGACGGTGTGCATCAGGTCCTCCTCGGTGGTCTCCAACTGGCGGCCCACTACAAAGCCCTGGATCAGTTCGGTCACTTCCGCACCGACCATATGCGCACCCAGAAGCTCGCCCGTCCTGTCGTCGAACACGGTCTTCACCATGCCTTCGACATCGCCCAGCGCGATCGCCTTGCCGTTGCCGATGAAAGGAAAACGCCCGACGCGGACCTTGTATCCAAGCTCCTTCGCTTTCGCCTCGGTATACCCGACCGAGGCCACCTGGGGATGACAGTAGGTACAGCCCGCGATGCTCTCGGGCTTGACGGGGTGCACCTTCTTCCCGGCGATCATTTCCGCCACCATGACGCCTTCATGGCTGGCCTTGTGCGCCAGCCAGGGCGCGCCGGCGATATCCCCGATGGCGTAGAGCCCGTCGACCCCGGTGCGGCAATACTCGTCTGTCAAAACATGGGTGCGGTCGAGCTTGACCCCGAGTTCTTCCAACCCCAGCCCCTCGACATTGCCGACGATGCCCACGGCCGAGATCACCGTGTCGAACTCCAGCTTTTCGGTCTTGCCGCCGCTCTCGATATGCGCGGTGACCTTGCCCTTGCCGCGGTCGAGTTGCCTGACCGTGGATTTCTCCATGATCGTCATGCCCTGCTTGACGAAGGATTTCTTTGCGAAGGCACTGATTTCGGCATCCTCCACGGGCAGCACGCGATCCATCACCTCGACCACTGTCGTCTCCGCGCCCAGCGTGTTGAAGAAACTCGCGAATTCGATCCCGATCGCGCCCGAGCCGATGACGAGCAATTTCTTCGGCATGCGCTTGGGTTGCAGCGCGTGTTTGTAGGTCCAGACCAGGTCGCCATCGGCTTCCAGCCCCGGCAATTCGCGGGCCCGCGCGCCGGTGGCCAGGATAATGTTCCTGGCCGTCAGCTCTTCCTTGCCGTTTTCGGTCGCGACCTCGACCCTGCCCTTCGCGGGCAGTGTCGCCTCGCCCATGACGACGGTGATCTTGTTCTTCTTCATCAGGTGGCCGACGCCGGAGGTCAGTTGCTTGGCCACGTCGCGCGAGCGTTTCACGACCGCGTCCAGATCGTAACCCACCGCGTCCGCCTTGAGCCCGAAATCCTTTGCGCGGTGCATCAGGTGGAAAACCTCGGCCGAGCGCAGCAGCGCCTTGGTGGGGATGCAGCCCCAGTTCAGGCAGATGCCGCCCAGATGCTCGCGCTCCACGATCGCCACGTTCAGACCCAGCTGCGCGGCCCGGATGGCGGCGACATAGCCGCCGGGTCCCGCGCCGATCACGATCAGGTCAAAGGTTCTGGCAGCCATGGCATTCCTCCGGATAAAATTTGTTTGATATTAAACTATCCGGAGAATCCGCGCAACGGACCTCATGCCGCAGCGCGCATGCGGGCAGCGGCATTGCACCGGCCGCAAGGCCGGGGCGACCGCCCGCGGATCAGGCCGAAACCGCTTCGGTCTGCTGAAGGCCGCGCACCGTGCTGCCGTAGCCGCCGCCCTTGAGATAGGCGGCCTCGGGTCCGGTCGTGGCCCGCTCAAGCATTGCATTGCGGTGCGGGAACCGGCCGAAGCGGCGGATCTCCTCGCGATGCGCCTTGGCGTGCAGGAGGTTGGCGGCGCCGCTCTCGGGCATCCGGGTGAGCATCAGCCGCACACAGCGTTCCTGATCGCAGAGGCATTCGGCATGCATCAGCGGCAGGTAGAAGAACTGCCGTTCCGGCTCGCCCGCGCGCATGTCCCAGCCCAGGTCGATGGCCCGTTTCGCCATCGCCAGCGCCAGCTTGTCGGACGCAAAGGCGCGCCCGGTGCCGCGGAACATGTTGCGCGGCATCTGGTCGAGCAGGATGAGGAGCGCCAGCGCGCTGCGCGGGTGGCTCATCCATTCGGCACAGACGCCCGCCTGCGCGGCGTGCCAGGCGGGCTCGAACTTGTCACGGATTTCGGCATCCACTGCCGGATCGACCTCGTACCACCCCTCGGGCCCCAGCTTGTTCAGCCAGTAGTCCAGCACGTCGTCCGGTCTCTGCATGGGCTTCATAACACGCTCCCTCGCGGTTGCCCCAAGTGTCAAAAAAGCGTCGCAAAGTTTAATTCAACTTGCAACCGCCCGTTATCGTTAACATTCCGCTTTTTTGTCCACAGTGTCTTCACTGCCAGCCGCATCGTTGGCCATTTCGATGGCAATCTCCTGGGCCAGCTCCATCGCCACGGGCGATGCGGTCTGACCGACCGGCGCGTAGGAGGTGGTGTCCTCGGCCCGCGGGGCGGGGCGCTGGGTCATCCGGTAGACGGCGTATCCCGACAGCGCGAACATCAGGAGTGCGATAAAGCCGTAGAAGCCGTTCGGCCCCACCTGCCCCATGACCCAGCCCAGGATCAGCGGGCCGGTGGAGGCCCCCACCCCGTTGATGAAGATCAGCCCGCCTGAGGCCGCCGCCATGTCGTCGGACTCCAGGTAATCGTTGGTATAGGCGATGATCAGCGAATAGAGCGGGTTCGACACGCCGCCCATCAAGAAGGCCATCGCAAGCTGCACGGGGAAGCCCACGGTAAAAAACACCGGGATGACCAGGAACACGCCGGCGAAGCCCGCCAGCCCGCAGATCAGCACGCGCCGGTCCATGCGGTCGGAGATCCAGCCGATCGGGTACTGGCAGACCATGCCGCCCGTAAAGATCATCGACACGAAGAGCGAGATCTGCGCCACGCTCATGCCTGCCTCGGTGCCATAGACCGCCGACATGCCGAATTGCGCCGAGAAGACGCCACCTAGTAGGAAGGTGCCCACTGCCCCCAGCGGCGAGACCCGCACCAGCCCGACCAGCGACATCGGCTTGCTGGTCTCGAAGAAGGGCGCGGGCGAGATCGACAGCAGGATCGGGGCGAAGGCGACCGACACCAGCACCGAGGGGATGATGAAGAGGATGTAGTCCGACGGGTCGCCCAGGTTCAGCAGCCCCTGCGCGGCGATGATGCCGATCATCTGCACGATCAGGTAGACCGACAGCGCCTTGCCGCGGTTCTCGTTCGTGGAGGCGTTGTTGAGCCAGCTTTCCGCGGTCACGTAGACGCCGGAGAAGCAGAACCCGATCAGCACGCGCATCGCGGTCCAGATCCAGGGATCCGGCGCCACCGGGTAGAGCACGATCAGCGCCGATACGAGCGAGCCCAGCGCCGCGAAGACGCGCACATGCCCGACCCGCCTGATCAGGTGCGGCGCCATGCGCGAGCCGCCCAGGAAGCCCACGAAATAGCCCGACATGACCAGCGACATCTGGGAGGCCGAGAAGCCCTCGATCGAGCCGCGCACGCCCAGGAGCGTGCCCTGAAGCCCGTTGCCGAGCATCAGCAGCATCATGCCCAGAAGCAGGGCCCAGGAATTTCTCAATACATCGAACATGCTCGTCTCCGGCGCTGCCGTTCATGTCGCGGCGTTATCGCCCAGTCTGTCAGCCTGCATCAGTCCCCTGACCGTCCGCCTGCGACGGTCCGGCGTCGTCTTTGGCGTCCGGTATCAGGAGCGAGGCGTCTCCGTAAGAGAAAAAACGGTATGCCTGCCTTGTCGCATGCGCATAGATCGCGCGGATGCGCGCGGGCCCCATCAGCGCCGAGACGAGCATCATCAGCGTCGATTTCGGCAGGTGGAAATTGGTCATCAGCGCGTCGGTGACGCGGAAGCGGTAGCCGGGGCGGATGAAGATGTCGGTCTCGCCGCTCCAGGGCCGGACGCGGCCGGTTCCGTCGGCCGCGGTCTCGATCAGCCTGAGCGCGGTCGTGCCGACCGGGATGACCCGCCCGCCCGCGGCGCGCGTGGCGTTGATCTCGTCGGCGGCGCGCGCGCTGACCTCGCCCCATTCGGCATGCATCCTGTGGTCGCGTACGTCCTCCACCTTCACCGGCAGGAAGGTGCCCGCGCCGACATGGAGCGTCACATGGCTGAAGGCCACGCCGCGCGCGGCCAGTGCGGCCAGCAGACGGTCGTCGAAATGCAGCGACGCAGTGGGCGCGGCCACGGCGCCGGGATTGCGGGCAAAGACGGTCTGGTAGTCTTCCCGGTCCTGCACGTCGGCGGCGCGGCGCGCCGCGATATAGGGCGGCAACGGCATCGCGCCGGCCTGGGCGAGCGCCACGTCGAAGGCCTCACCGGTCAGGTTGAAGACCAGCTCGGCGGTGTCGGCCGCGCGTGCCGCCACCTCGGCCTCCAGCCCCGCCTCGAAGCGGATCGCATCGCCCGGTCGCAACTTCCGGAGCGGCCGCGCCATCGCCCGCCAACCGCCGCCGGGAAGCGGCTCCAGCAGGGTGACCTCGACCTTCGCCTCCACCGGACCGTCCGCGCTTTCGCGCCGCCGCAGCCCGGAAAGGCGCGCCGGGATCACTTTGGTGTCGTTGAGCACCAGCCGGTCGCCGGGGCCCAGAATCTCGACCAGGTCGAAGACCCGCCGGTCCTCGATCCGGTCGCCTTCGGCCACCAGCAGCCGCGCGGCGCTGCGCGGGCGCGCCGGGCGGGTCGCAATCAGATCCTCGGGCAGGTCGAAATCGAAATCGGAGAGTTTCATGGCGTCTCGGCTCATTCCGTGGGGATCGTTGGGGGCGAGCGGCGGAAGAGCTGGCGGAACACTCCTGGCGCGAGCGCCGAAAGCGGGTTGACCGAAACGGTCGGATTGCTGGCCGGTCCGCGAAGCTTGTAGGTGAAGCCGAACACGCCCTCGCCCTTGGTGCGCCCGAAGAGATCGCCGAAAAGCCGGGTCTGCTCCAGCATGCCGTTGAGCATGTAGATCGGGGTGACAACCCCCTGCATGTCGAGCCGCGCGCGGGCGAAATCGTATATGCCTTCCATCGAGATGCCCATCGACGGTCCGACCGCGTTGCCGCGCCGCACCGTGACGCCGCGCGGGGTCAGCGAAAGGTTGGCCTCGGCGGAGGTGAAGACGATGCCCGAGCCGCTGAGCTGTTCCAGCAGCCCGATCACGCTGACCGCCGACAGAAGCGCGGCCAGCGTTGGCGCATCCCGCACCCGGATCTCGGAGATGTCGACCCGTCCCTGATAGCTTTTCGGCTGCCCTGTAGGCGCAAGTTGCAGCACCAGATCGCCGCCGCGCGCGCCCGAGAAAATGCCCGCCGCCGCCAGCAACTCGCCCGCCTCCTGCGAGACGAGCCGCACCCCCGTACCCCGCTCGGTCGGTGCCAGCGTCACGGTCACCGGACTCTTCCCGTTCATGCGCGCCGAGAAGCGGCCGTTGAGGCGCCCGCTCGTGTTCAGCCCGCCTTCGACCCCGGTCAGGACCATACCGTCGGAGACGATCACCCGGTCGAGCCGCAGCGCGACCGGCCCGCCACCCGCGCCGGCGCCGCCGCCGGTCCCGCCGAAGGTCGCACGCCGCATATCGACGCTGCCGCCGGTCACCGCGACGCGCACCGGCTCTCCCGGACCGCGGCCGCGCAGTTCCACCGGGGCATCGAACCAGCCGCCCGCGCGCACCCGGTCGAAGGCCGCGACGTCGAGCGCGCCGCTCTCGGTCAGGGTTACGCTGCCGCTGGCCGTAAGCCCCGGCGCCTCGATGCTGACGGCGTCGATCCGCACCGGCTGGCCCAGCGCGCCGGTGACCTCCAGCCGGCCGCGCTCGGCAGGCGGCTTGGACCAGTTGAGCGCCGCCAGACGAAGCGTGAGCTGGTTGAGATCGGACAGCAGCCGGAACTCCGGCCGCTCCCCGCGCACCAGGTCGATCACCACATCCGCCGTCCCGGTCCCTGCCAACGCGCCGTCCGGCAAGGCGATGCCGAACTCGTCGAGGAAGGTCTGCGACAGATCGATGCGCCCCTCTACCCGGCTGCGGCCGCGATGTTCGGGACCGAATTTCTGCTCCCACCCGCCTTGCACCGGCACCGCGCCCAGCCGCCCGCTGCCCGAGAGCGTCACACCGCCCGCATCCGCGCGCACATCGAGTACCGGTGCGGCAAGCAGCTTGCCGCGGATCAGCGTGTCGGAGCGCGCATCGGTCACCCGCCCGGTGCCCGACCATGTCACGTCATCCAAGGTGACGCCGTCGCGCAGGGGCAGATGCAGCGCGATCCGCGCCTCCGCCCGGCCGGTGGCGATCTGCGTGGAGATGCCGCCCTTGGTGAGGAACTTGAACGGGTCGTGGTCGAGGATCTCCAGCGCCGCGCGCAGGCTGCCCGCGACCCTGAGGTCGATATCGCCCGGCCCGCCCTTGATGGTGATGTCGGGGATCGCCATCGTGCTGCCGGCAAGCGACAGCGGTCCGCCCGCGGGCGGCGTCACATGACCCTCGTAGAGCTTCAGGTCGAGCCGCTCCTCGGTCATCACGCCGTAACCGCGCCCGCCCTCGATGGGTGGCATGGCGCGCACAAAGGTCGTGGTCAACTCGTCGAAGCCGAAATTGAGGCCCAGCCGCTCGGGCCCCACGGCCGGCTTGCGGAACGCCGCGCGCACGTCCAGAAACCAGCCTTGGCGCATGTTCTCGGTCATCCATTCGCGGGTCTTGGGCTTCAGCGTCAGGGGCCAGAGCGCCATGAGCCGCGCCAGTTCCAACCGCGGCACGCCGGCATCGAGCGCAATTTCCCAGCCTTCCGGGCGCGCCGCCAGATGGCCGCTGGCCTGAAACCGCACGTCGCCATTCATCAGGACCATCTGGCCGATATCGACCCGCAGCGGATCGAGCATCATCCGCATGTCGAGCGCGCCTTCCTCGAAGACCGCGGGCTCGCTCAACAGGTCAGGCGGGTTCAGCACCGCATCGGCGAAGCTGAACTGTCCGACCAGCGCCTCCACCGTCCGGCCCTTGCGTCCCTTGAGATAGGCATGCCCCTCGGCGGTGACCGTGGCGGACGGGCTTTCCAGCGATATCTGGTCGAATGTCAGCTTGCTGGCCGCGTCGTCGAAGCGGAAATAGGCTTTGGCGCGGTTGAAACGGCGGGGCGCCGCGCCGCCGCCGGGCTCCAGCCGGCCAGCGCCGATTTCCAGCGCGCCGTTCAACTCGGTGAACTGGCCCGTGCCGGCGATCACGGTGGTGAGCGAGCCTGAAATCGGCGCATCCAGGACCGACAGCCAGGAAAGTGCTGCCGATTGCGCGGCGATATCGCGGGCCGGCGCATCGGTCAGCCGGATCGCGACGCGAATCTCGGGGGCGCCCTTGACGTGGTCGAGCGACAGGAGCGCGGTGGTCACCGCGCCACCCACCTGTTCGAGGCTCAGCGCCAGCGAGGCCGAAAGTGTCCCCGGCTCGTTTTCCAGCGTCAGCCTTCCATCGGTCACCGACCAGACGCGGTCGGTCAGCGCGTCGTCCACGGTGATGCTCATCCCCGTCGCCTCGACCCGGCGCAGCCGCCCCAGGTAGGGACCGTCGAAAATCGCCTCGACCGTGCGCAGCACCTCCTGCAGGTCGCGCGGCCCCTCACCGCCCAGCGCAATGTCGATGCTGCCGTCCTCGGCCCGCGACATGTGCATCGCCGCGCCGTCCAGCGTCACGCTTTCGGGACGCACTGCGCCATCCAGCAGCGCGTCGCGATCGATCCGAACCGTCATCTGCGGCAGCGCCAGACGCACGTCGTCCTGCTCCGCAGACGCGTCCAGCACGGTCAGGTCGGAGACCCTGAACACCGGGCGCAGCGCATCTTCGCTGAAATCGAGCACCACCTCGCCCAGACGCACCGCGCCCAGCGGGTTGCCGTCGCTCAGCCGCGTCTCGATCCGCGCCTGCACCCATCCGGGCAGCCGGACCTCGCCCCGCAACCCGATCAGCAGCACCGCCAAAACCGCGCAGAGCATCGCCAGGCTCAACAGAACGTAGAGCCCGATGCGCCGTTTGCGGCGGGGCGCCACCGCTTCTGTGTCCGTCTGCTCTGTCATGTCAGCGCCTTGCCGCGCCGCCCTCCGGCTGTGGCCCTCGTGCCGTGCCTCTTGCCCTTTTCGTCCTTTTATTCGAACTAGGTCGCAGAGGTAAGTCAAACTTGGGTCATGCAGGAGCTTCATCAATGCCCGACACCGGCGACACCGCGCCCGATTTCACGCTGCCCCGCGACGGCGGCGAAACGGTCACGCTCTCCGCGCTCAGGCCGGCACCGGTCGTGCTCTACTTCTATCCGCGCGACGACACGCCGGGCTGCACGACTGAAGCGCTCGATTTCACCGCGCGCGCCGGCGACTTTGCGCAGGCCGGGGCGCGGATCATCGGCGTCTCCAAGGACAGCGTGGCCAAGCACGAGAAATTCGCCGCCAAGCACGGGCTGGGCGTGACGCTTCTCTCCGATGCCGAAGGCGACGTTTGTGAACGCTATGGCGTCTGGGTGGAGAAGAAGATGTACGGCAAGGCGCATATGGGCATCGAGCGCGCGACCTTCCTGATCGACAGCGCGAGCCGGATCGCGCGCGTCTGGCGCAAGGTCAGGGTCAAGGGCCATGCCGACGAGGTGCTGGACGCCGTGCGCGCGCTGTGACCGCTCCCAGGCTGACACAGATGGCGGTGGAGGTCCTGACCACCGCGGACGGCCGCGAAAAGGCGGCGCTGTCGCGCGCCCATGCGGAACGCTGGCGTATCGCGCGCGAGGCAAGCAAGCCGATCCCTCTGGGCGATGTGCGCCCGCCCGACGCGCCGGCGCGCCCCGCCCGCCCCGAGCTTCTGTCGCCCCGCGACGTACCGCGCCGCCGCCCCGGCTCGCCCGAGGGC
Organism: Maritimibacter sp. 55A14; assembly: GCF_003122205.1. Lineage (GTDB taxonomy): Bacteria > Pseudomonadota > Alphaproteobacteria > Rhodobacterales > Rhodobacteraceae > QEYE01. The sequence goes on from NZ_QEYE01000021.1 coordinate 19,607, forward strand.
CGCATCGCCCTGCTGCACGCCATTGCCCATATCGAGTTGAACGCGGTGGACCTGCACTGGGACATCGTCGCGCGGTTCGCACATGTGCCGATGCCGGCGGGTTTCTATGACGACTGGGTCAAGGCCGCCGCCGAGGAGGCCAAGCATTTCAACCTGCTCTGCGATTGCCTGGAAGCGATGGGCAGCCATTACGGCGCCCTGCCCGCCCATTGCGGTATGTGGCGCGCGGCCGAGGATACGGCCGGCGACTTGATGGGCCGGCTCGCGGTGGTGCCGATGGTGCTGGAGGCGCGCGGGCTCGACGTGACACCGGGCATGATCGGGATATTCCGCAAGGCCGGGGACAGCCGCGCGATGGCGGCGCTCGAGACGATCTATGCCGAAGAAGTGGGCCATGTCGCCTATGGCTCGAAATGGTTTCATTTCCTTTGTGGGCGAAAAGACGCCGACCCGAAGGAGGTGTTCCACGCCCTCGTACGGCGCTATTTCAAGGGGGCTGTCAAGCCGCCATTCAACGAGGAAAAACGCGCCGAGGCGGGCCTGCCGCCCGATTTCTACTGGCCGCTCAGCGACGAGACGCCCGCGCGCTGATCGGCGGGTTTCTGCCGGTTTTGCCCCCTCCGGCACAGGACCGCCCAGCTATTGCCGCAAAAATGTTGCGAAAATACTGAGTGTTGACTAAGCAATTCCAAGCGGCGACCGGGGCGCAGAAGCCCGAGCGCGGCAGGGATGGGACAGACGGGGACAGGACTTTGCCACACAGGCTGGGACGCAAGCTTCACCTTTTTCTGGAAAAGCATCTTCCGGAACAGAGACTCTTCCTGCGCAGCGACGACAGCACACGCTATCTGCGGCTGCGCTCATCCACTCAAGCGCTGATCCTGGCCGGAGGCACGGTTTTCGTTGCCTGGTCGGCCATCGCCTCGGCGGTGCTCTTCATCGGGTTGATGAGTTCCACCGACAGCCGCGAGCAGACCCTGCGCGAGCGCGCGATCTACGAGGAACGCCTGAACGAACTGGCCAGCGAACGTGACCTGCGCGCGCAGGAGGCGCAGAAGGCGCAGGACCGGTTCTACCTGGCGCTCGAACAGGTATCGCAGCAGCAGTCGCGGCTGCTGGCCTCCGAGGAACGGCGCCGCGAGATGGAGACCGGGCTGGAGGTGCTCCAGAAGACGCTGCGGCGCACCATGAAGGAACGCGACGCGGCCGAGGCGCGCGGCGAAACCCTGCTCGCGGAACTGCGCGAGGCCACGGGCGAGACGCGCACCGTCTCGGGTCGCAGCGAGGCCCTGGAGGGCACGCTCGACTTCATGACGCTCGCGCTCTCGGACACCGCCGAGACGCGCGACGGCATCCAGCGCTCGGCCGAGGAACTGGCCACGGAGGTCGAGAAACTCAAGCTCGAGGCGCGGCTGGCGGAGGAACGCACCAACCGCATCTTCGCGCGTCTGGAGGAAGCGGTGACCGTCTCGCTCGACCCGCTTGAAAAGATGTTCGAGAAGGCCGGCGTGCCCACCGACAAACTGCTGGCGGATGTGCGCGGGGCCTATTCCGGACAGGGCGGGCCGCTGACCCCGATCGCCTTTTCCACCAAGGGCGAGCCGCCCGACGCGAACTCCCTGCGCTTCAACGCGCTGATGGGCGAGCTTGACCGCATCAACCTCTATCGCATCGCAGTGGACCGCACCCCCTTCGCGTTCCCGGTGCGCGGCAGCTTCCGCTTCACATCCGGCTTCGGGCCGCGCGGCGGGCGCATGCACAAGGGCACCGACCTGGCCGGACCAGTGGGCACCCCGATCCATGCGACGGCCGACGGCATCGTCACCCATGCGGGCTGGCTCGCGGGATATGGCAGGCTGGTAAAAGTGCGGCACGCGCTTGGATTCGAGACCCGGTATGCCCATCTCAGCAAGGTGCGCGTGGAAGTGGGACAAAAGGTGTCGCGCGGCGACCGGATCGGTGATATGGGGAATTCCGGCCGATCCACAGGCTCCCACCTTCACTATGAAGTTCGCGTTGGTGGCCGGGCCGTCAATCCGATGACTTACATCAAGGCAGGCAGAGATGTTTTCTAAAAGCAGAATCAACGAACCCGGTTCCGGCGCGAAGAGTGAATCCGACGCGCCCCGGACCGAAAGCTCAACCCCGCAGCCGTCCGGCGAAAGTGCGGCACCCGCGCGCCAGGCCTCGGCCAAGCCGAAGGCCGCGCCGTCCACCCTGTCCTCGGACCTGACCGTCACCGGCAACATGAAGACGACCGGCGATATCCAGGTCGAGGGCACGGTTCAGGGCGACATCCGCGCGCATCTCCTGACGGTCGGCGAAGGCGCCACCATCAAGGGCGAGGTGATCGCCGATGACGTGGTGGTGAACGGCCGCGTCGTGGGCCGCGTGCGCGGCCTCAAGGTGCGCCTGACTTCCACCGCGCGGGTCGAGGGTGATATCATCCACAAGACCATCGCCATCGAGAGCGGCGCGCATTTCGAAGGCTCGGTGCAGCGCCAGGAAGACCCGCTGAGCTCCGGCGACAAGTCCAAACAGGGCGGCCAGCAGCAGCAACAGCAGCAGCAGCAGAAGGCCGCCGCACCCGCCGGTGCCGGCACGGGCAAGCCGCAGGGCACCTGACGCTGGCCTCGCGCCGCATCCCCCCAAAATGACGAACGCGCGGCCCGGTGCCGCGCGTTTTTTCGTTGCCGCGAGAGGCGATGGGTCAGGCGTCGAAGCCGATGGCGCGGCGGTAGATATGCCAGGTCGCGTGGCCCAGCACCGGCAGCACGACGAAAAGGCCCAGGAAAAAGGGCAGCATTCCCAGCGCCAGAAGTGCTGTGATCGTCGCGGCCCAGCCCATCATCGGCACGAAATTCCCGGTCACGGTCTGGAAACTCGTGATCATCGCGGTGACGAAGTCGATCTCGCGGTCCAGCAGCAGCGGCAGCGCCACCACGGTGATGGCGAAGAGCACGAAGGCGAAGCCCGCCCCCACCGCGGTCCCCACGGCCAGCATCGTCAGCCCGTTCGGGGTCAGGAACACCTCGAAGGAGGTGGAGACATTGGTCATCACCTGAAGCCCCATGAAAAGCGCGAAGATCATGTGGCCGATGAAGACCCAAACCAGGAAAATGAAGATGATGACCACCGCCATGGACGGCATCTGACGGTTGCGTTCGCGCAGGACGACGCCCAGGATCTCGCCCCAGACCAGCGGTGAGCCGGCCTCCAGCCGGCGGCTGACCTCGTAGAGTCCGACCGCCGCGAAGGGCGCGATCAGCGGAAAGCCCAGCAGCACCGGCAGGGCCCAGACCAGATTTCCCGGCGGCACCAGCATCCAGTAGAGGAACATGCCACCCAGCTCATAGACCGCGCTGAAGAAGAGCCCGAAGGCGGGCGCGCGGCGGAAGTCGCGCAGGCCCAGCCCCAGCGCCGCGCGGATATCCGCGGCCCCCAGCGTCCGTATCACCGGGCGCGGCGACGCCGCGGTTTCTGCTGTCTCGCTCATGGTTCTCCTCCCGATCCTCGCGCGTGGCGCGGCGGCCTCGACCGCCCCGCCGTCAAGCAAGGATGATCCGCGTCCCGCGTGCGCGTCAAGCGCCGCGCGTCTCGGGCGGGCGCGCGCCGGGCCAGTCCGTCGCCTCGTGCCAGGCCCGCGCCAGTTGCAGCAAGCACGCGTCGGCGCCGCGCGGGCCGATGATCTGAAGCCCCATCGGCAGGCCCTGCGGCCCGAACCCCGCAGGCAGGCTGATCGCCGGCAGTCCCGCCAGGCTCGCGGGCACCACGACCTCCATCCAGCGGTGGTAGCTGTCCATTTCCTGTCCCGCGATCCGGTCCGGGTAGCGCCAGCCGAGCGGAAACGGCCAGACCTGCGCGGCGGGCAGCGCCAGGACGTCGAATGTCTCGAAGAGCCGCGCGGCGGCGGCGAACCAGTCGGACCGGATGACGCTGGCGCGGTGGATCTCCATCCCGTCGAGCCGCAGGCCGCGCTCTATCTCCCAGAGCGCCTCGGGCTTGAGCGCCGCGCGGTGGTCCGGGTCGGCGTGGAGCGGCCCCAGGCTGGCCGCCACCGCCCAGCTTCGGAGTACCGTCCAGCCCTGCCAGATCTGTGCGGCCGGAAATGGCGGAGCCAGCGGCTCGACCGGGCAGCCCAGCGCCTCCAGCCCGTGCAGCGCGGTCTCGCAGAGCGCGAGGATGCCCTCCTCCATCGGGTAGGCGCCGCCCCAGTCGCCCAGCCAGCCGATCCGCCGACCCGCGACATCCGCCCCGATATCGGGCAGGCAGGGTGCGGCGTCGGCCCCGTGCGGCTGGCGCGGATCGGGTCCCGACATGCTGTCGAGCAGCGCCGCCAGGTCGCGCGGGTTGCGCGCCATCGGCCCGTTGGTGGAAAGCTGGTGCAGGAAGGTGTCGACCTGTGGCTCCGACGGCACGCGGCCCCAGCTTGGCCGCATCCCGTAGACATTGCACCAGGCGGCGGGGTTGCGCAGGCTGCCCATCATGTCCGAGCCGTCGACGACCGCCAGCATGCCGGTGGCCAGCGCCGCCGCCGCCCCGCCCGAAGACCCACCCGCCGACCGCGCCGGGTCATAGGGGTTGCGCGTCGCCCCGAAGACCGGGTTGAACGTGTGGCTGCCCAGGCCGAATTCCGGGGTGTTGGTCTTTCCGATGACGATCGCGCCCGCCGCGCGCAGCCGCGCGATGTGCAGGTCGTCCGCCGCCGCGATCTCGCCCGCGAAGAGCGGCGAGCCGCGCGAGGTCGGCAGCCCGGCCGCATTGGCCAGATCCTTGACCGCCAGCGGCACGCCATGCAGCCAGCCCTTGCGCGGGGCGGCGTCGGCGGCGCGCGCCTCGGCCAGCAGGTCGTCGCCGTCGCGCAGCGATACGATCGCATTGATTTCGGGATTGACCGCCTCGATCCGCGCCAGCGTGGCGCGCATCACCTCCTCCGCGCCGATCTCGCGGCGCGCCAGCATGTCGGACAGATCGAGCGCACCGAGGCCCGCGAGCCCCTGCGTTCCCGGCCCGCCCGCGCTCACGCGCTGTCCTGCGCCTCGGCCCGGCTCTTGCCGCTGGCGTCGAGCGCCAGCGTCGCCGCCATGAACTGGTCCAGATCACCGTCGAGCACGCCCTGCGTGTCCGAGGTTTCCACATTGGTGCGCAGATCCTTCACCATCTGGTAGGGTTGCAGCACGTAGGAGCGTATCTGGTTGCCCCAGCCGGCCTCGCCCTTGGCCTCATGCGCCTCGGTGATCGCCGCGTTGCGCTTGTCCAGCTCCATCTGGTAGAGCCGCGATTTCAGCGCCTTCATGGCGATGTCGCGGTTCTGGTGCTGGGATTTCTCCGAGCTCGTCACCACGATGCCAGTGGGCAGGTGGGTGATCCGCACCGCCGAGTCGGTGGTGTTCACATGCTGCCCGCCTGCACCGGAGGACCGGTAGGTATCGATGCGGATCTCCGCCGGGTTGACCTCGATCTCGATATTGTCGTCGACCACCGGGTAGACCCAGACCGAGCAGAAGGAGGTGTGCCGCCGCGCCGCGCTGTCATAGGGCGAGATTCGCACCAGCCGGTGCACGCCGGACTCCGACTTGAGCCAACCATAGGCGTTGGGTCCGCTGATCTTGTAGGCGGCGGACTTGATCCCCGCCTCGTCGCCGGCGCTTTCGGATTGAAGCTCGACCTTGTAGCCCTTCTTCTCGGCCCAGCGCACATACATCCGCGCCAGCATCGCGGCCCAGTCGCAGCTTTCCGTGCCGCCCGCGCCGGCGTTGATCTCCAGGAACGTGTCGTTGCCGTCGGCCTCGCCGTCGAGCAGCGCCTCGAGTTCCTTGGCAGCGGCGCGGTCGGCGAGTTTCCTGAGCGCGGCCTCCGCCTCGGCCACGACATCGGCGTCGCCCTCGGCCTCGCCCATCTCGATCAGTTCGACATTGTCCTCAAGCTCCTGCGCGATGGAGCGCACGGTCTCCACCGCGTCGACCAGGCTCTGGCGGTCGCGCATCAGCTTCTGCGCGCGCGCCGGATCGTTCCAGAGATCCGGATCCTCGGTCATCGCGTTGAATTCCTCGAGCCGGTGATCGACGCTCCCCCACCCGACCCGCTGCCGGAGCAGGTCCAGCGACCTGGTGATCTCCTCGACCCTGTTTTGTGCGTCCGCCCGCATGCTGCGCCCGTCTCCTGCCCTGATGTCTGGGGCCCGGTTTACCGGCCCGCCCCGGCGGCGGCAAGCCCGCCCGTGGGGCCTGCCACTGGGCCAGCCCGAGCCGCCGCTGTCAGTAGAGCCCGCCCGAGGACATCGACCCGAAGCTCGCGTTGCCCTTCGGGATTTCGCGGCGCTCTCCGGTGGAGGTGATGACCTCCTGGCTTTCCTCGAACTCGGCCTCCTCCCCGCGGGAGAAGATCGGCAGGTCGCCACTCATCGCGAAGCCGCCGTCGATGATGTTCATGAAGCCCGAGAGCGGATCCTCGCCATCGCGGAAAAGCTCGGCCACGACGTACTCGCCGCTGGCATCCGGGGGCAGGCGTTCGCCGGTGAACCGGTCGATCTTCACGAAATGGCTGTTGGGCGGCACCGGGAACCGGCCGCCGCCGTATTTCTCCACCGCCTTCTGCATGAAGCTGTTGAAGACCGGGCCGCACATCGTGCCGCCATAGGCCCTGCGGCCCATCGTGCGGGGCCGGTCGAAGCCCATGTAGCAGCCCGCCACGATGTTGGAAGTGAAGCCGATGAACCAGACGTCGCGCGCGTCGTTGGTGGTGCCGGTCTTGCCCGCCGTGGGCACGCCCAGGCTGACCTGCCCCGCCGCGGTGCCGCGTTCCACCACGCCGCGCATCATCGAACTGACCTGATATGCCGTCACCGCGTCGATGACGCGGCTGCGGTTGGTGACCAGGGTCGGCCCCTCGCCCGCGGTCAGCGTGTCCTGCCCGCAGTCGATACAGTCGCGCTTGTCGTGGCGATAGATCGTCTTGCCATAGCGGTCCTGCACCCGGTCCACCAGCGTGGGCTCCACCCGCTCGCCGCCATTGGCGAACATCGCGTAGGCCGCCACCATGCGGAAGAGCGTCGTCTCCTGGCTGCCCAGCGCATTGGCCAGGTAGGTCTGCATCCGGTCGTAGACGCCGAAGCGTTCGGCGTAATAGGCCACCGTCTCCATCCCGATATCCTGTGCCAGGCGCACGGTCATCAGGTTGCGCGAGCGTTCAATGCCGGTCCGGAGCGGCGCCGGGCCATAGAATTTGCGGCTGGCATTCTGCGGCCGCCATATGCCGTCGCCGGTCTCCACCTCGATGGGTGCGTCGATGACGATGGTGTTGGGCGCATAGCCGCTGTCGAGCGCGGAGGCATAGACGAAAGGCTTGAAGGACGAGCCGGGCTGCCGCGTCGCCTGCGTGGCCCGGTTGAAGACCGAATGCTGGTAGGAGAAGCCGCCCTGCATGGCCAGAACACGACCCGTATGAACGTCCATCGCCATGAACCCGCCCTGAAGCTCGGGGATCTGGCGCAGGGAGAAATGGCGGATCTCGCCATCGTCGCCGCGCACCGGTTTCACATGCACCACATCGCCGGGGCTCAGCACATCCTTCGGGCCGCCCGCATTCTGGATCCAGCGAAACGCGTCGCGCGGCAGGATGGACGCGGCATCGGCCACATCGAAGCCTTCGACGCCGATGCGAGCGGAATCGCCCTCGAAGCCCAGGACGACGGCGGGCGACCAGCCCTCGATATCACGGGGCACACGCAGTTCCGCCAGCGCCGTGCGCCAGTTGTCGATCTGCGCCTCCGGGATGGTCGCGGCTGCACCGCGCCAAGCGCCGCGGGCGCGGTCGTATTCCTCCAGCCCCTCGCGGAGCGCCTGCGCCGCGAGGCGCTGCAATTCGGGGTCCACCGTTGCGCGGATCGAGAGCCCGCCGCCGAAAAATTCCTCCTCCGAGTAGCGGTCGGAAAGCTGCCGCCGGATCTCATCGGTGAAGTAATCCCGATCCGGCAGCGCACCGCGGAACGAGGCGATTTCGCCGCCCTGCACGGTCTCCAGCGGGCTGGCCTTGGCGGTCTCGTAGGCGTCCTTGTCGATATAACCGTTGTCGTGCATCTCGCGCAGCACGTAATTGCGCCGGTCGAGGGCGCGCTCGCGCTCGAAGACCGGGTGATAGTCCGACGGCGCCTTGGGCAGCGCGGCGATATAGGCGGCTTCCGCCGGGGTCAGTTCCTCCAGCGTCTTGTTGAAATAGGTCTGCGCCGCGGCGGCCACGCCATAGGAGTTCTGGCCCAGGAAGATCTCGTTGAGGTAAAGCTCCAGAATCTGGTCCTTGCTCAGCGTCTCCTCCAGCCGGGTGGCCAGGATGATCTCCTTGATCTTGCGCTCCGCCTTGCGGTCGCCCGACAGCAGGAAATTCTTCATCACCTGCTGGGTGATGGTCGAGGCGCCGCGCAGTGTCTCGCCACGGGTGCGCACCGCATCGACCAGTGCGGCGATCATGCTGCGCGCGTCATAGCCGCTGTGGATGTAGAAATTCTTGTCCTCGGCCGACACGAAAGCCTGCTTGACCAGATCGGGGATTTCGCTCGACGGCGCGAAGATGCGGCGCTCGCGCGCGAACTCGTCCATCAGTCGGCCCTGGCCGGAATAAATCCGGCTGATCGTCGGAGGGGCGTATTGCGCGAGCTGCTCGTGATTGGGCAGGTCGCGGGAATAGATGTAGAGCACGCCGCCGATGACGAAGGCGATCATGAAGATGCCCAATGTCAGCCAGCTGAAGATGAAACCGAAGAAAGACAGGATCGCACGGATCACCGCAAGCCCCTCCCGAGAAAGATGTAGCCGCCAGTATATGGGCTGCGCCGGGGCGGGTCAAAACACAAGGCCGCCGCGACGCGCCGGAATCCGCCCGCCGGACGTGGCTTTACCCGGCGCACGGGCGATGCGGAACCGGGGCTCATTGCCGCAGCCGCCGGGATTCCTCGGCATCCGCCTGCGCCCAGGTGTCGAGCGCGTCCAGAATCCCTTGCGCGAACCGGCCCCGCCATTCCGGGTCCACGAGGTTTTCCAGCTCCTTCGGGCTCGACATGAAGCCCAGCTCGATCAGCACCGACGGGATATCCGGCGCCCGCAGGACCGAAAAGCCAGCGTAGTGGTGGGCGCGTTTGTGCATCTTGCCGACGGCCGCGCGGATACCCTCGACCAGCGTCCCGGCCAGGCGTTCGGAGCGCGGTTCGGTCTCCAGCCGGGCCATGTCCATCAGGACGCCGGCGATCACGTCGTCCTGCTCGGCCAGGTCGACCCCGGCCAGCAGATCGGCCCGGTCGTGGCGTTCCGCCAGCAATTCAGCTGCCGTGTCGGAGGCGGTGTCCGACAGCGTGTAGACCGACGCCCCCCGCGCGCGCCCCTCGGCCAGCGCGTCGGCATGGAGCGACAGGAAGGCATCCGCGCCGGCCGCGCGCGCGATGCTGATGCGCGAGATGAGCGGCACGAAGACGTCCTCCTCGCGGGTCAGGACCACCTCGTAGCGGCCCGAGAAGGCCAGAACCTCGCGCAATTCCCGTGCGAAGGTCAGCATCAGGTCGGCCTCGCTATGGCCGTCGCGCTCGGCGCCGGGGTCGATCCCGCCATGCCCCGGATCGAGCACCACGACAAGCGGCCTGTCCCCGGTCTGCCGGCGCTTGGGCGCGGCTGCGTCGGGCGGCGGCGTGCGCGGCCAGAGCGCGGCCTCCGGCGCGCCGGAACGGGCAGCAAACTCCGCCTCCGGAACCGGCTCCAGCCGGATCGCGATGCGCGCCTCGCCGGTGGACGCGTCGGTCCGCATCTCGGCGCTTCGCAGCGCCAGCGGCGCATCGAGGTCCAGCACGATCCGCGACCAGCCGGGGCGGAAGAGCCCCATCCGCATCCCCGAAACGGCCATTGCGCGCTCCAGCGCCGCAGCATCAACCCCGTCAAAGCTGACCTCGCGCAGATCAACCACCAGGCGGCGCGGCGCATCGAGCGTGAAGACCCGGTAGGGCACGCCCTGCGTCAGTGCCAGTTCCGCCGCGACGCCCGCGCCCTCATCGAAAATGGCCGAGCCCTGCTGCATCAGCCGCGCGCGCGCCGTCAGTTCCTGCGCAGCGGTGGGCATGCCTCCGCCCGCCGCCAGCGCGAGCGCCAAAATCCATGTTCCGAGACGATACATTCTGCCCGCTTTCTTTTGCCGCCTCTATACCCGCTGCGGCCGCCGAAAAACAGCATTGTCATTGTCCCGTCAAACCCGCTATGTTCAACGGAAGGTGGAAATCGGGCCGATTTGCCCGCCACTGCACAAGTTTCGCTGTTTCGTACCTGCTGGGCAAAACGCGCCAGGGCAATTTCGAACAGACCGATCAGGCCGAAAGGCCGCACCGCCCGGAACTGGGGCGGAAACAACCAGGGTGCCGCCGCGCGCGACATCGGAGAAGAAACGCGATGAGACGCGACAGGCAAGACACGCGAGTGGCAAGACCGGCATCAGCCGGCGCCGAAGCGTGGCCTGCGCTCCATATCGCCCTGACAAATCAGCCCCCACCTGCCCGCGATCAAGTCCGACGGGCCGCCGGGGCGTGTAAAGAGACTAAATGGCCAAGAAAATGCTCATCGACGCCACGCACGCGGAAGAGACCCGCGTCGTCGTGGCGGACGGAAGCAAGGTCGAGGAATTCGACTTTGAATCCGTCAACAAGCGCCAGCTTGCTGGCAACATCTATCTCGCGAAGGTAACCCGCGTCGAGCCGTCACTTCAGGCGGCCTTCGTCGATTACGGCGGCAACCGCCACGGGTTCCTGGCCTTTTCGGAGATCCACCCGGATTACTACCAGATCCCGGTGGCCGACCGTCAGGCGCTGCTCGAGGAAGAGCGGGAACTGGCACGCAAGGCCGACGACGAGGACGCGCAGGAAAAACCCGCGCGCGGTCGCCGGTCGCGGCGCAAGAAGCCGGCCGGGACCGCGAAGGCGGAGAAAGCCGCTTCCGACGCCGATCAGGTCGTCACCGCCGAACCGTCCGGGGACTCGATCCCCGGCATGGACGTGGTCGATCTGGACGACGAGGACGCGCGGGCCGAACGCATTGAAGGTTTCGCAACCGACGAGGCGCAACGGGATGCCGAGGGCGATGCCACCGGTACGGCCGACGAGGATGGCGACGAGGGCGCCAAGCCCGATGCCGCGGCGCGCGACACCGACATCGAATCGGTGGCCAGCGAGGACGTGGAGGAGGAAATCCAGCGTCCGCGCAAGCAGCGCTCGCGCCGCTACAAGATCCAGGAAGTCATCAAGGTCCGCCAGATCCTGCTGGTTCAGGTCGTCAAGGAAGAGCGCGGCAACAAGGGCGCGGCGCTCACCACCTACCTGTCGCTGGCCGGGCGCTACTGCGTGCTGATGCCCAACACCGCCCGCGGCGGCGGCATCTCCCGCAAGATCACCAACGCCGCGGACCGCAAGAAGCTCAAGGACATCGCCAACGGGATCGAGATCCCGCAGGGCGCCGGGCTGATCATCCGCACCGCCGGTGCCAAGCGCACCAAGGCCGAGATCAAGCGCGACTACGAGTATCTCCAGCGCCTGTGGGAGCAGATCCGCGAACTGACACTGAAATCCGTGGCCCCTGCCCCGATCTACGAGGAAGGCAACCTGATCAAGCGCTCGATCCGCGACCTCTACAACCGCGAGATCGACGAGGTCTTCGTGGAGGGCGAGGCCGGCTACCGGCTGGCCAAGGACTTCATGAAGATGCTCATGCCGTCCCACGCCAAGAACGTGAAGCATTACACCGACCCGCTGCCGCTCTTCGCGCGCTACCAGGTCGAAAGCTATCTCTCGGCGATGTTCAACCCGACGGTGCAACTCAAGTCCGGCGGCTATATCGTGATCGGCGTGACCGAGGCGCTGGTGGCGATCGACGTGAACTCGGGCCGCGCCACCAAGGAAGGCTCTATCGAGGAGACGGCGCTCAAGACCAATCTGGAGGCCGCCGAGGAGGTTGCGCGCCAGCTTCGCCTGCGCGACCTGGCCGGGCTGATCGTGATCGACTTCATCGACATGGACGAGCGCAAGAACAACGCCGCCGTCGAGAAGCGGATGAAGGAGAAGCTCAAGACCGACCGCGCCCGCATCCAGGTGGGCCGCATTTCTGGCTTCGGGCTGATGGAGATGAGCCGCCAGCGGCTGCGCCCCGGCATGATCGAGGCCACCACCGCCCCCTGCCCGCATTGCCACGGCACCGGGCTGATCCGCAACGACGAGAGCATGGCGCTTTCGATCCTGCGTCAACTCGAGGAGGAGGGCGTGCGCAAGCGCACCCGCGAGGTGCTGGTCAAGGCGCCGGTGGGCATCGCCAATTTCCTGATGAACCAGAAGCGCGAGCATATCGCCTTCATCGAGAGCCGCTACGGATTGTCGGTGCGGATCGAGGCCGACCCGGCCCTGGTCAGCCCCGACCACACGATCGAGCGGTTCAAGACCGCGACGCGCGCGGTGCCCGAGGTGACGGCGCCGGTCGTGTCGGTCGACAGCAAGCTGCTTGAGGAAACCGACGAGGCGATCGCCGCGGCCGATGCGCAGATCGAGGCCGAGATCGAAGCCGAGGCCGCGGAGAACGCGGGCGGAAGCGAGAGCGGTGCCGGTGGCGAGAGCGGTGGCACTGGCGACGGCGATGGCGATGGCGGGCCGAGGAAGAAGCGGCGGCGCCGGCGGCGGCGCGGCGGGCGCGGCCGCAATGGCGGCGGCGATTCCGGTCAGGACGACGCGAATGAGGCCGTGGACGACGCCGGGGATGGTGCCGCGGCAGCGGAAGAATCGGCTGACGCCCCGGCCACCGCACCGGTGGAGGCGGAGGCCGAAGCGCCCAAGCCCGCGCGCAAGCGCAGCCGGCGCAAGAGGGCCGATACGCCCGAGGCCCAGCCGGAGCAAGCCGGCGAAGACCAGCCTCAGGACGCCGCTTCCGCGCCGGAGGCGGCCCCGGAACCTGAAGCCGAACCCGAAGCGGAGGCCGAGCCGAAGAAGCCCGCGCCCCGCAAGCGCAGCCGCGCCAAGCCCAAGCCGAAGGATGCGGCCCCTGCCCCCGAGGCGGAGACAGAGGCCAAGCCCGAGCCTGCGCCGGAACCAGCCGAAGCAGCGGCCGCCGAGCCGCAGCCCGAGCCCCCGGCGGAGGCCGCCGAGCCAGCCGTGGCACCCGAACCGGCGATGGCCGGGGAGAGTGCTGCCGAAGAGGGCGAGGCGGATAAGGCGAAACCCAAGACCACCCGCCGCCGCGGCTGGTGGGCGCTCAATCGCTGAGCCGCGTCAGACCGCGCGAAAGCACCGAATCGGACGCGGGCGCAGGGGGAAACCCCGGCGCCCGCGTTCGTTTCCCCCGGCCATGCGGCCCGGCAAGACGGCAGGCCGGCGTTCGGCCGGACACCGCGCATCGGCGCCGTGCGGCTTGAAACCGCCGGGCCAAGCTCTCTATCAAGGGGGGTATCCCCGGCCCCACGCCGCAGGAGGGAGACGCACCGATGAGACACGGCCCGTTTCGCAGGTTCCGGCGCGTCTCCGCCGCGCTGGCCGCTTCGCTCGCGCTTCTGGCCGCGCCAGGTGCAAAGGCGCAGTCGCTCCTGCGCGACGCGGAAATCGAACACGCGCTGGGCATGGTCGCGGCCCCGGTGCTGCAATCCTCGGGCCTGGGGCGCGGCGCGGTGCGCTTCCTCGTGGTGGGCGACCGATCGCTCAACGCCTTCGTCGGCGATCAGCAACATATCTTCCTGCATTCCGGCCTGATCCTTAAACTCGACAGCCCCGACGAGTTGCAAGGCGTCATGGCGCATGAGCTGGCGCATATCACCAACGGCCATGTCGCGCGGCGCATGACCAATCTGCGCAGCGCGTCGCAGGCCGCGCGGCTGGGGCTGGTCCTGGCGCTGGCGGCGGCGGTGGCGGGTGGAGCGGATGCCGGCGTCGGCGTCGCGGCCGGCACGCAGAGCGCCGCCATGCGCCGCTTCTTCGCCCACACCCGTGCCGAGGAGACCGCCGCCGACCTGACCGCCGCGCGCACCATGGCCGGCGCCGGGATCGACCCCGAAGCGATGCTGCGGGTCCTGGAGATCTTCCGCGGGCAGGAGGCACTTTCGTCCAGCCTCCAGGACCCTTACGTGCTGACCCATCCGCTGACGCGCGACCGGATCCGCGCGATCAAGGGCCAGGCCGCCGCGCTGGGCGATCGAGCCCGGCCGGCCCCGGCCGAAACGCGCTACTGGTATGCGCGCGCCACCACCAAGCTTTCGGCCTTCCTGCGCAACCCGTCCTGGACGCTGCGCCGCTTCGACCGCGCCGACCGGGGCGAGATCGCGACGCTCGCCCGCGCCATCGCCTATCACCGGATGCCCAAGCCCGACGAGGCGATCCGCCATGCCGACGGGCTGATCCGCGCCCGCCCCAACGATCCCTACTATCACGAGCTCAAGGGCCAGATCCTACTGGAATCCGGGCGCGCGGGTCCGGCCATCACCAGCTATTCCCGCGCCGCCCGGCTGGCCCCGAACGAGCCGCTGATCCTTGCCGGTCTGGGCCGGGCGCAACTGGCCGGCGGTCAGGCCCGCGCGGCGCTGGAAAGCCTGACCCGCGCGCGCGCCCGCGATCCTCACGATCCGGTGATGTTGCGCGATCTGGCGGTGGCCTATGCGCGTACAGGCGATAATGGTATGGCATCGGTGGCCACGGCCGAGCGTTACGCGGTGATGGGCCGGCTCGAAGATGCCGCGATCCACGCCAAACGGGCCTCCGGACTGGTGCCGCGCGGCTCGCCCGGTTGGCTCCGGGCGCAGGATGTGCTCGGCGCCGCCAAACAGGCGGCGAGGAAATGACGGCAAGCCAGGTGAAGCAAGGTAAGGTAGGCCCCATGAAACAGTTTCTCACCGCACTCATGCTCGGGATCGCCGCCTTGGCCGGTCCCGCACTGGCCGACGGGCTGACTGACCCGACACCGGCGGAGCGCGAGGCGTTCCGGGCCGAGGTGCGCGCCTATCTGCTGGAACATCCCGAGGTTCTGCTGGAGGCGATCCAGAGGCTGGAGGAACGCCAGGCCGCGCAGCAGGATACCGACGACGCGGCGCTGGTTGCAGCCAATGCCGATGCGCTCTTCAACGATCCCGATAGCTGGACCGGCGGCAATCCGGACGGTGCGATCACGCTGGTGGAGTTCATGGATTACCGTTGCGGTTATTGCCGCAAGGCCTTCGACGAAGTCCATGCATTGGTCGAGGGCAATGACGACCTGCGCTTCGTCATCAAGGAGTTCCCGATTCTGGGCGAGCAATCCATGCTGGCCGCGCGCATGGCGATCGCCACGCGCCAGATCGCGGGCGACGATGCCTACAAGGCCCTGCATGACGAGCTGATGACCTATGGCGGGCAGCTCACTGAAACCTCGCTGGCCGGCATCGCGCGCAAGCTCGATCTCGACGCCACCGCCATCATGGACGCGATGGACAGCGACGAGGTGACCCGCGTCATCTCCGAAAATCACCGCCTGGCGCAGCGCATGCAGATCAACGGCACGCCGACCTTCGTGCTGGAGGACCGGATGCTGCGCGGTTACGTCCCGCTGGCGCAGATGGAGCGATTGCTCGACGCCGCGCGCGCGCAGGTGAACTGACCGCGGTCTGTTGGGAACAAGCGAAGCGGCACATGAGCGGCCATGCGACCCTGACCTGCCCCGAATGCGGGCGGAGCGAGAGGCTTCGAATGCCGACCGACGCCTGCCAGTGGTTTCACGAATGTTCCTTCTGCCACGCGCTCCTGCGTCCCGCGCCCGGCGATTGCTGCGTTTTCTGCTCCTACGCCGACAAGCCCTGTCCGCCGGTTCAGGCCGGGCAGGACTGCTGCGGCTGACCGAGGCCGCATTTTCTGCACCCGACGCTTTTCAGCGCCCGTCCGCTTGCGTATAAGCAGCCAGAGCAGAAGAAGCGCCTGCACCGCGCAGGGCGACAGGAACGCCAGCCAGAGTGATCGAGGATCTCCCATGACCAAGAAATCGCACGATGCCGATGTGGCCTTCATCCAGGCCCTGGCGGAGTTGCTGCGCAGCAACGAACTGACCGAACTGGAGGTCCATCGCGACTATGGCGAGGATGACAGCCTGAATGTCCGCGTGGCGCGCCAGATGCAGGCGGCGCCTGCCGCAGCCCCGGTTCATGTCGCAGCCCCCGCCGCCTCTGCCGCGCCCGCGCCCGGCGCCGAGGTCGCGCAGCAGGCTGCCTCGCCCGAGGATTTGGCACAGCATCCGGGCGCTGTGACTTCGCCCATGGTGGGAACGGTCTATCTTCAGGCCGAACCCGGCACGCCGGCTTTCGTGAAGATCGGCGACACGGTCGAGGAAGGCGAGACGCTGTTGATCATCGAGGCGATGAAGACCATGAACCACATCCCCGCGCCGCGGGCGGGCACGGTCAAGCGGATCCTCGTCGAGGACGGCACGCCGGTGGAATTCGGCGCGCCGCTGATGATCGTCGAGTGAGGCGCGCATGTTTTCAAAAGTCCTGATCGCCAACCGGGGCGAAATCGCGCTTCGCGTCATCCGCGCCTGCCAGGAAATGGGCGTCGCCACCGTCGCGGTGCATTCCACGGCCGACGCCGACGCGATGCATGTGCGCATGGCCGACGAAAGCGTCTGTATCGGCCCGCCCGCCGGCACGCTGAGCTACCTGTCGGTGCCCGCCATCATCTCGGCTTGCGAAATCACCGGCGCCGAGGCGATCCATCCGGGATACGGCTTTCTGTCGGAGAACGCGGATTTCGTGCAGGTGGTGGAGGATCACGACCTGACCTTCATCGGCCCCACGGCCGAACACATCCGCATCATGGGTGACAAGATCACCGCCAAGGAAACCATGAAGGCGCTCGGCGTGCCCTGCGTGCCGGGCTCCGAGGGCGGGGTGCCGACGGTGGAGGCCGCGCTCGAACTTGGCGACGAGATCGGCTATCCGCTGATCGTCAAGGCCACGGCGGGCGGCGGCGGGCGCGGCATGAAGCTGGCGCGGTCGCGCGACGAGTTGACGGTCGCCTTCCGCTCGGCCCGGTCCGAGGCCAAGTCCGCCTTCGGCAATGACGAGGTCTATATCGAGAAGTATCTCGGCACGCCCCGGCATATCGAGGTGCAGGTCTTCGGCGACGGCAAGGGCAGCGCGGTGCATCTGGGCGAGCGCGACTGTTCGCTTCAGCGCCGTCACCAGAAGGTCTTCGAGGAAGCCCCCGGCCCCGCCATCACGCCCGAGATGCGCGCCGAGATCGGCAAGACCTGCGCCGAGGCCGTGGCGCGGATCAACTATGCCGGCGCGGGCACGATCGAGTTTCTCTACGAGAATGGCGAGTTTTTCTTCATCGAGATGAACACCCGCCTCCAGGTCGAACACCCGGTGACCGAGGCGGTCTATGGCGTCGATCTGGTGCGTGAGCAGATCCGGGTCGCCGCCGGTCTGCCGATGCATTTTACCCAGGACGACCTGCACCTTCAGGGCCATGCGATCGAGGTGCGGATCAACGCCGAGAAGCTGCCGAATTTCTCACCCTGTCCGGGCCGGATCACGACCTTCCACGCCCCCGGCGGGCTGGGCGTTCGGATGGACAGCGCGCTCTATTCCGGCTACGCGATTCCGCCCTATTACGACAGCCTGATCGGCAAGCTGATCGTGCACGGTTTCGACCGGGAGGAGGCACTGGCACGGCTCAAGCGCGCACTGGGCGAGTTGATCGTGGACGGCGTGGACACCACCGTGCCGCTCTTCCATGCGCTGGTGAACGAACCCGACATCCAGAGCGGCGACTACAACATCCACTGGCTCGAACACTGGCTGGAAACCAATCTGGGCGGTAGCTGAGCGGCCCCGCATGACCGCCCCCGACCCGTTCGGTTTCGCGCTGGCGCGGCACCCGGCCGGGGATTATGGTTCGGGCGAGACAGCCAAAGGGTTCCCATGACGCCGCCGATCACGCCGGATCTGCTTTTGCACGCCTATGGTGCGGGCGTCTTCCCGATGGCCGAGGGGCGCGCCGCGGCCGAGATCTTCTGGGTCGATCCGCGCCAGCGCGGGATCATCCCGCTGGACGGCTTCCACCTGTCGCGCTCGCTGCGCCGGGAGATCCGCCGCCACCCTTTCGCGGTGCGCATCGACGCGGATTTCGAGGGCGTTGTAGCGGGCTGCGCCGACCGCCCGGAAACCTGGATCAACGAGGAGATATTCGATCTCTACGCCGCCCTGCACCGCAGCGGCTGGGCGCATTCCGTCGAGGTCTGGGAGGGCACCGCGCTGGTGGGCGGCGTCTATGGCGTGACGATGGGGGCCGCGTTCTTCGGCGAGAGCATGTTCTCGCGCCGGCGCAACGCCTCCAAGATCGCACTGGCCTGGCTGGTGGCGCGGTTGCGCGCGGGCGGCTTCCGGCTATTCGATACGCAGTTCATCACCCCGCATCTGCGCTCGCTGGGCGCCATGGAGATCCCGCGCGAGGCCTATCGGCGGCACCTGAAGGCCGCGCTGGCCGAGCCCGCGGATTTCTTCGTTCAGTCGGCCCCGTCCTCGCCTTCCGAGGTCCTGCAACTGATCACCCAGACATCGTAGCGCGGGTGGTCGAGCGCCATGAGCGCCGGCGACGAGGCGATCATCCAGCCCTCGAAGATCACTTCTCCGCCCGCCGTGTCGGCAATCGTCAGTTGGGCGAAGGCATCGCTGGCGGGGTCCTCGGCGGGATACCGGCACTCGCCCAGCGTCACGTCAAGCCCGCCATAGACCTGCGTCTCCCCCGGTGCGAGCCGCATCTCGGTCAAGGCGCCGGAGACCCGGTCAAGCCCGCGCAGCACCGCGCCCTCGCGGGCCACGCTAACTCGCGGCTGGTTCTGTGGCTGGTCCAGCGGGGCGGACTCGTATTGCGCGGCGACCGGCCCCGCAGCGCCGGCCAGCGCAGCCAGAAGCACAACGCGACCGAAGGCGCCAGGCGTCATTCCTCGCTGCTCGCCGAGACGAATTTCATCAGGAGCGACACCAGGCTGACGGAGCCCTGGGTGTCCTCGATCTCGCCACCGGGCTCCAGGTTGAAGGGCGAACCGCCCGGCACGATCTCAATATAGTTGCCGCCCAGCAGCCCGTCCTGGCTGACCAGGATCGCGCTGTCCTCGGGGATCTCCAGCCCCTTGAGAACCGACACGGTCGCGTCGGCGCGGAAGGTCTGCGGGTTGAGATCCAGATCCGTGACCGTGCCGATCTTCACGCCCGCCAGGCGCACATCCGTGCCCACCGACACCCCGTCGGCGGAGCGGAAGCTGGCGGTCAGCGGATAGCTGCCCGACCGGGTGGAGACGCCCGCGGCCTGCGAGGCGAAGACCAGGAAGCCCGCGGCCACCGTAATCACCGCGGCGCCGATGATCGTTTCTGTCGTGTTCTCAGCCATGTCTCGACGTCACTCCGGCACCCAGGCTTCGTAATCGGAGCGCTCCGCAGGCACCGCCCGGCGGATCGAGCCCGCAGGTGCATAAGCCAGGGGCGTGCCCGTCAGGTTCTCCTGATGGGGTTTCTCCCAGGGCTTGTGGACCAGTGGCTGATCGGTCGGCGGCTCCTTGTAGGTGTAATGCAGCCAGCCATGCCAGTCGGGCGACACGCGGCTGGCCTCGGCCTCGCCGTTGAAGATCACCCAGCGTTTCTTGCCGTCGGCGGTCTGGTAGAAAATGTTTCCCTCGGCATCCTCGCCCACCCGCCGGCCCTTGCGCCAGGTATAGAGCTGGGTGTTGAGCGTCTGCCCGTTCCACCAGGTGACGGCGCGCAGAAGAGTGTTGAGAATGCCCATCGGATGCCTCCGGTTTTCACTGGTTCTGATATGGACCATGTGGGCGCGGAGGTCTAGTGGCAATGGCCTATCGCCAGCGCCGGAACGCCCGCGCCCGTCCGATGAAAAACGCCGCCGGCCCGGCCGGCGGCGGCGCGTCATTCGAGCGGCATCGCAATGCAGGCGCGGTCAGCCCGCGCTCGCCGCGCCGCTTTTTTCCTGGTCGGTATAGATGAAGAGCGGGTTGGCCTGCGAGGTGGCGGCCTCCTCGTTGACGACGACCTCCTCGACATGGTCGAGGCTGGGCAGGTCGTACATCGTGTCGAGCAGGATATCCTCCATGATTGAGCGCAGGCCGCGCGCGCCGGTCTTGCGTTCGATGGCGCGCTTGGCGATGCCCTTCAGCGCGTCCTCGGTGAAGGTCAGCTTCACGTCCTCCAGCTCGAAAAGCCGCTGATACTGCTTGACCAGCGCGTTCTTGGGCTGGGTCAGGATGGTGACCAGCGCCTCCTCGTCCAGATCCTCCAGCGTGGCGATGACCGGCAGGCGGCCGACGAATTCCGGGATCAGGCCGAATTTCAACAGATCCTCGGGTTCCAGCACCTTGAGCGTCTCGCCGATCTGGCGGGCTTCCTCATCCTTCACATCGGCGCCGAAGCCGATCGCCGAGCCCTTGCCGCGTTGCGCGATGATCCGGTCGAGCCCCGCGAAGGCCCCGCCGCAGATGAAGAGAATATTGGTCGTGTCCACCTGCAGGAATTCCTGCTGCGGATGCTTGCGCCCGCCCTGCGGCGGCACAGAGGCGACGGTGCCTTCCATGATCTTCAGCAGCGCCTGCTGCACGCCCTCGCCCGACACGTCGCGGGTGATCGAGGGGTTGTCGGACTTGCGGGTGATCTTGTCGACCTCGTCGATATAGACGATGCCGCGCTGGGCACGCTCGACATTGTACTCGCTGGATTGGAGAAGTTTCAGGATGATGTTCTCGACATCCTCGCCCACGTACCCGGCCTCGGTCAGCGTCGTCGCGTCGGCCATTGTGAAGGGCACGTCGAGAATGCGCGCCAGCGTCTGCGCCAGCAACGTCTTGCCGCAGCCCGTCGGGCCGATCAGCAGGATATTGGATTTCGCAAGCTCGATATCGGAGGATTTGGAGGCGTTGTTGAGCCGCTTGTAGTGGTTGTGGACGGCCACCGACAGAACACGCTTGGCATGTATCTGGCCGATCACGTAATCGTCCAGAACCTGGCAGATTTCCTTGGGGGCCGGGACGCCTTCGGTGGATTTCAGCCCGGTGGATTTCGTCTCCTCCCGGATGATATCCATGCACAGTTCCACGCATTCATCGCAGATGAACACGGTCGGCCCGGCGATGAGCTTGCGCACCTCATGCTGGCTCTTCCCGCAGAAAGAACAGTAGAGCGTGTTCTTCGAGTCGCCGCTGTTTGTCGCCATCAGTCACCTCAGATAGGTCGCGCCCCTGCGTGCGGGGCTTGTCCGGCTTCTGGTCCACCCTCTCATCCAAAGACTAGGGCAGCCATTCGCCGGGCACAATGCAATTTTCGCTTCGCTCACATGCGGGTGTGGCAGCCGCGCGACGGGTTCACCTTCAGGTTTCGCGCGGGCGATTTTCGACGATTTCGTCGATCAGACCCCAGTCCTTGGCATCCTCGGGGCTCATGAAATTGTCGCGCTCCAGCGCCGCTTCCACCTTCTTGAGGGTCTGGCCGGTATGCTTGACGTAGATCTCGTTGAGCCGCCGCTTGAGCTTCTGGGTCTCCTCGGCATGAATCATGATATCCGTGGCCTGGCCCTGGTAGCCGCCGGAGGGCTGGTGGACCATGATGCGCGAATTGGGCAGCGAGAAGCGCATCCCCGGCTCGCCCGCGGTCAGCAGCATCGACCCCATCGAGGCCGCCTGCCCGATGACCAGCGTGCTGACCTTGGGCTTGATATACTGCATCGTGTCGTAGATCGACAGCCCGCTCGTGACAACGCCGCCGGGGCTGTTGATGTACATCGAGATTTCCTTGGACGGATTGTCGGCCTCCAGGAACAGAAGCTGCGCCACGATCAGCGTGGACATCCCGTCATGCACCGGTCCCGAGACGAAAATGATCCGTTCCTTGAGCAGCCGCGAGAAGATGTCATAGGCGCGCTCCCCCCGCGAGGTCTGTTCGACCACCATCGGGACGAGCGTGTTCATGTAGGTGTCGATCGGATCATGCATGATGTGAAGCCTGCCTCTGGATTGTCTGGGGGTTTCTAGCGCGGGAAACCTGACAGAGTCTTAGTGCCGCGCCCAAGGGCCTGCAAGGGCCGGAGGCGCGGGGCGGCGCCGAAATCGTGGCCCCCGCGCAATGGGAAAAGGGGCGCCGCGGCGCCCCTCCATCCCGGTGGCGCCGCGGCCGCGTTTCACTCTTCCTCGTCGAGCGCGTCGATCGCGGCCTTGAGGTCGTCCTTGGTGGCCTCCTTGTCGGTCACCTCGGCCAGCTCGAAGACGTAGTCCACGACCTTGTCCTCGAAGATCGGGGCGCGCATCTGCTGCTGCATCTGCTGGTTCTGCTGCACGAACTGGAAGAACTGCTGTTCCTGGCCCGGATATTTGCGGGCCTCGTTGATGATCGCCTGGGTCATCTCCTGTTCGGTGACGTCGATCCCCGCCTTCTCGCCGATATGGGCCAGCAGGAGGCCCAGCCGCACGCGCCGCTCCGCGAGCTTGAGATGCTCCTCGGTGGGCTCGATATCGGGGTGGTCGTGGCCGTGCGCATCCGGGTTATCGTCATGCCAGAGCTGGTGCGCGATCTGCTTGGCCTCGCTGTCGACCAGCGTCGGCGGCAGCTCGAACTTCACCGTCTCGTCCAGCGTGTCCAGAAGCTGGCGCTTGGTGAACTGGCGCGCGGTCTGGCGGTATTCTTCGGACAGGCGCTCGCGGATGCGGTCCTTGAGCGCATCGAGGCTCTCCTCGCCGAACTGCTTGGCCAGCTCGTCGTCGATCTGCGCGGCCTCCGGCGCCTTCACCGCCTTGATCGTGCAGTCGAAAACGGCTTCCTTGCCGGCCAGATGCGCGGCGCCGTACTCCTCGGGGAAGTTGACGGTGACGGCCTTCTCCTCGCCCGCCTTCACACCGGCGAGCTGCTCCTCGAAGCCCGGAATGAAGGAGTTGGAGCCCAGCACCAGCGGATAATCCTCCGCCGAGCCGCCATCGAACGCCTCACCGTCGATCTTGCCGACGAAATCCATCACCACCTGGTCGCCGTCCTTGGCCTTGGCGCCCTTCTTGCGGTCCGCGAAATTCTGCGCGCTCTCGGCCAGGTTCTTCAGCGCGTCGTCCACGTCCTCATCGGCCACGGGGACGACCATCCGCTCCAGCTTGAGGGCCTTGAGGTCCACCTCGGGCATCTCCGGCAGCTTCTCGTAGTTGAGCGCCACCTCGATATCGTCGCCCTCTTTCCAGTCCTCGTTGGTCATCTTGACCTCGGGCTGCATCGCCGGGCGGTCGCCGGTGGCCTCGAAATGCTCGTTCATGGCGCCATCGACGGCTTCCTGCATCGCCTCGCCCATGATGCGCTGGCCGAACTGCTTCCTGAGCAGCGCCATCGGCACCTTGCCCTTGCGGAAGCCCTTCATTTCCACCTCGGGCTGGGCTTCCCGCAGTTTTGCGTCCACTTTCTCGTCCAGCTCCTGCGCGGTCAGCATCAGCTTGTAGCCGCGCTTGAGACCTTCGTTCAGGGTTTCGGTGACCTGCATTCTCGTCGTCCTCTTTCAATGACCCGTGGTGCGGGTGGAGGGACTTGAACCCCCACGCCTTGCGGCGCCAGAACCTAAATCTGGTGCGTCTACCAGTTCCGCCACACCCGCCAATACCCGGCAGGCCGCCGGAAGGGCCGCCCGCTGTTGACGCGCTCTCTAGCAAAGCCAACGCGCGGATGCGAGAGGAAAAGCAGGTGTGAAGGCGCCGAAAATGGCACGACTTCATCCCATTCCTGACACATTCCGCGACGAAGGATTGCGGCAGGTTATAGCGGATAACGCCCATGAAACCGAAAACGACCGCGCGCGTCGGCGGGCAGGTTTCCGCCACGGTCGACGCGCATGCACTCACAGGACTTCCCACCGGGACCACGATCCTGACCGGCGACGGCGCGCTGCCCATCGAGTTTCTCGCGCCCGGTGACCGGATCGTCACCCGCGATGGCGGCATGGCGGTGCTGCGCGGCATCCGAAGCCGCAAGGTCACGGGCCGGGCCGTGCGGGTGCGCGCAGGCACGTTGGGCCACGGGCGGCCGGATACCGACACGCTCCTGCCCGCAGGCCAGCGGATTCTGCTTCGAGACTGGCGCGCCCCGGCGCTGTTCGGCTGCGCGCAGGCGCTGGTTCCCGTCGACCGGCTGGTGGACGGCGAGTTCCTCGTCCGCGAGGAAGATGTCGCGATGACGCTGCATGAGCTTGTCTTCGACGCGCCGCATATCCTCTATGCCGACGGGCTGGAACTTGCCAGTTCGGACGCGCACGCCACCGCAGACTAACAGCCCAGATCGCGCAGGACGCCCGGCAGCGTTTCGGGCAGATCCTCGGCGATCAGACCGGGACCGAACCGGCGCGCGCACTCAACATGCAGCCAGGCCGCGGCCTCGGCCGCCTGCATCGGTGGCATCCTCCGCGCCAACAGCCCGGCGATGAAGCCGGCCAGCACGTCGCCCGCACCCGCCGTGGCCAGCCACGGCGCGGCACGGTCGTAATGGGCGGAGTTGATGCTGCACCGTCCGTCCGGCGCGGCGATCACCGTATCGGGCCCCTTGAAAAGCACCGCGCAGCCCGCGCGCGCGGCGGCCTCCCGCGTCGCATCCACCTTGGAACAGGCAGGCCCCGTGGTGGGTGTGGCGTTCAGCTTCTCGGCAATGTCGGGGAAGAGCCGCGCAAACTCGCCGGCATGTGGGGTGATGACGCAATTCTCGTGCAGAAGCCGAAAAAGCTCCTCTGGCGCCTCCGAGAAGCCTGTCAGCGCGTCCGCGTCCAGCACCACCGCCCGGCCGGTCCTCAGCGCCGCGGGCACCAACTCCCGCGCCCGCTCCATGCCCATCCCGGGTCCGAGGCAGAGCGCGTTGATCCGCGCGTCTCCCAGCACCCCGGCCAGGCCCGCGCCGTCTTCCACCCGCCTGAGCATCAGCGCGGTGATCTGGCTGGCCACCTCCTGCTGCGCGCTGCCCGGCACCCCCAGCGTCACCAGCCCCGCGCCGATCCTCAAGGCGCCGCGTGCCGCCAGCCTTGCCGCGCCGGTCCGCCCCGCGCCGCCCACCAGGATCAGGGCATGGCCGTGGGCGTATTTGTGGGTTTGTGCTGCCTTAGCCAGCAGGCCAACAGAAATGCCCTCAACAAGCCGAACCACATCGCCCGGCGGCACCGCCGGGCAGCCCCCGACCGCCCCCCCGGGCGGGGGCTTCACCCCCACCCGCGGCCGGGGGCCACCCTCAAGTCCGATGCTTTTGACGACGGTTTTGCCGCAACCTCTCGGACCTTCGGCAAGACGATGCCCGATTTTTCCGCTGTGAAATGACACAGTGAAATCTGCATTCACGCTCATCTGGACACTGGTGCAATCATCCGACGGCACCAGTTTCCGACCGCTATCAGCACAAAGGCCAGATGGAACGTCGCAGGCTACAACTTTCCCAAGGCCGAGGGAGGACACTTCATTCAAACACATGACTGCATGCACGAGGGACGGGCCCGAAAGAGGCCGAGTCAGTCCTGTGCCAAACAAAGCATCCACCCAAAGAGCGGCACGACTCAACCCGCCATCAGCGTCAAACAGGTTGCCATCGCTCAGGAGGTCGACCTCCCCCATCTCCAAACACCGCTCGTAATTCACCTTCGCATCCGGCGGCAGTTTCGCGGGATCGCCGTAGAGGAACACCTCCACCTCCCAGCCCCACGCCTTCAACAGCCGCGCCACGACGAACCCGTCGCCGCCGTTGTTACCCGGCCCGCAGAGCACCACTGCCCGGTGCGGCGCCTTGGCCAGGTCCGGCCATTCCTCGAACACCGCCTCGACCACGCTGCGGCCTGCGCGTTCCATCAGTTCGAGCCCGGTCACCGCGCCCGACCCGATGGCCGCCTCTTCAATCGCGCGCATCTGCGCCGCGGTCAGTAATTCGGTCATTTTCGCATACAGCCCCCGAAACGCGCATGTTGCACAATAATTAGGCGGTGTCTCCAGAATCCCCGTGGCGCCCCCGTGGCCGCCAGCCTAGCCGATTGCGCCGCCCCGGCGGAAGTGGTCACACCCGCTCAAACGGAACGCCAAGGGAGTCGGCCATGAAAAAGATCGAGGCGATCATCAAGCCCTTCAAACTCGACGAGGTGAAGGAAGCCTTGCAGGAGGTCGGCATCCAGGGGCTGTCGGTCACCGAGGTCAAGGGCTTCGGCCGCCAGAAAGGCCATACCGAGCTCTATCGCGGCGCCGAATATGTCGTGGACTTCCTGCCGAAGGTGAAGATCGAGGTGGTCCTGGCCGACGACCAGGTCGATGGCGCCGCGCAGGCCATCATCGACGCCGCCTGCACCGACAAGATCGGTGACGGCAAGATCTTCGTCTCCCCCGTGGAACAGGCGATCCGCATCCGCACGGGCGAGACCGGCGAAGACGCGCTTTGAACGAAACCGAAGAACACCACAGGAATCTACCGAGAGAGGATTGGGTCACATGAGCAACGCTGACGTGCTGAAGATGATCAAGGACGAGGATGTCGAATATGTCGACATCCGTTTCACCGACCCGCGGGGCAAGCTCCAGCACGTGACCGTGCTGGCCGACCAGGTCGACGAGGACTTCATGGAAGAGGGCTTCATGTTCGATGGCTCCTCCATCGCCGGCTGGAAGTCGATCGAAGCCTCCGACATGAAACTGATGCCGGCGGCGAAGTCCGCCTATATCGACCCGTTCTACGCCGAGAAGACGCTGGCGATCCACTGCACGGTGGTGGAGCCCGACACCGGCGAGCCCTATGAGCGCGATCCGCGAGGCACCGCCGAGAAGGCCGAGGCCTATCTGAAATCCTCCGGCGTGGGCGACGTGTCCTATTTCGGCCCTGAGGCGGAGTTCTTCCTGTTCGACGACGTGCGGTTCTCCAACTCCATCAACAAGGTGTCCTACGAGGTCGACGCGGTCGATGCCTCCTGGAACACCGATACCGAATACGAGATGGGCAACACCGGTCACCGTCCGGGCGTCAAGGGCGGCTATTTCCCGGTGAATCCGACCGACGCGGCCCAGGACATCCGCTCGGAAATGCTCTCCACCATGAAGCGGATGGGCATGAAGGTGGACAAGCACCACCACGAAGTGGCGAGCTGCCAGCACGAGCTGGGGCTGATCTTCAGCACCCTAACCGACCAGGCCGACCACCTGCAGAAATACAAATACGTGATCCACAACGTGGCGCATGCCTATGGCAAATCGGCCACCTTCATGCCCAAGCCGATCTATGGCGACAACGGCACGGGCATGCATGTCAACATGTCGATCTGGAAGGAGGGCAAGCCGCTCTTCGCTGGCGACAAATACGCCGATCTTAGCCAGGAGGCGCTCTACTTCATCGGCGGCATCCTCAAGCACGCCAAGACGCTCAACGCTTTCACCAACCCGTCGACCAACAGCTACAAGCGGCTGATCCCCGGCTTCGAGGCCCCGGTGCTGCGCGCCTATTCGGCCCGCAACCGCTCGGGCTGCGTGCGCATCCCGTGGACCGAGAGCCCCAAGGCCAAGCGCGTCGAGGCCCGCTTCCCGGACCCGTCGGCGAACCCCTACCTGGCCTTCGCGGCGCTGCTCATGGCCGGCCTCGACGGGATCAAGAACAAGATCGATCCGGGCGAGGCGATGGACAAGAACCTCTACGACCTGCCGCCCGAAGAACTGGAAGGCATCCCGACGGTCTGCTCCTCCCTGCGAGAGGCGCTCGACTCGCTGACCGTCGATCACGAATTCCTGCTGGCCGGGGACGTGTTCACAAAGGATCAGATCCAGGGCTATCTCAACCTGAAATGGGAAGAGGTCTATGCCTATGAGCACACGCCCCACCCGGTCGAGTTCCAGATGTATTACAGCTGCTGACCGACGGCAAATAATCCGAAGCGAAAGGGCCCCCCCCGCGGGGCCCTTTTGACGTTTGGGCTGCCGGCCCGGACCCGGCGCGCGCTGCTCAGTCGGCGGCGCTCTCCAGCCACATCACGTTCCGGTTGGCCACCGCATTGACCGAGGCCTTGCGCGTCCAACTCGCGCTGATCTCTCTGCTTTGCGGTTCGCCCACACGCTGCGCGGCGCCGCGCCAGGCCCTCGACACCAAGGCAATCTTGCGACGCTTGCGGGCCTTTTCCACCAATCTGTCCATCCGGTTCTTCCCTTCACCGACACTCGAAACCATCCGAAACTGTCGCAGGGATTAACCTTCGTGGCAAATTCACGGTGTCTTTGCGGCTCCTTCAGGACACAATCATGGCCAGAATATGGCACTGTCACGCCGGCGCGTGAGTTACTCGCGCATGACGGGAACCGTCCCCGGCATGCCGCGAATCGTCCGGCTTTCCGCACGGACCACCTTGCACCGCAAGTTATGTTATACTATTACGTTTCCTTCATTCCATTTCCAAGGAGACTGCCCATGAAGCCCCGTTCCATCCTGTTTCACGTCGGCGCGCCCGCCCTGCTCGCGTTTATCTACGACGCGCCCCCTGCCGCGGCTCAGGTTTTCGAGCTGATCCACCCGGAGGTGGAGCGCGGCAGTTTCGAGCTCGAGATTCTGAGCGGCGCGCGGCTCGACAGCGTTCCCGCAGGCGACGAGCGCGGCGCGCTTGAGCTTGCGCTGGCCTATGCGCCCACGCAGTTCTGGAAAACCACCATCGCCGTCGAACTGGCCGACCCGCAGGGCGGCGGGCTGGAGGTGGAGGCCGCGGAATGGGAGAACCTCCTCCTCCTGACCGCACCGGAGCATGACGACGACCACGATCACGGCGCCGCGGCGCAAGGCTTCCGGCTGACCGCCGCCGCGCTCTACAGCGTGCTGGAGATCCCGGCCGAAGGCGGGATCAACGACGGCGCCTTCGCGTTCGGCCCGGCGGTTGAGTTCGCGGCCGGACGGGCCACTGTCATCGGCAACCTTCTTGCGGAAATCCCCTTCACGGACGGCGATAACGCGGCCCTGCTCTACGCGCTGGGCCTCTCGGTGCCGGCCGGAGAGACATTCGCCCTGGGCATCGAGGCGCATGGCGAGATCGAGGACGCCTTCGACGGCGGCGAATTCGGCGACGGCGAGCACCTGCTGGGTCCGGCGATCTATGCCGAATACGATATCGGGCGTGGCCGCGAGATCGAGCCCCGGCTGGCTCTGCTGGCCGGTCTGAACGACGAAAGCCCCGATGCCGTACTCTCGCTGAATATCGAAATGGGGTTCTGAACCGCCGCGGGCGGCGCATCAGTCCGCACCGCTCGCGCCTTGATCGGCACATTGCTGTGCAGCACGGCTGTGCGGGCGGTTTCGGCACCGAAAATGGTCCCAAACCGACCTGTACAGGCCGCTTTCCGGAAGGCAAGCAGCCCCGTTCGGCGCCAGCCTGAGGGCACGGGAGGCCCCGCGAAGGCGGCCGGAGTACGTGCGATGAACGAACATTACCGGGACCGCCGCAAGATCGACCCGACCCGCGGGGCCATCACCGGCGACAACACGCCAAACGATGCCGACCGGGTGGAGATCGGCCCGACACGGCTGGCGCTGGCCGAATGGGCCGCAGCGGGGTTGGAGCTTCCCGACCTGCCGGCGATGCGCGCCTGGCGCCACCACCGCCTGACCGGTCACGTCGTCGCACGGGACTATGGCGGCGTGTTGATGTTCGACCCGCTCAACATCCGCTACGCCACCGACAGCACCAACATGCAGCTCTGGAATACCCACAACCCGTTCCGCGCGGTGCTGGTCTGCGCAGACGGCTACATGGTGATCTGGGACTACCGGAACTCGTCCTTCCTGTCGGGCTTCAACCCGCTGGTGCGCGAGGCCCGTTCGGGCGCGGACCTCTTCTATTTCGACCGTGGCGACAAGGCGGACCTGGCCGCACGCGCCTTCGCGGGCGAATTGCGCGCGCTGATCGACGCGCATGGCGGCGGCAATCCGCGGCTGGCAGTGGACAAGATCATGCTGCACGGACTTCGCGCGCTGGAGGCGCAGGGCTTCGAGATCATGGAAGGCGAGGAATTGACCGAGAAGGCCCGCTCGATCAAGGGGTCCGACGAGATCCGCGCCATGCGCTGCGCCTGCCACGCCTGCGAGACCGCGGTCGCCGGGATGGAGCGTTTCGCGCGGGAGGCCGTGCCGCTCGGCCAGAGTTCCGAGAACGACATCTGGGCGGTACTCCATGCCGAAAACATCCGCCGCGGCGGCGAGTGGATCGAGACGAGGCTCCTGACCTCCGGGCCGCGCACCAATCCCTGGTTTCAGGAATGCGGCCCGAGGCTCGTGGGTAACAACGAGATCCTGGCCTTCGATACCGATCTTATCGGCAGCTACGGCATCTGCTGCGACATCAGCCGGACATGGTGGATCGGCGACCACCCCCCGCGCCCGGACATGGTGGACGCGATGCGCCACGCGCATGAGCACATCATGACCAATATGGAGATGCTGGCGCCGGGCGTGTCGATGCGCGAGTTGTCGCTGCGCAGCCACCGGCTCGACGACCGCTACCAGGCACAGAAATACGGCTGCCTGATCCACGGCGTCGGGCTTTGCGATGAATGGCCGCTGATCGCCTATCCCGACCAGATGGTCGAGGGCGCCTTCGATTATGTGCTGGAGCCGGGCATGACGCTCTGCGTGGAGGCGCTGGTGAGCGCGGCCGGCGGCGATTTCTCGATCAAGCTGGAAGACCAGGTGCTGATCACCGAGGACGGCCATGAGAACCTGACGCGCTATCCGTTCGACCCGCGGCTGATGGGCGAAGGCTGAGCCCCGCCGCATCGCCGCCCGCTCCCGCTGTAACAGTGCCTCACCTTAGCGTGTAAGCGCCCCGGCCGCGGTTGCGCATCCCGTGCCCTCTCACCATCCTTGCGGCATTGGGAAAACGGAGCATTGCATGCCCACCGAAAAATTCACCTTCACGGGGCATTCCGGCGAGGCGCTGGCGGCGCGTCTGGACCTGCCCGAAGGCCCTTATCTGGCGACCGCGCTCTTTGCCCATTGCTTCACCTGTTCCAAGGACATACCCGCCGCACGCCGCATCTCGGCGCGGCTGGCGGCGATGGGCATCGCGGTGCTGCGCTTCGACTTCACCGGGCTCGGGCATTCGGGCGGCGAGTTCGAGAACACGACCTTCACCTCCAATGTCGAGGACCTGCGCCTCGCGGCCGAGGCGCTGACCGCCGAGGGCCGCGCGCCCCGCCTGCTGATCGGCCATTCTCTGGGTGGTGCGGCGGCGCTGCGTGCGGCCGGGCAGATCGACAGCGTCCGCGCCGTGGTGACGATCGGCGCACCCTTCGATCCCGAGCATGTGACCCACAATTTCGGCAATGCACTGGATCGGATCGACGCCGACGGCACGGCAGAGGTCGATCTGGGCGGGCGGCCGGTGCGCATCGGGCGCCGCTTCGTGGAGGATGTGCGGGCCGAAAAGCTCGGCCGCTCGATCCGCGATCTGGACCGGGCGCTCCTGGTCCTGCACGGGCCGCGCGACGCGGTGGTGGGCATCGAGAATGCGGCGGAGATTTTCAAGGCCGCGAAACACCCCAAGAGCTTCATCACGCTCGACGACGCCGATCACCTGATCACCCGGCCCGAGGATGCCGAATACGCCGCCGAGGTGATCGCCGCCTGGGCGCGGCGCTATGTCGACCTGCGCGCCCCTGCCCCGCCGCCCGGCGCCCCCGAAGGCGTGCTGCGCATATCGGAGGCCGACCCGGATGGCTTCCTTCAGGACGTGCATATCGGGACCCGTCTGCACGTGCTGGCCGACGAGCCCGAGACCTATGGCGGTTCGGGCCGCGGGCTGACGCCCTATCAGTTCGTCTCGGCCGGGCTCGGCGCCTGCACCTCGATGACGATTCGGATGTATGCCCGGCGCAAGCAATGGCCGCTGGAACATGTGCAGGTCGATGTCAGCCATGACAAGGTCCATGCCCAGGATTGCGAGAACTGCACCAACGGCCAGCGCATCGACCGCTTCACCCGACGCATCCGTCTGGAGGGCGACCTCGCCCCCGATCAGCGCGCGCGCCTGCGCGAGATCGCGGACCGCTGCCCGGTCCACCGCACGCTGGAAAGCGAGGTGGAGATCGACACGGTGATGCTGGACTGACGCGGCAACGGCATGGCGCTCAGGCCGGTTCCTCCGCCGGCAGACGGTCCGCGATGCGGCCGAGATTGCGCAGGAACCGCAGGCTCAGCGTGACGGCGGCCAGCGCCAGCCCGACGACGAGCCCCAACCAAACGCCGACCCCGCCGAGTCCCAGCGCGATCCCCAGCGCCCAGGCCACCGGCAGGCCCACGATCCAGTAGCTGAAGCTCGCCAGCCACATCGGCACGCGGGTATCGCGCACCCCGCGCAAGAGGCCCAGCGCCACCACCTGCCCGCCATCGGCAAGCTGGAAGAGCGCCGCGACGGCAAGAAGCCCGACGCCGATCGCCACGATCTCGGGCGTCTCGGGGTCGCCGGCCTCCAGGAAGAGGCCCATCAGAAACTCCGGCACCGCCAGGAAGAGCGCCACCGTGACCAGCGCGAAGCCCGCCGAGCAGCCGGCCGCCATCGCGGCGGCGCGGCGCAGCCCGGCGATGTCGCGGCGCGCCAGCGCCCGCCCCGCGCGTACCGTGGCGACCTGGCTCAGCCCCA
This sequence comes from Maritimibacter sp. 55A14, assembly GCF_003122205.1. GTDB lineage: Bacteria > Pseudomonadota > Alphaproteobacteria > Rhodobacterales > Rhodobacteraceae > QEYE01. The sequence goes on from NZ_QEYE01000021.1 coordinate 52,257, forward strand.
TATGGACCATGAAGCTGACCGAGGTCAGCTCGATCGCGATGCCATGCGCGGCCAGCGGCCGGGTGCCGATCCAGCCCATCATCACAGCCGAGGCCGCGAAGAGCCCCGCCTCGGCCAGAGTGGTCAGCCCGATCGGCCAACCCAGGCGGAAGACCCGGCCGAACGCTTCCCAATCCGCGCGCCAGAGCCGGGCGAAGATATGGTGGCCGCGGGTCACCCGCGCATGCGTTACGTAGACCGCCAGTATCAGGAACGGCGCAACCTGCGAGACGATCGCGCCGATGGCCGCGCCGCGAATACCAAGCTCGGGCGCGCCCCAGTTGCCGAAGATGAGCGCGTAGTTCACCAGCGCATTCAGCACTGCCGCGGCGACCGTGGACCACAGCACCATGCGCGCGGCCTCCAGCGCCGAGAGGTAGCTCTTGAGCACCATGACAAGCAGCGCCGGGATCATGCCCCAACCCGCGATGCGCAGATAGTCCTGCGCCATGTCCGCCAGAACCGGCTCCTGTCCGGCGGCGACCAGCAACGGGTCCGACCAGAGCATCGGCACCATCGCGCCCAGTCCGTAGCAGACCGACAGCCACATGCCCATCCGGGTGGCGCGGCGCAGCTCGCGCGTGTCGCCCTCGGCGGCGGCACCGGCCACCATCGGCATCACCGCCCAGGCAAATCCAGAACCCACGAAGAAGAGCACCATGAAGAGCGAGGCGCCCAGAACCACCGCGGCCAGCGCCTCGACCCCGTACCAGCCCAGCATCAACGTGTCGGTCAACTGGATCGCGACCTGCGCCAGATGGCTACCGATCAGCGGCAGGCCGAGTGTCATCGTGGCGCGGAAATGTCCGCCCCAGGACTGGATGCCGGGCGATTGTGCCATCCCCCGCCTTTAGGCAAAGCCGCAGCCGCGGGCAAGCCCGGTCAGAGCGCGCGCAGCACCAGTTGCCCCGCCGCCAGCGCGACCAGCGCGCCCGCGCCGAGTTCCAGCACCGGCATCACCAGGCTCCGGCGTGCGGCCAGCGCGGCAAGGCTGCCCTCCCTCAGGCCCACGGCCAGCCCGGCGACGGCCAATGTTACGCTCGCCGTGCCCAGACCCATCGCGAAAGTGCCAGCAATGCCCGCGGCGGCGATGCCCATCTGCCAGGTGAGAATGAGCAGCAGCAGCGCCCCGGTGCAGGGCCGGATCGCCACCGCGCCGACCAGGAGTACCGCGTCGCGCAGCCCGCCCGCCTGCGCCAGCGCGTCCGGATCGGGCATGTGCGCGTGTCCGCAATCGGCGCATACGCCGCCGTCTGCCAACGCCGCAACTGGGGCCGTGTCGCGCAACCGCCAGAGCCCGCGAAGCCCCCGCAGCACCAGCCAAAGCCCCAGAAGCGCGATCACACCATAGCTCAGCGGCGCCATCACCGTTTCCGTGACGCCGACCATGTGACGCCGGGTCCAGCCAAGCGCCGTGATCCCGGCATAAACCAGCAACACCGCGCTCAGCGCCTGGCCCAGCGAGGCCATCAGCGCGATTGCCGAAAGCCGCGCTATGCCGACCGGGCGGGCCGCGCCGTAGCCGCCGATCAGCAGCTTGCCATGCCCCGGCCCCACCGCATGGAAGAAGCCATAAGCGAAGCAGAGCCCCATCAGCGCCGCCAGCGCGCCCGACTCGCCGGCGCGCAGCGCCCGGATCCCGTCGGCCATCGCATTCTGGAAGACCCGCTGGCCCTCGGCCGCCCAGCGTCCGAGCCCATCGCCCGCCCCCAGCGCCCAGAGCGCCAGCACGCCAAGCGCGGCGACCGCCAGCCCGGTCAGGACGGCGCGGTGCATTCGAGCCTCAGACTGTCGGCAAAGATCGCACCCACGCGCGGATACTCTGCCTCGGCATCCACATTGGCGGGAAGTTGGGCGATTTTCTCGCGCAGCGCGTCCTCGGCGGCGTCGAGATCGGCGGGGATGCGCAGCAGCCGGCAATCGGCGCGCCCCTCCACCCGAAGCGGCAGCGTAATCTCGTAGAATGCGAAATAGCCCGGATCGTAGATGCGCGCCGAAATGCTGTGTGCCGCCGGGTCGATCCGCGTCTCGACCGGCCGCAGATGGGTCGTGACATAGCGCCCGTCGGACCAGGCGGCGGTGTGGCGCATCGGACCGCCCAGCGCCACGGGCTCACCATCGACCAGCACCTCCAGATCGCCGCCGAAATCTGGTGCCTCCCAGTCCACGTCGCGCCCGGCCAGCCGCTCCAGCTCGCCGGGCTCGGGCACCCCGTCATGATCGGCATCCAGACCGTTATCCTCGATCAGCATCAGCGAATAGAAAGCGTCATAGGCCCAGGCCACGCGCAGCGCGGCAACCCGCCCGTCCTCGTCCATCACCAGGGTCAGCCCGGCGTCGATGAAGACATGCGGATGCGCCCGCGCCGGCAGGGCGGTGAGGCAGGTCAACAGAAGCGATACCCAGACGATGCGGATCATGCGCGGGACTATCCCCCGCCCGCGCGCCGCACTCAAGCCCCGTATGCGGGGCCGCGGGCGGATCGGCGCCCCGACGCCGTCCGCGCGGCTCAGGTTCCACCGCGGCGCTGGCCGGGATGCAGCGAGGTGCCCAGAATATGATCTGCGCTGTGGATCACATGGTCGGCACGCCCCACGATCAGCGGATCGGGGCCGGTCACAATGCTCGCATCCTTGCCCGGATAATCGAGCGGGGCCAGGAAATGCTGCATGCAATTGAGCCGCGCGCGTTTCTTGTCGTTCGACTTGATAATCGTCCAGGGCGCGTCCGCGGTGTCGGTATAGAAGAACATCGCCTCCTTGGCCTCGGTATAGTCGCCCCATTTGCCCAGCGACTGCTTGTCGATCGGGCTCAGCTTCCAGCGCTTCAGCGGATCGCTGGCGCGGCTGTCGAAACGGAGTTTCTGTTCCTCCCGCGTGACCGAGAACCAGTATTTGTAGAGCCGGATGCCCGAGCGCACGAGCATCCTCTCCACTTCCGGCGTCTGGCGCATGAATTCCAGGTATTCGTTGGGCGTGCAGAAGCCCATGACCCGCTCGACCCCGGCGCGATTGTACCAGGAGCGGTCGTAGAAGACCATTTCGCCCACGGTAGGCAACTCGCGAATATAGCGCTGGAAGAACCACTGGCCCTTCTCCTCCCATGTCGGCTTGTTGAGCGCGACGACACGCGCGGTCCGCGGGTTGAGATGCTCCATGAAGCGCTTGATCGTGCCGCCCTTGCCGGCGGCGTCCCGGCCCTCGAAGAGCAGCACGAATTTCTGCTCCGTCTCCTGCACCCAAAGTTGCACTTTCAGAAGCTCCGCCTGAAGGAGCGCCTTTTGCGCCTCGTAATCGCTGCGGGTCATCTTTTCGGAATAGGGGTACTTGCCGGTCTCGAAGGCTTCGCGCACCGCATCGGGCGTCACGGTGGGAAAATCCTGAACCTCGGCGGCGGCATTTTCGGCTTTCTCCGTGGCGGTGGCCTTGGCGTGGGATCGTGTCGTTTTGGTCGTCGTCATGCGCTATCCTCCGAAATCCGGACTCCGTCTCCGGTACGCCGCCCGGCGGCGCGGCGCCCTGATCTGCGTCAAGAAACCGCCCATGCGCCACGAGTGTGGCAATCGGGCACCGGGGATGCGCCGGGCCGTGCCGCACAAGATATTGCGCCGCCGCCCCGGCCCTGTTCTAATGGCGCCCAAGCATAACCAAAATCGAGCACATCATGACCGCCCAGGACCTCCTCACCCAAGGCTCGGATGCCAGATATGACGCCTCCTCCATCGAGGTGCTGGAGGGGCTGGAGCCGGTGCGCAAGCGGCCGGGCATGTATATCGGCGGCACCGACGAGCGCGCGCTGCACCACCTGGTCGCCGAGGTTCTCGACAACGCGATGGACGAGGCCGTGGCGGGCCATGCGAGCCGCATCGAGATCGAGCTGCACGAGGATTACGCCGTTACGATCCGCGACAACGGCCGTGGCATCCCCGTCGATCCGCATCCCAAGTTCCCCGGAAAATCTGCACTGGAGGTGATCCTCTGCACGCTCCATTCCGGCGGCAAGTTCTCGGGCAAGGCCTATGCCACCTCGGGCGGGCTGCACGGTGTCGGCGTCAGCGTGGTCAACGCGCTCTCCGACCACATGCGGGTGGAGGTGGCGCGCGACCGCAAGCTCTACGCGCAGGAGTTTTCCCGCGGCATCCCGCAGGGCCCCCTCACCCCCGAAGGCGCTGCCCCCAACCGGCGCGGCACCACGGTCACCTTCCATGCCGATGCCGAGATTTTCGGCAGCCTGCACTTCAAGCCCGCGCGGCTGCTGAAACTGGCGCGCTCCAAGGCCTATCTCTTCTCGGGCGTGGAGATCCGCTGGAAATCGCGCATAGACGACGGCGAGACGCCGACGGAGGCGGTGTTCCACTTCCCCGGCGGGCTGGCCGACTACCTGTCCGAGACGCTGGGCGGCGCCGCGACCTATGCCGCGCGGCCCTTCGCGGGCAAGGTCGGCTTTGCCGAGAAATTCGGCGCCGACACGGCCGGGTCGGTGGAATGGGCGATCAACTGGACACCGTCGCGCGACGGCTTCATCCAGTCCTACTGCAACACCGTGCCCACGCCCGAGGGCGGCACGCATGAGGCCGGGTTCTGGGCCGCGATCCTGAAGGGCATCCGCGCCTATGGCGAGCTGGCGGGCAACCGCAAGGCGCAGCAGATCACCCGCGAGGATATCGTGGCGGGCGGCGCCGCGCTGGTCTCCTGCTTCATCCGCGAGCCCGAATTCGTGGGCCAGACCAAGGACCGGCTGGCCACCACCGCGGCTTCCAAACTGGTCGAGGGCGCGGTGCGCGACCATTTCGACAACTGGCTGGCGGCGGACACGAAATCGGCGGGCGCGATCCTCGACTACCTGGTGCTCAAGGCCGAGGAGCGCCTGCGCCGCCGGCAGGAGAAGGAGACGGCGCGCAAATCCGCCACCAAGCGGCTGCGGCTGCCGGGCAAGCTGGTGGACTGTTCGACCAGCCACCGCGCCGGGACCGAGCTTTTCATCGTCGAGGGCGACAGCGCCGGCGGGTCGGCCAAGATGGCGCGCGACCGCAAGACACAGGCTCTGCTGCCGCTCCGGGGCAAGATCCTGAACGTGCTGGGGGCGGCCAGTTCCAAGCTGGGCTCCAATGCCGAGATCAGCGACCTGACGCAGGCGCTGGGCACCGGGCTGGGCACGAGGTTCAACCTCGACGACCTGCGCTACGACAAGATCATCATCATGACCGACGCGGATGTGGACGGGGCGCATATCGCCGCGCTCCTGATGACCTTCTTCTTCACCCAGATGCGGCCGCTGATCGACGCCGGGCACCTCTACCTGGCCTGCCCGCCGCTCTTCCGCCTGACGCAGGGCGCGCACCGCGTCTATGCGCTCGACGAGGCGGAAAAGGAGCGCCTGCTGGCCACCGGGCTGGGCGGGCGCGGCAAGATCGACGTGAGCCGTTTCAAGGGCCTGGGCGAGATGGACGCCAAGGACCTCAAGGAGACGACGATGGACCCGGCCTCACGCAAGCTGATCCGGGTGACCATCGACGAGGACGAGCCGGGCGAGACCGGCGACCTTGTGGAGCGGCTGATGGGCAAGAAGCCGGAATTGCGGTTCCAGTATATCTCGGAGAACGCGCGGTTCGTGGAGGAGGTGGATGTTTGACGCCTTCAGACGCTTCCAAAATTTCGAAAACCGTTGACGAATTGACCCGACAGCTTACTCCAGCACTTTACGATATCGGCTTCTTTGAAGCCACGGTCGATAATCCACTTGTTGGAAAAAAAATCGGAAATTCCTTTTCCGGTCATGCTCTGGACATCGCAATTCGCGCCGTCGCGATGAAGCTTGTACTATTTGTAACGCGAAGCTGGGAAAGAAACGGTAACAGCATCATAACGTTTCTGAAATTTGCAGGTTCAAGTGGCGAGTATATCGAATCAGAACGCAAATCGAAACACCCTGACTTTCCCGAAAATTTCCTGCAAATTGGCATGGTACAAAGGCGACTTAACGCCCTGCATAGATATCAGAGATGCTTTACGAATCATCCAAGTTTTATCGCCGCCCGAAGGTATCGAACCGAACATTTAGCTCATTTGCTCGATGGCCAGAGTGATATTTCAAAGCGACTAAATAAAGAGGATCTGATTATTGAAGATCTTACATATAAAGATTTACTCAATCTTTCGAACAAAACCGCGGTGATAATTTCTAATGTTCTGCAAATTTGGAAATTTGAGATTCGAAACCCTCAAGACGCAATTAGAATTTCCAGGAAATACACGCTTGATTTCTGGAATTTCCTTCCCTCTCTCTCTGATGCGGAAAAGAAATCATAGCAAACGCAGGGTGAGTACCAACCCACACAGCACGCCAGTTGCACCGGAGACCCGCGCCGGCTAGATCCGCCATGCACCACCCCTCACGCAGCGCCTGACCGCGGGCGGGGGCGCAGCGCCCGCCCATGGGGTGGGTGAGCAGACTTCCCGGAAACACGCCGGTGGCGTGTTTCGCCTGCGAACGGGCGGAGCCCCGGACGGGCGCTGCCGGTGCCGCTGCGCGGCACCGGCGGGGAAAATGGGCAGGGCGCAGTCGCCCCCGGTTCAGGCTTCTGGAAAACCGACCAGGTGCTGCAAACCCCGCCCCTATTCCTGCACGCTCTCCAGGAAGGCCACGATGTCGGCGATGGGGCGGCTCGTCATCACCGGCTGGCCGCCGGCGGTCTTCAGCGACACCTCCTCGTCGCGCTCGAAGAAGCCGCCGAAGATCGGCATCTCGCCGCCATGCGCCAGCAGCGGGTCGCGCCCGTCGATGCGGCTGACCACGCGCCAGACCGGGAATTCGCCGCCATTGCGCGCCTTGAGCCCGGTCAGGTCGGGGGTGGGGATCGCCAGTATCTCGGCCATCGGGCCGGTGCCCCGCGCCTGCGGTCCGTGGCAGGCCACGCAATGCGCGGTGAAGAGTAAGCGGCCCTCCGCCGCGTCCTGCGCCGCGGCGCTGCCCGCCAGCCCCAGCGCAGCGAGGGTCAGTGCAAGGATCGGTCTCATGCTCAGTCCTCCGTCACCTGGATCGTCTGTAGATATTCCGCCAGCGCCACCAGCTTGACCGGCGTCGGCGTCAGCGTCCCGTCGGGCGCGCGCCAGAGCACCTTGCGCCCCTCCAGGAGCGGGCCGAATTCCGGCATCACGCCGCCATGCTGCTGGCGCCGGGTGTAGCCGTCGATCACCGACATCACGCGCGCATCGGGAAAGGTGCCGCCATTGCGGGCCGAGAGCCGCGTCAGGTCCGGCGCGCCGCCGAAGACCAGCCCGGCCACCGTGCCGTCGCCCTGCCCGCCCGCGCCGTGGCAGCCGGTGCAGTTCGCCTGATAGGTGGCGCGCCCGACCTCCGGCGTGGGGCGCGCCGGCGCGCAGGCCACCGCCCCTGCCGATACCGCCATCGCGAACCAGAACCGCCATGTCATCGCTGCACCTCCCGTTTGCGCCGAGCCTGCCACGCGCCCCGCCGCGCCGCATTGATCTGGGTCAGCCCGGCCGCGTGGTGGGTGATGAGAGACTCGAACTCCCTCACCCCCAGCCTTTCACACTGAATCTAAACACAAAATTATGCTCCGCCTTGCGCTCTGTGTACCAACTATATGTACCGGCACCAAGTCCAAATGGATGGGACGTCCCCCTTCTCTGTATAACCCGCTTGAACCACGCGGTAAGCTGCAAGGGTTTATGTCCAGACGGTATCTGTGAACTGTAGCTAGATTTAGCTCACCTCTGGCTCCAGCCCCTGTGGCACGAAGGTTAACTGGTCGGAAAGGTCACTCGGAATCCGTCCGATCCTAACCCCTTCTTCAAGCCTGTCGAAGTCGACTGCTGCCAGCCCCCGTCGAAGCTCGTTCCACATTGACCGAGCCATCAGTCTCAGCTCAGGATTCTGGATTGCTCGGCGAGAGTGACCTGCCCCTTTTTTCAGGGCCACTCGTAAGTCGAGCTTGTTCCCCTTTTGTGTGCCATCATTCGGCGGCATGAGCAATGGGCGCAGGCGCGGAGCCATCAGGTAGCTCAAGCGGCTGCGCCCAT
>NZ_QEYE01000022.1 GCF_003122205.1 Maritimibacter sp. 55A14
CTGCAGGATCCCGACAATCTGTTCTTCGGTGAAACGTGATTTGCGCATCGTCTGTTCTCCTCGTCATTTTGAACGTTACGAGAACAAACTCTCATTTTGAATGGCCCGGTTTTTTGGGGGCAGGTCAGCTTGCGGATATCGATGTGGTCGTGAATGCGTCCGGGGCGCTTCAGGATGGCGCGCGGGACAATCTGGAAGCCATCCATGTAAGGACTGTTTCACGCCTTGTCGAAGCCGCCGCCGGGCTGCCGCTACGGATCGTTCAGATCTCTGCGGCCGGCGTGTCGGAGGAGGCCTCGACTGCCTTCTTCCGCACCAAGGCACGGGGCGATGCCACTATCTCCTCCCGAGCGGCTGACTGGGTCATTCTGCGACCGACCCTTGTGCTGTCGCATGAGGCCTATGGCGGCACGGCCTTGTTGCGGGCGGCAGCGGCGCTGCCGCTGATCGCGCCTCGGATCTTGCCTGACGCACAGGTTCAGACGGTCCATGTCGGCGATGTTGCCGAGGCCGTCGTCGCTGCCGCCCGGGGCGAGATTCCCTCGGGCATGATCGCGGATCTCACGGAACCTGAAGCCCACGGTTTTCCGGAACTGGTCGAGGCGATACGGCTCTGGCAGGGCTGGCCCGTGCCGGTCTTTCGCCCGGCCGTCCCGGCCATCCTCATGTCAGCGATGGGCAGAGGCGCCGACCTGCTTGGCCACCTCGGGTGGCGTTCGCCCCTTCGAACCACGGCGCTAACGGCGCTTCGGGAGGGTATTCACGGGGATCCCGGGCCTTGGGACAAAGCCGGCGGCCGTCCCTGCCGCTCGCTGGAGAACACCCTGGCGCTGCTGCCCGCGACGCGGCAGGAACGGTTGTTCGCACGCGCCTATCTCGCCCTACCGATCGCCATCGCAACGCTGGCTCTGTTCTGGTGCCTGTCGGGTCTCATCACATTGTTCGATCCGGCACAGGCCGTGTCGGTCCTGACCGATCACGCCGTTCCAGCCTGGCTGGCGGGGTTGACAGTGATCGGCGGCGCCATCGCCGACCTTTTCCTCGGCCTCGCGATCCTGTGGCGCAGGTGGACCAAGCCTGCCGTGCTTGGGATGCTGAGCCTGTCTGGCGCGTATCTGATTGGCAGCCTCATTGTAGCACCCGACCTTTGGGCCGATCCTCTGGGTCCGATGGTCAAGGTCTTTCCCGGAATGGCGCTTGCCGCCATGGTCTGGCTATTGATGGAGGAACGATGAGCTACGAATTTCTCCGTTTCCTCCATGTCATCGGTGCAATGGTTCTGCTTGGCACCGGTGCGGGCATCGCCTTTTTCATGGTGATGTCCAAGCGGAGCCATGATCCAAGGCTGATTGCGCATGTCGCGGGGATCGTGGTGATTGCCGATACAGTTTTCACCGCCACCGCGGCCATTGCGCAGCCCGTCACCGGTTATCTGCTTGCGCGACAGCTCGGCTGGCCCATTTTCAGTGGCTGGGTTGCCTGGTCGCTTGCACTCTATGTCTTTGTTGGCGCGTTCTGGCTGCCGGTCGTCTGGATGCAGATCAGAATGCGTAACCTGGCGATTACCGCACGCGATACCGGTGCGTCACTGCCGGAAGATTACCACCGGCTCTACCGCTGGTGGTTCGCTTTCGGCTTTCCGGCTTTCACCGCAGTTCTGGCGATCATATGGCTCATGCTGACCAGACCGTCGCTGTAACGGGGGCAGATCAAACAACCGCTTCGGGGAAACCGCACTGCGGCATTGGGGTAGCCGGGAACGGACGGTCAGGGCCGGATGCGGCTCTTTTGCCAGCTATTGAGTTTCCGGTTGATTTCCGGGTTTGCCTGCTCTCGGCCTCTTGGCATTGGCAGGTCCCCATCGCTGAAACGGATGGTCCACATTCTATTGTCAGCGAAGTGTTCCAGCCACCCCGCCGCCTGCAATCACCCACCTCATGAGAAGTGCCGGCGCAAAGCGACGTTCATCCCTTCGATGGCGATCACGAGCAGGATGACGGCAAGCGTGACGCTCGCCGCCTTGTCGTATTGGAAGGAGCGCACATAGGTCTGGATGTAGAAGCCGATCCCGCCTGCGCCGACGATGCCGAGGATCAGCGACTCCCGCAGGTTCAGCTCGAAGCGGAAGATCGTGTCACGGGCGACGACAGGGGCCATCTGCGGCCAGATGGCGTGGCGAAGGCGGGCGAGCCGCCCGGCACCGGCACTTTCCAGTGCCTCGATGGGGGCGCGGGTCACGCCGTCGATGGCCTCGGCGTAGAACTTGCCCAGCATCCCCGTGGCATGAAACGCGACGGCGATGATCCCCGGCATGGGGCCGAGGCCCACCGCCCCGACCATCAGCATCGCGACCAGAAGCAGCGGGATCGCACGGATCAACGCGAGCAGCGTCCTGACGCTGCGGTGGATGACGGGGGGCGCCATCGTCTCGGAGGCGGCAAGCCCAAGCGGAACGGACAGGATGACCGCGCCGAGCGTGCCCAGGATCGCAATGCGGAGTGTTTCGGCGGTTCCGTCGACGATCTCGGTCACGACGGTCGGATCCGGCGGCATCATGCGGCTTAGGAATTCGACGATGCGCGGCCCTGCGGAGAGAAGGCGCGATAGCTCCATGTCGCTCGTCGCAAAGGACCAGAGCACTATGGCCGCAAAGACGGCACCCGTCAGGAAACCGGCCCAGCCGCCGCTCCGCTTCATTGAACCAGCCTCAGCTCCGCCTCGATCGGCCAGTCTTGCGCGACGTTTCTGTAAAGCGCCGCGATTTCCTGTTCCGAGACGTCGCCGACGGGGTGATCGAACGCGATCCGCCCCACCGTCATGCCAACGACGCGGGAAGCGACGCGCAAGGCAAGTTCGGGCTGGTGCGAGGAAAAGATCGTCGTCGCGCCACGCTTCGCCGCGGCGCGGGTGATCAGTGTCAGGATTTCACCGGCGCGGGCGGGGTCGAGGTTGCTGACCGGTTCGTCGGCGAGGATCAGCCGCGGTTCCTGCGCGAGACACCGGGCGATGGCCACCCGCTGCCGCTGCCCCCCGCTCAGTGAATCGACGCGGCGATGGGTCAGTTCGCCGATGCCGCAATCCGCCATCGCCTGATGCGCGACATCGAGGTCATGCACGGAATGGCGGCCGAGGAGTGCCGCGAAGGTCGACATCCGCCCAAGCCGCCCATTCAGGACGTTGCGCAGGACGCTGGAGCGTTCGACCAGCGCGAACTCCTGGAAGATGAAGCCAATGTCGGGCCGCGCCGCGGCAGGCGGCGGGGCGTCCGGGGACAGGGGTCTGCCAAGGACCGAGACACGCCCCGTCCAGCCGTGCAGCCGCCCGTCGAGGATTGCCAGCAGCGTGGTCTTGCCCGCGCCCGATGGACCGAGCAGGACGACCGCCTCACCGGCCTCGACCCCCAGCCCGACACCTTCGAGCGCCGGCAGGTCCGCGCCCGCATGGGCGAAATCCAGATCGTCGATATCGACCACGCGGGTCACGACAGCAGCCCGTACTCGCGTGCCATCTCCCGGACGCCGTCGAAGGCCTCGGGATCGGCACGCACGTAGCCGTCCGGCCCGTAGAGATACTGCAGCATGTCGCGATGCACGGGGTCATTCAGCCGCATCATCGTCTCGACGAAACGTGCCCGCAGGCCCTTGTCGAGTCCGGGGCGCGCAATCACCACGTGGCTCGGAATCCGCGGGCTTTCGGCGATCCAGGTGACCTGCGGCTGCTGTTCGGGCGTAAGCAGAAGGTCGGCATACTGGCTTGCCCCGGCCGCCGCGACCAGGCCCTGCGCCATCGCCTGCATTGCCTGCTGATAGCCGCCGGCGAAGAAGATGCGGCCAAAGAATGTGTCGGCTTCCTCGACGCCGGAAATCAGCCCGGCACGCTGGAACTCGGCCAGCGGGTAGAGATAGCCCGATTCCGAGATCGGATCGGCAAATGCGATGTCGCGGCCTTCGAGGTCGGCAAGCGAGGTGATCCCGCTGTCGCGTCGCACGAAGATGCGCCCGGTGTAGTAGGGTTCGCCCCTGTAGACCTCGGACAAAAGCGGCACCGCGCCGATCTCGGCCTCGGCGAGGACGAATGGCAAGGCCCCCATGAAGGAGATATCGGCATCGCCGTTTCGCAGCGCCTCGACGGCGGCGGCATGGTCGATGGTCACGAAGCCCTCGACCGGAACGCCCAGTTCCTGCGACAGCCAGCCGGTGATCACCTCGATATCGCCCAGCAGCTTGTCCGGGTTCTCCTGCGGGATGAAGGCCAAACGCAGAGTTGTGTCCTGCCCCAGGGCGGGGGCAGCGAGCAGCGCGCCCAGCCCTGTGGCCAGCAGGGTGCGTCGCGTCAATGGTGCCGTCATCAGTAAACCCTCTCATCAATAGCTTCGGCCTCGACCTTGAAGCTGGCCCAATGCCGCTCGGCGGCCGCCCAGTCGTCGTCCCGGACGGCCTCGCCCACGTCGAAGAGGATGTTGGCCAGCCGATAAATCTCGGGGCGCGCGCTCTGGTTTGCCATCGTGCCGGCGTCGGCGGAAAGGTCAGCCGCGACCGTGTCGATCAGCAGGCGTGTGTGCTTCGCGTCGCGCGCGGGCAGAAGCGTGTCGAGCGTGGACGCGAAGGTGGTGAGTTCCTCGAAGGCCAAGCGGAACGGCGTGTTCCGCTCACCGAATGCCTCGTAGGGCTCATCCGCCGCGCCCACGGTTTCAAGATATGCCGTTAGGTCCGACCGCTCCTGCTCGGTCAAGCCGAGCGACTTGGCGTCATTGAACCAGTCCACGACGCTGGCCAGCGTCGGCAGCGATCCGTCGTGGAAATATGGCGCGGTGTAGGCTGTGCCCAGCAATGTCGGCGTGTCGAACGCACCCGCGCGTGAGCCGTCATAGGCCCCGCTGGCCGAGCCGATATCATGCGCCCGGCGGTTGAGGAAATTGGCCGAGGGGATGTGGCATCCGGCGCAGGATCTGTCGGCGAGCCCGGCCATCGGCCGGTTGAAGATCTCCTCGCCCCGTTGCGCGGCCTCGGGGGCGGCCTCTGTCAGCGCGCCCTCGGGGGTGACCATGGAATTGGGCAGGAAGTCGAACTCGGTCATGTAGGCCACGAGCGCGTCCAGCATGAAGGGGGTCGGCTCGGCGCCGCCGAATTCGTTCACGATCACATTGCGACTGAAGTCGCGCAGCGAGGCGAACCGTCCGTCACGTCCGTAAGGCCCGGTAAACCGCAAGCCTCGCAGGCTGGGGATATCTAGGGAATCCGCCCTGCGGTCGTTGAACATCGGATTGAAGAACCCGCCATCCACGTCCGCCGCACCGGGCTGGTGGCTGACGCCGGGAATGAAGAAGCGCTGGTTGATGTCGGACCGGTTGTGGCAGGTGGAACAGGCGATGCCGTTGCTGCGGGCCGGATCTCCGAAGATTTCGGGGCTGTCGAACAGCATGTCGCCATAGGCGATGAGCGGCAGGTCCTTCTCGTCGATCCCCTGCTCCTCGAAATTCAGCACGAGAAGCGGCAGCGGGTCTTGATCGAAAATGTCAGACCCCGGCGGAAGGGTCGCGGGAAGGTCCACCACCCTGTCGCTCGCCGCGACGGTTTCGGGAATGGCCGATAGCGTGGCGCGCCGCCCGAAGCTGTCGGGCAGGTAATTCGCCGCAAGGAAGCTCGAGATGACCCTGCGGGCCGCTTCCATTCGCTCGGTGTTCCGGGGCGCCGCGCCCGTGCCAAGCACGCCGGAGGATCCGGTCGCGCTGGACAGTTCCAGCCAAGCCATCCCGATCTCGCGCGCGGCCTCCGGGTCGGCGGCCGTCACGTGATCAGCGAAGGCGCGATAGAGCTCCTGCGCTTCCAACACCGCTGTCTGAGCGGCACCCGACGTCTCTGCCGCGATCGCCCGGTCGAGCTGTTCCTCGATGCGTCCGGCAATGAGCCGGGTCGCGGCGGCGAAGAGCGCCTGCCGGTCCTGGGCGTCGATCGCTGCCTCCATGGCTTCGGTGTTCAACGTGCTGTCATCCGAGATGCGGTCGATCGCGCCTTCGCGGAACGCCGCCCCGCGATAGGGCTCGGTCCACGCCTTCTCGATTTTCTCCCAAGGCACCGGAGCGAGGTTGCCGTAGTGCAGGGTCAGCCGATAGGCGGCGGCCTCGGGCAGCCAGGGCGTCTCTTTCGCAGGGGTCGCAAGGGCTGGACCGTTGGCGAGCGTCGCGGCGGCGCTTGCGATAATGCATATCATTCGCAACCCAACTGTGAACTTCACTTGCATGTTCCTGGCATCGCCTTTCGGTTCGGGATGTGTAAAAATTAGCCGTGTCTAAATTTGATAGCACAGGCGAATACATTGTCAATCGCCGTGATATGTTTCAGGGTTCGCGCATGGAAAGCTCACGCGATACCAACGGGGCCTGTGGCGAACCGGCGTCAGGCAAAGGGGAGCGCGCCCCGGCCGCTCAGGCCGGCGCGTTCGCCTCGGTGCGCACCGCGCATGAAAGCGAGATGGCGGAGGACTATGTCGAGCTGATCGCGGAGCTTGTCGAAATCAATGGCGAAGCCCGCCCGGTGGACATGGCCGAACGGCTGGGGGTCAAGCCGCCGACCGTAACCAAGAACCTCTCCCGCCTCGTGCGTGAAGGGCTCGTCCGCCGGGAGCGGTACCGCTCGATCTTCCTGACAGAGGCCGGCGCGGCGCTGGCGGAGGCCTGCCGCCGCCGGCACCGGAGCGTCGTGGCAGCATTGGTTGCCCTTGGCGTGGATGTGGAGACGGCCGAACGGGACGCCGAGGGCATTGAACACCATGTCAGCGAGGAAACGCTGGCCGCGTTCGAGAGGTTCGTCGCAGTACACGGCTGACCGCACCTTGGCGGCCTGCCGCCGGGAACGGAATGCGGGCGCCGCGGGACACTGGCGCACCCCCAAGCGCCGGTCAGGACAAATTGTCCACGACCGTGTAGGCTGGATCGGCGCGGCGTGATGCGGCGCGCCGACGGTCCGGCGCGAGGCGGTCAGCGCAACGGCCGGTCTTGTCCGAGGAAAAGCGCAATGTCGGCGGAAAGATATGCCCCGAACGGCGACGGCGGCGCAGGGGCATTCGACATCCGCCGGATCAGCTATGGCGACGTGATCGACGCCCTGCGGAGCGGGCTTGCCGACTTTCTCGTGAAGCCTTCCCACTACGCGTTCGCGATCCTGGTGTATCCGGTCATCGGTTTCGCGCTTTTCGCGTGGGCGTCGCGTATGGATGCGTTCTATCTGATTTATCCGCTGGCGGCAGGTTTCGCGCTTCTGGGGCCGTTCGCGGCGCTCGGGCTTTACGAGATCAGCCGGCGGCTCGAAGCCGGTCTCGACGCGTCATGGCGCCACGCGCTCGACGTGCTGCGCTCGCCGGCATTGCCCGAGATCGCCAAGGTCGCGCTTGTGCTGCTGGCGATCTTCCTCGGCTGGATTCTTTGCGCGCATGTCCTTTATCGTCTGATCCTGGGCGGACAGGATCACGGCGGGCTTGCGGCATTCGCACGCGCGGTCGTCGCGACACAAAGTGGCTGGACCCTGATCCTGCTGGGCAACGCGGCCGGCTTCGGCTTCGCCTTCTTCGCACTGCGCACATCGGTCGTGGCGTTTCCTCTGCTTTTGCATCGGAACGTGTCGGCGGCAGCGGCCGTGGCGGCATCGCATCTTGCCGTGCGGCGCAATCCCGGCCCGGTGCTGTTCTGGGGACTTCTGGTTGTCGCGCTTCTGTTCCTGGGCGCCGTGCCGCTTCTGGCCGGGCTGATCGTGACCTTTCCGGTTCTCGGCCATAGCAGTTGGCATCTGTACCGCAGACTGGTCGTGCCGGCCGCGACCGCAACCGCCGCGCGGGACGAAGGCTGACAATGCCCTACTGGCCTCCGAAAAATATCAGTCTTGAGCCGAGCGTATAATCGGATTCGGCGGTCATGATCGCGAGAAACACAAGAACCGCCAAGGGCGGCAGCAGGATCGCGTAGCCGAGCGCCAGCCGCTCCCAGGCCATGTGCATGAAGACGGCGACGATCAGCCCCGCTTTCAACAGCATGAAGATGACGATCAGGCTCCAGCGGAGCAGCCCCTGAAGATCCGCATAGTCCACGAGGTATGACCCCGCGCTCAGCACGAAAAGCAGGAGCCAGACGACGAGATAGAGCTTGATCGGATGTTGCTGACCCTCCTCATGGGCGGGGGCAGCTGCCGGAGCGTTGCTGGCTTGATGGATTTTGGCTTTCGTCATGTTCCCTCACCACAGATAGAAGAACGCGAAGATGAAGACCCAAACGAGATCGACGAAGTGCCAGTAGAGACCCATGATCTCGACCGCCTCGTAGTCGCCCTTCTCGCGGCAGAGCCAGCTGCGCCGGCCACTGTCGAATTCGCCCTTCCAGACCTTCGAGGCAACAATGAGAAGGAAGATCACCCCGAACGAAACGTGGGTGCCGTGGAAGCCTGTAATCATGAAGAAGCTGGCGCCGAACTGCGGCGCGCCCCAGGGATTGCCCCAGGGGCGGACGCCCTCGGCGATCAGCTTCGACCATTCGAAGGCCTGCATCCCGACAAAGGCGGCGCCGAGCGCGGCCGTCGCGATCATCAGCAGCGCGGTATTCCGGCGCTGCTTGCGATAGGCGCAGTTCACCGCCATCGCCATCGTGCCGGAGGACGAGATCAACACGAATGTCATGATGGCGATCAGGATCAGGGGAATATCGGCCCCACCGATATGCAGCGCAAAGACCTCGCTGGCAGAAGGCCAGGCCTCGGTCGTCGACGAGCGCGCGGACATATAGGAGACGAGGAAGATCGAGAAGATGAAGGTGTCGCTCAGCAGGAAGATCCACATCATGGCCTTGCCCCAGGACACCTTCTTGAAGGCGCGCTGGTCCGAACTCCAGTCGGCGACGAACCCTTCCAGCCCGTCGGGCCGCTGTCCGGAGGCGTCGAGCCGTTTTACCGTCGCGTCGGCCATGCGTCGTCCCCCCTCATGTCAGGATCGTCCGGCACAGCGCGACCACGTCGCTTGCCCAGCCCATCAGCAGGGCGAGCATCCCGAACCAGACGATCAGCAGGAAATGCCAGTAGATGGCGCAAAGCTCGACCCCGAGCCGGACGCGCCGCGACTCCTCGCCCCGCCAGAGGCGCGCGCCGGTGCGGGCCAGCGCCACAAGCCCGCCGAGGATGTGCAGGCCGTGCAGGCCGCTGATCAGGTAGAAGAAGCTGGCGCCGGGATGCGCAGCAAGCGGCTCGCCACTGTCGATCAGGATGCGCCAGGCCAGGAGTTGCCCGCCCAGGAAGGCGAGCGTGGAGACCCCGGCCGCAGCAACCCCCGCTTGCAGCTGGGCCGTCTCGTCCCGGCGCGCGGCGCCGACGGCGATGTGTATCAGCACGCTGCTCAGCACCAGGATGGCGGTGTTGACCCAGACGACATCCGGAAGCCGCACCTGATACCAGTCGGCATAGCCCATCCGCATCACCAGCGCGCTGCCGAACAGCGCGAAGAGACCGCCAACCACCGCGAGGAACACGCCGAGACCGATCTTGGCGGTGGGAATTTCGGGCCTGTCGGAGGCGGGCGGCCCCGCCCCGGTTTCGAGCCACGGCTTGGAGGTCAGACGCTGCTGCGACAACCACCACCCCGCGACGAGCGCGACCGCGAGCAGGAAGACGAGGACGATGCTCATGGCGGCCCATCCCTCTCGACCCGCGGTCCCGGATCGTTCTGGGCAATGAAGTCCTCAGGTGCGCCCGGCACCGAGTAGTCGTAGGCCCAGCGATAGACGACCGGCAACTCCTTGCCCCAGTTGCCGTGCTTCGGTGGCGTCTCCGGTGTCTGCCATTCGAGCGAGCAGGCCCGCCACGGGTTGGGCCCCGCCTCGCGCCCGTTGCGCAGGCTCCAGAAAAGGTTGAACAGGAAAAGAATCTGTGCCGCCCCGACGGTCAGGGCGGCGACGCTGATGAAGGCGTTGAGCCCCGCGATGGGCGTGGTGATGAACGTGGCCTCGATCTCCGGATAGCGCCGCGGCACGCCGACGAGGCCGACATAGTGCATCGGGAAGAAGATCGCATAAGCCCCCACGAAGGTGACCCAGAAATGGATATGGCCCAGACCCACGTTCAGCATCCGGCCAGTCACCTTGGGATACCAGTGATAGATCGCCCCGAAGATCACCAGAATCGGTGCCACCCCCATCACCATGTGGAAATGCGCGACCACGAACATGGTGTCGCTGAGCGGCACATCGACCACCACATTGCCTAGGAACAACCCGGTCAGACCGCCGTTCACGAAGGTGACGATAAAGGCCAGCGCGAAGAGCATCGGCAAGGTCAGATGGATGTCGGCGCGCCAGAGCGTCAGCACCCAGTTATAGACCTTGATCGCCGTAGGCACCGCGATGATCAGCGTCGTGGTGGCGAAGAAAAAGCCGAAATAGGGGTGCATGCCGCTGACATACATGTGGTGCGCCCAGACAATGAAACTCAGCGCGCCGATGATCACAAGCGCCCAGACCATCATCCGGTAGCCGAAGATGTTCTTGCGCGCATGTACGCTGATCAGATCCGAGACGATACCAAAGGCGGGTAGCGCGACAATATACACCTCCGGGTGTCCGAAAAACCAGAACAGGTGCTGGAAGACGATCGGACTGCCGCCGCCATAGCTCAGCTGCTGGCCCATCTCGACCAGCGCAGGCATGAAGAACGATGTGCCCAGGAGCCGGTCGAAGAGCATCATCACGCAGGCGACGAAGAGGGCGGGAAATGCCAGCAGCGCCATCACGGTGGCGATAAAGATACCCCAGACAGTCAGGGGCATCCGCATCAGCGTCATGCCGCGGGTGCGGGCCTGTAGCACAGTCACGACATAGTTCAGCCCGCCCATGGTGAAGCCGATGATGAACAGGATCAGCGAAACCAGCATCAGAATGATCCCCGCGCCCTGCCCGCCTGGCGTGCCACTCAGGATCGCCTGCGGCGGATAAAGCGTCCACCCGGCGCCGGTCGGTCCGCCAGGCGCGAAGAAGCTGGCCACCAGCACCAGTACCGCCAGCAGATAAACCCAGTAGCTGAGCATGTTGACGAAGGGGAACACCATGTCGCGGGCGCCAACCATGAGCGGGATCAGATAGTTGCCGAAGCCCCCCAGGAAGAGGGCCGTCAGCAGGTAGATGACCATGATCATGCCGTGCATGGTGATGTACTGGTAATAGGCTTCGGGGGTGATGAAATCGAAAATCCCCGGAAAGCCCAGCTGCAGCCGCATCAGCCAGCTCAGCACCAGTGCAACCAGCCCGATGGCCGTGGCGGTGCAGGCATACTGGATCGCGATATACTTCGCGTCCTGCGAAAAGACATACTTGGCCCACCAGCTATGCGGATGCGGCAACGCAAGGTCGGGAACCTCGGCGGGGGGAATTCCGGCATCCGGTCTGTCGCTGGCATTCGCCATGTTTCGCCTCCTATCTCCGGTCGCGGAAGGCCGGGCGGTATCGTCTCGTCAAGGTTGCTTGGCCACTCTGACAGGTTGGCCCTGTTGCAGGCTGGCAAAGGTCGCCTGGTCCGCAAGCCAGGCATCGTAATCCGCCTGTTCCTGCACCTGCACATAGCTGCGCATGAAGGCGTGGCCGGTGCCGCAAAGCTCGGCGCAGAGCACCTCGAAGTCTCCGGTGCGTGTCGGCGTGAACCAGAAATAGGTCACCATGCCCGGCACCATGTCCATCTTGGCGCGGAACTCCGGCACATAAAAATCATGCAGCACGTCGACCGACCGCAGCACGACCTTCACCGGCTTGCCGATCGGCAGGCGGAGATTGCCGCCCTCCACGATGACGTCATCTGCGCCGAAGCGGTCATGGGGATTGACGCCGAGCGGGTTGTCGGACGAGATCCATTCCACTCCGCTTGAGCCGAGCCTGCCATCCTCTCCCGGCAGCCGATAGCTCCAGAACCATTGCTGGCCGACAACCTCGACCTGGGTCGCATCGTCGGGAACGGTGACAAACTGCTTCCAGACGATGAGGCCCGGCGCCAGCATGGCCGCGACACCGAGCGACGTCACGACGGAAAGCCAGATCTCAAGCCGCTTGTTCTCGGGGTCGTATTCGGCGGTCCGCCCGGACTGGTGCCGGAACCGGTACACGCAATACGCCATGAACAGCACAATGGCGGCGAACACGATCCCGGTGATCCAGAAGGTTATGACGAGCGTGTCGTCGATGTAGCCCCAGTTCGAGGCGATCGGCGTCCACCACCACGGGCTGACAAGGTGAAAGATCACCGAGCCAAGGACAACGAGGACGAGGACCCATGCCATTATCATCGCGGTACATCTCCCGACGCATTCAGCGCGCCAAGACGGCGTGACGAGGAGCACCCAAGCAAAACCATGTAACCATAACGGATTTTTGGCCGTTTTTCCAGCGCCGTGGCGCCGCCCGCCCCAGGATCGGGACATGGGGAGTGAGCGGCCGATGTTCGGTCAGGGCGCCGGGCCACGATGGTCCGCCCCCCTGCTCACTCCGCGTCCCTTGGCTCCGACGCGCCGTAGAGTTGCCAGGTGGCATCGCCCAGCACCGGCAGCACGAAGGTGGCAAAGACAAGGGCCAGGCCCATGCCGATCGAGTTCGTCGCCCAGGCGGCAGGGTAGTGAAGACATCCGTCAGCGAGTCCATGGCCGGGACCGGTGGCTCAGGTCCCAGCCCACATGGTCTTCGGTTTCGGCCCGGCATCCGGTAGACACGTCTCACTTGATGAAGCAGGGTGTTTTTCATGCCGAGAACGCGGGACCAGTACCCTGCGGACTTCAGGGAACAGATCATGATTTCTGGCCTTGGGCAGGGCAGTGAACCCGGCGCTTACGTAAGTAGCCGCTTCCTGTATATTGATGTCCGCCGCATCGGTCTCGCGAGACGCAACGAAAGTATCGAACAGATGAAAAGGCTTGGTCTTGATGCGACCGATGTTCGCATCCTCAGCGCAGTCCAGAAGCATGGACAGCTAAGCAAGACCAGGCTGGCTGAGATCGTCAATCTTTCTCCGACACCCTGCTGGGCCCGTTTGGACAAGCTGAAAGCTGCGGGTTTCATACGAGGGTATCACGCTGAAATAGCGCTTGATCAGATAGGCGATCTTACCCACGTCATTGTGACCATCGCGCTGACGCATCACCGCAAGTCGGATTTCGATCGGTTCGAGGCCTTCATCAGAGATCTGGACGAGATCACCGATTGCGTCGCCACAGGTGGCGGTATGGACTATGTCATGGAGACTGTAACCCCTAGCCTCGAGTCATTTCAGAGGCTGATGGATACCCTACTGGCGGCTGAGCTTGGGATTGATCGCTACATGACATACATCGCGACTCGGAAGGTCAAATCAGGCCAGCCAAACCTGGCGAAACTGGCACTCAGACAGGGTATATGACCCGACGCGCCCGAACAGTCCGTTTGACGCCGCAAAAACGGTCTGTTCAGTCTGCCAACTGCCTATTTTTGGTCCGCTTACATGGAGTATCCGAGGCTAAACAATCGCCAGATTCAGACCATCCACGGCACGTCAGGCCGCTGGTGAACAAGGGCGATAAACATGACACAAGCAGACGATCTACAATCGGAAGATTTCGGTTTCGGCACACAAATCCGCAAATCTCCTTATTTCGACGCCACATTGCGTTGGGGCGCAAAGGGATTTTCTGTTTATAATCACATGTATATCCCGCGTGACTTTGGCGATCCGGAGCAAAACTTCTGGAACCTCGTGAATGAGGCGATCCTGTGCGATGTGGGTGTTGAGCGGCAGGTTGAAATCACCGGGCCGGATGCCGCTAAATTCGCCCAGATGCTGACCTCGCGAGACCTGTCGAAAATGGCGGTTGGGCAGTGCAAATACATCCTGATCACCAATGCCGATGGCGGCCTGCTGAATGACCCGATCCTGCTGCGTCTGGCCGAAAACCACTTCTGGATTTCGCTGGCCGACAGCGACATCCTGCTGTGGGCGCAGGGCGTGGCCGTACATTCCGGCTTTGATGTCACCATCGGTGAACCCGACGTATCACCGCTGCAATTGCAGGGGCCAAAATCAGGCGAGGTTATGAAGGCGTTGTTCGGCGACGACATCATGGAACTGAAATACTACTGGCTGCGTGAGGTCGAGCTTGACGGCATTCCGCTGATCGTGTCGCGCACCGGCTGGTCCAGCGAGTTGGGATATGAACTGTACCTGCGCGACGGGTCACGCGGCGATGATTTGTGGGAGAAGATCATGGCGGCGGGCGCTTCGTTCGGCCTGCAGCCCGGCCATACCTCGTCGATCCGCCGGATCGAGGGAGGGATGTTGTCCTACCATGCGGACGCAGACAGCAGCACCAACCCTTACGAGCTTGGGATGGACAGGCTGGTGAACCTCGATATGGAGGCCGATTTCATCGGTAAGGCGGCGCTGCGCCGTATTCAGGAGGAGGGCGTGAGCCGCAAACAGGTTGGTTTGATCATCGAAGGCGAGCCGCTGAAAGGTCCGAACTCCTCTTATTGGCGCATTGAAAAAGACGGCGTGGTCATCGGCAAGGTGACGTCTGCTATCCACTCACCCCGCCTTGAAAAGAATATCGCGCTGGCGATGGTCGCGTCAGAATATGGCAATCTGGGTACGCGGGTAAAAGTCGTGAACAGATCCGGCATTGTGAACGAAGTCGGAACCGAAAATGCCACCATCGTGGAGCGCCCGTTCTACGACCCCAAAAAATCTATCGCAGCCGCCTGAGCGCCTCAACAGAATAGAGACCCGAAAAAAATGTCCGACCTTTCGATCGAACTGCACTGGCAGCGCGCAGAACCCGCGTTGCAGACAGGCAAGTACTCAAATGCACATACCGTGCAATACAATGACAGCTGCGATGTCCAAGTGGACGCCGCCCCGGATTGGGGCGGTGATCCCGGCAATACCAATCCTGAACAGGCCCTCGCATCGGCCCTGTCCAGCTGTCAAATGATGACCTTTCTGGCGCTGGCGGCCAAAGCCGGTTGGCCGGTCGCGAGCTATCATGACTATGCCGTCGTCCATCTTGGCCGAAACGCCAGGGGCAAGATGTCGGTCACGCGCGTGGATCTGCACCCGGTTGTACGGTTTGACACGGGCTTTGCAATCGACGCAACCGAGCTGGAACAGATGCAGCATCGCGCGCATCGCTACTGCTTTATCGCCAATACCCTCGCTGACAGCGTGGAAATCAACATTCTATAGACCTCAAAGAAGGATCTGACCTGTGCAAGAGAGCAATATTCTGCTGCGTGATCTGGATGATGAGGGCATCTTGCGGCTGACCCTGAATGACACCGGACGGCGCAATGCCCTATCCGAGGCGATGCTGGCAGAGCTGGGCGGGGCCTTTGCCGAGGCCGGGGTCAATCGGTCGGTCCGGGTCGTCATTCTGGCCGCGACCGGACCGGCCTATTGCGCGGGTCACGATCTGAAGGAAATGACCGCCGGTCGGGCCGGCCCTGATCGCGGCAAGGCCTATTTCGCCAAGGTCATGGCGCAGTGTTCCGCCCTCATGCAGGCGATCGTGAATTGTCCAAAACCGGTCATTGCCGAGGTCACAGGAATTGCAGCCGCGGCGGGTTGCCAACTGGTGGCCAGTTGCGATCTTGCCATTGCGGCGAACACGGCGCAGTTCAACACACCGGGTGTTCATATCGGCCTGTTCTGTTCCACCCCGATGGTGGCCTTGTCGAGGAACGTGAGCAACAAACACGCGATGGAGATGCTGCTGACGGGCGACATGACCCCTGCGGTCCGCGCGGCGGAAATCGGTTTGCTCAACTATGCGGTTGCCCCCGAGGCGTTGCAGGAGGTCACCATGGCGATCGCCCGCAAGATCGCGTCCAAATCCAGCATGACACTCGCCACCGGAAAGCGCGCGTTCTATGCGCAACGCGAGATGCCGCTGGCGCAGGCGTATCATTACGCCTCCGGCGTGATGGTTCAGAACATGCTCGCCCATGATGCCGAAGAGGGCATCGGTGCCTTCATCGAGAAACGTGCGCCACAGTGGCAGGATGCCTGATTCCATGGGAACGAACCCCTACAACACCGGGCTGGATCGCAATCCTGCGAATTATCAGCCCCTCACGCCGCTGGTCTTTCTGGAACGCGCCGCCGACGTTTTCCCAGACCACATCGCAATCGTTCACGGCGATCTTCGGCGGAGTTATGCCGAGTTCTATCGGCGGTCGCGGCAACTGGCCTCGGCGCTGGCCGCGAGCAACATCGGGCACGGCGACACAGTATCGGTCTTGCTGGCAAACACCCCGGCGATGTTGGAATGCCATTACGGCGTGCCGATGTGCGGCGGTGTCCTTCATTCGATTAACACGCGTCTGGACGCAGCCATCATCGCGTTTCAACTCGACCACGCCATGTCCAAGATTGTGATCGTGGACCGGGAGTTCATGCCGCTCATGCAAGAGGCGCTTTCGCTTGCAACCGTGAACCCAGTTTTGATCCAATACGATGACGCTGAGTTTGCCTGGCCGGAACCCCTCCTTGAGGCAACGGATTACGAAACCTTCCTGTCTGGAGGTGATCCCGACTTCGGCTGGCTGATGCCCGAAGATGAGTGGGACGCGATCTCGATTAACTATACGTCAGGCACGACCGGTGACCCAAAGGGCGTCGTGTCCCATCACCGGGGCGCCTACTTGTTGGCGCAGGGCAACGCATTGACGACCTCGATGCAAAAACACGCGGTCTATCTGTGGACCTTGCCGATGTTTCATTGCAACGGCTGGTGCTTCCCCTGGACGATGTCCGCCATCATCGGCACCCATGTTTGCCTCCGCAATGTGCGTGCCGAACCGATCTGGAACGCCCTTGCCGACGAAGGCGTGACCCACTTGTGCGGGGCCCCGATCGTGATGTCGCTGATTATTTCGGCACCCGACGAGGTCAAACGTAGCCTTGATCGCACCGTACAATTCTTCACCGCCGCCGCGCCGCCGCCCGAAAAGCTGTTGGCGGACATGAAAACAGCGGGCTTCGACGTGACCCATCTCTACGGCCTGACGGAAACCTATGGCCCCGCAGTGGTTAATGACTGGCATCAGGGCTGGTCCGATCTCTCGCCAATCGAACAGGCTGCGCTCAAATCCCGCCAGGGCGTGCGCTATCTGCCACTGGAGCAACTCGACGTCCTGGACCCGGAAACGATGGTCCCGGTGCCGCGTGATGGCGAAACCATGGGCGAGGTCATGTTCCGCGGAAACGTCGTGATGAAGGGCTATTTCCGCAATCCCAAAGCGACAAACGAAGCATTCGCCGGTGGATGGTTCCACTCCGGAGATCTGGGCGTCATGCACCCCGATGGCTACATCCAACTCAAGGACCGATCAAAGGACATCATCATTTCCGGCGGTGAAAACATATCCTCCATCGAAGTCGAAGAGGTGCTGTATCGCCATCCCGCCGTCGGGGTTGCAGCCGTCGTTGCAATGCCACATGAAAAATGGGGCGAAACGCCCTGTGCCTTTGTCGAAATCGCCACGGGTCAGCAGACGGATGCCGATACGCTGCGGGACTGGTGCCGCGATCAACTCGCGCCCTACAAGGTGCCCGGCAGGTTCGTCTTCATGCCTGTTCCAAGAACGCCGACCGGAAAGATCCAGAAATTCGTCCTGCGCGAAAAGGCAAGGAAATTTGCGCTCGGATAAAGCCAGCAACCCCCAATCCTCCGCGCTATACGGGAGTCGCCATTAACCCGAAGATGACATTGTCCTCACTATCGGAACTACCGTGCGTTCAGATCAGGCACTCGCGGCGAATGATCTGTTCGGAGAAGCTGCGCTTCGGCGAACATCTGGATCAGAGCGCATCAGGTTTTGACGGAAGCCTGTGACGGAACTCAAGTCGGGCCATCCGATTGATCGGTCCTGACCGCCGCGTTCAGGCGCGTGTTCAGCTCGATGAAATCGAACGGCTTGATGAGATAATCCGTGGCCCCGGCCGCGTAGGCGCGTTCCATATAGGCTGTCTGTGACATCGCGGTGGCCATGATGACCGGCGTATGCTCGCAGCCCGGTATGGCCCGGATCGTCTTGCAGACCTCGATCCCGTCGGTCTCAGGCATCTGGATATCCAGCAGGAAGCAGTCGTAAACGGGTCCCCTCTCGCGGATGATCTCTATTGCCATCTCGCCAGAGGATGCGGTCTCGACCTCGAACTCGCCGAGCGCGGCCATCGCCTCCTTGAGCAACTCAAGGATCATCAGATCATCATCGACGGCGAGTATCTTCATCCAACAGAACCCTGGTAATCACCGCCCGCGTAGGCGCCATCTTCCCTGCAAGTCCGCAGCATCTCCTGGGGTGCCCTCCCCACACAAAGGCATGAGCCGGACTCCGCCCGTGCGTCAACGATACACCCTCAAGTTGTTAACACAACCGTGATGAAGGAAATGCTCCCGACCGATGAACCTGGCGGCATCCCGGTTGACCAGCTCCGCTTGGCGTCCGCATTCATGAGGTCTCCCTGTTCAATGTGCGATCATGACGTGGCGCACCGCCGTGTAATCCTCCAGCGCGTACATCGACATATCCTTGCCGTAGCCCGACTGTTTCAGGCCGCCATGGGGCATTTCGGTGGTGAGCATGAAATGCGTGTTGATCCAGGTGCAGCCGTATTGGAGCCCGGCCGAGATCTCCATCGCCTTGCCGATATCCTGCGTCCACACCGACGAGGCCAGGCCATACTGGCTGTCATTGGCCCAGCCGACGACCGGGTCGTCGTCGGCGAAGCGTGTGATGGAGACGACCGGGCCGAATACTTCGCGCTGGACGATCTCGTCGCCCTGGCGGGCCCCTGCGACGACGGTCGGCTTGTAGTAAAAACCGTTGCCATCATGCGGCGTGCCGCCGGTAGTGATCTCGATATGTTTTTGTTCCGCGGCGCGCTGCACGAAGCTGTCCACGCGGTCCCGCTGCCGCGGCGAGATGAGGGGTGGGATTTCGTTCAACGTGTCGTCGGCATTGGCGAAGACGATACTCCCCGCCGCGTCGGTCAGCTCCGCCACTAGCCTGTCATAGATGCCTGCTCCCGCGTAGACGCGACAGGCCGCGGTACAGTCCTGTCCGGCATTGTAGAAGCTGAACGCCTTCAGCCCTGCCACGACGCGCCCCAGATCGGCGTCGTCCAGCACGATGACCGGGGCCTTTCCGCCCAGCTCCAGATGCGTGCGCTTGACGCTCTTGGAGGCCGCCATCAACACCTTCTTGCCAGTCGCCACGTCACCGGTGATCGAGATCATGTCGACCTGCGGATGGTTGATCAGCGCATTGCCCACTGTGCCGCCCTGACCGACAATCACGTTGATCACGCCCTTGGGCAGGATATCGGCCATGATCCTGGCGAAGGCGAGGGCGGTGAGGGGCGTCTGTTCCGAGGGCTTCATCACCACCGTGTTGCCGCCGGCCAGCGCCGGGGCCAGTTTCCACGCCATCATCATCATCGGATAGTTCCACGGCGCGATCGAGGCGACGACGCCGATCGGATCGCGCCGGATCATGCTCGTATGCCCTGCAAGGTAGTTCCCCGCCAACGGGCCATGCATGTTCCGGACCGCGCCGGCGAAGAAACGGAAACAGTCGGCGACGGCGGGAATTTCCTCGTTGCGAACCTCGTTGATCGGCTTGCCGCAATTGAGCGCCTCGAGCTTGGCAAGTTCCTCCAGCTTGCTCTCGACGGCATCCGCGATCGCGAGGAGCTTGGCCGACCGTTCGCCCGGCGTCGTGCGCGACCATGCGGGGAATGCCGCGCGGGCTGCCTTTACCGCACGGTCGATCTGGCCAGGGTCGGCTTCGGGCATCTTCAGGATCACTTCGCCGGTGCGCGGATTGAACACGCTTTCCTCGATCTCCGTACCGGCCTCGAACGTGCCACCGATGAGCATATTGGTTTCCATGATGGGTCTCCCTGTTGTTACTTGCCCTGACCGGCGACCGTTTCCGTGCCGCGGGTGAGGTAAAACGCGCCGAGGATCGGCAGGAACGTCACCAACACCACGACCATCGCGACAACGTTGGTGACGGGACGTTGGCGGGGGCGCACCAGCTCTTCCAGCATCCAGATCGGTAGGGTCTGCTGCTGGCCGGCGGTGAACGTGGTCACGATCACCTCGTCGAAGCTCAGCGCGAAGGCGAGCATACCGCCGGCCAGAAGGGCGGTCGCGATATTCGGCAGGATCACATGGCGGAAGGTTTGGAACGCGTTCGCCCCGAGATCCATGGACGCCTCGACGAGGCTGCCGCTGGTGCGTCGGAACCGGGCCACGGCGTTGTTGTAGACTACCACGACGCAAAACGTCGCGTGGCCCAGAACAATGGTCCAGAAACTGAAAGGGATATCGGCGAGGTTGAAGGCAGAGCGCAGCGAGATGCCGGTGATGATCCCCGGCAACGCGATGGGCAGGATCACCAGGAGCGAGATCGCCTCTCGCCCGAAGAAGCGCGTGCGCGACACCGCTGCGGCACAGAGCGTGCCCAGCAACAGCGCGATCGCCGTTGAAATCGCAGCAACCCGCAGCGAGAGCGAAAGGGCCTCCCATACATCGGCGCGCTCCCATGTCACACCGAACCATTTCAGCGTATAGCCCGGCGGCGGCCACTGATAGCTCTTGTCCTCGGTTGTGAAGGCATAGACGAAGATCAGCAGGATCGGCAGGTGCATGAACAAGAGCCCCGCCGCAGCGGCGATCTTCAGTCCGAGTGGCGCGCGATCAGAGCGCATCGAAAGCCCCCATGCGCTTGGCGATGTAGAGATAGACCCCCATGATCAGGATCGGCACGACCGCGAAAGCCGCGGCCAGCGGAATGTTTCCGGCCGTACCCTGGAACTGATAGACGGCCTGTCCGATCATCCGCGCAGACGTGCCCACGATCTGCGGGATGATGTAGTCGCCGAGGGTCAGCGAAAAGGTAAAGATCGAGCCCGCGACGATCCCCGGCAGCGCCAGTGGCAATAACACGTGCCGAAAGGTCTGCCCCGGACGCGCACCAAGATCGCCCGACGCCTCGAGCATCGAGGGCGGCACGCGCTCTAGCGCGGCCTGCGTCGGCAGGATCATGAACGGCAGCCATACGTAAAGAAAAACGAGGAAGGTGCCGGTCCAGCTCACCGATAGCGAATTGCCGCCGACCACCGGTAGGGAAAGGTAGGCGTCGAGCAGCCAGGTAAGGTGCAGCGTCTCGAACAGCCAGCTCAGGATGCCCTCTTTCGCGAGGATCAGTTTCCAGGAATAGACCTTGACCAGGTAGCTCGACCAAAGGGGCAGCATGACGCCGAGGTAGAACAGCGCCTTCCACTTCCCGCGTGCGTAACGCGCCGCGTAGTAAGCTACCGGGAACCCGATGAGTGCCGCAGCGAGGGTGACGCTCCCCGCCATCAGAACCGTGCGCAAGATGATATCGAGATTGGCGGCACGGAAGAGCTCGCCGTAGGTGCGGAGCGTGAACTCGTATTTGATGAGCCCCGAGAACGGGTCGATGGCGAAAAAGCTCTGCGCCAGCAACGCGAAGAGCGCGCCGAGGTAAATTATTCCCAGCCACAGCGCCGGCGGCAGAATGAGCAACAGGACAAGCAAGCCCTGACGGCTCCACAGAAGGTCCGAAAGCCTGTCGCTCAGCCCTCGCGGGGCTGGTGGGCGCGCAGCCGTTTCAGCCATCCCGCGGCTCCATCGGATGCAGAGCGTCCTCGTCCCAGCCGATTTGCACCGTGGCGCCCTTCTCCGGCGCGTCTTCCCCCTTGGGGAGGAGCAGCGACAGCCTCTGCCCGTCCATGTCGAGCGTCAGACGTGTCACGGCGCCCATGAACGCCTGTTCGACGACCCGTGCGAGGTGCCCGCAGGGTTGCAAGCGCACCGCCTCGGGCCGCAGGCTGGCATGAACCCGACGTCCGGTGAGGCGCTCGACCATCTCCGGCGGCAGCACATTCGAGGAACCGACAAAATCGGCCACAAATGGTGTTTGCGGGCGGTCGTAGATGTCCTGTGGACGACCGATCTGCTGGATCCGCCCCTCGTTGAACACGGCGACGCGGTCGGCCATCGACAGCGCCTCGCCCTGATCGTGAGTGACGAACACGAAAGTGATCCCAAGCTGCCGCTGCAGGCTCTTGAGTTCCACCTGCATCTGTTCGCGAAGCTTCAGATCGAGCGCGCCAAGCGGTTCATCGAGCAATAGAACCTTGGGCTTGTTCACAAGCGCGCGGGCGAGCGCGACGCGCTGCCTCTGGCCGCCCGAGAGGGCCGAGGGCCTGCGGTCGGCATAGCCCGGCAGTGCCACCATTGCGAGCGCCTCCTCCGCGGACCGGTGGCGCTCCGCCTTTCCCGCGCCGGCGATCATCAACCCGTAGGCCACATTGTCACGCACGTTGAGATGCGGGAACAGCGCGTAGTCCTGGAAAACCGTGTTCACCGGACGGCGATAGGGCGGCACTGCGCTGGAGGGCCGGCCGAATATCTCGATCTCGCCGAAGGTAGGGCGCTCGAACCCCGCGATAAGGCGCAGGCAGGTGGTCTTGCCGGATCCGGACGGCCCGAGCATGGCGAAGAATTCGCCCTCGGCAACCTCCAGATCGACGGCATCCACGGCCTGTACCGTCCCGTAATGGCGCGAGACCTGGCGAAAGGCGATAGCTGAAGTCATGAAACTTTCCGAAGTCGGCCCGCCGATCTGCACGGGCAGCGGCGGGCCCGTTGTCGTTCGATCAGCGGCCGCCGATCACACCAATATAGTCGGAGACCCAGCGATAGTAGGGCACGCATTCACCTTGGCTTTCGCAGCTTGACACCGGCGTCTGCCAGAAACTGATCCTGTCGAAATCGTCGAAGCCGTTCTTAGTGCAGCCCTCGGCCGTCTGCATGCCGCGCCCATCCGTACAGGCGGCAGGAACCGCCGGGTTGGCGCCGAACCAGACGCTCAGGTCCGACATCAGGTTCGAACTGAGCGTGTGCTCCATCCACATGTAGGAGCAGTTGGGGTTGGCCGCGTCCGCGTGCATCATCGTGGTATCGGCCCATCCGGTCGCGCCCTCTTCGGGAATAACGCTCGCGATCGGCGCACCGTCGGCCTGGAGCAGGTTGACCTGGAACGGCCACGACCCCGAGGCCGCCATCCCCTCGTTCTTGAAGTCGTCGATCTGGATGAACGCGTCGTGCCAATACCGGCTCACCAGCTTGCGCTGCTGGCGCAGCAGGTCCAGCGCGGCATCGTATTGCTCCTGGTTCAGCTCATAGGGCGACTCGATGCCCAGTTCAGGCTGGTGCGTCATCAGGTAGAGCGCTGCATCGGCGATGTGGATCGGACCGTCATAGGCCTGCACGCGGCCCTCGTTCGGCTCGCCGTCGGGCAGGTTCATCGGCTCGAACACCACGTTCCATGAGGTGGGAGCGTCGTCGCCAAAGACCTCGGTATTATACATGAGCACGTTTGGGCCCCACATGTAAGGCACGCCGTAATGGGCGCCATCGACATAATGCCAAGGCGCCTCTTTCAGGCGGTCGTCGATCGTATCCCAACTCGGGATCAGCGAGATATTGATCGGCTGGACCCGCTTGCCCGCGATCATCCGCAGCGACGCATCGCCCGAGGCGGTGACGAGGTCGAACCCGCCCTCGTTCATCAGCGCCACCATCTCGTCCGAGGTATTGGCCGACTTCACGTTGACCTTGCAGCCGGTCTTTTCCTCAAACCTGGTGACCCAGTCGAACTCGGCCGCGGTCTCGCCACGCTCGATATAGCCCGGCCAGGCCACGATATTGAGTTCGCCCTCTCCCTCGCCGATGGATGTCATCATCTCGGCCGAGGCTGGCAGGACCGACACGCTGGCCGCAAGGCTGAGGGCAGTGCAAGAATTCAGAAAGGATTTCATCAGAGGTCTCCCCATTGGATTTCATTGCGTGTCTTGCGGAAACCATGAGGAGGAACTGACATTATCGCAAATACAATTATCAGAACGCAAGCTATCTGATAAACAGATACCGAGTTTATCGTGCGTTTACCTCGTGCTGAGCCTGCGCGACGGCGACAAACTCGCGTGCTGCCGCGGAAATCGGCGATCCGCGCCGCCAGACGAGGCCCACCTGAACGACTGGAAGGGCGCCGGACACATCGCGGCTGTGAATCCGGTCGCCTTCCAGTGACCAGGGGCGGTAAACGAGATCAGGCAGCAGCGCCACGCCGGCCCCTGTCGCGACAAGCGATCGCACCGCTTCGACCGACCGGGTGCGGAAGGCGATGCGCGGCCGCTCGCCGAAGGCCGAGAGCAGTTTGACCGCCTCCTGTTCCATCTCGTCGACATCCAGAACGATGAGCTGTTCGCCGGCCACATCGGACAGCGTGATGCTCTGCTGACGGTTCAGATGGTGGTCGACGGGCAACCACAGGCGAAACGGCGACACCTCGAGGATCTCGGATTGGAGTGCTTGCGCGTCGCGCAGATTGGTCGTGACCATCACGGCCACGTCGAGTTCGCCACCGATGATCAGGTGCTCCAGATACTCCCCGGTATCCTCGATCGCGGTCACGTCGACGTCAGGATTGAGCCTGCGGTATCGTGACAGAACGTCAGACAACACGTAACCGGCCGTCAGCGAGGTCACCCCGAGATTGAGCCGCCCAGTGACCCGTTGCGATCCGGCGGATACGACGCGGGTCGCGTTCGACACTTCCGCGAGGATCGAGATCGCGTGGCGCAGGAATTGCTGGCCTTCGGGCGTTGTCGTCATGCCCCGCGGGTGGCGAATGAAAAGCATCACGCCGAGACAGGCTTCCAGTTCCTTGATCGCTTCGGTCACGGCGCTTTGCGAGATCGACACGGCATGGGCCGCCTTGCTGACCGACCCCTGGTGTGCGGCGGCGACGAAATAGCGAAGCTGTTTGAGAGTGAGGGACATGGCGAGGTGATCTGCTTCGTCCGGGGAAGAAAATGCCGCCAACCGGCAGACAGACCGGCACGGGAGATTGGCATGAGCGATTTTTCAACTGATCGAAAACCTTTTAGGCCACCGCGAGCCACAGGCCAACCTGTTTCGGGTTTCCCAGCGGTCGATAACAACTGCACCATGGCGCATTCGACGCCGTTGGAGCATGAGCCATCCCTCTCATCCGGTCTGGGCAGTCCTCGGCTCCCTTGGCGCGCCACTGCCTGTGCCTGACGCTGCGCGGCCGCAAGTCCGGTCCGAGCCCGGAGCCGAAAAGTCTCGGTTGTAGCGCCAGCCACTGAATTGACATGGCTCAGTGCACCCGGAAGCATGTGCCACTATTCAGAATTTGGCGAACAGAGAGGGCGCAATGATTGCCGCAGACGGTCGACGGATTGCGTGGGGCGTGGGCCTTTGGGTGCTGTGGACGCTCGCAACGTGGTGGTTAGAGGGCAGGATCGGAACGTTCGCGCGGCCTGACGCGGTCGCGGACAGGCTCCTTTACACGGGTGTGGCGAATGTCCTGATCGGGATCGTTGGTGCAGCACTCCTGCTGCGTTTCCTTACGGGCGGCGATTCCCAAAGACGAAGACACGCGGGGTTCGCATCACTCGGCCGAACGGTGGCCTGGGTGCCGTTGGGAGCGGCGCTCGGCCTTGGGTTCCTTTTCGCGCAGGGCGCACCTTCGACCGCCCCCGTGGTTCTGCTGAATGCTTACTCCCAAGTCCTTGTCGTCTCGATAGCGGAAGTAATGGTCTGTTGGTCGATTATGGCGGGAACGATTGCGCGGGGTATCAATGCCAGAATGTGGGTCGCCCTTCCCATTGCCGCGATGGTCGCGAGCCTTATGTTCGGCGCCTATCACTTCGCTCATAGCCCGCCGTTCAACACGGTTGGGATGGTGGCCTTTCTAAGTTTGATCGGCCTCCTGACCAGCGCGATGTTTTTCCTCTCAAAGGACGTCTATGCGACAATCATCTTTCACACCTTCCTTGGCGTCGTTGGCGTTGTTCAGGCGTTGGCCGAGCAGAGCAAACTCGAAATATTCCAAATGGTACAGGCGCCGCTGGTTGGCACGGCGCTCGTGGCGCTTGTGGTGCTGATCCTCGCGGACGTTTTCATCGTCCGTCGCTCTTGACAACCTTGGTCGTGGCAAATGGGACCGCTGCCTACTGCCAAACGAGGTGACCGGACAGGCCACTCCGACTCGCGTTGCCGCTATCCAAGTCAGAAATGCTGCACGATGCGCGAGCGGCAGAAATAGGGAGGCCGCATTGCGGCGACAGGTGACCCGATCAATGGCGGGTGTTCGTCGCGGTCGTCGGGGGGCAGGTCACATCATCTGACCGTTTTCGCTCAAGGATGCTGGGCCGATGCCCAATATCCTGCTTCCATCGGGTATCTTATGTCAGGTGGCGAGCACTAGGAAGGTCGGGCAGAGCAGCCGTCACTATCCGAATCATCGATCATGACCTCGTATCCCCAAAGGCGCCGGAGATTGGTCAGGGTCATCTCGCGCGTTTTCTCATCCAGCGGAATTCCGTGACGTTTAAAATGCCGGAGCTGCAGGCATCGGTCCCCAAGAAGGTCCACGTCGA
This sequence comes from Maritimibacter sp. 55A14, assembly GCF_003122205.1. GTDB lineage: Bacteria > Pseudomonadota > Alphaproteobacteria > Rhodobacterales > Rhodobacteraceae > QEYE01. The sequence goes on from NZ_QEYE01000022.1 coordinate 26,544, forward strand.
TAACCTGGATGTCCGGATCCATCATGGACACGCTGACGTTATGCGACAAGGCTTCCTGGACCTTCCGGTAGCCGTGTTCGTCATGGATCGCGTTCACGGTGTAATAGGGATCGTCCTCCTCATCGACGAGCGAGAACAGCCGCAGCCGGCGTATGACATTGGGGCTCAGGAATTGCTGGACAAAACTCTCGTCGCGATAGCTCGCCCATGCGTCCTTGAGCACATTGCGCCAGTCCCGAGACCCGGCGATATCGGGGAACCATTCGCGATCTTCCTCGGTCGGTGCGTCGCAGATTCGCCTGATGTCCTGCATGATGGCGAACCCGATGGCGTAGGGGTTGAGACCGGTAAATCGGGGATCGTCAAAATCGGGCTGGGTCAGAACGTTGGTGTGGTTGTGCAGGATTTCCAGCATGGCGCCGTCGGTGATCTGGCCGGCCTCATGCAGGGCTTGAATGATGTGGTAATGCACGAAACAGGCGCAGCCCTCATTCATCACCTTGGTCTGGCGTTGCGGATAGAAATACTGGGCAATGTTCCGCACGATACGCAGTATCTCGCGTTCCCACGGTTTCAGAATTGGACTGTGGGTTTCGATGAAATAGAGCAGGTTCTCCTCCGGCAGCCCCATCTCGCGCTTGCGCGCCTGGGCTTCCTCGTTGATCTGTGCCGAGGGGCGGGCTCGGTCGAGCGTCTCCCACAGGTAATACACCGCCCGTTCCTCTTCTGCCTGCCGCTCGCGGCGGCGCCTGCTTTCGTCCCGCAGCGACAGTTCGACCGGGCGCCGGTGGCGAAAGACGCTCGACGGCATCAGCGAGTGCGCGGCATCGAGCAGCTTTTCGACGTCCTGCTCGCCATGTTTCTCCTCGCATCGCGCTATGAAGTTGCGCGCATATTCGAGGTAATCGAGGATACCTCCGGCATCGCTCCATTGCCGGAACAGGTGGTTATTCTTGAAAAAATGATTATGGCCAAAGCCGGCATGCGCGATCACCAGCGCCTGCAAGGCCATCGTATTGTCCTCCAGGCAATAACTGATGCAGGGGTTGGAATTGATAACGATCTCGTAGGCAAGACCGCGGGCGCCCTTGCGATAGAGCTGATCCTCGCGCAGGAAATGCTTGCCGAAGGACCAGTGCCTATACATCAGCGGCATGCCATTGGACGAATAGGCATCGAGCATCTGCTCCGACGAGATGATCTCGATCTGGTTGGTGTACAGATTGAGCCCGAGGTCGTCGAGCGCGACCCGTTCGATCGCGTCATGTGCGCGGTGCAGCGCATCGAAATCCCATTCGGCCCCGTCGAAGAGGAGTTCGCCGCGTCTCACATCAGCCATGACCGGATCCCTCCGGCTGTTTTTCAAAGAGTTCGCGGAACACCGGATAGATATCCGCGGGGCCGGCGATGCGCTTCATCGCGAACTGCTGCCAACGCTTCGAGAGGCCCCGGTAGGCACGCCACAGTTCCATGCCGTTGGCCTCGCTGGACAATAGCCGAGCCTCATCCTCGTCGACGATCTCGATATACGCGAAATACTGGCAGAGCCGCATCAGATCCGTATCGAGGATCTCGGCACAGTTCTCGGAGTCGCCGGTGTAGTTCTCGCCATCCGAGACCTGTGCAGCGTAGATGTTCCAATCCGATGGCGAATAGCGGTCCTTGATGACTTCCTTCATTTTGGTCAGCGCTGAACTGACCACCGTTCCCCCGGTTTCGCGCGAATGAAAGAACGTGTCCTCGTCCACTTCACTCGCGGTCTGGGTGTGGCGGATGAAGACAAGGTCTATCTTGTCGTAACGCCGCCGGAGAAACAGGTGGAGCAGAACGTAGAACCGCTTGGCCAGGTCCTTTTCGCGCTGCCCCATCGAGGCGGAGACGTCCATGAGGCAGAACATGACTGCATTAGCGGTCGGCTCGGGATCCTGAGTGAAGTGCCTGTAGCGGATATCGAGCGGATCGACGAAAGGAACCAGCCTGCGGCGCTGCAGAATCTTCTTCAGCTGCTCTTCTACATCCTCGAGCTCGGCCTGCTGCTCCGTGGTCGGCGAAGACAGCGCTTCGAGTTCGCGAACGCGTTCGGCGAGATCGAGCATCTTCCTGGTGCCGGGGCGCCCCAGGGCAATACGCCGTCCGAGGGCATTCCGCATCGTCCGTTCGACGCTGAGATTGGCGGGCGTGCCGGTGACTGCGTACCCCCTTCGACGGGGTCGGGTCGAGTGGATTTCCTTGAGGTTCTGCTTGATCAGATCGGGCAGTTCGAGATTTTCGAAGAAGAGATCGAGGAATTCATCGCGCGACAGCACGAACATGAACTCATCCTCGCCCTGACCTTCGGCGGAGCCTTCCCGGCCGCCCTGTCCGGCCCCGGCCTTGGGCTTATCGACGCGGTCGCCAGCCCGGAACGACTTGTTGCCCGGAAGGACGCGCTCCCGCTGGCCGCCTTCGGTCGCATGCTGGAAACTCGGCTCCGAAATGCCGTCCGCCGGAACACTGACCTGCTCTTTCTGATCGACATCCGCGATGGCCCGCCGGCGCACACTCTCCGACACGGCCTGCTTCACGACGCCACGCACCCGCCTTATGAATCGTCGGCGATTGCCGAGACTCTTGTCCTTTGGGTTCAGCCTGCGGTCAATGAAATGGGCCAATCTGCTCGCATCCTCCTTTGGGATCAGCCAGCCTTGTTAACGCGCATGTACCACTCAACAAGCCGCCGGACCTGACGACGGGTGTATCCGCGTTCCATCATCCGGTCGACGAACTCCTCATGCTTGTCGTCAGTCTCCTTGTCGCGCTTGGCGCCGAAACTGATCACCGGAAGCAGATCTTCGATCTGGCCGAACATGCGTTTCTCGATGACCCGGCGTAGCTTTTCGTATTTGCGCCAATCCGGGTTCTTGCCGTCCTGTTCCGCGCGGGCGCGAAGGACGAACTTGACGACTTCATTGCGGAAATCCTTGGGGTTGGCCACACCTGCCGGTTTCTCGATCTTGGCAAGCTCCTGTTCGAGGATTTCCCGGTCGAACATCTGCCCGGTGTCCGGATCCTTGAAATCCAGATCCTCGATCCAAGCATCCGCATATGCGATGTAGCGGTCGAAGAGGTTCTGTCCATAATCCGTATAGGATTCGAGATAAGCCTTCTGGATTTCGTTGCCAATGAACTCGGCATAGCGGGGCGAAAGCTCGTCCTTGATGAAGCCCAGGAGACGTCCTTCCGTCTCTTCGTCGAACTGTTCCCGTTTGACCGTCTGTTCGAGCACGTAGAGCAGGTGCACCGGATCGGCGGCAATCTCCTCGGTATCGTGGTTGAAGGTCTCCGCCAGCACCTTGAAGGCGAAGCGGGTCGATATGCCGGTCATGCCCTCGTCACCGGCGGCGGCATCGCGATACTCCTGCACGGAGCGCACCTTGGGATCCGTGTCTTTCAGCGTTTCGCCATCATAGACCCGGAGCTTGGAATAGATCGGCGAGTTCTCATGCTCACGCAGCCGCGTCAGAACACTGAAACGTCCGAGGGTCTCCAGCGTCTCGGGGGCGCAGGACGCGTCGCGCAGGGTACTTTCCCGCAGGAGCTTGTCGTAAATCTGCGTCTCTTCGGTAGCCCGCAAGCAATATGGCATCTTCACGACGCTGATCCGGTCGAGAAACGCCTCGTTGTTCTTGTTGTTCTTGAACTGACGCCATTCTGCCTCGTTGGAGTGGGCCACGATGATCCCCTGGTACGGAAACGCGCCGATATTCTCGGTGCCGATATAAGAGCTTTCCTGCGTTGCCGTGAGCAACGGGTGCAGCACCTTGATCGGCGCCTTGAACATCTCGACGAATTCCATCAGGCCCTGCGTCGTTCGGTTCAGTGCGCCGGAATAGCTGTAGGCGTCCGGGTCGTTCTGGCTGAATTCCTCGAGCTTGCGAATATCGAGCTTGCCGACCAGGGAGGAAACGTCCTGGTTGTTCTCGTCCCCGGGTTCCGTCTTGGCGATGCAGATCTGGCGCAGTTGCGAAGGAAAAAGCTTGGCGACCGAGAATTTGGATATGTCGCCCTCGTACTCCTTCAACCGCTTGATGGCCCAGGGCGACGTCAGACCGGTCAGAAGCCGTTTCGGGATATCGTATTTGTTTTCCAGGACGTCGCCCATCCGCTCGCGGTCGAAAAGACCGAGAGGCGACTCGAAGACCGGGCTGATCTCGTCGCCCGCCTTGAGCACGTAGATCGGCTGTTGCTCCATGAGCCGCTTCAGAATCTCCGCCAACGTGGACTTGCCGCCACCGACGGGACCGAGAAGATAGAGGATCTGCTTGCTTTCCTCGAGTCCCTGGCTGGCATGGCGGAAGAACCCGACGATGCGTTCGACCGTTTCCTCGATACCGTAAAGACCGCGGAACGGTTCGTAGCGCTTGATGGTCCGGTTGAGGAAGATCCGGCCCAGCCTCTGATCCTGACTGGTGTCGACGAGTTCCGGCTCGCCGATGGCCGCAACCATCCTCTCGGTCGGCGTCGCCCGCATCATCGGGTCTTCGCGGCAGCCCAGGAGGTAATCCTGCAGGCTCATCTCGACGATGTTGGTGCGCTCATATCCTTTTGCAAACTGGTCGAAGATGTCCATCTCTGCTCACTCCTGCTCTGGTCGGTCTCGGTCCGTGCGTCGGCTGTCCAATCTCTGGTCATCGTACCACGAACATGCCCATCATTAATATGGGGCTGTACCCGAGGTGTTTCTATTCAATATATGTTTATTGTGTTCGTTCAGTGGCTTGTCTGACCATGCCGGATTTGCTCAGCTTGGGGCTGGCGGGGGGTGATGTGCTACGTCCGGTTCCCGCTGTCGCTCACGCAGGCGTCTGCATTCCGACGGCCAGCTTCAGCGATCGCTGGCGCTCATGGGAACAAGAGCACATCCAATCAGAATGACTGCACGCACGCTCCAGCCCAAGGCCGCAGCAATCAATGCGCCGGACGCCCCCGATGCGCGCACCATGGGTGGCAGCGCCAACAACAGTATCAACGCCCCCGACCATCCGGCAACCATGCCGGGCCATCTGCGCCCTTGCGCGACGAGAATCTGCCCGAACCCGACCGGCAGGATCGTCATGCCGCCCACGAGCAGGGCCAGAGGCAAAAGCGCCCCCGCCGGAGCAAATTCCACCCCCAGCAGGCTGTCGATAACCGGAATCCCGAAAGCCCGCGCCGCGACGATCGCGATACCGAAGGCGGCGACTGCGCCGAATGCGACACCTATCGCATACAGGCGGAGTCGCGGGTCGCCCTTGGCTGACGCGCGGCCGACCACAGGCAGCGCGGCGGCCAGTATTCCTTGCACACACATGACCGCGAGTGTGGCGAGCTGTGTCGCCAAACCGATCTGGCCGACGATCTTCAGATTGTCCGTGACATAGCGGGTGAGGATCAGGGGCATCGCGGCGAGGACGGCCACGCTTGTCGCGGCCAGCGCCAACACGGCCCCTTGCTTCAGAACCGTTCGCAACTCCGCCCTGTCGATGTGCAGTCTGATCGCGACTTGCCGGGACAGTGCGGGCAGGGACAGGGCCGCTTCCGCAAGCCACGAGACCGCGTGGATGACAAGCAAGGTGAACACCCCCGCCCCGAGCCAAAGGCTGACCAGCCCGGCGCAAACCTCAAGTACCCGCAGCGCGGCGGCCAGTCCGAACGCCGTATGGTTTCGTTCCAGCCCCAGAAAGGCGGATCGCGACCAATGCACCAGCCCACGCCCGATCAGCGCGGGCAGCGCAATCAGAAGCGCAAGGCGCGACAGCGCGTGGCCTTCGACCGTAAGGGCATAAAGCGCCATGGTCAGGGCGGCGAAAACGACCAGCCCGAGCCGCAGCAGGAAGGTCGTGCCAAGGAAGGCCCCGGAGGCCCGATCCCGCCCAAGCCGCAGGGGGATAAGGGTCTCGAGACCGAACCCCGTCAGCATGACGGCGAAAACGTAGCTCGTGGTCGCGAAGCTCCAGACGCCATAGAGTTCGGGCCCCAGCCACCGGGCGATGAGCAGCGCATAAAGCCCGCGAAGCCCGGCTTCGGTCCAGTGCGTGGCGGTCAGAAGCGCCCCGTTCCGCAGAATGGACGCGACCCCCGGATACCGCTGCTGGAAAGGTGCGAAAAAGGCCATGCTCTTCCTTCAGGGAATCTCCAGGCGAGGTCAAACGCAGATACCAGCCCTTGGGAGCCGATATTCGCTGCGAAACAGGTCGGCATGGGCCTCCGTATCGAGAACGATGCGATCGGCCGCGCGGCAGGCCAACCATTCCCAGGCCCTCAGGACAAACGCTGCCGGATGCCGCGGCGACACCATGCGGCGATCGTTTATCACCGTATCGTACAGGGAAAGGAATGCATCCCAGACGACCGGCGTCCCGCGTAGGCTGGCGAATGGCCAGAGTAACAAAACGTCTAGATGCCCAAGATATCCGACCACAACGACATCGGGTCTGGGCGCGCGGAGAAACCGCCAGATAAGCTGGGGATATGCTGCTCCCCAACGGATGCCTCGTTTCAACGCATCGATTTTACCCAAGACGGATTTGTCCTCTGCGCCTTCCCAGACGGGAGCATGGATTTCCGTTAGAGACGCTCCTGAGCGCCGAAGAGCCTCCAGCAGTAGCCGCGTGCGTGGTTTGCCGAGATCATAGGTTCCCCAAATCAAGACATTCAGCGGCTGATGTTCGGAACTGGACAATTCGTTCGGCATTTCCGTGCATGGACAGATCACTGGTCTTTTACTGTGCCAGCATCGTGAGCGTCCAAGCAATTCCCACGCGATCGCGCCGACTGATGCGCGAGAGCCTCAATGAACCGTTGACGTGCCTACCGGTCCTGAACCGCCGGATGATGGAGTTTCCCGGCTGTGCTCACCATGACGGGCCCGCAAGTGCCTTCAACGTCTCCGAGGTGTCCATGCGCAAGAGCGCCGCGCCGAACAGGATGACTGCAGATCAGGCCCTCTTATGGCCGCGCGTCAGCAGCGCCACAAGTTCCACATGCGGAGACCAGCGGAACTGATCCACCACCTGCACCCAGTCGAGGCGGAAGCCCGCCTCCGAGAGCACTCTCGCGTCGCGCGCGAAACTCGCCGGATTGCAGGATACGGCCGCGATCCGCGCGATATCCGATGCCGCGAGCGCCCGCATCTGCGCCTCGGCGCCGGCGCGCGGCGGGTCGATCACGACCGCACCGCAACCCGCAAGCTCCGCCGGCAGCAGCGGGTCGCGGAAGAGATCCCGCGTCTCGGCTGTCACGGGCCTGAGCCCCGCGCCATGCCGCCAGCCCGCATCGAGCGCGGCGGTCAGCGCGGCATCGCCCTCCACCGCATGCACCTCCGCCTGCGCGGCGAGCGGCAGGCTGAACGTGCCGCAACCCGCGAATAGGTCGAGCACCCGCGCCGCGCCCCCCACGGCTTCGGTCACTGCGGCGGTCAGCGCCGCCTCGCCCTGCGCGGTGGCCTGCAGGAAGGCGCCGGGCGGCGGCACCACGGCGACGCCGCCGAAATGGACGACCGGCGGGCGGCGTTCGGCGACCAGTTCGCCGTTCCAGCTCAGCCGGGCGAGATCGGCCTCCTCCGCCCCGGCGGCCAGGGCCGCGCGCAAGGCCAGATCGGCGGGCTTGCCGCCGGTCACCGCCATGTCGACGCCGCCTTCGGTCGCGGTCACGGCAAAGCCGAGCTCCCCCTTGCGGGAGCCGCCGACCTGCACCAGCCGCTCGCAAAACGGGAGCACGGCCAGCAGGTGGGAATGCAGGACCCGGCAGAAGGGCACCGCCACGAGCGTCTCCGAAGCGCGGCCGTGGAAGCCCACGATCGCGCCCTTTTTGGTCCGCCGCCCGGCCAGCACCGCGCGCCTGCGGCTGCCAGGCGGCGAAATTGCGATGGGGCGCAGCGGCGCCTCCAGCCCCTGCGCGGCCAGCGCGGCGCGCAGGACGTCCTGCTTCCAGTCCGCCACGAAATCATCTGCAGCGTGCTGCACCGCGCAGGCCCCGCAGCCGTTGTAATGCGGGCAAGTGGGGCGCACCCGCAGGGGCGAGGGCGTGAGAATGCGCGGCGCGAGCATCCGGCCGTCCTCGACCACGCCCTCGACCACTTCGCCCGGAAGGGCGCGCGGCACGAAGACCGGGCCGTCGCCCACCCCGTCGCCCAGATGGCCAAGCCGTTCCACCGTCACTTTCACTGTGCAGCCTCGCCCACACCGATGAACCCGCCCGATTGGCGCGCCCAGAAGCGCGCATAGGCGCCGCCGCGGTCCAGAAGTTCCGCATGGCGGCCTTCCTCGACGATCCGGCCCTCCTCCAGCACAACGATCCGGTCGAGCGCCGCGATGGTCGACAGGCGGTGCGCGATGGCGATCACCGTCTTGCCCTCCATCAACCTGTAGAGCGTGTCCTGCACGGCGGCCTCGACCTCGGAATCGAGTGCGGATGTCGCCTCGTCCAGCACCAGGATCGGCGCATCCTTAAGGATCACCCGCGCCAGCGCCACGCGCTGCCGCTGCCCGCCCGACAGCTTCACGCCCCGCTCGCCGACATGGGCGTCGTAGCCACAGCGGCCTTGTGCGTCGCGCAGACCGGGTATGAAGTCATGCGCCTCGGCGCGCCGGGCGGCCTCGATCATCTCCGTCTCGCTGGCCTCGGGGCGGCCATAGAGGATGTTGTCGCGGACCGAGCGATGCATCAGGGTGCTCTCCTGCGTGACCATGCCGATCTGCCGGCGCAGGCTGTCCTGCGTCACCGCCGCGATGTCCTGCCCGTCGATCAGGATGCGTCCGGCTTCGCAGTCATGGAAGCGCAGCAGGAGCTTCACCAGCGTCGACTTGCCCGCGCCGGAGCGCCCGACGATACCGACCTTCTCGCCCGGCGCGATGGTCAGGCTGATGTCATCCAGACCGCCGGCGCCGCGGCCGTAATGGTGGCTGACACGCTCAACCCGGATCTCGCCCGCGCGCACCGCCAACTCGCCCGCGCCGGCCCGGTCGGTCAGCGCGATGGGCTGTGCGATCGTCTCCATCCCCTCGGCCACGACTCCGAGCTGGCGGAAGAAGGACGAAAGCGCCCACATGATCCAGCCGGTCATTCCGTTGAGCCGCAGCGCCAGCGCCGCCGCCGCGGCGACGATCCCGGCAGAGGCGGCGCCCTGCGACCAGAGCGCCATTGCCCAACCCACGACCCCGACGATCAGGAAGCCGTTGATCAGCGTCAACGTGACATCCATGATCGTATAGAGCCGCATCTCGGCGGAGAATGTGCGCCGCGCGTCCTCGATTGCCTCGCGCGCGAAGGCCAGTTCCCGGTCGTGATGGGCAAAAAGCTTGACCTGGTCGATATTGGTGTAGCTGTCCACGACCCGCCCGGTCACGCGCGAGCGCGCATCGGCGGCGGCCTTGGAAGCCGGACCGACGCGCCGGACCGTCCACATGACGAGACCGAAATAGAGCAGCAGCCAGACGCCCAGCGGCACCGCGAGCCTCAGATCGGCATCCCCCAGCAGGATCAGAGCGCCGATCACATAGGCCACCGCGAAGGTCAGCGCGTCGAAAAGCTGGAACACCGCCTCGCCCGCCGCCGGCGGGGTCTGCATGATGCGCCCGGCGATGCGGCCTGCGAAATCGTTTTCGAACCAGCCGACCGACTGGCGCAGCACCTGGTTATGCGCCCGCCAGCGGAAAAGCGTGCCGTAATTGGGCAGGATCGCGTTGTTGAGGACCGCCGTGCCGATCCCCTGGATCACCGGGCGCAGGATCAGGATGAAGACCGCGATGCCGATCAGTTCCGGCCCGTGCCGCGACAGGACCTCGGACGGGCTGCCCGCGCCCATCAGGTCCACAACCCGGCCCATGTAGAAGATCAGCCCGACCTCGACCAGCGCCACGACGAGCGACAGAATCCCCGCCACCGCGAAGACCCGGTGGAAGGGGCGCGACCATGCGCGCATGAAGGGCCAGAGCCGCCGTGGCGGCGTATCCGTCGCGTCATGGGCGACATAGGGATCGACCAGGTTTTCGAAATAGCGGAACATGCGGGCGGCCTGCGGCTTGGGTCTGCGCAAGGATATAGCCCCGCGCCACGGCAAAGGCCATGTCGCGCGGGCTCAGCCCGCCGGAAGCAGCACCACCGGCAGCGCGATCAGCCGGGCCATGCCGCGGCCCGGCGGAAAGCGGTCAGCAATCGTGAGGCAACACGCACGCGCCCTGCCCGGCTGTCAATCCTTCCCGGCCAGAAGTTCCGCGCGCGTCAGCGTGAAATCCGAGGCGATCCAGGCCTCTTCCAGCCACTTCAGCCTTTCGCCGAGTTCCGGGCCATCGAGCCCCGGCATCAGGTCGCGCGCGGCAACCGGGAAGGTCGCGGCGGCCCCGCGCGCGGCCTGCGCCGCGGCGTCGGCGGGCAACGGCGTCTCCAGCAGCGCGGCGCGCAGCAGCGCGATATCGAGCGCGGCCTCCGCCCCGTGGCGATAGCCGAGCGCCGCCACCGTGTCGGAACTGCCCGCGCACGTGCGCAGCAGCGCAACCCGGCGGGCGTCTTTGCGGCTCAGCCGCAGGTTGTCCGGCGCGCCGCCCAGCGCCGCCAGGCGCCGGCGCCAGTCGGCCGCGATACCCGCCGCGCCTTCGCAATGGACCAGCAGCGGCAGCGCGCGCGGATCGGCACCGGGCAGGATCCGCGCCAGTATCCCCGCCTGCGCCATTGCCGCGACGCCCGGCGCCGGGTCCGGCGCGGCCAGGAGTTTCGACAGTTCCGCCCCCACCCGTTCGCGCGAGAGGCTGTCAAGCCCCCCGGCCAGTTCGGCGCAGGCGGCCAGGCCGTCACGGTCGAGCCCTGCCTCCGCATCGCCGTACCAGGCGTGGAAGCGGAAGAAGCGCAGGATGCGCAGGTAATCCTCGCGAATGCGCGCCGCCGGGTCGTCGATGAAGCGGACACGCCGCGCGTTGAGGTCGGCCAGCCCGCCCAGCGGGTCGATCACCGTGCCGTCGGCGCGCGCGTAAAGCGCGTTCATGGTGAAATCCCGCCGGTGCGCGTCGTCCGACAGTTCATCGGCAAAGGCGACCACCGCGCGGCGGCCATCGGTTTCCACATCGTGGCGGAAGGTCGTCACCTCGTAGCCCGTCCCGTCCGCGACCACGGTCACCGTGCCATGCTCGACCCCGGTCGGCACGGGCCTGAGCCCCGCCGCCCGCGCCAGGGCCATGACCCGTTCCGGGCGCGCATCCGTGGCGATGTCCACATCCGACACCGGCTCCCCCAGCAGGGCGTTGCGCACGCAACCGCCCACCGCCAGCGCCTGATGCCCGCCCGCCTCGAGCATGCCCAGCACCGTCTGGGTCGCGGGCCGTTCCAGCCAGGGGCCGGTCACCCGCGTCACGACCGCACCAGTTCGGCCAGCCCGCGCAGGATGCGCGCGGTCGCCCCCCAGATGTAATAGGGGCCATAGGGCACCGCGTAGTAGCGGCGCCATTCGCCGCGCCAGCGCCGCGCCTCGACACGGTAGCGCGAGGTATCGCAGAGATGCGCGAAAGGCACGTCGAAGACCTCCTCCACCTCGCCGGCTTCGGGCACCGGCTCGAATGGACCGCGCAGCCGGGCCACGAAGGGCATCACGGTGAAGCCTGTCACCGTCTCATGCGGCGCGAGTCTGCCCAGGATATCGACATTGCCGGGATCGAGCCCGATCTCTTCATGCGCCTCGCGCAGCGCGGCGGCCTCCAGGCTTTCGTCGGTGTCGTCGCGCTTGCCACCGGGAAAGGCAATCTGCCCCGGATGGTGCTTGAGATGCGAGGCGCGCTTGGTCAGATAGAGCCGCAGACCGTGGTCCGTCTGCAGGAGCGGCACCAGGACCGCGGCCGGGCGCAGCTTGCGGCCCTCCGGCAGACGCACCGACGGGGTCAGGTCGAAATCCGACGATTGGACGGCCGGGCGGCCCAGCGCGGCGACGACCGGCTCGAAGGGGTCAGCCGTCGTCACCGCTATCCTCCGGGGCGATGCCCTCAAAGCCCAGTTCGGCGGGGTCGAGCACGTAATGCGCGCCGCAGAACTGACAGTCGGCTGTTACCCGACCGTCCTCGGTCGTCATCGTGGCGATGTCCTTGGCCGAATAGATCGACAGGCTCTGGCGCACCTTCTCCTCCGAACAGGTGCAGCCGAAGGCGACGGACTGCGCATCGAAGACCCGCGGAACCTCCTCGTGAAAGAGCCGCACGAGCAGCTCATGCGGGTCAACATGCGGGCCGATCAGCTCGGTTTCCTCCACCGTGTCGAGCAGCATGTTCGCGCGCGCCCAGTGCTCGCCATCCTCGCCGCCCAGAAGATCCTCCGCCGACAGCAGCCCAGCCGCGCCCGAACCGCCCTCACCCGCGCCGGCGGCATGGGGCGACGCCTTGGGCATGTGCTGGAGCATCACGCCGCCGGCGCGCCATGCCTCTGGCCCGCCGGGCGCCTGCGCGCGCGCCATCGACAGCGAGAACCGCGTCGGAAGCTGCTCGGACTGGGCGAAATAGGTCTCAGCGCAGGCCGCCAGCGAGCCACTGGCCAGCGGTGTGATCCCCTGATAGGGCGTCATGCCCTCGCCCTGGTCGATCAGGATCGCGAAATAACCATGGCCGATCTCGCCGAAGGGCCGCGCAGCCTCCATGTCCAGCCGCTCGGCGTCGAAACTGGCCCAGGCGCGCAGCCGCGCGGGCTCGCCTTCGGCGGTAGGGGCGTAGTAGTCGGTGGCGATCAGGCGCAGCGGGCCGTCGCCGCGCACCTGGATCGACAGTTTCCAGCGCAGCTTGATGGTCTGGCCGATCATCGCGGTCAGCATCGCGGCCTCGGCCACCATCGCCTCCACCGGCGCCGGATAGTCGTGCTGGCGCAGCACGCGCTCCAACACGCCGTCCAGCCGTGCGACCCGGCCGCGGACATCCGACCGGTCGAGCTGGAAGGGCAGGACGGTATCGTCCCACGCGATTTTTCGAGTCAGGCTCATGCGGGGGTTTCCTTGGGCATCGCGCGTTGGCATACCGCGTCTATGTAGGCACGGCAACCGCCGGGCCAAGGGCGACGAGGCAGGCGCATGCGGCGTTTCGGGGAAGCGGTCAGGCCGGATATACGCTATGGCGAGCGTCCCGGCGCCTATGCGTTGCTGGAACGCGGCGGGCAGCTTCTGGTCACCCACCAGGCCGAGCCGTCGCCCGAGTACCAGCTTCCCGGCGGCGGTATCGACCCCGGCGAATCACCGCTCCAGGCGCTGCATCGCGAGGTCTTCGAGGAAACCGGCTGGCGCATCGAGCCGCTACGCCGGATGGGTGCCTTCCAACGCTTCACTTACATGCCGGAATACGAACTCTGGGCGCACAAGGTCTGCCATGTCTTCCTGGCACGGCCGGTGCTGCGCCATGGTCCCCCGCGCGAACCCGGTCACACCGCACTCTGGATGACGCCGGGCGAAGCCGCGCGCCATCTGGGCAATCCCGGTGATCGGCATTTCGTGGCGCATGTCTTCGGGGGCTCATGACGCAACCGGCCCGTCGAATTCCAGCAGCAGCGCGGAAAGGTCGTCGGGCAGGTCGTCGGTGCCCGCGATCGCTTGCAATTCTCCCGAGACGATCTTGAGAAACGCGCGCCCAGAAAGGCCGTGATGCCGACGCATGAGCCGCGCCAGCCCCGCCTCCCCGATCATGCCGCCTTCGCCATCGGGGCATTCCGTCACCCCGTCGGAATAGATCAGCAGCCGCTCGCCGGGCGCGAGTTGCAGCGTGAAACTCTCGAACCGGGCATCCGGGATCAGGCCGATGGGCAGGCCGCCATGGCCGAGATAACTCATCTCGCCGCCGATGGCCTGCAAGGCGGGGTGGGGATGGCCCGCCTGCACCACGGTCAGCCGCCCCGTCGGCACCTCGAAAACCGCGAGCAGCAGGGTGAAATAGTGATCGGTGTCCATCTCTGCCATAAATTGCGCGTTGAGCCGGGCGGCAACCTCCTCCGGCGGGCGGGCGGCGTAACCGCCATCCGCGCGGCGCCGCAGCGCGACATTCTGTTCGGGCACGGCGCCGCTCAGCAACCCGGCCAGGCGCGCGGTCATCATCGCCGAGGTGACGCCATGCCCCGAGACGTCGAGCGCGTAGAGCCCGACGCGCCAGCCGTCGATTGGAAAATGGCCGACCAGATCGCCGCCGACATGCCCCGAGGAGCGCAGCATCAGCGAGATGCGCGCGTTGCCGAGATCGTGAAACACTTCTGGAACCAGCGATTCCTGGAGCTTCTTGGCCGCCGTCAGGTCGCGGTCGAGCGCGTCGTAGAGGGTGCGTATCTCCGCCAGCGCGTCGCTGACGATCCGGTTCTTCTCGACCAGTTCGCGCTGCATCTGCAAGATGCGCGCACCGGCCCGGATGCGCGCGTGCAATTCGTCGGCATTGACCGGTTTGGTGAGGAAATCGTCGGCCCCGGCATCGAGGCCCTGAGCGATCGCGTCCTTCCCGCTCTTCGAAGTGAGCAAGATGAAATACCCGTAGCGGTCGCTCCCGAGCGCGCGGAAAGCGCGGCAGAACTCCACCCCGTCCATCCCCGGCATCATCCAGTCGCTGAGCACCAGGTCCACCGGCGTTTCCCGGCAGATCGCGAGCGCCGCGTCGCCGGTTTCGGCCTCCAGCACCTCGACCCCATTGCGCCGCAGCGACGCGGTGAGGATCTTGCGCTGCATCCGGCTGTCATCGGCGACCAGAATGCGCCGGATCGCGGACTCCGCGGTGGGTGGCGGGGCGGCCTCGCCGGTCTTGTGATCTGCTGCTTTCAACCGGGACCTCGTAACTCTGACACAGGGGGCCAGATTTCGCGGGCAAGGTTTAAGATGGCGTGAACATCAGAATGGTGCAGGCTTTACCGCCCGGCGGCTACGACCCGTTAACCTCTGCGCCCTAAGCTCCGGTTCATTGGGGTGACGAGACCACGGAGCGGAGCATGATTGACTGGCAAAGGGTGGATGAATTGCGCAACGATGTCGGGGCAGAGGATTTCGCGGAGGTGATCGAGATATTCCTCGAAGAAGTCGAGGCGGTCATGTCCGACATCCGCCCCGGCGCCGCGCCGGACCGCCTGGGCGAACAGCTTCATTTCCTCAAGGGCAGCGCGCTCAATCTCGGCTTCCGCGGCTTCGCCGAACTCTGCGCAGAGGACGAACGGCGCGCCGCTGCGGGGGGCGCGGTCGATTTGGCCGGGATCGAGCAGATCTACGACGCCTCGCGCGCCGCCTTCCTGTCGGGCACGGGGGCGCGCGCCGCCAACTGCACAAGCGGCTGACCGCGCGCCGCCCGGTCAGATCAGGAACTGCGCCAGAACCTCATCGTCGGTGATGTCCTGGTAGGCGAAGCCGGCCGCATCCATACGGGCAAAAAGGTGGTCAAAACCGCCGGCCTGCCGCGTTTCGATCCCGATCAGGACCGAGCCGAAATTGCGCGCCGATTTCTTCAGGTACTCGAAACGGGCGATGTCGTCGCCCGGCCCGAGCAGCGTCAGGAAATCCTTGAGCGCGCCGGGGCGTTGCGGCAGACGCAGGATGAAATACTTCTTCCGCCCGGTGAAGCGCAGCGCGCGTTCCTTGACCTCCGGCAGGCGTTCGAAATCGAAATTGCCGCCCGAAGTCACGCAGACCACGCGCTTGCCCCGGATCTCGCCCGCCAGGTCGGCCAGCGCATCGACCGACAGCGCACCCGCGGGCTCCAGCACGATGCCCTCGACATTCAGCATCTCGATGATCGTGGCGCAGATCCGGTCCTCCGGCGCGGCGAGCACGCGGGCCGGATCGGTGTCCTTCAACGCCTCGAATGTCCGCGCGCCGACCTGCGCCACCGCCGCCCCGTCCACAAAATTGTCGACACGGCCCAGCTTGACCGGCGCACCCGCCGCGAGCGCCGCCGCCAGGCTGGCCCCGCCGGCGGGTTCCACGAAGCGGATATCGGTGCCCGGCCCCGCCGCGCGCAGATAGGACACCACGCCCGCCGACAGCCCGCCGCCGCCCACGGGCAGCACGATCATGTCCGGTGCCTCGCCCAGTTCCGCGACGATCTCGGCGGCGACGCTGGCCTGGCCCTCGATCACGTCGGCATCGTCGAAGGGCGACAGGAAATGGGCGCCGGCCTCGCGGCAATAGGACTGGGCCGCGGCGAGGGTCTGGTCGAAATAGTCGCCCGTCAACTCGATCCGCACGTTCTCGCCGCCGAATTTCTCGGTCTTGCCGATCTTCTGCTGCGGCGTGGTGACGGGCATGAAGATCACCCCCTCCACCCCAAAGTGGCGGCAGACATAGGCCACGCCCTGCGCGTGATTGCCCGCGCTGGCGCAGACGAATCGCCGCGCTCCGGCGGCATCGGCCATCACCCTGGAGATGGCGTTGAACGCCCCTCGCAGCTTGTAGGAGCGCACCGGCGTCAGGTCTTCGCGCTTGAGCAGGATGTCGGCGCCGAACCGTTCCGACAGGTGGTCGTTGCGGCCCAGCGGCGTGGGCGGGAAGAGTTCGCGCAACGCGGCGGTTGCGGCATCCGCGCGCTCCCGGAAGGCGGCGGGGGAGGGAGAATGATCGGTCATGACCCCTTCCATGCGGCGACACGCCGCCGCCGTAAAGCGGATTTTCCGCACACCATTGGATGCAGGCATGCAACATACCCCGCCGAAACGCCTTCCGCACCGGTGCTGGACAGGCTATCGCAATCAAAACGGACGGAGGGGATCAGTGTTGGCCGGTTTCAGACTTGGATGGATGACCGCCGTTCTGGCGGCGATGCTCTGCGTCTTTCCGGAGGCGGGACCGGCGCAGACGGCAGAGACGCTGCGGGTGGCGACGATCCAACGCGCGCCATTCGCGCTGCGGGAAAACGGCGGCTGGACCGGGTTCAGCATCGAGCTGTGGAAAGCGCTGGGCAATGCACTGGGCGTGACGACAGAATTCACCGAATTCGAGACCTTCCCCGAGATGCTGGCCGCGGTGCAGGCTCAGGATGTCGATGCCGCCGTGGCCAATATCTCGATCACCCATTCGCGCGAGCAAGTGCTTGATTTCTCGCAGCCGATCTACGATTCCGGCCTCCTGATCCTCAAACCGATCAACGACGCGCCCTCGGTGCTGAAGACGGTCCTCAATCCCGACCTGCTGATCTGGCTGGGCAGCGCCTTCCTGTTGCTGATCCTATTCGGCAACCTGATCTGGCTGGTGGAGCGGCGCCATCAGAGCTTTGCCGAGGACGGCTATTCCAAGGGGTTCAGCGAGGGGCTCTGGTGGTCGATCAACGTCGTGACGAATGCCAGTTTCACGATCTTCACCCCCAGGACCTGGGCCGGACGGATGCTGGCCTATTCGCTGATCGTGATCGGCCTTTTCATCGTCTCGGCCTTCGTGGCGCAGATCACTACACAGCTGACGGTGGGGCAGTTGCGCAGCCAGGTCGACAGCTACCAGGATTTGCGCAACAAGCGGGTGGGCACCACCGAAGGATCGACCTCGGCGCGGTTCCTGCAACAGGAAGCCATCGTCCACACGACCTATCCCACAATCGGCGGGATGTTCGCGAAACTGGAATCGGGGGACCTCGACGCGGTGGTGCATGACGCGCCCATTCTCTCCTACTATGCGCAGACCGCGGAAAACGGCGCCTTCACCACGGTCGGTCGGGTGTTCCAGCCCGAGAAATACGGCATCGCCCTTCCCCAGGGCAGCGCGATGCGCGAGGATATCGACCAGGCACTTCTGCTTCTGCGCGAGAACGGCACATACGAGGCGATCCGCCGGCGCTGGTTCGGCAACTGACCGAGGCTTTGTTGCACCGCGCGGGCAAAGGCGCTAATCGCTGTGCGGTGAAATGACCCCAGACAGTCGGAGACGCGCATGTCCGCCCCCAAGAAAGTCGTGCTGGCCTATTCCGGCGGCCTCGATACCTCGATCATCCTGAAATGGCTCCAGACGGAATATGGCTGCGAGGTCGTGACCTTCACCGCCGATCTGGGTCAGGGCGAGGAACTGGAGCCCGCGCGCAAGAAGGCCGAGATGCTGGGCATCAGGCCCGAGAACATCTTCATCGAGGACGTGCGCGAGGAATTCGTGCGCGATTTTGTCTTCCCGATGTTCCGCGCCAACGCGGTCTATGAGGGGCTCTATCTGCTGGGCACCTCCATCGCGCGCCCGCTGATCTCCAAGCGACTGGTCGAGATCGCCGCGGAAACCGGCGCCGACGCGGTGGCGCATGGCGCGACCGGCAAGGGCAACGATCAGGTGCGGTTCGAGCTGGCAGCCTACGCGCTCAACCCCGATATCAAGGTGATCGCCCCCTGGCGGGAATGGGACCTGACCAGCCGCACCAAGCTTCTGGCCTTCGCCGAACAGAACCAGATCCCTATCGCCAGGGACAAGCGCGGCGAGGCGCCCTTTTCGGTCGATGCGAACCTGCTGCACACCTCGTCGGAGGGCAAGGTGCTGGAGAACCCGGCCGAGGACGCGCCCGATTACGTCTATCAGCGCACCGTCAATCCCGAAGACGCACCCGACGCGCCGCAATTCGTCGAGATCACCTTCGAACGCGGCGATGCCGTGGCAATCGACGGCCAGGCCATGACGCCGGCCGAGATCCTGACGCGGCTCAACGAACTGGGCGGCGCGCACGGGATCGGCCGGCTCGACCTGGTGGAGGGCCGCTTCGTCGGCATGAAGTCGCGCGGCATCTACGAGACGCCGGGCGGTACGATCCTGCTGGAGGCGCATCGCGGGATCGAACAGATCACCCTCGACCGCGGCGCGGCGCATCTGAAGGACCAACTGATGCCGCAATATGCCGAACTGATCTATAACGGCTTCTGGTTCTCGCCCGAACGCGAAATGCTTCAGGCGCTGATTGACCGCAGCCAGGACCATGTGACCGGCACGGTGCGCCTGAAACTCTACAAAGGGCTGGCGCGCACCGTGGGGCGTTGGTCGGACCACAGCCTCTATTCGGAGGAGCATGTAACCTTCGAGGACGACGCCGGCGCTTATGACCAGAAGGACGCGGCCGGGTTCATCAAGCTCAACGCCCTGCGGTTGCGCCTGCTTGCGATGCGCAACAGAAAGCTCTCGTGACGCCACCGGAAGGGGAATTCCGGCCCGGAATTCCTCGGTCTCCGGAGTATTAACAGATTATCATCACTATTCTGCCGAAATGATGACAGCGGGCCGGATTATGTCTTTCCGACATCCGCCGGAAGAGAGTGTTTCGAGTGGTTACGAGGTAACGGGCCCAGCATCATGGTTACGCGCACAGTCACCATCTACGAAGTTCCCAACAGCTATGTCAGCAGTGGGGGCACGGTTGTCGTGCTGAACAGCTACACGCTGAGCTTCGAGGACGATGACGGCTTCCTGGACGCCACGCAGGGCGCCGACAGCGGCGCGGCGCAGGTTCTCACGTCCGATGCCGGGGCGATCACAGATTACGAGTTCTTCTTCGACGACTCGGTCCGGATCGACGGCAGCGCCGAAACGGTCAAGACCTTCCAGCTTACGATCAACGGCACGACGCGGTCCTTCATCATGAACGACACGGGCGACTCGATCCCCGGCGCCTCGACCGGATCGACCGTGCAGCTCAGCACTTTCAGCAATTACACCGCGGTGGACTACAACGACATTCCCTGTCTCGCGGAAGGTACGCATATCACGACCGAGGACGGCGAGATTGCGGTGGAGGACCTGCGCGTCGGCTCGATGGTGCGCACGCTCGACAATGGCTACCAGCCGCTGCGCTGGGTGGGCTCGGTTCACCTGACGCAGCGCCAGCTTCTGGCGCAGCGCAAATTCGCGCCGGTCTGCATTGCGCCGGGCGCGCTGGGTCCGGACCTGCCGCGCCGCGCGCTCGTCGTCTCGCCGCAGCACCGCATCCTGCTCGACGGATGGGAGATGGAGCTGCATTTTGGCTGTGACGAGGCCCTGGCCCCCGCGCTCAGCCTGATCGGGCGACCCGGCATATCCGGCTCCGTCCCGACCGGGGGGATCACCTATTACCACCTGCTCTTCGACCGGCATGAGATCATATTCGCCGAAGGGCTTGCAACCGAGAGCTTCTATGTCGGCGACACGATCCGCGCCGGGATGGACGGCGAACAACTCGCCGAGATACTGGAACTTTTCCCGCAGCTCGGGCGCCAGTACGGGCCGCTGTCGGAAACCGCGCGGATGGTCTTGCGCTCGCAGGAAGTCGGCGCGCTCTACAGCGAATTCCACTGATCGGGGGCCTCCCGGCGGCCACGTCCTGAAAGCTGAACCGAAGCGGTCACGATGGCTCTTGCGGGCATTGGGACACTCGGAGACGAGCCGCGGGATGGCGATCCGGCCAGTGGGCGGCGCGGTTAATTTCTGCACATCCAAGCGGAGCAACAGGTGAACCTTCGCGCAAGGCGTATGTAGAAGATCGAATTGAAACCGCCCTAGATCCGGAACGCCGCGAGCCGCTCGTAGAAGGGCAGCGCCGTCTCCGCCATGCGCGCGGCGGCGCCGGAAAACTCCGGCAACGGGCCTTCGGCCCCGGCGAACCCGGTGGACCGGTGCACGGCGCCGTACCAATGCGCCGCCCAGACCCCGTCATCGGGATGCCCGCCCGCGGGCCAGGTCAGCATCGCGGGCGTGTAGTCCAGCCCCATCCGGGCGCAGAAGCGCGACAGCGTCCCGCCCGGATCGTCGCGGATGTCGTGGCTGTCGATCACCAGCGGCGGCGCCCCGGTGGCCTCCGCGAGTTCGTCGAATAATTCCGCCTGCAGCCGGAAGCCGATCTCGTCGGGATCGGGGTTCTCGCGCTTGGCGGTGAAGCTCGCGACCACCCGCGCGGGATGGCGGATCAGGAAGACATTTGTGCAGTCGCGCATCCAGCCGCGCGGCACGCCGGGGACCATGTGCTGGGTCATGTGCTTCTGGTAGAAGACCGGCTTGCCGCCCGGCACCGACCCGGTCAGGCGCGCAGCCACGCGCGCCGGATCGGGATCGCCCGCGGCTATGATCTGCTCGCGCATCGGATGATCCCGCCCGGTCAGCCGCAGATAGGCGGCGTAGAAGGGCTCGTCCCAGACGGCGGTGTCGCCGCGTGCCGCGAAGGCGTACATCATCGCCGTCGACAGGTTGCGCGGCCCCGACCACATCGCGATGCGCATCAGCCGCACTCCTGCGCGATCAGTGACTTGTAGAGCTGCCGTATCCGCGCCGTGACCGGCCCCATCTTGCCGTCGCCTATCGGGCGGCCGTCGATCTCGGCCACCGGGGTCTGCGCGCCGAACGTGCCGGTGAGGAATGCCTCATCCGCGCCATAAGTGTCCACCAGCGAGAAATTGCGCTCGAACACCGGGATGTCGTTGGCCCGGCAGAGCGCGATCACCTTGGCCCGCGTGATGCCGTTCATGCAGTAGTCGCCCGTGCTGGTCCAGACCTCGCCGCCGCGCACGATGAAGAAGTTGCAGGCGTTGGTGGTGTTCACGAAGCCATGCACGTCGAGCATCAGCGCCTCGTCGGCGCCGGCCTTCTCGGCGGCGATGCAGGCCAGCACGCAATTGAGCTTGGAATGGCTGTTGAGCTTGGGATCCTGGGTCATCGGCAGGCCGCGCAGATGGGGCACCGTGGCCAGCCGGACCGGCCGCGGCAGCGAGGGGCGCGAATGTTCCATGATGATGACGCGGGTCGCGCCGTCGCGCGACAGGCCGGGATGCTGGAAGGGCCGTATCTTGGGCCCTCGCGTGACCATCAGTCGGGCATGGACATCGGTCTCCATCCCGTTGGCGCGGCGGGTCTCCTCCAGCGCGTCGACCACGCCCTGCGCGTCCAGCCCGATATCGAGATCTATCGCCTTCGCCGCCTCGAAGAGCCGCGCCACATGCTCGTCCAGAAACGCCCAGCGCCCGTTATAGAGCCTGAGCCCCTCCCACACGCCGTCGCCCAGCATGAAGCCCGAATCGTAGACCGAAACCACCGCCTCGGCCCGCGGCTTCAGAGCGCCGTTCACATGGATCAGGATATCGGCGTTCCGGGCGTCGTCCTCGGCCTGGTGTGTGGTGATGCGATCTGTCATTCCGGTTCCTTCCCTTGCGCGCACGATAGGCAGGACGCGCGGCCGCGCCAAGTTGAAACAGGCGGTAAGTCCTGCGTGAGGTCACGGGCTCGTTTGTTGTCCGTGCAATGCGCACTAGGTCATGAACCGGGCGACATGAACCGGAGGAAAGACCGATGCCCCGAACCCGACATCTGACCATGTTCAAGACGTCCGCGCTGGTTCTGACAATCACACTTGTCGTCATGCTGCGGGCCGCGCCGGGCGAGGCGCGCAGTCTTGAGACCGCGATCGTCGCGGGTGGCTGCTTCTGGTGCGTGGAGGCCGATTTCGACAAAGTCGATGGCGTGGTGGAAACCGTCTCGGGCTTCACCGGCGGCCATGTCGAGAACCCCAGCTACAAGCAGGTGACGCGCGGCGGGACCGGTCATTACGAGGCGGTGAAGATCACCTATGACGCCGACCGGCTGAGCTATCGCCGGCTGCTCGACCTCTTCTTCCGTTCCATCGACCCGACCGATGCGGGCGGACAGTTCTGCGACCGGGGGCCGAGCTATCGCACCGCGGTCTTCGCGCAAACCGAGGCGCAGGCGCAGACGGCGCGCGCCGCCAAGGCCGACGCACAGGCTGCGCTCGGCCGCAAGATCGTCACGCCGGTGCTGGAGGCCGGCGAGTTCTATCCGGCAGAGGACTATCACCAGAACTATTACGCCAGCCAGGAGCGCATCCTGACCCGCTTCGGCTGGGTCACCAAGGCGCGGGCCTACAAGGGCTACCGCAAGGGCTGCGGGCGGGATGCGCGGGTCGAGGCGCTCTGGGGCGACGCCGCGCCCTTCGTGCACTGAGCCTCAGACCGCCCAGTCACGGCCACGGGCGCGGGCCCGTTCGCGGGCGCTGGGATTGACCGAGGGGCGGAACGGGACCTCGACCACTTCGGCCGGGGTGGGGCTGCCAGACTGCTCAGCATAGCGTTCAGGCAGTTCGACCCGCAGCCGCGTTCCGATGGCGCTCAGTTTCCAGGGGACGTAGCCCAGCGCGATATTCGTATCCAGTTCCGGCGACCACCATGGCGAGGTCACATAGCCCACCCGCGCGCCCGCCTCGTCCTGGATGACCCAGAAATCGGGCGCGTAATCGGTGATCGGCCGGCCGGCCAGTTTCATGCCCACCAGTTTCAACTCGAACGGGTAGCGCCCCGCGTCGATCTCGTCGCGCTGCCGTTCCAGTTCGGCCTTGCCGATATAGTCGGCCGTCTTCTTGCGGGGCACCTGATAGGCCAGGTTCACCTGGAAGGGCGATGTTTCCCAATCCATGTCCTGCCCCCAGGACAGGATGCCAGCGGCGATGCGGCGATGGTGGGCCGGCGCGATCACCCGCAACCCGTAGCACGCCCCCTGCCCGCGGATAGCGTACCACACGGCCTCGGCGTTGAGCGTGCTGTCGCGGGTATAGACCTCGTAGCCCTTCTCGCCGGTGAAGCCAGTCTGGCTGACGACGACCGGGGCGCCGCCGATCTCGGCCTCCATCAACCCGTAATAGGGGATCTCGCGCACCGCCTCGCCCACCAGATCGGCCACAAGATCCTCCGATACCGGGCCCTGTATCTGCAGCGGCGAGACGTCGATCTCGTCGATCTCCACATCGTATCCGAGGCCGAGATTGACGCCCTGCAGCCACAGCATCAGGTCGCTGTCGGAAATCGAGAACCAGAACTCGTCGGGCGCCAGGCGCAGCAGGACCGGATCGTTCAGGATGCCGCCCTTTTCATTGCACAGGATGCAGTACTTCCCGCGCATCGGCGCGATCCGGGTCGCGTCGCGGGTGATGACGCGGTTGACGAAGGCTTCGGCCTCCGGGCCGCGCACACGGATCTGCCGCTCCACCGCGACATTCCAGAGCGTCACGCGGTTCACCAGTGCATCGTATTCGGCCATCGAGCCGCCATCCTCGGGCTTCACGTAGCCGCGGGGGTGGTACATGCGGTTGTAGACCGTGGCCCGCCAAGCGCCGGCCTCCACCGACAGATGCCAGAAGGGCGATTTGCGCACCCTCGTGGACACCAGCATCTGCACCGGGGTCGATCCGGACTGGCGCAGATTGACCGGAACCTTGCGGTCGAACTGCGCGACGACCGGGATGTTGGGATGGGTTCGCTGGTGGTCGTTCATGGCGCTTTCCTCCTGTCCGTTGCAAAACGGAAACACTCCCCAAAGCTGGGGAGTCCCCGCGCGGCAGACAAGTCGGGCCGCGCGCCGGGTCAGAAAGCGTAGAGGTTGTTGCGGACGATGATACGCAGCGCGATGACAGCCAGCAGCGCGACCAGCGGCGCCAGGTCGAGCCCGCCCATCGGCGGCAGGAACTGGCGGATGCGCCGGTATGCGGGCTCCAGCAGCCGCTCCAGCCCGTACCAGAGCTGCGCCACGATCGGCTGGCGCAGATTGAGCACCTGGAAACTGATCAGCCAACTCATGATCACATGCGCGATCACGATGAACCAGACCACATCGAGAACCAGCAGGATGATCTGAAGCAGGGAGGTCATGGGCCGCTCTTTCCTTGGGAAAATCCGATCCGACCACAGGTAAATCGGCTTCACGGCGGTTGCAAGCGCCCGCTTTCCGCAGCGTCCGGCTTGACGCCGCCGCACAGCCCGCCAGACCTTCGCGGAAAAGGAGGTCCCGCGATGTACCCGATCGTGCGCATGGTCAAGGAACTGGCCGTTCAATCCCGCAAGCCCCGCCTGCCCTTCCTGGGCACCCATGTCTCGCACCATATCTGCTGGCCCTGGGATCTGGATATCTGGCTGGAACTCAACAACGGGCGGTCGCTGACGCTCTACGACCTGGGGCGCATCCCGCTCGGCCTGCGCGTCGGGCTGGTGCCGGTGATGCGGCGCAACCGCTGGGCCCTGACGATGGCGGGCGTCTCGGTACGATGGCGGCGGCGGACGCGGGTCTTCGACAAGGTCGAGATCCACAGCCGCTGCGTGGGCTGGGATGACCGGTTCTTGTATATCGAACAATCCATGTGGCACCGCGGACAGGCCAATTCGGCGGCACTCTACCGCGCCGCCGTGACCGACAGGAACGGCCTGCTGCCCACGGCGAAGGTGCTGGCGGCGATGGGGGCGGAGGCGGCTTCACCCGAATTGCCGGCCCATGTGCGGGCCTGGATCGAGGCCGACGCGACCCGGCCCTGGCCGCCGGAGACCTGACATTTCGCTTGCCAGCCCGCTCCCGCCCCGGTCTTATCGCCGCAAAACGGGCAGGAGGCATGGCATGGCGGGATACGACCGCAAGCGGATCTGGGGCTGGTTCTTCTTCGACTGGGCCAGCCAGCCTTACAACACGCTGCTGCTGACCTTCATCTTCGCGCCCTATGTCAAGGAAATCCTCGGCGACGGGTCCACCGCGCAGAGCGCCTGGGGCTTCGGTGTCGGTGCGGCGGGGGTCGTGATCGCCTTGCTGGCGCCGGTGCTGGGCGCGATGGCCGATACCGGCGGCAACCGGATGCGCTGGATCTGGGGCTTCTCGGCGCTTTACGTGATCGGTTCGGCCGGGCTCTGGCTGGCCGCGCCCGAAGGCTTCAGCCTCGGGATGACGCTCTTTTTCTTCGCCATCGGCCTGATCGGCATGGAATTCGCCACCATCTTCACCAACTCCATGCTGCCCGATCTCGGCCCGAAGGAGGAGATCGGCCGCATTTCCGGCAATGGCTGGGCCTTCGGCTATGTCGGCGGGCTGATCGCTCTGGTGATCATGCTCGTCTTCTTCGCCGAGGATGCCGATAGCGGGCGCACCTTCGTGGGGCTGAGTCCGGGGCTGGGCCTCGACGCCGCCACGCGCGAGGGCACCCGTTTCGTGGGGCCGCTGACGGCGATCTGGTACGCGGTCTTCATGATCCCGTTCTTCCTCTATGTGCGCGATCCCAAGCCGGTGCGCACCGAACCCGGCGTGGTGCGGGCCGCGCTGGTGGGGCTGGCGCGGACCATCCGGCGGCTGCCGCGCACCCCAAGCCTGCTGGCCTACCTGGCGTCCTCGATGTTCTATCGCGACGCGCTGAACGGCATCTACACCTTCGGCGGGCTTTACGCCGCGGGCGTGCTGAACTGGAGCGTCGTGGACACCGGCATCTTCGGCATCCTGGCGATCATCACCGGCGCGGTATTCGCCTGGATCGGCGGGCACGCCGACAGCGCCTTCGGCCCCAAACCCGTCATCATCGCCTGCGTGCTGGTACTCACCTCGGTAGCCATCGCCATCGTCTTCGTCTCGCGCGAGGCGGTGTTCGGCCTGCCCGTCGATGCGGCCTCGCGCCTGCCCGATATCGCCTTCTACGTGCTGGGCGCCACGATCGGCGCGGCAGGCGGCGCGCTGCAATCGGCGAGCCGCACCATGATGTGCCGCCAGGCCAATCCCGCGCGCATCACCGAGGCATTCGGGCTCTACGCATTGGCGGGCAAGGCGACCTCGTTCATCGCGCCGTTGGCGATCGGTGTGGCCACCTATATTTCGGGCAGCCAGCAGATCGGGATTCTGCCGCTGATTGTCCTTTTCCTGATCGGCCTGATTTTGCTAGCATGGGTCAAGTCCGACGGAGACAGCGCCGAGACATGGTCCGCCCACTGATCCCCCTCCTGCTTGCACTGGCGCTAGTCGCCTGTGGCGACGAGACCTCTGGCCCTGACACGGCATCGCGCGCCGCGACCACCCAAACGCCCGAGGCGGTGACGAAATCCGGCGCGACGGCGACCAAGGCGAACCTGCTCTTCGGGGCGGAGCCGCGCGGATCGCGCCAGCAGCCTGCCGCCTTCGGCAGCTATGCGCGCGGCTGCGTCGCCGGTGCGGTGGAACTGCCGGAAACCGGACCAACCTGGCAGGCGATGCGCCTGTCGCGCAACAGAAACTGGGGCCATCCCGCGATGATCGGCTTCATCCGGCGGCTGTCGGCCGAGGCCACGCGGCACGGCTGGCCGGGGCTCTATGTGGGCGATATCAGCCAACCGCGCGGCGGGCCGATGACCTCGGGCCACAGGTCGCACCAGATGGGGCTCGACGCGGATATCTGGATGCTCCGGCCCCACCGGCTCGACCTCAGCCGCGCGGCGCGCGAGAGCCTTTCTTCGATCTCGGTCCGCTCGGCCGACCAGCGCAGCGTGAACGGCAACTGGACACCGGCGCATATGCAGATCATCAAGGCTGCGGCCTCCGACCCTGCGGTGGATCGGGTTTTCGTGACCGCGCCGGCCAAGATCGCAATGTGCCGGGACGCCGGGCGCGACCGCGCCTGGCTGCAGAAGGTGCGGCCGATCTACGGCCATCATTACCATTTCCATGTCCGGCTGAAATGCCCGGCGGGCTCCGCCGCCTGCCAGGTGCAGCGCCCGACCGTCGCGGATTTGTCGAAAGGCGGCGACGGCTGCGACGAGACGCTGACCTGGTGGGTGACGGATTACCTCAAGCCGCCGCCGCCGGGCAGCAAACCCGCGAAACCGGCGCCCAAGCGGCGCCATCCGCGCGACTACACGCTCGCCGATCTGCCCGCCCAATGCACCGCCGTCCTGGCCTCGGACTAACGCTGGCCACCTGGCTGCTGGCCTGCGGTGGCGCGGCCGCAGCGGAACGGCTGGTCCATGTCGGCAGCTATCACTGGCCGGCGGAGAAGAGCAATTTCGGCGGCTTCTCGGGGCTGGAGATCGACGCAGACGGCCGGAGCTTCACCGCGATCAGCGATCAGGGCCAGATCCTGACCGGGCGGCTGGACCGCGGCCCGGAGGGCGTCGTGACGGGCGTGCGCCATGACGGGCTGCGCTGGATCCGCGACGTGGACGGCGCGCCGGTGCGCGACACCCGCATTGACGCCGAAGGGCTGGCCGTGGCGGCGGATGGCCGGCTCTACATCTCCTATGAGCGCGACCATCGCGTGGACGCGCGCGCCGGCCCTGACGCGGTGCCCGAGGCGCTGCCGGTCGCGCCGGCCTTCGCCGGGTTCCAGGGCAATTCCGGGCTGGAGGCGCTTGCTCTGGACCCGGACGGCCGGCTCTTCGCGATCCCCGAACGGTCCGGCGAATGGATCAAGCCCTATCCTGTCTTCGTCTTCGCGAATGGTGCCTGGACACAGCCCTACAGCCTGCCGCGCCGCGACCGCTATCTCCCGGTCGGTGCCGATTTCGGCCCGGACGGGCGGCTCTACCTGCTGGAACGCGATTTCCGCGGTGTGCTGACGGGCGTCTCGAGCCGCATCCGGGTCTTCGCACCCGGCCCGGACGGGTTGCGCGCCGAAGCGACGCTTCTGGAAACACCCTATGGCACCCATGACAATCTGGAGGCCATCGCGATCTGGCAAGAGCCCGGCGGCACGTTGCGCGCGACGCTCTTGTCGGACGACAATTTCAACCCCGCGCAGCGCACCGAATTCGTCGATTACCGGCTGGAGCCCTGATCCCAGGTCTCTATCGCCTCCATTGCCTCCGCCGCAGTGTCGACGAAGCGGAAGAGTTCCAGATCCTCGGGCGAGATCGTGCCGGCTTCGGCCAGCGCCTCCCAGTTGATGATCCGGCGCCAGAATTCCTCGCCGAAGAGCAGGATCGGCACGCGCTTCATCCGCTCGGTCTGGATCAGGGTCAGCGTCTCGAACGTCTCGTCGAGCGTGCCAAACCCGCCCGGAAAGACCGCCACCGCATTGGCGCGCAGCAGGAAATGCATCTTGCGGATGCCGAAGTAATGGAAGTTGAAGCACAGATCGGGCGTCACGTATTCGTTGGGCGCCTGTTCGTGCGGCAGCACGATGTTGAGTCCGATCGACGCGCCACCGGCCTCCATCGCGCCGCGATTTCCGGCCTCCATCACGCCGGGTCCGCCGCCGGTGACGATGACATTCTCCCGCCCGTAGCTTTCCATGCTTTTCAGCGTCATCAGCCGGGCGAACTCCCGCGCCTCCTCGTAGAAGCGCGACAACTCGGCCAGGGTTTCGGTACGGGCGGTGTCGCGTTCGGCGGGCGGCGGGATGCGCGAGCCGCCGAAGAGCACGATGGTGCTCTCGATGCCGCGCTCGGCCATCACCATCTCGGGCTTGAGAAGCTCCAGTTGCAGGCGCACCGGGCGCAGTTCGTCGCGGCACAGGAAATCGGGATCGGCGAAGGCAAGCCGGTATGCGGGTGCGCGCGTCTGCGGCGTATCGGGCACCTCCTGCGTGTGCTCGACATCGTGATGCGCGTCGGGAAAAACGCGCCGCCTGCCCTCGTCATCCATCGCGATCCTCCCTGCGTCAGCACGATTGCGCGGTCTGTCCGACTGCTCTATAGGCT
Source organism: Maritimibacter sp. 55A14 (assembly GCF_003122205.1). GTDB lineage: Bacteria > Pseudomonadota > Alphaproteobacteria > Rhodobacterales > Rhodobacteraceae > QEYE01. Next base: position 55,872 of record NZ_QEYE01000022.1, read on the forward strand.
CTGGCCCAACGAGGCCAGACAGGAATTGGAGAGCGCCGATGTCGAACGCCCAGCTTGAGACCGCGATCGAGGCCGCCTGGGAGGCGCGCGACACCATCACGCCGACCACCGGGGGCGAGACACGCGAGGCGATCGAGGACACGCTGAACGCTCTGGACTCTGGCCGCCTGCGCGTGGCCGAGCGGCAGGAGAATGGCGACTGGCATGTGAACCAATGGGCCAAGAAAGCGGTGCTTCTCAGCTTTCGTATCAAGGATATGGAAATCCAGCCGGGCGGGCCGCAGGGCGGCGGCTGGTGGGACAAGGTCGATAGCAAGTTCAAGGGCTGGGGCGAGAACCAGTGGCGCGCCGCGGGCTTCCGCGCGGTGCCCAACTGCGTGGTCCGCAAATCGGCCTATATCGCCCCCGGCGTGGTGCTGATGCCCTGCTTCGTCAATCTCGGGGCCCATGTGGACGAGGGCACGATGGTGGATACCTGGGCGACGGTGGGCAGCTGCGCGCAGATCGGCAAGAACGTGCACCTCTCGGGCGGCGTCGGTATCGGCGGGGTGCTGGAGCCGATGCAGGCGGGCCCCACGATCATCGAGGATAACTGCTTCATCGGCGCGCGCTCCGAAGTGGTCGAGGGTTGCATCGTGCGCGAGGGCTCGGTTCTCGGCATGGGCGTCTATATCGGCAAATCCACCAAGATCGTGGACCGCGAGACCGGCGAGGTCTTCATGGGCGAGGTGCCGCCCTATTCCGTGGTCGTCTCAGGGAGCATGCCGACCAAGAACAACCTCAACCTCTATTGCGCGGTGATCGTGAAGCGGGTGGACGCGAAGACGCGCTCGAAGACCGGGATCAACGAGTTGCTGCGGGACTGAGCAAGGCCAACCGCCGACGCACTTGGATGCCCTCTCTCTTGGAGGGGCGTTTTCGACTCGGGAACGGCTGGTCAGAGCCCATTTCGTCGCGTTTCCAACTCGACGATAACGAATTCATATGGAGTCTGAGGTCGCCATATGCTTTTCGGCTATCAAAGTTGCGATCTGAGGTATTATCCAGAATGACCAAAGTTTCTCCCTCCGATTCAGTTTTCCCATTGGTGACGAAAGAAGGCAAATTCCTTCGGTTCCTCGGGACCGGTTTTGCAGCAAAGTTCGGGAGCACTACCCTTTGTGTTACGGCAGAGCATGTCATGCGTGACATTGCGGAAGCTTATATCTTCGACGTATGGGGACCGCATCGAGAGCCCTTTGATCGGGACCAACTGCTACATCGAGTGACACCACTCAAGTCGGACCGCACTACTGATTTGGCCATTCTAAATTTTTGCGATTTCGAACCGCGAGGTTCGTTTGGAACTGATCCCAAATTTGACGTAAGCGATCCAGTATTAATGACTTTCGAGTACTCAAGATCACGAGGGTCAGGACTCATAGCCAATAGATGACGGTTGCGGCGAGTGCGATGGCGGAGAGGAATACCTTCGGGCATCGGTCATATCGGGTTGCGACCCGTCGCCAGTCTTTGAGCCTACCGAACATGATCT
>NZ_QEYE01000023.1 GCF_003122205.1 Maritimibacter sp. 55A14
ACAACACCAGACGACCCCACAGTGCCTTGGGCTACCGCCCACCGGCCCCGGAAACCATCCTGCCAATGGACCAGAGGCCGATCATGCACTAACACTCAAACCGGACCACTCAGGTGGGGCTGGTCAGAACAGCTGCCCTGGAAGGGCGACCATGCAGTCGACCACATCCTCCTCGATCAGCTTCTTGCGGATCTCCCCTTCGCCAGATTGGTTCGACGACATCGAGCCGTTCGACAGCACGAAGCCCGCAACGCCCGCGGGCGCGAGGTGATGCACGATGTGCTGCACCCAGGCGTAGTTGGCGTTGCCCGCGGGCGGGTCGCCATACTGCCAGCGCTTGTCGCCGCGCAGCCGCTCGCCGCCCCAGTCGGAGATGTTGAAGGGTGGATTGGCGAGGATGAAGTCGGCCTTCAGGTCCGGGTGGCGGTCGTTGTGGAAAGTGTCGCCATGGGCGATCTGCCCGTCGATGCCCCGGATGGCGAGGTTCATCTTTGCCAGCCGCCAGGTCGTGTAGTTCGATTCCTGCCCGTAGATCGAGATATCGGCCTTCGCCTTCCCGCCATTTCCGTTTCCGTTCCGGTGGGCGTGGATGAACTCCATCGACTGCACGAACATGCCCGACGAGCCGCAGCAGGGGTCGTAGACCCGGCCGCGATAAGGCTCCAGCATCTCGACCAGTAGCTTGACGACGCAGCGGGGTGTGTAGAACTCGCCGCCCTTTTTTCCCTCAGCGCTGGCGAACTGGGACAGGAAGTATTCATAGACGCGGCCGAGCACATCCTTTGCCCGGGCCTCGGCATCGCCGACCTTGATGTTCGAGATCAGGTCGATGAGCTGACCGAGCCGGGTCTTGTCGAGCGCGGGGCGCGCGTAGTCCTTCGGCAGCACGCCCTTAAGCGCGGCGTTGTCGCGCTCGATCCCCGTCATCGCGTCGTCGACCAATTGGCCGATGGTGCTTTGCCGTGCCTGAGCCTTGAGATGCGCCCAGCGCGCTTCGGGTGGCACCCAAAAGATGTTCTCCGCGCGGTACTCGTCTGGGTCCTCCGGATCGGCGCCCTGATCAAGTTCGGCTTCCAGTGCCGCGTGCTTCTCCTCAAAGGCGTCGGAGATGTATTTGAGGAAGATCAGCCCGAGGACGACGTGCTTGTATTCCGCCGCGTCCATGCTGCCGCGCAGGGCATCGGCCATGCGCCAGAACTCGGCTTCGTACCCTACATTGGCAGCCGAAGTGTTGGGACGTGCCGCCCGCACCTGCCTGTCGACCTGGGCGGCTTGCGCGGCCGCCGGGAGGGCCTTGACTTCGGCTGCGATGGCGACCGAGCCGCCACGTCCACGACCGGGGACGATTGTCCCATCGTCAATCAGAGCCTGCTTGACCTCGTCGTAGGCGCCTTCATCCCAGCCGAGCGTTTCGCGCAGTTTTCCGTTCCCTGCCGAGCCGCCAAGCCCGGTCAGAGCAGCCAGAAACCCGTCCTTTTGCGCCTGCTCGACCATCATCTCTTCCCCTCAAGTTTCCCGCAGCTTGTCAGTCGCTGCGTCATCCAGCGCTTTTAGCCGTTCAAATTCTTCCACGGCCACGACCACCACGACCGGGCGGCCGTGTTTCTCGATCACCACCGGTTCGGCTCGGGCGGTGTCGATGAGCAGGCCGAACTGGTGCTTGGCGTCCCGTGCGGACATGGCCTTCATGGCATTGCTCCCCGCTTTGGGTCACAATGGACAAAAGAGTCCGGATACACAATCCGTGGCTGGTTGTGTTCGATGGCGATTGCTGCGATTGGCCGAGTCCGTGTCGATGCTCGATGTTCAAGCCGACGTGCGTTGGATTTCAGTTCCAATGGGTTGAGCGCGACCGGCATCGAAGTGCTCAGCCATGGACTTGAAAACTCCCTGCAATTCCAGAGGCTTGCAAAAAATTCACCAAACTGGCGCAGTCATGAGGTCCGGAGAATATCGGCCCTGAGAGAACGCTTTCGGGCCTCCCGACGACGGGGCCGGTGCTCAGCCCCTCCCGCATAACCCTCGAAAACAACGGAAAAATCCGGCCGCAGCCGGATCGGGAGAACGCTTTCGCGAGGGCAAGTGGCGGAGGGGGCGGGACCGGGGTCCAACGTTCTCTACCCCCTAAATCATTGATTTGAAACATACCAACCTTCCCATTCACCGGCCGCAGCGAACTGGCTTACGTTCGCGCGTGTCTCGTGAAAAATATTCCACCACATTTTTGTACGGAAAGGCCGAAACCCGATTATGGAGCATGTCTCAAATACTCCGAAGTGAGAACGCAAGACATACTTACATCACCACCACCACCAGGCGGATGAATTCGGGGCTGGTCATAAGGACTTGAAAGGGCTGCGTTTCGTCATATGCAGAGTCCAGACAGCCCGTGCCCCAGCTCAAGCCAATTTCTTTTGACAAGATCCCCCCGCGCCTTAGCCCCTGGCGCCCTGGCCGCGGGCATAGACATCCTCGTAGCGGGTGATGTCGTCCTCGCCCAGATAGCTGCCGGTCTGCACCTCGATCAGCACCATGTCGAACTTGCCGGGATTCTCCAGACGGTGCCGGGCGCCCAGCGGAATGAAGACCGACTCGTTCTCGGTCACCAGCTTCACCTCGTCGTCGATCGTCACCTTCGCGGTTCCGGCCACCACGATCCAGTGCTCGGCCCGGTGGACATGGCTCTGCAGGCTCAGCGCCGCGCCGGGATTGACCACGATGCGCTTGACCTGGAACCGGTCGGCCAGGGCGAGCGTCTCGAAATGGCCCCAGGGCCGGTGATCCTTGGGAAAGGTGTCGGCCTGGGCCACGCCCGCCGCGCGCAGGGTGGCAACCACCGACTTGACGTCCTGCAGCCGCCGCTTGTCGGCCACCAGCACCGCGTCGGGCATCGCCACGGCCACCACGTGCTCCAGCCCCAGCCCGACCAGCTCCAGCCCCTCCGCCTCCGACCGCAGCAGCGTGTCGCGGCAGTCGATGGCGTGCGCCGCGCCGCCGGTGGCCACGCCGTCGGCATCGGGCGCGCTGTGGTGCCAGACCGCGTCCCAGCCGCCCAGATCGGACCAGTCGCCGTCATAGGCCACCACCGACAGGTTGCCGGCCTTCTCCATGATCGCGAAGTCGATCGAGATATCCTCGGCCCGCGCCCAGGGCTCCGGCGCCAGGCGCAGGAAGCCCAGATCGGCCTCGGCCCCGTCCACCGCCGGGCGGACCTGCGCCAGCAACTCCGGCGCATGGGTCTCGAAGGCGGCGATCAGCGCGCCTGCGGTATAGAGGAAGATGCCCGCATTCCACAGATAGCCGCCCGCCGCCAGCATCTCCCCGGCGCGGGCCAGATCGGGCTTCTCCACGAAGCGGCGCAGCGGCGGCGGCGCCTGCCCCGGCACCGCGTCGCCAAGCTCCAGGTAGCCATAGCCGGTCTCGGGCCGGTCGGGGGTGATGCCGAAGGTCACCAGCCGGCCCGCCTGCGCGGCCTCCACACCGCGCGCCACGGTCTCGCGGAAGCCCGCATCGTCGGTGATGTAGTGATCGGAGGGTGTCGCCAGGATCAGCCGGTCGGGATCGTCGGCCGCCACCAGCAGCGCCGCGGCCAGCAGCGCCGGTGCGGTGTTGCGCGCCTCGGGCTCGATCAGCACCGGGCCGGGATCGATCCCCGCCGCTGCCAGTTGCTGGGTGACGGTGAAGCGGAAATCGGAGTTTGTGACCACCAGCGGGGCGCCGAATCCCGCCCCCGAGACCCGCCGGGCGGATTGCTGGAACAGGCTGTCCTCGCCCAGCATCGGCACGAATTGCTTGGGATAACTCTTGCGCGACAGCGGCCAGAGCCGCGTGCCCGAGCCCCCGCACAGCAAAACCGGCGTGATTTCAGTGGTCCTGTCCATATCCGCCCCGTCTCGGTTCATCCGCCCCCCGGTGTCCCACCGATCCTACGCAGCCCGGCGCCGCCTTTCCAACTCAAAAACTCGCCGGAAACTGCAACTTTGTGCAAAAAAGGCCACGCAAGCGTCGACAAGCTTGATTCCGTTGAAACGGCCATGCTCGCGGGATTTTGTGATAGCAGGGATCTCCGGACAGCTTCTTCCACCTGATAGCCCTGATAGACCATAGATGAAGACATAGATCGGGCGCTCCATATATTGGAATATATTTCATTAACTTGTCGGCCGGGGCACCTGCCAGTTGCTTCTCTGGTAGCTGTAAGTTCCAAACCCGCCTCTCGGCTCCCGGTCGTCAGTTCGGTCGAGATGCGGTGCCAGAATAATCGATATCAGTGTAGGATGAGTTGCACGCGGGTATACGCCATAAAGTTCTCTTGGCGGTCGTGGAGCGGCGAATGACGGCAATCTTTTCCGGAATTTCGCAGCTAACATTATTGATTATCAATAGTTTATGTGGATTTTGTTTCGCGCGCGAAACACCCAACGTTTGTTTCGCAAGCATCGCGCCTGATGCATATGTTCCACGAATTTGGCTTGGTCGCCCGCGCGGGCTCTGCTAGGCGGGGCGGGCATCCGATCCGCTCCGGAGACAGGTTCAATGCCCCAGACCGCCCCCGCCCCCCGCACGGCGCTGGTGACCGGCTCGGCCGGGTTCATCGGCTACCATCTCTGCGCGCGGCTGCTGGAGGACGGGTTCACCGTCATCGGGCTGGACGCGATGACCGACTATTACGACGTGGCGCTGAAGACGCGGCGCCATGCGATGCTCAACCAGCGGCCCGGCTTCACCGCCGTTGAGGCGCGCCTGGAGGAGCCGGGGCTGCTGGCCGGTCTGATGGCCCACCAAGCCCCCGAGATCGTCGTCCACCTGGCCGCGCAGGCCGGGGTGCGCTACTCGATCGAGGCGCCGCGCTCCTATGTGGAGTCGAACCTCGTGGGCACGTTCGAGCTGCTGGAGGCCGCGCGCGCGCATCCGCCGGCGCATATGCTGCTGGCCTCGACCTCCTCGGTCTACGGCGCCAATACCGACATGCCCTATGCCGAGACCATGAAGGCGGACATGCAGATGTCCTTCTATGCCGCCACCAAGAAGGCGGGCGAGGCGATGGCGCATGCCTATGCCCATCTCTACGCCCTGCCCACCACCATGTTCCGCTTCTTCACCGTCTACGGGCCCTGGGGGCGGCCGGACATGGCGCTTTTCAGGTTCACCCGCGCCATTCTCGAGGGCCGGCCGATCGAGGTCTACAACCACGGCGACATGATGCGCGATTTCACCTATGTCGACGACCTGGTGGAGGGGATCCGGCTGCTGATCGACGTGCCGCCCGAGCGCCCCGCCGACGCCTCGGGGATCGCGCCCGGCGACAGCCTGTCGCCGGTGGCGCCCTGGCGGGTGGTCAATATCGGCAATTCCGCTCCGGTGCGGCTGCTGGATTTCATCACCGCGGTGGAGGCCGCCACCGGCCGCCGGGCCGAGAAGATCATGATGGAGATGCAGCCTGGCGACGTGCCCGCCACCTGGGCCGATGGCGGGTTGCTGACCCGGCTGACCGGCTATGCGCCGAAGACCGGGCTCGAGGAAGGCGTGCGCCGCTTCGTGGCCTGGTACCGGGACTATTACGGGGTCTGAGCCGGGCCGCTCAGCCCATGAAATCATGGGTCAGCCAGTAGCGCCCGCAATAGCGCCCGCCGGGCTCGATGGCTGCCGCGGTGGCGGTCAGCCGGACCCGCCCGCGCATCCGGTTACGCCGGTGGCCGCGAGAATTCATCCACATCGTCACCGCCAGCCGCGCCAGGCTGGCATAGCTGTGCGGCTCCACCGCGCGGCCCTCCGCGGTGAAGCGGCAGCGCGCGCGGTCGATGACCTGTAACCGGTGCCCGGCGGCAGCGCCCGCGGGCAAGCCCCGGCGGCCGTCGCCATGATTCCCAGCGCCAGCGCCGCGCCGAGCGTCTTCAGTTCGTGCATGTTCCGTCCCTTGCCTGTCACCGCGCCCCGCGCCCGGCCTGTGCCTAGCCGCTCCGGCGCGGGATTTCCAAGCCCCCCGCGGCGGCGGGTTTCGCTTGACAGCCGCGCAGGACGCCCTGCAAGTCAGGGGCCGGATCAGGCGGAGGATATCGGGCATGCGTATTGCGATGATCGGCACGGGCTATGTGGGGCTCGTCTCGGGTGTCTGTTTCTCCGATTTCGGGCATGAAGTCGTCTGCGTCGACAAGGATCCGCGCAAGATCACCAAGCTGGAGGCCGGCGAGGTGCCGATCTACGAGCCCGGTCTGGACGAGCTGATGGCCAAGAACGTGGCCGCCGGGCGGCTGTCCTTCACCGGCGACCTGGCGGGCGCGTTGCGGGACGTGGACGCGGTCTTCATCGCGGTGGGCACGCCGACGCGGCGCGGCGACGGCCATGCCGACCTGACCTATGTCTTCGCCGCCGCTGAGGAGATCGCCGCCACGCTCGACCATTATGCGGTGGTGGTGACCAAATCCACCGTGCCGGTCGGCACCAACCGCAAGGTCAAGCAGCTCGTGCGCAAGGCCCGGCCTGATCTGGAACTCGACGTGGCCTCGAACCCGGAATTCCTGCGCGAGGGCGCGGCGATCGACGATTTCATGCGCCCCGACCGGGTGGTGGTGGGCACCGACAGCGAGCGCGCCGCGCAGGTGATGGCGGATATCTACCGCCCGCTCTTCCTGCGCGACTTCCCGATCATCACCACCGACCTGGAAAGCGCGGAGATGATCAAGTACGCGGCCAATGCCTTCCTGGCCACCAAGATCACCTTCATCAACGAGATCGCGGCGCTGTGCGAGCGGGTCGGCGCGGATGTGAAGCAGGTCTCCAAGGGGATGGGGCTCGACGGGCGGATCGGCAACAAGTTCCTGCATGCCGGTCCGGGCTATGGCGGCTCCTGCTTTCCCAAGGACACCCAGGCGCTGGCCCGCATCGGCCAGGACCACGCGGTGCCCCAGCGCATCACCGAGGCGGTGATCGCGGTCAATGACGCGGTCAAGCTAAGGATGGTGGAGAAGCTGCGCGATCTCTGCGACGGCTCATTCAACGGCAAGACCGTCGCGGTGCTGGGCGTGACCTTCAAGCCCAATACCGACGACATGCGCGAGGCGCCGGCGCTGACCATCGTGCCGGCGCTGGTGGGCGGCGGGGCGAAGGTGCGCGTCACCGATCCGCAGGGCCGGCGCGAGGGCGAGGCGCTCTTGCCCGGCGTGATCTGGGTGGAGGATGCCTACAAGGCGGTCAACAAGGCCGACCTGGTGGTGATCCTGACCGAATGGAACGAGTTCCGCGCGCTCGACCTGAAGCGGCTGGCGCGCAAGATGACGGTGCCGCGCATGGCCGATCTGCGCAACATCTACAATGCCGGGGACGCGAAGCGGGCCGGGTTCGAGGCCTATGACAGCGTCGGACGCTGAGATGAGTCAATATGGTTTACTGGGTGTAACCGCGTTGAGCCATGAACATCCCCTGGGATGAAATGAAAAAATGTCTCGCGCGCAGGTTTGATGAATTCTCCGGTCGCCAACGAGTCTCGCCGCTCAAAGCTGTCGGCCAATGACATCCGGATGGGCTCTTGCTAAATAGGGCCACATTCCAGGCGTGCGATTGACGGGGCAGTAGAGTGCAGATCGAAGAGACAAGCCTTCCGGGCGTGAAAATCCTGACCCCGGCGCGCTTCGGCGACGCCCGCGGCTTCTTCAGCGAGAGCTGGAATCGCAGGACGCTGGCGGCGCATGGCATCGGGACGGAGTTCGTGCAGGACAACCATTCGCTCTCGGCGCGGGCGGGCACGGTGCGCGGGCTGCATTTCCAGGCCCCGCCGCATGCCCAGGCCAAGCTGGTGCGCTGCGGGCGCGGGCGGCTCTTCGACGTGGCGGTGGACATCCGTCGCGGCAGCCCCTTCTACGGACGGTGGGTGGGGGCGGAGCTGAGCTTCGAGAACGGCCGCCAGCTCCTGGTGCCCGAGGGCTTCCTGCACGGCTTCGTCACCCGCGAGGACGACACCGAGATCGTCTATAAATGTTCCGATCACTATGCGCCCGACTGCGACGGCGCGGTGCGCTGGGACGACCCCGATATCAGCATCGACTGGGGGCTCGCGCCCGGCGCCGCGATCCTGTCCGACAAGGACGCCGCCGCGCCGCTGCTGAAGGATTTCGACACGCCGTTCACCTATGGAGGGCAGGAGACATGAAACTGCTCGTCACCGGCGGTGCCGGGTTCATCGGGTCGGCCGTGGTGCGGCTGGCCGTGGCGCGCGGCCACGAGGTCGTCAATCTCGACGCGCTGACCTATGCCGCCTGCCTGGAGAACGTGGCCGCCGTGGCCGGCAGCCCGGCCTATGCCTTCGAGCACGCCGATATCCGCGACCGCGCGGCGCTGGAGCGCATCTTCGCCGAACACGCGCCCGACGCGGTGATGCACCTGGCCGCCGAAAGCCATGTCGACCGCTCCATCGACGCGCCCGGCGCCTTCATCGACACCAATGTCACCGGCACCTACAACCTGCTGGAGGCCGCGCGCGCCCATTGGCTGCGCGCCGGGTGTCCCGAAGGCTTCCGCTTCCACCATATCTCCACCGACGAGGTCTATGGCTCGCTGGGGCCGGAGGGGAAGTTCACCGAGACCACGCCCTATGATCCGCGCTCGCCCTATTCGGCCTCCAAGGCGGCCAGCGACCACTTGGTGCGCGCCTGGGCCGAGACCTACGGCCTGCCGGTGCTGCTGACCAACTGCTCCAACAATTACGGCCCCTACCATTTTCCCGAGAAGCTCGTCCCGGTGGCGATCCTCAATGCGCTGGCGGGCAAGCCGGTCCCGGTCTACGGCGCGGGCGAGAACGTGCGCGACTGGCTCTATGTGGAGGATCACGCCGACGCTCTGCTTTGCGTGCTGGCGAAGGGGCGGCCGGGGCGCAGCTACAATATCGGCGGCGAGAACGAGGCCCGCAATATCGACCTGGTGCACCGAATCTGTGCGATCCTCGACGACAAGCGGCCCGAGGGCGCGCCGCATAACCGGCTGATCACTTTCGTGGCGGACCGTCCGGGCCATGACGCCCGCTATGCGATCGACCCCGCGCGGATCCGCGGCGAACTGGGCTGGCGGCCCTCGGTGACGCTGGCGGAGGGGCTGGAGAAGACGGTGCAGTGGTATCTCGACAACGAGGCCTGGTGGCGGGCGCTGCAGGGGCGCGACGGCGTCGGCCGGCGGCTGGGGGCCGGATCGTGACGCTGCTGGTCTTCGGGAGGACGGGGCAACTGGCGCGCGAACTGGCGCGCCGCGCGCCGGAGGCGGTCTTCCTGGGCCGGGACGCGGCCGACCTGGCCGATCCCGCCGCCTGCGCCGCGGCCATCGAGACGCATGCGCCCGGCGCCGTCATAAACGCCGCCGCCTATACCGCCGTGGACCGCGCCGAAACCGAAGAGGCGCTGGCCACCGCCGTCAACGCCGCCGCCCCCGGCGCGATGGCGCGCGCCTGCGCGGCGCGCGGCATCCCTTTCGTACATGTCTCCACCGATTACGTCTTCGACGGCAGTGGCGCCGCGCCCTTGCGGCCCGGCGACGCGCCCGCGCCGCTCGGCGCCTACGGGCGCAGCAAGCTGGCGGGCGAAGCGGCGGTGCGCGCGGCCGGGGGCTGTTACGCGATCCTGCGCACCTCCTGGGTGTTTTCCGCGCATGGCGGCAATTTCGTGAAGACCATGCTGCGGCTGGGGGCCGGGCGCGACCAATTGGCCGTGGTGGCCGACCAGGTGGGCGGGCCGACCTGGGCGGGCGACATCGCCGCGGCCTGCCTGACGATCGCGGCGCAGCTTGCGCGCGACCCCGCCAAGAGCGGCATCCACCATTTCGCGGGCGCCCCGGATGTAAGCTGGGCGGGTTTCGCCCGCGCGATCTTCGCGCAGGCCGGCCTGTCCTGCGCGGTGACGGATATCCCTTCCGCGGACTACCCCACCCCGGCCGCGCGCCCGGCCAATTCGCGGCTGGACTGTTCCGGCCTGGAAACCGCCTTCGCCATCCCGCGCCCGGACTGGCGCACCGGGCTGGCGCGGGTGATCGAGGAGCTTGAGGAGCGCTGACATGACCGACCGCAAGGGCATCATCCTGGCCGGGGGCTCCGGCACCCGGCTCTACCCGATCACCATCGGCATCTCCAAGCAGCTTCTGCCGATCTACGACAAGCCGATGATCTATTATCCGCTCTCGGTGCTGATGCTGGGCGGCATCCGCGAGATCGCGATCATCACCACGCCACAGGACCAGGAGCAGTTCCGCCGCATGCTGGGCGACGGGTCGCAATGGGGGCTCAGCTTCGATTGGATCGTGCAGCCCACGCCGGACGGGCTGGCGCAGGCCTATATCCTGGCCGAGGCGTTTCTCGACGGGGCGCCCTCGGCGATGGTGCTGGGCGACAATATCTTCTTTGGCCACGGCCTGCCGGAGCTGCTGCAGCGCGCCGATGCGGCCCGTGAGGGCGGCACGGTCTTCGGCTACCGGGTCTCGGACCCGGAACGCTACGGGGTGGTGGATTTCGACGCCGGGGGCGCGGTGCGCGCGATTGTCGAGAAGCCCGAGCGCCCGCCCTCGGACTACGCGGTGACGGGGCTCTATTTCCTCGACGGGACCGCGCCTGCGCGCGCCCAGCAGGTCCGGCCCTCGGCCCGCGGCGAGCTGGAGATCACCACGCTGCTGGAGATGTACCTGGCCGACGGCCAACTGGCGGTGGAACGGATGGGCCGCGGCTATGCCTGGCTGGATACCGGCACCCATGGCAGCCTGCTCGACGCGGGCAATTTCGTGCGCACGCTGGAGAAGCGGCAGGGCCTGCAGACCGGCAGCCCCGACGAGATCGCCTATCACATGGGCTGGATCAGCGCCGCCGACCTAGAGGCGCGCGCCGCGCGCTATGCCAAGAACGATTACGGACGCTACCTGCGGACCCTGATCGGGCCGGGCGGCGGGGTCAGAGATTGATCAGGCAAAGGCGGAAAACCACTTAAGAAATGCCCGGAACCTATTCAGATAAACCGAACCACCTCTCGCCAAGGCCACTTGTATGTATCTCAATTGAGATACATTCTATCCTCAGAAACAGGAGGATATGCCATGCCCGCCCAGACCTCGATGCTCCACGTCCGCGTGGACGACCACCTCAAGGCACAAGCAACCGACGCTCTGTCTGGTGTCGGCCTGACGCTTTCGGATGCCGTGCGCATCCTGCTGACCCGCGTTGCCGCCGAAGGCGGTCTGCCCGCCGGGCTGACCGCAGACCCGGAGGCCTATGACGCCTGGTTCCGCGCCAAGGTGCAGGAAGCTCTGGCCGATTCCCGCTGTAGCGTGACACTTGAACTTGCGCATTTTGACACTTGAACTTGTCACAACTCCAGCCGGCCTAAAAGGGCTCTCCAACGGGGCTCGAAGGGCGCTCTAAGCGGCACCTCAGTGGCTGGCCCTCATGTCGATCAGGAACGGCCGGCGCAGCGTGACAATATCAGCGCCCTTGGTCACCGTCACCTGGACATTGAAGCGACCCGGCGCGAGCACGCCGGGCGCGAGCTGCACCACCGCGTCGGTGCCCTCGATCGAGGCTGCGAGTTGGGTCACGGTGCCGTCGCGGGCGGCGGCGCGGGCGGTGATGGTGCCGCCGCTCATATCCTTTGGCTGCCCGGTCACCGGATCGGTCACCGCGATGCGGATGCGGGGGTTGTTCGACTCATAGGTTTCGACGGGGTTCATATCTCCAGTCCCAACAGGGCTTCCTCGATGGCGATCTTCTTTAGCCGGTTCCACGCCCAATCCGCGCGCTTCCGCTCGATCTCGCCGCGGCGCAGGCGGCGCCGGGCCCGAAAATAGATACGGCGCTTGCGCTTGGGCACCGCCGCCCAATGTCTGGCGCAAATCCATTCATCGTCGCCGGGCGGTAGCGTCTTTAGGGCGACGGTCCGGCGGCAGCCGGGCACGACACAGGGGGTGCGGTCGGTCATGCGCTCCTCCATTCTGCGGCAATCAGATGCTCGGCCGACCATTGGGCGTCGAGCTGGAATTCGGACGCCCAGTCCGCCTGCAAGCGGTACTCGGCCGTCCACTCGGCCTCGATCAGGAACTCGTCCGTCGGGCTGTCCCCGATCGCGTCGGCGGTCCCAACCAATGCAGGCACCGCTAGGCCGTCGGCCGCGATCTCGTGCACCTGCATGATCGAGCCGTCGGCCAGCCGCGCGGCGGCGCCGAGCCCCAAGGCCACGATGGCGTGGACCTGGCCGATCGCAGCCGGCCCGACGCGCGCGCCTGCCGACAGGGCCACGGCCGAGACGCTGTGGGTCTGCGAGAGCAGCGCCGTGCCCACCCCGCCCGGCGCGACGATGCCGGGGGCCGAGACGCGGTGGAGCTGCGCGAGCGGCGCGTTGCCCGCGCCAGCACCGGCGCGCAGCCCCGCGGCCGCGACCTGATCCGTGGCCTGCAGCTGGGCGGCGTCCACGCGCGTCAAGGACCGCAGTCCGGAGGCCGACAGGCTGTGCGCCTGCCCGATCGCCCCGAGCCCTGTCCGTGCGGCCGTGCTTAGCCCCGGCGCGGCAACCTGATCGGTGGCCTGCAAGACCGCCTGACCGACCCTGGACGGCGCACTGAGGCCCGGTGCCGCGACCTGGTGCGTCTGCCCCGCCGCGGCCAGGCCGGTGCGGCCGCCGGCGACGAGGCCCAAGGCGGTGACGGAGTCGCCTGCGGTGGCGGCGGGCACCAACGCCAGGGATGTGAAAGCGAATTGATCCGCCGTGCCCCAGTTCCATGTCCAGCCCGCAGGTCCCAGCGGGTCGATGACCTCGTAGGCAACGCTACCGGTAAGGTTTCCGGCGCTATCGGCGGCGATCTCGGTGGCACCGGTCACGGACATCGTATCGCCGCCGTGCTCGGTAGAACACACGCCCAGCATGGCCCCGCCATCATTGCCGACTGTGAGCGCCGGAGCCGCGCTCGTGAAGGTTCCGGTCGACGCATCGCTGCTGAAATTGGCGTCCTCAAAGAAGCTCGCCGCAGCCGACACGTCTGCTCCGGACCATTCGGTCACGACATAGAAAGCATCGGAGGCCAGAGAGTTCGTGTCGACCTGAACCGTCTGCGATCCGGACCCTACGAGATCGGCCTCTCTGATCGCCCAAATCGCGACCCAAGGGCGGCGCGCTCCATGTGTCCATTGGGTAATTTGGGACAGCGGCTGGCCGCCAATTGTCGCGCTGGCCAGGCCGCCCCCGTCTGACGATTGCGAGCGGGCCGCGACCAGCAGAACAACAAGGCGGTCGGCCCCCGCAGAGAGCGTGAACGGGAAACTGTGGGACGTATGCCCGGTGCTGTTCAGGCTCTCAATGCTGCCGACCAGTGAAAGAACCATCTCTATCCCCTATCCGGCCCGAACCACGTCCTCAGCCGACCGCCAGGGCCGCAGGTTGCCTCGCGTCCCAGGGGACGATCCATTCCGTCGGGGCGGTCATCTTGTATCCGACGCCGACCGACGTCTCGATCTCCACCGGCCATTCCAGAGCGGTGATCGCGGCCCGCAGCCGTTTGACCCGGCTGGCGATACCCGTGCTGTCGAAGAATGACCCCATCTCCTGCTCCAGGCGGGTGGAGATATAGTCGTAGGTCAGGGTCCGCCCCTGTCCGTCCCAGAGGATCAGGAAGGTCTGCCCGGTGGCGCGGTCGATGTAGTTCTTGCCCTCGGGGGTCTTGCCGGCGGCGTCGATCAACAGGGCGAGGCGCTCCAGACGGGCGTGCATCATCAGCTCGATGACCTGGAGGAGATATGTCACGGCCTCCGCCTCGGTCATGCCGTTGATGAAGTGCCGGTCGAACGTCGCGTCCGAGCGCACCCCGTCGCCCGCGCGGCTGAAGTCGGCCACCGGGGCGAATTGGGGCAGCGTGTCGGAGTTGATCGTGGAAGGCGCCGGGGCCGCCTGCGCCGCGGCGTGGATGTAGACCGGCACCAGGCGGCCCTCGGCGGGATCCGGCATGATCCTGATCTCCCCGTTCTCGACTTCGGCAATCGTGAACTTCCGGTCCGCCACCGCCTGGTTGTTGCTCTTCCAGCGCAGGGTGCTCATCTCAGGTCTCCTCAGATCGCCACGGCGTCGTTCAAGACGAGCGGCAGGGCTTGGGTCAGGCTCAGCGGGTTGCCGTTGGTCAGTGCCTGCGTGGCGCTGAGCGCACCGGTGGCGACCAGCTCCAGCCCGACAGTGTCGACCAGCGCGTAGTGCGAGCCGGTGCCGGTCGCGGTGACCGTGCCGTCGGTGAAGGTCGCGACCTCCACCTTGCGGCCCGCGCCGGCGCCGCCGTAATCGGCCTGGGCGCTCAGCGCCGGGGCGGCCTTGTTGGCGAGCGTCAGGGTCGATGTGGCCTCGGTGTAGGTCGTCGCCTCGGCGGAGGTGATGTGCATCTCGTTGACCTTGTCCCGCAGATACTGCAGGCCGGCGTCGAGTATGGTGTCGGCAAAAAAGGCCATCAGGCGTACTCCTTCTCATAGAGCTTCCGGGCAGCCTTGAGCGCGGCGTCGCGGCCCTCGAACTCGCCCACCCAGACCCAGCGCTGAACCTGCTCTTCCTCTCCGGTCTCTCGGTTGATGTCGGTCGTCTGCGCCAGCTTGTAGAGCTTCCACATCCAGGGCGCGTGCTGGCCGGCGCGATCGACCACGCGCATCTCGCCGCCGGTCTCGACGGACGCCCGGCCGAGGTCGCGGTCGCGCACCATCGCGCGGCGCAGTGGCCGGGGATCGCCGCCGGCGGCCTCGATCGCCTTGACGGCGTCGTCGGGGCAGATCAGCCGGCCTGCCGCGTCCCGCCCGCCCTTGCGGTATTTGGGGTGGGTGACGGCGTCCGAGAGCGTCTCGTCGCTGCAGGTGAGCGTGACGGTCTGCGGTCCGCGCTCGATGCGCACGCACTCGTTGAGCGAGCAGAGGCGCGGGTTGATCCAGTTCTCAAGGTCAGCCATCTTGCATCTCCTTCAGGGGGGTTGCGGCGCGGCGCAGGGTGCCGGCCAGGAGGAAGAGACCCGCCACCGCCAGGGGCGGCCAGGTCATCGTGACGGCGGCCAGGATGCCGGCGGCGACGAAAGCCACGTCCTGCACCCCGTCCCAGGCATCGGCCTCGGACCACCACCACTGCGCGGCCTCCCAGGCGGCATAGGCGGCCAGCGCCAACCACCAGGGAAGGATGAAGCCACCGATCAGGCCCACCACGGCCATGTGGCCGGCCTGGTTGATGGCGAACTTCCACGGCGCGCCCTCGAAGGCCGAGGGCGATTTGAACGCCGTTTGAAGCGTCTTCCAGATGGTCTTGAGCATGGGTTTCCCTCCTCTCTGCTCGATCTATCTGACTGGCGGCCAATGGCCGTCATCGGTGAAATCCGCGGGCACCGGGTCGAGCTTCTTAATGTCCCAGGAGGCGTTGTAGACCGCCTCCACCCAGGCTGTGCCGATCTGGACCATCTGCGCGATCTGAGGCGGCGTGAGCAGGTGGTCGGTGTTGTCGCGGTCCCGGAAGCGTTTGATCGTCGTGACGTCGCCCGCCGCGATGCGCGCCTGCGCGCCATCAAGCAGTCCGCTCAAGGTCACCATGTCCTGCAATCGAGCCTGTAGCGCCACGTCTCCATAGCCCGGCACGGTGAAGATCGATCCGGCCTCCAGGCGGCGGGTGCGCTCGGCATTGACCGCGTCGTGATCGCGGCGCCGGCGGAATTCGGGGTCCTGGGCGAAATCAATCAACGGGGATCACCTCCTGCACTGGCAGATGCGGAAAAGGCGGGTCGACGGCGACGGTGTAGAGACCGGGGCCAGTGAGGTTGAGCGTCTGGCCCATGTCCGAGATCGTCAGCGCGTCGCCGGCCTCGCTCAGCACGCTCACCACGCTGCCCGACGGGTAGACGCTGAGGTCGATCGCAAGCGGCACCGTGCCTGCGGCAGGCAGGGACGGGATCGCGGGCCGCGGCAGGATCGTGCCGGCGACCACGTCCACGTAATCCGCCGCCAGATCGGCCCGGCCGGGCACCCAGAAGCGGCCCAGCGCAAGCGCCGTGGCATTGGCATCGTCGACGTTGCGGAGCCGCGCGATCTGCGCGATGCGGCCGGCGGCGTCATGAAACGTGACATCGATCATTTGAAGGTCTCCAGCACGACGAGTTGGATGGAATTCGAAGTACCGCCACCGACTGTTGCGGTCACAGTGATCGGCACGCCCGCCAACACCGAAATGCTGCCCATCACCGCCGCCGATCCGGCTTCGGAGTCTCCAAGCTGTTGGCTCGCCGAAAACGACGTGCTCCCGTCCCCGACACCTACGAGCAACGTCGCGCCGCTCTGACCACCGGCGGTGCCTTTTCCGAACGCGAACATCGACACATCCCCATCGAAGGGCGGGGTCCAACTCACAGCCGCGCTCAGACCGCCGCTCGCGCTACGCGTTGTCGTGATCGCATTGTCGGAGACCTTGATCGTGTCCACGGCCAGGTCGCCGATCTTCGCATTGGTGATCGCGGCGGTGTTGATCTTGGCCGAGGTCACCGCCAGGTCTTCGATCTCGGCCGAGGCGACCGTGATCCCGAGCGCGGTGAGGCTCTCGAAGAAGGCCAGGTCGGCGGTCACCGAATTGGGCGTCAGCAGGGTCGAGCCCGGCTTCTTGCGGCGCACCTCGATGTTGGTGACGAATATCTCGCCGCCGGTCTCGTTGCCGTCGCGACGCACGAGCACTCGACCTGAAACCGCTCCCGTAGGTGCGCCCGCCATAGCCGTCGATCGGTGCTGGAGCGCGCCGGGTGCCAGATTGCTGAGCCCATCGGCGGAGATGAATACCCCCGCTTGATCTAAATATTGCACCACCACATCGAACGTGCCGTCGGCGTCGGCCGTGGAAACCTCGTCGAACTCCAGCACATATGCTTCGCCCTCGACGATCGGGAATTGCGAGGCGCCGTGCGTAAGATGGGACGTGCCGGGATCGGACGTCATCTCCAGCGCGAAGGCCGCCGGGATGAGCCGCTGTGCATTTCGCGGTGCGGCCGGGTCTTTTGGCGTGACCAGGAACTGCGCCGGAACGGCGGCCCATTCAGAAAAATCACCGGTCCCGAAGTTCCCGTTCACCACCAGGTTGCCGGAGAAGTCGGTCACCGTCAGTTTCTTCGCGGCCACCGTGCCGTCGAGCAGGATGTTGTCCGCCTTGACCCGGAATGCGCCGCTGGTCCCGCCCACGTCCTGCCAGCCGAAAAGCCCGAACTCGCCGCCGATGTTGCGGAAGACGAGCGCGGCCGCGCTCTCGGTGTCGATCGTGTCGATCCGGGCGTTCGCGGTCAGCGCGTCGGCGGCGGCCGCGGCGGCGGCGGCATTGGCGTCGTCGATCGACTGCGTGACCACCACCGAGATGTCGACCGCGCCGATCCGCACGTCGGGCGTCGTGGCCGGCAGCCAGGCGGTCCAGTCCACGGGCCGGTCGACCACGTAGATCGCACGCGCCTCGTAATTCTCGGCCGGCAGGACGCCCTGCGAGACGATCAGGCGGCCGTCCTCCACGCCGGTGGTCGAGCCGGTGATCACCGGCGTCGCAGCACCCGCGATCCGGATCTCGAATTGCAGCGCGCGCACGTCCGGGTCGGTGCCGTCCCAGGTCAGCTCCAGCGCCGGGCGCCGGGCGGTGCCGCCGGCATCCGCGATCGAGGTGCCCACGACGCCGAAATTCGGCACCACCTGCGCGGGCAAAACATTGGTCACGGGCGCCGCCGGCTCCGAGGGCAGGATCGCGCCGGGCTGCGGCACGAAATCCGCCGGGTCGCGCTCGCGCATCGAGACGCTGACCCGCCCCGAGCGCTGGCTGTCATCGAGCGTGGCGATCTCGAAGAGCTTGTCGGCGTAGCCGTGCCGGGCGCTCGTCCAGGCCACGGTGTCGAGCGGCTCCAGGATCAGCGCGTCGGGCGGCAGCACCAGGCTGTGGCGCCGGAACCGGCGGTCATCCTCCAGCCAGGCCGCCATCAGGCGCTGCACCTGCTCGCCATAGGGCACGGCCGGCAGGCTCAGGTTGGCCACCAGGCGCTGTCCCTGATCCTCGGCCTCCAGATCGGCGCGCACCAGCATCGGCGCCTCGCGCGCCTCCCAGAGGCTCGCGGGCTCGGGGTACTTCGCGGCCACGGCATTGTGCGTGGCGCCGGGGTCCGGAAACGGCGTGTCGCTGTCCTCCTCGGTCACCACGATGTCGTCGTCGGTGAAGAACCACACCGGCAGCGCGGGCGGGCCGACGCGGACCTTGAGCGTGCCGCCCACGTCGACCACCTCGGCCGAGGCGGCTTTCAGGAGCTCGTCCATCACGTCGGCCGGCTCGTCATCGACGAAGACCTCCAGCCCGGCGCGGTATTGCGGCTCCTGCGAAGCGTCCGAGCGCGTGACCAGCACGTCGCATTCGTTCATGCCGGCAAACCAGTTCGAGAGCGGCAGGTCGGCCTCGGCCCAGCCTCCGCCCCAGACATTGCCGTCGGGAAAGGCGATGCCGCGGGCGACGTTGTAGACCATCACGATCGGGTTCAGCGTCTTCTCCCATGTCGCAGGATCGGCCCAGCGATGGGCGCCGCTGCCGCCCACGCTGCTGTCCTTGCGCGGGTCGTAGAGCGGGATGCCGTCAACCTCGAAACGCACATCCGGGAAGCCCTTGAAGAGCTTGCGGTCGAGGTTGAACGAGAGCACCGCGTAGGAGACGCCGGTCGCCACCATGTCGGTGTCCCAGGGGAAATCCGCCGGCCGGGAGAGTGGCGGCGTGACCACGGGGTAGCGGTTCAGCATCAGCGGGTCGGCGGCGGTCTGCGTGCCGTCGTAGAGCTTGATCCAGGCCTTGCCGTTCAGGCGCCCCGCCACCGGAAAGCCCAGCGTCGGGTCCTCGGTGGGGTCCAGCGCCACGTAATCGCCGTCGACGATCAGCCGCGACAGGTCGTGGCCCGGCAGGCTGCCCAGCGTGATGACGTAGTTCAGCAGCTCGTTGTTGCTGCGGCCGGGCGTGCTCGCCGTCTGGCGCGGCGCGGCGTGCACGCCCGAGGTCGCGTAGGTGCCCAGGATGAAGCTCTGCGGGTTGGTGCCGCCCGTTTGTGTGGCCCGCGTGCGCAGGCCGGGCTCGGTGATCTTGGGCTTCTTGGCCAGTACGCGGCTCAGCGCCGAAACCGCGACCGCGACCAGGAGCCGGCCGACCAGCGTCTGGGTCAGGAAGACGATCGCCGAGTCGACCGCGATCGCGCCCGCGACACCTGCGATTGCGAAGCCCACCGCCGCCATCTCAGGCCACCCGGAAGGCGCGGTGCGCCGCCGTCAGCGGGACCATCGCGATCCCGCTCTTCTGCAGCACGTACACGGCCTCTCCCTGCACGACGCCCAGCGCGTCGCCCTCGTCGGTCGCCACCACGGCCAGGTCGCCCACCTGCGCAAACGACGCGGGCACCTCCGCAAAATGCGCCGCCGCCATCTCGACATGGTCGGCATGACCCAGCGCGCCGAGCCGCCTGAGCCCCTCGGTCAGCGTCGAATAGGTGCCGCGCAGCCCCTCGGCCGGGTCGCGCCCGGTCTGCGCCTCGGCCGCGCCCGCGGCGAAAAGCGCGCAGTCATGCGTGCCGGGCACGAAAGGCTCGCGCGCCGCCGCGGTGACATAGGCCAGAAGCCGGGGGCGCCAATCGGGCAGCTTCATGCCTTCTTCTCCCCCCATATCGTCACGTAGTTGCCCGAGACATCGGCGTAGCGGTAGAACCGGTCGTCGCCGCGCCGCCGCTGCGCCTCGTCCGACTTGGTGGTGCTGAGCCGCAGCGTCAGCCGGCGCATTGCGCTGGCCAGCGTGGCGGCCACGCCGCCCTGTTCGCCGGGCTTGGGCCGGGTGGTCTTGAGCTGCTCCAGCGTGCCAGCGAAGACCCGGTGCGGCGCGCCGATCAGCTGGCGGGTGTCGGCATCTAAGATCGCGCGGTGGATTTCGACGGGGGCCAGGCGCGGCTCGTAGATCTTCAGCGCCTGCTCGACCTCCGGCGCGATCGCGGCGAGCTTGAGTTTCTGGCGCTGGACCTGCGTGCCGCTCTGGTAGCGGACGGTCAGCTGGTCGAGCATCGTGCCCGCGCCGTGGTAGAGCCGCATTTGCCCGCCGATATCGAAGCTCTGGTGATCGTCGCCCGACCAGAGCCCCATGTTCTCGACCGCGCCCGTGGTCCGGTTCGTGGCGCTGAGCCAGAAGAGCGTGTAGGCCGCGATCGCCGGGCGGGTGGCGAGATGGGCGACGGTGGCGGGATCGAGATCGCGCATCAGCTCACCTCAGCGTCTGGATGAAACGGAAGGCCACGCCCTCGGTGATCGTCCGGCGCGTGGTGCCGACCTCGATCTCGCCCGGCACCAGCGTGGCCTTGCAGTGAGCCCAGGTCAGCGCGACCGCGGTGCCGGTGACGGCCCCCGGCCGGATCGCCGGGCGCACCTCGAAGAGCGGCGTCACGCCCGTGCCGTCTGCGGTGGCGCTGTCCTCCACCACCTCGTGGAGCGCGTAGCGTACCGGGTTCGTGCCGTACTGGAACGAGAGCATGTCGCCCGCGGCCAGCACGTAGCCCACCGGCAGGCCGCCGAGCGCGATCAGCCGCGCGTCCGCGTCGAGCGTGTCGATCACCGGCGTGGCGGCGCCCAGGATCGTGCCGCCGGGATCGCCGGCCGGGAACGCGCGCTTGGGGTCGTAGGCCAGGAAGGACGCGCCGGCCGAGCGCAGCAGGTTGATCCGCGCCCGGATCGGCCGGGCCTCCTCCGCCGTCATCCGCCCGAGCCGTACCGACCCGGTCCAGAGCCGCGCCGCGATCTCGGATTTGAGGATTTCGCCGCCGGCGGTCCCGGCGATCTCCACCTGCTCGGGCAGATCGAAGGGCGCGGAGCTGATCAGCAGCCGGTCCATGAACTCAGCCAGCGAGAGCGGATAGGCCAGCGCGGTCATCCGATGATCCTCTCGTCGCCGTCGATCTCTCTGATCCGCGAAGGCAGCACTCGGCGCGAGAAGGCCTCCAGCCCCTCGCGGGTGATATTGGCCGCGACGTCACGCGACCGGCTGGTGATCCGCGCATCCAGATCGTCGCTGAGCCGCACCGTGAGTTCGAGCTGGTCACGCGCTGCCGCGCCCGCGGCCGGCGCGGCGCTGCCGCCGAAGACCGGCGGCGTGGCGCCCACCAGCCCGCCGCGGGCAAAGGCCGGCAGCCCGCCGGAAGTGTCGATCCGGCCGCTGTTGATCGCCTCCAGCAGTGTCCGGTTGCGCCGCGTCGCATCGGCATTCACGATGAACTCCTGATCGCTGGCCGCGATCAGCACCCGGTCGTCGCGCGGCCCGCCGGGGCCGGAGATCAGCCCGCCATCGGCCTTTTGCGGTATCCCGATCGCCGCGCCGATCGCGCCAAAAATTCCGCCGCCGCCGCCGAAGATGCCCGCGAATGGCCCCTGGCCCAGAAGGGCGGCTTGCAGGACCGCGCGCGCCATCGCCCGCGCCAGCCCATCGATCACGTCGCTGGCCGACTCGGCGTTCAGGATCACGTCCTCCAGCGCCTGGCCCGCGATATCCGAGAACCCGTCCCAGGCGCGATTGAGCGCCTCGATCTCGGCGGCCTCGGCCTGGTTGGCGGCGATCAGCGCCTCCACGGCCGTGCGCTGCTCGTCCGTCGCGCCCGAGAGCACGCCGCGCAGGCGGATCAGCTCGCGCTGCACCGGATCGGTCTCGCCCAGCAGATCGCGCTCGATCCGGAGCCCCTCGATCAGCTTCTCGACCGCCTCGCGTTCCCGGTCGGCTTCCTTTGCGGCCGACGATCCGCCACGCCGGGCCTTGCGGCGGGCCTCCTCGCCATCGAAGACCTTCTCGGCGCGCTCGATGATGTCGATCGCGCGCGCGCTCGACCGATCGACCACGCCGGCGAGATCGAGTTGGCGCTGCACGAAATTCTCGCGCGCCGAGCGGCCCAGCGCGGCGATCCGGCCGTCCAGGTCCTCGATCACGTCGCCGGCGCGCTGCGCCGCGCGCTCGTCGAGGATCGCCTGGATGTTCTGGCGGATGGCGTCGGCCTGGTCGATCGTCGCATTCGCCAGCTGCGCGCGCAGACGGATCATCTCCCGCTGCACCGGGTCGGAGGCCTGCAGCAGCGCCAGCTCGTCGCGCTGGGTGACCAGCAGCGCCTGGACGCTCTCCCGCGCGCGTTCCTCGGCCACGGCCCGGCGTTCGGCCGCGCGTTCGGCCGCGCGCGCCTCGTCCTCGGCCGCCTGGCGCACGGCGTCGCGCGCTTCCGTCTCGGCGAAGAGCTCGGCCACCTTCTCGCGCAGCGCGGTGGCCTCGAGGCTGTCGACGTCCAGCCCCGCCTTCTTCACCGCCTGAAGCTGGGCATTCGCCAGCTCGCTCCTGCGCAGCGCGTTGATCTCCTCCTGGATCGAAGCGATGGATTGGGCGACGCGCTGTTCCTCGCCGGCCGCGCCGCCCTTGCGTGCCTGGGCGATCTTCAGTTGCAGGTCCGCGAGCTGCTTGAGGAAGGCGTCTTCGTCAGGGGACAGGCCGCCCGAGGCACCCGCCGCGGCGGTGAAGCTCTCGCGCAGCCGGTCGAGCGCCTCCTGCTGCGCATCGAGGCCCTGGGCGTTGCCCAGATCCTCCAGCGCCGCAATGACCGTGTTGATCGAGCGTCGGTTGTCGCGCGACCAGATGCTCAGATCGAAGGTCTCGGCCAAGAGGTTCTGGTTCGGCCGGTTCTGGACATCGAAGAACTCGGCAATGGACGCCACGAACCCGTCGACCTGGCGCTGGGTCTCCCGCAGCTCGATGCCGGCGACCGCGGCCAGTATCTCACGGGCCCGCGACGCGCCGCCGCCGAATCGCTCCTCCAGCTCGGCCGTCGGTGCCGCGGCAGCCTCCACCGCCTTGCGGTAGATGTCGACCTGGTCGGAGAGCGCGTCCAGCGCTTTCTGCATGTCGTCGCCGCCGTCGGCGCCATCGGTGAACGCCTGGAAGAGCGCCGCACCCGCCGCGATCGAGCCGATCGTGATCAGGCTGACCGGGTTCACGAGCGAGGTCAGGGCCGAGCCCAGCGCCTTGACGGCGCCCGCCGCGCCCAAGGGCCCGATCACCTGCGTGATCTGCGTGCCCTGCTGCAGGGCCAGTTGCAGCGGGTTCTGACCGGCCGCCAGCTGCACCCCGATATCGTTGAACTGCGAGGCCAGGTTCGCGGTCTGGAACGACGCGCCGCGATTGGCGCGGGCCAGGTTGGCGGCCTGCGCGGCGGCGCGGGCCTCGGCACCGGCCAGCTGCTGCACCTCACGCTGGGCGGTGCCGGCTGCACCGGAAAGCCCGGTCGTCGTGGCCTGCGCCTTGCGGTTCTCGCCGCCGAGCTTCGTGCTGGCCTGCGCCGTGCGCCCCATCGCGGCGCCGGTCTCGTCGAGCGCCCGCTTCGCGTCGGTCGCATCGCCCTCGATCAGCAAGCTCGCCCGGAACGTCATCCTCGCCTTCCTCTGAGCGCCGCCACCGCGGCGGCTTCCATCACCTGCAGATCGCCCCAGAGCTCCGGGGTGATCTCGACACCTGCGCCTTCAAGCCCCGCGCGCACGCCCGCATAGTCGAGCCCTAGGCAGACGATCCGCCCCTCCAGCTGCGCGGTGCGCCACTGCGTGGTCGAGACCAGGAAGGCGCAGACCGGCGTCACGTTCTCCGGCCAGACGCCGTCCTCGCCCCGGCGCTCCTCGGCCAGCCCGGCCAGTTCGGTCTCGGGCAGCCCGAACGCGCGCGCCTCCGCTTGCAGCGCCGCCAGACCCTCGCCCGCGTCGCGGATCAGCGTCCCGTCGGCCCAGGCACGGGCTGCCCATTTCAGTTTCCCGTGCGGGCCTTGGTGATCGCGGTCATGTAGCCGCGCAGGAGCGCGATCCGCGCATAGGGCAGACCGAGGATGCGATCGCGGAGCGCATCGTTCCAGGAGAGCGGCTTGTCGTTATCGTCCACGATGTCGCCGATGCGCACGATCGCGGCGCGCAGGAACGCCTTCAGCCCTTCGGGGTCCTGCAGATCGAACTGCTCGTCCACGTCGCCGTCGATGACGCGGTAGCGCACGTCGAAGCTCTCCTCCCGGTGGCCACCATCGACGGGCACCATCACCGGAACCTTGTGGGTGAACTCGGGGGTCTCGGTCACTTTGAACATCTCAATTCCTCGGGCTTTGGGATCAGGTCAGGGTCAGGGTCCACTGGTCGTTGCCGGTCACCGGCAGCGGCACCAGGCGCAGCGGCCATTCCTTGATGTTCTGCTGGTTCTCCAGCCCCTGGGGCCGCTGCATCTGCGCGGCCGGCACGGCGAGCGTGGCGATCTTGCCGGCCCCGACCCCGTGCGCCAGGTCGACGGCGACCTGTGTCTGGGCCGCGGCCAGGGCGAACGGGTTGAAGGTGGTCAGCGGCACGGCCTCGACGCTGGTCTCGATCTGGTCGGCGCGGTCGGTGATCAGGACGCTTTCCGAGCCGACCAGGAAGCGGCCCTCGACCGCGTTGCCCAGCGCCAGCGAGGCGTTGCGCATCACGAGCGCCGTGCCGTCGATCTGGAAGGTCGGCGTGTTGGCGCTGCTCACCAGGGCGGGCTTCTGGAAGTTGGTCAGCGTCGGCACGGCCGGAGCCTGCTCGGCGGGCTGCACGAAGAGCCCGCGCATCTGGAACTCGATCACCGGCACGCCCTGGGCGTTCCAGCGCAGCGTCGCGGTGCCCCGCGTGCCCAGGATGACGTAGCGCGTGGCCCCGATCCAGAGATGGATGGTCAGGCTCTCATGGCCCGTGCTGACCGGGTTGTAGGTCACCGAGACGCCGGCCGAGAGCGTCTCGGCCACGCCGCAGGCGCGCAGGATCGGCCCCCAGGCCGGCGCGGTTCCGGCCGCGCCCGAGGGCGCGAGCTCCACCGAGAAGTTGAGCGCCGCCGAGAGCTCGGCCGGGATCGTGGCCTGGGCGCCCAGGAAGGCAAGCTCCAGCTCGCGGCTGACATCGTTGCCGTCCATCGGGGTCAGGCTCACATTCGTGGCCAGGATCGCGTTGGCCGCGCCCGTGGGCCCCTCGTCGACGCCGTAGACCGACTCGATGACGGCCAGCAGAACTTTCTCTTTCCAGCGGATCATCGATCAGCCCTCCTTCTTCGCGGACGCGGACGCGGACGCGGACGCGGGCGGTGCCGGCTTGCGCGCCGTGCCCGGCTCGGGTTCCTTCGTGCCGGCCACGCGGGTCAGCTTGCCGTCCTTGGCGGTGTAACTGCCGCCCGCCTGGGGCAGCGGGGTCTTCCGGTCGGTCATGTTGCAATCCTCAGCTGGTCGGTGAGCGAGAAGTCGATCTGGTAGACGATGGTGCCCGCGGACATGCTCACGAGCTGCCCGCGCATCAGGCGGAAGTCGCCGATGGCGCCCGCCGGCGCCCAGCCGGCGATCGCGCCGATTACGCCGCCGACGAGTGTCCGGATATCGGCCAGGGCGACGCCGGCGGCGGCGTTGTAGCTGCGCCAGGTGATGACCACGCCGATCGCCTCCTGCGTCTCCTGGCGGTAGAGGCCGCTGCCGGTGTCGACATTGCCCCCGCGAAGGCCCAGCGGCAGCACATGCGCGGCCGGCGTGACCTGCGGCAGGGCGCCCCGGCGCATCAGGTCGGCCAGTTCCGCCGCGCCCTCGATGCGGCCCGCCAGATCGGGGACCTTGTCTTCCAGCCGAGCGATCACATCCTCGATCATCAGATGAAGCCCTTCAGGTTCTTGGCCGTGAACGGGCGTTCGCGATCGGTGATCTGCGCGCCGCTGGAGCCGGACGACGCCGGCTCGACGCCCGCCACGTTGAGCCGCTTGAGCCCTTTCGAGAGGTCATCGAGGGTCTTTTGAGCGTCCTTGTAATCGGCCTCGATCTTTTGGTCGGGCGTGGCCGTGTGGAGCTTCCAGATCGCGATCGCCTGGGCCAGGTCCGCGACCAGCGCCGGGACGGATGCCAGCGGCAGCTTGTAGCGCACCATGAGCGCCGCATCGATGATCGCGTCGGCATCCGCCAGCGCCCGGTCGACCACGGCCTGGTCGATCAGCCCGGCCGGCGGCTGCGCGCGGTCGGTCAGCAGGCGCAGCATGCGCTCGCCGTAGCGGTCGATCAGGCTTGGCAGGTCGGTGTAGGGCATCGTGTGCGGTCTCCGGTGGCAAGTCCCGGTCTCTTCCGGCTGTCACGGTCGCTGTCCCCCGTCGCATCCGGGCGGCGCCCCCGGCGGCCTACTCACCGGCCTCCCCGCACCGGCGTTCGGCCGATTGCGGATCACTGGCCGGCTTTCGCCTGGCATCTCGGGTTGCACCGGGCGGATCGCGATCAGCGCCGCCCGGCGCGCGGCCCCGTTCGGGGGCATGCGCGGACCTGGTCCCGGTCAGCCCGCGTCTTCCACTGTCGTCTCGGACACGCTCAGGTGCGGGTCGGACTGAAGCGCGCCGATCTCCTCCAGGCTCAGGTCGGCCACCGGGATCGTGACCGGCTCCGGCCCGAACTTGCGGCCGGCACGCCAGCGCCCGCGGCGCGGGCCGCGCACGATCAGCGCATCGGCAATCGTGCCGCCACCCTTCGCACCGCCCGGATCGGGCCGGGGGTCTTGTGCCCCCTGGCCGTCACCGGCGGCGGGTCCTTGCGGCAGCTTTGCGGCGTCGGCCGCGGCCTCAACCAGAACA
Source organism: Maritimibacter sp. 55A14 (assembly GCF_003122205.1). Lineage (GTDB taxonomy): Bacteria > Pseudomonadota > Alphaproteobacteria > Rhodobacterales > Rhodobacteraceae > QEYE01. Next base: position 26,637 of record NZ_QEYE01000023.1, read on the forward strand.
ACGGCCTCGGAAATCCAGTCGGCCCAGGCAGGCGCGGTCAGCTCGACCTTGGGCGGGTTTTTGGGATCGACGGCGGCCAGGTCGGCAAAGCTGCCGATCCCCGCCGCCGCCAGGATCCCGGCGGTCTTCTTGCCGATGCCGTTGATGCGCGTCAGATCATCCATCGCGCGGCCCTCACGCCATCCACGGCGAGACGAGCAGCTCGGCCGTGTTGCGGTAGACGTTGGTGGCACCCGCCGCGTTGCGCTCGGCGTTCAGAAGCTCCAGCGCCTCGCCTTCCAGGCTGGGCGGCACGACGAGCAGGCTGGGGGTGATCCCCAGCGGCCGGCCGTGATCACCCTTCATGCCCAAGAGGCTCTCGCGGGCCAGCTTGTAATTGGCCTGGTTGAGCGTCTGCTTGGAGCCCCAGGCCATCTGCCAGAAGCCGTAGCCCACGTTCCAGCGCACGTCCGTGCCGTAGACGAACTCCTTCTGGTCGAAGACGTTGTCGTCGGTCGGCCGGTCCTTGGAGACGAAGTTCGCTGCGCGGCGGGTCTGATAGATGATCGGGCGGATCGAGCGGCGGGTGGAGAGCAGGAACCACGGCGTGCCCGCGCCGCCATCCGTGTTGGCCACCGTGGTGGGCTGGCCGTTCTCGTCGAGCACCGGGTGGTCGGTGTCGAAGAAGTTCTGACCGTCATAGGCCGGCTCGGTGAAGCCGTTCTTGAGCGCCGCGAAGACGAGCTGGTCGGGATGCGCGGCCACGCTCTCGCCCATCTCCACGAAGAGCGGCTGGTAGACGCCCAGGTTGTCGTCCTCGATGTCGTCGCGATCGACCCCGATCGTGAGCTCGTAGGACTTGTTTCTGATCGCATAGTCGTGCTCGGTCAGGCCGTGCACATGGCGCGCCCCGATCCATTCCGACATGTTGGGCACCTTGCCCAGCCAGCCGTACTTGTTCTCCTTGGTGGTCGAGGGCACCGTGGTGGCGATGCGCCCGAACTGGGTCTCGGCCTGGCCGAGGCCGCGGTTGAACGCGGTCGAGAAACCGGTGCGAAGCGCGGCGAGGTTGGCGGCGTTGATGATCATTGGCTCTTCTCCTTCAGGCCAGGCGGGTCAGGGCTTCGTCGAAGCGGACCCAGACGCCCTGGGCGTCGATTGCGTCGACGAAACCGGCTTTCGAGCGGGTGCCGGTGCCGTCGGTCAGCGCCACGGTCTGATCGTCGACCGCGTAGACCACCTTGCCGATATCGGCCTGGCCGATGGCGTCGCCGCCGGCGGAATTGGCGAAGCGGAAGACGCCGGGGCGATAGGCCAGGTTCTGGTCGCCGGCGGCGCCGGCGCTGTTGTCGGCGCGCTCCTCGGCGCGGCCGACGCCCATGAGCCCGGTCGCGGTCGAGGCCGGGACCAGGTCGCCGGCGGCGTTGCGCATCACGAGCGCGCCCTCGAAGATCAGCGCCGCGGCGGCCACCGGGCCGGTGCGGATGTCGCCCAGCGCCTGCGGCGTGTTGCGGCCTTCGGTCAGTGCAGCCATCAGAATGTCTCCTCGTTGGCGCGCTCGGCTTCAAGCGTCGCGGCATAGTCCTTGGGGTCCTGGCCCAGCAGCTTGGCCACCTGGGCCTGCTCGGCGTTGAGCGCGACCTCGCCCTCTTTCGGGGCGGGCGGCTGGATGGTGGTGCCGGAGGCGGCGAGCAGCGGCAGCGCGCCGATCTCCTTCTCCACGCGCGCGGAATCTGCCATGTGCATCGCGATGTAGTGGTCGCGCAGCGCCTTCACGCCGACGCGGCCGCGCTTGATCTCGCCATCGACGAAGGCGGTGGCGCGATCGTTGGCCTGGGCGGAGGTCACATCGTTGAGGGCTTTGGTCACCGTGCCGAGCTCGGCCTGCAGCGCGGCCACGACGTCGGTGTCGGACGTGCGCGCCTGGGCCGCGGCCAGAACGACCTCGGGGGTGGCGTCGCCTTCCAGGCCCAGCGCCGCGGCGATCTGCGGCAGCTGCGCCTGGGCGGCGGTCTCATGCGCCTTGCCGCCCTTCATCTCGCGCACGGCGGCGATGATCTGCGCCTCGGTCGAGGCCTTGTCGAGGCCGAGGATCTCGGCCAGACGTTCCATGAGTGTCATGTCACTCTCCTGGTTGAGCGCGGTCAGGCCGCGCAGATTGGGTTTGTTGACGAGGCTCGCGCGCAGGATCCGCACGATCCGTCCCGAACGGTCGTGCAGGATCACCGGGGAGATGCCCCGGTAGGCCTTCGTGGCGACCAGCTCGCGCCCGGCCGCGTTCCATTCCACCCGCCCCCAGATACCGCTCGGCCGGGCCTGCATCTCGACGATCCAGCCGCGCGCCGGCGCCGGCGCGCCGGACGGGGCGGCCAGGTCGGTGGCGTGGTTCTCGTCGAGGACCAGGCGGTCGGTATCCGTGAAAGAGACGGCGATCAGCGCCTCGGCATCGGCGACGGAATACGGCCCGCGCGCATCCGCCGTCTGGATCGCCCCGGCCGGCAGCAGGTGGACCCATTCGGGCGCCTCGGCATCGGCGCCGGGCTCGGCGAGGGCCTGTTGGGCCATCATCGCGAGGCCAGTATCGCCCAGCATGAACTGGACGGCGGCCTTCAGGCTGTCGAGCGAGATGTCGAGCACCTCGGCAAAGCCGCGCAGCCGCTCCTCGGGGGGCGTGTCGATCTCGCCGCGCAGGATCTGGCGCACGGTGCCGGGCTCGATCCCGGCGGCGCGGCCCATGCGCGCCACCAGGTCGGTTTCCTCCTCGGGCGACTTGGCCTTGGCCGCGATCGCGTCGCTGAGGATCTTTGCAAGGGTCTTGTCCATGCCGCCAACCTGCGCGGTCCGGACAGGCAAAAACACCCGCAAGGGATTGCGGGGCGGCGACCAAAATGACGGGGATACGACCATGCTGACCGGGCCGGTCGGGGCCGTCAAGGCACGTTATCGCCCCGGCGGCGCGGAGGCGCACCCACCCCTCCGGTCCCATTCGATTTTTGAACGGAGGAAATTGCGAATTAGAACGGAGACCGGTCTTTTCGGGTCTCACCACCCGCGAGAGGCCGAGATGCCGCTCAGCGGGCCGCTCAGCGCCTCGGCCACCCGGCCCGTTTGGGGCTCATTCGCCGGCCGATCGCGCCAGCCACTCGTCGATCGTCGCCAGGATGTTGGTCTCGTCCTCCTCCGAGAGCCCCAGGAAGGGCCGCGCGGGGATGTTGCCCCAGGGGATCGGCCGGCCGATGGCGTTGGTGCCGAACGCGCCCTTGGCGGCGCCAAACTGCTGGACGGCCGCGTAGATCAGCGACGAGCCCACCTCGACGCTCTGCGGCCCGGCGCGATGCGCGATCTCCGACGAGAGCCGCCCCGACGGGCCGAAGAGCGGGCGGAAGGCCACCCGGTCGCCGCGCGCCAGGTAGGCCGCGATGGTGGCCTGCGACTTCGGCGCCCAGGGCGTGCCGTCGGGCGCCTTGCCCTCGGTGAAGCGGTCTTTGGTGGAGGCCACAAGCAACTCGCCCAGCTCCTCCATCAGGTCGGTCATGTCGGTGAGGCCGGCCGCGATCCGGTCCAGCGCGTCTGTCACCTCGTCCGCGTTGAAGGTCACGGCGATCATGTGCTATGCTCCCTGTGCAGGTGCGACACGGTGATATTCTCCCGGCCGTAGCACGCCCCAACGGGCGGAGCGCAATGCGAGGTTTCCGGGCAACCGGGTGGGAGGCCTCGCCACCTGCATTCAGCCCCCCTTGCGCATCAGGCGCCGCAGCTCGCGGTCGCGGGCGGCCTCGTCGCGGCTCAGACGCCGGAAGCTGGTGATGAAGAGGCCCTCGCCCGTGCGGGTGGCCTTGACCACCAGGACGAACCCGCCCTGGCTCTCCGTGGCCGGCAATTGCCGGACATAGACCAGCGCGGTCGCGCCGTCGCGGATGACCTGGTCGGCCTGGCTGATCGTGTCCTGCGCGCGGGCGTAATCGACCGCCGTGATCTCCGGGTGCTCGCGGCGCTGCTTGACGGCCGTGTCGGCCGAGAGGTCCGCAACCCGCCGCTTCGCCCCGATCCGCTTCGCGTCAGTCGCGGAAAGGCGCACCAGCGGCCAGGCGCCGTTCGGCGCGGCCAGCCATTCGGCGAAGGCCGGCAGCGCCAGCCAGGACTGGATCAGGTCGATCGAGGGTCGCTCGGGCAGGAAATCGAGCTTGTCGCGCAATGCCAGGATCGCCCGCGTGGCGCTGGCGCCCGGCGCGTGATCCCAGCCCCGGTCGATGCCCGGCGGCGCGCCGGTGCGCGGATCGGTGGCGTCCCAGCCCGGCGGCAGCGGCTTGCCGGGATCGCCGCCCACGCGGCGCGCGCCGGCGAGGCTGCGCGCGCCGATCACGAAGCACGAGCAGCCCCAGCCGTTGGGCGGGTAATGCGAGGCCCAGAAGCGATGATCGGGGGCCAGCACCAGCCCGTCCCAGCCCAGGTGGATGATCCGAGGCTCCAGCGATCCGCCGTGCCGGTAGACCCACCAAGCGAAGCCACCCTCGGTCAGCTGCGCGTGCCGCCCGGCGGCATAGGTGGTGGCGGCGTTGGTGCGGTAGATCACGCGGGTGCGCCAGGCCTCCCCCGCTTTCGTGCCCTCGCCGGTCCAGCCGTGCCAGCCGCGCCTGGTCACGATCTCGCGGAAGTCGCGGCGGAACTCCTCCAGCCCGGTGCCCTGCGAGATCGACTTCTCCACCGCCTCGGCCAGGTCGGCCAGCAGATCGGCCTTGGTGGCGCCCGCGACCATGAAGGCGCGGTCATGCGCAGCCCCGCTGATCTCATCCCAGCGTCGCGTCGGCACCAGGTTGCCCAGCCGCAGGCGGAAGGCCGCGATCTGATCGCGGAAGGGCTGGCGCAGCGCGCCCGCGACGCGGTCAGCCACTCTCGTCCTCCAGCGCCAGGCGCCCGGCCGCCTCGGCCGCGATCAGCCCGCCCGCCAGAGCCCGCGTGAGCTCCGACGTGTCGAGATCGGGGAAACCCGCCAGCAGCATCTCGCGGAACTCCTCCAGCGAGCCGGCCTTGGAGAGCATCGTCTCGATGCGCTCCAGCAGGTCGCGGACCTCCGGCTGCAGCTCGGCCTCCAGCCGCTCGGCGAGCCCCGCGATATGCTCGCGCGCCGGCCGGATATCGCCCTCGGCCTGGAGCGCAGGCGGCGCGGCCTCGACCGGCGGGGCGTCCGCGACCGGCGCGGCGCCCAGCACCTCGTCGCCCTCTCCGGGCTCGGACAGCGCCAGGCGCGTGCGCACCTCCGCCGCCCTGACCTTGAGGCCCAGCGGCACGAGGGCGGCCAGCGCGGTCGAAAGCGCCTGCACATCCTCGGGCTCCTCGCGGGCGATCCGGACGCGCGGATAGCGCGCCTGCGGCCCGTATTCCAGGTCGATCCAGGGCCGGATCAGGTCGCGGTTCAGAACGCCCGCCAGCGCGATCGCGTCGGCGCGCTCGATATCCTCCTGCACCAGGCGGTGTTCCTGGCTGACCGCGTGTCCGCCCGAGACCGCGTCGGTGGTGGTGGTCTGGCCCAGCACCGCCTTGCTGATCTGCCGGTCGAGCCAGTCCGAGCGGCGCTCGTAGAGGTCGATCGAGGCACCCACGTTCTGGGTCTCGACAAAGTCGATCGACATGCTCTCGGGGATGATCGCGGCGCAGTCGCCGGCGATGTTGGCCACCGCCCGGAAGAGCGTGGACTTGTCCTCCTCACTCGACCCCGCCTGATACTTGCCCAGGCGCAGCGGCTGGCCGTAGGTCTGCGTGAAAATCGCCCAGTCGCGGGCCGTGTAGGCCTTGAACATCCAGCCCCAGGCGGCGACGCGGGAAAGCCCGCCGCGCAGCGGGAGCCCGCTCTTGGCCTTGAGTGCGGGGAAGATGAACTTGAAAGCCGGCAGCGGCAGCTCGCGGCCGTGCTCGTCGAGCATCAGCGGCGTGGCCAGGTCCCGGCGCTCGAAGCGGAACCAGCGCGGATCGCGCCATTCCAGCCGCTCCGGGCGCCACTGGCCCTCGGAGCTGTCCCAGATGATCTCGGTGAAGGAATAGCCCTTGCCGATGCAGTCGAGGATATCGAAGAGCTCGGAGGCCAGCTCGTCGCGCTTGAGCCAGTCGCGCACCATCTCGGCCATTTCCAGATCGTGCGCGTCCTCGCCGCCGGGATCGACGGTGATCTCGATCTGGCTGACCGACCGCTTGCGCGTCGAGATGACCGACAGGTAATGCGGATCGCGCTCCTCCACCACCTCTGCCAGTTCCATGTAGCGCACCGGCTCGCCCCGGTCCGCCTCGCGCATGATGTTGGCCAGGCGCACCGGGTTCAGCCCGTCGCCGGGATTGCCCGAGAGCGGGCTGCGCACGCCGGTCAGCGTCGGCGCGGCGATCTCCTCGGTCAGCTGGCGGCGCTCGATCGGGCGCCCCCGGTGGTCCAGCACGCGTGACGGCTCCATCAGATGCCTCCTCTCAAGTCGGCGCCGAGTGGCCCGTTCCACCAGCCGCGCCCGTTGTCCAGATCGTCGTCGTCGGGACGCTCGCGCATCCGGCCCTCGGGCGGCCCGCCGCGCGGCACCGGCCGGTAGCCGAATTCGACGTAGCGCTGGCGCGAGGCGTAATGCGCCAGCGCCAGCCCGATGGCATAGTCGCCGTGGCGCTTCTTGCCCTTTTCGCCCTCGCGCACCGGCGGCACCCGCGGCACCCCGCGCACGAGCTTGACCGAGCGCAGGTCGGAGACGTGGTCGCTGTCGGGCGCCAGCGCGATCGCGTCATCCTCGAAGGCGGATTTGAGCGGCGGCATGTGCAGCCGGTACCATTCCTCGCTGAACTTGATCGCCCAGACGAGGCCCGGATCGGCCTCGGTCTCGCGCAGCCCGTAATGCCGGCCCATGTCCTCGGCCACGGTCCAGCCCATGCCGGTGGCGTCGAACGCCGCACCCACCAGGCGCGGCAGGACGTGATCCAGTACCGCCTTGGTGATCTGCTTCTGCTCGGCGCCGGGCACATTCCTGAGCTCGAAAGAGAGCGCTTCACGGCGCCTCAAACGCTGCTCGATGGCCATTAGAACGCCGACCGTCAGGTCCGAGACGCGCGCGAAATCGAAGCCGAAGGCGTATTGCGGGCCGAGGTCCAGCGCATCGAGCGCGGCCTTGAGCTCTTCCAGGAAGGGCGCCATCAGCACCGCCTGGTCGAGCGCGGAGCGGTGCAGGTAGTCGGCGGGCAGCTCCAGCCGCAGGACCGGCGCCTCGGCCGTCATGCGCGCCTCGATGAGCGGCGCGGGCAGCCAGGCGCCGGTGCCCATCGCGGGCACGCAGAAGAGCTCCTCGTCGGCGCCGTCGCCGTAGAAGTCGATGATCTCCTCGCGCCAGGCGGCCTCGCCCTCGGGCGTCCAGTCAGAGCCGGTGACCAGGCAGATGCGCTGGTAGAGCCCGTCGCTGAGCGCTTGGTCGAAATCGATCCGGATGTGATCGTAGCGCGACCGGCCCGCCAGGATGTCCTGGACCGCCGTGTTGAACGGGTTCTCCGCGCCATCGTGCGTCGAGCAGACCACCACCTGACCGCCCCACATCAGGAAGGCCAGCGCGGCCTTCAGGAGCTCCGGCAGGTGGTCCACGAAGGCCGCCTCGTCGATGATCACCACGCCCTGCTTGCCGCGCAGAGACCGCGGGGCCGAGGAAAGCGCGATGATCTCGAAGCCCGAATCGAAGCGGATGCGGAACGCCTGGATGGCGCGGTCGCCCTCGGCGTCGCCGTCGGGGAAGAGAAACTCCTCGGCCGCGCGCGCGGCGGTGGAGAAGGCCCGCGCCCACATCGCGCAGGCGTCGATGAACTCGCGCGTCATCTCCTGGCTGTAGGAGATGTACATCACGTCCATGCCGCCCGCGTCCTTGGCCCGACCGGCGCGCAGGGCGGCATAGGCAGCTAACCCCCAGGTCAGGCCGATGCGGCGCGATTTCTCGACGAAGAGCACCCGGCAGGTGGTGCTCTCTAGCATCCGCACCGTGCTGGCCTGGTAGGGCAGCAGCACCGCCGGCAGGCCGACCTGCCGGGCGATCTCGGGCATGCCGTTCATCGCCGCGCGGCGCTGCGCCTCCCATTCCTCGCGTGTCAGTGGGGCGGTCATCTCGCCTCCCGCACCGAAAGATGCAGCCACTCTCCGCGCCAGCGCGCCAGCACATGATCGTGCCGGTCGATGGTCAGCACCCGGCGCCGCCCGAACGTCCAGGCGAGCGCCCGACGCGCGGGCCCGGCGCTGTCCCAGGCGGCGCAGGTGCGCAGGACGACGAGGCGCTTTTCGGCGGCTGCCATGTGCATGGCTCAGCCGCCCCAGCCGCCGCCGCTGCGCAGCGCGAGCCAGGCCAGCACCACCACGGCCGCCAGCGCCAGCACAAGAAACACAGTCAGGTTCATCGCGTCCTCCCGTTCAGAACACCGCGCGGATCACCACGTCGATGACTCCCAAAACCAGCAGAAAAGCGCCCAGGGCCGCGACCAGGAAGCCCATCGTCGCGCGCTCCGCGAACGCCGCGTTCGCCATGATCATCAGCCCGAAGAGCAGGGTCAGCAGTCCGAGAAACACGAAGACAATGCCGGCGGTCATCTCGCCCCCCTACGCCGCGACGCCGAGGATCTGCGCCTTGATCGTGTCGGCCGTCTCGGACGTGATCCCCTTGGCCTTGGCCACCACGTCGACCGCCTCGCTCAGCTTGTCCTCGATCTCGCTGTTGAGCTCCCGACGCCGCGCCGTCGACCCGCTCTGCGCCTGCTGCAGCTGTCTCAGGGTCGATGCCAGGTGCATCAGGTCCTTGGGCAGCATCGGGTTCGCGTCGAGGTCGCTTAGCATGAAGAGCGCGATGGACTTGAGCGTCTCCGCCAGCACGATGGTCAGATCGTCGGAGGTCTTGGCGTCGTACTTTTCGACCAGGATCTTCGACATCTCTCGCGACTCGTCGAGTTGCCGCGCAGTGCGGGCCAGACGGATCGAGTAGCGATTGAAGGACGAGAAGCTCGGGATATCGAACTCCAGCTCGCCGTTCGACTCGCGCATGAGCGCCTCGCAGCGCTCCACGAACTCGGCGTAGATGTCGGTCTGGGTGCGCTTGTGCTCGGCCAGGTCGGAGGCGGCTTCCCTCACGATGCCGTCGCAGGCCTCCGGCAGCATGCTCATCGCAGACAGCCAGCCCCGGCCCTTCACGGCATCTGCCGCGCCGGCCATCACGACACCGGCCGCGACGGGCGCTTCACGCCCTCGATGACAATCTCGCGGTCCAGATGCCGCTGGCCCTTCTCGGTCAGGATCGCGACCAGGACGCTGCCGGCCTCCAGCAGCCGCACCGCGCCGTGATCGGCCAGCCAGCGCAGCTCGTCATGCAGCCAGGCGCGGTCCTTGCGGATCGCGAAGGCGCGGAGGTGCTCGACCAGGATGTCGGAATTGAGCGACTCGCCCACCTCCTCGGAGAGCGCCTTGAGTACGATCAGCCGCGCCTGTTCGCGGATCAGGGTTGCCATGTCCATCAGTTACTCACTTCCTTGCCTTCGCTTCCTGCAGCATCAGCTCCTGCATCCGGTCGGCGATCGCGGCCACTGGCTTCAGGCGCTCGTCGAGCCGGTCGATATGTCCCTCCATCCGCGCCAGCGACAGGTCGAGCCGGTGCATCATGTCGCGGTTGGGCATCTGCGCGATCTGGTCGCCGGTGCTCTGCATCTGCCGCTCCAGACCGTCGACGCGGCCCTCCAGCTCGGCGATCCGCTTGAGATTGCGCCGCGGGCCCGAGGTCACCATGTTCCAGATCGTCGTGGCCAGCGACAGAACGGTGGAGAGCCCCGCCGCGACGACGATTGCGTCCGTCACCTCGATCAAAGCGCCGCCTTTCCATTGGCGCCCCACCTGGTCTTGGCCATGTCCTTGAGCGTGTGCCCGCCCATGTAGAGGCCCATGTAGACCGAGTTGAGCTGGAAGAGCAGCCAGAGGTCGGTCTGCGGCAGCGATATCTTCCAGATCGCGTTGGCGACATGGATGAAGATCACGTTCCAGAACCACAGCGCCCCGAAGCCGTACATCGCCATCGGCCGCCAGGCGCGCACCCAGACCGGGTCGCCGCGCTCGGCCAGCAGCGCCTTGAACTGCCCCTCCAGCCCGCTGGCATAGAGCGCGATCAGCTCCGGGCTCATCTGCTCGGTCTCGCGCATGGCGGTCTTGACCATCTCGGGATCGTCGCGCGCCAGCGCCTCCAGCCCGTCGGGCGTGGTGCCGGCGCGCCGCGCGATCGTCTCGACCACCTCGCGGGCCAGGCCCGCGCCCTGGGCGCCGATGCGGCCCGCCAGTATCTTCTCGATCAGCGGCGCGCCGATCGCGGCCGCCAGGGAAATCAGAGCCACGCTCATGTCAGGTCTTCCTCCATCGTTCAGAACCGCCTCAGAATGGCGGCGGCACCGGGGAGCCTGCGCTGGAGGCGCGCCGCCACGGCATCGCGGTAGGTCCAGATCAGCCAAGCGGCCCAGAGCCCGGCAATGACCAGCATGGCCCAGCCGACCCAATCGGCGCCGCCCGCGGCGCCGGCGACCGTGCCGGTGGCGCTCTCGGCACCGCCCGCGGCCCCGGCGGCGGCGGCCTGGCCTGCCTTGCGGCGGGCTGCCAGCATCCGCTCGACGGTACTGAGCGTCGCGCGCCCCACGATGCCGTCCACGATGAGCCCGTGATCGTGCTGGAAGCCGCGCACCGCGACCGAGGTCGGATGGGTCGCGGGCTCCGCATCGCCGTAGCCCAGGCTCGCCAGCGCGCGGACGAGCGCTGCAATCTCGCCCTCGGTCATCGGCAGGGCGATGCGCGCGCGCCCCGGCCGGGTGGCGGTGCCGACGCGGCCGTAATCGGCATCGCGCAGCAGCGCGAACTCGGCCTCGCGGCGGCGCTGGAGCCCCGGCAGGACGCGCCCGCCGCCCTTGACCCATTTGCTCAAGGCCGCCCGCGTGGCGGCCCAGTTGCCGGCCTTCCAGGCCTTGACCCAGCTCGCGCGGTGGATGCCGCCGGTGTTGAAATCGAAGCTGACCCCGGCATCGAACTCGTGCTGCGCGGCCCTGGGCATCGCCGCCCCGGCGCGCGCCTCGTATTTGCGCAGCGCGCGGGCGAGCAGCGTGTCGGAGCGCTCACGCGTGATCTCCATGCCGGCCTTGGGCGTCACCACGCCCGACGCGGCCGTGAGGCCCACGCCGATGGTCCAGACACCCGCCGGGTCGCGATAGGCGCGCAGCACCTCGCCCTCTTCGCGCTTGAGAAACACGCGGCCCTTCGCGCTCATTTGCATCTCACGACATCCTCCGGCCAGCTTGCGCCCAGAATGACCGGGCGGGGCCGTGCAAAACACCCGCAAGGGTCTGCGGGGGCGGGTTCGGAAATGCTGTTAGAGGAGCGACATTTGGCGGGGATCGCCGCCGGGCGTGTCGTAGCGCTTGAGCCAGCCGCGCACCGAGACGTCGCTGGCATGCAGTTTGCGGGCTATTTCCGCGACTGACAAGTTCTGAGATCGAAGAACCGCGGCGCACCACGGTTTTGCCAGCGGCACGCGCGCCGGCAGATACTCGGCCGCGGCGGCCAGCCGGCGCGCCTTGTCGTGCCCCACCAGCGTGACCAGGCGCGAGCGCCGCTTGGGGTTTGGCGCCAGATAAAGCTCGGCGCCGCCGAACTCCAGGATGAACTCCACCGCGCCCTGCGCGCCCAGCACCTCGACGTAAGGCGCAATATTGGCCGGTGGCGAGGGCGGGTAGATCACGACGCGGCCTCCACGAACTTCCCCGTCTCAAAGCCCCAGACATCATGGCCGGGCCAGGGCTCCCGCGCGAAGAGCTCGCAGGCGAAGGATCGCGGCCTCAGCCGGGCGATCATGTCACGCATTTCCGGGGGCTTGCGCGAGTGCTCACGGCGAATTGCGTCGATGTGATCGGGGATCTCGGAGGTCTCGATCACGTTTCGAACCGCCTTGTCGGCGGTCTGGGGTGCGCCGATCCGGCCGACCAGGAAGGGCTCGCTCGACGAGCGCAGGACATAGCCCCCGCCGAAGCCGAGCTTGCCTTTCGGGGTACGCTTGATCCACGCGCCGCCGGTGATGTAGCGGAAACCCCAGGCGGCCATCGCGCCCATCGCCTGGTCCAGATGCGGCCAGGTCGACCACAGGAAGAGCAGGCAATCCGGCCCGGCCAGCTGCGAGACCGGCAGCGCGCGGATCGCCTCGATCGGCATGGTCTCGTAATGCGCCTCGGGCGATTTCCCGTAGCCCTTGGGCGATCGCATCGCATAGGCCCAAGGCGGATCGGCCAGGATCGCGCCGTATTTCATCGGCGTGAGCGTGTCGAAGGGCCAGTCCGTCATGCCGGATCGCTCTCCGCCCGGACCCGTTCCCCGAGCGCGTTCATCACCTTCTGCCAGTCGGTGCGGCCCAGGTGGCCGGGATTGCTTCGCGGTCCCAGCACGTCCTGCACCGCGCGCCAGAACGCAGGGAACTGCTCGCGATTGCCGCCATTGAGCCTTGCGAACTGCGCCAGCGCCACCTTGGCACCCGGCGGGCGAGCCCAGGCCGGGATATCCTTCGCCTCCGACCAGTCGACCCCGCCGTCGCGCGCGAGCCACGCCTTGAGCCCCTCGATAGCGCGGGCCGCATCCTTCGGGTCGCGCAGGAAGCGGGTGTGGTCGATGCCCGTCTGCCGGCGCACGAAGGCCAGCAGCGCGCCGTCGTCCCGGCTTTTCGTCAGGCCGAGGTTCCAGGCCGCGATCCAGAGCGCTTGCAGCTTGGGCGCGTAGGGCCCGTCGAGCTTGCGCCGGCGCGAAACACGGCGGAACCCCAGCCGGCGCAGCTCCTCCACGACGGCGTCCTTCTCGCGCGGGCGCATGTCGCGCAGCCGGCGCTTGCCCGTCACCCGCTCGTAGAGATCGCGCCGGTCCTCCTCGGCATCGAGCCCAAGCTGCCGGACGCCGGCATAGATCGTCTTGACCGCGCTCATCCGTCCCTCCCGATCAGATCGACCTGCTGGACAAGGGCGATAGCCGAACGCATCACCGGCTCGCCATCGCGGCGGCAATTGGCGTGATCGGCAAAGCGCACGCGGACCTCGCCCTTGCGGGGGAAGATGCGCGTGATCTGGCCCCGGAAGACCGCGCCGTCCTTGTGCAACTCGACATGGTCGAAGGGCTCGACCGGGTACTCGTCGCAATATTGAAGTGTTGAAGTCATGATCTCACCTCAGTTGGGCCGCTGGCCGAGCGTCTCGATCTGCTTGACGGCCTCGACATTGCCGGCCTGGAAGTTCACGTTGACCACCTCCATCACCTCCTCGCTGGTCAGCGCGCGGGCGTCCTGGAACGCGACCATGCGGCCGGTGACCTGGGCGACGATGGCGAGGATTTCGACGGGCGAGAGCCCGCCCGAGTGCTCGGTGATCGTGTCCATGATCGCCTCGGCCAGATCGGTGTGGCGCGTGGTGGCCGGTTTCGCGTTGAGCATCAGACCGCCTCACAGCTTCGCCAGATCGAGCGGGACGGTCAGCCACGGCGCCTCGGTATTGGGCCGGTGCTTCACGCGCACATAGGTGGCCTTGCCCACCACGCGCATGGCATCGCGGATCGCATCCATCGCGCGCGTCCAGCGGTGATCGTCGATGTCGAGCCGCAGGAGCATGAATATCTCCGCGCGGTTGATCTGGCCCTCCTTGTCGGTGTTGAAGGCCCGCGTGACGATCGCCTGGATTTCCGGGCGCGAGTCGGCCGACCACTCGTTGAGGCATTCGTCGATCAGGCCCTTGGCGATCTGCAGCTCGGGGCCGAAGTCGATCCGGTCCTGCACCTGCACCTGCACCTGGTAGAGCCCGTCATAAGTGGTCAGCGTCTTGTTGCCCTTGGCCCCGCCCAGCCGCGTCTCGTATTCCTGCGCCAGAATGGCCTCGAACGCGCTGATATCGTCGAAGGTGTGCTCCTTGAACCGGCGGAGCTGGTCGCTGAGTGCGAGGGCATAGCCCGCGATCCGGCGCACCGTCTCGTCCTGCAGCTGGTCCTGGGGGCGCACGAGGGCCAGCGGCACCTCGCGGCCCTTGGCGTCGACCATCCGGCGTTTGCCGTTCTCCTCGACGATGCCCGAGGGCACCGGATGCGGTTTGAAGTCAGACATCTGTCGTCTCCTCTCTCTCGATGATCAGTTTGGCGGGGGTCGCCGCGCCCGGCGGGATGGGGATCAGCCCGAAGGCCACGAGCGTCGTGGCCATCGCGGTGATTTCCTCGGTGCTGAGCGTGGTCACGCCGCGGATGCCGTCGCGGTCGATCTTGCCCACGGCGCGGGCGGCCAGCACCAGCATGCCGGGCGCGGTGAAGCGCTCCGGCGCGGGGTGGCGGCGCTTGGAGCGGATCCGCTCCAGCAGCTCGGCGTCGGTGAGCGGTTTAGGCATCGGAGGTCTCCTTTCGGGGCTCTTGTTGGACTCGGTCGCGCGCACGAAACCTGACACCGACGCCCGCGGTGCCTTGCTCGGGGGTGAACTCGACCCCGGCCTGGAGCAGGCAGTCCGCTATGGCGCGCAGGTTGTTGGGAATGGGCGTCCGGGTGCCGCTCTCGAAGGTCGAGAGGGTCACGCGGGAAACGCCGGCGGCACGGGCGAGGCGGGCCTGGTTCCACCCAAGCAGGCCTCGGGCAGCTCGGCACTGGTCAGCGGTGATCGGCATCACACACCTCCCGGATGCTCTCGGTGACCGTGCCGTCGTCGAGGATCGCGTCGACGAGCGCCGCCTCGGCGGTGATGAGCAAGACGTCGCGGATCAGCGCCCTGAGCGAGACATGGCGGCGCTCGGCATGCGGACGCAGCAGGTCCAGCACATGCGGCGGCACGGTCAGCGTCATGCCGCTCGATGGCCGGCGGCCGGCCGCGGTGAAGCGCGGCACCGCGATCCCGCGCTTGCGCGCGGCTGTGAGTACGTAGCTCACGGTGTTGACCGGCCGGTCCACCTGCACCGCGATCCTGCGCGGCGGCACGCCCGCCAGGGCCAGCGCTACGATGCGCTCGCAGTCCTTGCCCCCCGCGCTCATGACCTCAGCTCCTCGCCGCCGCGATTGGCCCAGGCCTGCTTGAGGTGATCGGCCGTCATGGCCGTGCCCGCGCCGATCGCCACCATGTTGGCGAGCTTGAGAGCGCGGTCGACCTGGCGCAGGGCGCCGGGCTTGCGCGAGATCGCGGTCGCGAGCTTGCGGATCTCCGGATCGGTGATCTTCCAGGCGTCGAGAATGGCCTCGACATCGCCGGCCATCGGCACCCGCTGCAGGATCCGCAGGCCGATGCGGCTGTGGACCTGGGCGTAGCCGTCCTTGTCGCGGCCGCCCGAGGCGCTGCCCCAGCGGCGATAGACGGCTTCGTTGCCGAAAAGCGCGATGCCGCAGCCGAACTCGTCGTTGAAATAGCGCAGCTGGTTGACCGCATCGTCCACGAGGTTCTGCGCCTCGTCGAGGATCAGGAGCGTGTGCCGCCCGTTGCGCAGGAGCTTCTGCCCGATGGCGCGGTCGAGCCGCGCGGGGTTGCTCTCGGAGACATCGAGCGCCATCGCCAGCTCCTGCAGCATCGAATGGCGGCCGGAAGTCGAGGGGCGCATGGTCACGAGATAGGCATGCGGGCGGGTGGCCACGTAATGGCGCGCGGTCTCGGTCTTGCCCAGGCCCGAGCCGGTGGTGACCACCGAGAACTCGGGCAGCGTCTGGGCGTAGATCAGCGCCTCGATCAGGCGCCGCGCCGTGGGCGTCTCCACGAACTCGGGTGCGGCCGGCATGCCGGTCAGCGCCCGGCGGCTCTCGTCATGGCTGTCGAGCCAGCGCTTCACGCGCTCGGTGATGTTCTCGTACTTGCCCTTGTAGCTCGCCGAATACCAGGGCGAGAGGGTGCCCACCGGCACGCCGGAGCTTTTGGAGACGCCGGACATGGTCAGGCCCTCGGCCTTGGCGATCTTGCGCAGCCGCTCGGTCTGGACCCGCCAGTTCTCCAGCGCCGCCGAGTCGAGATCGGGCGTCAACGCGGGCGGGGTCCACTTGTGCGTGTCCTCGACCACCTTGGCGGATTGTTCTTTCTCGGTCATCTGATATGCTCTCCTCATCTCGAATGGCCGCGGGTGACCCGTGGCCTGCTTCCAGCGGCCCGATGCGCCCTCACGCGCCTCGGGCCGCAGCTCCATCAGGGCCCCTCGTCGCCCCGATCCTCACGGTCGGGCATGCGCAACACGCCACGATCCATCATGTCGATTGCCCGGCTGAACGCCTCGTTGCCCTGCCAGGCGGCGGTGGCCTGCGCGGTACCGCCGCCGGCCACGAGCCGCACCGCAGCGGGCTGCGCACGCGGCGCCTCCGGCGTGCCCTTGGGCAGCATTTCTGCTACGTCCGAGATATCGAGCCGCCGCTCGACCGCGAGCACCTCCTCGATCGCGCGCCCGTAGGCACGCCGCGCCTTGGCATGCGTCCGCGCGGCCTCCATGTCGTCGAAACGCCCGGCCTCAAGCAGCTCGGCCTCGCAGATGAACCGCCCGTCCACGGCATAGGCCGCGACACCGTCATGAAGCGCCTGCGGATCGAAGCGCAGGATCAGCCGGCGCCCGGCATGCTCCACGAGCTGCGGCGCCCAGTACCGGTTCCCGGCCAGGCGGACCTCGCCATTCTCGCGATGCGCGCTCACCAGGTCGGAGGCCAGCGCGAAGAGCCGGAGCTGGCTCTCGGAGGCGCGCGCGATGATCGCGTCCTTCGCGGCCTGCGCGTAGGTCTCGGCGAAGGACCGTCCGGCACAGTTGGCGGCGCGCCGGCCGGGTCGCGCGTTGTGCCGGGTGATCTCCGCGGCCACCAGCGCCTCGAACTCGGCAAAAGGGATTGCGCGGCTGCCGTAATTCTCGGGCTTGGCCATCGGGCTGTTGCCCGTGTAGGCGCCGGCGCAGGCGGGATGCTTGGCGATCGTCTCGCAAAGATCGCGGAAGGCGCGCTCGATCGGTTTGGCCTGGCCGTGATAGGGCGTGGTCCAGTGGACGCGCACGCCGACATCGGTCAGGAGCCCCTCGGGCTCGCCGGGCTTCACCTTGAAGCGGAAGCGGTTGACCTGCCCGCCGGTCATCCACTTCGAGGCAAACGCGCGCCCGTTGTCGAGCCAGGCTTCCTCAGGGATGCCGTGGGTCTTCATCATGTCCAGGAAAGCCAGGCGCACGAGCGGCCAGCATTCCGACTGTCCCAGGCGCCAGCCCACGATCATGCCGGAATAGAGGTCCTGGATCGCGACCATCACCGGGCGGAAAGGCTTCTCGCGGCCCGGTTCGCGCACGAAGACGTCGAATGTGTGCCCGTCGGCGTTGATGGCCTGCAGCGGCGCGAAATGCGACCGGTCGCGGGTCTGATGGGGGTAGATGCGCGCCGCCGTCTCGCGGCCCGACCGCGCCAGCTTGCGGGCGGCACGCGGGATCTCGCGCTCTATCCGGCGCCTGAGCGTCCGCTCGGCCGGGATCGGCGCCCAGCCGTGTTCGGCCGCGGCCTCGCAAAGCCGCGCAAAGCAGGCCGTGAAGGCCGGTTGCTCGGGCCGCAGATAATCGGCCACCAGGAAATCCCAGGCGCGCGAATCGCAGGCCGCCACCGCACTGCGGCCCGCCCGGCGCGGGGCCAGCACCGCCAGCCAGTCCGGCCGTGGCACGCCGCGCACCAGGGCACGCCAATTGCGCAGCGTGGAGGGCGACTTGCCCACGATCCGCGAGACCCGCTCGATCGCCACCGCCTGGGTGGAGGTCCGCTCCAGGGCCACGATCTGCTCAACCGCGCCGAGGCGTTCGCGCGCCTCCGCCTGAGCCCGCTTCGAGAGCCGCTCGAACCCCGCCCAAACGGGGTTCGCGGCCGTCTTGTCGGTGGCCTCCTCCGCGGATTTGACGGCCAACGCGGCCCGCACGTCGCCGGGCAGCAGGCTGACATGGTAGTGAACGCCGCCGGCCTCGACGCGGTAGCGGCCGGGGTCGGCCCGCCACTTCTCGGCGGCGAGCTTGCGCAGGCCCCGATCCGAACCCGGCAGGGACGGATGCCCGAGATCGAGCAGTTCGGCCAGGCTCAACCACTCACTCAT
Organism: Maritimibacter sp. 55A14; assembly: GCF_003122205.1. Lineage (GTDB taxonomy): Bacteria > Pseudomonadota > Alphaproteobacteria > Rhodobacterales > Rhodobacteraceae > QEYE01. Next base: position 44,694 of record NZ_QEYE01000023.1, read on the forward strand.
CGGCACCCGCCTCGGCGATGAACGCCGCCAGCTCGGCGCGATGGTCGCGCACGAATTCCCGGCGGTCCTTCTTGCTCAGACGGCCCCACGCCGCGGTGAGCCGCTCCAAAGCGGCCGATCCGTTCTGGTCGGGGACAACGCCGACATTCCGAAGCTCGTCCTTGGCCTTGGCGCCGCTGCGAATTCGTCGTGCCGCATCGCATTGCGCATCGCTGGAGGCCTTGCAGAACCTCTGCAGAACGGCCTGATTGTCGGCCTCCGGCGTGCCCGACAGTGCGCGCCGAAGCTCGGGATGCAGTTTCTGCGCGATCTCCTGCGCCGCCTCGATCGAGCGCTTGGAGAGCCCCATTCGCGTGGCGACATGGTCCGAGAAACTGACGAGTCCGGCCTGATCGAGAAATTCCGCAATGTTTGCGGAATTACGTCCGCGACCGACTTTGCCGTACTTCGCCTCCCAGGCTTCGCGGTACTTGGAGACGAACATCGCCCGGTCGAGCTTCGACAAGTCGTTGCGGAAAAGGTTCTCGCCGATCTCGATCAGCAGGCTCGACCAGCCGCCATTGACATGGACCACCATCGTCTCGACCTCTTCGAGGCCAAGCATCTGCACGGCGCGCAGCCGGTGCGCGCCGGCGAGCAGGGAATATGTCCCACCTTTCGCCCCAAACGGGCCGCGCACGGTTATGGGGTTGATCAGGCCATGTTTTTCGACATCGAGCGCGATTGCCTTGGCATGGTTTTCATCGACGCCGCGCAGCCGGTCGCCCGGCATCTCGACAAGATGCGTCGGTACCTTCCGGAAGTCAGCCATTAGGGACCTCCGGGCTCTTCGTCAGGCGGTAGCACCAGCGATGCGTGCCGTCCGGGCCCACGCGCTGCTCGCACTCGATCTCCGCGCCGTTCTCGCGCAACTCGGCGATCACCGAATTGACCGCGCAGATATGGGCGCGGCGGATCAGCGTGCGGGTGGATAGCCAGCCCTGCGCCTCCTGCAGCACATGCAGGGCGCGCTGCAGGCGGGGGCTGGTGGAAAGCGATGCGTGGTGCATGGGCTCACCACTCCGGCCAGGCCGCGGGGGCCATGATCTGCGCATCCAGACGGCCGGCGCGCGTCCGGCAGGGGTCGCACATGCGGTTATGGGCGCCCTCGCTCATGAACGTCGTGCCGCAGGTCATGCAGTCCCGCGCCCGCGACTTGGCGCGGCGGGTTGACTCGCGCTCGATCCGGAGCCGCGCGGCGTCGGCCAGGCTGAATTGGCTGTACTCGCCGGAGACCCTTGCGCCATCGGCCTTGCGGTAGACCGAATAACGGTGGTGGCCGGCACGCTTCACGTCGAACGCGCTCATTGCAGCACCCCCGCGACGACGGTCAGAAGCCAGAAAAAGACCATCAGGCAGGCCCCGCCGAGACAATCGCCCGCCAGGCTGTCCTCGACGCGGTCCACCCAGGCGCGAACGGCCCGAAGCGCCCTCATATCGCCCACCGGATCGCGATGGCCGCGATCACGCTCCAGAATGCCGCCGTCGCCATGACGATCGCGACCAGCATCCGCTGGCTGCCGTCGGCGCTCGTTTCTTCCGTGCCTGACTCACTGCTCGAAAGGTCCTTCATTGGAACTGCTCCTTCTTCTTGGATTTTCGGGGGCGGGGAATGTCGGACGGCCAGTCGAGATCCTCGGGCCAGTGATCCGAGAACCATTGCAGGACCTTGTTGTAGGTTCGGATCGTGGTCCCGTGACCGTCCCGCAGCCGCTGAAAGAGGCGTGCGTTTCCGACAATCCAGTTGCTCACGGTCGCTTCGCTCCGGCGCACTGCCGGCGCATATTTCTGAACGAGCGATATGAGATCATGGGAGTGCATAAATACACTATTCCACAACTCCACCTCCGCGACAATGCCTTTGTACACTTTCGAGGTAGGAATTTCCCCCTCTACCCCGAAAGTCCGAATCAATGCATAAATGCACTATGGAACTGGATGAGTTGCTCCGGATCATCGAGAACAGGCGGAGTGATCTTGGGCTTACTCAGGCCGAGGTCGCTGCGCGCGCTGGCCGTGCGAGCAGCACGGGCACAGCTCTCATCCAGAACATTCGCAGGGGCAAGGATCCGACCTTCCGCAATGTGAATGCCATATGTGACGCGCTCGGCCTTGAGCTTCACATCGGGCCGGCGCGGCGATCAGCGGTGCAACAGGTCATGGACGAGCACGGCGAGCCGGCCGCGGTTCGTCGGATCGTCCAGACCGCACGTCTCGCCACGCCGCCGGCGCAGGCCGCGCGCGACGAAGACCACTTCGCCACGATCCCGCGCTTCGAGGCCGAGCTCGCCGCTGGCGCAGGCCGCGCAAATGGCGACGGCGTTGCGATGGAGCTCCTGGCCTTCCGACGCGATTGGCTCCGCCAGATGGGCGTGACCGCCGACAAGGCCTGCCTTCTCAAGGTGCGTGGCGACAGCATGGCGCCCACGCTCCAGGACGGCGACCTGGTCCTCGTCGACCGCTCCCGCCGCGACGATATCCGCGATGACCGAATCTACGCCTTCACCGAGGATGGCGAGGCCCGCGTCAAGCGCCTCCTGCGCGCCGGCGGCGAGCTGCTCCTCCAGTCCGACAACGCGGCCTATCCGACCGAGCGCCGCAAGGGCCGCGACATGAACCGCCTGAATGTGCTGGGAGAAGTGGTCTGGTCCGGTCACGAGTTGAGGTAGCCAGCCTGTGGTATGCCCTCTCAGCACACGCATTGAGGAATCAAGCAAAGGTTGAAAGGCTGCCCTAGTGTTCAGGGGAGGACGAAATGGACAGTAAGATCAAGGCGCGATTTTATCAGGTGGAGAACGTCAACGGGAATGACGATCCTCTTTACCACTGCTTAGAGCAACTTTGGGATCACCCCGATCGCGTCAGATACCAAACGATTCACGGCGGCATCCGAGTTCGTTTGGAGCGCTATGAATCTAACCATGACGCGGCCAGACGGGGCTTTGTCGATGGCGAACTCGTTCGACAGCAGACGGAAAACATACCGCCCATCGCAGAGCAGGGGCAGCCACTTGAAGGAATGGACAGGCCTTTAGGACATCGGTGCGCGTTTCGATACCACCCTCGGACCCGCGCACTCCTGTTGGAGAGCAGGCAGAACGGGGTAACGCCCATGCGCATGGATGGATTGGTCAAGACTGTGTTGCGACCGCACAAAGGCTTTTACCTTACTCCAGTCGTAACAGAGGACGCACTTGATCGGCTTCGGAATGGGACTCCAAGGCGGGTGACCTTCCGGGTCGCCAGCCCAGGGAATATGGACGCAGTTGAGGCGGATGAGCGCCAAATTGAAGAGAATCTTACTAGGATGGCAAACAACTTTGGCGGCTTGAGCGTGGAGGTATCTGTTGGCTTTCCGCGGGGGAACAACGATAGGGCACTGGTCAGAGGATCGCTCAATAGAGCTATTCGTTGGGCCACCGGGAACCGTGACCACGTGGAAAAATTTGCAGTTAAAATCAGCGAGGAGGAATCACCAATTGACGTTTTTTCCGAGCAAATTAAGGTCGTTCAGGACTTGCCGGGGATACAGAATCTTGATGTCGATGCGAACTATGAGGCCCGCCGCGACCTTCTCAGGAGGGCGTTCGACGACTATCTACCTATCATAGAGAGGTTGTACGGATGACCGCCATAGCTTCCAGAAACATATCAGTTATCACAGGAACGTTCCTGTCTCTCGCCCCTATTTTAAAGGCCTGCATCCTCGCAGCAGCCACGTCTTTCCTTGTGCTTTATCTGTCGGGAGATCAGATGTTCAATTCCAACGCCATCTATGCGGGGGTATTTGATCTCGCGTCGATCTTTACCGGGTTCTTAGCTACCTTCTACGTATTCATTGTCACGAAGGGTAACCGATTCCTAGAGAAGATTGCCGCCACGAAAACATTCTCTATGGTGCTAAGGTTGCTGAAGTTCACCATCGTCTGGTCGGTTATCGTGGTTGGCTACTCATACGCAATGATGATAGTCGATCCATCTGATTTTGCGGCCTTTTCGATTATGCATTTTGTTGTTTTCTTTTGGCTTTTCAATGTCTTCATGGTGGTGGTCAACTTTACCAGATGCACCGTGCAGTTCATGACGATTGCAGAGACAGATAAGTGAACAACCTCAAGACGGCCCGCCAGAAGGGCAGAATTGATCACGTCTTCCAGCTTGTCTAGTGTTCGCCACCTGACATAGGGTACCCGATGGAAGCAGGGTATCGGGCATTGGTCCAGCATCCTTGAGCGAAACAGTCAGCTGACGGCTAGGAGCCCTTACTTGCCGGCCGGATAGTCTGCGGATGATGCAGGTGCAGTGGGCGGTTGTCAGCCCAATCCTGCCGATCGTGCGCGCTTCAGCGTGAACAGCGGAGCATGGACATAAGACGGTGCTTTGCGCCGGTTGCGTGATTGGGCGAACTTACCGTCAAGTCGCACACTACTTGGGGGAATGTCGGACGGATAAGAAAGCAGGCGTGTCAGAGGGATCGGGCAAGACATCGATGGATCTGAACATCACGGTCACGCTCGTCCTGGGTGTGGTCGGGTCGCTTGTTGCCTGGACGACCCAAGGGCCGCTGCCGGTGAAGCTGGGCTTATCGATCTTTGCAATCGGTGCAATCCTGATGCTGGCTGTGGCGCAGAACGAGCGGCAGCACGCGGCCCTTGTGGACTGGATCGAAGGGGATGGATACGGCAATGCCTATTGGCAGGTCGTCGCCCCGCGCCTGGCCCGCATCTGGACCCGTCTTTGCGACCCGGCGCCGTCGGGTACCGGGTTCTTGCGCACGCTTTGGGCGGCGCTGACCTGGCGACTGTATGACCTGGCGCTGCTCATCGCCGTCTTATACCCGATCTTGGCGTTGGTCCTGCCCTGGGCAGTGACCGGGAAGGAAACCGGGTTGGGCGCCGTGCCAGTGCTAAAGGCGATTCCGCGCTATAGCTTGTCGCATATCGCGACACTTGGCATAATTGCCATGTTTTTCGTCGCGATCGTTTATTGGCTTCGGCCAGAATATCGGCGCGCGAAGGGTGTGACCCGCACTGATATTCTGCTTTTTGCCGCTCTTGCTGTGACGTTTGGTTTGGCATGGTTGGAAATTGTGCCAGCCGCAGTCACAGCCGCAGTCACAGCCGCAGGCGGAGTCGCAATCACAGTCCTAGCCGCAGGCGCAACCGCAATCGCAGTCACAGCCGCAATCACAGCCGCAGGCGCAGCCGCAGTCACAGTCGCAGGCGCAGCCGCAGTAACAGTCGCAGCCGCAACCGCAGTCATAGCCGCAGCCGAAGTCTCAGTCCCAAGCGCAGCTGCAGCCGCAGTCACGGTCTTAGTCACTGTCGCAGTCATAGCCGCACTCGGGTGGATGTATCTCCGCGGGTATCCGGCACTGGCCCATCGCGCACTGACCTGTTTGCTCGTGGCGGTCCTGGCGATGGCAGCCTACACCCTGCCCTGGGCGGATGTGCCGCCGTTTAAGACCGCCGTTTTCCTGTTCTTCGGGGTCTTTCCTATTCTGAACGCACTGTTCGACCTGTTGTCCTACGCGGTGACTGTTGCGCTGGTGCGCCTTGGGCTGCGGATGAAACGCTGGCCCGCGTTCCTTCTGGGCCTTTTGGACCTGTTTATCGCCGGCGCCCTGTTCTTCGCCCTTGGCGCGGCATTGGTCGTTACGACCGCCCTGCTCAATCGACTGTCTAGCGGGCAAATCGCCGATATCGGCGGCATTCTCGGACAAATCAGCCAGGGGTGGTCAACCACGATCGCATGGGCCTATTTTATGGTCTTCTCGACGCTGGTACCGACCCTGTTCCACCTTGTCCTGACCCTCATTAGCCTGGAGCGGATGGCTCTGCCATTTCTACGCCAGCCCTTCGCCAAACTGATCCGCCAAGCCCGGGACCCGGGGATTGCCTCGGTCCTTGCCCCCTGCGCAGCCGGGGTGGCGCTGCTCTTGCCGTTCACGGCGCTCTACTGCTTTTTCTGGTTGGTCTGGACCTATCTCGGGAATGTGCTGGCACTCTACGGTCGGACCTATCTGAACCATTTGCTGACCATCGCGCAGTGGATCGAAGCGATCTGAGCGCATAGCGACCGAGGGCGCCCCAGAGGCAGCCTGGGAACCTTTTGTCAGGTGGCGAACACTAGGTCGCCTCCCGGCCTTCGCGATCACCCGGCGGAGGCTTTAGCCTTCAGGCGATCGATATCCCCTTTGAGTTCCTCAAGACTCTTCGTCGGCGCACGGTCGACCTGACCGTTGGTGTCTTCGCTCGGCGCCGCGATACCTGGTTGAAGCGCATCGCGGATCGCATGCAGCGCCTCGATGATCTTCTCAAGCGCCGTGAAGAGGACACCGCTGATTGCCGCCGCGACCGCGGGCACGACGAATAGAATGTCTTCGGTTCCAAGGCCGGCGAGGGCGCACAAGGCGGCCAGTCCATAAGCGATCCAGGCAAGCAGCTTCAGCGACGGCATGGCGTGTCCGATCCTTCCGGTTTTGGGTGCCCCATCGTGGCGACATTTTGGGCGGCTTGCAAGCGCGCCTCAGCGGCTCGAATCCGACCCGAAATCAGTTCCGCGGCGGACCTCGGCCGGATTTGCCGTAAACCTCTGTACTGATAGTTTTTTCGACCATCGCGCCCTAAAACTGGTTTAACGGTTCAATCATTTTCCGCAGTGCCGCATTCTTGGCACCCGCGAGCGTCCTTTTCAGTCCGCCCGCCTCTCGCCGCATCTGCTTTAAGCGCCTGTTAAAACGGCCTTTCCGGTCCTCTACAGCCGTTCTAATGCGCCTTTAAAACGCTTCGGCCCCTTCGTCCCGGATTCCAGCTTCAAGTGTCAGACTCGCGCCTCGATGCCAAGTTCAAGTGTCAACGCCACCTCGGCGCCCGCACGCGCTCTCTAGCTCTACCGCCCTGTTTTCGCTTTCCTTCTCACGCTTTCTCACCAAATCCCACCTTTTCCCGCCGATGCCAGGTCTAAGTGTCAAACAACACCCGCCCGGTCACGCCGCATGACCAAGTGGTGCGCGAAGCCCGTGCGCTGATCGACGGGAAGCGCCGTGCCTGAACTCGAATGGAAGGCCCCGGCGGTTGCGGACCCGGATTCCGCGCGCGCCGTCGGGGCAGCGGGGATCGCCGCGCTGGCGGCGGCCCGGGATCAGTGAGCGTAGCCGGGGCCGTTCAGCCAGGCCGCGGCATCAGCGATCATCGTCTCCATGTCCGATCGCTCGGGCGTCCAGCCCAGCTCCGCCCGCGCCCGCGCCGAACCCGAGACCAGGCGCGCCGCGTCGCCCGGACGCCGCGGCCCCTCCTCCAGCGGCACCGGCGCGCCGGTCACCTTCTCGGCCGCCGCGATCACCTCGCGCACCGAGAAGCCGCGGCCGGTGCCCAGGCAATAGACCCCGCCCCCCTGCCCCGCCAGGAGCCGGGTCAGCCCCGCCAGATGCGCCCGGGCCAGATCGCTGACATGGACATAGTCGCGGATGCAGGTGCCGTCGGGCGTGTCATAGTCGCGACCGAAGACCGTCAGCGCCCCGCGCCGTCCCGCGATGGCGTCGAGCACCAGCGGGATGAGATGGGTCTCGGGCCGGTGCTGTTCGCCGATCTCGGCCTCCGGGTCGGCCCCGGCGACGTTGAAATAGCGAAAGATCACCGATTCCAGCCCGTCGCTGGCGCCGAAATCGCGCAGCATGTCCTCGATCGCGCGTTTCGAGCCGCCATAGGCGTTGATCGGGTACTGCGGCGTGTCCTCGTCCAGGATCACCCCGTCCTGGTCGCCATAGGTGGCGCAGGTCGACGAGAAGACGAAGCGCCGGCAGCCGGCGGCCAGCGCCGCCTCGATCAGGTTGAGCGCCCCGGTCACGTTGACGCGCCAGTACTGCCCCGGCGCGCGCATCGACTGGCCCACCAGGCTAAGCGCCGCGAAATGCATCACCGCCACCGGCCGGTGTTCGGCGAAGGCCGCGTCGAGCGCCGCGCGGTCCATGAGGCCGGCCTCGACCAGCGGGCCGAAGCGCACGGCTTCGCGCCAGCCGGTGGACAGATCGTCGAAGGTGACGGGCAGGAACCCCGCGCGCGCCAGCGCCTTGCAGGCATGGGCGCCGATATATCCCGCGCCTCCGGTGACCAGAACCCTGTCCAATTCCGTCCTTTCCCATCCGATCAACTCTCTATGGATAGCAAGCACAGCAGACCCGTCTCACTTACCGAGAGTTCCTCTTAAGGGTTTAAACCAGATTTCTCCCCACAGAGTCGAGAACTCGAACGTCCTATAGGTTAGAGGACAAGTCCGAGAAATGGCTTCAGGTAGGTGATGCTGTCAGACGATTCGAACTGCTCTCCACAAGGACAGCATAACTGTCCTTATGCTGCGCCGAGTTGACGCCACTCGGCGAGAGCGGCAGCGCGGTGCTACTTGAAAATGTCCCGGCTGGAGAGGCTGCGCTCCCGGTTGAAATGGTTGGTGACGGGGGCGTGAACAGCGGCGAACTTCTGCAAAATTTCGCATGCGCCGGAACCGAAGCATCGCCCGCTCGCGTCGTCGGAACAGCAGGTGCGCGCGCTTGAAGTTGGCAATATCCGATGTAGAGCGGCATCGCCGAACCTCGAACATACTTGCCACATCAAAAATTCCAGGACTTTTCATCGATTTGACACAATGCACCCCTAACTTGGCACATTGTTGATTTCAGTGATGCCTGGTGGGCGATGTGCTGTGTTGCGTTCGTGGATCAAGCCCCACCAGGCGCGCTGAACGGAGTTGGTACCGCCGCCCCGCCTCATCTCACCCCAACCGCGCCAGCAGGTTCCTGACCGTCGAGACGTGCCACCGTCCACCGCGACGGGTGCGCATGCCGCGGGCGTTGAGCTCGGCGGCAATGGCGCGCAGGGTCGTGTGGCCCGCGCTGGTGATTTCGGCGACCACGTCGGCCAGGTCCCGGGCGTGACGGTCGGCATTGCGCGCCACCGCCGCGCGGAGCGGCGCGCCGCCCTTCCCGGCCCGCCTCAGCGCCGCCGCCCCGTTGGGATTGCCCAGCTTCACGCCGCGCGCCTTCGCGGCCGCCAGCGCCTCCTTGGTGCGCCGCGAGATCGCCTCGCGCTCCTGCTGGGCCACCAGCGCCATGATCCCCACCGTCAGGTCGTTGGCCTCGGGCATGTCGACGGCCAGGAACCGCACGCCGCTTTCGCGGAGGGTGAGCAGGAAGGCCGCATTGCGCGACAGCCGGTCGAGCTTGGCGATCACCAGCGTGGCCCCGGTCAGCCGCGCCAGATCAAGGGCCCGCACCAGTTCCGGCCGATCGGATTTGCGCCCGCTCTCCACCTCGGTGAACCGGGCGAGCACGTCTGCGCCCCGGGACGCGGCGAACGCATCGATCGCCTTGCGCTGCGCGTCGAGCCCCAGCCCCGATCTGCCCTGCCGGGCCGTTGAGACCCGCTCATAGGCGACCAGGCGGAGAGATGGGTCGGTGTCCCTGATCATGTACAAACCTGCCTGACCTTGGTTGCGCAGGTCTGTACATCGCTCGGAAGGGGCCGGAAGTGTAGTCGGAGAGGCAATCAGATGCGGTCGTCCAGCTGTATGACATGTTCCTCGGGCTCGTGCTCGACGATCTCGCCCTGCTGGTCGCGCATGGTCCCGTCCGGCCACGCGCTGACGATCTGGATGATGGTCGGCTTCTCGGCAGGAAGCTGATCGCCCGCATTGGCCAACCGCGTGCGGGCGACCGGGGTGAGCCCGAGCTCGGACATGTAGCGGGACATCAATTCCATCTGCTTGTTGGCCACCGTGAGCCAGGGCGACTGCTGGACATGGCCGTTCGGTGTCTTGAGAAGGGCGGGTGTCGCCGCCAGTTTCTCCTCGGCCTCGACCCAGCGGGCCCAGGCCTGGCAATAGGCCGCCAGCGCCGCGCGGTCTGCCAACGTCAGGATGCCCGCCTCGTGCATCGGAGTGGCGAGCCGGCGCCATTCCTTGTGGGCCACCTCGCTGAGATGCGCCGGGCAGCGCGGCAGTGCCTCCATCCGCGTGTGCGCCAGCGTGCCTCCCCGCGGAACCGGTTTGCGGCCGCGCGAGGCCATCAGCGCGTCTCCTCCGGTTCGGGCAATGCAGGCTGGGCATCGCGGCCTTCCGGAACGCCGATCCTCGTCTGCCGCTCCGCGATGGTGTCGAGCAGCTTCGCGAGCGCGTCCCGTCCGTCGCCGGTGTCGAGCTGTCCAGCATGATCGAGGCCTACGGTCTCCCACCAGCCGGCTTGTGTCTTGAGATAGAAGATGGTCGAGGTGGTGTCGCCGGCCCTCGCCTTCTGCAAAAGCCCGTTCGCCACATGCGCGATGGCCTTCGCCTTGCCCCTTTTATAGCGCACGGCTGACCTGCCCCCAAAAAACCGGGCCATTCAAAATGAGAGTTTGTTCTCGTAACGTTCAAAATGACGAGGAGAACAGACGATGCGCAAATCACGTTTCACCGAAGAACAGATTGTCGGGATCCTGC
>NZ_QEYE01000024.1:0-42500 GCF_003122205.1 Maritimibacter sp. 55A14
CTCGGTCGAACTGATCGCGCCGATCGCCATGGAAGAGAAACTCCGCTTCGCCATCCGCGAAGGCGGCCGCACCGTCGGCGCCGGCGTGGTGTCGAAAATCATCGAGTAAACATTCGGGTTCGACGCAAGCCGGGCAGGAATGTAAACCGCCGGGCTGCGACCGACGCGGTGCCCCGACAGCAAAAGGCCGCCCGACCGGGCGGCCTTTTCGTCATTACATGAGAATGATGCGCGACGTGCCGCTGGCGCGGCGCAATGCGTGAACCCCGGCGATTTCGGGGTCGTTGATCCAGGCCCTGGCATGGTCGCGATCGGGGAAGGTCAGGATCACGGTCACGTCCGGTGCGGGTCCCTCGCCCTCGATCACTTGCGCCTCGGGTGAAACCGCGAGCGGTTCGGCCTTGTGCGTGGCCATGGCCGGGCCGGCCAGGGACCGGTATCGGGAAAAGGTGTCCGGGTCGTCGAGTGTGAGGGTGACGATGGCATAGGCTGTCATGATGGCTCCTTCGCGTTGTGGCAGAGAACCATAACCGCGGCATGCATGAGCGAAAATGATCATTGATGCGCCATGATTGTGCGATAATGATCAGGCCATGCTGAACTGGAACGATTTGCGCTACGTCCTGGAGACCGCCCGGAAAGGCGGGATCAGCGGTGCCGCGCGCGTGCTGGGTGTAAATCACGCGACGGTGGCCCGTCGTATCACGGCGGCCGAACAGGCACTGGGCGCACGTATATTCGACCGGATGTCCAGTGGTTATGTGCCGACCGAGGCAGGTTGGGATGCGGTGCGGGCGGCGGAAGCGATGGAGCGCACCGGCGCGCGGCTCGACCGCCGTATCGGGGCGCGCGATGCGGCGGTGGCCGGCAAGCTGACGGTGACGGCGCCGCAGCTCCTGATCGAGCGGGTGCTGGGCCCGGTGCTGCTGGGGTTTATCGAAGAGTATCCCGGTGTCGAGCTTCAACTGCTTGCAACCAACGACATTCTGAACCTGTCGCGGCGTGAGGCGGATGTGGCGATACGCATCTCCGACAGTCCCTCGCCAAGCCTTGTCGGGCGGCGGGTGTGCGAGCAGAAGGCGGCCGTCTATGCCACGCCCGAACTGATTGCGCGCGATCCGGGCGGCGCGGCGCCGCTGGAGTGGATACGGTTTGCGCATTGGCCGGGGCCGTCCAGGGAAATCCGCGAGGCCCGGCCCAATCTGAATGTGCGGCTGTCCGTCGACGACATGATGGCCGCCGTCGGAGCCGCCCGCGCCGGGATCGGGGCAACGCGCATGGCCTGCTTCCTGGGCGAGACCGACCCATCGTTGCAGAGGGTGCCGGGTCTTCCCGCCTTTGCCTATATGCCCGTGTGGGTTCTGACACATCCCGACCTGCGGGGCGTGCCGCGCAATCGGGCGTTCGTGGATTTCGTCGCAGCCCGCCTGCGGCGAATGCGGCGGCTGTTCGAGGGCAGGGCAGAGGGTTCGCCGATGACACCGTTCGGCACCGCCCCCCGGTGATCCCGCCAGGGAGAAGACCCGTCGGCCGGGGCGTTCAGGCCACGCCCGGCTTGAACGTCAGCGCCACGCCGTTGATGCAGTGCAGGATATCGTCCTCGACCAGCAGGATATGGCCCAGATGGCTGCCGCAGCGGCGGCAATGGACCTCGATCAGCGGACCCGTCTCCGCGCCCATGCCGCCATATTGCGCGGGCACCTCGTCGGCGGCGGTCAGCAACGTGTTTTCCCGTGCCGCGCTGAAGAAGGCCCAGCCCTTGTCGACCGGCACCTTGCGGCGACTGTCGAAGACCGCCAGCGCGCAGCCCTTGCAGTGATAGACGCCTGCCCGCGTCTCGTCCCAGAGCGCGCTGGAGCGCGGCCACTCGGTGCGGCCCTCGCGCAGAACCTCGTATTCGGTCGGGCTGAGCAGATCGTGCCAGTCGGCCGGGCTGTGGCTGACCTCGAAGCGGAAGCCGGCATCCTCCGCCGCGGCGCGGCCCGTGGCCAGCGCCGCGAGCGCCCCGCCCGCAAGAAAGGACCGGCGCGCGATGGCTTGCTGGGTCATGGCCTTCCCCCTTTTCGCAGCTTTACCCTGGCATATGGGGGGCGGCGCGCTCGCGTTCGATGAACGACTGTGTGAGGCGTTGACAGCGGCGAGGAGGCCCCCCATTTCCCCTTGCAAAGCGGCGCGCGCTTTCGTATCCGGGCGCACAGTGACCACAGGGGTATAGCTCAGCTGGTAGAGCGACGGTCTCCAAAACCGTAGGTCGCGGGTTCGAACCCTGCTGCCCCTGCCATTTCCTTTGCGAGGCTTGCGGGCGATGGCCGCGCGCTTCGGAAGTCCCGGCAAATCGGCCCATCGGGCGATACCGGCAGCGCAATCGGGTGAATGCAGCATGGCGACGAAGATAAATCCCCTCCAGTTCATCCAGCAGGTGCGGGCAGAGATATCCAAGGTGGTCTGGCCCAGCCGGCGCGAGACGACGATCACCACCATCATGGTCTTCGTAATGGCCACGATCGCGGCGATCTTCTTTTTCATTGTCGACAAGATCATCCAGTTCGGGCTGACGGGCCTCCTCGACATCTTCGGCTGACAGCCGATTTTTTGATCCGTGAAGGTCTTGAATTCACGGGGTTTCGCTTGTAGAGGGAGCGTCATCCTTGACAGACGCGTGCATTGATTCGTCGTGCACGCTGTTTTTGTTCTGGCGAAATGACCGCAAGACATTGACAAGGTACGGAAATTCGGCGGCGGCGCCGCAAGGCACAAGGTGACGGGCAAGATGGCGAAACGCTGGTATTCTGTAAGCGTGCTCTCGAATTTCGAGAAAAAGATCGCCGAGCAGATCCGCACTGCGGCCGCGCAGGAGGGGCTGGAGGACGACATCGAGGAAGTGCTCGTCCCCACCGAGGAAGTCATCGAGATGCGCCGCGGCAAGAAAGTCACCGCCGAGCGCCGCTTCATGCCGGGCTACGTGCTGGTGAAGATGGAGATGACGGATCGGGGCTACCACCTGATCAACTCGATCAACCGGGTGACGGGGTTCCTGGGGCCGCAGGGTCGGCCGCTGCCGATGCGGGACCACGAGGTGAACACGATCCTGAACCGCGTCGAGGAGGGGGCCGAGACACCGCGCACCCTGATTGCCTTCGATATCGGCGAGCAGGTGAACGTGACCGACGGACCCTTCGAGGGCTTCTCGGGCACCGTCGAGGAGGTGGACGAGGACAACGCCCGCCTCAAGGTGACGGTTTCGATTTTCGGCCGGGCGACCCCGGTGGAGCTGGAATACACTCAGGTCACCAAGCAGACCTGACGTGTGAGCATGGTGGGAGGTAGGTCCGGCGCGCCGGACAGGCCGTACCACTAGACCGAAGACCGGCGGGGCGCGCCCCGTGCCGGAGGCGACATGAAGGAGTAGGCCAGATGGCCAAGAAACTGGCAGGCAAGATGAAGCTGCAAGTGCCCGCGGGCCAGGCGAATCCGAGTCCCCCTGTGGGTCCGGCGCTGGGTCAGCGCGGCATCAACATCATGGAATTCTGCAAGGCGTTCAACGCCAAGACCCAGGAGATGGAACCGGGGGCACCCTGCCCGACGGTAATCACCTATTACCAGGACAAGTCCTTCACGATGGACATCAAGACGCCGCCGGCGTCCTATTTCCTCAAGAAGGCCGCAAAGCTGAAATCCGGCGGCAAAACGCCGGGGCGCGACACGATCGGGACGGTCAGCGTCAAGCAGGTGCGCGAGATCGCCGAGGCCAAGATGAAGGACCTCAACGCCAACGATGTCGAAGCGGCCATGAAGATCATCCTGGGCTCCGCCCGGTCGATGGGTATCGAGGTGAAGGGGTAAGTCATGGGCAAGCAAGGCAAACGTATGCAGGCGGCCCGCGCGGCCTTCGAAGGCAAGTCCGAGATCAGCGTCGAGGAAGCGGTCAAGCTTCTCAAGGCGAACGCCAAGACCAAGTTCGACCAGACCATCGAGATCGCCATGAACCTGGGTGTCGATCCGCGCCATGCCGACCAGATGGTCCGTGGCACGGTCAGTCTGCCGAACGGCACCGGCAAATCGGTGCGCGTCGCTGTCTTCGCGCGCGGCGCGAAGGCTGACGAGGCCAAGGAGGCGGGTGCCGACCTGGTGGGCGCCGAGGAGCTGATGGAAACTGTCCAGGGCGGCACAATCGAGTTCGACCGCTGCATCGCGACCCCGGACATGATGCCGGTCGTCGGGCGTCTCGGCAAAGTGCTGGGCCCCCGGAACCTGATGCCGAACCCCAAGGTCGGCACGGTTACAATGGATGTGGCCGAGGCGGTGAAGGCGGCCAAGGGCGGCCAGGTGCAGTTCCGCGCCGAAAAGGCCGGCGTCGTCCATGCCGGCGTCGGCAAGACGTCCTTCGACGAGGGCAAGCTGGTCGAGAATGTCCGCGCCTTTGTGGACGCGGTGCAAAAGGCGAAACCCGCGGGTGCCAAGGGCACCTATCTGTGCAAGATCTCGCTGACCTCGACGATGGGGCCGGGCGTAAGCGTGGATATCGCGTCGGCGACGGGCAATTGATCCTACGAGCTTGATTCAGGAACGGGCGGGCCTTGCGGTCCGCCCGTTTTGTTTTGGAGTAATGGCAAGGGGCCGGTGCCCGACGGGTTATTGCCCGGCCTGCAAGATCGCTGTCGCCGCCGCCGGGCAGAAGGCGTCCGGCGTTGCGGCAAGCAGCCTTGCCCATTGGCCGGTGGGTCCAAAGCGCCGGGCGGGCTGTGGGCATTGCGGATAAAGTGCCGCGACCCGCAGTCGATCTGCCGGTGTCAGCGCCTTATGCGCCTGTTCGCCGGGAAAAGAAGGATTCCACCGCCAGACCCTCGGCAAGGATGATTTGATGCCGGTCGAACGCCGGGTTGAAATAGCTCACCTTGCGCAGGCCCTGCATCTGCCGTACCCGCGGCAGGGCTGTAAGTGCCTTGCTCGCCACAAGGCAGGCGGAGCGGGCATTCATGACCCTGTGTTGCGGAGACAGGCGCAGGTGCCTCTGCGGCAGGTCGTGGCCGAGGGCGCCCGCGCTGATCAGGATCGGTTTGTGGTTCGCGTTGCTTTGATCAAACACGACGTCGCGGCGCAGGAGATGGCGTAGCGGCTGAGGCCCGTCGTCCAATGTCGTGACGAGGTCACCCGTGCGCAGCTTCTCGATGGGAAGGGGTCCGCCGGGCGTGTCGATCATGGTGCCCGCAGCCAGACATGCGACCATATTGCTGTAGGCGTAAGTATCGTTTGCCCCGTCGAAATTGCCGACGGGTGTCAGGGCTTCTCCGGTCGGCGGCATGGTGCCGGGAAAGACGAAGCCGATGATATCGTCAGTATCGCCCGCCGAAACGCCGATGACATCGTAGACATTGCCGCTCGAATCCTGGAGTTGAACGACGTATTCATTTTCCACGTTGGTTCCGGCGGGGTAGAGGACGCCATCAATGACGGTGTCGCTGGTCAGGGTCTGGCTGGCCTCGTCGTCGTCGAACCACTGATCGCTGTCGGTGACGCCCAGTGTCTGGACAGTCGGATCCGGCTCAAAGGTTATGGTGTAGCCATAGAAATGCCAGCCGCCAGCCGACCCGCTGAACCCGCTGGGGGCCGTTGTCGACGCATCGCCGACGGCGACAAAGGATACGTTGTAATTTGTCATGATTTCCCGGTACGGATACTCGTCAAACGGTGATCAGGTTACATGCCCGAGCGTGGAGAAACGGTTAAGGGCCAAACCCGTTCAAGTCCAGTGGGTCACGCGCGTTACGGAAATTAGCCGGGAAATCGCACAATTTGCGGGTTTCGGGACAACTGGGTCTTCACATTCCCCGCACTTCGAATTAGATAGCGCGCTGTCAGGTCGTCCCGATGCTTCGTGGCGGCCTGATGATTCGTCCAAGACGGTGGGTGCCCGGAAGGCCGGTGCTTAATTCCCTGCCTGAGACGGGAACGACAGGATTGGCCTTGGGTGACACCTCGGGCGATCTGGCGCTGCCCCGTAAAACGGACTTGAACGCCGAAACCCAGGTTTCGGTAAATACGAGCCGGGGGGTGCAAGCCTTCCAAATTTGGAGCGAAACTGTGGATAGAGCCCAGAAAGAGAAAGTGGTCGATGAACTCGGCCAGATCTTCGAAAGCTCTGGCGTCGTCGTGGTGGCACACTACGCGGGTCTCACGGTTGCTCAGATGCAGGACCTGCGCGCGCGTATGCGTGAAGCGGGCGGGTCCGTTCGCGTCGCCAAGAACAGGCTCGCCAAGATCGCCCTTGAGGGCAAGCCCTGCGCAAGCATTGCTGACCTTCTGTCGGGCATGACCGTACTCACCTATTCCGAGGACCCCGTGGCGGCAGCCAAGGTGGCCGAGGGCTTCGCCAAGGATCACGACAAGTTCGAGATCATCGGCGGCGCAATGGGTGAAACGGCCCTGGACCGGGCCGGTGTCAAGGCAGTCTCCGACATGCCGTCGCGCGAGGAGCTTATTTCCTCGATCGTCGGCTGTATCGGTGCACCCGCCAGCAACATCGCCGGTGCGATTGGCGCCCCTGCTTCGAACATCGCGAGCATCCTCTCGACCATCGAGGAGCGTGCGGAAGCCGCGTGAGCAACATGTGAGGCGCGTCTCGGGTGCGGCCCGGCGCGTTGGAACACAATCAAGAGACGGAAAGAGTCAAAATGGCTGATCTGAAGAAACTTGCTGAAGAGATCGTGGGTCTCACGCTTCTCGAAGCCCAGGAACTGAAAACCATCCTGAAGGACGAGTACGGTATCGAGCCCGCCGCGGGCGGCGCCGTCATGATGGCCGGTCCGGCCGGCGGCGACGCGGGCGCGGAAGCGGCCGAAGAGCAGACCGAGTTCGACGTGATCCTGAAGGCGGCTGGTGACAAGAAAATCAACGTCATCAAGGAAGTCCGCGCGATCACCGGTCTGGGCCTGAAGGAAGCCAAGGATCTGGTCGAAGCCGGCGGCAAGGCCGTCAAGGAAGGCGTCGACAAGGCCGAGGCCGAAGAGATCAAGGGCAAGCTGGAAGCGGCTGGTGCCGAGGTCGAACTGAAGTAATCGCGGTGGACGCGACGGCGTCCGACCGTTTTTTCAGGGCTGGATCCGCCTGCAGGCGGATCCAGCCGAACCTGTCTTGGAGAGGGCCCTCGCGGGGGGTCCTGCCCAAGGCGCGGTTAAAGGTTCGGGAGCAGCCCGGTGGGACGGTCTGCATGAATGGAACCTGCCCCCCTGTTTTGTGAGCGGCGGCTGCCGGTGCCCGACGGCAACGCGACGCGAACAAGTGAGAGGTGACGACGAGCATGGCTCAGACCTATGACGGCCAGAAGCGCATCCGCAAATTCTACGGTAAAATCCGCGAAGTCCTGGAGATGCCGAACCTGATCGAGGTTCAGAAATCCTCCTATGACCTGTTTCTCGATTCCGGCGACCAGCCCGAGCCGATGGACGGCGAGGGCATCAAGGGGGTTTTCCAGTCGGTCTTCCCGATCAAGGATTTCAACGAGACCTCAGTGCTTGAGTTCGTGAAATACGAGCTTGAGAAGCCGAAATACGATGTTGAGGAATGCATGCAGCGCGACATGACCTATGCCGCGCCGCTGAAGGTAACGCTGCGCCTGATCGTCTTCGACGTGAACGAGGATACCGGCGCGCGGTCCGTGAAGGACATCAAGGAGCAGGACGTGTTCATGGGGGACATGCCGCTCATGACGCCGAACGGCACCTTCGTGGTGAACGGCACCGAGCGTGTGATCGTGTCGCAGATGCACCGCAGCCCCGGCGTGTTCTTCGACCATGACAAGGGCAAGACCCATTCCTCGGGCAAGCTGCTCTTCGCCTGCCGTATCATCCCCTATCGCGGCTCCTGGCTGGATTTCGAGTTCGACGCCAAGGACATCGTCTTTGCCCGCATAGACCGGCGCCGCAAGTTGCCGGTGACGACGCTGCTCTATGCGCTGGGGCTCGATCAGGAAGGCATCATGGATGCCTACTATGAGACGGTCCAGTACAAGTACAAGAAGAACAAGGGCTGGGTGACCAGGTTCTTCCCCGAGCGCATCCGCGGCACGCGGCCGACCTATGATATCGTCGACGCGAAATCCGGTACCGTGATCGCCGAGGCGGGCAAGAAGGTCACGCCGCGCGCGGCGAAGAAGCTGATCGACGACGGCAAGGTGAAGGACATCCTGCTGCCCTTCGACCGGATCATCGGGAAATACGTCGCCAAGGACATCATCAACGAGGAAACCGGCGAGATCTGGGCCGAAGCCGGCGACGAGCTGACCTGGGAGCTGGACAAGAACGACGATGTGGTGGGCGGGACGCTCAAGACCCTGCTCGACAATGGCGTGACCGATATTCCGGTGCTGGATATCGACGGCATCAACGTCGGTGCCTATATCCGCAACACGGTGGCTATGGACAAGAACCTGAACCGCGACACCGCGCTGATGGACATCTATCGCGTGATGCGGCCGGGCGAACCGCCGACCGTCGAGGCGGCCTCGGCGCTCTTTGACCAGATGTTCTTCGACAGCGAGCGCTACGACCTTTCGGCCGTCGGTCGGGTGAAGATGAACATGCGGCTTGACCTGGACGCGCCGGACACGCACCGCACGCTGCGCCGCGAGGACATCATCGCGTGCATCAAGGCTCTGGTGGAACTGCGCGACGGCAATGGCGATATCGACGATATCGACCATCTGGGCAACCGCCGGGTGCGCTCGGTCGGCGAGCTGATGGAGAACCAGTATCGCGTGGGTCTCCTGCGGATGGAACGCGCGATCAAGGAGCGCATGTCGTCGGTCGAGATCGACACGGTCATGCCGCAGGATCTGATCAACGCGAAACCTGCCGCCGCGGCGGTGCGCGAGTTCTTCGGCTCCAGTCAGCTTTCGCAGTTCATGGACCAGACGAACCCGCTGTCGGAAGTGACCCACAAGCGGCGCCTCTCGGCGCTCGGGCCGGGCGGTCTGACGCGCGAACGCGCGGGCTTCGAGGTGCGCGACGTGCACCCCACCCACTATGGCCGGATGTGCCCGATCGAGACGCCGGAAGGCCCGAATATCGGCCTGATCAACTCGCTCGCCACCTTCGCCCGCGTCAACAAGTACGGCTTCATCGAAACGCCCTACCGCAAGGTCGCCGACGCGCAGGTCACCGACGAGGTGGTCTACATGTCCGCCACCGAGGAGATGCGCCACACGATCGCACAGGCCAATGCGCAGCTCGATGAGGAGGGCCGGTTCATCAACGACCTGGCCTCGACCCGCAAATCGGGCGAGTACACCCTGAACCCGCCGGCCAATATCGACTATATCGACGTGTCGCCGAAGCAGCTCGTCTCGGTCGCGGCCTCGCTGATCCCGTTCCTTGAGAACGATGACGCGAACCGCGCCCTGATGGGTTCCAACATGCAGCGGCAGGCGGTGCCGCTCCTGCAGGCGGAGGCGCCCTTTGTCGGCACCGGCATCGAGAGCGTCGTGGCCCGCGATTCCGGCGCCGCGATCATGGCCCGCCGCGCCGGCGTGATCGACCAGGTGGACGCCACCCGGATCGTTGTGCGCGCGACCGAAGACCTGGATCCGGGCGATCCCGGCGTGGATATCTACCGTCTGCGCAAGTTCCAGCGGTCGAATCAGAACACCTGCATCAACCAGCGTCCGCTGGTGAAGGTGGGCGACACCGTGGTTCAGGGCGAGGTCATCGCCGACGGGCCCTCCACCGATCTGGGCGAGCTGGCTCTGGGCAAGAACGTGCTCGTCGCCTTCATGCCCTGGAACGGCTACAACTACGAGGATTCGATCCTGATCTCCGAGCGCATCGCGCGCGACGATGTCTTCACCTCGATTCATATCGAGGAATTCGAGGTCGCCGCTCGCGACACCAAGCTGGGGCCGGAGGAAATCACCCGCGACATCCCGAACGTGGGCGAGGAGGCGCTGCGCAACCTCGACGAGGCGGGGATCGTCTATATCGGCGCCGATGTGGGACCGGGCGATATCCTGGTGGGCAAGATCACCCCGAAGGGCGAAAGCCCGATGACGCCGGAGGAGAAACTCCTGCGCGCCATCTTCGGCGAAAAGGCGTCGGACGTGCGCGACACGTCGCTCCGCCTGCCGCCGGGGGATTTCGGCACCGTGGTCGAGGTGCGCGTCTTCAACCGCCACGGGGTGGAGAAGGACGAGCGCGCGCTTCAGATCGAACGTGAAGAGGTCGAGCGCCTGGCGCGCGACCGCGACGACGAGATGGCGATCCTGGAGCGCAACATCTACGCGCGTCTCCGCGGCATGATCCTTGGCAAGACCGCCGTGAAGGGGCCGAAGGGCGTCAAGGCCAACTCCGAAATCACCGAGGAGTTGCTGGAAACGCTGAGCCGCGGCCAGTGGTGGCAGCTTGCCCTGGGCGACGAGAAGGATGCCGCCGCCGTCGAGGCGCTGAACGCGCAGTTCGAGGCCCAGAAGAAGGCTCTCGATGCCCGTTTCGAAGATAAGGTCGAGAAGGTGCGGCGCGGCGACGACCTGCCGCCGGGCGTGATGAAGATGGTCAAGGTCTTCATCGCGGTGAAGCGCAAGCTTCAGCCGGGCGACAAGATGGCCGGGCGTCACGGCAACAAGGGCGTCATCTCCAAGGTCGTGCCGATCGAGGACATGCCGTTCCTGGCCGATGGCACCCATGTCGATTTTGTGCTCAACCCGCTGGGCGTGCCCTCGCGCATGAATGTCGGACAGATCCTGGAAACCCATATGGGCTGGGCCGCGCGCGGCCTGGGCGTCCGGATCGACGAGGCGTTGCAGGAATACAAACGCTCCGGCGACATGACCCCGGTGCGCGACGCGATGAAGCTGGCCTATGGCGACGATGTCTATGACGAGGCGCTGTCGGGACGCGACGAGATGAGCTTCCTGGAGGCGGCGGCCAATGTCACCAAGGGCGTTCCGATCGCCACGCCGGTCTTCGACGGTGCCAAGGAGCCCGATGTGAACGATGCGCTCAAACGCGCGGGCTTCGACGAGTCGGGCCAGTCCATCGTCTATGACGGGCGCACGGGCGAGCAGTTCGCGCGGCCGGTCACCGTGGGCATGAAGTACCTGCTGAAGCTGCATCACCTGGTGGACGACAAGATCCACGCGCGCTCGACCGGACCCTACAGCCTCGTCACCCAGCAGCCGCTGGGCGGCAAGGCGCAGTTCGGCGGCCAGCGTTTCGGCGAGATGGAGGTCTGGGCGCTGGAAGCCTATGGCGCCGCCTACACCCTGCAGGAAATGCTGACGGTGAAGTCGGACGACGTGGCGGGCCGGACCAAGGTCTACGAGTCGATCGTCAAGGGCGAGGACAATTTCGAGGCCGGCGTGCCCGAAAGCTTCAACGTGCTGGTGAAGGAAGTCCGCGGCCTCGGCCTCAACATGGAACTCCTGGATGCGGAGGAGGATGAGTGAGGGCGGCCCGCGTCGCCCCACTCCCTGCACCCCAGATTAGGAACGCAAGATGAACCAGGAACTGACAACCAACCCGTTCAACCCGCTTCAGGCCCCCAAGAGCTTTGACGAGATCAAGATCTCGCTGGCCTCGCCGGAGCGGATCCTGTCGTGGTCCTATGGCGAGATCAAGAAGCCGGAAACCATCAACTACCGCACGTTCAAGCCGGAACGCGACGGCCTGTTCTGTGCCCGCATCTTCGGGCCGATCAAGGATTACGAGTGCCTGTGCGGCAAGTACAAGCGGATGAAGTATCGCGGCGTCGTCTGCGAGAAATGCGGCGTGGAAGTGACGCTCCAGAAGGTGCGGCGCGAGCGTATGGGCCATATCGAGCTGGCCGCGCCGGTCGCGCATATCTGGTTCCTCAAGTCGCTGCCCTCGCGCATCGGTCTGATGCTGGACATGACGCTGCGCGATCTGGAGCGGATTCTCTATTTCGAGAATTACGTGGTGATCGAGCCGGGCCTGACGGACCTCACCTATGGTCAGCTCATGACCGAGGAAGAGTTCATGGACGCCGAGGACCAGTATGGCGGCGATGCCTTCACCGCTGGCATCGGTGCCGAGGCGATCCGCGAGATGCTGGCCCAGATCGACCTGGAGGCCGAGGCCATCAAGCTGCGCGAGGATCTGGCGGAGGCCACGGGCGAGCTGAAGCCCAAGAAGATCATCAAGCGGCTCAAGGTCGTCGAGCATTTCCTGGAATCCGGCAACCGCCCGGAATGGATGGTGCTGACCGTGATCCCGGTGATCCCGCCGGAACTGCGCCCGCTGGTGCCGCTCGACGGCGGCCGGTTCGCCACCTCGGATCTCAACGACCTCTACCGCCGGGTCATCAACCGCAACAACCGCCTCAAGCGGCTGATCGAGCTGCGCGCGCCCGACATCATCGTGCGCAACGAGAAGCGGATGCTTCAGGAATCGGTGGATGCGCTCTTTGACAATGGTCGCCGCGGCCGTGTCATCACCGGGTCCAACAAGCGGCCGCTGAAATCGCTCTCCGACATGCTCAAGGGCAAGCAGGGCCGGTTCCGCCAGAACCTGCTGGGCAAGCGGGTGGACTTCTCCGGCCGTTCGGTCATCGTGACCGGCCCGGAACTGAAGCTGCATCAATGCGGCCTGCCCAAGAAGATGGCGCTGGAGCTCTTCAAGCCCTTCATCTACTCGCGGCTGGAGGCCAAGGGCCTCTCCTCGACCGTGAAGCAGGCCAAGAAGCTGGTGGAAAAGGAACGCCCCGAGGTCTGGGACATCCTCGACGAGGTGATCCGCGAACATCCCGTCATGCTCAACCGTGCGCCGACCCTGCACCGGCTGGGCATCCAGGCGTTCGAGCCGACGCTGATCGAGGGCAAGGCGATCCAGCTTCACCCGCTGGTCTGCGCGGCCTTCAACGCCGACTTCGACGGCGACCAGATGGCCGTCCACGTACCGCTGAGCCTTGAGGCCCAGCTTGAAGCGCGCGTGCTGATGATGTCCACCAACAACGTGCTGTCGCCCGCCAACGGCAAGCCGATCATCGTGCCGTCGCAGGACATGATCCTGGGGCTCTACTACATCTCGATGATGCGCTCGGGCGTGAAGGGCGAAGGCATGGTCTTTGGCTCGGTCGAGGAGGTGGAGCACGCCCTCACCGCGGGCGAGGTCAGCCTGCACGCCAAGATCACCTCCCGCGTCCCGCAGGTGGACGAGGAAGGCAACATCGTGCAGCGGCGCTTCGAGACGACGCCGGGCCGGGTGCGCCTTGGCGCGCTTTTGCCGCTCAACACCAAGGCGCCTTTCGACATCGTCAACCGCCTGTTGCGCAAGAAGGAAGTGGGCGAGGTCATCGACACCGTCTACCGCTATTGCGGCCAGAAGGAGTCGGTCATCTTCTGCGACCAGATCATGACGATGGGCTTCCGCGAGGCGTTCAAGGCCGGTATTTCCTTCGGCAAGGACGACATGCTGATCCCCGAGGAGAAGTGGAAGATCGTCAACGACACCCGCGAGCAGGTGAAGGAATACGAACAGCAATACATGGACGGCCTGATCACCCAGGGTGAGAAATACAACAAGGTCGTCGATGCCTGGTCGAAATGCTCCGACGAGGTCGCCGGCGCGATGATGTCGGAAATCTCCGCCGTGCGCTACGACGACGACGGCGCGGAACTGGAGCCGAACTCGGTCTACATGATGTCCCATTCCGGGGCCCGTGGTTCGCCGGCGCAGATGAAGCAGCTTGGCGGGATGCGCGGCCTGATGGCCAAGCCGTCGGGGGAGATCATCGAGACGCCGATCATCTCCAACTTCAAGGAAGGCCTGACCGTGCTGGAGTACTTCAACTCCACCCACGGGGCGCGGAAGGGTCTGGCCGACACCGCGCTCAAGACCGCGAACTCGGGCTACCTGACGCGCCGCCTCGTCGATGTCGCGCAGGACTGCATCGTGCGGACGGCGGATTGCGGCACCGACCGGTCGATCACCGCGGAACCCGCGGTGTCGGATGGCGAGGTCGTGGCATCGCTGGGCGAACGCATCCTGGGCCGCGTGGCGGCCGAGGACGTGGTTGATCCAGCCACCGGCGAGGTTCTGACCGCGCGCGACTCGCTGATCGACGAGCGCATCGCCGATGCGATCGAAAGGGCCGGGGTCGCCTCCATGCGGATGCGTTCGCCGCTGACCTGCGAGGCCGAGGACGGCGTCTGCGCGATGTGCTACGGTCGTGACCTGGCGCGCGGCACGATGGTCAACCAGGGCGAGTCGGTGGGCATCATCGCGGCGCAGTCGATCGGCGAGCCCGGCACGCAGCTGACGATGCGGACTTTCCATATCGGCGGCATCGCCCAGGGCGGCCAGCAATCCTTCCAGGAGTCGAGTCAGCCGGGCAAGGTCGAGTTCCGCAACAGCCAGATCCTGGAAAATGCCGCCGGCGACCAGATCGTGATGGGGCGCAACATGACCATGGCCATCATCGACGAGAACGGGGTGGAGCGGGCCAGCCACAAGATGGGTTACGGCACCAAGCTTCTGGTCAAGGACGGCCAGCAGATCGAGCGCGGCGCCAAGCTCTTCGAGTGGGACCCCTACACGCTGCCGATCATCGCCGAGAAGGCGGGCGTGGCGAAGTTCGTCGATCTGACCTCGGGCGTCTCTGTCCGCGAGGAAACCGACGATGCCACGGGGATGACCCAGAAGATCGTTTCCGACTGGCGCGCGGCTCCGAAGGGCAACGACCTGAAACCCGAGATCATCATCATGGACCGGGAAACGGGCGACCCGATGCGCAACGATCTGGGCAATCCGGTCAGCTACCCGATGTCGGTGGACGCGATCCTGTCGGTCGAGGAAGGTCAGGACATCCGGGCCGGCGACGTGGTCGCGCGGATCCCGCGCGAGGGCGCCAAGACCAAGGACATCACCGGCGGTCTGCCGCGGGTGGCGGAACTGTTCGAGGCGCGTCGTCCCAAGGATCACGCAATCATCGCCGAGGTGGACGGCTATGTGCGGTTCGGGCGCGACTACAAGAACAAGCGCCGGATCTCGATCGAGCCCGCCGCGGACGGGGTCGACCCGGTCGAGTACATGGTGCCCAAGGGCAAGCACATCCCGGTCCAGGAAGGCGACTTCGTCCAGAAGGGCGACTACATCATGGACGGCAACCCGGCGCCGCATGACATCCTGCGCATCCTCGGGATCGAGGCGCTGGCCGATTACCTGATCGACGAGGTGCAGGACGTCTATCGCCTGCAGGGCGTGAAGATCAACGACAAGCATATCGAGGTGATCGTCCGCCAGATGCTGCAGAAGTGGGAAATCCTCGACAGCGGGGAAACCACGCTTCTGAAGGGCGAGCATGTCGACAAGGCGGAACTGGACGAGATGAACGCCAAGGTCCTGGCCGACGGGCGCAAGCCCGCCACCGGCGAGCCGATCCTGCTGGGCATCACCAAGGCCAGCCTGCAGACCCGGTCCTTCATCTCCGCCGCGTCCTTCCAGGAAACCACGCGCGTGCTGACCGAGGCCTCGGTCATGGGCAAGCGGGACAAGCTGGTCGGGCTCAAGGAGAACGTGATTGTCGGGCGTCTGATCCCGGCGGGCACGGGCGGCGCCACGCAGAAGGTCCGTCGCATCGCCAGCGAGCGCGACCAGAAGATCCTGGAGACCCGTCAGGAGGAAGCCGCCGCCGCTGCCGCACTGGCCGCGCCGGAGGATGTTTTCGAGGACGATTCCGGGCTGGTTGAAACGCCGGAGAGCCGCGAGTAGGGCTGATCGCCAACCGCGTTTGAGAAATGGAAAACCCCCGGCCGCCAAGTGGCCGGGGGTTTTTGCTGGCGGGGGCGATCCGCGAGGTAATGGAACCGGGAACGCCCCCTCAGCCGTTCCCGGTTCACCCGATCAGGATGATCGAGCTGTCAGCCCCGCCGCGTCGCAGTTCATGCACCTCTTGCAGGGCCGGATCCCCGATCCACGCCAGTGCAGCGTCGCGGTCGGGAAAGGAAAGAATGCCGGCGATGTCGGGGGCGGCCCGGCCGCCTTCCAGTACCGTCGGTCCGGGGCTCGCGGCCTCGAGCTTGCCGCCGTGGCGGGCAAGCGCGGCACCGGCCTTTTCCCGGTAGGCCGCGAGCTTGTCTGTATCCACGACCTTCATCTGGACGAGTGCGTAGATCATCGAGTGGGGTCCGTGAGTGGTGGGCTTCAAAAGGTTAATGCGCTGAAGATAATCGAAAAACGACATGCAGAAACCGGGTGAAACTGCATGAGTCATGTGCGAAACTGCATGGTATGAGGGAAGACTGGGACAATCTGCGCTCGGTGCTGCACCTGGTGCGCGAAGGATCGCTGGCCGGCGCGGCGCGGGTGCTGGGCGTAAGCTACACGACGGTGGCCCGCCGGGTGGAGGCCGCCGAGGTCAGCCTCGGCACGCGGCTTTTCAACCGGCTGCCGGGCGGCTATGCGCCGACCGCGGCGGGGCGTGAGGCCGCGCGTCACGCCGAGACCATGGAAGCCGCGCAATTCGCGTTGCGCCGCAACCTCGGCGGGCGCGAGCGCGAACTCGTCGGCCCCTTTACCGTGACCGCGCCCGAGCTTCTGATAGCCACGCATCTTTGCCATGTCATCGAGGCTTTCATCGCCGAGCACCCGCAGATCGAGCTGACGGTGCGTGCGGCGGGCGAAGTGCTCGACCTCAACCGCCGTGAGGCCGACCTGGCGATTCGGGTCAGCAACGATCCGGGCGACGCGCTGGTGGGCCAGCGGCTGACGCGCCAGCAGACGGCATCCTTCGCGGCGCCGGGGATTGCCGCGCGCATCCGCGACGATCCCGAAGCGATGATAGACTGGATCGGGCTGCCGGATTGGCGCGAACCGCCGCGCGCCTCGCTCGACGCCTATCCGCATGCGCGCATCCGCCTGCGCTTCGACGACATGCCCGGCATTATTGCCGCCGCGCAGGCGGGGCTCGGCGTGGCGCGGATGCCGGTTTTCATCGGCCGTAGCATGGCGGGCCTCGTGCCGGTGCCGATCCTGCCGCCGCAGCCCTATGCCGATATCTGGCTGCTCTCGCATCGCGACATGAAGGCCTCGGCCAAGGTGCGCGCCTTCAAGGAAGTGTTGCTGCCCTTCTTCCGCTCGCACGCGGCCGATTTCGTGGCCTGACCCTCAGCCCCAGGTCACGTCGCCCAGGAAGATGTAGCCCGCGCCATAGATCGTCTTGATCAGCCGCGGGTTCCTCGGGTCCTCGCGCAGTTTGGTGCGCAACCGCGAGACGCGCACATCCATCGCCCGGTCGAAGCTCTCGCCCGCCGCGCCGCCCAGCGTCTCCTGCATCTGGTTGCGGGTGATGAGCCGCTTGGGGCTGTCGAGAAAGAGCCGAAGCACCTCGCCCTCGGCATGGCTGAGCGGCACTTCCTCGCCATCCTCGGCTTGCAGGATGTAGCGGTCGAAATGCGCGGTCCATCCATTGAACCGGGCGGCGTTGCGGCGGCTGTCAGGCGCGGTCCGACCACGCCGCAGCAGCGCGCGCACCCGTGCCACGACCTCGGCCGGATCGAAGGGTTTGATGATGTAGTCGTCGGCGCCCAGTTCCAGCCCCGTCACCTTGTCCTGCACCTGCGCGCGGCCCGACACGATGATGACCGCGGCACCCGATTCCAGCGCCAGCCGGTGCACCAGCGCCAGCCCGTCCCGGTCCGGCAGGCCGAGATCGACCAGGCAGATCGCGGGCGACATGTGCGACAGCGCCGCCTCGAATTCCGTGGCGCGCCCGAAGCTTTCGGTCCGGAACCCGGCCTCGGTCAGCGCGTCGGCCAGCATCCGCCGGATCTGCGGCTCGTCGTCGAGTATGGTGACAAGCGGTGCGGGTCCGGTCATTCGGCGGCCTTCCGCCCGAGGGCTGCGGCCAATTCGGCCTCGGTGAAAGGCTTGGCGAGCAGCGGGAAGCGGCGGGCGGCGGCCTGCCGCTTGGCGTCCCGCGCCGGCAGCGAGGTCATCAGGTGGACCGCCGCCGTGCCGCGGGCGGCCAGGGCTTCGGCCAGATCGAGCCCGCTGCGGGTACCGGCGAGGGTGATGTCGGTCAGCACCAGATCGATATCGGGGATCTCGGCCAGCGCCTCGGCCTCCTCGGCACTTTCGGCCTCCAGCACCGTATGGCCCAGCCGGCGCAGCATCTCGCGCACGGTGACGCGGATATCCGGGCTGTCCTCGACCAGCAGCACGAGCTTGGGCGTGCCATGCGCGGCGACGGGCCGGAGCGGCAGCCGCAGGACGACGCGCGCGCCGCCGCCGGGCCGGTTGGTCAGCATGACCCGCCCGCCCGCCAGTTTCGTACTGTCATAGACCATCGCCAGCCCCAGCCCCGAGCCCTCGCCGCCCTTGGTCGTGTAGAACGGGTTGAGCGCCTGCTCCAGCGCCTCCTCGGAAAAGCCCGGGCCGGTATCCTCCACCGCGATCTCCACCCAGGTGTCGCGCATCGGATTCGCGGTCAGCCGGATCGTACCGGGGGCCGCGCCGATCGCGTCGCGGGCGTTCAGCACCAGGTTGAGGAGCGAATCCTGAAGGCTGCTCGCATCGAGCAAGAGCGGCGTCTCCAGCCCCCCGGTTTCGACCTCCAGCGTCACGTCGGCGGGCAGGGACGGGCTGGCCAGCGCCCCGATATCGCGCAGCAGCGCGGGCAGGTCGACCGGGCCGGGCCGCAGATCCCGGCGGCCGGAGATGTCCGCCAGCCGATCGAGCAGCCGCCCGCCGCGCAGCGCCGCGGCGCGGGTGGCCGTGGCAATCTCGCGGGCCGGTTCCGGAAGGCCCTCCAGCTTCCCAAGCCGTCCCTGCATGCCCAGGATGATCGTCAGCAGGTTGGAGAAGTCATGCGCCAGCCCCGAGGTGAGCTGCGCCGCCAACTCGCGCTTGCGCACCTGGCTGAGCGCGGCACGGGCCTGGCTTTCCTCGGTCACGTCCATTGACAGGATGTAGACGCCGCAGACCCGGCCTTCGGCATCGAGGTCGGGCGTGAAGGCGCCGCGGATGCGCCGCCCGCTGTCCTCATGGGTGAACTCGAAGACGCTGGACGTGCCGGCATAGGCCCGGTCGATATAGGGTTTCACCTGGGCATAGGCGTGGCGGCCCAGCGCCTCGCGCGCGGTGAGCCCCAGAATGTCCTGCGGCCGGTTGGGGATCACGAAAGTCAGGCGCCGGTTGGAATAGGTATAGCGTTCCGACAGGTCGAGATGGGCGATATGAGCCGGCATCATCTCGGTCGTCATCCGGGTGCGGGCTTCCATCTCGGTCAGTTCGCGCTTGGCTTCCTCCAGCGCGCTGATCGTGGCGGCGAGTTGGCGGTTGGTCTGGGCCAGTTCCTCGGAGTAACTGACCAGTTTTTCCGACAACTCGGCGGAGTGACTGTAAAGCAGTGCCTCCTGCCGCTTGATCGCGGTGATGTCGGTATAGACTGTGACCCATCCGCCCTGTGGCAGCGGGCTGCCCTCGACGCTGATCGTGCGACCGTTGGACCGGGTGCGCTCCATGTAATGGGGCTCGAAGGCGCGGGCGATCTCGACGCGGGAGGCGAGAAACTCCTCCAGGTCGGGCACCTCGCCGTAATCGCCGCGCTCGGCCAGATAGCGGATCGTGTCCTCGAAGCGCGCGCCGGGCGTCGCCAGCCATTCTGGCAGGTCGAACATTTCCTGAAACCGTGCATTGCAGACTGCCAGCCGCAGATCGGCGTCATAGATGGTCAACGCCTGCTGGATCAGGTTCAGACCGGCGCGGGTCAGCCGGGCGGTGCGCGCGCGATCGTCCTGCATATCTCCTCCTCCACCGGGTCTATCGCTAGCATCATGTCGCGCGAAATGGGAGCGAAAGTAGCCCGTTACAATTCGTTACATTCGGGCAAAACTCAGGAAAAATTTGACGGTCACTGAGAACGTGTCACGATACGTTCGGATTCGGCAGGAAGACCGGATCGGGACCACCGGCGAACCGGTGCAGGGAGGATAACACTTGGCGAAACGAGCTGAGGCTTTGGGCGATCTGGTATCGATTCCCAGGTTGCTGGCCCGGAATGCTAGGCAGTTCGGCAAACGGCCGGCCTGCCGCGAAAAGGAATTCGGCATCTGGCAAAGCTGGACCTGGGCGGAGGCCGAGGACGAGATCACTGCGCTCGCGATGGGGCTGATGGCGCTGGGCATCGACCGCGGCGATTATGTCGCGATCATCGGGCGCAACCGTCCGGCGCTTTACTGGTCCATGGTCGCCGCGCAGATGTGCGGCGCGATCCCGGTGCCGCTCTATCAGGACGCGGCCGCCGACGAGATGGCCTATGTCCTCGATCATTGCGGCGCGCGCTTCGTCGTCTGCGGCGACCAGGAGCAGGTGGACAAGGTTCTTTCGGTGCAGGACGGGCTGCCCGCGATCACGCATATCCTCTATCAGGACAAGCGCGGGTTGCGGAAGTACGACCATTCGCACCTGCATTGGCTGCATGACGTCGCCGAGGAAGGCCGCGCCGCGCATAGCCGCTTCGAGGCGGAGTTGCAGCAGCGCAGCGACGCGCTGGGTCTCGATGACACCTGCGTGATGCTCTACACCTCGGGCACGACCGGCCGGCCGAAAGGCGTGATCCTGTCGAATCTCAACATCATCGAGACCTCCCGCGTGACCTCGGAATTCGACCATCTGTCGGAAAAGGACTCGGTTCTGGCCTACCTGCCGATGGCCTGGGTGGGCGACTTCATCTTCTCCATCGGTCAGGCCTACTGGACGGGGTTCTGCGTCAACTGCCCGGAAAGCCCCGACACGATGATGACCGACCTGCGCGAGATCGGGCCGACCTACTATTTCGCGCCGCCACGGATTTTCGAGACCATGCTGACCAACGTGATGATCCGCATGGAGGATGCCGGGCGGATCAAGAAATGGCTGTTCGACCACTTCATGGCGGTGGCGCGCCGGGTGGGGCCGCAGATCCTCGACGGCAAGGAAGTCTCTTTCGGCGACCGGCTCCGCTACTGGCTGGGCGACAAGTTGGTCTACGCGCCGCTCAAGAACACGCTGGGGCTCACCAATATCCGCGTGGGTTATACCGCGGGCGAGGCGATCGGGCCGGAGATTTTCGATTTCTACCGCTCGCTGGGTATCAACCTCAAGCAGCTCTACGGCCAGACCGAGGCCAGCGTCTTCATCGCGCAGCAGCCCGATGGCGAGGTGCGCGCCGACACGGTGGGCGTGCCGAGCCCCGGCGTGGAGGTCAGGATCGAGCCCAGTGGCGAGATCTACTACCGCTCGCCGGGCGTCTTTGTGGAGTATTACAAGAACCCCGAAAGCACCGAAAAGACCAAGGACGCGGAAGGCTGGGTGGCCACCGGCGATGCCGGCTTCTTCGAGGAGGAAACCGGGCATTTGCGCATCATCGACCGCGCCAAGGATGTCGGGCAGATGGCCGATGGCAGCCTGTTCGCGCCCAAGTATGTCGAGAACAAGCTGAAATTTTATCCCAACATCCTGGAGGCGGTGGTCTTCGGCGCGGGCCGCGACCGCTGCACGGCCTTCATCAATATCGACCTGACGGCGGTGGGCAACTGGGCGGAGCGCAACAACATCGCTTATGCCTCCTACCAGGAACTCGCGGGCCATCCGCGGGTGCTGGAGATGATCCAGGAGCATGTCGAGGAGACCAACAAGAGCGTGGCCGAGGATCCGATGCTGTCGGGCTGCCAGGTGCATCGCTTCCTGGTGCTTCACAAGGAGCTGGACGCGGATGACGGCGAGCTGACGCGCACCCGCAAGGTGCGCCGCGCCATCATCGCCGAGAAGTTCGCCGACCTGATCGAGGCGCTCTATGACGGCTCCAAGAGCATCTATACCGAGACCGAAGTGACTTATGAGGACGGGCGCAAGGGCAAGATCAAGGCGACGCTGGAGCTGCGCGACGCGGCCACTGTGCCGGTGACGCCGCAGAAGGTGGCGGCGGAATAAGGGCATGAAAGACATGAAAGACAACGCCGAGGGCTACACCACCCCGGACGGCCGCCAGATCGGCGGCGTGCTGATGGAGATGAAGAACATCACCCTGCGCTTCGGCGGGGTCATGGCGATCCAGGATATCTCCTTCGACATCCGCGAGGGCGAGATCCGCGCGATCATCGGGCCCAACGGCGCGGGCAAGTCCTCGATGCTCAACGTGATCTCCGGCTTCTACCACCCGCAGGAGGGCGAGGTCTGGTTCCGCGGCGCGCGGCGCCCGACAATGCGCCCCTACGAGGTGGCGCGGCAGGGCGTGGCGCGGACCTTCCAGAACATCGCGCTCTTCAAGGGCATGACGACGCTCGACAATATGATGACCGGGCGGCTGACCCACATGAAGAGCGGCATGTTCAGCCAGGCGCTGTGGTGGGGCCGTGCCGAGCGCGAGGAATCCGAGCACCGCGAGCAGGTCGAGAAGATCATCGACTTCCTGGAAATCCAGCATATCCGCAAGACGCCCGTCGGCCGGCTGCCCTACGGGCTCCAGAAACGGGTGGAACTGGGCCGGGCGCTTGCGGCCGAGCCGGAATTGCTGCTGCTGGATGAGCCGATGGCCGGCATGAACGTCGAGGAGAAGGAGGACATGAGCCGCTTCATCCTCGACGTGAACGACGAGTTCGGCACCACGATCGCGCTGATCGAGCACGACATGGGCGTGGTCATGGATCTGAGCGACCGTGTGGTGGTGATGGATTACGGCAAGAAGATCGGCGACGGTACGCCTGACGAGGTGCGCGCGAACCCCGAAGTGATCGACGCCTATCTGGGGGTCGCCCATGACTGAGGCTCTGCGCCTGTGCCTAGCCGCGGCGGCGCTGGCCGTCGGCGCCGGTCCGGCGGCGGCCGGCGGGGACGGGCTCTGGGCGGCATTCGAGCGGCATTGCCTGACCCCGGTGGAAAACGTGCACATGGCCGATCTGGCGGGGCTGAGGCGCCAGGACGGCCGTTGGGTCGACCCGGCGGGGGCGCTATGCCATTGAGGATGAAACCGCGCTTGACGGGCCCTCGCGCTGCGGCCTGCACGCCGAAGGCGCACCGGGGCCGCAGGCGCGCGACTGGGTTGACCGCGCCACCGCCGGCGGGCGCTACAAGCGGTTGGAGGACGCGGGTGCGGGGACCTCCTGCGCTCCACGATCTGGCGCGAGCCGCGCATCGACGTGACGATCCGGGACGCCGGCGCCGCCGGCGAAGGCCCGCTCTATCAGGTGGAGGAGACCGACCTTGAAGCGTGATCTGAAAGCGGGAGGCCGCGATGCCTGAGCAACTGATATTCGCCACGGAGGTGGCGCTCAACGGCCTGATGACCGGGGTGCTCTACTCTCTGGTGGCGCTGGGCTTCGTCCTGATCTTCAAGGCGTCGGGCATCTTCAACTACAGCCAGGGGGTGCTGGCGCTCTTCGCGGCGCTGACGCTCGTGGGCTTCCAGGATGGACAGGTGCCATTCTCGCATCTCATCAACGCGACCTTCGGGACCGAGATCCACGGCTTCGGCTTCGAGTTGCCGGCAATCATCGCCATCGTGCTGACGCTCGGCGTGATGGTGCTGCTGGCGATCCTGATCGAGAAGCTGGTACTCAAGCACCTCGTCAACCAGGAACCGATCATCCTCTTCATGGCGACGATTGGCCTGGCCTATTTCCTCGAGGGCCTGGGCGACATCATGTGGGGCTCGGATATCAAGAATCTGGATGTGGGGCTGCCGCAAGGTATCTCGCCCGTCATCGACACCGTCACCTATGAATGGTTCGGCTACGGATTCTTCATCGACAAGCTCGATATCGTGGCGACCGTGATCGCCGCGATCCTGGTGATCTCGCTCACGCTTTTCTCGCAGTATTCCAAGCAGGGCCGGGCGCTGCGCGCGGTGGCCGACGACCATCAGGCGGCGCTGTCGGTAGGTGTGTCGCTGCGCTTCATCTGGGTTCTGGTCTGGTCGATCGCGGGGCTGGTGGCGCTGGTTGCCGGCATCATGTGGGGCACCAAGTCGGGGGTGCAGTTCTCGCTGTCGCTGATCGCGCTCAAGGCGCTGCCGGTGCTGATGCTGGGCGGCTTCACGTCGATCCCCGGCGCCATCGTGGGCGGGCTGATCATCGGGGTGGGCGAGAAGCTCTTCGAGTTCACCGTGGGTCCGATGGTGGGTGGCGCCACGGAAAACTGGTTCGCCTATGTGCTGGCGCTGGTCTTCCTGGTGTTCCGGCCGCAGGGGCTCTTCGGCGAAAAAATCATCGAGAGGGTTTAGGCGATGTTCTACCGCGAGGCAGGCGATTTCAAGACGTCCTATGCGGAGGACGCGCAGACCTTCCCGATCAAGTTCGACCGCTACCGCTACTATTTCGTCATGGCGGTCGGGCTGGCGATCCTGCCCTTCGCGGTCAACGACTACTGGGCGAACGCGGTCTTCGTGCCGTTCCTGATCTGGTCGATCGCGGCCATCGGGCTGAACATCCTGGTGGGCTATTGCGGGCAGGTGAGCCTGGGCACCGGCGGGTTCATGGCGGTGGGCGCCTATGCCGCCTACAAGCTGATGACGTCCTTTCCCGACCTCAACATCGTTTTCGTGGTGATCCTGGCGGGCTTCGTGACCGCCGCAGTGGGTGTGCTTTTCGGGCTGCCGTCGCTCAGGATCAAGGGCTTCTACCTGGCAGTCGCCACGCTGGCCGCGCAATTCTTCCTGGTCTGGCTCTTCAACCGGGTGCCGTGGTTCTACAACTACTCGGCCTCCGGCCAGATCAGCGCGCCGGAACGCACGGTATTCGGGTTTCCCGTCACCGGTGCCGCGACCGCGCCCTGGGCGCAATACGCGATCTGCCTGGGCTTCGTCGTGGTGTTGGCCTGGGTGGCGCGCAACCTGACGCGGGGCACGCTCGGGCGGACCTGGATGGCAATCCGCGACATGGATATCGCGGCCGAGATCATCGGGGTGAACCCGCTCAAGGCCAAGCTCAGCGCCTTTGCGGTGTCGTCCTT
Source organism: Maritimibacter sp. 55A14 (assembly GCF_003122205.1). Classification (GTDB taxonomy): domain Bacteria; phylum Pseudomonadota; class Alphaproteobacteria; order Rhodobacterales; family Rhodobacteraceae; genus QEYE01. The sequence goes on from NZ_QEYE01000024.1 coordinate 24,933, forward strand.
CTTCATCGGCGTGGCCGGGGCGCTCTTCTTCGCGGTCTATCTTGGCGCGGTCGAGGTGGGCGAGGCGTTCGGGATTCAGAAATCCTTCCTCGCGCTCTTCATGATCATCATCGGCGGGCTGGGCTCGATATTCGGCGCCTTCGCGGGCGCGGCTTTCATGGTGCTCTTCCCGGTCCTGCTGAAGAACGTGCTCGTGGGCGGGCTGGGTTGGCCCACCGACCTGGCGGCGCATCTGGAACTGATGATCGTCGGCGGGCTCATCATCTTCGTGCTGATCGCCGAGCCGCACGGCATCGCGGCGCTGTGGCGCACGATCAAGGAGAAACTCAGACTCTGGCCCTTCCCGCACTAGGCGGGGACGGCGCACTCAAGAGAACCGGGCAACCGGAAATCCAACGGTCATAATCCAAGGGAGGAAGAGACCATGAAACTGACAAGACTGGCAGCAGCAGCTGTCGCGGCGAGCCTCGCCGCAGGCCCGGCGCTGGCGGACCTCGTGTTCCCATCGCTGAGTTACCGCACCGGTGCCTACGCGGCGGGCGGGATTCCGTTCGCGGACGGCTATGCCGACTATTTCACGCTCCTGAACGAGCGCGACGGGGGCATCGGCGGCGTCAAGGCCAAGGTCATCGAATGCGAGACCGCCTATAACACCGAAAAGGGCGTGGAGTGCTACGAGGCCACCAAGGGCGAAGGCGCGCTGGTCTATCAGCCGCTCTCGACCGGGATCACCTATCAGCTCATCCCGAAAGTGACCGAAGACGACATCCCGATGCACACGATGGGCTACGGACGGACCTCGGCGGCGAACGGCAAGGTCTTCAGCCACGTGTTCAACTATCCCGGCACCTATTGGGACGGTGCGTCGATCATCGTCAAGCACCTGCTGGAGATCAATGGCGGCGACCTGTCGGGCAAGAAGCTTGCGCTGGTCTACCACAACTCGGCCTACGGCAAGGAGCCGATCCGCACGCTGGAAGAGCTGTCCAAGAAGCACGGCTATGAACTGACCCTGCTGGCCGTGGACCATCCGGGCCAGGAGCAGAAGTCGCAATGGCTGCAAATCCGCCGCGAGCGGCCGGACTACGTGCTGATGTGGGGCTGGGGTGTGATGAACCAGGTTGCGGTTCAGGAAGCCGCGAATATCCGCTTCCCGATGGAGAACTTCATCGGCGTCTGGTGGTCGGGCTCGGAAAACGACGTGCTGCCCGCAGGCGACGCGGCCAACGGCTACAAGGCGCTGGCGATGCACGGCACCGGCATGGACTACCCGATCTATGAAGACCTGAAGGCCCATGTCTACGACAAGGGTCGGGCGGCCGGCGCGGGCGACCAGATCGGTACGGTGCTCTACTCGCGCGGCATGTACGCCGCGATGCTGGCGGCCGAAGCGGCCCGCACGGCGCAGGATCTCCACGGCACCGCCGACATCACGGCGGCGATGATGCGCGATGGGATGGAAGCGCTGGAGATCACCGAAGAGCGCATGACTGAACTGGGCCTGCCCGGATTCGGACCGAGCTTCAAGGTTACCTGCGAGAACCACGGCGGACCGGGCGTGGGCATGATCCAGCAGTGGGACGCCAGCGCCAAGGAGTGGAACCTGATCACCGGTTTCATCGAGTCCGACGATTCGGTGATCGAGCCGCTGGTCCAGGAAGACTCCATGGCCTACGCCAAGGAGAACAACATCGAACTGCGCTGCGAGTAAGCGCGACCCGCGCCTCGGCCTTCGGGCCGGGGCGCATATTGGTTTGGCCATTTACTCTGAACGGGACGGACAGATGCTCGACGCCGGACACACGCAAGAGACCCTGCTGGAAGTCAACAATATCGAGGTAATCTACAACCATGTGATCCTCGTTCTCAAAGGGGTCAGCCTGTCGGTTCCGAAGGGCGGGATTACCGCGCTGCTCGGCGGCAATGGCGCGGGCAAGACGACCACGCTCAAGGCGATCTCGAACCTGCTGCATTCCGAGCGGGGCGAGGTCACGAAGGGCTCCATCCGTTATCGCGGCGAGCGGGTGCAGGATCTCAGCCCTTCCGATCTGGTGAAGAAGGGGGTCATCCAGGTGATGGAGGGCCGGCACTGTTTCGAGCACCTGACAGTCGATGAGAACCTGCTGACAGGCGCCTATACGCGCAAGGACGGCAACGCGGAGATCCAGAAGGATCTGGAAATGGTCTATGACTATTTTCCGCGCCTCAAGGAACGCCGCAAGAGCCAGGCCGGCTATACGTCGGGCGGTGAACAGCAGATGTGCGCCATCGGGCGGGCGCTGATGAGCAGGCCGGAGACGATCCTGCTGGACGAACCGTCGATGGGACTCGCGCCGCAACTGGTGGAGCAGATTTTCGGCATCGTGAAGAAGATCAACGAGGAGGAGGGGGTGTCTTTCCTGCTTGCCGAGCAGAACACCAACGTGGCGCTGCGCTATGCGCATTACGGCTATATCCTCGAATCGGGCCGCGTGGTGATGGACGGCCCGGCCAAGGAGCTGCGCGAAAACCCGGATGTGAAGGAATTCTACCTCGGTATGGCCGAGGAGGGCCGCAAGAGCTTCCGCGACGTGCGCAGCTACCGGCGGCGCAAGCGCTGGCTGAGCTGATGCGGCCGGGCGTCACGCATGGGTGCCGGTAGATCCGATGTCAGACCATTTCGCGCTTCAGTTCCTCGATCCGCGCCAGCGCCTCTTCGCGGGTGTTGCGGATATTGGGGCGGAAATCCTGGCTTTCCGCGCGCATGCGGATCGTCTGTTCGGTTTCCGAGCCCGGCGCGTAGCGGACCGAGCCGAGCGACCAGCCGAGATTGAGCCGCTTGCCGCGGCTGGCGTAGGACACCCAGGCTTCGGGGAAGATCCGGCAGTTCTCGTAATTGACCAGGAAATACCATTTCCGCCCGGTCTTGCCGGCTTCGGCTTCCAGAAAGTCGTAGACCGCATGAACGTCGCCGGAATGCTCGAAGGTCATGTCCTTGAAATCTATGTCCATGATTTCTGTATCCGGGAGAAAGCGCAGTCGGCGGCGCAGGTCCTCGGGGCCGTAGTTGGGCACATGCACGGTCTGGCTGCGGCGCTGGGTCGGAAACTCGTCGATACGCTTGAGCGCAGCCTCGCGGTCGGCAAAGAGATTTGGGTCGAAGGCTTCCGTCTCCGCCGCGCGCTCGATCTCGCGCCGGGTTTCCTCGCCGACGTCGAAGCGCACCGAGCCCTGCGAATGCGCCTTGTTGAGTTCCTTGCCGCGCCGCGCGAAGGCGCCCCAGGCGTCGGGCTCGATCCACAGCCCGGAATAGTTGACGAGGAAGAACCACTGTTCTTCGCCGGTCTCCGCGATCCGCTCCTCGATCCGGTCGTAGAAGCGGTTGACCGAGGCGGAGTTCGGGAAGGCATAACCGGAGAAATCGACCTCCATCGTTTCGATGTCGTCATGAAACAGGATGCGGTCGTCAATCGAGCGGGGCATGGCGTGTTCCGGAATCGTTCAGAAGAAAATGCGGGCAGCCGCAAGCAGTCTACCGCCGATACAGCGAATCACAGAAGGTATACAACGGTATACTTGCGAGATGCGAGTTTATGCCGCATCTGCATTGTCACAAGGAAGGGGGCGCGCGCATGAGCAGCCATTTCGACGCATTGGAGACCCGCAGCGCCGATGAGCGACAGCAAGCGCTCGCCGTGGCGCTGCCCGCGCAGATCGCGCGCGCCAAGGCGACTGCGGGGATGGCGTCGCTTCTGGCTGGCGTGGAGCCCGACGCAGTGACCGGCATCGCCGATCTTGCCGCGCTTCCGGTGCTGCGGAAATCCGAAATCGGTCGCGCGCAGGCGGCGCATCCGCCCTTCGGCGGTCTTACCCAGGATCCTGCCGCCGCTCAGGAGCATGTTTTTCAGTCGCCCGGTCCGATCTACGAGCCCGGCCGCACCAGCCACGACTGGTGGCGCATGGGGCGTTTCCTGCATGCCTGCGGTATTGGCAACGGCGATATCGTGCAGAACTGCTTTTCCTATCACCTCGTCCCGGCGGGGATGATCTTCGAGAGCGGCGCGCGCGCCGTGGGTGCCACCGTCCTGCCAGCGGGTACCGGGCAGACCGAATTGCAGGCCCGCGCCATGTCCGATATCGGCGTCACTGCCTATGCCGGCACGCCGGACTATTTGAAGGTGATCCTCGACAAGGCCGACGCGATGGGCCTCGATGTCGGCGGGCTGACGCGGGCGGCGGTCGGGGGCGGCGCGCTCTTCCCGTCGCTGCGCCGCGAATATGCCGATCGCGGCATCGCCTGCCTGCAATGTTACGCCACCGCCGATCTGGGCAACATCGCCTACGAGAGCGCGGCGCAGGAAGGGCTGATCGTGGACGAGGGTGTGATAGTGGAGATCGTGACGCCCGGAACCGGTACGCCCATTGCCGAGGGCGAGGTCGGCGAGGTCGTGGTGACGACGCTCAATCCCGACTATCCGCTGATCCGTTTCGCCACCGGCGATCTTTCGGCGGTGATGCCGGGGGAAAGCCCCTGCGGGCGCACCAATACCAGAATCAAGGGCTGGATGGGGCGCGCCGATCAGACCACCAAGATCAAGGGCATGTTCGTGCGTCCGGAGCAGGTCGCCGATTTTGTCTCCCGCCATGCCGAGGTCGCACGGGCGCGCGTGATCGCCACCCGGCAGGGGGAGATGGATATCTTGACGGTGCAAGTGGAAACCGACGCCACGGATCCGCAACGCTACGAGCAGAGCGTCATGGAGGCGTTGAAACTGCGCGGCACCATCGAGATCTGCCCGCCGGGCGCGTTGCCCAACGACGGCAAGGTGATCGAAGATCGGCGCAGTTACGACTGATCCGCGGGTACGGTTGCGAAACCTTCAGGCCGTCTCTCGCGTTGTGTCTTTCGGACAGGGGTTCGCCGGCGATGCGGCCGGAGGCCCGATTGCAATGTTCGGGAGGATGACATGCGTCTTGAATTCACCACTGCCGCCGCCGCACTTCTTGTTGCCCTGGCGCCGGGGATTGCCCTGGCGAACAGCGCGCTTGTTGTCGGTAACGACGCTTATGCCGAGGCCCCGCGCATGCCGGATGCGGCCGACGCCCTCGACGCCGTACCGGCGCTGGAAGACGCGGAGTTCACCGTGATCTCGGGGGCCAATCTCGACGCGGACACGTTGCGCGCCCGTCTGAACCGCTTGCTGGAACGCGAAGACGGATCCGGTCCTGCCGTTGTCCTGCTTTCGGGCCGCTTCGCGCGGGCCGCGCATGACAGCTGGTTCCTGGGTACGGGGGCGGATGCACCGGGTCTGGCGCGGGTCGGTGCCGAGGGCCTGTCGCTTGAAACGGTGATGGAGATCGCCGCGCGAACACCCGGACGCGCCGTGATCCTGCTTGGCCATGACGATACGGAATTCGAACCCGGCGAGGGTCTGGAGCCGGGGATTGGCAGGCTGGATATCCCGCAGGGGGTGACGGTGATACGGGGCCCAGCGGACCGCATCGCGCGTTTCGCCGCGGAAGAACTGACGGTGCGGGGGCGCAGCCTCGCCGTGGCGCTGGAAAGTCAGGACCGGTTGACGGCCGAAGGATTTCTTGCCGCAGAAACGGATTTCTTGCCGGAACCCGATGGGGACCGCACCGGGGATGCCGAGCTTGAGCGGAACGCGACGCAGGCCGGCTTCTGGTCCGCCGCGCAAGCCGTCGATACCGAAGACGCCTACAATGCCTATCTCGACCGCTATCCAGACGGCCGTTTCGCCGCCGATGCCCGCAATCGTATCCAGGAAATGCGCGACGCCCCGCGCCGCGAGGCGCAGCAGGCGGAACGCGGGTTGCAGCTCTCGCGCGCGACCCGGCACGCGATCCAGGAGAACCTGGTCGAGTTGGGCTATGACACCCGCGGCACCGAAGGTGTCTTCGGGGCCGGAACACGCGGTGCGATTCAGGCATGGCAGAGCGCGAATGGCGAGGAGCCTACCTCGTATTTGACAGCCGATCAGATCGCACGGATCGAGGCGCAAGCCGACCGCAGGCGTGCCGAGGCCGAGGACGAGCAACGCGCCAGGCGCGAACGCGAGGAGCAGCAGGAGCGCGCCTATTGGGAAGAAACCGGCAAGAAGGGCGATGCTGCCGGGTTGCGAGCCTATCTCGAACGTTATCCCGACGGTCTGTTTTCCGGCGTGGCTGAGGGCAGACTCGACGAAATCGAGGCCCGCGAGGGCACGGGGTTCGATCGCGAGGAGCGTGGGCTTTGGCGGGAGGTGCGGCGCGAGAACACCGCCGAGGCCTATCGCCGGTACCTGGACCGCTACCCCGACGGCGCTTTTGCATTGCAGGCCGAGACGCGGCTTGCGGAACTCGATCCGGACGGCAGCGACGGGACTGCGGCCCGAAGCCCCGAGGAAGTGGAACGTGCGATGGGGCTCTCAAAAACGTCGCGCACGCTTATCGAGCGGCGCCTCGCGGCGCTGGGCTACCAGCCGGGCCAGGTCGACGGCGAGTTTACCGGGCGCACACGCGATGCGATCCGCCGATATCAGGAAAGGAACGGGCTTGAGATCACCGGCTATGTCAGCGCCGCGTTGACCTCTCGCATGCTGGCCGGTGCGGCTGCCGGCATATTCAACGAGTGATGCAGGCGCTGTACGCGCCAAGAAAGAGGCCGCCGGAGCGATGCCCCGGCGGCCTCTTTCGCAACGGGTCGGGCCCGTTCAGCCCTGACGGGCCTTGAAACGTCGCTGAGTCTTGTTGACCACATAGACGCGGCCTTTGCGGCGCACGACACGGCAGTCACGGTGCCGTTTCTTCAGCGAGCGAAGCGAGTTCCTGACCTTCATGGGTCGTCCTCCGGTTTCGCGGCGCGCGTGCGCCTGGGTTGCATTCGGGTCGCGTGGTCTCTGCCGATGGTGGGCGCGACTGGGATCGAACCAGTGACCCCTACGATGTCAACGTAGTGCTCTACCGCTGAGCTACGCGCCCATCAACGTAAGAAAAGAGCCGTTCCGATACGGGGATCGCACCGGCGCGGCTCCACGCTGGTCTGGCGGTCTATAATTGGAGTCGCTGGGCGGTTCAAGGGGTTTTGGCAATCACCGAAATGCGGCTATATGGACGGTGAAAGGAAGCCCCTGGATGCCACAGCAGCCCTATCGCCTGATCCTGCCCGAAAACCGCACCACCAGCGTGGTTTTCTCCTCACCCCATAGCGGGCGGGACTATCCGCTGGCCTTCCTGCGGAAGAGTTGCCTGGACGAACGGTCGATCCGGTCGTCGGAGGACGCCTTCGTGGATGTGCTTTTCGGCCGGGCCCCGGAAATGGGCGCGCCGCTTCTGGCTGCGACGGCGCCGCGTGCCTATCTGGACCTCAATCGTGGCGTCGACGAGCTTGACCCGGCGGTGATCGAGGATGTGCGCCCCGCCGCGCACAACCCGCGCGTCGCGTCGGGCCTGGGCGTGATCCCGCGGGTCGTCTCCAACGGCCGCCAGATCTATCGCGGCAAGATCAGCCGGGCCGAGGCCGAACGGCGCATCGACCTCTATCACCGGCCCTACCACGCCTGTCTCCGCGCCCTGATGGACGAGAGCCTGGCGCTGCATGGCGAGGCAATCCTGATCGACTGCCATTCGATGCCGCGCGAGGCGTTGGACGGGGTCACGGCGCGCGGGGCGCAGCGCCCGGATGTCGTGCTGGGCGACCGGTTCGGGGCCTCCTGCGCAAGCTACCTGATCGAGCAGGTCGAAGCTTTCTTCCGCGAGGCGGGGCTGAATGTCAGCCGCAACGCACCCTTCGCCGGGGCCTATGTGGCGCAGAGCTATGGCCGACCCGCGCGGCGCCAGCATGTCATCCAGATCGAGATCGACCGTGCGCTCTACATGGACGAGCGCCAGGTGCGTCAAAACGCGAACTTCGAACCGTTCCGCGCGCTGATCTCCAATGTCGTGGCGCAGATCGCGGCGATGGGCCGGCAGCGCCAGGCGCCGCTGGCGGCGGAATAGGGGCTATGTCCTTGCGTGGTGGGCGGGAACACATCCATGCATTGATGTTCCCGCCCAACAGGCGCCCCCTTCCGGATCGGTTGCGATCCGGTTCGTCCGGCGGGGCAAGCAATCTCGCAATATCAATTCAGGCGGCGACCGGCGTTCTCAGCGCAGCGCGCGCCCCTTGACGATTGCATCGGAGCCGAACCGCGCGCGGATCGCGTCGGTGGCGCGTTCGGCCCCGGCGCGGCGCGCGGCGCCGGGGTCGAGCAGGTCGCCCGACACGTCCGCGCGGGTCTCGGGGACCAGATCGCTGATCCCCACGCCGATCAGCCGCCACGGCCCCGGATCGTGCAGCGCATCGTAGAGATCGCGCGCCGTGCGGTAGATGCGGTCGGCCATCTGGCTGGGCTCGCGCAGGCTCAGCCGCCGGGTCAGCAGCTTGTGATTGGCGCGCTTGAGCTTCAGCACCACGACGCGGCCCGCCAGCCGCCGCGCCTTGGCGCGGTCCGACACGTTTTCGGCCAGCCGCCAGAGATGGCCGTCGAGCAGATCCGCGTCTCCGGTATCCTCGGCGAAGGTGGTCTCGTTGGAGATGCTCTTGACCGGCGCGTTGGGCGACACCCGGCGTGCGTCCTGACCGCGCGCCAGGTGCCAGAGCCGCTCGCCCATCGAGCCGAAGGCGGCGTGCAGATCCTTGCGCTTCCAGCGCAGCAGGTCGGCGAAGCTGCGGATGCCGTGGCGGTCCAGCGCGGCCTGCCCCGCCGCGCCGACGCCCCAGATCATCCGCACCGGCTTGTCGCGCAGGAAGTCGGCCGTCTCGGCCCGCCCGATGACCGAGAAGCCGCGCGGCTTGTCGAGATCGGAGGCGATCTTGGCCAGGAACTTGTTGTGGCTGAGGCCGACCGAGCCCGACAGGCCCAGCTCCGCCTCCATCCGGCGCACCAGCCCGGCAAGCAGGACCGCGGGCGGCGCGCCGTGCAGCCGCTCGGTGCCGCCCAGATCCAGAAACGCCTCGTCCAGCGACAGCGGCTCGATGGCCGGCGTCAGATCCTCCATCATCGCACGGATGGCGCGGCTGACCTCGGCATAGACGGACATGCGCGGGCGGATCACCTCGGCTTCAGGGCAGAGCTGGAGCGCCTTGAACATCGGCATGGCCGACCGCACGCCCCTGATGCGGGCGATGTAGCAGGCGGTGGACACCACGCCGCGCCGGCCGCCGCCGATGATCACCGGGCGGTCGGCGAGGTCGGGATTGTCGCGCTTCTCGACCGAGGCATAGAAAGCGTCGCAATCCATATGGGCGATGGAGAGGCTGAAAAGTTCTGGATGCGAAAGCACCCGCGGGCTGCGGCAGGCGGGGCAGCGCGGTCCGGTCTCGAAACGGGTCAGGCAGTCGCGGCAGAGGGTGGGCATGGCGCGACTATAGCAGAGCGCCCCGGCCCGCGGCAGGCCCCGCGCGGCGCCCGCGCGCGAAAATACCGCCGGACCGGGTGGCCGTCTGGCCAAGGCTGCCTTCGCAGGCCATAGTGTGCGCGGATTTCAATCACCGGAGTATGTCATGGACCCTCTCGATCTGATCGCCGACTTCATCGGCGGCAATGCGGTGGCGCTGTTCCTCGCGGCCTTCATCCTGATCGGTATCCTGTTGGGCGTGCGCATCGTGCCGCAGTCGCAGAAACACGTGGTCGAGCGGTTCGGGCGGCTGCGGTCGGTGCTGGGGCCGGGGATCAACTTCATCGTGCCCTATCTCGACCGGGTGGCGCACCGCATCTCGATCCTGGAGCGGCAATTGCCCAATGCCGAACAGGACGCGATCACCACCGACAACGTGCTGGTGAAGGTGGAGACGAGCGTCTTCTACCGCATCATCGAGCCGGAAAAGACGGTTTACCGCATCCGGGATGTGGACGGGGCCATCGCGACTACCGTGGCGGGGATCGTGCGATCGGAGATCGGCAAGCTGGAACTGGACGAGGTGCAATCGAATCGCACCCAGCTTATCGGGCTGATCCGCGAGAATGTCCGCGCCATGGTCGAGGATTGGGGAATAGAAGTAACGCGGGCCGAGATTCTTGATGTGAATCTCGACGAGGCGACGCGGGCCGCCATGCTTCAGCAGCTCAACGCCGAACGTGCGCGCCGCGCACAGGTGACCGAGGCCGAGGGCCGCAAGCGCGCGGTGGAACTCGCGGCCGATGCCGATCTCTATGCCGCTGAACAGACCGCCAAGGCGCGGCGGATATCGGCGGATGCGGAAGCCTATGCGACGCACGTCGTGGCGCAGGCGATCAACGAGAACGGGCTGGAGGCCGCGCAATACCAGATCGCGCTCAAGCAGGTTGAGGCGCTGATCAAGGTTGGCGACGGGGACGGGAGGCAGACGATTCTGCTGCCGGCCCATGCGCTCGACGCCTTCGCCGACGCGTTCGGCATGCTGAAGGGACGGGGCGCATGATCTGGCAGGAATGGTGGGTGTGGATCGTCGCGGGCCTGGGGCTTGCGATGCTGGAACTGGCGGTGCCGGGCTACGTGTTCCTGGGCACGGCGGCGGGTTCGGTGGTTCTGGGGCTCGTGCTCTGGGGCGAGGTGCCGCCGGCGGAATGGCTGGGCGCGTCGCTGACCAATCACCTGCTCTTCCTGGCGGTCGTCTCGGTTGTCGTCTGGGTCGTGCTGCGCCGGGTCGTGGGTGTGCGCAAGGGTCAGGTGAAGATCTGGGACCGTGACATCAACGAGGATTGAGACGCGCCAAAAACCGAACCCGTCAGGGCAGTTCCGCCAGCACGGCGCGGGCGGCGGCGCGGGGATCGGCGGCCTGCCAGACCGGACGGCCCACGACGATGTGATCCGCCCCCGCCGCAATGGCCGCGGCCGGGGTCGCGACCCGCTTCTGGTCGCCGCTCGCGGCACCCGCGGGGCGCACGCCCGGCGTGACGATCAGGCGGCCCGCGGCCTGCGGCAGTGCGCGGATCAGCGCGGCCTCCTGCGGCGAGGCGATAACCCCGTCGGCGCCGGCCTCGAAGGCGCGCGCGGCGCGCTCGGCCACCAGATCGGGAATGTCGCCCGCACGGATCAGCGCCGCATCCAGATCGGCCCGGTCCAGCGAGGTCAGCACGGTGACCGCGAGGATCTTCGTTTCGGCGCCCCCGCGCCCCTCAACCGCGGCACGCACCACATGCGGATCGCCATGCACCGTCAGGAAGTCGAGCCCGTAGCCCGCGAGCCCGCGCACCGCGGCCTCGATTGTGGCGGAGATGTCGAAGAGCTTGAGATCGAGGAAGATGCGCTTGCCCATCTCCTGTTTCAGCTCGTTGGCCAGCGCCAGTCCGCCGCCAGTCAGCATGCCCAAGCCGATCTTGTAGAAACCGACAGCGTCGCCCAGCTTTCCGGCGAGCTCCAGCCCTTCGAGCGCGTTGGGCACGTCGAGGGCGACGATCAGGCGGTCATCAGGGCTGGGCATCGGGCAGGCTCCGCTCTCCGCAAGGCTCTGCCGTCTCTAAACGCGGGGGATGGATTGGGCAAGCCGCCCGTCTGTCAGGCGGCCAGCGATTCGGCGTCTTCCGCGAAGACCAGGTCCTCGGCGCCGGTCATGATCTCCGGCATCCAGCGCATCTGCCGGCGGGCATGGGCGATCAGCGCCTCCCGCAGGACGCCCTGCGCGGTGCCCGGATCGAGTTCCGCCCTGCAGTGGAAATGCGCGGTCCCGGACTCGCGCGCGTCGCCGGTCTCGTAGCGGAACATCACACGCGCATTGAAGCAGGTCGCTTCCGGCTCGTAGGTGATATCCGCAACCTCGATACTTCTGACCAGCATTGTCCACCTCTGTTCATGGTCCTTGTCCCATCCCTGCCTGCCAAGTTGGGCGGGATTAAGGAGCGGTTGGGGAATTTCCGGCACTCACGGGGACTTGAACGGCGCGCGGGCCGCGACCATCTAGGTCCGGAGGCCCGATACAGCCTGTGCCGCGTAGCGGGCAGACTGGCCAGGGGCGCTTAACAGAGGAGATACAAGCCCATGAACTTCGAGAAGTTCACGGAGCGGTCGCGTGGGTTCCTTCAGGCCGCACAAACCATCGCAATGCGGGAAAACCATCAGCGGGTCATGCCGGAGCATCTGCTCAAGGCCCTGATGGACGATGATCAGGGGCTCGCCAGTAACCTGATCGGCCGCGCGGGCGGCGACGCCAAGCTCGTCGCGGCGGCGGTCGAGGCCGCGATCGGCAAGCTGCCGAAAGTGACCGGCGGCGGCGATCAGCTTTACATCGACACCCAGACGGCGCGCGTGCTCGATGAGGCCGAAAAGGTCGCCACCAAGGCCGGCGACAGTTTCGTGCCGGTCGAACGCATCCTGACCGCGCTGGCGATGGTGCGCTCGGAGGCGAAGAAGGCCCTGGAGGCGGGCAATGTCAGTGCGCAGGGCCTGAACGAAGCGATCAACGATCTGCGCAAGGGGCGCACCGCCGATACAGCCTCGGCCGAGGAAGGCTATGAGGCGCTGAAGAAATACGCGCGCGACCTGACCGAGGCCGCGGCGGAGGGCAAGATCGACCCGATCATCGGCCGCGATGAGGAGATTCGCCGCACCATGCAGGTGCTGAGCCGCCGGACCAAGAACAACCCGGTGCTGATCGGCGATCCCGGCGTCGGCAAGACCGCCATTGCCGAGGGGCTGGCTCTGCGCATCGTCAATGGCGACGTGCCCGAGAGCATCCGCAACAAGAAGCTCATGGCGCTCGATATGGGGGCTCTGATTGCCGGTGCGAAATACCGCGGCGAGTTTGAGGAACGCCTCAAGGCGGTGCTGAGCGAAGTCACCGCCGCGGCAGGCGAGATCATCCTTTTCATCGACGAGATGCACACGCTGGTCGGCGCCGGCAAGACGGACGGCGCGATGGACGCCTCCAACCTGCTCAAGCCCGCCCTGGCGCGCGGCGAGTTGCACTGCGTTGGCGCCACGACGCTCGACGAATACCGCAAGCATGTGGAAAAGGATGCCGCGCTGGCGCGGCGGTTCCAGCCGGTCTTCATCGACGAACCGACGGTGGAGGACACGATTTCGATCCTGCGCGGAATCAAGGAGAAATACGAACTGCACCACGGCGTGCGCATCGGCGACGCGGCGCTGGTGGCGGCGGCGCAATTGTCGAACCGCTACATCACCGACCGGTTCCTGCCCGACAAGGCCATCGACCTGGTTGACGAGGCAGCGAGCCGGCTTCGGATGGAAGTGGACAGCAAGCCCGAGGAGCTCGACACGCTGGACCGCGACATCCTGCAAAAGCAGATCGAGGCCGAGGCGCTGAAGAAGGAGAAGGACGACGCTTCCGCCGCGCGGCTGACCAAGCTGGAGGCCGAACTGGCCGAGTTGCAGGAGAGATCCGCCGAGATGACGGCGCAATGGCAGGCCGAACGCGACAAGCTCGCTTCGGCGCGCGATCTCAAGGAGCAACTCGACCGCGCCCGCGCCGAGCTCGACCAGGTAAAGCGCGAAGGCAACCTCGCCCGCGCGGGGGAGTTGAGCTACGGCATCATTCCGGGGCTGGAAAAGCAGCTCTCCGAGGCCGAGACCCAGGAGGAGGAGGGCGTCATGGTCGAGGAGGCCGTGGGCCCCGAGCAGATCGCCCATGTGGTCGAACGCTGGACCGGCGTGCCGACTTCCAAGATGCTCGAGGGCGAGCGCGACAAACTCCTGCGCATGGAGGACGAGCTGCGCCGCCGCGTGGTGGGGCAGGGCGCCGCGGTCAAGGCAGTGTCGAATGCCGTGCGCCGTGCCCGTGCGGGGCTTCAGGATCCGAACCGTCCGCTGGGCAGCTTCCTCTTCCTCGGCCCCACCGGCGTCGGCAAGACGGAACTGACCAAGACGCTGGCGGAGTTCCTCTTCGACGACGAGCATGCGATGGTCCGCATCGACATGAGCGAGTTCATGGAGAAGCATTCGGTAGCCCGTCTCATTGGCGCGCCGCCGGGCTATGTCGGCTATGACGAGGGTGGCGTGCTGACCGAGGCCGTGCGCCGGCGTCCCTATCAGGTCGTGCTCTTCGACGAGGTGGAGAAGGCCCATCCGGATGTCTTCAACGTGCTCTTGCAGGTGCTCGACGACGGGGTGCTGACCGACGGGCAGGGCCATAAGGTCGATTTCAAGCAAACCCTGATCGTGCTGACATCGAACCTCGGCTCTCAGGCGCTCAGCCAGATGCCCGAAGGCGCCGACACGGCGGACGCCCGGCGCGACGTGATGGATGCGGTCCGGGCGCATTTCCGGCCGGAGTTCCTGAACCGGCTGGACGAGATGGTGATCTTCGACCGTCTGAGCCGTGAGGACATGGATGCCATCGTCACGATCCAGCTCGGCCAGCTCGAGAAGCGGCTGGTGAGCCGCGACATCCGGCTGGAGGTGGACGACGCGGCGCTGAAATGGCTGGCCGACGAAGGGTACGACCCGGTCTTCGGGGCGCGCCCGCTCAAGCGGGTGATCCAGAACGCGCTCCAGAATGCGCTGGCCGAGATGATCCTGGCGGGCGAGGTGATGGACGGCCAGACCGTTCCTGTCAGTGCGGGCGCCGACGGGCTGATCGTGGGCGACCGGGTCGGCAGTTCTGACCGCCGCCCGCCGCAGGACGCCGTGGTTCACTAAGCCCGGCCTGAAACGGACGGAATGGACCCGCCCCCGGCGCATCGGGGGCGGGTCTTTTCATGACCGCAGGGCAGGCAGGCCGATGCCCGTTGCCTCGAACCCGCCATCGGCGGCGATGATCTGGCCGGTCACGTAGCTGGCGCGCTCCGAGCAGAGGAAGACGATAACCTCGGCCAGCTCGCGTTCGGAGCCGTAGCGGTTCAGCGGGATGGCGTCGTGATAGGCGTCGATGATCGCCTGGCTGTGCACCGCCATCGCCAGCTTGGTGCGCACCGGGCCGGGGCAGACGCAATTGGCGCGGATGCCTATCTCCCCCAGTTCGGCGGCCTGCTGGCGCGTCAGGTGCATCACCGCCGCCTTGGAGGTGCCATAGGCCACCCGCAGTGTGCTGGCGCGCAGGCCGCTGATCGAGGCGATGTTGACGATCGCGCCATGCGCGGCCTCCAGCAGGGGCGTGACCGCCTGGCTGACCAGAAACACGCCATCGAGATTGGTTTCCATCACCCGCCGCCAGGTCGCGAAATCGGTCTCCCGCAGGGGTCCGAACTCGGCCACGCCGGCATTGTTGACCAGCGCCGAAAGCCCGCCGAAACGCGCAGCGATGCCGGTGGCCATCCTGTCCACCTGGTCGGGTTGCGAGACATCACAGAGGATCGGATGGGCGTTCTCCAACCCCTCCGCGGCCGCCGCGAGCGCCGGCGCGTCGCGGTCGATCATGGCGACCTGCCAGCCCTCCTCGAGGAAGAGCTGTGCGGTCGCCAGGCCGATACCGCGGGCGGCGCCCGTCACCAATGCACTTTTCATGGACTTCTCCCTTCAGACATCCGCCCGAAGGGTCGCAGGCCGAACCCGGCTGTCAAGGGCGCTGCATCGTGCCGCCCTTGGTCATGCAGGTGACTTCGCCGCCTGGGATAGGCTTGGCGTGAGTGCCGGTGCTCACGCAGGGTTCATCGGAACGGCGCGCACCAAGGGCCTTGCGCGGTTGCCCCGTGTCGCGTGAGGCCGCATTCTGTCCGCGCGGGTCCGCGTTTCCGGCCCGACGCGTCAGGAAAGGACCGGCATGGGCAGCGCGACACGGGTTCTGGAAATTCTGGCCATGGGGTTCATCGGCGTGATCGGGGTGGCGGCGCTGGCGCTTGCCGTGCTCTTCGTCTTCGACCGCTGCCAGACGGCGGACGCGATCCGGCGCAACTATCCGGTGATCGGCCGGTTCCGGGGCGTGTTCACCACGCTGGGGGAGTTCTTCCGGCAGTATTTCTTCGCCATGGACCGCGAGGAACTGCCATTCAACCGCGCGCAGCGCGACTGGGTGGCGCGCGCCGCGGCGGATCGCGGCAACACCATCGCCTTCGGCTCGACCCGCAACCTGTCGGTGCCGGGCACGGCGATCTTCGTGAACGCGGCCTTCCCGCCGCTGGAGGAACAGGCCGCCGTCACGCAGCCCATGCTGATCGGTCCATATGCCCGGCAGCCCTATGAGGCGAAGTCGATCTTCAACATCTCCGGCATGAGTTTCGGCGCGGTCTCCCGCCCGGCGGTGGAGGCGCTGTCGCGCGGCGCGGCGGAGGCGGGCATCTGGCTCAATTCCGGCGAGGGAGGGTTGTCGCCCTGGCACCTCTCCGGCGGCTGCGACATCGTCTTCCAGATCGGCACAGCCAAATACGGCGTGCGCGATGGCGACGGGCGGCTTTGTGACGACAGGCTGCGCGCCGTGGCGGCGCATCCGCAGGTCCGCATGTTTGAACTGAAGCTGGCGCAGGGTGCGAAACCGGGCAAGGGCGGCATCCTGCCCGGCGCGAAGGTCACGCCGGAGATCGCGGAGATCCGCGGCATTCCTGCCGGGCGCGACAGCATCTCGCCCAACCGCCATGTGGAGGTGGATGATTTCGGGGATCTTCTGGACCTTATCGGCCATGTGCGCGAGGTGACAGGCAAGCCGGTTGGCATGAAGACCGTGGTCGGCGCGCCGGATGCGCTGCGCGGCTTCTTCGCGATGATCCGCGAGCGCGGGGCGGAAAGCGCGCCCGATTTCATCACCATCGACGGGGGAGAGGGCGGGACCGGCGCCGCGCCCATGCCGCTGATGGACCTCGTCGGGATGCCGATCCGCGAGGCGCTGCCGCAGGTCGCCGATCTATTGCAGGAGTACGAACTGAAGGACCGTATCCGCCTGATCGCCAGCGCCAAGCTGGTCAATCCCGGCGATGTGGCCTGGGCGCTGGCCGCCGGCGCGGATTTCGTGACGTCGGCACGCGGCTTCATGTTCGCGCTGGGATGCATCCAGGCGCTCAAGTGCAACCGGAACACCTGCCCGACCGGGATCACCACCCACGATCCCAAGCTCCAGAAGGGGCTGGTTCCGGAGGTGAAATACCGCAAGGTCGCCGCCTATGCCCGCTGCATCTGCCACGAGGTGGAGACGATCGCTCATTCTGTTGGCGTGACCGAGCCCCGGCAGTTGCGCCGCGATCATGTGCGCATCGTTCAGGACAGCGGCCGGTCGCTGCCGATGCACGAGATTTTCCCGCCGCAGGGGGCGGGATCGCGCGGCGAAACGGATTTGACGATCGCGTGAGACGGCGTCGGGATGTTTTGCCCTGAGCGTATCCTGAACCATGTTACGGTCCCGAGAGGCCAAGGAAAGGAATGCGACGTGTTTCGATTCAAGACTAATCTGAAGCCGTCCGACGTGACCCCGAAGGCAGCCTGGCTGAATCGCAGGGCGCTGATGACGGGCGCGGGTGGTGCGGCGCTGGCCGGGATGCTGGGCGGGACGGCGCGCGCCGGGTTAGATGCCGTGCCGAGCCGCTATTCCACCGCCGCGGAACCCAACAGCCTGGACGACATTACGCAATACAATAATTTCTACGAATTCGGGACCCGCAAGACGGACCCCGCGCGCCACGCCCATGCGCTGACGACCGACCCCTGGCAGGTCACGATTGACGGGCTGGTGGACAAGCCCGGCGCCTA
>NZ_QEYE01000024.1:47500-49810 GCF_003122205.1 Maritimibacter sp. 55A14
GGCCCCTAATTCATGGCTAAGTGGGAAAGCAGGTGGGACGACCAAAACAACCAGGAGGTTGGCTTAGAAGCAGCCATCCTTTAAAGATAGCGTAACAGCTCACTGGTCTAAGTAAGTTGTCCTGCGGCGAAGATGTACCGGGGCTCAAGCCATGAGCCGAAGCTTAGGATGCCGCAAGGCATGGTAGCGGAGCGTTCTGTGATATAGTTCCACGCCTCTTTAGCACCTTCGGGTGTTGCGGAGGCTCGGAGCTTACTGTGAAGCCGGCGCGTGAGCGATCCGGTGGAGTGATCAGAAGTGAGAATGATGACATGAGTAGCGACAAACAGTGTGAGAGACACTGTCGCCGAAAGTCCAAGGGTTCCTGCTTAAAGCTAATCTGAGCAGGGTAAGCCGACCCCTAAGGCGAGGCCGAAAGGCGTAGTCGATGGGAACCAGGTTAATATTCCTGGGCCAGGAGGATGTGACGGATTGCGAAGGTTGTTCACCCTTATCGGATTGGGTGGGCCGCTCAGCAGTTCCAGGAAATAGCCCTCCATTAGATCGTACCCTAAACCGACACAGGTGGACTGGTAGAGAATACCAAGGCGCTTGAGAGAACCACATTTAAGGAACTCGGCAAAATACCTCCGTAAGTTCGCGAGAAGGAGGCCCCGTTTGCAGGCAACTGTGGGCGGGGGGCACAAACCAGGGGGTGGCGACTGTTTACTAAAAACACAGGGCTCTGCGAAGTCGCAAGACGACGTATAGGGTCTGACGCCTGCCCGGTGCCTGAAGGTTAAAAGGAGGGGTGCAAGCTCCGAATTGAAGCCCAGGTAAACGGCGGCCGTAACTATAACGGTCCTAAGGTAGCGAAATTCCTTGTCGGGTAAGTTCCGACCTGCACGAATGGCGTAACGACTTCCCCGCTGTCTCAAATGTGGACTCAGCGAAATTGAATTGCCTGTCAAGATGCAGGCTTCCCGCGGTTAGACGGAAAGACCCCGTGCACCTTTACTACAGCTTCACACTGGCATTAGGTCAGAGATGTGCAGGATAGGTGGTAGGCTTTGAAGCGGGAACGCCAGTTTTCGTGGAGCCACCCTTGAGATACCACTCTTCGCTTGCTTGATGTCTAACCGCGGTCCGTTATCCGGATCCGGGACCCTGTGTGGCGGGTAGTTTGACTGGGGCGGTCGCCTCCCAAAGAGTAACGGAGGCGCGCGAAGGTTGGCTCAGAGCGGTCGGAAATCGCTCGTTGAGTGCAATGGCAGAAGCCAGCCTGACTGCGAGACTGACAAGTCGAGCAGAGTCGAAAGACGGCCATAGTGATCCGGTGGTCCCGAGTGGAAGGGCCATCGCTCAACGGATAAAAGGTACGCCGGGGATAACAGGCTGATACTGCCCAAGAGTCCATATCGACGGCAGTGTTTGGCACCTCGATGTCGGCTCATCTCATCCTGGGGCTGGAGCAGGTCCCAAGGGTACGGCTGTTCGCCGTTTAAAGAGGTACGTGAGCTGGGTTTAGAACGTCGTGAGACAGTTCGGTCCCTATCTGCCGTGGGTGTTGGAGACTTGAGAGGAGTTGCCCCTAGTACGAGAGGACCGGGGTGAACGATCCACTGGTGGACCTGTTGTCGTGCCAACGGCAGTGCAGGGTAGCTATGATCGGACAGGATAACCGCTGAAGGCATCTAAGCGGGAAGCCCCCCTCAAAACAAGGTCTCCCTTGAGGGCCGTGGAAGACCACCACGTCGATAGGCCGGAGATGTAAGCGCAGCAATGCGTTCAGTTGACCGGTACTAATTGCCCGATAGGCTTGATTTGATCCAGTAGAAGCAAGACTTCTGGGTCGTGAAGCATGGACTTGGAAGACACTCGTGTAGTCATGTTCTTTTCTTGGTTTGGTGGTAATAGCGCGAGCAAAACACCCGATCCCATCCCGAACTCGGTCGTTAAGTGCCGTTGCGCCGATGGTACTGCGTCTTAAGACGTGGGAGAGTAGGTCACCGCCAAACCTAGCAAGGAACATGACGCTCTCTCTTTCGATGCTGACCCAAAATTTCCGAAACGATGCGGGTCAGCGCATTGGCGCGGGGTGGAGCAGCCCGGTAGCTCGTCAGGCTCATAACCTGAAGGTCGCAGGTTCAAATCCTGCCCCCGCAACCAACATTTCTTATAAATAACAGTATTTTAGAATGCATCTGACCTGCCCCTTTTTTCAGGGCCACTCGTAAGTCGAGCTTGTTCCCCTTTTGTGTGTCATCATTCGGCGGCATGAGCAATGGGCGCAGGCGCGGAGCCATCAGGTAGCTCAAGCGGCTGCGCCCA
>NZ_QEYE01000025.1 GCF_003122205.1 Maritimibacter sp. 55A14
GGGATACGGTCGATCGGGATCTTCATCTCGGCGTTCTTCATCATCGAGATCACGTTCTGCTTCTCGAACCCGGCCTCCTGGGCGATCTCGCGCTGGCTCTTGCCGGAGACACCGATCGCCATCTTCAGCAGATCGGCGGTGGGGCTTTTCCTGGTCGAATTGTTCATGTGTCGGCACCTCTTCATGACTGACTTCAATTGCGTCGATGCACAGTGATA
Source organism: Maritimibacter sp. 55A14 (assembly GCF_003122205.1). Classification (GTDB taxonomy): domain Bacteria; phylum Pseudomonadota; class Alphaproteobacteria; order Rhodobacterales; family Rhodobacteraceae; genus QEYE01. The sequence goes on from NZ_QEYE01000025.1 coordinate 219, forward strand.
GTCAGTCGCGCGGGGTCCGTGCCCGGCACTTGGTTCTGATCTCCGGGTGGGTGCTGTTTCGGGGGGGGGGGCCGAGCCCGAGGGCTGCACACGTCATCAGGGGCCCAGTGAGCGTCACTGGCTGGCTTCAGGGGATTTCATGGGGGAGACAGTGACCGGGACCTTGCGCCAGCGTACGGGCGTTTCAGAGAAACCCGATGTACGTTTTCCGGTCCAGGACTTCGTGCAACCAAGGCCAGCCACCGAAGGTTCCATTCCGATACCGCCGCCGCAAGACCGCCAGCAGGGAGCGCGAAACGTCATGCCGTGTGGCCGTCGTCGACGCCTAGCGGTGTCCGGCAATGCTTTCCTCTAATCCGAAGCTTGTCGGCAACGCTCCAGTGTCGGCGGCGCGCCGCATCCGGTGCAGAAAGAACTTCGATTTCGGATCTGAACGTAGGATCTGCCATAAGGTCGGACTTAACATCGTTGCACCGATCCCGGAAGGATACGGTCCAGCCTGTAACCCATAGCTAATACGATCCGCACCAATATGCGTCACCCAGGCAGGGCCGCCGGGCTTGATCGTCATGATGTCTCACGCTGTCAGCGCCTCCAGCACGGGGCAATCGGGCACCTCGTCGCCGGAGCACTGCGCCGCCGTCTCGGCCAGGACCCGCTCGATGCGCTTGAGATCGGCGATCTTCTCACGCACGTCGGCAAGATGCCGTTCGGTGCGTTCCTTCACCTCGGCGCAGGTCTGCGTCCCGCGATCGACGAGCGCGAGCAACCCCCGGATTTCGTCGAGCGAGAAGCCCAGCTCACGCGCGCGCAGGATGAAGCCGAGCCGCTCCAAATGGCCGTCATCGTAAACGCGATAACCGGCTTCCGAGCGCGGCGGCGGTGGCATCATGCCGATCTTCTCGTAGTAGCGGATGGTCTCCAGGTTGCAGCCGGTCCGGCGCGCGAGCGCTGCCCGATGCAATCCCTTCCCTGACGTGCCGTGTTTCATCTTTTCTGCAAGAACCCCTTGAGCCTGTAGTTACTACAGACCTTACCTTGAATGATGAGCTAGATCGAGGACAGACCGACATGCTTGAAGCGCGAACCGGCTCGGAAGCCCACGAAGCCCAAGGAAAGACGGGGGAAAACAGAACGCGCTGGTACGCGGCCGGCGGGCTGATCGGCGCCGTTCTGGCGTCATCCTGCTGCATCGCACCGCTTGTTCTGCTGACGCTTGGCGTCTCGGGGGCATGGATCGGCAACCTGACGGCACTGGAGCCCTACAAGCCGTACTTCGCCGCAGTCACCCTCGTCTTCATCGGGCTCGGCTTCCATCAGGTGTATGTCAAGCCGAAGAAGGCTTGCGCCGAGGACAGCTACTGCGCGCGGCCGCAGTCCTCAATCATCACACAAACGGCCCTCTGGATCGGGACGGCGCTGGTCATTCTGGCGCTGACGATCAACTGGTGGGCGCCGCTGTTCTATTAGGAGACCGCCATGAAACGACCCCTCGTCATCACTGCCGCCGCCGCCCTGCTGAGTATCGGCGCGGCACTTGCCATGACACCCGTGGCACAGGCGAGCGCTCAGTCGGCAACTGGGGCGGCGGAAACCGCCGCGCAAACCTTCGCGATCGAAAACATGACCTGCGCCATGTGCCCGATCACCGTGCGCAAGGCCATGGAAGGGGTCGAGGGGGTGCGCTCCGTCCAGGTGGACTTCGAGGCCAAGACCGCCACGGTCGTGTTCGACCCGAGCGCCACATCTGCCGCGGCTATCGCCGCCGCGTCGACGAATGCGGGATATCCCGCCAAGCCGGAATCGTGAGGGAGCGCGAATGAAAGACGCCACGATCATCAAGACCGGTGTCATCGGCACGGTCATCGCCGCCATCTGCTGCTTCACGCCCGTGCTGGTCATCGGGCTGGGCGTGGTTGGCCTCTCGGCCTGGCTCGGCTGGCTCGACTATGTCTTGTTCCCGGCCCTCGCCGCCTTCATGGGAATCACGGCCTACGGTCTCTGGCGGCGCCAGCGGGCGGCCGCCTGCTGCAAAACCGGCAAAACGACAACAAAGGAAGACATCTGACATGACCGACTGTTGCACACCACCCTCGGGCGGGCGCTACGACCTGGCCGTTGTCGGCGCGGGCTCGGCGGGGTTCTCCGCCGCCATCACGGCGGCCGAACAGGGCGCGAATGTCGCGCTGATCGGCCACGGCACAATCGGCGGCACCTGTGTCAATGTGGGCTGCGTGCCGTCGAAGACCATGATCCGCGCCGCCGAGGCCCTGCATGTTGCGCGCGCCGCCAGCCGTTTCCCCGGCCTTGCCGGAGAGGCGCAGGTGACGGACTGGCCAGCTCTTGTGGACGCCAAGGACGACCTCGTGGCGAGCCTCCGCCAAGGCAAGTACGTCGACCTGCTGTCCGCCTGGCCCGGCATTTCCTATGTCGACGGGGCCGCACGCCTGAGCCCTGACGGCATCGCCGTTAACGGACAGACCGTCCCGGCAGGCAATGCCATCATCACGACCGGCGCCGTGCCGGCAAAGCCGGACATCCCCGGCATCGACAACGTGCCCTGGCTGACCAGCACCACCGCGCTGGAGCTGACGGACCTGCCCCGCTCGCTGATCGTGATCGGCGGCGGCTATGTCGGCTGCGAGCTTGCGCAGATGTTCGCGCGCATGGGCACGGCGGTGACGCTGGTGACCCGTTCGCATCTGCTACCCGAGGTCGAGCCGGAGGTATCGGAAGCACTGACCGGCTATCTGCGCGACGAGGGCCTGGCCGTGCGCGATGGCCTCGCCTATCGGCGGATCTTGCAAGCGAATGGCGGCGTTGCCCTGACCGTGGAGATCGACGGACAGGATGAAACGCTGACGGCGGAACAGGTGCTGGTGGCGACAGGGCGAACACCCAACACGCGCGGGCTCGGCCTTCCAGAGAACGGTGTGCAACTCGGCAACAATGGTGCCATCCCGGTCGACGAGCGGATGCGCACCTCGAAGGCCGGTCTCTACGCCGCCGGCGATGTGACCGGGCGCGACCAGTTCGTCTACATGGCCGCCTACGGCGCCAGGATCGCCGCGCTCAACGCGTTGAACGGCGACAGCCTCGTCTACGACAACGCCGCCATGCCCTGGGTGGTGTTCACCGACCCGCAGGTGGCGGGCGTGGGCCTGAGCGAGGCCGCGGCCAGAGACGCGGGCTATGACGTCAAGACCTCGGTCCTGCCGCTCGACCAGGTGCCCCGTGCGCTTGCGGCGCGCGATACGCGCGGGCTCATCAAGCTGGTCGCGGACGCAGGAACCGACCGCCTGCTCGGCGGCCAGCTCCTCGCGCCCGAGGGTGCCGACAGTGTCCAGACGCTGGCGCTTGCCCTCAAGACCGGCATGACGGCGAAGGCGCTCGGCGAGACGATCTTTCCGTACCTGACCACCGTCGAGGGACTGAAGCTCGCCGCGCAGACCTTCGACAAGGACGTGGCGATGCTGTCCTGCTGTGCGGGTTAGGCGTCTCCGTCACCTCGCGGGATGACCGCACGCGCGGCACCATGAGGGTCCGGTACGGCCCACGAGGAGGAAGCACATGGCGAATCCGACCAATGGCAGGACGGCAGAGAGCCGACCGAGCCGCAAGAGAAGGTTGCAGCCGATGCGTAAGTTGCTCCCGCCAATCCTGTTGGCACTCGCCCTGACCGTCGCCACGGCGGCCCACGCCGCCGGCCCCACCTACAGGGTGCATGTCGCCGGCCTCGCCTGCCCGTTCTGCGCCTACGGGATCGAGAAGAGCCTGGGCGCGATCGACGGGGTCGCGCGCGTCGAGACCCATATCGAAGACGGCGTGGTCATTGTCGAGATGGCCGAGGGCAAGACGCTCGACCGGGCGGAGGCGGCGCAGGCCGTTGAGGATGCGGGCTTCACGCTGGACGGTTTCGAGGCACCGGCGGGCGGCAGCCAATGAGGACAGACGACGCCCGCATGCAGATACACACCCCCTCTTCCCTCTCCCGATCCGCCCCTGGCCTGTTGCTTCTCGCCCTGACGGCGAGCCTTCCAACTGACGCGACCGCCGCTTCGCAGACCTTCAACACGGCGCTGCCCGTCGCCAAGGGCGAGTTCGTGTTTCGCCAGCAGCTCCTCTACCGTAAGGCCGATGATGACCCGAGCGCTTTGAGCCGGGATCTGGAGGTGCGGGGCAGCATCTCGGTGCTCGGCTTTGGCGCAACGGGCGATCTGGCCCTCTTCGGCGTCGTTCCCTTTCTCGACAAGAGCCTCGATCTCACGACCTCCGGCGGCGCGCGCGTGAACCGCGACACAAGTGGCCTCGGCGACATTCGCCTGTTCGGCCGCTACACGGCGTTTCGCGCCGACGCCAAGGGACGCACCTTCCGGATCGCCCCCTTCGCCGGCATCGAGCTTCCCACAGGCGATGACGACGATGCCGACAGCCTGGGTCCGCTTCCCGCCACGCTGCAACTGGGCTCGGGCTCCTGGGACCCGTTCTTCGGCGTCGTAGCCACCTGGCAGACGCTTCAATTCCAGATCGACGCGCAGGCCAGCTACAAGGTCAACACCGAGGCAAACGGCTTCGAGTTCGGCGATGAGCTGCGCCTCGACGCCTCGCTGCAATATCGCCTCTGGCCGCGCGAGCTGGGCGCGGGCGTGCCGGGGTTCCTCTATGGCGTGCTTGAGGGCAACTTCGTGCACCGGGCGAAGAACCGGATCGGCGGCGCCGATGATCCCGATTCCGGCGGCGAGCAGCTCTTCATCTCGCCGGGACTGCAATACGTGACCAAGCGATGGGTGGCAGAGGCCATCGTGCAGCTTCCGGTCGCCCAGAATCTCAATGGCGCGGCGCTTGAGGACGATGTCATCATCCGGACCGGGTTCCGGGTCAATTTCTGAGGGCGCCCGGATGGTGACGCGCAAGACGATCCTGAAAGCGCTCGCGGCCGTGGCCGGGGTGCTTGTGCTGCTGGTTCTGGCCGGCTGGATCGCCTTCGTCCCTTCGGCCAGAGAACCCGGCTACGAGTTCGTCAAGGCCTGGGGCGGCAAGGGCACCGCACCCGGCGAGTTCAGTGACCCGACCGGACTCGCCGTGGCCGGCAATGAGCTTTTCGTCGCCGATGCCCGCAACGGCCGTATCCAGGTCTTCGATCTCGACGGCACCTTCAAGCGGATGTTCGGTCAGCCCGGCGACGGTCCGCGCGAATTCGGGCGGCCGATGAACCTCACGATCCATAATGGCGCGCTCTATGTGCCGGAGTATTTCAACGACCGTATCCAAGTCTTCGGTCTCGATGGAACGTCCAAACGGCTCATCGGCGAACCGGGCGACGGTCGCGGCGAGTTCAACGCCCCGGGCGGTCTGGCCGTCGGGCCGGATGGCGGCCTCTACGTCGCCGACTTCTACAATCAGCGCGTCCAGCACCTGCGCGCCGATGGCAGCTTGGTGCGCCAGTGGGGCACGACCGGCGAGTTCGGCAATGGCCCAGGCGAATTCAACTACCCGACTGACGTGGCGTTGGCCAGCGACGGGCGTTTATTCGTCGCCGATGGCTATGGCGACCGCGTGCAGGTCTTCGGGCCCGACGGCGCATTTTCCCACAAATGGGGCGGCCCGTTCGCGATGAACATCTTCGGACCTTTCCAGGGATGGTTCGCCACGGTCACGAGCATCGCCATCGGCCCGGAGGGCAATGTCTTCGTTGCCGACTTCTACAACGACCGGGTTCAGAAGTTCGCGCCGGACGGCACCTTTCTCACCGCCTTCGGCGAGACCGGCGCGGGCCCCGGGGAACTCCGCCACGCCATGGCCATCACCGTGGCCGAGGACGGCAGTGTCTTCGTTGCCGACTTCCTCAACAACCGCATCCAGAAATGGCGGCCGCGAGAGTGAAATTGCCGGTCCTTGTTGTGCAAGGCCTTACACCACTGCGGACATAGGCTCTGGTCCGCTCACGTTGCCCGGGCGCTCTCGATCAACCCTGTGCAATCTTCTGCGGCGCACAGAACCGGCCCGAGCCCATTGCGATCTTGAGCTACCCAAGGTGGTCCGTTAGCTTCCGCGCCATCAACTATAATTGCGAGGATCGCGGCCATGGTGGGATCTCTCAGGGGGCTCTGGCCCTGCTCACACGAACGCGGATGACCGGGCTTCATCGTCGCTGCGATCATGGCCCCGCTCACTTTGTGGGATGCATGGGTTGTGATGCGCGCTGCGTGGGATGAGCTTCCCGTGCCTCCCGATGCGGGCATTCGGGCGCCGCGGCTCCCGCAGGGGCTCCGCCACCCACCAGGCAATGTGAGTGGACAAGACGACCGATCGCGCCTATTTCCTTCGCATGAAGCGCTTTCTGCCGGTCATGCCATTGCTGTTCCTCGCGGTGTTCGCGGCGGGTATCATCACGCATGCGGTGAGCGCGAATGCGATGGCGCTGGATATGGCGATTGCGGACGGCGGCGCGATGTCGATGGCCGACTGTCAGGGCTGTCCCACGGACAATGACGGCGATCCCGACGAGGCCGCCTGCGAGTTGGTCTGTACGGCGCCTGCGATGTCCCTCCTTTATGGCGCGGCGTCCGCCCAATATGTGACGCCTTTACTCGGTCACGCCCCGCCAATCGGCATGCCCCTTCCGAATGGGCTGCGCGCACCGCCGGATCCGTTCCCCCCTCGATCCCTCATCTGATCTGACGTCACGGACGCCAGCCTGGGCGCTACCGTGATCGTCCGCGTGCGTATCCGCGCATCTGACTGGCGCCGGAATACGTTTATCACTCACGTCACACACGCGAGTCCGTCGGCACGTATCAGATGAGACAAGAACATGAGCTCGAGATTTCCATCAGCGCTGACACGCCGCCGCTTTCTGGCCGGCAGCGCCGCGGCCGGTGCCGTACTGCCCCTGGGGCCGGCATGGGCCGACACCCACCGAACCTTCACATTGCGCGCGGCACCGGGGCGCGCGCGGCTCGTCCCCGCCCCCTGGGGCGAGAGCGATGTCTGGTGCTATGGCGGCACCGTACCGGGGCCCGGGCTCCGGGTGCGGCAGGGCGATCGCTTGCGCATCGAGGTGGAGAATGCACTGGCTGAGGAAACCACCGTGCACTGGCACGGGCTGCGGGTGCCGAACGCCATGGATGGCGTGCCGCATCTCACGCAGGCGCCCATAACGCCCGGCGGCACCTTCGCCTACGAGTTCGACGCGGTCGATGCCGGCACCTTCTGGTATCACCCGCACCAGCGAAGTTTCGAGCAGGTCGGCCGCGGGCTTTATGGTGCGCTGATCATCGAGGAGGCCGAACCGCCACGGGTGGACCGCGAGCTTCTCTGGGTGCTCGACGACTGGCGGCTGACGCAGGCCGCGGCCATCGCCGACGATTTCGGCGGCTTTCACGACAAGAGCCATGCCGGGCGTTTGGGCAACACCGTGACCATCAACGGTCGGGTGCCTGATGCCGTGCCCGTCCGCGCGGGCGAGCGGATCCGCCTGCGCCTGATCAACGCCGCGAATGCCCGCATCTTCGCGCTGGACTTCGGCAATCCCGCGCCGCGGATCATCGCGCTGGACGGGCAGCCGGTCGCGCCGCACGCCGCCCCCGGCGGGCGGGTCGTACTCGGCCCGGCGATGCGTGCCGATCTGATCCTCGACGTGACCGGAGCACGCGGCACGACGACCAGCGTCACCGACAGGTTTTCCGCGCGGGATGCCTATCGTCTCGTCGATCTGACCGTCGTCGAGACCCGCCTTCGGGATGCGCCGCCCGACTGGCCCATGGCACTTGTGCCCAACCCGCTGCCCGAGCCCGACCTCACCCGCGCCCTGCGCCACGCGGTGACCTTCACCGGCGGCATGATGGGCGGGATGGTCGAGCGCCAGATGGGTCTGGCCGGCGGCGGCGGCATGGGGGGCATGATGGGCGGTGGCATGATGAACCGGATGCACGATGGCGGCATCTGGTTTGTCAACGGCGTCGCGGCGGAGGGCCACATCCTCGACCCGCTGCTGGTGCTGGAGCGGGACGCGACCCACGTCATCGCGATGACGAACGCCACGGCCTTTCACCACCCGATCCACCTGCACGGCCATTCCTTCCGCGTGCTCAGCCGCAACGGCGCGCCGACGGCCCGCCGCGAGTGGCAGGACACCGTCCTGATGGCCCCGCGCGAGCGCGTCGAAATCGCCTTCGTCGCCGACAATCCCGGCGACTGGATGTTCCACTGCCACATCCTCGAACACCAGGCGGGTGGCATGATGGGCGTGATCCGCGTGGCGTGAGGGGAAAGACATCATGCACAAGACAGCCATCATCATCGCGCTTGTTGCGGCATTCGGCACCGATAACGCCCGTGCCGACGGGAACGTGGAGCGGGGCGCCGTTCTCTACCGGGCCTGCGTCGCCTGCCACGCGCTGGAACCGGGCCTGCATCTGACGGGGCCAAGTCTCGGTGGAATCTGGAACCGCGCGGCCGGGGAAGCTGCGGGTTTCACGCGGTATTCCGAGAACCTGCGCGGCGCGGGGTTCCAGTGGAACCGTGCCGCGCTCGACGGGTGGCTCGAGAACCCCGCCGCCATGATCGAGGGGACAACGATGGTCTATGCCGGCCTGCCGGACCCGGCGGCGCGGGCCGACCTGATCGCCTTTCTCGAACGTGCGGGCCAGCCCGGCGGGGCCGAGGCTCTGGTCGCCGAGGGCGTGATCCCTGCCGGTTACCTGCGCGCGCAAGCGCCGCAGCCGGTCCACGACGCGCCGGCCCATGCCCGCGTCATCGCCATGCGCCATTGCGGCGACGGATACGAGATCGAAACCGCGGACGGGGTCAGCAGCCTGCACTGGGAGAAAAACATCCGCCTGAAGATCGACAGCACGGAAACCGGCCCGCCCGACGGCACAGGCGTCGTCCTGCCCGCGGGCATGCGCGGCGACCGTTTCTCCGTCATCTTCGCGAGCCTCGCCGATCTGGAACGCATCGTCACGACCGAATGCGCAGACGGCGAGGAGTCGCGGCCATGAATGGGCGCGTCGCATCTTTGACGCGGCGGTCCGTCCTGTATCTCGGGGTCGGCGGCGCGGTGCTGGCCCTTGCGGGGACAGGCCGGACGGCGACGCCGGAACTGGCGGGGGCTGTTGCGCTTGCTTTCGACAGCGACGCGCTGATTGCCGCGGGCGAACAGGTCTGGCATCTCGATCTGTCTGGCGGCATCGCGGCGCGTCTTTCCACGCCTCGCACACCGATCCGGGCGCTCGCCTGCCATCCTGCGCGCGCGGGGCGGATCTTTGCGGCGACCAGGGCCGGTGGCGTTACCCGCTCCGACGATGGCGGGCGGTCCTGGCACACAGCCTACGGCGAGCTTCCACAGACGCCGATCACCGCGCTCGCCATCGCGGCAGGGGCGCCGGACACGGTCTATGCCGCAGTGGCAGGCGACGGGCTCTGGCGCAGCGAGGATGCCGGCGAAACCTGGTCCTTCGTGATGGACCGCCCCTGGATCGCCGAGGCCGAGCGCGATGTCCTGACGCTGGCCTCGGTCAATCTCGCAAGCGGCATGGGCGGCATATGGATCTATGCCGGAACGCAAGCGGGGTTGACCCGAGTGCCCGACTGCTTCTGCCGCTGGCAGGACGTGGTCGCGGGCGACGCGATGGAGGCGTTGGTCGCGGGCACCGCGCCCGCACCGGAAGCTCCTTTGCCAGAGAGTGAGACCATACTTGCCCTCGTCTCGGCCCTCGCCGCGCCGGAACGGCTCTTCGCTGCGTTGCACTCGGGCCTCTGGGCCTCGGCCGACGGGGGCGTGACCTGGGATGCGGTCTCGGATCACCGCGCGACGGCGCTCGCCATTCACCCGACTGATCCGAACCGGATCGCCGCCGCGACGCCGGATGGCCTGATCCTGAGCCAAGACGGCGGCGCCAATTGGGCCGCGCTCCCGACCATCTGAAAGGAGACCGCATGATACGCACTACTCTCGCAGCTTTCCTGTCGCTCGCCACCCCGGCGCTTGCGGCGGAACCCGTCACCATCTGGCGCAGCCCCGGCTGCGGCTGCTGCGACGCCTATGCCGACTACCTCAAGAATGAGGGCTTCGATGTCACGGTGATCGACGACCGCAATTTCGACCGCCGCTCCGTCGAGATGGGCGTGCCCGAGCGCGGGATCGGCTGTCACCTCGCAATGATCGACGGCTACGTCGTCAGCGGTCTCGTTCCCTCCGACATCATCGAGCGGCTGCTCGAGGAGCGCCCGGACATCACCGGCATCACCCTGCCGGGCATGCCCGCCAACGCCCCCGGCATGGCGCCGCAAAAGACGGGCAGCCTGCGCACCTATTCCTTCGGACCCGACGGCGTGGAGGTCTATGCCGATGAATGATGCCCCGATCATCCCGCGAACGCCCCTTGTCGCTGCCATTGGCGATGCGCTGAGGGCGCTTTTCACGCCGCGCGGCCTGGTCACGATGCTGCTGGCAGGCGCCTGTGCAACCGTCGCCTTCGACTTCTTCGGCCAGAGCCTCAGCCCGATGCTGGGCTTTGCCAACCTCGCACCCGTCCCGCTGGCCAACAATGTGATTCAGACGCTGTTTGGCGCCACTTACCGACCCGGCGCAGAGTTCCTGCACTATTTTGCGGGGATGGTGGCCTATCCGCTGGGCTGGATGCTGCTCGCACGGCCCATCGCGCGGACGCTGGCGCCGGGTCTCGGCTGGGTGATGCCCGCTGCGGTCTACGGTGTCCTGCTCTGGGTCTTCGCGCTTTACATCATGGCGCACCTGATTGCCGGCAACCCGGCCTTCCTCGGATTCACAGGCATCACCTGGGTCGCGCTCATCGGCCATATCCTGTTCGCGCTGGTCGCAGCCTGGGTGGTGGCCTGGCGGGAGGGTGGATCGTGACCGGCCGGGCGGCCAAGCGCCGCGTCAGCACAGGGCGTTGGTCACACGCCGCGCACGATCTCGGGCCAGCGTATGTCCGCGCGGGCGATGAATCCTGGAATGTCGCCTTGCCACCGGTGCTGGATTTCGTCGTTGAAGTTCAGGTACAGGCGGTTCTCGACGATCGACCAGTTCCGCGGCTGCGTGCTGTAGAGCTTACCCTTCTCGGCGACGGCCCAGGCGCAGAATCCGCCATACCGCGGGGCAAAGCGCTCCGGGTCGACCGCGAAGGCATCCCGGTTGCCGGCCGAGGCGAAGCGCCAGGTCGCGCCGTTCCACTTCATCGCGAAAGCGGCGTCGCCGGGGACGGTGCGGCCCTCAGTGAAATAGGCGACCGGATCGGTACCGCGGATGGCAAGTCCCTCGATGGCGAAAACGGGCATCGGCGGCAGTTCCTGGAAGCCCTCTCGGAACAGGGCGGAGCCGGCCACCAAGGCGGCAACTGTTACAGTCACCGCGCCGGACGTTGCCAGCAGACGGCGTCGGTTCAATCGGGTCATAACGCTCTCCAAGTCGGTCATGATGCCGTTAGTGGGCATCCAATACAATGGAAGGTAGACGCCGGATCGGCCATTGTTACCACACCTCGCGGCAAGTTGAGCCACAACACCCCACGGCTCGCCCGGCGCCATTTTGCAATCCTCCCCGCGATTCTCACGCTTGCCGTGTTCAGCCCCGAGGCGCGCGCCGAACCGCCGGAGGGGCTGACCTTCCTCGGCGCACCGGTCACGGCCGGACAGATTGCGCTCGGGCAGGAGGTCTACGCGGCCAACTGCGCCTCCTGTCACGGGGTCAGCCTGGAAGGCCAGCCGGACTGGCGCAGGCGGAACGAGAACGGCCGGATGCCGGCGCCGCCGCACGATGCCAGCGGCCATTCATGGCACCATGCCGACCGCCAGCTATTCGCCATCACCAAGCTGGGCGTGAGCGCCATCGTGCCCGGCTACGAAAGCGACATGCCAGCGTTTCAAGGCACACTCACCGACGACGAGATCGCGGCGGCTCTCGCCTGGATCAAGAGCACCTGGCCCGCGCGCCCGCGCGGCTTTCAGGCGGAGGTGACGGCCAATGACGAGGGCGGGTCATGACGATCAGGGCGGAGCAAAACAGGCGCCGGGTCTCGCCGCTGGCGGTGTTGCCCTTGATGATCTTTGCCGGGCTTGGCGCCGCCTTCTACTGGGGGCTATTCAACAATGACGACCGGCTGCCTTCGACATTGATCGGCAAGCCGGTGCCGGAGTTCAACCTGCCGCCCATCGCGGGCCGCAGCGACGGTCTTGCCACCGCCGACCTGACCGGCGAGATTTCCATCGTCAATGTCTGGGCGTCGTGGTGCGTTCCCTGCCGGGTCGAGATGCCGCTACTGGTCGAATTGGCCGAAACGGGGACAGTTCCAATATTCGGCATCAACCACAGAGATCCACCCGACGCCGCACTGGCCTTTCTGGGCGAACTTGGCGACCCCTATACCCGCATCGGCGCCGACCGGAACGGGCGCGTGTCCATCGATTGGGGGGTCTACGGCCTGCCGGAAACCTTCGTGATCGATGGCGATGGGCGGATTGCCTACAAGCATGTCGGGCCTTTCGACCGCCGCGCGCTGGAGCAGGTAATTCTGCCTGTCGTGCGTCGGTTGCAGGCGGAGGACGGATCATGAGGCGGCGCGACCTGCTGGCCGGCGCGCTGGCGCTCGCCGCCACGCCCGCTGCCGCGCGGCCGCTTATGCCGCTGCACGAGACCCCGCGCGAGATGCTCTCGCCGCCTTACGTCGATGGCGACGGGCGCGACCTGACATTGGCGGATTTTCATGGCCGCGTGGTGCTGTTGAACATCTGGGCCACCTGGTGCGCGCCCTGCCGCGAAGAGATGCCGACGCTCGATGCGTTGCAGGCACGGCTCGGGGGTGACGATTTCCACGTCCTGCCGCTCTCCATCGACCGGGCGGGACTGCGCCCTGTGCGGCGTTTCTACGATGAGATCGGGATCCGGCATCTGGACATGTATTTGGCCGAGGACATCCGCGCGATGGCGGCCTTCGCGGTCGCGGGTCTGCCGACGACGATCCTGATCGACCGGCAGGGATTTGAGTTGGGCCGCCTTGCCGGACCCGCCGAATGGGACAGCGCGCGAAACGTGGCGCTGTTCGAAGCCATCATTGCAAATGAGAGGACCTGACCGATGACCGAAACACCCTATCCGACACCCGAAGCGCGCCCTGCCGGCATCCGCCTGCCATTTGGCCGCAGGGGGCTGGTGATTGCCGCCATGGCCATCACCGGCGCCGGCATGGCCCTGAACTGGGGCTGGCTCACGGCGATCGGGGCCGCGCCACTGATCCTGAGCCTCGCCCCCTGCGCCGTGATGTGCGCCACCGGATACTGCGTCATGTGCAAAAGCAAGGGCTGTGACGCGGACAAGACCCCGGCTGACGCGCCGGGTATGACGAGGGACTGACCCCCAAATCCAGCCAAGGAGACGACCATGACGACGAACACCAGACTTCGCCTTGCAGTCGCGTTTGCGGCTCTGATCGCCGCGCCTGTGGCCTTTGCGCAGGACGACGCCGCGCCCGGCCAGATGATGCAGGGCGACACCATGAACGGCAACATGATGGGCGGTGACTTGTCCGGCATGCAGAACATGATGGGCATGATGCAGATGATGCAACAGATGGGCCCGATGATGGAGGCCTGCACCGAGATGATGCAGGCAATGGCCGACCATCCCCGCGAGAGCATGCCGCAACAGGACGGCTGACGCCCGCGCCGGCCCGGCCCGGACGGTCGGGCCTGCGCCCTCTCACACCGAAAGAGACCCGATGACTTCAAGCAACCTCTCCATGTCGATCCTTCGCCGCAGCCTCCGGGTGCTCGCCGGGGCGGCCACGCTCGGCGTTGGATCCGTGCTCCTCTGGCAGGCGCGCGCCCCGCAGGACCTGCCCGCCCCGCTTGTCACCGGCGAGGCGGCGATCACCAACGCCTATACGCTCACCGACCACACCGGGCGGACGGTCACGGCCGATAGCTTCGCCGGCCAGTGGCAACTCGTCTTCTTCGGCTTCACCCACTGCCCCGACATCTGCCCGACGACGCTCGGCTACATGGCGCAAGTGATGGACCTGCTGGGGCCGGACGCCGAGCAGGTCACACCGATCTTCGTCACTGTGGACCCCGCCCGCGACACCCCAGACGTGATGGCCGCCTATGTCGAGGCGTTTCATCCCCGCATGGTGGGCCTCTCCGGGACGGAAGCGCAGGTCGCAGAGGCGGCGGCCAATTTCCGCGTCTGGTATGAGCGCAGCGAGGATGCGACCGCGCCTGACGGCTACACCGTGGCTCATGCCGGCCACATCTATGTAATGGCCCCCGATGGCGGCTTCGTCGATGTCTGGCTGGAAGGCGACGCGCCGGCGGACGCCTTCGCCGCAAACCTTGCTTCGCTCATTCAATCGACTGGAAATTCTTCATGAAAACGATTGCAATTGCCTTTCTCGCCGCCGCGCTTCCGGGGCTCGCCGCCGCTGACGTGATCGTCACCGCCCCCTGGGCGCGGGCCAGCATCCTCGTCAGCCGGCCCGGCGCCGCCTATCTCACCCTGACCAGCGATACCGGCGACCGCCTGATCGCCGTCAAGACCCCGGCAGCCGACCGTGCCATGCTTCACGGCACGGAGACGGACGCGGACGGCGTGTCCCGGATGGCGCATATCGAAGCGCTCGACCTGTCGCCCGGTGAGACCGTCACGCTTGCGCCCGGCGGCATGCATCTGATGCTGATGGGCCTTGCCGCAAAGCTTGAGGAAGGCGCCTCCTTCCCGCTGATCCTGCGGTTCGAGTCGGCGGGAGAGGTCGCGGTCGACGTGCCGGTGCTCGGTGTCGCCGCCACCGGGCCGGAGGGCGAGGAATGAAGCGCCTCCTCTTCGCCGTCCTGCTGCTTGTGCTTCCCGCCCTTCAGGCTGCCGCCCACCATCCCGGCGAGCGGATCGACGAGGTGATGGCGGAACGCGAGCCCGCCTTCGAGCCCACCGATCCGGGTCGCGCGCCAAGGCTGCGCGGGGCCGGGGCTGACAACGCACCGCTGCGCCTCGCCGGCCTTCAGGAGCGGATCGTCGTGGTCAGTTTCGCACTCCAGGACTGCGGCACGCTTTGTGCCGCGCAGCAGGCGCTTCTGCGCGAAGTGCAGGCGGGGGTGAACGTCACGCCGATGCGGGAGCGGACGATCTTCCCGACGGTCGGTCCCGCCACCGACGAGGGATGGGACGATGAGAACTGGCTACGGCTTGCGGCGGAGGATGGCGCGGCCGAGGCGGCATCGGCCTTCGCCGCCCTCTCCGACCGCGGCGGCAACGCGCCGACGGTCCATGTCATCGACCGGGGCGGACGCCATTCCGCCATATTCCATGGAGCGGATTTCACCCGTGTGAACCTGATCCTCTATATCAATGAACTGACCAACGCGCCGCCGCCGGATCCGGGCTGGCTCGACTGCATCCTCGCGGTGTTCCAATGACCGCGGTAATGTTCCCTTGTGCGGCAGAGGGGCGAAACTGGCTGATCGCGCTGCGCCGCTATCTTGCCCTTGCGGCAGCCGCGCATCTTTTCTGGGAATTTGCGCATCTGCCGCTCTACACGATCTGGCTGACCGGAACTGCCGGCGAGCTGGTCTTCGCGGCGGTGCATTGCACGGGCGGCGATATCCTGATCACGCGCAGCGCACTCGTGCTCGCGCTCCTGCTGTTCGCCGCGTCCGGCTGGCCGCAGGCGCGGGCGGGACGAGTGCTCGCTGCCGCGATCCTGTTTGGCGTCGGTTACACGATCTTCAGCGAATGGCTGAACATCGATGTGCGCGGGGCCTGGGCCTATCGCGAGATGATGCCCGTCATTCCGCTGATCGACGCGGGTCTCAGCCCGATCATGCAATGGGTGGTCGTTCCGCTCGCCGCCTATGCCTACGCGATTGGCTGGCAGCCGTGGCGTCGGGCGGCAGGGGAGGCGGCGCATGGCTGACCTCTCGATCATCGGCATGGCCGCCGCGCTGCTCGCCGGCGCGATCTCCTTCGTCTCGCCCTGCGTGCTGCCGCTGGTGCCGGGGTATGTCTCCTACATCGCCGGGCGGTCTGTCGGCGGCGCGGCGCAGCCGGATCGGGGTCAGGTCGTCTGGCTCAGCCTCTGTTTCGTGCTGGGGTTCTCGACGGTCTTCATGATGCTTGGCGCCTCGGCCACCGCAATCGGCCAGTCGCTGCTGCGCTGGCGGTTTGAGCTCAACATCCTGGGCGGCGGCATCATGATCCTGTTCGGGCTCTTCATGCTGGGCGCCGCGCGCATACAGGCGATGGAGCGCGACTTCCGCTTCCACCTCGACCTGCCGGGTGGGCGGCCCGTGGCCTCCTATGTTCTCGGACTTGCCTTCGGCTTCGGCTGGACCCCCTGCATCGGCCCGATCCTCGGCGCGATCCTCACCGCGAGCGCCACCAGCGCGACGGTCGGACAGGGCGTGGCGCTGCTCGCGATTTACTCCGCCGGGCTTGGTGTCCCGTTTCTGATCGTCGCCGCCTTCACCGACCGCCTCACGGGTCGCCTGCGCGGCGCGGGCCGCCTCGGGCGCCGCCTGCACCAGGGTGCTGGCGCTGTGATGATCGTGATGGGGCTTGCGATGATCACCGGGCAACTGAGCGCGATGTCCTACTGGCTGCTCGATGCGTTCCCAGTGCTCGGACGAATTGGATAAAAGCAGCTTGAGAGCAGGATCTTATAATGGAACCGCCATTCCTGGCAGCACACAGCTTTCCCGAACGGCTGCGAGCACGAGCCTCGCCTCACTGACGCTTTCGATTTCCACCAACCGACTCGCCGGATCCCATGAGATCCTGGCAGTCGGGTCAAGTTCCCGGACAGCCTGGATAAGTCGGCGAACGTCCGAGGAACCAGTACAAAGCGGCAGGTCTATGAGCAATTTCCATTCCTCCACTTGAAGGAATGGCTTACTCCAGCGCTGGAAGGTCAAGCCTCATCCGGCGCAACGAGAGTTGGGCCACAGCTTTCGCCCAAGGTGATGTTTGCTGCTGTCGCGAAGCACAGAATGTGGCCGCCAGGATGCCTGCAGAGAACGGACAGTTTGTCGCTCAGTACGAACCTCTGAGCTGGCATCAATGTTGCACCAAGGAGCGAACGGCGGGTCCGGGGAAGCTGCGGTGCAGCGCTTGACGGACAGGTCAAAGCCCGGTCAGGGCCGGTTCCGGATCAAGGTCGGAGCCTCCCCTCTATAAGGATGGACATCCTTGGTGGATTTCTACCGAGGCTATGCACCCTATACACCGCCACCTGCCCTAGGACTTCGTGCAACCGCTGCCGCTCCGCGAATGTCTCGCTGATGCACGCTTTACGTCGCCTTTGAACATGCTCCCAGCTCGTACCGGCAAGAACATTCCCTTTTGTTGGCAAACATTTCCCGCACCTTGGACATTGCAAGCAGAGCACCTGACCCTATCTCGATCGGACGAACAAATCACAGCGGACAGGCAGGTGCGATGACGACCAAGGGGACGGGCATTCAAGGGACGGCGCGCCGTGGGTCCCCATCTCGTGATGATATCTACACGCTCATGGCAGATGCGCGTCCAATCCGGGCTGGAACCGGAGCATGAGACTTGCGAAAGAGGCGACCCGCGTCGCGAAGGACATCCAGATCGACCTCCAGGCAGGGAGACGCGTCAAGGATATCGGGGATGCAAACCGCATCGCGTTTCTGAGTGCCGAGCTGACGTCCGAGTTGCTCGCCGATGACCATCCGGATGCGATCTACGCGTTTTCTGTCCGGCTTGGGCCCGAACGCCTCGGAAAATACACCGACAGCGATGGGAACGTAGATTCCCATGCGCTTAGAAAGGAACTGGCAAGGACGCTGAAGCGGAACCTGCAACGTAACACGGATGAAGACATTGCCGGTATCCATTGGAATGTCCTCGAACTCCAAAGCCGGGACGGAAGCGAGCTCAACCCGTGTCTCCGAGGCATGGTGGCATTCCGGCCTGAATACGAAACACGGGTGATATCTGCCTTCCAGAGTTTCGGCACGTTCCGCTCACAACCAGGCCAGCCCGTCAGGTTCGAGCTGATCAGTACACCTGCAGATGCATTGAGATGGGCGGTGCACGCCATGAATGCCGGCGCGAAAAGCTACAGGTCCAGGGAAGCCATAGAGTGCACAAGCATGCTCTGGAGCGCTGCCTGCAGGAGAATATCCGGCACATCTGATCCGTGGATTACGGGGCTGTAGTCTCCATGCCGATGTCATCGATATGCGCGCGCCCGCCGAGATCATGTGACGCGATCACCTTTCCGACAAGAGGATCAAGGATGGGCAGCGAAGGCGAAAAGCCGGTGCCATGCGGACCCGAACCATAGCCGCGCTCGACGGCGTCCGTCGAACGATCTCGGGGTCCATCAAGGATCGCAGAACGCCGCCTTTTCCGGTCGATACTGCCGGCCTGTCCTGCGATGACCGACAGGCACGCCCTGACCGCCCCTGTACGGCGCACTGAGCGGCGTTAAGGGGTTGCCGGGACCGTGACGAGCCAAAATACGCAGCGCCGCTCTGTGGCGCGAATCCGAAGCCATTCCGGGATGCTGGAGACAACCACAGATGACGAACAGTTCGCATGAAACCTTCCCGCTGAAGTTCGGGGAATCTTTCGACTGGCCCTCCGACTTGGAACCACCGGAATGTGGATATCGACCGTTCGCTGCCAATGTCACGAGGTTCGGCCATTGTAACGTTGACGCAAGCTATTTCGGCGAAGAATGAGCTAACGCTCCGATCGAAAATGACTGACGCCCACGCTCACGTCACAATCTAAACGGCAACGCAAAGATCCACGAATTTCGATATCATAGTCTTCGGCCGGCCGGATCGAGGCTTCAAACGATCTGCGCCGCGCGGATGTCATGCGTGGCGAAGTCGATGAGGGCGCGGGTCTTGCGCGGGAGGGCCCGGCCTTCGAGGTAGATCGCGCTGACAGGACTGTGCTCGCACTGGTAGCCGGGGAACAGCTCCACGAGACGCCCGCTTTCCAGCGCCTTTGCCGCCGCGAACCTGGGGGAGTAGGCGATGCCGTGCCCATCGGTGGCAAGGTCGCATGCCGCCTGCGCCGAATTGACGTGAAAGCGTCCGGCCACTGTGACCGGCAGTTCCTTGCCGTCCCGGAACAACGTCCAGCGCCGGGGACTGCGCCGGTTTGTATCGACGATACAGGCATGGTGAGAAAGATCCTCGGGCATTTCGGGCGCCCCGATTTCGGCCAGGTAGTCTGGACTGGCTGTTATGACGCTCTCGAAACTGCCGAGCTTGCGCCCCTTGATCGAAAGCGTGTCGGTCACACCAATCCGAAACGCCAGGTCGATGCCTTCAGAAGCGAGGTCGACATAGCGATCGCTCAGCCGCAGATCGATGGAGAGGTTCGGATGTTGGGAGGCGAAACGCCCCAGCATCCTGGCGACATAAAGCTCTCCGAACGTGACCGGCGCCGAGATTCGGATCACCCCGGAAAACCCCTGCGAGCCTTCCGAGACTTCGCTGAGAATATCGTCAAGATCATCGAGCAGCCCCGGCGCGCGAGCCAGCAGATCTTCACCCACAGAAGTTAGCCCCACCTTGCGGGTGGTCCGTTGGAACAGCCGGACGCCGAGGTGAGCTTCCAGTTCAGCCACGTATTTGGATGTCAGGCGGTTGGACACGCCCAACTGGTCCGCGGCCGCCGTGAAGGAGCCGGTCTGCGCGGTGGCGACAAAGGCTTTGAGCTGGTCGACGATATCCATGGTGCCGTCATATTAGGAACAAAACATGGGCAGTCATTCCATATCTTCATCATTTCATGGATTGAGTGCAAGGCGTAAGTTCCTTTCAGAACAAACACGGGGCCAAGCGACACGCCGCCCCGCCATCAAAGGAACATACCATGACGCATATCCACGACACTTCCGCCGACTATGCCGGCTTCATCCTGCGCGTCGGCAGCGGCGCCCTCTTCATCGCCCACGGGCTGTTGAAAGTTCTCGTATTCACCGTTCCGGGCACAGTGGGCTATTTCGAAAGCCTTGGCCTGCCCGGTATCTTCGCCTACCTGACCATCCTCGCGGAACTGGGCGGCGGCGCTGCGCTGATCCTCGGTGTGGGGGTGCGCGCGGTTTCCCTCGCGCTGATTCCGGTGCTTCTTGGGGCGACATGGGCGCATTCGGGCAATGGCTGGAGCTTTTCCGGCGAGGGCGGCGGCTGGGAATTCCCCGCGTTCTGGACCCTCGTTCAGGTTTCGATCGCGCTGCTGGGGGCCGGTGCCTACGCGGTAAAACTCCCGATCCTCGAACGCCACCTCGGCAAATTCGCCTGACCGGAAACGGCTCAAACTCGGCGGGGCGCCACGATGGTCGCCCCGCTTTCTTTCGAGGAACATCGACATGAGCAGCGCACAAGCCCTTCGCGACCTGCATGACAGCCTGCCCGGCAGCGACCGCATGCCGCTGGTCTTTCTGGGCCATGGCAGCCCGATGAACGCCATAGAGGATACCGGTTTCAGCCGGGCGTGGACGCAGCTGGGCCGCAGCTTGCCTCGGCCGCAGGCCATCCTCGTGGTGTCGGCCCACTGGATGACGCGGGGCTCAACGCTGGTGAACGTATCGGAGATGCCACGCACCATTCATGACTTTTCTGGCTTTCCTGACGCGCTCTACTCAGAGCAGTACCCCGCCCATGGCGCGCCCGCGCTGGCGCGCGACGTCGTCGCGCTTCTGGCCAGCCACCGCGCCGCCGAAGACGACACATGGGGGCTGGACCATGGCGCGTGGACGGTTCTGAAGTTCCTCTACCCGGAGGCGGATGTACCAGTGTTCCAGATCTCGATTGATATGACGCAGGACCTGCCGTGCCAGCTTGAGATCGGCGAGGCGCTTTCGGCCCTGCGGGATCGCGGAGTGCTGATCCTGGGTTCCGGCAACGTGGTGCACAACCTGCGCGCCATGCAGTTCGGCGGCGCGCCACTGGACTTCGCCGTGGAGTTCGACACGCTCTTCGCCGACCGACTGATCGAAAGAGATTTCAGCGGACTGGCGGATCGGCAGGGACTGGGCGGCCTCCTGACAATGGCGCACCCCACTGTGGATCATTACCTGCCTGCGCTGACCATCGCAGGAGCGTCGGACGCCAAGGATTCGCTGACTTTCATGACCGACGAGATCGATCTCGGATCCGTTTCGATGCGGTCCTTCATGTTTCACGCTGCCTGAGGAGAAATAGAATGTTAGTGGACGGCAAATGGGTGGAGAATTGGCAGCCGGTGCAGAAGGCTGACGAGAAGGGGAATTTCATTCGTCAGGTATCCTCTTTCCGTAACTGGATCACTCCTGATGGTCGCCCGGGCCCAAGCGGCGATGGCGGCTTCGAAGCGGAGGCCGGTCGCTATCGGCTTTATGTCGCGCTGATATGTCCCTGGGCGTCGCGCACCTTGATGGCGCGTAAGCTCAAGGGTCTGGAGGAATTGATCGAGGTTGTGGTGGTCAATCCCGCGCTTAGCGATCAGGGCTGGCAATTCGGCGGCTATGAAGGCGCGGACGACGACCCGCTGATGGGCGCGCGCTACATGCATGAGATCTACACCCGCGCCGACCCGCATTTCACCGGCCGCGCCACCGTTCCGGTGCTCTGGGACAAGAAGCGCGACGTCATGGTGAACAACGAAAGCGCCGACATCCTGCGCATGTTGGACACCGCCTTCGAGCCCATCGCGCCCAGCGATCTGCGACTCTACCCTGACGCATTGGCGGACGACATAGACAGCCTCAACGCCCGCATTTACACTATGCTCAACAACGGGGTCTATCGCGCCGGTTTCGCGTCATCGCAGGAGGCCTATGACGAGGCGGTCTCGGACGTGTTTGCCATGCTCGACGAGCTCGAGGCGAGATTGACCGGGGACTACCTGTTCGGCGACCAGTTGACCGAAACCGACATACGCACCTTCGTGACCCTGATCCGGTTCGATGCCGCCTATCACGGGCTGTTCAAGACCAACCGCAGACAGATTGCAGACTACCCGCGCCTCTCGGACTATATGCGTCGCATTTACCGGCTGCATGGTGTCGCCGAGACTGTGAACATGGACCACATCACGCGGGGGTATTACTCGATCAAGGCCCTTAACCCTACTGGCATCGTTCCAGCTGGCCCCGAACATATCAAGGTGCTTACGGAGTAGGCTTGCCAAAGGCCGCTGGGCAAAGGATTGATACCGGTTTGCACTCGGTCATAGGAAAACCGTGAACTTGCCTGACGACGTTTCGGCGAGGTCTGCACTCCCATTGTTAATGTGATCTATCGCAAGTCCATCTGTTTCAGTCTCGACGGCCCCAAGCACCTTCCGGCACCTCGTCAAGAGCAGTCCACCAGGCATCCGTGCGCTCGACCGGGCGCGAGGCCAAGTCGAGTGCCGCTTGCGCGACTGCATCGATGTAGCCTTGACGGATTTCCGGCGTCGTTCTCGGCACGCCGAATGCCACGCAGGGCTCGGCGACATCGAAACCCATGTATTCCAGAACGAGCCGCCGCATCGGCATGAGGAGCGGGTCGATCGGGCCGTATACGCCTTCGTCGGAGAACCGTTCCGGAGTTCCGCCGGTCGTCACGCTGAGCATCGCCTGGCGCCCCTTGAGCACACCGGTCGCGAAACGCCGACCGTCCACGTAGGCGAAGCCGTAGCTCAGGACCCTGTCTACCCACCCCTTGAGCAGCGCCGGCGGGCCGCCCCACCAGATCGGGAACTGCAAGATCAAATTGTCGGCCTCCGCCACGCGTGCCTGTTCGCGGGCGATATCCGACGCGAACAGGCCGTAGCGTGTAGCGTTGGCTTGCTCGGCCTGCACGTGGAAACGGCTTTCGTCGGCCCGGACGGTGACGTCAGCGGGGCCGACATCCGCGCGAAATCCCTCCTTTGCAAGATCAGAAATCGTTACCCGATGCCCTGCCACACGCAGGGCGTCTGCGGCCCCTAGCGCGAGAGCATGGTTGAACGAATGCGGGTCGGGATGAGCAACCACGATGAGCACGTTGCGCGTATCGGACATCCTATGCGCCTTCAGAACAGGTGGCGGGGGATGAACAGCGTAGCCTGCGGAACCAGCGCGATAAGCGCCAGGACCAGAAGGCAAATGCCCACAAGCGGCAGCGCTTCGCGGATCACCCGGGTCACGGGCTCGCCGGAAATGGCCGAGGCGATGAATAGCAGGATCCCGACCGGGGGCGTGGCCATCCCGATCACCACGTTCAGTACCACGACCGTTCCAAACTGAACCGGATCCATCTCGATCAGCGCCTGGAATTTCAGTAGAATCGGCATCGTTAGGATCAGGATCGAGATCGGCTCGAGAAACATGCCCAGAAGCAGCAGGAAGATGTTGAGCAACAGTAGGATGATCCAGGGATTTTCGGTGATCGACAGCATCAGCTCCGCGATCAGGGTAGGCACCTGTTCAAGCGTGAAGACGAAGGAAACGATGCTCGCCATCGAAGTGATGAACAGGATCGAGGCGGAGACCAGCGCGGTGGCGATCAGCGCCTCCCAGACCCGCTTCACGGTGAGATCCCGGTAGATAAATCCGATCAGCAGGGCATAGGCGACCGCAACAGCTGCGGCCTCCGTTGGAGTGAAGATGCCCGCTTTGATGCCGACGAGGATAATCAGCGGAAGGATCAGTGCCGGCAGCGTCCGCCGGGTTGCCAAGAGCCGGGCTCGCGCTCCCATCTTCTCGGTGATCGGGAAGCCCTCGCGCTTGGCTCTCCAGGTGGCGTAGACCAAGAGGCCCGTGGCAATTCCGATGCCGGGCACTACCCCCGCCAGGAAAAGCTGACCGATCGATGCGCCGGACAGCACGCCGTAGATGATCATGGTAATGGAGGGCGGGATAATCGGCCCCATCACCGAACTGACCGCGATCAGCGCGGCGGCATAGGCCGGCGGCATGCCCTGGCGCGACATTGTGGGGATCAGAATGGTGCCGAGCGCCGAGGCCTCCGCCGTGGCGCTGCCAGAGATACCGGCGAAGAAGCCTGAGGACAGGATCGAGACCGATGACATCCCGCCCCGGCGGTGCCCGACCATGGCGCGCGCGAACGTCACGATGCGTTCGGTCACGCCGCCGACGTTCATCAGTGTGCCAGCCAGAAGGAAGAGCGGGATGGTCAGCAGGACGAACTGGTCGATGCCAGCCATCATGCGCTGTGGCAACATCAGCGCCATCATGCCGTTGCCGGACAGGTACAGATAGGCGGTGCCTCCGATCCCGAGCGCCAGCGCGATAGGGATGCCCGAGGCCAAGAGGCCAGCGAAGACGAGGAAAAAGCTACCCATCAGGAATCGGCCTCCGTGGTATCGGGGGGCGCTGGCGCCGCGTTGTTCAGAAGCTGCGGGCGGAAGGTGACGACAAGATCGGCGATCACGTGCAGAGCCATCAGGACGAAACCCACCGTAACCGAAACATAGATATAGCGAATCGAGAGGCCCAGCGCGTTGCCGGTCAGGGCGGACCAGATGAAGTCCAGCGCGGGGATAGTCTGGTTGTCGAACCGCGAAGAGAAATCAAAGCCGTACCAAGACAGCAGTCCCAGAAAGGCGAGGATCGGAACCGACATAGCCGCTCGGAGAATCCACTGCCCGCGCGGTGGCAATGCTGAAGGCAGGAAATCGAGCGCCACCAGCTCGCCCCGGGAATAGGCCATCCCGAGCACCAGGAAGGTTTGCCAGATCAGCAGGTAGCGGCAAAGTTCTTCAGCCCAGATCAGGCTATCGCCCATCACATAGCGGGCGAAGACCTGTACGACCATGATACCCACGATCAGCGCCATTGACACCCCGGCAAGGGTACGGATGACGCGGACATATCCGCGGGTCAAAGACGTCACGATTTTATTGGCAGAGGGTGTCAACATGGAAATGCAATGTCCGCCGCGCCGGTGGTTTCAGCGCGGCGGCCAATGTCCTCAAGTGCCCGTCGCCGCGGCGACAAACTCGGCGATCAGCGGATCTTGCTGGCTATACTCGGCATTGACCGAAGCGACGGTCTCGCGCACGGCGGCGGCGTCTTCCAATGGAGCGATCTCGACGCCCTTGGCAATCAGCTCTTCGCGGCCGGTAAGATCCTGCTCCTTGGCATAGCCAAGGGCCTCGCCGGTTGCGCGTCTGCCCGCTTCCTGGACGGCGTCCTGTTCTTCTTCGCTCAACGTGTCCCAGAAACCGTCGGACATGACCAGCGACATGTGCCACGGGTAATGGCCCGTCAGGGTAAAGTGCTTGCCGATCTCCCAAAGGTTCTCACCCAGCATCGAGGAGACGTTGATTTCGACCGCGTCGATCACGCCGGTTTCCAGAGCTCCGTAGATCTCGCCATACGGCATGCCGACCGGGGCTGTGCCAATCGCCTCCCAGATTGCCTTGTGCAGCGGAACCGGGACTATGCGGGTCTTGAGCCCTGCGAAGTCGTCGAGAGTGGTTACCTGGTTCTTCACCGACAGGAAGTTGCGCTGTCCCCCATCGATCAGTGACAGGCCGACCAAACCCGCGGGACGCAAATCGTCGAGAATCTGCTGCCCGATTTCGCTCTGTGCAAGCTCCCCGAAGTGGTCGTAATCGCGCACAAGGAACGGAAGCTGCCAAGCGTTCATCGCAGGGCGCCCGGTGACAAGCGGAAGAAGTACGCCCGACGCAGTGCACATTTCAAGCGACCCGGCAATCGTGGCCTCGAGCACCTGTTTGTCGTCGCCGAGCTGGCGGTTGGGAAATATCTGGACGTTGAAACCGCCCGGCAACATTTCTTCCAATGCTGCGGCAAAGGACGTGCATTGGATATGCCCAGGATGGACCTCGTTTGCCGCGTGGGCGAGGCGGATGCTCTTGCCGGCGGCCCGGGCAACATACGGCATGGCCAGTGAAACGGTCATCGCGGCACTGGTGTGAAGCAGGGTTCTTCTGGTGATCATCTTGGTTCTTCCTCCTAAGATATGATGTGAGGCGGTGTGCGCGTGAAATGATCTGCCCGTCAGTCGGGCATAGGGTAGTCATGTGCGTTCAGTACCCAGCCGGGCTTGCTGGAAAAGTCCTCCCGGGGCGGGCCGAAGATATCGACGAGAAGGTTGCTGCCGGTTCCGGTCGCGCGCGTCGTGTGAATAACCGGCGGCGGGATGACCAGCATCGAAGGCGCGCCCATTTCGAGCGCCTGATCTTCGCGCCAATCCGCCATGTCACTTGTCCACTGCCAGCGCAGGTAGTGCGTGAACTCGCCAGTCAGCGCCAGCGAGCCTTGCTCGAAGTCATCATGGTGATGTGGGGACATCTTTGACGGATCGCGCGGGCCTTCGAACGGATCGAGCACATTTACCATCAGAGTTGTGCAACGGAAGATCCGGCCGAAGCGTCCATCTTCCTTCGGCACGTTGAGCGAGTAGGTCCGGATTTTCCAGCCATCCACCGGATCGGGCCACGGTCGGAACTCCGGGATATGTCGGCGAGGCTGGTCATACCCGCGGGCATTACCGCAGCCCTCGCACAGATCTTTGCTGGCTGTCGAAAACAGCCGGACAAGCACACCGCCCTCGGGCATCGTCACGACGCTATCGCCCGGCGGAACGAAGGCGATGGAGAAGCCGGGGACGGCCTCCGTTGTCCCGTTCCACGTGATCTCGGCTCCCGTTTCGGGCAGCAGAACGCAATACTCGTCGGACTGGTCTTCACGGGTGAACGTCGCGCCTGCTTCAGCCTGCGTATAGCAGACAAGGAAGTTGTGCCCGCGATGCAGCCAGCTTTGGCCGTTGGCGTCATCGACCTGCGGGGCGGTCTCGTAAAAACATGCGACCTGCGGCTCTGCGATCAGGCCGGTCTGCGCCAGCACGCCCGGATTGGACGAGGCGAGCGACGCGCGCGGATCGGTCTTGTCGTACATGCGTATCCCTTCCGAGTTTGTTCCGCACAGCATAACACTGTTCTTGCAAACGGAACATAGAAGTGGGATGATCGTTTTGTCAAGTATCGTATTCTTTAGCTGCCAATCCTCTTGCACGGCGGCGAAACAACAGGGAAAAGCGGATGATGAAACCCGATAGCACCAACAAGAAGGATACGATCCAGAGCGTTGCCTTGGCTCTGCAAGTTCTCGAGACCCTTGCGGACACTTCAGGGGACATGGGTGTAACGGCGCTCGCATCTGCGCTCGGCACGACGAAGAGCCGGATCCATCGCCATCTACAGACGCTCGTTTCGTTGGGCTATATCTCGAGAAACCCCCAGACAGAACGCTATCGGATCGGGACGCGGCTGATTGCATTGGGACAGGCGGCCTCCGGTTTTACTGATCTCACTTCGGTCGCTCAGCCTCACTTGCGCACGCTACGCGACAGGACCGGTCAGGCGGTCAGCCTTGGTGATATCGAATCAAACGGCATTCGGATCCTGCAAACGCTGCATGGCAATATGGAGATAGAGGTCGGTGTCAGGCCAGGCTCGCTACTCGGCTTCTGTACTTCGGCGCAGGGCAAGGTTGCGCTCGCCAGTATGACTGACGAGAAGATGCAATCGCTAATCCCTGAGAAGATTCAAGCGGCGACAAAATACACGATCACCGACCGCGACGAACTGATCTCGCACGTAGGCGAGATTGCCAAGCGTGGCTGGGCGACTGCACCTAATGAAACACTGCTGGGCCTCAACGCGCTGGCCTGTCCGATCTTTAATTCGGAGGGCGAGCCAGTCGCAACGATCGCGCTCGTCAGCCTGACGCAGCACATCGAAACACCGCCGCAGCCGGAACAGGTCGATGCCGTGCGCGAGGCCGCCGCACAGATATCGCGCGAACTGGGCTACACGCCCTGACCTGAGCAGGCTCATCACAAGCTGTCCTCGCCTGGCTGCGCCCCCGTCATTTCCATGCCGGCAGAAGAGGCGTGTCTTGACATGTCGGAGAAACGAAAATAGTGAGAGGCTGTTCCGTTCAGTGGAACAATGGTTTGCGTAGCGTAACACGCTTGGATAATCGGGCAGCCTGGGAGAAAGCGAAATGACATCCATTGAAACCATCGAACGCGACGAAGCCGACCGGATCAGCGAGATTCTCAAGGGCGCGGTCGATCCGCATGTCCACAGCGGCCCCTCGATTGCGCCGCGCGCCATCGACCATCTCAACCTTACCAAAACGCTGTCGAATGCCGGCTTTGCCGCTGTCGTTACCAAGGATCATGACTATTCTGGCGTGATGTGTGCCCAATTGATCCGGGATCATTACCCTGATCTGACCACGCAGCTCTTCTCGGGCATTGTGCTCAACAACGTGGTGGGTGGAATCAATCCCCATGCCGCGGAACATACGGCGGCGATGGACGGACGAATCGTCTGGTTGCCGACACTGGCCGCGGAAAACCACCTCGAGTGGGAAAAGAACTCGGGCTGGACGCACCCGGCCTCGACCCAGAAGATACGGCCCGCGTCGCCGGTGCCGCTCTTTTCGGATGGCGAGCTGCGCCCGGAGGTGCTCGACCTGCTCGATGTCATGGCCGCGACCGGCATGGCGCTGGCAAGTGGCCATATCCACGCCTCGGAAACCAGGAGAGTGTTCGTCGAGGCACGCAAACGCGGCGTCGAGCGCCTGATATTCACCCACCCGGAAGACATCGTCGGCGGTACGCTTGAGGATGCCAAGGCACTGGCCGACATGGGCGTCTATGTCGAGCACTCCCTGGCGTTCTTCGTCGAGGGTTCGAAGTTTCGCACCCGCACCCACGAGGAGCTGAGGGCACACATTGACGCCGTCGGGCCCGAGCGGACGATCCTGTGTTCCGACCTCGGCCAGGCCGGCACGCTGAGCCCACTTGAAGGCATGCGCCGTGGTGTCGCCACCTGCCTTTCCCTGGGGTATTCGGACGCGCAGATCCACAAGATGGTCGCCACCAACGCGGCGGCAGTCATCGGGCTGAACGCATGAGGGGAAACACGGGAAACGGAAAGGAACCCGGCATGGCGACGGACCTCAGAGCGCGCATCCACGCGGGCGATACGCTTGTGGGCACATTCATCAAGACGCCGGCGCCGCATATCGTCGAGATTCTTGGCCATTCTGGGCTCGACTTCGCGGTGATCGATCAGGAACACGCCCCGATCGGGCTGAGCCAGATGGACATGATGGCGCTGGCCGGAAAGGCTGTCGGCCTGCCTCTATTGTCGCGCCGCTGGGGTGCGCAAAGGGACTGGATTGCGCCGCTGCTCGACTTAGGCCTCACCGGTGTGATGGTGCCGCATGTACTCGACCAGACGGATGCTGAGGCGGTCTGCGACGCGGTGCGCTTCTCGCGCGGAAAACGCGGGCTGTCGCCATCGCCGCGGGCCGGCAATTACGGTGGGCTTAGCATCCCGGATTACCGCGAAATCTGCGATGCGCGCAGCGTGGTCATGCTGCAAATCGAAGATGAGAGTGCACTCGACCATCTTGACGAAATTGCAGCGATCAACGATATCGACATGCTTTTTGTCGGCCCAGCCGACCTTTCTCAATCCATGGGCGTAGCGATGCCATCCCCGGAGCTTGATGCGGCCATTGGGCGCGTCATCGCGGCGGGACAGAAAGCCGGCGTCGCCGTGGGCCTTTTCGTCGGCGATCCCGCGCAGATCCCCGTATGGCGCGAACGTGGCGTCACCCTATTCGTATGCGGCTCCGACCAGGCGCTCCTGCGCAAATCCGCGACGCAGCTTATGGCGACGGTTTCGCAGTAGGACACACCGGCATGGGCGGTCGGTTGGACACGGGCTCCGTCCCGTTCGGTAACCGAACGTCGTCGCTATCCATCGCTATCGAGGAAGTGAAGTTTCCATCAGCACCTATGTGACATCTGATTTGAATTCGTCACGGAGGGTTTCTGACTCATCGGAACCGCCTCGGAGTGGAGATGAGACAGAAACCCGGAACGCCCAAAGAACCTGCCGAAAAGGTCGTGAAGGACATTCTGGGGAAAACCAGGAAGCTGCCTTCGGCCGAAGAAAAGATCCGGATCGTCCCGAACCAAGGTCGGAGCCTCCCCTCTATAAGGATAGACGCCCTTGGGGGATTTATACCGAGGCTATGCACTCTATAGACCGCCACCGGCCTTAGGACTTCGTGCAACCGCTGCTGCTCCGCGAATGTCTCGTTGATGCACGCTGTACGTCTCCTTTGAGCATGTCCCGAGCTCGTACCGGCAAGAACATTCCCTTTTGTTGGCAAACATTTCCCGCACCCTGAGCATCGCACGCAGAGCACATAACCCTATCTCGGTCGGACCACCAACTTACAGTGGACAGGCAGGTGCGATGACACCCGGAGCGGCAGGCATTCAAGAGACAGCGCGGTTCGGTTCCCCATGTCGTGATGCTGTGCATACGCTCATAGAAGATGCGCGTCCGATCCGAGTTGGAACCCTGACATGATAATCGGACAGGAGGCGATCGGCGGATAAACCCTGCGTGCAACAGAATGTCGTCAAGCAGCAGAACTTCGTTCCGGGCCCGTATGGCAACACGACAGGACATGGTCGGTGCCATGACGGATTACGGTCAAATCGCTTTAGCCAAGATGTATGGGCACCGGCACGCCCGCCGCCTAAACAAGCACCTTGTCCGGGGCGCGAGACGAAGGCGCGCGACATCGCGGAAAGACGGGAGCGGGCGTCCCTGCGCGGGTCAATCATTATGGCCGCGTTTGACCGTGAAGCCAGAAAGATCCAGATACTCGGATGATCAAGCAGTAAACTTGGACCATTCGGCATTAAAGCGACAGGTGATTTGGGGTTCCTTGTCGCTGCACCGAAGCGGATGGAAAGGAGCCCTTCTGCCGCAGGGCTGCGGCGCCCCTACTCCGTGCGGATCGGGGGCGTTCCCATCGATCAAACAAGGAAGTCCGATGTCTCGTAAGCTCACCTTCGCCGCCGTTGCGCTGACCGCGCTCTGCGCCCTCAATCCCTGGCGTAGCGTTCGTGCAATGCGGACGGGACATTTCCTTGTCTTGATAAATTCCGCCGTGGTCGCACTTCTCACCGCTCCTGCCGCCTCGCAAGAACGAATGGAAGTGCATTTGGTGCTGGCCTTCGACGTCTCGGCAAGCGTCAATGACGTGGAGTTTAACTTGCAGCGCCAAGGCACCGCTTGGGCCCTGCGCACGAAATCGGTCGCCACCGCGATCGACGAAGCATCAGGCGGCGTGGCGGTCGCGGTCGTCCAGTGGTCCTCCATCAGCCGTCAGGCGCTGGGCCTCGACTGGGTCACCCTGCATACCTTGGACGACGCACTGAGTTACGCCGATTCAATCGAGGCCCTGCCCCGCCGCATTCCCGGTGGCGGCACCATGATCCATTCCGGCCTCGACTTCGCCGCGACCATGTTCGATACCGCGCCGGGCACCGCCATCCGGCAGGTGATCGACATCGTTGCCAACGGGCGCTCCGACGACCACGACAAGCTGCTGGCGTCCCGTGACCGGCTGCTGCGCCGGGGCATCGTGATCAATGGGCTCGCCATCGAAGAACACCGAGACGACCTGACCAGCTATTTTCACCGCTTCGTCATAGGCGGGCCGAGCGCCTTCGTCGTCACTGCGCAGGATTTCGAGGATTTCGGCACCGCCATGCAGATGAAGCTGTACCGCGAGGTTGCAGGCCCCGTGATTGCAGAACGTCCGTACAGAACAGTTGTCTTTGCCAATGCATGGAAAGGCTATGCGCGCCAGCAATGACGACCCGACCCTGCACCATGCGCGCAAGTGGTGGCTGGCCGCACGTGGTGGACCCCGCGGCCGCGGGCAGTGCCGTCACGGTGGGCAGGCTTCCCCGCACACGCGGGGATAGACCTTGGTCTGCGAGCACCTTGCCGAGCCGTTCCCGGGCTCCCTCGCAAATGCGCTGAACGGCCCTGGCGCGTCTAAGCCTACGACGTACGTTGGTCCAAGAGCCAACAGACAGCAGCGAACCCGGTAGCCCGCCTTCAATGATCCGGGCGCACGAAGTTCCTGCGGGCCCTTTCGACGTCGGACCTGATGGCGCAGGCTCTGACGTGATCGTTGATCAAACCGGTGGCTTGCATGAAAGCGTAGACCGTCGTTGGGCCGATGAATTTCCAGCCCCGCTTCTTGAGCTCCTTCGACAAGGCGATCGAGGTTGTCGAAGTCGAAACCGATTGTGGTTCAGGAAGCTCGCGCTCATCAGGCTCATAGCTCCAAAGGAATGCTGCAAGCGAGCCCTCGCGCTCGACAAGGTCCTGAGCACGCCTGGCGTTGTTGATGACCGCCTCGATTTTTCCCCGGTGACGAACGATACCCTCATCCCGCAGCAAGCGCGTGACGTCGGCTTCAGTAAACCGTGCGACCCGGTTGAAATCGAACCCATGAAAAGCACGTCGGAAGTTCTCGCGCTTGGCAAGGATGGTCCGCCAGCTCAAGCCTGACTGAAAGCCCTCCAGGCAAAGTTTCTCGAACAGGGCATGGTCATCAGCGACCGGAACCCCCCACTCGCCATCGTGATAGGCGAGAAACTCCGGCGCCACGCCGCACCATCGGCAACGCGGTTTCCCATCCGGCCCTTCAATCGTTTCACCCATATGTCCGGTTTCCTTTTCTCGTGGGTTCCAAGGCTGTCACGCGGGCCGTTCACGCGGCAGTAGAAGACGCAGCCACCCAATCGTTCGCCACAGCGTCGAGGTCCGCCATTGCTTTGGACAACGCTGCTTTTCGCGCAGTGTGATCGGCAAACTGCATGGGCTGCGCATCGACGAATTCCGGTTCCGACACGCCCATGAAGCCGAATGCGGCGCGCAGTGCGTGGGTCAGCGCGTCCATATGCGCCAACTGACCGCCGGGTCGAAGATCACCGCCCCGGCTGGTGATGAACAACACCTTGTGTCGATTGAGCTGCCCGATGTAGCGGCCATCATCTGTAACGACGTAGGTCACCCCCGCACGCACCAGGTTGTCAACGAATGCCTTGAAAGTCGAGGGTATGGTGAAGTTGTGCATCGGCATCGCGAACACAAGTGCGTCGGCGACCAAAACGCGGCGGCAAAGATCATCTGAGATTTTCAACTCGGCAACCATCTCGGGCGTCCGTTCGGCCGGTGGAGTGTAGATCGCCCGCGTGAACAACGCTGTCGGATGCGGGGGCGGTTCCGCCGCTACATCCAGGTAGTCGATCGAATGATCCGAGAGGCGGCCCGACAGCCGATCGAGAAAGTAGCGAGACAACATGCGCGAGTTCGAGTTCTCGCCCCTGGGGCTTGCGTCCACATGCAACAGTTTCAACGGTTCTCTCCGGGATTGCGGGATTGCGACTCTGCATTGTCATGGAACCGGGTGAGCATGCCGCCACCCGGTTCAACTGATGGGTTCAGCCGTCTCGCCGTATGGGAATCGCGACCGGGCGGATCGGAGAGCCGGTGGCTCCCCGCAGTTTCAGCGGAGTGGCCATGAACAGGAACTCGTAAACCTCATCCTCGGACAGCTCTTCGAGCCAGACGAGTTCCATGAACGACACGCCTTTTTCGGCCAGAAGATAGGAGTGGACCGGCGCGAAGTTCTCAGAGTTCCCGGACGGGAAGCTTTCCAAGCCGAAGTTGTCGGCGCCAAGAAGCATCGCCTGCTGCTCCTCGGCGAGCCACTGCGCCGCCTCCAGACTCAAACCCGACTGCTGGAACAGGGAAAGCTTTGTCTTGTCAGGCCAAAGGATCATCTGACCAGTCCGGACAAGGACGACATCACCCGGCGACAAGGTTGTTTCCTGCCTTGCGAGCGCTTGCTTCAGGTCCTCCACCGTTATTGAGTAGGACGGAGGGAGATGCTCCATGTCCTTGGATTGCGCGACATCGATCATCACCCCTCTGGCCACGATCGGCGGATACTTGTCTGCGCCCGATCTGGTCCAGCCGCGAACGCCGAGCGCGTCGTTGGCCGCGACGCCATTCCAGATTTCGCCGTGCAGGCCAAAATGGCTCAGCGCGTCGAGATGCGTGCCCGTATGAGTGTTCATCGATATTGCTTCGCTCGAGTGGGACAGCAATTCGTCACGGCCGCGCGCCGGCGTATGGGTCATCCACATCTGATAGGTCGGGTCGCCAAAGGCGGCGCTGCAGCAGTCCGGCATGCCGACAAAGAGGTCCACTGCCAGGTCGTACACCTTACCGGTGTCAACCTGCTTCAGGACGTCAAAACGGGAGTTTTCGGTCATCATGTTGAGCGTACCGATTTCATCCTCGGCGCCCCATGGACTCGTTCCCGCCACATTGGCGGGCTCGGCTAGAGTACCCGTGCCCACCGCCATGAGCACTGCAACGAGGCAAGCCCTTACCAAGTGTTCCGACAGTCTTTTCATAGTATTTTCTCCTTCTTTCAAGTGGTTGCTGCACTCGCCCATTCGGGACGGCTATCATGTCCTGACGGTTCACGCGGACGCAGAATTACCGTCACTGAATGGGTTTCACTCAGTGTCGTCATAGTTTGGCAACTTGGGTGGTACGTCGCTCCGGCGGCGCCCTCCGGCCTGATTGTTCTCAGAACTGGTACGACTGGCGCGATCAGATCAGCCCGATGAACAGACGTCGCTCAGCCAGATAGAAACTCCAGGTTCCTATCGGTCTTCTTCGGCGTGATCTCGAGTATCTCCGCGCGAACGACATCCTCCGAGACAAACGGGTCTTCGCTCACGCGCTTTCTGAGGTCCGGCAGCGACGTATTGTGCGCGATGATCGCGCCGCCGGCGTTCGGCTCAAGACTACCGGCCATGGAGAATACCCCATCGTTGAACCCGCGCTTGATCCATTCGTTGTGGCCGTCCATGAACTGGCCGGCCTGTGCCTTGTTGCCGGTGAATTTCAGCAGCACGATGAACATTGGTCGTTGTCTCCTTCGTCTTCGATTTGCAGCGGTCGGTCCTGGTGCCGATCCGCTGACGCATCTTTCGCGCCAATTGATTACGTGCCCTGCTCTAGATGCCCTCGGCGCAAGATTTCACCCAGTCGCACATGTGCCGGACTTCCTGCCGGACGAATTGCTCATCGTGAAAGGCGCTTGCCAGCGTAGCGACACCCTGGCTTCGGGCGAGAAGGTGCATCGCCAGGTCATCGGCATCCGCCTCGCGGCCGAGCAAGGTAAATTGCCGCGCAAGCCAGGTCCGGAACAGCGAGAACAGTTCGCTCGCATCCGCGTGCGAAGCGTGATTTAGCTTCGCAAGTTCCGTGTTGAGCGTACCGACCGGGCAACCGTAGGCCATGATTTTTGCCTGGTTCGCGATCAGGATGTGAATGAAGCTGCGGATGCGTTCCTCTGGATCGTTACCCTCTTGCTCCCACTGCACGAGCATCTTCCGGGTGTTCTCGAGCCGCAGGTCGATGACGGCATCAAGGATCTCGTCTTTGCATTTGAAGTGATAGTAGAAGTTCCCGCGCGATATTTTCACCTTCTCGGCGATATCCGCGAAGGACGTGTGTGCGTAGCCCTGCATGTAGAACAGCTGATCGGCGGCATCGATGATGTGATCCCGGGTGGTTAATTCATTCATCCCACTCTCCATTCGCTTACGCCGCCCAAAGGACGACGTTTCTGACCGTTCCAGGTGCGCGCTGCACTTCGATTCTTTGGCGGCGAGGCCGCTAGGACGAATGTCCTACGAATCTGTTTAGGACATCCATCCTAGGTCGTCAAGCCACCAATGACGCCGGCCTGACTGCAGATTTCAATCACA
The DNA here is from genome assembly GCF_003122205.1 of Maritimibacter sp. 55A14. Lineage (GTDB taxonomy): Bacteria > Pseudomonadota > Alphaproteobacteria > Rhodobacterales > Rhodobacteraceae > QEYE01. The sequence continues at coordinate 35,907 of NZ_QEYE01000025.1, forward strand.
CCAGACCCTCCGCCTGCCGGTACCGGTAAGTTCAACCAGCACCAACTGGAATCAGATGAACCTCCAGTTCCGCGTCCTGCGCCGCGCCCACTTTGCGATAGAAGGCCCGTGCCGATGCATTATCGGCCCACAGGTCCAGCACAATCGCATCGCATCCCAATTCCACGGCCTTCTGGCGCAGCGCCACCACGAGCGCTTCGCCTAGACCACGGTTTCGGCACCGGTGTGTGACCACCAGATCGCCGAGCCATAGCCTTCGGGATCGTGTATGAATTTCGAAGCGCCTGCTGTAGGACGCAAAACCCACAACTTCCGCACCGATTTCGGCAACGAGGCAATCGAACCACCTGTCTTCCCTGAACCCAAGCCGGAACAACTCGTCCGTTTCGACGCCCGGATCGGGATCGGCCACATGGCTGGCCAGTTCACGCGCCAGTCGCGCGATAGCCGGGACATCGGCCTCTAGAGCGGATCGAATGCGCATCATGCCAACTCCCGGTTTGTTTCAGTTCCGGCCATCTGATCGTAGTGCCGTATCGGAGAACTTGGACTCAATGCGGTCATCCGACAGCCTCGGACACTTGACAGTTACAGGTCCTTAGCTTGCCATCTCTGATAGGTTAAAAAGCGTACCATGCTGCACCTGAAGGCCGCGATCTACAACCACCGGACCAGACGCTCTGATCTCGATCTCTTGGTAAAGGGAGTTCTTCGCGTCGGGAACTGAGACCAATTCGACCAATGGTTGAAATGATCCAGACCCGGCGCCGGCATGGTTTTGCAGGCAGGTAATGGGCATCTGTCGGATGGCTGGCTCCAGGCAGTTTTATGAGGGGAAACATCGATCCGTTCGACCAGCTGGGCGACGGCGCGCGCGGCTCCGCCGGTCGAGGCAGGCGAGCCGACATCCGCCCGCCTCGCCTTCGCTGCGGCGATCGCGATCAGTCTCGTTGCCGGCTAGGACCGGGTCCTCGCCTCTGCGGGCGAGAGTCTCGGCAGGGCGTGAGGGACAGGCGCTTGGGCCCCGTGTTACGTGATGCTGGCTGCGATTTCGGGCCAGCGCCGGTCGGCCTCGGCAATGAAGCCGGGAATATCGGATTCCCACCTGCGTTGGATTTTGTCGTTGAAGTTGAGGTAGAGGCGACTGTCCACGATCGACCAGTTTCGCGGCTGGGTACTGTAGAGCTCGCCACGCGCAGCCACGGCCCAGGCACAGAAGCCCCCATATTGCGGGGCAAAGCGCTCTGGCGCGGCGAGGAAGTCATCGCGATTCTCGGCACTGGCAAAGCGCCAGCGCGCACCGTTCCACTCGGTCTCGAAGGCTGCGTCGCCGACGACCGGACGGCCTTCGCGGAAGTAAGCGACCGTATCGGTTCCGCGGATCGCCAGCCCTTCGACCATGAAGATCGGCGTCGGCGGCAGTTCTTTGAAGCCAGCCACACGTTCGAAGACGCACCTCCGGAGGGCCAGCGCCACACCGGCGACAGCGAACGCCGTGCCGCCTGCGATCATGAGATTGCGTCGCGTACAGAAATCCATGGGTTCATCTCCTTTCTTCGGTCGTAACCGGTATGCCAGCACGGCCTTGAGGCAGAAGATCACCGTCCCGCGAGCGCACCATATCGTGCCGGCGGAGTGAGGTTGACGTCACTGACTCCGCGCCGCATCCACGGTATTGGGGCATGGCGGCAAAAAGGGTTGTGGCGTCCTTCGAAATCGCGGCGCCGCACGAGTTGTCCGAATGGGCCTCAAGTTGAGTGCTCACCTTGCTGCACATGAGCTTGAGACCAACGAAGACCACGGCTTGAATCAGGGCACGCTGGCCGCGCGCATCGGTGCCCGCGATAGCGGATGTTTGCGGTGGCGGCGGCTCTGCATTTCGTATGTCCATTTTGTCAGGCCTCTGTGCGGTCGAGAGGTGACGAGAATTCGACCGGAAGCGCTGTTGAGGGAAGCGCGCCCGCGACATGCCAGACCTCGTCGCAAGTGATATCCACGAAACGCTCTGCCCCGGCGAATGCACCGATACGGTCTGACATCCAGTCGATCGTCGCACGGCCGGTGACAAGCGCGGCCGCGCCGGTCGTGAAATCCGGCACGAACAGACCCACACGGCCATCGGCCTCGATATTGCCGAGCGTGTTGAAGTAGCGGTTGCCGGAGTAATCGGGAAAGGAGAGCGTACCGTTCTCATTGTTGCCGAGAAAGCCGGGGCGCCCGCCGCGATGTGAGACGTCCAGTCCTTCATTCGCGCTCCCTGCAGGATTCGCGCCGCGCGACGCTATGAAAAACGTATCCGCACCGGCAATGATTTCTCGGACCGCCTCACTCTTCAACTGCGCCTGCCGTCGCACAGGGGACGGTGGATCATTTCGTGACGACTCGTAGATGCGGGTCTGGATGTATTTCGGGCAGTTACCGAAGCTCTGTTCCACGGCGATCACCAGGCCGTCGACGCCAGAAGCGATTTGGCCGTTCAATCTATTGCGGCGGCGTGTCGCAAGATCGATCCCGAGCAGCCCGATCCCAGCGCCGGGATCGGTGTCGAGTTCGAATTCCTCCGCGAGGGCAGGCAGGCGGCTCAGCGACAGCTGTCTCGGAGATAGCGCCCTTGCGTATCCTGGCGCACCGGATACCGGTACTGCCCACGGCCGGCCCCGCCGATCGAGAAGGGCAATAAACATCAGTGGCAGGGTCTCGAAAAACGCCTGGTGCTGCGCAGGCATGGCGTCGCGGATCGCGCGCGTCGCCATCTCTCGCGCTCGCTGCGGCACGCCGGCGCGGTCCTGAACCGCGATCTCGCCGGCGTGGAATGGGGTGGAGTGGTTCATGTCTCGTTCCTGCTGATATTTCAGTCAACTTCCGGCAGCGTCAGGCCCGCCATCCCGGTGAAGCGTCCTTTCGAAGTGAAAGCGACGTACCGCCCCACCAAGGGTCTTGTTGGTGTCCTGCGTCGCGACGTCCTGCCGGATCTCGCGATACCCGGCGGTTCGATAGAGGGCGAGTGCGGCCGCTTGCAGCTCCGATGTGCTGAGGATCAACCGCGTGCAATCAGCCTTTCGAACTTCGGTCTCGGCGTGGGCCAGCAATTCGCGCCCGAGGCCGCGGCGCCGAAACTGCGGATCGACATACATGCGGCGCAGTTCGGCCACGCCCGGTTCCGCCAGTTCGAAACCGACCATGCCGACCAGTTCGCCCGCGGCGGTGGCAACAAAGAACTGTCCACCCCGCGCCGCGTAGTAGGACGCGATAGTGTCGATTTCCTCGCGCAGCGCACGCGCGATATAGGTTTCGAATCGTACCGCCAGATGAGGTGGGGCCATGAGCCTGTTCACTGTGATGAAGAGCGCGCGCACTGCCGCCGCATCATCCGATTCGAACGGCCGGATGACGATCCGGTCATCAACGGATGTCCGGGTGAGGGGCGCACCGGCCCGTTCGGCGGGCACCGCGGGCTGGGTGCGGGACTCGGCATCGCGTTTCATGGCGGGGATCTTTTCTCTAGGGACTGGCAACCCGTGACAGGCCCGCCGACAGTTCGACGGGCCTGCACGTCAAGCTTTGGCCTGGCCGGCGGAGACGACCGGGAAGTCGATATCGGTTTCCGCGACGTGGTTGAGGTAGTTGGTGAAGATGTTCGCCACCACGTTCGCCACGGTCTCGACGATATCGGCCTCGCTCAGCCCGGCGGCGCGCGCGGCTTCCATGTTAGCGTCTGTTATCTTTCCCCTCGTAGCCACGATGGTGACGGCGAGTTTCAGGATTGTCGCAGTGCGCGGATCGTCCGCGCGGCCCGCGAGATGCCCCTTGATCGTCTCGGGCTCGACCTTGATGCCTGCTGAGATTGCCGAATGCGCCGAAGCGCAGTAGTCGCAACCATTGGCGCCTGCAACCGCCAATGCGATCGCCTCGCGGGTGCGAGCGTCAAGGCCGCCGCCCGCCAGCGTCTCGTTCAGACCGAGCATGGCGGCGAGAACCTTCGGCTGGTTCGCGGCGACGCGGTAGAGGTTCGGCACCATGCCTATCTTGCCCTTGATCGCGGTGAAGAGAGCGGCGGCCTCGGGGCCTGCGGCGGTGTCGGCGACTTGCGTGATGCGTGCCATTGGACTTGTCCTTTCGATGAGTTCGGGATCAGACCGCGGCCATGTCCGTTTCAGGTTTGGATAGGCCGATGACGGTTACCACCGCGGCACCGTTCAGCCAGTAATAGGCCGCGTCAAGCCCGGAGAAACCGAGCGCGATGGGCAGGATCAGGAAAAGGACGCCGACGGCGAAATCGACGACGAGGTGCAGCTTGTAGGGCAGCACCCGGATCACACCGAGGTGGTGATCGGTGAAGACGGTCAGCAGCAAGGCCGTGACGCCGACGATGGGTGAGATGTTAAGCGCGAGCGGGTTCGACCCGCCGAGCCCGAGCAGGAACGGCAAGCCCATAAGCGCGAGCGCGACCGGATAGTCGAGCCAGGCATGGATGGTCTTGGTGACGAAGCGCATGGCGCAGGGTCCTTTCGACAGGGGTTCGGAAACGGCAGGTGCGCCGCAAGACCTAGATAGATCCGATCAGAAGGACGGTGAATGTCAGGAGATCCGCAATCTATGCGCGATCGTCCGGCGTTGCGGCCGACTAATCCCGTTTCCGCAGACGCGCCCGGTGCGGTGGCGACCCTCACCTTTGCGGCAGATCGATCACGCGGATTTCGATTTCGGTATTCCTGCGGACGACCACGCGATCATAGAAGGCTCGGGCGGAGGCATTGCAGACCCGCAGATAGGCGACGACGGCGCGACGCCCCGGATTCTGCGCGCGTCGACCGACCGCCTGCAACGGCAGGCGCCCGATCCCCTGGCCCCGAGCGTTCTCGGCCACGACCAGATCGGCCAGCCAGAGAGTCTTTTGCCATGTGTGCGATTCGAAGCGGCGGCCATAGACTGCAAGACCCAGTAGCCCGTCCTAGCGTTCGGCCACATGAATCTCGAGCCATGGCTCTCGCCCGAAACAGGCCTCGACGATCAGCGACGTGTCGCCACCGGGATTGGCGACATGCGCGGCCAGCGCGCGCGACAGGCGCGCAAGCGCAGCGGCATCGTCGGGCCGCGCCTCCCGGGTCATCGCCGGATGCGCCCCGGTCACGCCGCGGTCCGGGAGTCACGCGCAGTCTTGCCGGACTGCCGGGCCGCGGCGGGGGTGACGCCGATCTCTTTCTTGAACACCCGGCTGAACGCCGATTCCGAGGCATAGCCCGAGACCTCGGCGGCCTCGGCCACCGACAGGCCGCGCTGCGCCAGCGCCTCGCGGGCGATCTGCATGCGCCATGCGGTCACATAGCTCATGGGGGTGACCCCAAGCCGCGCCGAGAAGCGTTCGGAGAAACCGGTGCGCGACAGGCCCGCAACGCGCGCGAGGCTGGCCACGGTCCAATCGGCCGCAGGGTCGCGATGAAACATGCTCAGCGCCCGCGCAATCTGTGGATCGGCGAATCCTGCGATCCCCGGTATCCCGTCAGGCGATTGTTCGATGAAGGCACGGATCGCCTGGGCAAAGATCGCCTCGGACATTTTCAGTGCGATGAGATCACCGCCAAGGCGCGCGCCGCCTGCCTCGGCCCCGATGACCTTGAGCGTCGCTTCGAGCCACGACCCGGCCTCCTCTCCATAGCCGCGCAGATGGATGAAGGGAGGAAGTCGGTCGAAGAGCAGGTGACGCGATCCCTCCGCCAGTGCGAAATGGCCGCAGATCAACTGCGTGTCCCGGTGAGTTTCATCGCCACCCCAGACCAGCGTGCCATAGCCCGGAAACCCCGAGCGGGACAGCACGTCATCGAGCGGCAATGCATCCTCGGGTCCGGTGTGGCGGCACGATAGAACATGCTGCGTGCCATGCGGGATGATGACGAGATCACCCTGCGCAAGGATCACCGGCGCCGGCTGGCCCGCAACACGCACCAGCGCCTCGCCGCGATGGGCGAAGTGAAACCGGGCCACATCGCGATAGGCCGGCACGCGCACGCCCCACGGTTCGGTAAAGCTCGTGCGGAAATAGAGCGTGCCGCGAAACGACAGGCGCGTGAGGATATCGCTGAGCAGGTCCAACATGGATTGCAGTCTAAACCACCTGCGCGAAAACACCAGATCACTGGACGATCTGGAATGAATTTTGGACGATATGACATTCACCATTCGCATGAATTGGTTTGAACAGGCGTTCCTGGGCAGCAGGCGGATTCGGGGATATCGCCCCGATCCAGGCATGCCCCGCTGTCGTCACGCATCAGGAGACACCGACATGAAGCTTTTCGTTATTGTTCTGTCCATCGCCGCCGCCGGACTGCCTGCGCGCGCCCAGATGGCGACCCATGCCGACCCCATCGAGGTCGAGCCCGTGCTCGAGGTCCCGTCCGAGGACTATCGCACTGGCTGGGTGCAGATCGGGGCCTTTTCGGTGCTCGCGGACACGCCTGCGGATGGCGCCCACGAGATCCACGCCGTTTTCATCGACAAGCCCGCGCTCGAGACTTATCTGCGCGACGGTGCCTTTGCCGAGGGCACCAAGATCGTCAAGGAGGTGTGGGGAGCCCGGACCGAGGATCTCACGACGGGGCGCGCCAGCTATGCCGACACGCTCAAGGGCCGTTTCGTGATGGTCGCCGATCCTGATGGCAAGCTTGGCGCCGGGCCACGCTTTGGCGACGGCTGGGGATGGGCCTTTTTCCCCGGCGAGGAGACCAGGATCACGGATACGGAGAGCTACCGTGACGGTTGTCTCGCCTGCCATGAACCGGCTCGCGATCAGGGACTCATCTACCTTCAGGGCTACCCGGCGCTGCGCCGCTGAGGGCCGCTTCTTACCGCTCCGGCTGCGGCACGCGGCCTTATTGCTCGATATGACTAATATGTAACGCAAACGCCCGAAAGGCGGACAATCGGGCAGGAAAAGCGAACGCGCCAACATTCAAACGACAATGCGCCACAGGCATTCTGTCGCTACTGCAATCTGTTCAGGAGAACTGACAATGAACACCCTCTGCAAATCTCTCGCGCTCGGCATGGCCATAGCCGTCTCAACCGTGGCGGCCAATGCCAACGAGCCGATGAACGATCTAGAGATCGCGCATACCGCCTATACCGCCGGCGGTCTCGATATCCGTTACGCGCATCTTGCGCTCGCCATCTCGGAGAGCGACGCGGTGCGCGAATTCGCCCAGACGATGATCCGCGATCATTCGGCCGTCAATGACGCCGCCGTGGCGTTGATAACCAAGCTTGATGTCACCCCGCAGGACAACGCGCTGAGTCAGGCGCTTGTCGAGGGGGCTGCCGCCAAGCGGGCAGAGTTGATGACGTTGAGCGGCAAGGCGTTCGATTGCGCCTACGCCACCAACGAACTCGGATATCACCAGATCGTCAACAAGACCGTCGCCGAAAGCTTCATCCCCGCAGTGACGGTGGAACCGCTCAAGAACCTGCTCGAAGAAGCGCTTGTGACGTTTCGCGCGCACGAAAAACATGCCGAGCACATGGTGGCCGGGTTGAAATGCGCGGGCTGACTCCGATCACGCGCCGCCGCTTCGGTCAGGGTCTTGGCGCCGCCATCGCCCTGACTGAAGCGGCAGGCCGCACCCGCGCGCATGCCGGCACACACGAAGTCGCCGTGCGGATCGACGATTTCACCTTCATGCCGTCGAAGATCGAAATCCTCGTGGGGGACAGCGTCACATGGGAGAATGGCGATGTGGCACCGCATACCGCGACGGCCCTCGACAGAACCTGGGATGCCGGACCGCTTGAGCGCGGGGCGCATGGCCGCGTCACCTTCACCGAACCAGGGGAGCACCGGTATCTCTGCGCCTTCCATCCTCATATGCAAGGCTCGGTTTTGGTCCGGCACCGCGACGGCGGGTGACGGGCCGCATAAGCACAGCGGATCGCATCAGCGATACGCCGCGAGGAAAGAATGGAGACATGCATGACCCAGCCAATCACGCTCGTCAGCCATGCGCTTTGCCCCTATGTCCAACGCATCGCTATCGCGCTCGCCGAAAAGGGCGTGGCGCATGAACGGCGCGTGGTGGATCTCGGCAACAAGCCGCAATGGTTTCTCGATATCTCGCCGCTGGGGCAAACGCCGGTCCTCAAGGTGGGAGAGGCCGCGCTTTTCGAATCCGCGGCAATCCTAGAATATCTCGAGGAGACGCAGCCCAACCCGCTGCATACAGCCGATCCGGTCGAACGCGCGCGCCATCGCGCCTGGATCGGGTTCGGCTCGGAGGTACTCGACACGATCGCGGGGTTCTATTCGGCGCGCGACGCCGAGACTTTCGAGGCAAGGACGGTCGCTCTTGGCGACCGCTTTCGGTTGCTTGAGGAACATCTGGGCGCGGGGCCGTGGTTTTCGGGCGCGGATTTCAGCCTTGTCGATGCGGTCTTTGGTCCGGTCTTCCGATATTTCGACGTGTTCGACGGGATCGCCGATTTCGGCATTCTGACCGGGCTGCCCAAGGTCTGCGCCTGGCGGATGCGGCTTGCTAAACGACCCTCGGTTCGCGACGCGGTGAGCGCGGATTACAGCGCGCTGCTGCACGCCTTCCTGTTGCGCCGCGACGGGGTGCTGGCCGGGCGGATCCGATCTTCCAGCGCCGCCTGAGCGAATGCGCGCTCTGCCACACCCCATGCCGCACCCGGATCGTGAACTGGCCTTCTCGCGCCTTCCGCAGGTGCCGCTTGCAGCGATTGTCGATCACATGTCCGACCCGCGCGTCGTCCGGCACATGCCACTCTTGACCGGTCCCTGGGATACGGATGCAGCACAACGCTTCGTTGCCGCCAAGCAAGCCTGCTGGCGGCGCGACGGGCTGGGGCACTGGGCGATCCTGGCTGGAGGCCGCTACGTCGGCTGGGGCGGGTTCCAGAAGGAAGGCGAGGACTGGGATTTTGGCCTCGTGCTGCGGCCGCAAGACTTCGGCCTTGGTGCGCGCATCACGCGAGCAGCGCTGGACTTCGCCCGCGCCGACCCGCGCCTCCCCTATGTCACCTTCCTGTTGCCGACTTCGCGCAGCCATCTCGGTGCGCTCCACCGCATCGGCGCGCGGCCCCTTGGCACGGTGCTGCATGAGGGCGCGCGCTTTCTCAGGTTTCGTCTCGATACCCCGTGCCCCGGCACACCTCCCTCCAAGCACGAATGAAAGGATATGCCATGACCGTCATTGACCATCTCAGCCTCGGCACTGCCGATATCGCCACCGCGCGAGACTTTTACGCTCGTATGTTCGAGCCACTCGGCATCACCTGCCTAGCCGAAGGTGACGGGTTTGCCGCCTTCGGCCGCGACCGGGTGGCCTTCCTGCTGTTGCCCCCCTTCGACGGCAAGCCCGCAAGCGCGGGCAATGGCGCGCATGTCGCGTTTGCCGCGCCCTCTCGCGACGCTGTCGAGGCGGCCCATGCCGCTGGCCTCGAAGCGGGGGCGCGCGATGAAGGCGCGCCGGGCGTGCGCGAAGCCTATCCGATGCCCGATGTCTATGCTGCCTATCTGCGCGATCCCTGGGGCAACAAAATCGAGCTGGTCCATGGCGGCTTCTCGGCCTGACGGCACACCGGCAGTGATCGAACGGCTGCGGGCCGCCATCGCGGCCTGCACCGCCTGCGCGGATCTTCTGCTCGGGCCGCGACCGCTCGACTAGATCGGCGCGGGCACGCGTATCCTGATCGCCGGCCAGGCACTGGGCCGCCGGGCGCATCTGGCCGGCCGGTTTTTCGATAATGCCTCGGACACACGGTTGCGAGACTGGCTCGGCATCGAAGAGGCGACGTTTCGCGATCCCGCGATGATCGCGATGTTGCCGATGGGGTTCTGCTATCCCGGAACCGCTCGCTCCGGCGACCTGCCGCCGCGGACCGAATGCGCACCCCCCTGGCGCAGGCAGTTGCTGGAAGCACTTGTTGAGGTGCGGCTGACGATCGTGATCGGACGCCAACGCGCAGGCCTGGCACCTGCCGGAAACGGCGGGGCTGTCCCTTGCGGACGCGATGCAAGACTGGCGCGCGCGTTGGCCCGAGGCGATCTTGCTGCCCACCTTCGTGCTCGGCATGTTCACGTCGAAGGGCGTCTCAACCCCACCCGCGCGGTGCGGCTGCTGTGGGGCAAGTTGCAGTTGCTGATGGTGGTGGTCCTTCTGCTCACCGGCAGGCTGGAGAGCCTGCGGACGGCCTCGATCGTCACGGCCTTTCCGTCCATGCTCCTGATAATCATAATCGCCGTTTCGCTCTATCGCGACCTTGCGCAGGAGATCGTGGCGCGCGACGAAAAGGCGAGGCTGCTCGACATGCGCATCGAGCGCCTGCTCCTTCGCGAATCCGAACGGGATGCGGCCGAGAAGGCCGGGGCGGAAATCCACCCGACCGTCCCGGAAGAAGGCGCGCCGACGGAGCCTTCAGGCGGGGACGATGACAGGCCCGCCGAGTAGGGTAGAGCGCTCGTCCTCCGAGCGGAGCAGGTCAATTCTCTTGCATTCGAATTCGAAAGACAGCTGACCAGAGCGGGCCTTTGCCGGGGATTGCCGTGTGCGTCCGCTCCCGGCCGGAAACGGCGGCGTCGAGCCAGCCGATGGACGGCTGTTTAGTCCGCATGGTGAATGACGCGTTTCGCTGACCCTCGGCACCGCAGCGGACGGCAGGAAGCGGGAACGCAAGCGCGGCGCCGGCGCGGAAAGTGAACGGCTGGTCCGGGCTGATTGTGTTGAAAAAGTCCCCGCGACGCTCCGACTCCTCCAAAATGCAGAACACTGTTCCCAATCGGCTTGCCAGCGGCGGGATTTCGGGGTGCTTTGCGAAATTCTCAGAACATCTTCCCGCGAAAATCGCCCATCAGGCTCGGTTGAAGAGTTTTTCAACACAACTGGCTGGTTCCGGACCAAGGTCAGAGTACCGCCTCTATAAGGATGGACATCCTTGGTGGATTTCTACCGAGGCTATGCACCCTATACACCGCGACCTGCCCTAGGACTTCGTGCAACCGGTCCTGCTGCTCAAATCTCTCGTTAACACACGTCGTACGTCGCCATGGAACACCCTCCCAAATCGCACCGGCAAGAACATTCCCTTTTGTTGGCAAACATTTCCCGCACCCTGAGCATTGCAAGTGGAGCACCTGGCCCTATCTCGGTCGGACCACCAACTCACAGCGGACAGGCAAGTGCGATGACAACCGGAGCGGCAGGCATTCAAGGAACAGCGCGGCATGGTTCCCCATGTGGTGATGCTGTGCATACGCTCATGGCAGATGCGCGTCCGATCCGAGTTGGAACCCTGACATGATAATCGGACAGGAGGCGACCCGCATCGCGAAAGACATCCAGATCGACCTCCAGGCAGGGAGACGCGTCAAGGATATCGGGGACGCAAACCGCATCGCGTTTCTCAGTGCCGAGCTGACGTCCGAGTTGCTCGCCGATGATCATCCGGATGCGATCTTTGCGTTTACCGTCCGGCTCGGACCCGAGCGCCTCGGAAAGCACATCGACTGTGATGGGAACCTCGATTCTCATGCCCTTCGAAAGGAACTGGCAAGGACGCTGAAACGAAATCTGCAACGTGACGCAGACGAGGAAATCGTCGGCTTGCACTGGAATGTGCTCGAAGCCCGGATCCGGGACGGAGGTGAGGCCGACCCGTGTCTCCGTGGCATGGCCGTATTTCCCCCTGAATACGAGGCACGGGTGCAATCTGCCTTCCAGAGTTTTGGCACGTTTCGCTCACCACCAAACCAAGCCGTCAGGTTCGAGCTGATCAATACACCGCCGGACGCATTGAGATGGGCGGTGCACGCCATGAATGTCGGCGGGAAAAGTTACAGGACCAGGGAAGCCGTGAAGTGTACAAGCACGCTCTGGAGCGCAGCCTGCAGGAGAGTGTCCGGCACATCCGATCCGTGGATTGCCGGGCTGCAGCCCCCCGTGTCGGTTTCACAGATGCCCATGCCTGCGTCCAAATCCTGTGATGCGGTTACCTGTCCGACAAGAAGATCGAAGATGAGCAGAGAGGCCAGAATGCCGGTCCCATTCGGCCCTGAACCATAGCCGCGCTCGATGGCGCCCCTCGAACGAGCTTGGAGCCCATTTCCGAGCGCAGAACGCCGCCTTTTCCGATCGATGCTGCCGGCCTGCCCTGCGACAACCGACAGGTGTGCCCTGAGCGCCTCTGTGGCGCGCGCTGAGCGGCGTTAAGGGGTCGTCGGACGTTAGGGGGGCCCAGAACACGCTGCGCTGCTCTGTGGCGCGAATCCGAAACCATCCAAGGACGCAGGAGACGAGGACAGATGACGAGCAGCTCTTATGAAACCTTCCCGCTGAAATTCGGGGAACCTTTCGACTGGCCCTCCGACTTGGAGCCACCGGAATGTGGATATTCGATCTCTCCACATAAGAACAAGCAGCCCTTGTATGCGGGTCGGATGTTGCTGGAGCCGGACATCGATCTGGGCCTTTACCG
>NZ_QEYE01000026.1 GCF_003122205.1 Maritimibacter sp. 55A14
GCCTTGTCATGACCGAACGGCAGAAGATGCTCGCTCGGTATGTCCAGCTTCGCCCCGATCTCCTGGATCGGCTTCTTCTTCGCTTCCCGCGCGATCTCGATATCCGTCTTGTAAGCCATGACTGTCCCTTTGCCGTCGCTGAACCGGTGTTTCGGTATGCAACGGCCTATAGCGGCGAAACGCTACCCCGCTCACCGAGGATTCCGACCTTTTGCGGGCGGTATACGTCGAAATCCATGCGGCGGCGTGTCAGATCGGAAACCCGGCGCGGCGAATGCCGCGATGCGACTGGGAATCCTGTGCCGGAATCATGATTTTCGCTGGCCGGAAACCCCCGGCCGGGCGCGCTCCGAAACCGGCGCAGGCGGATCAGGCAGCTTTCCGGGCCTTCGCCGCCGCCCCGTGGCGGGCGAAAACCCGCTCGAAGACCGGGCGGAATTCGGCGTTCAGCACGCCGCGGCCGCTGGCAAGCTGGTAGAGGCCGTGAAACGGGCTGGTGTTGCATTCCACGATCACAGGGCCGTCGGCGGTCATGCCGATATCCCAGCCCAGGATGCCGAACTCCGGGAAGACGGCATGGCCTTGGCACACGAGGTCGACCGCGGCATCCCAGTGCGGGATGCGGAAGCCTTCGACGGGCTTGCCGCTGACAGGATGCTCGCGGAGGATCTCGGCCTGCGGACCGGTGCCGCGCTGGCAGCGCCCTGCGGTCCCGTCGGCGGGGTCGAGCAGCGCGATCATGCTTCCCGGCTGCCAGAAATTGTCCGACATCGCAGCGGGCGCCGGCAATTTCCACAGCGCGTAGAGCAGCGCCGGCGCGGACGCGCCATCGGCAACGGTCACAAGCCGCAGAGTGCCAAGCGCGGGACCGGCCAGCGCCGTCATCTGGGGGTGCTGAACCACCGCGGATTGCAGCACGACACCTGAGTGATGGTCGCCCAGCAATTCGTCGATGAACCGGTCGAGCGCGACCTCCACGCCATTGCCAAGCATCACGCGCCGGGCCGCGCCGTCCACTCCGGCGATGAAGGCGGAACCGACGCTGCGCGAGCCCGCGACCGGCTTGGCGAAGAGCGGATAGCGCGCGTCGTTCAGCAGGAAGGACTCCACCGCCGCACCATCGCGGAGCCGAGGGATGCGACCGGTATGGCGCGGCGTGGCCACCACTGCCTGCGTCTCGGTTGCGGGCAGTCCGAGCCGGGCCATGAGTTCCGGGTAAAGCACCTTGTCGTCGAGAAGATGCGCCATCTGCATGACCGAAAGCGGCGACAGCCTTTCGTTGAGCCGGTTGCTGCCGCGCTGCCCTACAAATTCGCGCTTCCGCTCCCTCGGCAGGTTCGGCAGGTAGAGTTGACCGGCGAAATATTCGTGAAATCCGATGCCGTTCTCGCCGCGGCTCAGGCGCATCATTTCGGTGAACTGGCGCAGCGGGCTGACGCCGTGGTCCCGCGCCACCTGAACGACCATCGCGCTGGTCGGGTTGCGGGGCTCGGCCGGCGCGGCCAGGAGCGCCTTCTCCATCGTCGCGGTTTCGGACATGCCTGCTCTCCCGTTCTCGGTCGGATGTTTTCCTGGCCGGACTATGGGCCGGAAAATGCGGCGAAGTTCGGGCAGTGATCGTACAATGCTTGGGTTTATGGGGCATTGTCCCCGTATTGGCGACGGATCGTCGGAGTAGTCAGGATATGAAAAAGACGCCGCGGAGCGGCTCCGCGGCGTCCCTGATCCGTGCTCCGGCCCAGCCCGTCAGGTCGGCTCGGGCTCCATGCCGTCATCGGATTTCGGCGGCTTGGGCTTGCTGGTCTTCGGGATCGCCGTGACCGAGGGGCTGTTACCGCTCGGCGGCAGGTCGTCCTCGTCCGCGCCACGGTTGAGCGGCTCGCCCGCGATCACCTTGCGGATCTCGTCGCCGGTCAGCGTCTCATATTCCAGAAGCCCCTGCGCAAGGCGTTCGAGATCGTCGGATTTCTCGGTCAGGATGCGCTTGGCCGTATCGTAGCCTTCATCCACGATTTCCTTGACCTTGTCGTCGATGATTTTCTGGGTCGCCGCCGAATGGTTCGTACCGCCGCCGTATGGCCCGAGGAAGGACTGCTGCTCGTTGGCGTAATCTATATAGCCCAACTCCTTGGCGAAACCGAACTGCGTGACCATCGCCCGCGCGATCTTCGAGACCTGCTGGATGTCCGAGGCCGCGCCCGACGTCACATTCTCCTTGCCGAAGATCAGTTCCTCGGCCACGCGCCCACCCATCGCCATGGCGATCTTCGACTTGTACTTGGTGTAGGTGACGCTGAGTTGGTCGCGTTCCGGCAGGCTCATCACCAGGCCCAGTGCGCGCCCGCGCGGAATGATTGTCGCCTTGTGAATCGGATCGTGCTGGGGCACGTTCAGCCCGACGATGGCATGGCCCGCCTCGTGATAGGCGGTCAGCTTCTTTTCGTCCTCGGTCATGACCATCGACCGGCGCTCGGCGCCCATCATGACCTTGTCCTTGGCGTTCTCGAAATCCTCCATCGTCACGAAGCGCCGCCCGGTGCGCGCGGCCATCAGCGCCGCCTCGTTGACCAGGTTCGCCAGGTCCGCACCGGAGAAGCCGGGCGTGCCGCGCGCAATGATGCGCAGGTCCACATCCGGGCCGAGCGGCACTTTGCGGGCATGGACGCCCAGGATTTTCTCGCGGCCCTTGATGTCGGGATTGGGCACCTGCACCTGGCGGTCGAAGCGGCCGGGACGCAATAGCGCGGGGTCCAGAACGTCGGGCCGGTTGGTGGCCGCGACGATGATGACGCCCTCATTGGCCTCGAACCCGTCCATTTCCACCAGAAGCTGGTTGAGCGTCTGCTCGCGCTCGTCATTGCCGCCGCCATAACCCACGCCACGCGACCGGCCGACCGCGTCTATCTCGTCGATGAAGACGATGCAGGGCGCGTTCTTCTTGGCCTGTTCGAACATGTCACGCACGCGGGAGGCGCCGACACCGACAAACATTTCCACGAAATCCGAGCCGGAAATCGTAAAGAAGGGCACGCCTGCCTCGCCCGCGATGGCGCGGGCCAGCAGGGTCTTGCCGGTGCCCGGCGGGCCGACCAGCAGCGCGCCTTTCGGGATCTTGCCGCCGAGACGCGAGAATTTCTGCGGGTCGCGCAGGAACTCGACGATCTCCTCAAGCTCTTCCTTGGCCTCGTCGATCCCGGCCACGTCGTCGAAGGTCACGCGGCCGTGCTTCTCGGTCAGCAGCTTGGCCTTGGACTTGCCGAAGCCCATCGCGCCGCCCTTGCCGCCGCCCTGCATGCGGTTCATGAAGAATATCCAGATGCCGATCAGCACCAGGAAGGGCAGCCAGAGCGACAACATCGACAGGAAGCCCGATTCCTCCTGCGGCTTGGCCTCGATGGCGACGTTGTTTTCCAGCAGCTTGTCAGTAACATCCACGCCGCCGGGCTTGACGGTCATGTACTGCGAGCCGTCGCCGCTGCGGATGTAGATCTTCTCGCCGTCGAGCGTGACGCTGCTCACTTCCCCGGCCTCGACGCGTTCGACGAATTCCGAATAGGTCACGCTGCGTGATGCCGTTGTGGCCTGATCGTTGCTGAACAGGTTGAACAGCGCCACGATCAGCAGGAACAGAACGACCCAGAAGGCAATATTCCGCGCGTTTCCCACGAAACTCTCCTCACGTTTGATTGGCCGCACGCATTCGCGGCAGCCGTAGACCTAAAATAGAGATCGGGGGGCGCAGTTCAATGCGATAATATTGCCGAATGGAATGAATCCGGCCCCGGATCGAGCCGCGCGGTCCAGTCCGAGCGTTCGCCGGCGACCGGTGCGGCCACCAGAGCCGTGCCGCGCCAGACCGCCGGCGTGGCCATCAGAGCGGCGCGGGGAATTCCGGTGTCGCGCCAGTTCGCGCAACCCTCAAGCCCACGCTCACCGAGCGCAGCAACATGCAGGCCGGTTCCCTCCGGTCCCTCGACGCGCCACCGCCCGTCCCAGAGCGCCCCCACCGGCGCGGTGATCTGCGCCAGCGCGGCAACTTCACGCATGATCCGGATATCGCCCCGCGCCACGGTGACTGTGCAGCCGTGAAGTGTGCCGCCCCGCCCGGCCAGAGCGTCGGCAAAAAGCCGCTCCAGAGCCACAAGGCGTGGACGGTAGGGCGCGCGCGCCACCCAGCACAAGCCATGTGCCAGCAGTCTCAGCGCGATCTCCTCGGGCTGCCGGGCCAACCCCTCCCGCTCGAGCCGCACCGTCCCCCAGCCTGTCGCCTGCGCCAGATACTGTGCGGCGGCCACCGTCTGCGCCTCCAGCGCGGCACGGGCGCGCGCCATGCGCCGCGCGGTCGCGGCGAGCCCGGCGCGCTCGATCCCCAGCGGCGCCAGCGCCTCAAGCATGCGGCGCGCCTTGACCCGGTCGAAGCGGGTATCCTCGTTGCTAGGGTCGTCGGCCCAGGGCAGGCCGCGGGCGCGCAACTCGTCGCGCAGCTCCGCGCGCGGCACATCGAGCAGCGGCCGCAGCCAGACGATGCCCTGTGCCCGGCGGCGCGGCGCCATCGCTGCCAGCCCGTCGACACCCGAGCCCCGCGCCAGCCGCATCAGCAGCGTCTCGGCCTGGTCGTCCTGCGTATGGCCCAGCGCCACCGCCGGAATGCCACGATCCCGCGCCCAGCCGGCGATCAGGCCACGGCGTCCGCGCCGCGCTGCATCCTGCAGATTGCCGCTGCCATCCCAGCCCTGCCA
The DNA here is from genome assembly GCF_003122205.1 of Maritimibacter sp. 55A14. Classification (GTDB taxonomy): domain Bacteria; phylum Pseudomonadota; class Alphaproteobacteria; order Rhodobacterales; family Rhodobacteraceae; genus QEYE01. The sequence continues at coordinate 4,740 of NZ_QEYE01000026.1, forward strand.
GCGAAGCACCGTATGCGGCACACCAAGCTGCGCCGCCACACGGCCAGCCAGCGCGGCTTCCTCTGCCGCGGCCGGGCGCAGCCCATGATCGACGCTCACCGCCTCCAGCGCGACGCCCGCCTGCACCGCCCAGTCCGCCATGAGCGCCAGAAGCGCCACGGAATCTCCGCCGCCGGAAACGGCCACACCCAGCCGGCCGGGCGGCAGCCCGTCCAGACAGGCCTGGATCATGTCCGGAAACCGGGCGGTCGGGCCTTGCGTCACTGACAGCCCAGATCGCTCATCTCGGCCTCGGCCTCGGCGGCGAACTCGCTGCCCTGAAATCGCGCCGGCACCTCGGCCAGCGTCAGGCAGGCTTCCTCGCGCTGGCCGATCCGGTCGAGACCCACGCCCAGCTTGTAGAGCGCCTCGGGCGCCATCGGGCCGTCCGGCGCGCCGGAGAAACTCTCCAGATAGGCGCGCGCGGCGCTGCTCCAGTCCCCGGCCGCGGCATGGGCCTCGCCGCGCCAGAAATGCGCCTCGCTCGACAGGCCGCCGCCGGGATAGTTCACGGTGAAGCGGCGGAACGCCTCCGCCGCCGCCTCATATTCGCCGTGGTCATAGGCTTCCATCGCGGCATCGAAATCGGCCTTCTCGCCAACCGCCAGTTCCGGCCCGTCGCCACTGCCGGTGTCCGTGTCGGGCAGCGCGCCGACAATGCCATCCGACCCGCCGGGCAACTCGATATCCTCACCGCCCAGCGTCGTCGTCTCACCCAGCTTGGAGACATCGCCGCCTTCGAGCTCGACCAGCCGGAACTCCAGGTCGCCGATGCGCCGGGTGCCGTCCTCGACGATCCGGTTGATGCGGAACTCCAGTTCCTCGGTGCGCGCGGTCAGGCGGCGCAGCTCGGACTCCAGCCTGTCGACCCGGTCGAGCATCGTCGCGCCGCCGGTATCCACCGAAGGCGCGCCGGTGGTGGAGAGCTGCCGCTTGAGCCGCTGCACCTCCACATGCAGGATGGACATCTCCTGCCGGATATCGGCCAGCGTCTCTTCGCGCGATTGCGCGGCGAGCGGCGCCGAAAGCAGGATCAGCAGGACGGCGGCAAGACGCAACATCGCTCTGACCTCCGGACCGTCAGCTCGACGCGCCGGACGAGAGCACCGTCACCGCGCGCCGGTTCTTGGAATAGCATGCCTCGGTGGAACAGATCTCGATCGGGCGCTCCTTGCCGTAGCTGACCGTGCGCAGGCGCGAATCGGCCACGCCGCGCGACACCAGGTAGTCGCGGACCGCACTGGCGCGACGGGCGCCCAGGGCGAGGTTGTATTCGCGTGTGCCCTGCTCGTCGGCATGGCCCTCGATGATCGCGGTAAATTCGGCGTTCTGCATCAGCCAGTTGGCCTGACCGTCGAGCGTTGTGCGGGCTTCCTGCGTCAGGGTGCTTTCGTCCACCGCGAAATGGACGCGGTCGCCGATCGTTTGGTTGAAATACTGCGGCGAGGCCGGGTCGTAGACGCCGCCGGCGCCCGCGCCGGTGCTGGCACCGGGTGTGTCGCCGTAGCCGCCATCGGCGCCGAAGCCGCCGCCACAGGCGGCAAGGCCAAGGGTGGCGGCGAGAAGCAGGCTGGATGTGAGGGCTTTCATGGGTCTGGTCCTTGTTTTTCTGTCTGCTCGGTTAATCGTGCTTATAGCATTTCGCGGGCCGGGTGGAAACGCGCCTCATTGCAGAAGCGGCGACCAGGACGGGTCGGACGCGGCCTGCGGCGTAGGCACCCGTTTCAGGTTGCGCCCTGATATGTCCACCGACCAGAGCGACGGCGCGCCGTCGGCCCCCGCGGACTGGCGGGCGAACATGATGACGCGCCCGTTGGGCGACCAGGTCGGCCCCTCGTCGAGGAAGGACGAGGTAAGTAGCCGCTCCTCCGACCCGTCGGTGCGCATGACGCCAATATGGAACCGGCCCTGGTTGATCTTGGTGAACGCCACCAGGTCGCCGCGTGGCGACCAGACCGGGGTGCCATAGCGGCCCTGCCCGAAGCTGATCCGCCGCGCCTCGCCCCCGCCGGCGGACATGATGTAGAGCTGCTGCGAGCCGCTGCGGTCGGACTCGAACACGATGAACCGCCCGTCGGGCGAGAAGCTGGGCGCGGTGTCGATGGCGGCGGAATTGGTCAGTTGCCGGCGCTCACCGGTATTGATGTCGAGCGCGTAGATATCCGTGTTCGACCCGCGCGAGAGCGAGAAGATGACCGTCCGCCCGTCGGGCGAGAAGCGCGGCGCGAAGGTCATGATGCCGGGCTGTTCGTCGAGCGCCCGCTGGCTCATGTTGCCGATGTCGAGCACGTAGATGCGGGGAAAGCCGCTCTGATACGAGGTATAGAGCACGCGGCGCCCGTCGGGCGAGAAGCGCGGCGCGATCACGATGGAGTTGTCGCCGGTCAGGAACTGCACGTTCGCCCCGTCGTAATCCATGATCGCCAGCCGCTTGAGGCGATCGTTCTTCGGCCCGGTCTCGGAAACGAATACCACCCGGCTGTCGAAATAGGCCTTCTCGCCGGTGATCCGGCTGTAGACCGCATCGGCCACCTTGTGCGCCATTCGCCGCCAGCTTGCCTCCGGCCCGCCGAATTGCAGCCCGTCGCCCAGCGGCGCCTGCGCGAATACGTCGAAGAGCCGGAATTTCACCGTGAGCTGCCCGTTCGTCAGCCCGACCGCCCCGGTGATCAGCGCCTGCGCGTTGATCGGGCGCCAGTCGGAATACTGGACCGGCGAGGCGAAATTCGTCACCCGCGCGATATGCGCGCTGGCCGGGATCTCGCGGAAGAGCCCGGTGCCAGCCAGGTCGGCTGCCACGACGCGCGCAATCTCGGCGGCATAATCGCGGGCCGCCGGGGTCTCGGGCACGAAATCGGGCACCGCGAAGGGCAGCGGCTCGATCACGCCCTCGGTGATCTCGATCCTGAGCGGGCCGTCGCGCTCCTGGGCCAGGGTCGCAAGCGGCGCGGAAAGCGCCACCAATGCAGCCAGGGCCAGGCTCAGTCTTCGCAGAGGTGTCATCTGATCCTCATCCTCTCGGGGTTGAATGTCATCTCGACGTCACGCCAAGTGTCGTATTTCTCGGCCGGCAGATCAAACCCGCGCGCCCCGCAGCGGATGATTGCGCGGCGCGCCGCCTCGTAGGCCTGCTTTGCCGCGGCACCGTCGCCGCCGGTGGCGGATATCTGGCGGATCGACTCGGTGCGCGGGGTGCCATCGCGGTTGAGTTCCACCCCGACCGTCACCGTCACCCGCAGCGCGTCGGACGAGAGCGCGCCGACATTCCAGCATTCCTGCACCGCCAGCCGCAGCCCCTCGCGCTCGCCACTGGTCAGTGGCGGGCCGCGGCGGGTCGCGGGCTCGCGCGCGCCGCCCTGGGGCGCGGGTTCCTCGCCGATATCGGCGGCGATGGCCGCGGCAATGGCGTCCTCTTCGCTGGGTGCGGGTTCGGGTTCGGCCTCCGGTTCGGCGGGCTCCGCCTGTGGCTCGGGCACCTGCGCAGGTTCGGGTTCGGGCGTTGGCCGGCGCTCGGGGCGCGCCCGCGGCCGGGCGGAGACCTGCGGCGCGGCATCCGGTTTTGCCTCGGCCTCGGTCACGATCTCGCGCGCCGCCGCTTCGGGCGCCACGGCCTCCTCCGGCTCGGCCGGGCTTTCCGCGCTTTCCTCGGGCGTCGCGGCCTCGGTCTGCCGCTCGGCGCGGGGCATGTCCGGATCGGGCTCGGGTGTGGGCACAGGCGCCACCCGGTCGGCGGGCTTCGGCGCCGCTTCCTCGGGAGCCAGGACCGCAAGCTCGTCTGGTTCGGGCGGCGCGGGGGGCGCCGGCGGCTCCACCTCCGCCTCGGTCTCGGGGCGCTCGCGCACGGCTTCCGTATCCGGGCTCGCCTCCGGCGTCTGCGGGGCGTCGGGCGTGTCGGCGGGCGAGGTTTCCGGCGCGGTCTCGGGCTCCGGCAGACCGGCCGTGTCGTCCTCGATCTCCGGCGCGGCCTGATCGGGCACCGCGACCGAGGCCTCCGGCGCGTCCGAGACCAGCGCCGCGAACTCGGCGTCCGACATGATCGAAACCTCGGAGACCTGCAACTCGGCCGATTTGTCGGCGCGAAAGAACGTCCCGCCCAGGATGATCCACAGGATCAGGGCACCGTGGACGGCCCCCGAGATCTTGACGCCGGTATCCATCCGCCCGCCTCAGCCGTCCTGCCCGTCGAGCCGCGGCCCGCCGGACTCGGTCACCAGCCCGATATTGCGGAACCCGCCGGCATTAAGCGCCCCCATGACCTGCATCACCGCCTCATAGGGGATGACCCCGTCGGCGCGCAGGAAAATCTTGTTGTCGGCGCGCTCCGCCTGGATGGCGCGCAGTTTCGGGATCAGCTCGCCGCGCGCGATCTCGGTCGTCTGGACCAGGAGCCGCCCGTCGGAGGTGAGCGTGACCGTCAGCGGATCATGCTCCTCGCTGGGCAGCGGGCTGGCGGCGGTCTCCGGCAGTTCCACCGGCACGCCCACCGTCAGCAGCGGCGCGGCCACCATGAAGATGATGAGCAGCACCAGCATCACGTCCACGAAGGGCGTGACGTTGATCTCGGACATCGGGCGGCGGCGCACATTGCGCCGGCCCCGTCTGCGGCTGCCTCCCTTATCGAGTACCCCGGCCCCCATGGTCAGCCGTCCAGCTGGCGCGACAGGATGGTCGAGAACTCGTCGGCGAAGGCCTCATGGTCGGAACTGATCTTGTCGGCGTCATTCGACAGCTTGTTGTAGAAGATCACCGCCGGAATGGCCGCCAGCAAACCCAGCGCCGTGGCGACCAGCGCCTCGGCGATGCCCGGCGCAACGACCGCCAGGTTGGTGTTCTGCTGCATCGCGATTTCCTCGAAGGCGTTCTTGATGCCCCAGACCGTGCCGAAAAGCCCGATGAAGGGCGCGGTCGAACCCACCGTGGCCAGCACCGTCAGCCCGGAGTTGAGCCGCTCGGTCTCGCGCGCGATAGCCACGTCCATCGAGCGTTCGATGCGCGCCTGAGCGCCCATTATCAACTCCCCGTCGGAACGGTGCGAGCGGTGCCATTCGACCATGCCGGCACCGAATATCCGCTCCGCCCCGCCGCTGGAGGCCTCGCCGATCTTCTCGTAAAGCTCGTCCAGCGGCTCGCCCGACCAGAAGGCGCGGTCGAAAATCTCGGCATCGCGGCGCGCCTTCCGGTAGACGATGAACCGCTGGATGATGATCGCCCAGACCCAGAACGAGGCGACAATCAGGATCATCATCACCAGCTTTACCGTGAAGGAGGCGCGCCAGAAGAGCGCGAACAGCGAAAAGTCGATATCCTGCGCGGCGGCAAGGGCTTCTGTTTCCATGGGACCTGCTCATTTACCCGTGTCAGCCCCCGTTTTCCGGGCGGCTTTGTGATTGGTGCCGAAAATAGCCGCTTTGCCGGCGGAATGCCAATAAACTCGACGCGGACGGGGGAATTATTGCGTCTCCTGCGTCAGAATGCGGCGGATATCCGCTGGCAACCGCGCCGGGCGGCCGGCGCCGGTCAGCGCGACGAGCGTAACGCGCGAGCGGAAGAGCGGCTCACCGCCGCGCAGCACGTCCTGGCAGAGCTGGATGCGCGCGGCGGTCACCGCTTCGGGCGTCGTCTCCACAACCAACTCGTCGTCGAACCGCGCCGGCGCCAGGTAATCCGCCTCCACCCGGCGCACCGCAAAGACGATCCCCGCCTCCGCCTTGAGCCGCGCCTGGTCGATCCCCAGCGCCCGCACCCATTCGCTGCGCCCGCGCTCGATGAATTTCAGGTAGTTGGCGTAATAGACGATCCCGGCCAGGTCGGTATCCTCGTAATAGACGCGGAGCGGGAAGAGATGCGTCATTTCACGCCGCCCCCCAGCCGCGCCGCGAGGCGCAGCGCGTGGCACGTGTCGCCGGCCATCGCGGGCATCGCCGGATCATAGCCCGCGCGGATCACGTCGGCGATGGCGGGGCGCAGCACGGTCACGCCCTCGGGCGTGCGCGCCAGCGGGCTGCGGCCGATGAAAGCCGCGTCCGACCACAGCAGGATCGTCTGCACCGCCTGGCTCAGCGCCAGCATCTCCGCCGGCTGTTCGCTCAGGTCGGCATCCATCCGCACGAAGACGAATGCCGCCATGATCGCGCCCGCCGCGTCGAAGCGGAAGCTGCGGTACTGGTTGGCGCCCGCCTCCTTGAGCCGCTCCACCAGCGCCCCGAGATCGGGGATCAGCCGGTCGAGATCGGGCACTTCCTCCAGTTCGTCCCAGTCGCGCAGGAAGAAGATCATCAGATTGGCGCCCAGTTCCGGGTCGGTCTCGGCCGTTCTGTGGCCGGCCAGGGCCACCACCGCCTCCACCGCGCCCTTGACGATGCCGAGCGTGGCGTCCTCGACACCGAAGACCACCGGCACGATGGGCCGCCCCCAGCGCGCGAAGAGATAGGTGCCGTCGCTGCGGGTGAAGAGCGCCTCGATCTCCTCTGCCGTCATGCCCGCCCTTTCTTCTTGCCTCAAATATCCCCGCGCGGAGCGCATTCATCCACGCGGCGCAAGCCGCGCTCAGCCGTCGAAGAGATCGCCGCCGCCCGGTGCGGCCATGCCCAGATGGCTCCAGGCGCGGGCCGCCAGCATCCGGCCGCGCGGAGTGCGTTGGATCAGCCCCTGCTGTAGCAGGAAGGGCTCGATCACCTCCTCGATGGCATCCCGGCTCTCCGAGAGCGCGGCGGCCAGTGTCTCGACCCCGACGGGGCCGCCGGAATAATTCTCGGCCATAAGCCGCAGATAGCGCCGGTCGGCGCCGTCGAGCCCCAGGTGATCCACACCGATCCGGGTCAGCGCATCGTCGGCCAGCGGCTGGCTCACGCGCCCGTCGCCCTCGACCACCGCGAAATCCACGACCCTGCGCAGAAGCCGCCCGGCGATGCGCGGCGTGCCGCGGGCGCGGCGCGCGATCTCGCGCGCGCCCTCGGGCGTGGCGTCCGCCCCCAAAAGCCGCGCCGCGCGGGTCACGATCTGATCGAGTTCCGCAGTGCTGTAGAATTCCAGCCGCGTGGGGATACCGAAACGGTCGCGCAGCGGCGTGGTCAGGAGCCCCAGCCGCGTCGTGGCGCCGACCAGCGTGAAGGGCTGCAGCTCGATGCGCACCGTGCGCGCCGCCGGCCCCTCGCCGATCACCAGGTCCAGTTCGAAGTCCTCCAGCGCCGGATAGAGCACCTCCTCCACCACCGGGTTCAGCCGGTGGATCTCGTCGATGAAGAGCACGTCGCGGGCTTCGAGATTGGTCAGGATCGCGGCCAGGTCGCCGGGACGGGCCAGCACCGGGCCGCTGGTCATCCGGAAATTCACCCCCAGCTCGCGCGCCATGATCTGCGCCAGCGTGGTCTTGCCCAGGCCGGGCGGGCCGTGGAAAAGCACATGGTCCATCGCCTCGCCGCGGCGCCGCGCGCTCTCGATGAAGACCGCAAGATTGGCCCGCGCCGCGGCCTGGCCGATGAACTCGTCCAGCCGTTGAGGGCGCAGGGCGCGGTCGGCATCCTCGGGGCGCGGCTCGGGGCGCAGGGCGGGATCGGGCTGGTCGGTCATGTGCGGCCTTGATGCTTGCGGGGGAGACTCTCAAGCCAAAGCCGGCCAAGCGCAAGACCCCGTGCCCGTCTCACGCCCAGGGCCCCCGCACCGCCGCCTGCCCCATCTCGCGGGCGAGCGCATGCAGCGCGGCGACGCGGTTCCCGGTCGCCGGATGGGTCGAGAAGAGCCGGTCATGCGCATGCGCGTGCAGCGGGTTGATAATGAACATATGCGCCGCGGCCGGATTGCGTTCGGCCGCCGGGTTGTCGATCCGCGCCGCGCCGCCCGCGATGCGCTCCAGCGCCGAGGCCAGGGCCAGCGGCTGGCCGCAGATCTCCGCGCCGCGCCGGTCGGCGGCATATTCGCGGGTGCGCGAGATCGCCATCTGCACCAGCGCGGCGGCGAGCGGGGCCAGGATCATCATCGCAAGGACGCCGACGATGCCCAGCGGGTTGTTGCGGTTTCCGCCGAAGAAGATTGCAAAATTCGCCAGCATCGAGATTGCCCCGGCGAAGGTCGCGGTGATCGTCATGATCAGCGTGTCGCGGTTCTGGATATGTGCCAGTTCATGGGCGATCACGCCCGCCAGTTCGTCGCGGTCCAGCCCCTGCATCAGCCCGGTCGTGACCGCCACCGCGGCATTTTCCGGATTGCGCCCGGTGGCGAAGGCGTTGGGCTGCGGCGTCTCCATGACATAGACGCGCGGCATCGGCAGCCCGGCGCGGCCGGCGAGATCGCGCACCATGCCGACGAGCTGCGGCGCGCTCTGCGCATCGACCTCGCGCGCGCCCTGCTGGCGCAGCACCATCTTGTCGGAATTCCACCAGGCAAAGAGGTTCATCCCCCCGGCCAGGACCAGCGCGATGACGATCCCCGCCTCCCCGGCCAGCAGGAATCCCACGCCCAGGAACAGCGCCGTCATCGCGGCCATCAGCATCGCGGTGCGCATCATGCCCATTGCCAGATCCTCCGCATTGAAACCAGGGCGGATATGGGCACGCCTCGCCGCCCGCTCAAGTCAGCCCCGCGGAGCCAGCGCGCGCAGGGCGGCGCGGATCAGCGCGGGTGTCTCCTCCGCGCCCTCGCCTGCCGCCCCGGCTATGGCGGCGGCGGCCTCGCCGTGGCCATAGCCCAGATTGACCAGCGCCGATAGCGCCTCGGCCTGCGCTGCGGCCCGGCCCGGCGCGGCCTGTACGGCCAAGGCGGGCGGCGCGGCCGCCCCGATGGGCTCGACCAGCGCACCGGAAGCGGATGCCGGAGGCGGTCCTCCCGCGCCCAGAGCCATGACTTGCGGGGCCTTCTCCTTCAACTCGTTGACGACGCGCTGCGCGATCTTCGGACCCACGCCCTGCGCCGCCTTGACGGCGCTCCAGTCGCCCAGCGCGATGGCGCGCGAGGTTCCCTCCTCGCCCAGGGCGCCCAGGATCGCCAGCGCCGCCTTCGCGCCCACCCCCTGAACCGAGGTGAGCAGCCTGTACCATTCGCGTTCCTGCAAGCTCAGGAAGCCGAAAAGCTGCAACAAATCCTCACGCACCAGCAATTCTGTGTAGAGCGACGCCGCCTCGCCCACGCCCGGCAGGGCGGCCAGCGTGCGCTCCGAACAGGTGACGACATAGCCGACCCCCTGCACATCGAGCAGCACATGGTCCGGCCCGCGATGGTCGATGCGCCCCGAAAGCCGGCCGATCATGCGCCCGCCCCCCCGGCGCGCGCCAGCGCCGCGTCGAGCCGGCCGGCGGTCTGCATGTGATGGGCATGGCAGAGCGCGATGGCCAGCGCGTCGGCCGCGTCCGGGCCTACGGGCTGCGCGCCGGGCAGCAGCATCCGCACCATGTGATCGACCTGCCGTTTGTCGGCATGCCCCACGCCGACCACGACCTTCTTGACGGTGTTGGGCGCGTATTCGGCCACTGGCAGCCCCGCCTGCGCGGGCACCAGCATGGCCACGCCCCGCGCCTGCCCCAGTTTCAGCGTACCCGCGGCGTCCTTGTTGACGAAGGTCTGCTCGACCGCCGCCGCGTCGGGGCGATGCGCGGACAGGATGTCGGTCAGTTGCGCATGCAGGCTCAACAGCCGCTCGGCCAGATCGTCGCCCGCGGACCGGCAGATGCCATTGGCGACATGCACGCATTTCGACCCGTTGAGATCGACCACGCCCCACCCGAGGACGCGCAAACCCGGGTCGATGCCCAAGACGCGCATATGCTGCTCCCTGCCGTTCTTGCCCAGTGTTTTCCTTCGACTAGCACGAAACAGGAACACTGGAAAGTGCGCAGTTCCGCCATGCCGTCCGTCAGGACCAGCCAGGACCGCGCCGCGCATCCGTTTTCCGACGCTTCGCGATACGTCAACGACACGTCCAAGTGGCTTTGAAGAAAGGATTTTATCACAATGCCCCGACCGCCTGCGACCTATGCAGATAGTGCAATACAGGATTGCCAAAAGGAGCATTGTGCGCGGTCTCGTTCGAGCCTACCTGCCGATCAGGAAAAGTACAAATCCATCACTCACGTCGCAGAAGGATCGCAACAATGGCCGTTTTCGAGTACAGCCGCTCCGTGCGCGAGGGTGGGTCGCTCTTCAACCGTGCGTCCTCCTTCGCCTATCACATCACCGGCGCCGTCGTCGCCTGGAAGAATGCGCGCCAGACCCGCAAGGAACTCTCCCGCCTGTCGGACCGGGAACTGGCAGATATCGGCCTGAGCCGTTCGGACATCGACAGCGTTCGCTGATACCGCAAAGCGGGTTTCGTACCTCGCGCCCGCTGCAAGGCCGCGTCCCCCTGGGGGGCGCGGCCTTTTCCATTCGGGACCGGGTCCGGAGACAGGCTCAGAGACGGGCCAGGTTCACCAGGAAGGGCCCGATCGTGTCGCGCGTGTAGATCGTGACGGGATCGGGCGCCATCAGCCTGGCGCCCCAGGCTTCATAGCCCTCGCGCGCGCTCAGCGCCTCGACCTTCTCCAGATATGCCTCGGTGCCCAGTTCGGACATCAGCGCCGCCTTCATACCCACGAAGACCATGCCGACGATCAGCAGACCGCGCAGCGGCAGGCGCAGGCCCCGGCGTTCGGGATCCCTGGCACGCGACCTGCCGAATAGCCCGCGCCGGGCGCCGTGGTGCCCGCCGTGCTCGATACGCGATATCCTGTCGTGGAACGACTTGAGGTTCGCATCGGCCATAATACAGCTCCAAATGCGCCCCCACGCGCGTGTTTTATAGCCGATTCTCCGCTCCGCGCCAATCAGCCGTGTGGTTTTAGCAGCGTGAGTGTTGTCCATTCGCCGATTTCGACCCGGTTGCACAGACCGAACCCCGCCGCGTCGTAGGCGGTCAAGACCGCCTCGGCCTGATCGTTCAGCAGCCCCGAGAGGATGACATGACCGCCCGTCGCGCAGGTGGCCGCCATGTCCGGGGCAAGCTCGACCAGCGGCCCCTTGAGGATATTGGCGAAAATCAGGTCGAAGGGCGCGGCTTCCCTGAGCCGGGGATGATCGAACCCCGCCGCCTCCAGACAGATCACCTTGTCCGCAAGGCCGTTCGCGGCGGCGTTGGCCTGCGCGACCTCGACCGCGACCGGGTCGATATCGCTGGCCAGAACGGGATGCCCCCAGATCCGTGCCGCCGCCATCGCCAGGACCGCCGTGCCGCAGCCGATATCGGCGGCGATGCGCGCCTCCACGCCCGCCGCGACGAGCCGGTCGAGCGCCTGAAGGCAGCCCTTCGTGGTGCCGTGATGGCCGGTGCCGAAGGCCATTGCGGCCTCGATCAGCAGCGCGACCGCACCCTCGGGCACCCGGCCGGCGTCATGGCTGCCATAGACGAAGAACCGCCCGGCCGTCACCGGGGCCAGTTCCCGTTTCACATGAGCAACCCAGTCGGTTTCCGGCACTTCCGAGACCACGAAAGTCCGCGCGCCGAAGGCCGCCGCCAGCAGGTCGAGCGCCGCCGCATCCGGTGCCTCGGCAAAATAGCCGCCCACCTCCCAGAATCCCGATCCGTCCTCGATCTCGAAAATGCCAACGCCGGTGGGTTCCGGCTCCAGCCGCTCCAACGCCTCGACGAACGCCTCGGCCGCCGCTTGGCCGGGCAACGTGGTCAGGGCGGTGAATGTGGGCATGGGGCTCTCCAGCCGGATGATGACCGACCCCGATTAGGCCCGCGCCCCGGTCCCGTCAAGCGCGCGCCGCGGCGTCATTCCGCGGGCGCGGCCAGCAGCGGCGCGAAGACGGTCTCATGCCCCGGACCGGGATGGCGCGGGATCATCAGCGCCAGTGCCAGCGAGACCAGCGCCATCGCCGCGGCCAGGACGAAGACGCCCCCCGGCGCCACCACCCAGAGATAGCCCAGCGCGCCGGGCAGCACGACCGCGGCGATATGGTTGATGGTGAAGGCGACAGCCGCTGTGGGGGCGATGTCGCCCGGATCCGCGATCTTCTGGAAATAGGTCTTCAGCGCGAAGGCCAGCGCGAAGAAGAGATGGTCGATCACATAGAGCGCGGCCGCCAGTACCACGCCCCAGCCGAACCAGTAGATCCCGCCATAAGCCAGGAAGACCAGGATCAGCCCGAAATACTCAAAAATCAGCGCGCGGCGTTCCCCGAACCGTGCGACCAGCCGGCCCATGAGTGGCGCGAAGGTCATGTTGGCCACGAAGTTGATGATGAAGAGCGCCGTCACCTCATGCACCTCGAAACCGAAGCGTTCCACCATCATGAAGGCGGCAAAGACCACGAAAATCTGCCGCCGCGCGCCCGACATGAATTGCAGCGCATAATAGAGCCAGTAACGCCGCCGCAGAACGAAACTCTTGAGTTGCGGGTTCGGCGCCTCGAACTGCGGAAAGGCGGCCAGACAGTAGAGCGCGATGGCCGCCGTCACCCCGCCCGCGATCCCGTAGACCAGACCATAGGACAGCTCGAAAGCCTTCCAGGTGACCACGAGCGTGCCGTAAGAGACCAGCGACGCGCCCGACCCGATCGCCACGATCCAGCCAAGCACCTGCGGCGCACGGTCCTTTTCGATCCACTGCAATTGCAGGGACTGGTTGACCGTCTCGAAGTAATGGAAGCCGATGGAACTGACGAGCGTGGTCATCAGGAGCCCCTGGAATTCCGGGAACTGCGCCACCACCGCCGTGCCCGCCCCGAGAGCGATGAGCGAGATCAGCGCCAGGACCTGCTCGCGGATCAGCACGATCAGCGCGATCACCCCGATCGCCAGGAAGCCGGGGATCTCGCGCACCGTGTGCAGCCAGCCGATCTCCACCCCTGAAAAGCCCGCCGCCTCGATGACGAAATTGTTGAGCAGCGCCGACCATGTGGCAAACGCGATGGGCATTGCAGCCGCCATCAGGCACAGCAGGAAGACCGGCCGCCGGTGGAACGGATAGCGCTGCGCCTCGGCCAGCGCGACCTTGGAAAGACGGGGTCGGTTCAGCATGGACATGCAGATAGAGGCTTTTTCGGGCTTTGGCGAGAGGCCGTATCACCCGCTTTGCAGACATGTGTTGTGCGATTTTGCCCGAACCGATGGCGCAATGGAAAAGGGCCGCCCCCGGCGGGACGGCCCTGAAAACTTGCTCCGCTTCGGCGGATCAGTTCATGGCGTAGAATTCGACGACCAGGTTCGGCTCCATCATCACCGCATAGGGCACGTCGGCCAGCGACGGGGTGCGGGTGAAGGTCGCGGTCATCTTGGAGTGATCCACGTCCAGGTAATCGGGCACGTCGCGTTCGGCCAGACCCACGGCTTCCAGCACCAGGCCAAGCTGCTTGGAACGCTCGCGCACCTCGATCACGTCGCCTTCCTTGACGCGGTACGACGGGATGTTGACGCGCTTGCCGTTGACCAGCACATGGCCGTGGTTCACGAACTGCCGCGCGGCGAAGATCGTGGGCACGAATTTGGCGCGGTAGATGACGGCGTCGAGGCGCCGCTCCAGCAGGCCGATCAGGTTCTCGCCGGTGTCGCCGCGCACGCGCTCGGCCTCGGCATAGATGCGGCGGAACTGCTTTTCGGTCAGATCGCCGTAATACCCCTTCAGCTTCTGCTTGGCGCGCAGTTGCAGGCCGAAATCGGACATCTTGCCCTTGCGGCGCTGACCGTGCTGGCCGGGCCCGTATTCGCGACGATTGACGGGGGATTTCGGGCGGCCCCAGATGTTTTCGCCCATCCGGCGGTCGATCTTGTACTTGGCAGAGGTGCGTTTGGTCACCGTCTGATCTCCTTCTCACATGGCGTTGCGGCGTGATCCGGATACCGGTTCCCGATGTCCGGGCCGCAACATCGAAGGGCGTTGTCCTTTGCCCCGGACCTGATCCGGGGCCGACAGGCATCCCCTTGCGGGGGCCGCCAACACCAATGAAAACCGGGGCCTCGCAGACCCCGGATGGATGCGCGTTATACCCGCGCCGCGCGTGCTGTCAATGCCCCGTGCCGCCGAGGCGCAGTATCTCGGCCTCAGGCCGGGCGAGAACCCGGCGTGCATGGTCCCCATAGGCCATGCCGTCGCGGGCGATCTCGGGGTGCAGCTCCAGCAATATCTCGCGCTGGTCGGGGGCGATCAACTCCAGCGCCGCCGATCCGGGATGGAAGCTTTCTGTCTCGGCACCATTGGCCCAGAGCACCTCCTGCCGGGCGAAGAGCAGATGGATGTAGCGCGTCTCGCGCAGCGTGTGGTCCACCATGATCGAACGGTCGTCGATCAGGTCGCGCGCCGCCACCAGCACTTCGGGCTCGTTGAAGAGCGCCTGCGCATTGGGCCCGCGATAAAGCATCCGGTGCTCGGGCGAGACCCAGAGATCGCTGTCGGGCTCACCCCCGCCCAGCGCGCCAGCGCGGATGCGCACAGGGCGCAGTTCCGGCATTGCGAACATGCGCGCCCCGGAAATGTAGCGGCTGCCGACCCAGCGCAGTTCCTGCGCGCCACTGTCCTTGGTGGAAACCGGATCCCCCGGCCGCAAATCCTCGACCGGTCGCTCACCCGACGGGGTGCGGATGCGAGTGCCCTGAGTGAAGCAGATCAAATGTCCGCAGGCGGCGGCGTGGCGGATCACCGGCGCCTCCTCGCCCTGGATGCGGATCACGCGCAGCGGCCGGTCCGGCGGCGGCACGCCATCCTCGAAGAGGATCAACGGCACGCGATGCGCGCCCCGGTCGATCCGGACCATCGTGTAGCGGTCCGCGCCATCGGTGACGAGAAAGCCGTTCTCGGGCAGCGCCTCGGCCAGGTCTTCTGGGGCAGGCGCGAGCGGCGCCCCGGCGATGCGCCGCAACTTGCGGCCGGCGCGCCGGCGGATTTCGCCGCACCCGGCCGGGTCGCCCAGCAGAAGCACAGATGGCGGCCCGTCCAGCCGCGTCGCCTCGCCGCTCCAGCGCAACACCATGCCCTCGCGCACCGCTTCCGGTGCCGGTGCGTCACCCACGACGCTGACCTGTGACCACGTGATTACATACGTGCCCTGATAGCCCGTTCCCATGCCTCGATGCCTGCCGTCTTTTTCTTCTTCTTGTGCACGGCATTCGTTGACGCCGCGGATTGACGAAAAGGTTAACACGGGGCGAATCGGTTGAACAAGTCTTTATATCTGCCGGGAATTCCTTCTAGAAATTGAGGTTAATCGCAATCGTTCCGACGACCTGGCTCTCCGGCTGGGCCTCGAATTCCTCCCCCAGCCAGGTCACGCCGTAAAAGACCGACGCGATCTCGCCGTCGTATTGCAGCCCGGCGCGAAGGCGGTTTCGGGTCTCGGTCAGGTCGAAGCCGAGGCGGGAGGGAAGGTAGAAACTGTCGGCGACATAGGCGATGTCGCCGCCGACGAGGAAGGACAGGCCGGT
This sequence comes from Maritimibacter sp. 55A14, assembly GCF_003122205.1. Lineage (GTDB taxonomy): Bacteria > Pseudomonadota > Alphaproteobacteria > Rhodobacterales > Rhodobacteraceae > QEYE01. The sequence goes on from NZ_QEYE01000026.1 coordinate 20,167, forward strand.
ATCTGCGGTGCCGATGACACCGTCGATGCGCTGACCGGTGACCACGTCGCGCATCCGGAATGCGCCCATCCCCGTCCCCCCGAAGGTGAAATCGCCACCGATCCTGACCAGTGTCTCGATCCCCGCCTGCGCCTCGACGAAGGGACGGAAGCGGACATGGCCGTTGCCAGCAAGCGCCAGTTCCCGGCCGACCTCCAGCGTCACGGTGGGCACGATGTCGTTGCCGATCTGGTTGACGGCGGAGCGCGGCTCGGATGTGCCGATCAGGTCGTGCACCGCATCCTGGAAATCGTCGAGCCCGGTCTGCGGGCCGATCGCGACGATATCCGCACCGAGGCTCACCTCCGCCCCGTTCCTTTGGAAATGGGTATGCAGCCCCGCAGAGAGCACGCCGACATAACGCCGGTCCGATGTGATCGCCGTGCCCGAGACGTTCTCGGGGGTGATGATCTCACTGCGGAACCGCCACTCGATGAAGGAACCCGGAGCCTCGGGCAGTTTACCACGCCATTCCGGACCGCGGAAATGGCTGATCGCGAAGGAACCCGACCGCCAGCGGTCGTCGCCATCGCCCATCGCGTCATTGTCGAAGATTGTGCCGATGCCGAGATTCATGCGCTCGCCGGCTGTGGCGGGCAGCGCCGCAACCAGAAATGCGAGGGCGGCCGCCGATGTCCTGATCATGTTCCATCCCACTATCCCAGCGCGCCCCCAGCCGCACAAATTCAACCTTGAGTTATGTCATATGCGCGTTTTCCGCGGCAGGCCAGACAAAAGCCCGCTGCCGCCGCGCCCCGTTGCCTGCGGGACACGCACGCGCGATTCAGCCCCGAGGGCAAGCCTGCGCGGGAAATGTAAGGAATTCGTTATGCCCCTTGCGGCAAGGGTCAGCTCTTCCTGGTCGATTTCGGCTTGGCCGCGGCTTCCAGCGCCTCGATGCGGGCCTTCAGCGCCTCGTTCTCCTCGCGCGCCTTCTGCGCCATCGCGCGCACCGCGTCGAACTCCTCGCGGGTGACGAAATCGCGGTCGGCGAGCCAGCGGTCCAGCATGCCCTTCATGGCCGTCTCGGCCTCCTGACGGGCGCCCTGGGCCACGCCCATCGCGTTCGTCATAAGCTGCGAGATGTCGTCGAACATCTTGTTGCGGGTCTGCATGGTGCGGCCTCTGGGTTTACACGTCCATTCGCTCCTATATGAGCCTTCGCGCCGCCAAGCTCAACCCGGCGGTTGACAGCGCGCGGCTGCGGCGGGATGCAGTCAGGACATCAAGAACGGGGCGACAGAGCGATGCAGGCAGCAATTCCCTTTCCCGATATCAGCCCCGAGCTTTTCTCGGTGGAGATCGGCGGCTTCGCCTTCGCGCTGCGCTGGTACGCACTGGCTTATATCGCGGCGCTGCTGATCGGCTGGTGGGCCGTCGTGCGGCTGTTGAAGGCGCCGCGGCTCTGGCCCGGTGAGACGCCGCCGATGACGCCCGCGCAGCCCGAGGCGCTGCTGACCTGGATCATCCTGGGCGTGGTGCTGGGCGGGCGGCTGGGATTCGTGCTCTTTTACCAGCCGGGGTATTACCTGTCCCATCCCGCCGAGATCCCGATGATCTGGCAGGGGGGCATGTCGTTTCACGGCGGCGCGCTGGGGGTGGTCGTGGCGGCACTGGGCTTTTGCTGGAAGAACGGCGTACCGGTGGGCGGCACCTTCGACGCCCTGGCCGCGGTCACGCCGGTGGGGCTGCTGCTGGGCCGGCTGGCCAATTTCGTCAATGCCGAGCTCTGGGGGCGACCGACGGAGGCGCCCTGGGGCGTGATCTTCCCCGGCGCACAGGCGCAGGACTGCGGCCCCGGCTGGCCCGTACCCTGTGCGCGCCATCCCTCGCAACTCTATGAGGCAGGGCTGGAGGGCCTGGTGCTGGGGCTGGTGATCCTGTGGCTGGTAACGGCGCGGGGCGCCCTGAAGGCGCCGGGCCAGATCACCGGCATCTTCATCGCGGGTTACGGCGCGGCGCGAACCTTCGTGGAAGGTTTCCGGCAGGCCGATGCGCAGTTCATCGAACCGGGCAATCCCTGGGGCCATGTGATCCGCTTCGGCGGCGGGCCGGATGCGCCGGGGCTGACCATGGGCCAGACGCTATCGCTGCCGATGGTCGCTGTGGGCCTTGTGATCGCGCTGGTCGCGCGGCGGCGCGCGCCATGACGCCCCTGATGCCACTCCTGCGCTCGGAGATCGCGCAGACCGGGCCGATGACCCTGGCCGACTACATGGTGCGCTGCCTCCTGCATCCCGATCATGGGTATTACATGCGGGGCGATCCGCTGGGCCGGGCCGGGGATTTCACCACCGCGCCGGAGATCAGCCAGATGTTCGGCGAGATGCTGGGTCTCGCGCTGGCGCAGGCCTGGCTGGACCAGGGATCGCCCGCAAGTTTCACGCTGGCCGAGCTCGGACCGGGGCGCGGCACGTTGATGGCCGACATGCTGCGCGCGGCGCGGCCGGTGCCGGGCTTTCTCGATGCGGCGCGGATCGTTCTGGTGGAGACGAGCCCCGCGCTCCGCGCCCGGCAGAAGGAGGCGCTCCGGGACCGCGAGGTGACATGGGTCTCCGACACCGCCGCGCTGCCGGAGGATGCACCGCTCTACCTCGTGGCCAACGAATTCTTCGACGCCCTGCCGGTACGCCAGTTCATCCGCGACGGCGATATCTGGCGCGAGCGCTGCGTCGGGCTGGCCGGCGAGGGGCTGGGATTCGCGCTGTCGGGTCCGGTCGCACTGCCGCCGCTGGAGGCGCGGCGCGCCGATACCGCACATGGCGAGATGGTCACGCTCTGTCCCGCCGCCGGGCCGGTGATGGCCGAGATCGCCCGCCGGATCGCCGCGCAGGGCGGTGCCGCGCTGATCGTCGATTACGGCGACGCGCCGCCGCGCGGCGATACCTTCCAGGCGGTCGCGGCGCACCGCCCGACGGACCCGCTTGCCGCGCCGGGCAGCGCGGATCTGACCGCGCATGTGGATTTCGGCGCCCTGGCCGGGGCGGCTCAGGATGCCGAGGTCGCGCCGATGACCCCGCAGGGCGTGCTGCTGGAGCGGCTGGGGATCACCGCGCGCGCCCGCGCGCTGGCCGAAACGCTGGAGGGCGACGCGCTGGAGGGCGACGCGCTGGATGCCCATATCGCCGCACATCGGCGCTTGACCCACCCGCAGGAAATGGGGAGCCTGTTCAAGGCAATCGGCCTCTATCCAAAAGGCGGCCCAGTACCGCCCGGATTCGACAGATGACACTTGAGATCCTTACGTCGGAATTGCTGACGCCCCTGCGCCACGGGTTCTTCACCCGTCGCGGTGGCGCGTCGTCCGGCGTTTTCGCCGGCCTCAATTGCGGACCCGGTTCATCCGACCTGTCCGAGGCGGTGAAGCTGAACCGGAGCCGCGCCGCACAGGCGATGGAGGTGGCGCCGGAGAATTTGATCTCGGTCCACCAGGTGCATTCCGCCACCGCCCTGGCGGTCGACGCCCCCCTGCCCGAGCCGCGCCCGCGCGCCGACGCAATGGTCACCGGGACGCCGGGGCTGGCGCTGGCGGTGCTGACCGCGGACTGCCAGCCGGTGCTCTTCGCCGATGCCGAAGCAGGTGTCGTCGGTGCGGCCCATGCCGGCTGGCGCGGGGCGCTCGACGGGGTGCTGGAGGCCACGCTCGACGCAATGGAGGCACTTGGCGCCGACCGGGCCAGAACCAGCGCCGTGATCGGCCCGACGATCAGCCAGGGCGCCTACGAGGTGGGGCCGGAATTCCTCGACGATTTCCTGGCCGAAGACCCGGAGAACGCGCGCTTTTTCGCCAATGGGAACGGCGACAGGATGCTGTTCGATCTTCCCGGATACGGGCTGAAACGCCTGCGCGATGCGGGCGTGGCCGAGGCGGAATGGACCCGTCACTGCACCTATGAGGATCCGGCGCGGTTTTTCTCCTACCGGCGCGCAACGCATCAGGGCCAGGCGGATTACGGGCGGCTGATCTCGGCGATCCGGCTGTAACCCGCCGAATCGGTGAATCGCTGGAAGGCGCGCGCCTTCCCGAATGTGGCGGCGCGAAGGCGCGGACAGGTCGCATTTTTCCGCAATATCGGAAACAATACCAATCATAGCCAGAGTTTGTCGCCTTTTCGTGCTGCCAAATACGCCGCAAATCAAGGCCCATGGCCATCCCCGCCGCTGGTCGCAAGCGCCCGGCCCCGCCTGGCGGCGCCTCCGGCAAAAAATGGTGACGCGCCATCATGCTGCCCCAGTGAAGCGCGAGGATGATCCGCAAGCGGGCCCGACTTGCGGCCGCGGAGAGGGAGAGATGACGATGCGCAGCCGGAAACGTTGGATGAAATGGGTTCTCAGGGAAAGCGCCCGGACCGACATCGCCCTGCCCTGGACGCATGCGGGGCGGTCGGCGAGGGCAAAGGCCCCGGCGCGCTAGGCACCGCCTTAGCCCGATTTCAGGAGCAGCGTCGCATCGCCGTCCGCGCGCAGGCGCGTAGCACCCCGTCCGCCCACGCCACCGGACCCTTCACCCGCCGTCCTTCCCGGTGCCTCGAACTCCGACAGGTCGTGATCGAATTCCGGCTCCCGCAGGAAGTGGTAGAGCACATCCATGACGGTCAGCGCATCGTTGATCAGCCGCCCGCGCTCAATCACCAGGATACGCTCAGCCGCGGGGCCGTCGAGCGCCGCCTTGAGGTCGCGCATCTCGCGCTGGCCCGGACCGTCCAGATCCGCCGCATCCGCCAGCAGCACCACGAAGCGCGACAGCGGAAAAAGCGCGGACAGTATGCCGATCTGGCCAATCCAGGCAGGATTGCTGTCGAAGACCACGCTGCCGATCGGCCGATCATGATGAACCGCGTCCAGCACGGCGCGCAATAACGCCTTCTGCTGCTGCACCGCCAGGCCCGCCTCCACCGAGGACGGGTCGGACATGCGTCCAACCGTGGCCTCGAACAAGGCGGCCGCGGCGGTCCCTTCGCCGGTGACGAAAGCGGGATTCTGGTCGAGCACACGCAACAGGACATCCACCCCTGCCTTTGGCAGGCCGGACAGGAAATGATAGCGCGTGACAGTCATGGAATGCCGGTCCTGTCGCCGCCCGCCGGAGCCGGCGGTTGCCTGTTGCGCGGCGGCCTTGCGGGCCGTGGCCATCTGCTCTCCCCCACTCTGCCCCAATGATTCGCGTCGCGCAACTCCGGCGCGGAATCGCGGCGCCGTCTACACGGAGGATTGACCGCGATTTCGGGAAACAGTGTCCGGGGCAAGACCACGCTCTGTTGCCTAACTACGTGCAATTGGACACAAAAGTTTGACTTTCCCGGCAAGTATCGGCTAACTGGTCGCGCTCCGTGGCTGCTCCGGGGCATCACTTCAGACGTGTTCGCTCATCCCGTGGGGGCGGTGTGGGAATGCACTCAGGACCTTGAGAGGACTGATGGCATGACTTATCCGTTCGACCCCGCGCGAGGGGTTTCTACGCTGCGCCAGGATCTGACGCAGATCGGGGGACGCTCGGCGGTGGGGACGCAGGCCCTGGCCCGCGACCCGCGGGACTTGCCGCGCCGCCACGCGCGGTTCCGCTATCTCGACCGAGAGGGCCGGATTGCCGACGGCAGCCACGTCTTCCCCGACACACCGGAACTCACCGAAAGCTGCGCGGCCTTCGCCCGCGGCACGCTGATCGCCACGAAGACCGGGCCGGTCGCGGTGGAGGATCTGGTGCCCGGCGACCGCGTCCTGACCCGCGACCACGGCGCGGTGCCGCTGCGCTGGATCGGCTGCACGCCGATCAACTATCGCGGCGACGAGGCTCAGCCGGGATCGCTGCGGATCATGGCCAATGCGCTGGGCGACCGACGGCCCGACACCGACCTGGTGCTGCATGGCAGCGCCCGCGTGATCCTGCGCCACAAGATCTGCGCGATCCGGCACGGCGCGCGTGCGGCGCTCGTGCCCGCGCGCAGCCTGGCGGATGGCGACAGCATCATCGAGCTGCGTCCGCTGGGGTCGGTCGAACTGTTCAATTTCGCCTTCGACGCGCATCAGATCGTTACCGCGAATGGCGTCGAGACCGAAAGCTACCATCCCGGCCCGCAGGTCTGTGCGACACTCGGCGGCGAGGTGCATCACCATCTGGCCCATATCTTCCCCTGGATGGGCGGACGGGTCGAGCTTTTCGGCGCCCTGGCCGCGCCGCGGCTGACCGATGAGGAAGCGATGGCGCTGAGCTACACCTGAAACGGGTCGGTGTCCGTCAGGCGCTCTGCGCGAGCCGCGCCTCCAGCACTTCGAATGGCACGCCGGGGTCGTCCTTGGCGCCCCGGATCACCAGAGAGGTCTTGACGCTGGCCACGTTCTCAGCCGCGGTCAAATCCTCGGTCAGGAAGTTCTGGAAGGTCGAGAGATCGGGCGCCACGCATTTCAGGATGAAGTCGATCTCGCCATTGAGCATATGGCACTCGCGCACCAGCGGCCACTCACGGCAGCGCCGCTCGAAGGCGCTCAGATCGGCCTCGGCCTGGCTGTGCAGCCCGACCATGGCGAAGACCTGGACCTCGAATCCCAACAGGCGAGGATCGACCTCGGCGTGGTAACCGCGGATATAGCCCTGCTCTTCCAGTGTGCGCACGCGGCGCAGACAGGGCGGCGCGGAAATGCCCACCCGCTTGGCCAGCTCGACATTCGTCATGCGCCCGTCCGCCTGCAATTCCGCCAGGATCATGCGGTCGATCGGGTCGAGTTTGGCGCCTGCCATAGGCAATCCCTCTGCGTGATTTTGCGCATCTTACGCGCATGCCGCGGCTTGCGCAATTATGTTTCAGGCTCGCGCAATATCCTTCTGGCGCGACCCTTGCAAGCCGTGCCGGGCGGCATCCCGAAATCATGCCTTTTCCCGTGGCCCGCGGATGGCTATATCCCACACCCACTGCCAGAGACATGCAACATATGGGGGGCTCCATGTCCGAAACGCGCCATACTCGTCTTCTGATCATCGGCTCGGGGCCGGCGGGCTATACTGCGGCCGTCTATGGCGCCCGGGCCATGCTGGAGCCGTTGCTTGTCCAGGGCATCCAGCCCGGAGGGCAGTTGACCATCACCACCGAGGTCGAGAACTGGCCCGGCGATACCGAGGTGCAGGGCCCCGACCTGATGGTGCGCATGGAAGCCCATGCCCGCGCCGTCGGCACCGAGATCGTCGCCGACCACATCGCCGCCATCGACCTTTCGAAACGGCCCTTCGCCGCGCAGGGCGACACCGGCACCACGTATACTGCCGACGCGGTAATCCTGGCCACCGGCGCGCAGGCGCGCTGGCTGGGCCTGCCCAGCGAGGAGCAGTTCAAGGGTTTCGGCGTCTCGGCCTGCGCGACCTGCGACGGGTTCTTCTACCGCGGGCAGGAGGTCGTCGTCGTCGGCGGCGGCAACACCGCGGTGGAGGAGGCGCTCTTCCTGACCAAGTTCGCCTCCAAGGTCACGCTCATCCACCGCCGGGACGAATTGCGGGCCGACAAGGTCCTGCAGAGCCGGCTGTTCAGGAACCCCAAGGTGGAAATCCTGTGGGACCACAACCTCGACGAGGTGCTGGGCGTGACCGACCCGCTGGGCGTGACCGGCGTGCGCGTCGCCCACGCCACGACCGGCGAGAAGACCGAGCTGCCCTGTTCGGGCGTCTTCATCGCGATCGGCCATTCCCCGTCGAGCGAACTGGTGGCCGACCAGCTCGAAACCCATATGGGCGGCTATGTGGTGACCGCGCCCGACAGCACGGCCACGTCCATTCCGGGCGTCTTTGCGGCCGGCGACCTGACCGATCACATCTACCGCCAGGCGGTGACCAGTGCGGGCATGGGCTGCATGGCGGCGCTGGAGGCCGAGAAGTTCCTGGCCGAGCAAGAAGGTTCGGAGTTGATTCCCGCCGAGCCACCCCGCCCTGAAAGGCAGGCCCTGCAGCGATAAAGCAATAAGGAGCCACCGGATGCGATGGCGGGGCATCAGCCACCTCGAACTCTCGGTGCCGGACTATGACAACGCGGTCACCTTCTACGACCGGATGTTCGGCTGGTTGGGGTACAAGAGCTTCTGGACGCTCGACATCGGGTATCGCTCGACCTACTACATGGCGCGCTTTCCCTGGCCGCATTCCTATGTCGGCATCCAGCCCGCGCGAACCGGCGGCAAACTCGATCACGGCGCCCGCGCCACCGGCATCCACCATGTCGCGCTCTGGGCCAAGAGCCGGCGCGAGGTCGATGCGTTCCACCGCGAGTTTCTGCGCCCTGAGGGTGTCACCGTCACCGATCCGCCCGCCGAATACGCGGTCTATGCGCCGGGCTATTACGCGGTGTTCTTCGACGATCCGGTCAGTGGCATCCACTGGGAACTGGCGCATATTCCGCGTCTGCCGACGCCCCGGCAATTCCTGGCTTTTCGCCGGGCGCTGCGAAACGAGGCCGCGCGCCATCCCGACTGGTCCGCGCCGCCCGAAAAGCTCGCAATGCGTAAGCTGCCGCCGCGCAGCCGTTGAGCGTGCGATAGCCATCCGGTCCGTCACCCGCCGCCTCTCACCACCCGCAAGCAAGAATTCCACGGCACTGCCGGATACCGCGACAGCATTCCGGCACCGGGCAGAAGCGCGACAGATTCGTCTCTTTTCACGAAAAGACCCAACGAGGCCTTGAATGCCGCCACATTGCGGGTCTATGGCGCAGCGCAAAGGTGACATGCGTCACCCGCCACCAAATGCAAAAGTAGATATTCGAGAGTTGTGATGTCCCAGCAGAACCTGGCCCCGATCCCTGAACTTTACGTCTCCTATGAAAGCGCGCAGAAACTGAAGGCCGAGGCCGGCGACCTGCCGTCCTGGGACCTGACGCCGCGCCAGATCTGCGATCTGGAACTGCTGATGAATGGCGGGTTCAACCCGCTCAAGGGTTTCCTCGGCGAAGCGGACTACGACAACGTGGTCGAGAAGATGCGGCTGGCCGACGGCACGCTCTGGCCGATGCCCGTCACGCTCGATGTCGATGCGGATTTCGCCGCCAAGGTCGAGCCCGGCCAGGACATCGCGCTGCGCGACCAGGAAGGCGTGCTGCTGGCCACCATGACCGTCACAGACAAGTGGAGCCCCGACAAGGCGCGAGAGGCAGAGAAGGTGTTCGGCGCCGACGATCTGGCACACCCGGCCGTCAACTACCTGCACAGCGCCGCCGGCGCGGTCTATCTGGGTGGCCCCGTCACCGGCATCCAGCCGCCGGTGCATTACGATTTCCGCGGCCGCCGGGATACGCCCAACGAACTTCGCGCGCTCTTCCGCAAGCTGGGCTGGCGCAAGGTCGTGGCCTTCCAGACACGCAACCCGCTGCACCGCGCGCATCAGGAACTGACCTTCCGCGCTGCCAAGGAATCGCAGGCCAACCTGCTGATCCACCCGGTCGTGGGCATGACGAAGCCCGGCGACGTGGACCATTTCACCCGCGTGCGCTGCTACGAGGCGGTGCTGGACAAATACCCCGCCTCGACCACCAACATGTCGCTCCTGAACCTGGCGATGCGCATGGCCGGCCCGCGCGAGGCCGTCTGGCACGGGATCATCCGCCGCAATCACGGCTGCACGCATTTCATCGTCGGCCGCGACCATGCCGGGCCGGGCAAGAACTCGCAGGGCGAGGATTTCTACGGCCCCTACGAGGCGCAGGATCTGTTCCGCGCCCATGAGGCCGAGATCGGCCTCGAAATGGTGGATTTCAAGCACATGGTCTATGTGCAGGAGCGCGCTCAATACGAGCCCGCCGACGAGATCGAGGAAGGTGTCACCGTCCTCAACATCTCCGGCACGGAACTGCGCCGCCGTCTGCGCGAAGGGCTCGAAATCCCTGAGTGGTTCTCCTTCCCCGAGGTGGTCGAGGAACTGCGCCGCACATCGCCGCCGCGCGCCGAACAGGGTTTCACGGTGTTTTTCACCGGCCTTTCCGGGTCGGGCAAGTCCACCATCGCCAACGCGCTGATGGTCAAGCTGATGGAAATGGGCGGCCGCCCGGTGACGCTTCTGGACGGCGACGTCGTGCGCAAGCACCTCTCGTCGGAGTTGGGCTTCTCGAAGGAGCACCGCGACCTCAACATCAAGCGCATCGGCTATGTCGCCTCCGAGATCACCAAGAATGCCGGCATCGCGATCTGTGCGCCGATCGCGCCTTATACCGCGACCCGCCGGGCCGTGCGTGAGATGATCGAGGCTTACGGCGCCTTCGTGGAAGTACATGTCGCCACCAGCCTGGAGGAGTGCGAGCGCCGCGACCGCAAGGGGCTCTACAAGCTGGCGCGGGAGGGGAAGATCAAGGAATTCACCGGCATTTCCGACCCCTACGAGGAGCCGACGCATCCGGAGATCCGGGTGGAAACGGAAGGCACCGAAGTGGACAACTGCGCCCATCAGGTGATCCTGAAGCTCGAGTCGATGGGCCTGATCGCCGGCTGACGGCCCGCGCCCGGAACCCCGCCCCTGCCGCGCCGCCCTTGACGGGCGGCCGGCAATCGGCTTGACGGCCGGGGACATGTACGCGATCTCGCTCTGCTCGATTCCGCCGCGTTTCGACGCGCTGGCGCCGGTGCTCACCCGTCTTCTGGCGCAGGAACCCGCCCCGGCGCGGGTTTTACTTTGCCTGCCAAAACGTTACCACCGCTTTCCCGGCCCGGTCCTGCCGCCCGCCCTGCCCGAAGGTGTGACCCTGCTGCGCTGCGCCGCCGATCTCGGCCCCGCCACCAAGGCCCTGCCCGCCGCGCGGCATCTGGCGGGCAGCGGGATGCGGCTGATCTATTGCGACGACGACTGGCTGGTGCCGCCGGGCTGGGCGGCGCGGCTTCTGGATGCCGGGCGCCCCGGCGCCGCCGTCACCGGATCGGGCTTCAGCGTGACGCGATTGAAGCGGCAACCGGCGCATGACGGACGCGATCCCGGCCGCACCGATATCGCACAAGGATTCTCGGGCGTGCTTGTCGATCCCGACTGGCTGGCCGGTCCCGGCCTCGACCCGCCGCGCGAGGCCTGGAGCGTCGATGACATCTGGCTCTCCGGGCACCTGGCCCGGCAGGGCATCCCGCTTTATCAGACCCCGACCGCACGGGACGGCATGATTCCCGCCTTCGAGGGACGCGGCAGCCTTCAGGATACCGTAATGGACGGGCGCAGCCGGGACGCGGCGAACCGCGCCTGCGCCGCGCTCCTGCACCGGCGGTTCGGCATCTGGCCGCCGCTTGGCCGCGCACCCGCCGCCGGAGACGGCTAAAGCCGCAGCCGCCCGGACATGATCACCCGGCCCTGCCCCGCCACGCGCACGGCCGTGACTGCGTTGCGGGGGCCCTGCACCTGGATCCGCGCGCGGCCGGGGCGCCCCATCCAGTCGCCCTGCGCGGCGGTCATGGCCGGTCGTGGCGCCAGGCCGTGACGCCAGAGGTAGGCCGCGGCGCAACCCATCGCGGAGCCGGTGAAGGCATCCTCGGGCGGATTGGGCGGCGCCATCAGATGGCGGGCAAAGATATCCGCATCCTCAGTCTGCCCATCGGTGCAGAGCATGAATGGCTCCATCAACTCGCCGTGGGGATGGCTGAACCTGGCTTGGTAGCGCGCCATCGCATCAAGGTTCAGCCGGGCGCGCCGGGCCGCATCCGCCGAGCGCACAAGCGCGATGCAATAGGGCAAACCTGTCGACACGATCTGCGGCTGGCCAAGGATATCGCCGGATGCGAGCCCCAATATATCCGCCACGATCGCCGCCGGGACGTCGGCGCCCCAGCTCAACTGGTCCTGAGTCATAACGACGAAGGGCGCGTCAGACGGGCCGTCCAGATCGACTTCGATCATGCCGGCGACGGTTTCCAGCCGCAGGCGCGGTCCCGAAACCAGCCCGCGCGCCAACAGCGACACGACGCTGGCCACGGTGGGATGGCCGGCGAAAGGTATCTCGCGATTGGCAAGGAAATAGCGCACCCGCGCGTCAGCGATCTCCGAGGGACCGAGAAAGGTGTTTTCGGTCTGCCCGGTCTCGCGCACCAGCGCCATGCAGGTACCTTCGTCCAAACCCGCCGCGTCATGAAAGACGGTGCAGGGATTGCCGCCGAAGGCACGGTCGGTGAAAGCGTCTACCCAGTCGAAGGAATAGCTGCCGCTCAATGCACGCTGACCGGCGAGAGATCGTTCTGCCGGGCCAGGATGAAGGCCAGTTTGCGGTCGCCTACCAGGGCGAGTCTCTGGCCGTCTGCGTCATGCACCGCATAGAGCGCATCGCGCCCTTCCAGTTGCTGGCGCAGCTCGTCGGGCAGGCCCTCCGAGGCGATCAGATCCTCCACATTCACCTTGCGGACATAGACAATGCTGCGATCGTCCTGGGGGGTGATGTCGTATTTCTGGTCCATCCGAGCCTCCTTACACCTTGTTGATCCTGATCGTCTGCACGACCTGTTCGGGTCTGGACCGCTTCAGGTCCACATGCAGAAGTCCGTTCTCGGTCGATGCGCCCGCAACCTCGACACCTTCGGCCAGCACGAAGCTGCGCTGGAACTGCCGCGCGGCGATGCCGCGATGCAGGAAGACACGGCCATCCTCCTCCGCCTCGACCTGCTTGCCGCGGATCACCAGTTGGCGATCCTCCAGCGTGATCGACAGATCCTCCTCGCGGAATCCGGCCACGGCCAGCGTGATGCGGAATGCGTTTTCCGAGGATTGTTCGATATTATAGGGCGGATAGCCGTCATTCCCGGTCTTGGCGGTGCGTTCCACCAGACGTTCCAACTGGTCGAATCCCAGCAGGAAGGGATGCGTGGCAAGGGTAAGTTTACTCATTGGCCCAAGTCCTTGATCTGAAGCGACTGCATGGCAGGGCCCCGTTACGGCGACCCTGCGGGTAATATGGGGGGCGGCGCGCGGGCCGACAAGTACTCTGGCGAAGGCGCGAGCGCGCGCCGCCATCTCCATCAGCGGGCTTTCCGAAATGCGGCAGAGCGGTTATCTATGGCTCAGCGACGACCTGCAGGAGGCCCAAGCGCCCATGAATCCGCCCACCCAGATGGACCGGCTCGACGTGCTGCGTGCGGAGCTGGAATTTCTCAAACGCGAGCATCGCGACCTCGACACCGCCATCGCGGCGCTGGACGAGACCTCGCGCACCGACCAGTTCACGCTGCGCCGCCTCAAGAAACAGAAACTGGGCCTCAAGGACCGCATCGCGCGGCTCGAGGACCAGATATTTCCGGATATCATTGCCTGACCGGGCAAGGTCGGTATAGTGCGCCGCTCAATCGCGGGCCAGCGGACGGGGACAGGCATGGACAGCGTCAAAGTGGGCATCATCATGGGCAGCCAGTCCGACTGGGCTACCATGAAGGAGGCGGCCGCCATTCTGGACGAACTGGGCATCGCGCATGAGCGGCGCATCGTTTCGGCCCACCGCACGCCGGACCGTCTCTGGGACTACGCGCAAAGCGCGGTGGAGCGCGGGCTTCAGGTCATCATAGCAGGCGCCGGAGGAGCGGCGCATCTGCCGGGCATGATGGCGTCGAAAACGCGGGTGCCGGTGATCGGCGTGCCGGTGCAGACGCGCGCGCTTTCGGGGGTCGACTCGCTCTATTCCATTCTCCAGATGCCGCGTGGTTATCCGGTGGGCACGATGGCGATCGGCGCGGCGGGCGCGGCCAATGCCGGGCTTTACGCCGCGCAGATCCTCGCCACGACCGATCCGGCGCTGGCCGAACGGCTAGACGCCTGGCGCGCCGCGCTCTCCGCCTCGATCCCGGAGGAGCCGCAGGATGACTGAGCCGCTGACCACCGGCAGGGTGATCGGCATTCTTGGAGGCGGGCAGCTCGGCCGGATGCTCTCGGTCGCGGCCTCGCGCCTGGGCTTCACCTGCCACGTTTTTGAGCCGGGTGCCAACCCGCCTGCGGGCCATGTCGCCGCCCGTGTCACCACCGCGCCCTACGACGACCACGCGGCACTGGAAGCCTTCGCCCGCTCGGTCGATGTCATCACCTACGAGTTCGAGAACATCCCGACTGCCGCGTTGGATCTGCTGGAGTCGCATTGCCCCGTCCGCCCCGGTCGGCGCGCGCTGGCTGTCAGCCAGGACCGGGTGGCCGAAAAGGATTTCCTGACCGGCATCGGGCTGGAGTGCGCGCCCTATGCCGCGGTGGATGGACCCGGCGACCTCGACGCGGCGCTGGCGCGGATCGGTGTGCCCGCGATCCTCAAGACAAGGCGCTTCGGCTATGACGGCAAGGGCCAGGCACGCATCGCCGCACAGGACGGAGCCGCAGCCGCATGGGAGGCGGTGGCGGGCGCGCCCTCGGTCCTGGAGGGATTCGTCGATTTCAGCACCGAGATCTCGGTGATCGCGGCGCGCGGCGCGGACGGGCGTGTCGCCTGCTTCGATCCGGGCGAGAACGTCCACCGCGACGGCATCCTGCGCAGCACGACCGTGCCGGCGAAGGTGCCTGCTGCATTCGCCACCGATGCGGTGCTGGCCGCAGGCCGCATCCTGAACGCGCTCGACTATGTCGGCGTGATGGGCGTGGAATTCTTCGTCACGCCCGGCGGGCTCATCGTGAACGAGATCGCACCGCGGGTGCATAATTCCGGCCACTGGACACAGCAGGGCTGCACCGTGGACCAGTTCGAGCAACATATCCGCGCCGTGGCCGGCTGGCCCCTTGGCGACGGGTCACGCTATGCGGATGTGGAGATGCTGAACCTGATCGGGGAGGATATGGACGACCTGCCCGCCCATGCCGCCGATCCGCGTGCCGCGCTGCATCTCTACGGCAAGGCCGAGACCCGCGCGGGCCGCAAGATGGGCCATGTGAACCGTATCCTGCCGCGCGGCTGATCTTTCCGGGCATTCATATCCTGTCGAAAAAATGCACCGTCAGAACCGGGCACCAGCCTCATCGCAGGCGCGGGGGACGGTCGGGATCGCTGCCCGGCGCGGCCGGTACCGGCGCGCGATCGGCCGTCGGCAGGTCGAAGCGCAATCCGACACGGGCCAGGCGCGCGGCGAGCGGCGCGTCCGGCACCAGAAAGGCCACGTCGAGCGCGTCGGCCTCCAGCCCCGAGAAACCCAGCGCCTCGCCCACCGCGCGGGTGAGCGCGGGCTGCGCGGGCTCCAGCGCATCGACGAAGGCCAGGAGATGCCCGCGCGCGCCGTCCTCGTATTCCACCGCGGCCAGCCAGGCGGCAGTGGCGAGCCCCCAAGCCGAGGCCAGCCGCGTATCGAGGCTGATCAGCACCCCCTCCGGCAGGCCGCGCGGCGGTGAGAGCGCGACCGGGCGCGCCTCGATCACTGCAGGTTCCGCGCCCAGGGCCCCGGCCAGCCAGTCCACCGCACCGGCGGGGATCAGCGCGCCCGCCTCGTCCTCCGACAGGTTGACGCCCAGCCCAAGCCCCTGCCCGGCCAGCATCTGCGCCAGCGAGCGCCCCGATAGCGCCGCATAGGGCGCGGGACCGCCGGTGAAGGCGGTCAGCCGGTCCTCGCGATCGAAGACAAGCACATAGCCCGCGCCGTCGACCGGGAAGGTTGCCGGGCTGATGCGGTCGCCCTCGGCCTCCGTCTCCAGCAGCAGGACCAGTTCGCTCGCCGCGATCAGATGATAGGCGGCGAGCCGCGCCGCGGCATCCTCGGGCGCGGCCTGCATCCGCGCCAGCGCGGCATCGAGCGGGGTTTCCGTCATCTTTCCTCCAGCGCCTCGGCCACGGCGCGGCGCAGTACGGGCAGCAGTTCGGCCTCGAACCAGGGGTTCTTCTTCAGCCATGCGGTATTGCGCCAGGACGGGTGCGGCAAGGGAAAGACATGCGGCGCATGTTCGCGCCAGGCCAGCGCGGTGCGCGTGACGCCGCCGCCCGCAACTTTGCCCAGATGCCATTTCTGCGCGTGCCCGCCGACCAGCAGCGTCAGGCGGATATCGGGAAGATGTTCCAGCACCTCGGCGCGCCAGGTCCGCGCGCAGACCGGCGGCGGCGGCAGGTCCGAGCCTTTGTCGTCGTAGCCGGGAAAGCAGAAGGCCATCGGCAGGATCGCGACCCTGTCGCGGTCGTAGAAGCGGTCTGCATCCAGCCCCATCCAGTCCCGCAGCCGGTCGCCCGACGGGTCGGTGAAGGGCTTGCCGCTTTCGTGGACGCGCGCGCCGGGGGCCTGTCCGGCGATCAGGATGCGCGCCGATGGCCGCGCCCAGAAGACCGGGCGCGGCGCATGCGCGGTGGCGGTCGCGCCGAAGCGTTCGGAACAGAGCCGGCAATCGGCCACGCGGGCGGAAAGGTCACGGAAGGCAGCGGTCATGTGGGAAACCTAGGATGCCCGGCGCCAAAGGAAAAGCGCGCGGCGACAAGGATCGAGGGATTGCGCTCATTTCGATATTTCTATAATTATAAAAATATGAAAACGATTCGCGACACATCCCTCTCCCTCGAAGACGCCGCGCAGGCCTTTGCCGCGCTGGGCTCAGAAAGTCGACTTTCGGTCCTGCGCAGCCTCGTGCGCGCCGGACCGGAGGGGCTTTCCATCGGCGCGCTCGGCAAGGCCACGGGCATCTCCGGCGCCACTCTGACCCATCACCTGCGCTTCCTGACCCAGGCCGGGCTTGTCCGGCAGGCCCGGCAAGGCCGGTCCATCATCTGCGCCGGCGCGGCCTATGAGACCGTCGATGCGCTGAGCCGCTTCTTGCTGGAGGAATGCTGCGCCGACGCCGAAGTCTGCGCGCATGAGGCCAGGGAGCACGGCCATGACTGATCTGAGCACGCATCTTCCTGCGCTGGCCCGTAACTGGCGCCGGGTCGACAAGGTCTGGCTGCTGATCGCGCTGCTCCTGGCGCTGGTCTGGGCCGCCGATCCCGCACGGCTGCCGGAGGTCGCGGGCCTGGCGCTGGAAGCCTTCGCGGGCACCCTGCCCTTCATCGCCTTCGCTGTCCTGGCGATTGGATATCTGAAGGCCACCGGTTCGGAAGGCCTGATCGCGCGCGCCTTCGAGGGCCGTGAGGTGCGGATGATCGTGCTGGCCGCCGCAATGGGCGGCCTCGCGCCCTTCTGCTCCTGCGAGGTGATCCCCTTCATCGCGGCGCTGCTCGCCGCCGGCGCGCCGCTTTCCGCGGCGATGGCCTTCTGGTTGGCCTCGCCGCTGATGGACCCGGCGATGTTCGCGATCACGGCGGGCACGCTGGGGCTGGATTTCGCCATCGCCAAGACGGTCTTCGCCATCGCGATCGGGCTGGGCGGCGGCTTCGCGGTCATGGCGCTGGGACGCAGCCCACTCTACGCCGACCCGCTCAAGCCGCGCGCCGCGCCCTCCTGCGGCTGCGGCGGGCCGGGGCTGGGCGGCCCGCCGGTCTGGCGGTTCTGGCAGGAGCGCGACCGGCGCGCGGCGTTTGGCGCCGCGGCGACCGAGAATGCGCTCTTCCTGGCAAAATGGCTGGGGCTTGCCTATGTGCTCGAGGCGCTGATGATCCTCTACGTCCCGACCGAGCTGATCGCCGGGCTGCTGGGCGGCGAGGGGCTGAAACCCGTGCTGATGGGCGCGCTGATCGGGGGACCGGCCTATCTCAACGGCTATGCCGCGCCGCCGCTCGTCGCGGGGCTTCTGGAACAGGGCATGGCGCCGGGTGCCGCGATGTCCTTCGTGGTCGCGGGCGGGGTGAGCTGCATTCCCGCGGCCGTGGCGGTCTGGGCGCTGGTGCGCGGCCGCGTCTTCGCCTCCTACATCCTGTTCGCCACGATCGGCTCGATCGCGGCGGGGCTGGCCTGGGCGGCGCTGGCCTGAGGCTGCCTCCACCCTGCTCCGGGGCCTCAGGTGCCGCAATCGCCACATTCATGCCATGCGACTGTCCGAGTTTACTCAACATCCGGTGTATATTGCCAAAAACAGTTCAATAGAGCGCAACAGCGTGATAACGACATGCCCGATACGTCCGCCCGTCAAAGGGTGGCACAACAAAAAGAAACCGTAGCAATCGGGCCGAGGTAAGGATCGTGCGAGTGCCATGCTCGAGTTCGTGAATGTCAGCAAGTCCTTCTGGACGGGCAAGCAGCGCAAGGTCATCCTCGATCGGGCGTCGTTCCGCGTCGAACTGGGCAACAGCCTGGGCATTCTCGCCCCCAACGGCACCGGCAAGACCACGGTGATCAACATGATGGCCGGGCTCGAGAAACCCGACGAGGGAGAGATTCACCGCGCCTGCCGCATCTCCTTTCCGCTGGGCTTCATGGGCGGTGTCGTGTCGCGTCATACCGGCACCGAAAACGCCCGCTACATCGCGCAACTCTACGATCTCGACCCCGATTATGTCGAAGCCTTCTGCCGATACCTCTGCGGGATCGAGGAATATTTCGACATGCCCGTGGGCACCTACAGCCAGGGCATGCGGGCGCGCTTTTCCTTCTCTCTGCTGCTGGCGCTGGATTTCGACATCTATCTCGTGGACGAGGGCATGCCGTCGAGTACCGATGTCGGCTTCAACCAGCGCGCGGGCGAGATCCTCAAGGAACGGCTGCAAAGCGCGACGATGATCGTCGTGTCGCACCAGGCCGAGACGCTGGCGCGCTTCTGCCGCTCCGCCGCGGTGCTGCGCGACGGACAACTGCTGATGTTCGACACGCTCGAGGAAGCCAAGAGGCTCTACGACTATGAAACCCAGGGCTAAGAAATTCCGCATCCGGCGCAGCGCGCCGGCGGGCGAGGAGCAGGCGCGGGCCGCGAATGGCGAGACCGCGCCCAGCGCCGCTGAAGCGGCCGGCGCGGCCGGCGGGGCGGCGCAGGCATCCGAGCCGCAGGAGCGGGCCCCGCTCAGCCCGGAGCAGGAACTGGAGGCGATCCGCGCCGAGAACCTGACCGGCCGGCAGTTGCGCATGGCCCGCCGGATCGCACAGAAACACGGGCTGGAGCCTGCTTCGGACATCGACGCGGTACGGCTGCTGCGGCGGCGGGGGATCGACCCGTTCCAGAAATCACAGATGCTCGAGCTCGTCGTCTCGGAAACCGGGAATGGCCGGGCGGAAACCCCGCCGAGCCTGCCCAGCACGGTGCGGAACGCGCAGCCCCCGTCCAGCCAAATCGCCGGCAGCGAGAACCGGGCCCGCGAAATCCGGCGCATCCAGCGCGACATCGCACGGCGGCGGCGCATCCGCATGGGGCTTCTGGCCCTGCGGCTGGCCTTCTTCGTGCTGCTGCCCACGGCGCTCGCGGGTTACTATTATTTCAATATCGCCACACCGATGTATTCCACCCGGACCGAGTTCCTGATCCAGAAGGCCGATGCGGCGCAGGCCAGCGGGCTGGGCGGGCTTTTCGCGGGTACGCAATTCGCCACCACGCAGGATTCGATTGCGGTTCAGGGCTATCTGCAATCGCGCGAGGCCATGCAGCGGCTGAACGACGACCTGGGGTTCAAGGCGCATTTCAGCCAACCGGATATTGACCCCATTCAGCGGCTCTCCGCCGACGCCTCGGACGAAGCCGCCTACAAGCTCTACAAGAAGAACGTGAAGATCGGCTACGACCCGACCGAGGGCTTCGTGAAGATGGAGGTGATCGCCGCCGATCCTGCGCTTGCCAAGTCCTTCTCCGAGGCGCTGATTTCCTATGCCGAGGAGCGCGTCGACAGCATGACCCAGCGCCTGCGCGGCGACCAGATGAAGGGCTCGCGAGACAGTTACGAGGAGGCCGAGCGCAAGATGCGCGAAGCCCAGCAGCGCGTGCTGGATCTGCAGCAGAAACGCGGCGTGCTGAGCGCCGAGATGGAGGTCTCCGCGCAGATGTCGCAGATATCCAGCCTCGAGGTGGACCTGCAACGCGAACGCCTGCGGCTGCAGGAGCTCATGGCCAATGAACGTCCCAACCAGACCCGCGTCGACGTGTCGGAACGCAAGATCGCCCGGCTCGAGGACGCCATTTCCGGCATGCGGGCGGAGTTGACCGAAGGCAATGGCGACAGTGTCTCGCTGGCCACGATCAGTGGAGAGCTGGTGGTGGCCGAGGCCGATCTCCAGACCCGGCAGGCAATGCTCAGCCAGGCATTGCAGCAGCTTGAGACCGCAAGGATTGAAGCGAACCGGCAGGTGCGTTACCTGTCCGTCGGCGTCAGCCCCGTGGCGCCCGATGCCGCCGCCTATCCCCGCGCCTTCGAGAACACAGTTCTGGCGTTCCTGATCTTCGGCGGGATATATCTGATGGTGTCGCTTACCGCCTCGATCCTCCGCGAACAGGTTTCTGCGTGATATGAAGACAGTCTCGATCGGACCGCTGGGCGTCGGCAACGATGCCCCGCTCACCCTCATCGCCGGGCCGTGCCAGCTCGAAAGCCTGGATCACGCCCGGATGATCGCCGGCCGCATGCAGGAAGCCGCCGCGGCGGCGGGGGCGCAGTTCATCTTCAAGGCATCCTACGACAAGGCCAACCGCACCTCGCTCGCGGGCAAGCGCGGGCTCGGGGCCCAGGAAGGGCTGCGCATCCTCGACGCGGTCCGCAGCGAACTCGGCTGCCCGGTGCTGACCGATGTGCACGAGCCCGGCCACTGCGCCGACGCGGCGCAGGCCGTGGACGTGCTGCAAATCCCCGCCTTCCTGTGCCGCCAAACCGACCTGCTGCTGGCCGCCGGCGAAACCGGGGCCGCGATCAACGTCAAAAAGGGGCAGTTCCTGGCCCCCTGGGACATGCCCAATGTCGCCGCCAAGATCGCCTCGACCGGCAATGAGCGCATCTTGCTGACCGAACGCGGCAGCAGTTTCGGCTATAACACGCTGGTGGCGGACATGCGCAGCTTGCCGATCATGATGCAGACCGGCTATCCGGTGGTCATGGACGCAACGCACTCGGTTCAGCAGCCGGGCGGCCGGGGCGGCTCGTCGGGCGGGCAGCGCGAGTTCGCGCCGGTCATGGCGCGCGCCGCCGTCAGCCTGGGCATCGCCGCGGTCTTCATCGAAACCCATGAGGACCCCGACCGAGCGCCGTCCGACGGGCCGAACATGATCCCGCTCGACCGGATGCCGCAGCTTGTCGCCGATCTTATGGAATTCGACGCGCTGGCGAAACGCGCGCCGCTGCGCCTCTGACCCGCGCCAACAGGAGCCCTGCCGCATGACACGCCCCTTGCCCGAGGTAACACAGAATGTCTGGGACTTTCTCAACCGGGCGATGATCACGCCGACGGGGTTCCGGGAATACGACGCGCGCTGGCGCTTCCCCGAGGAAATCAACCTGGCCGGCATCACCGCGCTGGGGCTGGGGCTCGGCACCCAGATGCACGCGCGCGGCATCCCGCCACTGATCGCCGTCGGCAACGACTACCGCGACTATTCGCAATCGGTGAAGGACGCACTGATACTGGGGCTCGTGCAGGCCGGCATCCAGGTGCGCGACATCGGCACGGCGCTCAGCCCGATGGCCTATTTCGCGCAGTTCCACCTTGACGCACCCGCGGTCGCGATGGTCACGGCCAGCCACAACCCGAATGGCTGGACCGGGGTGAAGATGGGCTTCGAACGCCCGCTGACCCACGGGCCGGAAGAGATGGCGGAATTGCGCGACATCGTGCTGGAGGGCCGCGGGCAGCCCCGCGACGGCGGCGGCTGGACGCGGGTGGAGGGCGTGCGGGAGGCCTATATCGACGATCTGGTGGGCGACTTCCGGATGACCCGGCCGCTGCGCGTGGTCTGCGCCACCGGCAACGGCACCGCCTCGGCCTTCGCGCCCGAGGTGCTGGAACGGATCGGGGTCGAGGTGGTCCCGCTGCATACGCGGCTCGACTACACCTTCCCGAACTACAACCCCAATCCAGAAGCGATGGAGATGCTTCACGACATGGCCCGCGCCCTGCGCGAGAGCGGCGCCGACCTGGCGCTGGGCTTCGACGGCGACGGCGACCGCTGCGGCGTGGTCGATGACGAGGGCGAGGAGATTTTCGCCGACAAGGTGGGTGTCATCATGGCGCGGGATCTCGCGCGGCTCCATCCCGGCGCCACCTTCGTGGCGGATGTCAAATCCACCGGGCTCTTCGCCACTGATCCGGAGTTGCAGAAGCACGGGGCAAAGGCGGATTACTGGAAGACCGGGCACAGCCACATGAAGCGGCGCGTGCATGCCCTGGGCGCACTGGCGGGCTTCGAGAAATCCGGCCACTATTTCCTGGCCGAACCCATCGGCCGCGGCTACGACTGCGGCCTGCGGGTGGCGGTGGAACTGTGCAAGCTGATGGACCGCCACCCCGAAAGCCGCATGTCGGACCTGCGCAAGGCGCTGCCGCAGACCTTCTCCTCCCCCACCATGTCGCCCTGGTGCGCCGATGCAGAGAAGTATCAGGTGCTCGACCGGCTGGTGGAAAAGCTCGTCGCGCTCAAGGCGCAGGGCGGCCGCCTGGCCGGGCGCGAGATTTCCGAGGTGGTGACCGTCAACGGCGCCCGCGTGATGCTCGACAATGGCGGCTGGGGGCTGGTGCGGGCCTCTTCCAACACGCCAAATCTGGTGGTCGTCTGCGAAAGCCCCGAGAGCGCGGCCGAACTGCGCGCGATCTTCGCCGATCTCGACGCGGTGATCCGCACCGAGCCCTCCGTGGGCGCCTACGACCAGACGATCTGAACCGGCGGGAAACGCGCAAATGGGGCCGAATTTATGCTTGAAGCCCGCGCGCGGGCGGCGTATCTAACCGCTCACCGTTGGGGTGTAGCCAAGTGGTAAGGCAGCGGTTTTTGGTACCGTGTACCGTAGGTTCGAATCCTACCACCCCAGCCAGCCACTCCCCATAATCCAGACCGGTCAAGGTGCGCCGCAAGTCATGGCGTGGTTTCAAAGGCTTGCCCAGCGGGGCCCTTCCTCCAGACCATTTCCGGTCTCGCATTGAGGCCGCAATACACCGCAAGTCTGCGCTCGCCGTTTTCGCGGTAGCAGGTTGGGGAAGCCGTGATCAGAGGGTTGCCAGAACGACGCGTTGCGCATCCCAATCGGATGGCAGCGAACGGGCCTTGCACCACTCGGAGGTGAAGCCGGTCGGCTGCCTGCCGTCGAGGACATCTCGAACGATGTCGGGGGCCAGGAACGCGAGCCCGATCATCTGCTGGACGCGGCGTTTCGACGTGCCGTCGGCTGCGGCGATGGCGGCGAAGGTCTCGCCGGCCCTTATCCGCGCGTACCAGGCATGGGCACGCGCGATGTTGCGGATGAGCGTATCATCCGTTTCCGCCGGGGCATCGGCCAGGATGATCTTCGTCTCGACCCCGCGCTTGCGGATCCGGAACGGAACGGATCGGGTCAGGCAGGCGTCATCGAGAGCGTCGGAATCGACGTTCAGTCTTTGCCCGAGCATTGCCGGGTCGAGGCGCAACCGAAGCGTGCCGGGCGTGTGAACAGGCGTGCAAAATTGACCCCATAGCGGGGTGATCGGCGTCTAAAAATGACCCCCTTACATTGATGGTGATGATGCTCCCGAGGTCATCGGGGAGCACAGTGTGGGATGTTGGTTGTGGAG
>NZ_QEYE01000027.1 GCF_003122205.1 Maritimibacter sp. 55A14
CATAGGCACGGAAATCCCCGAAATACTTCGTGATCGCCGCCGTCAGCGTCGTCTTCCCGTGGTCAACATGCCCGATCGTCCCGATGTTCACATGCGGTTTCGTGCGTTCAAACTTTGCCTTTGCCATGATGGCCTCCTTGTATTCTGCGCCGTCACCAGGGCACAAATAGGGTTAGTTGCCTAGCGCGAAAGCCAAGCTACAACTTCGTTGGTGAAGCCGGTCGAAAGACGTTCCAGCCTCTGCTCATTCGAAGCACCGCCGGCATTGGCAACGGTGCTGAGAAGCGCGCCGACAGGAATGCCATTGAACGTTGATGTGTTCTTCGCGCCTTTATCCACAAACTCGACGTTGGATTTCCGCGCCAGCACGTTACCAGCCGCGTCGGTAACCACGACGTCACCGTTCAGTTGGGTATCCATACCGATCAGGCTGCGGCTCGCTGCGGACGCTACGGATATCCGCGTGAGGCTCACCGAAACATTCGCCTTCTTGGGACCGCCGCGAACATTCCCGGCCTTCTGCCTCAGCTCGCCACCTACCCGGCTGACAAGCTGATTGACCACCCCGGGATCCTGCTTGAACAGTCCGCCCACAGAGGCACCCTCGGCGACGGACAGGGACATAGTATCGACCGAGTATCCCCGCGAAACGATCGCGGCACCAGCATCCTTGGTAGCCGGAGCCGACGCGCAGGCGCCAAGGGCGAAGATCAGCCCGAATGCAATGGCGGACCGGCGGTTAAGTGTTGGTTGATTACGCATATTTTGCCTGTATTTCATCGGAGATGTTCTGCGGTACCGGCTCGTAGTGATCGAACTGCATGGTGAAGTTCGCCCGGCCGCTCGACATCGAGCGCAGGTTGTTGATGTAGCCGAACATGTTGGCCAGCGGCACGAAGGCGTTGATGACGATCGCGTTGCCGCGGGTCTCCTGCCCCTGCACCTGGCCGCGCCGGCTGGTCAGGTCGCCGATCACGTTGCCGGTATATTCCTCCGGCGTGACGACCTCGACCTTCATGATCGGCTCGAGCAGCTTGGCGCCGCCCTTCTTGAGACCGTCGCGCATCGCGGCGCGCGCCGCGACCTCGAAGGCCAGGACCGAGGAGTCGACGTCGTGATAGGCGCCGTCCACCAGCTTGACCTTGAAGTCGATCACCGGGAAGCCGGCCAGCGGGCCGCTGTCCATCACGCTGGCGATGCCCTTCTCGACGCCGGGAATGTACTCCTTCGGCACCGTGCCGCCGACGATCAGGCTCTCGAAGCTGTAGCCCTCGCCCGGTTCGGTCGGCTCGATCTCCAGCTTGACGCGGGCGAACTGACCCGAACCGCCGGTCTGCTTCTTGTGGGTGTAGTCGATCTCGGCCTTGTGGCTGATCGTCTCGCGATAGGCCACCTGCGGCGCGCCGATATTGGCCTCGACCTTGAACTCGCGCTTCAGGCGATCCACCAGGATGTCGAGATGGAGCTCGCCCATACCCTTCATGATGGTCTGGCCCGATTCAATATCGGTCTCGACGCGGAAGGACGGATCCTCGGCGGCCAGACGGGCCAGGCCCGCCGACATCTTCTCCTGGTCGGCCTTGGTCTTGGGCTCGACGGCGATCTCGATCACCGGATCGGGGAAGCTCATGGTCTCCAGCACGACCTGTTTCTGCAGATCGCAGAGCGTGTCGCCGGTGGTGGTCTCCTTCAGGCCGGCAAGCGCGATGATGTCGCCGGCGGCGGCCCAATCGATCTCCTCGCGGGAATTCGAATGCATCATCATCATCCGGCCGATGCGCTCCTTGCGACCCTTGGTCGAGTTCATCACGCCGTCGCCCTTCTTCACCGTGCCCGAATAGACACGGGTGAAGGTCAGCGAGCCGACGAAGGGATCGTTCATGATCTTGAAGGCCAGCGCCGAGAAGGGCTGGCTGTCGTCGGCGGTGCGCTCGATATTGCGGGTCTCGGTCTCGTCATCCGGCGAGAAGCCCATATAGGGCGGCACGTCGAGCGGGCCGGGCAGGTAGTCGATCACCGCGTTGAGCAGCGGCTGCACACCCTTGTTCTTGAAGGCCGAGCCTGCCAGGACCGGCACGAAGGACATGTTCAGCGTGCCCTTGCGGATCAGGCTGCGCAGGGTCGGCAGATCCGGCTCTTCGCCCTCCAGATAGGCTTCCATCGCGTCGTCGTCCTGCTCGACCGCAAGCTCGATCAGTTCGGCGCGCATTTCCTCGGCCTTGTCGCGCAACTCGTCGCGCACGTCCTCGATGACCCAGCTCGCGCCCAGATCCTCGCCGCGCCAGACCCATTCCTTCATGGTCACCAGATCGACGATGCCCTCGAGCTTGTCTTCCGCCCCGATCGGCATCTGGATCGGCGCCGGGATGGCCCCGGTCCGGTCCTTGATCATGTGCACGCAGTTCCAGAAATCGGCACCGATCTTGTCCATCTTGTTGACGAAGACGATGCGCGGAACCTTGTAGCGGTCGGCCTGGCGCCAGACGGTCTCGGTCTGCGGCTCGACACCGGCATTGGCGTCGAGTACGCACACGGCGCCGTCGAGCACCGCCAGCGAACGCTCCACCTCGATGGTGAAGTCCACGTGGCCCGGCGTGTCGATGATGTTGAAGCGGAACTTGGCTTCCTGCGGCGTGTCGCCATAGATGCCGGTCGGGTTCTCGCCATCCTCGGTGCGGAACCAGAAGGTCGTGGTCGCCGCCGAGGTGATGGTGATCCCGCGCTCCTGCTCCTGCTCCATCCAGTCCATCGTCGCGGCGCCGTCATGCACCTCGCCGATCTTGTGGGACTTGCCGGTATAGAACAGGATCCGTTCGGTGCAGGTCGTCTTGCCTGCGTCGATATGGGCCATGATACCGAAGTTGCGGTATCGTCCGAGGGAATATTCGCGTGCCATGATGTGATGCCTTGAATTCTTACCAGCGGTAGTGGCTGAACGCCTTGTTCGCGTCGGCCATCTTGTGGGTGTCCTCGCGCTTTTTCACGGCCGAGCCGCGGCTTTGCACCGCGTCGATCAGCTCACCTGCGAGGCGCTCCTCCATGGTGTTCTCGTTGCGCGCGCGGCTGGCGTTGATCAGCCAGCGGATCGCCAGCGCCTCACGGCGCTCCGGGCGCACTTCGACCGGCACCTGGTAGGTGGCGCCGCCGACCCGGCGCGAGCGCACCTCGACCGAGGGCTTGATGTTTTCCAGCGCCTCGTGGAACACCTCCACCGGCGCGCGCTTGAGCTTGGTCTCGACGCGGTCGAAGGCGTTGTAGACGATGCTCTCGGCAACGGATTTCTTGCCGTCGATCATCAGGTTGTTCATGAATTTCGAAATCACCCGGTCGCCGAATTTCGGGTCGGGCAGGATTTCGCGTTTTTCTGCGGCGTGACGACGCGACATGACCTAGTTCCTCTTTTCCTCTGCGGGCGAGGCCCCGGATCGAAGCCGGGGCGCCCGAAACCCTTATTTCGGGCGCTTGGCGCCGTATTTGGAGCGGCGCTGGCGACGGTCCTTGACGCCTTGCGTGTCGAGCACGCCGCGCAGGATGTGATAACGGACGCCCGGAAGGTCCTTCACCCGGCCGCCGCGGATCAGGACCACCGAGTGCTCCTGAAGGTTGTGCTTCTCGCCCGGAATGTAGCTGATGACCTCGAAGCCGTTGGTCAGACGGACCTTGGCGACTTTCCGCATGGCCGAGTTCGGCTTCTTCGGAGTGGTCGTATAGACGCGCGTGCAGACGCCGCGCTTCTGCGGGCAGGACTGCAGATGCATCGACTTCTGGCGCTTCACTTTCGGCTGCCGCGGTTTGCGGATCAGCTGTTGGATCGTTGGCATGCCGGTTCCCCGTCTCTCAACACGTTCAAATCTCAAAGCGCCCGCGCGTCCGCAAAACGCCAAAACCGCATGCGACCCCGACCATTCGGGACCGCCGCGGTGGAATTCCAGAGGATCGTGGCCGAGGCCAGGATCTTGACCGCCAATTGTGGCTTTCGCAGCCAATGAGACACAGGTCCCACGGGCAAGTAGCGCGCTAATAGGGGGAGTCGGTGGGGTTGTCAACAGCCCCGGCGCGGCTTCGCGTGGACTGCGCGGCGATTTCCGCGCTACTCCGCCGCGCGCAGCCGCTCCGACGCAGGAGGCCCATCCGCCAGCACCTCGTCCAGCAGCCAGCCGCGGAAGGCCACGATCCTGGGATCGTCCGCGCGGGTTTCCTCGCAGGCGATGGAATAGATCGTGCGCGATGCGGATTCCAGCGCGAACGGCGCCACCAGATCGCCCTTTCGCAGGCTCTCGCCGATCATGCCCAGATAGCCCAGCGCGACGCCAAGCCCGTTCTCGGCCGCGCTCATCGTCAGCTCGCAATGCGCGAAAACCGGGCCGCCTTCCGGGCAGCGGCCCGCCGCATCCGTCAGCGCGAACCATTCCGCCCAGCCATCGGCCACCTCGTCGCGGATCAGCACCTTGTCCAGCAGCGCATCGGGGCGGGTCAGGTCGGGATTGGCCTCCAGATAGGCGGGGCTGCAGACCGGGCTGCGGGTGGAGGACATGAACGGCTCGACCCGGACGCCCGGCACCGGCGCGTCGCCCCAGTGGATGACGACATCCAGCGCCCCGCCGCGAAAATCCGTGGGCGGCAGGCCGGTCTCCACGGCAATCTCCACCTCCGGGTATTGCGCCACGAAGCGGTGCAGGCGCGGCATCAGCCAGCGATTCAGGAAGCCCTCGGTCATCTTCAACCGCAGCGGCCCGGCACAGACCTCCCCCGCCACCATCCGGGTGGAGGCGTCGAGCCGGTCCAGCAGCGGTCCCACCTGCGCGAGATAGACCCGCCCGTCCTGTGCCAGCTCCAGCCGGTTTCCGCCACGCAGGAAGAGCGTCCTGCCCAGGAACTCTTCCAGTGTGCGGACCTGGTGGCTGATCGCCGAGGGCGTGACGCAAAGCTCCTCCGCCGCGTCCTTGAAGCTGCCCAGCCGGGCGGCGGCCTCGAAGGCGCGCAAGGCCGGAAAGGGCGGCAGCTTGCGTCTCATGGCGGGTGAACTCCTCTCAGCGAAGCGCGAAATCGTTTCATTTGGCCCGCTCTCCCAACGATCTTACGCTTCTTGCCGGAATTAATCAAAACAGGGAGTGACCGGGATGAAACGTCACAGGTTCGCAACCGCCGTCACGACTGCCGCCGCCGCAGCCCTCGGCCTTGCCGCGGGCATGGCGCTGGGGCAGATGTCGGGCCCCTCGGAACACAAGGGCCTCGGGGTCGAGGCCCTGGGCAAGCTCGACGCGGAGATGATCGCGCGCCAGACCGGACTCGACGGCTACATGATGCAACTGCGGGCCATCACCATCGCACCCGGCGGGCAGATCGCCCAGCACGGGCATGAGAAACGGCCCGGCCTGGTGAAGGTCATCTCCGGCGACTGGGTCGAGGGCCGGCCCGAGGGCGAGACCACTTTCAGCGCGGACGGCAAGGACAGCATCCTGGAGGACGCCGACACCGTCCACTGGTTCCACAACCGCGGCGACACGCCGGCCACGGCGATCGTCTGCGACCTGAACCCGGTTTAGCGCGGTCTGCGTCCGATCTGCGACAGATGGCCTTGCGCCGACTTCTGTCCGTCGCCCCGCACGCGGAACACCGGCGCAGCCCGCCGCGCGGCTCGTCTCCGAATTTGCCAGTGGTCCCAAGGGCCGTCGTTACCACTTCCAATCGGGTTTTCCGAACGTGGCTCTATACCGCACCGGGCCGGCCCGCGCCGCCGGTTGCCGCCAGCCTCTCGCGCGCCTGCGCCTTGGCCAGCGCGTGCTCGCGGTAGAAGGTGAAGAGCCCGGTGCCCACCACGACCCCCGCGCCCAGCAGCGTCAGCGACGACGGGAAATCGCCGAACACCGCCCAGCCCAGCACCAGCGCCCAGACCAGGCTGACATAGCGGAACGGCGCGACCATCGCGATCTCCCCCACGCGCATCGCCGCGACCAGGAAGACGTAGCCGCCCACGATGAAGACGCCCGCCAGCACGACGAGTGCCAGGTCGGCAGGCCGCGGCATCACCCAGCCCTCGGCCAGCGAGACCAGACCGCCCATCGTGGTGATCGCCAGCGCCGTCAGGAGCGAGACCATCGCCGTGCTGACCCCCGGCGACAGTCGCCGCGTAGAGAGATCGCGCAGCACCACGAAAGCGACCGCGACCAGAGCCAGCACCGAATAGCGGTCGAACCCCTCGGTGCCGGGCCGCACGATCAGCATGACACCGGCAAAACCGACGGCGATCGCCGCCATTCGCCGCCAGCCCACCGGCTCGGCCAGGAAGACCGCCGCCGCCAGCGTGACGGCGAGCGGCAGCGACTGCAGGATCGCGGTGATATTGGCCAGCGGCATGTGCATCAGCGCGGTCAGGAAACAGATTGTCGCGCCGATCTCGCCGAAGGTGCGCCAGCCGATCACCCGCAAGTCGGGCCGCGGGATGCGGAAATGCAGATGCCCCTGCACCGCGCAGAGCACCGCGAGCATGACAATCGTCGCCAGTCCGCGCAGGAAGATCGTCTCGAAGAGCGGCAGATGCGCCGTCACCAGCTTCACGCAGGTATCGTTCAGCGTGAACCCGGCCATCCCCGTGGCCATGAAAAGCGCCGCGCGCATGTTGTCGCTCGGGATCATCGGACAGGCCGCTCCGCTCTCGGACCCCACCCGGTTATCAGCCGCGCCCCGGCGCGCCTAGCCCGATTGCGACATCGCCGCCCGTGCTCAGCGCACGGTCGTCACGGTGCAGGGCGCGTGCCGGCTTACCTTGTCTGACACGCTGCCCAGCAGCAGACCCTTGAGCCCGCCCAGCCCGCGGCTGCCCACCACGATCATGTCCGCGCCGACATCCTGCGCCGTGTCGAGTATCGTCTCCACCGGGTCGCCATCGGCCACGCGCGTGTCCACCGATGTCACCCCGGCCTTGCGGGCATCCTCGGCGGCGTTGTCGACGATATGATCGCCGATCATCATGACCAGCCGCGCGCGCTTGTCGGAATCGGTGGACGCACGGAAGAGATCGGCCATCGTGCCGGGTGTGTTGACGAAATCCGGCTCGGCGCGGCGCGTCACGTCGTCGAGCATGTGCTCCACGTCGGCCATGTGGCTCATTTCCTGCGGTGGCCGGTCGTGGTGCAGTACATGCAGGATGGTGAGCGGCACCTCGAATCGCGCCGCCATCTCCGATGCGAAGGCGACGGCCCTGCCCGCGGTCTTGGAGCCGTCGGTCGCCACGAGAATTTGCTTTGTCATGTCCTCCCTCCCTGATGAATGCAGCGCCGGACATCCTCGCCCGGCAGGCTTGGGAAACAGCATATCCGGAGCCGCCCCCCGGTGCGTTGACGCAGGTCAATCCCGGCGCCGGATTTTTGCCTTGCGCCGCGCGCGGAGCCGCATTGGCATTCGGCGCGCTTCGGTCTAGACCTCGGGACAGTTGCGAAGAGGGAGGCCACGCATGTCCACACATCTCTGGGTCCGCGCGGAAAGCCGTGCCAACGAACAGCGCGTCGGCCTGACGCCCGCGGGCGCCGCGGAACTGATCGCCATGGGCGGGCGCGTCACGGTCGAGGAAAGCCCGCACCGCGCGATCCCCACCGACGCCTATCGTGACGCCGGATGCGAGATCGCCGCCGAAGGCAGTTGGCCCGGCGCGGCGCTCTCGGCGCTGATCTTCGGACTGAAGGAACTGCCCGACGAGGCGACGCCGCTCTACCACCGCCACATCATGTTCGGCCATGCCTTCAAGGGCCAGCCGGACGCCGCCCGTCTACTGCGCCGGTTCGAGGCCGGCGGCGGCGCGCTCTACGATCTGGAATACCTGACCGACGAGGACGGCCGCCGCGTTGCCGCCTTCGGCTACTGGGCCGGCTTCGCCGGTGCCGCGATGGGGGTGAAGACCTGGGTCGCGCAGCAGGCGGGCGATCTGCCGGGCCCTGACCGGGCGGATGTCTATCCCTCCCGTGCGGCGCTGGTCGAGGAACTGCGCGGCGACCTGGAGGCAGCGCGCTCGAACGGCGCCGGGACACCCTCGGTCATCATCATCGGGGCCAAGGGCCGCGTGGGCACCGGCGCTGGGGATCTCGCCGACGCGCTCGGCTTGCCGGTGACGCGCTGGGACATGGAGGAGACGGCGCATGGCGGCCCGTTCCCGGAAATCCTCGACCACGACATCTTCGTGAACTGCATCCTCGCGGGGCCGGGGGTGCCGGTCTTCGTGGACCGCGACGCGCTGGCGGCCCCGCGCCGGCTGAGCGTCATCAGCGATGTGTCCTGCGATCCGGGCAGCGCCTGGAACCCGATCCCGGTCTACGACCGCGCAACCAGCTTCGACGCACCGGTGCTGCGCGTGGCCGACGCGCCGCGGCCGCTCGACATCACCGCGATCGACAACCTGCCCTCGATGCTGCCGGTGGAGGCCTCCGAGGATTTCTCGGCCCAGCTTCTGCCGGTACTCAAATCGCTCGACCGCATCGGCACCGGCATCTGGGCGCGCGCCAGGGCGGTCTTCGACCGCAATGTCTCCCGCCGCCCCGACGCGTCCCGGATGGCGCGCGTGCACTGGTGCGGCACAGGGCTTTCGGCCGTGCCAGGCCTGCGCAGGATGATCGAGGCGCGCTACGACGTGGCGGTCTGGAACCGCTCCACCGACAAGGCCGAGGCCGCCATCGGCGATCTGACGCGCGAGATCCACGCCTTCGACATGGACGCGCTGAGCGCAGCGTTGCAGGAGGGCGATGTCGTCGTCTCGATGCTGCCGGGCGACTGGCACGTGCCGCTGGCTGAACTGTGCCTGAAGCGCGGTGCGCATTTCGTCTCCTCCAGCTATATCTCGCCGGAGATGCGTGCGCTCGACGCGCAGGCGCGCGAGGCCGGGCTCTGCCTCGTGAACGAGGTCGGCCTCGATCCGGGCATCGACCACGCGATGGCGCATTGGCTGATGGCCGACTACCGCGCCTCGGAAGGTTTCGATCCGGCCAACACGCTCTCCTTCACGTCCTATTGCGGCGGCATCCCGAAGACACCGAACCCGTTCCGCTACAAGTTCAGCTGGTCGCCGCTCGGCGTGCTCAAGGCGCTGAAATCGCCGTCGCGCTCGATTTCCGAAGGCCGTGAACTGGTCGTGGACCGGCCCTGGAACGCACTCTCCTCCTATACCGCACCGCTGCCGCAACCCGAGACGTTCGAGGTCTACCCGAACCGCGATTCGCTGCCCTTCATGGCCGAATACGGCTTCGATCCGAATTGGAACGTGCAGCAATTCGTGCGCGGCACGCTGCGCCTCGACGGCTGGTCGGAAGCCTGGGCCGATGTCTTCGCCGAGATCGAGACCCTGGAGGGGCCGGAAGGCGAGGCACGGCTCAAGGAGATGTCCGACAGGTTCTGGGCCGAGAACGCATACGATCCGGGCGAACCCGACCGCGTCGTGCTCTGCGTCGGGCTGAAGGCCGAACGCGACGGGCGCACCGTCTACCACAAGACCTACGTGATGGATGCCTGGGGCGATGCGCGCGGCACCGCGATGTCGCGGCTTGTCTCGGTTCCCGTCTCGCTCGCCGTGGAGGCGGTGCTGGCCGGCGAGATCCCGCCCGGCGTCAGCGCCGTTCCGGACGCGCCGAACCTGGTGGACCGCTGGATGACCCGGGTGGCAAGCCTGGCCCAGCATCTCGCGGTCGCTGATCACATGATCTGAGTCTTGGCCTGATCCCGGTGACGGGCGGGGGCCAGCCCCCGCACCCCCGGGATATTTCCGGCAAGAAGAAGGGGAGTCCCGGCACTTTCTTCTTGCTTCAAGTATCCCCGCCGGAGGCAGCGCGGCCGCCGCAGGCGGGCGCAAGGAATGGACTTGCGCCGAAGGCGCGCATCATGATGGCTTCTCAGAGCAGACCCTCCTCGACCTCCTCTACCGAGTAGCCGAGCTTTTCGAGTCCGCTCTCCAGGAAGTCGCTCAGAAGGGGCACACCGAGAAGGTAGTCCTCCGTCGGTCCGGTCGCCTCGGCCTTGGCGGTCTCGACCGCCTCCGCCAGTTCGTCCGCGTCATAGGTGTCGCGGCCGATCCACATCACCGCGACGAGGCTGGCCTTCTCATCATCGTTCAGATCGGCGATGTACTGGCGCAGTTCCGCCTCGGTGCCGTCGCTCGGCCGGTTCTCCAGGATCGTGTCCGCGTCCGCATCGTCCCCGGGCCTATCCCAGCGGGCGACCTTCACGTCGAGTTCGCGGGCGCGGATGATCACGCGGGCGATCTTTTCGGGATTGATCTCCAGGTCGTCGGGCATCGGGGTCTCCTCCATCGGGGCACCCCGCATTCTGCGGCCAACCGGGCTGCGCGGCAAGAGGCCGCGTCGCGGGACCGGGACCGACCAGCCGGAAATGGGCCGGTTCCGGCAGGAACCGGCTGGCCGCAACCGGCACCCCGACAGCCAAATCATTTAACTGATTGTTAATAAATCGGTTTCGCGTGCGAAACCGCTCTGCCGCCTAGTTCTTTGGGCGCGTCAGCGGGATCACGCGCTCGGCGTCGGCTTCGGGGGCCAGTTCCTCGAAATCGAAATTGTCCAGCCGCTCGGCGCGCTTTCCGGCGCGCTCGGCGGCGGTGGTGATCTGTTCGATATCCTTGCGCGCCTGCGTGAAATGCGTGTCGAGCTTGGCCACCCGCTCCACCACCAGTTCCACATCCCGGTGCAGGAGCGCCAGCGACTTGCGGATCGCCCCGGCCTGCTCGCGCATCCGGGCGTCCTTGAGGATCGCCCGCATCGTGTTGAGCGTCGCCATGCAGGTGGTCGGCGAGACGATCCAGACCCGCGCCGCGAAGCCTTCGCGCACCGTCTCGGGGAAATTCGCGTGCAGCTCGGCATAGACCGCCTCGGAGGGCAGGAACATCAGCGCGCCATCGGCCGTCTCGCCTTCGATGATGTAGCGCTCGGCAATCGCCCGGATATGGCTGCGAACCGATTGGCGCAGCGCCTGCGCGGCGCGGTTCGTCTCCTCCGGCGTGCCGGCGCGGCGCAGCGCCTCATAGGCTTCCAGCGGGAACTTGCTGTCGATCACGATGGGCCCCGGAGGGTTGGGCAGATGTATCAGGCAATCCGCCCGCCGCCCGTTGCCCAGCGTCGCCTGGAAGGCATAGGCATCCGACGGCAGCGCCTTGGAGACGATGTCGTTGAGCTGGATCTCCCCGAATGCGCCGCGGGTCTGCTTGTTCGAAAGGATGTCCTGAAGGCTCAGCACATCGCCCGACAGTTTCTCGATATTGGATTGCGCCTTGTCGATGGTGGCCAGCCGCTCCTGCAATTCGGTAAGCGAGCGCGTGGTGCGCACCGCCGTGCCGTGCAGCGTCTCGCCCATCGCCTTCTGCACCTCCTCCAACCGCCGCTCCATGGTCTGGACCATGCGCTCCTGGCTCAGCGCCTGCGCCTCCGAGACGTGTTTCAGGCCGCCCGAAAGCTGGTGCTGCCCGTCGGAAAGCTGGCGCACCTGTTCGCCCAACGCCACCATGTGCTGCGCCAGCGGCTCCGCCGCGCGGGCCGAGCGCGCCGCCGAGCGGATCGAGACGACCACAAGCACCAGCAGCGCCAGCAGGACCGCGCCCAGAACGCCCGCGCCGATCACCAGCGGGTCGTCGAGACTCAGGGTGATATCGCCGACCTGGATCATCTGCGCCCGAAGAGCCGCTCGATATCGGCCAGCCTGAGTTCCACATAGGTAGGCCGGCCATGGTTGCACTGGCCGGAATGCGGCGTCGCCTCCATCTCGCGCAGGAGCGCATTCATCTCCTCCGCGCGCATCCGCCGGCCGGAGCGGACGGAGCCGTGGCAGGCCATGCGCGAGAGCACCGCATCGATGCGCGCCCGCACGGCCTGGCTGTCATCCAGATCCGACAGCTCGTCCAGGATGTCCAGGATCAGCGCGGCGGCGTCCACCTCACCCAGCACGGCGGGGGTCTCCCGCACCGCGACCGCGCCGCCGCCGAAGGGCTCGATGCCCAGGCCAAGCTCTGCCAGCGCATCGGCATGGGCCAGCAGGCGCGCCGCGCCGTCCTCGCCCAGTTCCACGATCTCGGGGATCAGAAGCGCCTGCGCCGCGACGCCGCGCTCGGCCATCTGGCGCTTGAGCCGCTCATAGACCAGCCGTTCATGGGCCGCGTGCTGATCGACGATGACCATGCCGGTGGCGGTCTGCGCGATGATGTAATTCTCGTGAAGCTGCGCGCGGGCCGCGCCGAGCGGCTGCGCCTGTGCCTGCGCGTCCGCATCGCCCTCCGTCACATCCTCGGCGCGGGCGAAGGGCTGCGCGGTTTCGGCGAAGCCGGGTGCCTCCGGGGCCTGCGCCGCAAAGGCGGCCTGGCGCGCGCCGGGCGAGGGCCGGTCCATCTGGTAGATGCGTGGTCCGTCCTGGGCCGCCGATTCGGGCCGGAAAGCGCCCAGCGTGGCCCCGGCAACGGTGGTGGAGGCCCAGTGCCCGGCCCCGGCCAGCGCGTGCCGCAGCCCCGAGACGATCAGCCCCCGCGCCAGACCCGGCTCGCGGAAGCGTACCTCGGATTTCGCGGGATGGACATTCACGTCCACCTGTTCCGGCGGGCAATCGATGAAGAGCACCGCCGCCGGGTGCCGGTCGCGGCTCAGGAAATCCATATAGGCCGCGCGCAGCGCGCCGGTCAGCATCCGGTCGCGCACCGGGCGGCCGTTGACATAGAGGTATTGCGCCACCGCCGTGCCGCGCGAATAGGTCGGCAGCGCGGCATAGCCGGTCAGCCGCAGCGCCTCGCGCTC
This sequence comes from Maritimibacter sp. 55A14, assembly GCF_003122205.1. Lineage (GTDB taxonomy): Bacteria > Pseudomonadota > Alphaproteobacteria > Rhodobacterales > Rhodobacteraceae > QEYE01. Next base: position 12,768 of record NZ_QEYE01000027.1, read on the forward strand.
GGCGTCGATGGCCAGCGCGTTCTCGGCGAACTCCGCGCCCAGCACCCGCGCCAGCCGGCCACGCAGCGCGCCGAACATGTCGCCGGTCTCGGCATCGGCGCGGAAGCTTACCCTCCCTTCGCCCCCGCCGGAGAGGTCGCGCAGCACGAAGGCCACATGCGGCGCGGCCATCGCGAGGCGCCGGACCGTGTCGCCGATCGCCTGCGTCTCGGCCCGGTCGCTGCGCAGGAATTTCAGCCGCGCGGGCGTGGCGCGGAAGAGCCCCCGCAGTTCCACCACCGTGCCCTGCGCCAGCGCGGCGGGGCGCACCGGCTCCACCCGCCCGCCATCGACGGTGAGCGACGCGGCCTCGGCCGCGCCCGCGGCGCGGGAGGTGAGCGTCAGCCGCCCGACCGCACCCAGCGACGGCAGCGCCTCGCCCCGGAAGCCGAAGGAATGGATGTTGAGCAGGTCGGTCCCGTCGATCTTCGAGGTCGCGTGCCGCGCCACGGCCAGCGCCAGCGCATCGGCCGGGATACCGCAGCCGTCGTCGGTGACGCGGATCAGCGTCTTGCCGCCATCGGCCAGGGCGATCTCGATCCGCGAGGCCCCGGCGTCGAGCGCGTTCTCCACGAGTTCCTTGACGGCGGAGGCCGGGCGTTCCACCACCTCGCCGGCCGCGATGCGGTTGATCGCGGCCTCGTCGAGCTGACGGATGACGGGCAGAGCGTCGCCTATATTGGGGTCCGGGGCAAACATCATACCATAACTAGCATGGTACGGTTTGATTCGACCACTCCCCTCTTCACGGAGCGGCCTCCGTGATCCGCGCCAACCCGCGCAGGGCGTCGACGGACCACCAGACCTCAGTCCGGCGGCCGCGCGGTCCGAATGCGCCAACGTTCACCAATCCCCCGGAGGAGCGAACGGCTTGTGTACCTGAGCCCAAGTTCAAGTGTCGAAAGGAAGCTTCCAAACGTTGACGATCTCAACGTCCCCTTCGCCTATATGGAGTGTATACTCCCCACCAGGCAGTTCCTTGCATTCGCCTTCGGAAATATTGATTTTCTGATCGCCGAATTGATAGGTGACTTCGCCTTGTAAAACGTAACAGGTACATGGCATCATCGTGCCCATTGGTCCAAAATCTTCAATCCAATTAAATTCTTTCGATTTAATGAAGTTGCGACTTACGCGGTGAGTGCTGCCTGGATACAGGGCCTTTATTTCCTCATATGTAACAGTCATTACGGTGTTCACTCTTTCATTGACGGCCACGCTCAGGGCAAAATTGTACCAACATTGGCGAAGGCCCCACCTACGAGCACCCATTGCAATTGCGCAGGCACCATTTCCCGAGGCCGCATACTACTCGATCCAGTCCAGGATGCACCGGACTTCGGGATACAGATAGCTCAACCCAACAGGAAGAGCAGCCCCAGGGCGGCACCGCGTAGCCCGGTGTCGATCTCGGCCAGATGGCTCATGACTGGCCCTCCCCCGGCGGTGTCGCAGCGGCCCGGACCAGCGGGATGGCGGGTGCGGTCAGTTGCCGGCGCCCATGCCCTCGGGCTCGCCCACGATGACGAAATGCAGCGCCTCGGGGTCGAGCAACTCGCCCGCCACGCGGTTGATCTCGTCCAGCGTCACGGCCTCGATGCGGTCGTTTCGGGTGTCGATATAGTCGATGGGCCGGCCGGTGATCTGCATGCCTGCGAGGATACGCGCGATGGTGGAATTGCCGTCGAAGCGCAGCGGGAAGGCCCCGGTCAGATAGGTCTTGGCCTCGTCCAGTTCGGCCGCCGTGATACCGTCGCGCGCCAGCTTGCGCCATTCCGCGCGGATCACCTCCACCGCCTCGCCCACGGTGGCGTTGGCCGAAGCCACCTGCCCCATGATCAGTTCGGCATGGTCCATCGGCGCGAGGTAGCTGTAGACGCCGTAGGTCAGGCCGCGCTTCTCGCGCACTTCCGCCATCAGCCGGGAGCCGAAGCCGCCGCCGCCCAAGATATGGTTGAGGATGTAGGCCGCGAAGAAATCCGGATCGTCCTCGCGCATGCCGCGATGGCCGAAAACGGCGACGGATTGCGGCGTGGCGAAGGGCACGACGGTCTCGCCGCCCTCCAGCATCCAGGGCGCCTCCTTCGGCATCGGCGCGCCCTCGGCGGGCAGGCCGCCCAGCAGCCTGTCCAGCAGCGGACCCAGTTCCTCGGCAGTGATGTCGCCGACCACCCCGACATAGACCCGGTCGCGGGCCAGCGCCGCCTTGTGAGCGGCCATGATGTCGTCGCGGTCGAGCGCCGCCACACTCGCCGCCGTGCCGTTGAGCGACGAGCCATAGGGGTGATCCCCGAAGGCCATGCGGTCGAACGTGGCGTTGGCGATATGGCGCGGGTCCTTGGCGTTGTCGGCGATGATCGACTGCACCTGTCCGCGCACGCGTTCCAGCGCGGTGGGGTCGAATCGCGGCTCGGTCAGCGCCTTGCGCAACAAGTCGACCGAGGCCGCGCGGTTTTCGGTCAGGAAGCGGGCGGAGACCGACACCGTGTCGTTGCTGGCGTCGAAGCCGTAATCGGCGGCCAGTTCCTCGCGCGCGACGAGGAATTCCTGCGCGTCCATATCGGCCGCGCCTTCCTCGAGCAGGCCCATCATCAGGTTGACCGCGCCGCGCTTGCCCGGTGTGTCAAGGCTGGCGCCGCCCCGGAAGCGCAGTTCGATGGCGGCGAAGGGGATGGAATGCTCCTCCACCAACCAAGCGGTGATGCCGCCGGGCGACGTGACTTCCTGGATTTCCACCGCGCGGGCGGGCAGCGACAGGACGACCGCGAGGACGGCGGCGAGACAGACGCGGATCATTGGGTGACCTCCGTGCTCTGCGGGTCGACGGGCGCTGCGCCCTCCGGCGCGGGGGCGGTGCCGTCCCCGTCCACCAGCCGGCCGGTAACGGCGCGGCGGCGGTCGAGATATTTGCGGCCCACGGCCACGATTTCCTCCGCGGTGACCGATTGCAGCACCTCCGGCCAAGCCTCCACATCCGCCACGGTCAGCCCCGAGGTCAGCGCCTCGCCATAGCGCCGGGCCTGGCCCTGAAGGCTGTCCAGGGCGTAGATCAGGCTCGCGCGGAGCTGCGTCTTGATCCGTTCGAGCTGCGCGGCGTCCACGCCCTCCTCCAGGAACCCGGCCAGCACGCGGTCCATCGCTTCCTCCGCTTCCTCCAGCGTGACACCTTCGGCGGGCACGACATAGATGCCGAAGCCCGGCGGGTCATAGCTGGTCGCGCCGTAGAAGGCCGATGTCTGGACCGCCAGCTTCTCCTCGATCTGCAATTCGTGCCCCAATGCCGAGGTTAGCCCGGACCCGCCCAGCAGTTCCGCCAGCAGGGTAAGCGCGGCGGCCTCGCGCTGATCGCCGGGATTGCGTTCGGGCACCAGGTAACTGCGGATCACATATGGCTGCGCGACGCGCGGATCGGCATAGGTGATGCGGCGTTCGGCGCGTTGCGGCGGCTCGGAAGGGCGTACCCGCGGGCCGAGACCCGGCGTCGGCTCCAGCGGGCCGTAATGCTCTTCGGCCAGGGCCTGCACTTCGGCCGGGTCGACATCGCCCGCGACCACCAGGATCGCGTTGTTGGGCGCGTAGTAGCGGCGGTAGAAGGCCAGCGCGTCCTCGCGCGTCAGCGACTCCATCTCGTGACGCCAGCCGATCACCGGACGGCCGTAAGGGTGGTTGAGATAGGCCGCCGCCATGCGCTGCTCGGAGAAGAGCGCGCCGGGGTTGTTCTCCACCCGCTGGTTGCGTTCCTCGATGATGACGTTGAGCTCGGTTGCCGCGTCCTCCTCTGTCAGCACAAGGTCGCGCATGCGGTCGGCCTCCATGCGCATCATCAGGCCCAGCCGGTCGGCTGCGACGCGCTGGAAATAGCCGGTATAGTCGTAGGAGGTGAAAGCGTTGTCGGAGCCGCCATTGGCCTTGACCGTGGCCGAGAACTCCCCCGGTGCCATGTCGTCGGTGCCCTTGAAGAGCAGATGTTCCAGGTAATGCGCGATGCCCGACTTGCCGGCGGTCTCGTCGGCGGAGCCGACCTTGTACCACAGCATGTGGACCACGACCGGGGCGCGGTGATCCTCGATCACCACGGCCTCCAGACCGTTGTCGAGCGTGAAGGTGGTGACGTTTTCCGCGGCATGGGCCGCAGGGGCGGCGTGAAGGGCGACGGCGAGCACGCCCAGCAGCTTTCGCAATGTCAAATTCTCAACTCCCGGTTCCGGACGCTTCAGCAAGAGATACGCGCTTTGACCGGGTTTTCAACGCCCCCGCGCGTCGGCGCCGGCTCAGCGCAGCCGCGCCGGCGGCGCGCTGGGCGTGGCCACGCCGCGGGCCCGGAAGCGCTCATTCTCGGCATAGGGGTCGAGAACCATCTTGCGATAGGCCCTGGCCTTGCGCTTCAGGCTTCGGGTCATCACGCGGTTTCGGCGGCGCGACTCGGGACGGATGCGGGCATCCTCGACGGCGACGACCTCGCGGATGTCGCTGGCCACGCCATAGCGGCTGGCCGCACGCACCAGGTTGCCGTCGGCGCCGGGCACCCCGTCGGCGTTGAGCGCCGCCGGATTGCCGCCCAGCGCGGCCACCGCATCGGCCTGCGGGCGCGGATCGGCCAGGTTCGGCGCCCCCGGCAGGGGCTCGGGCAGGGCCGCGAAATTCTCGGGCAGTTGCAACGGCCGGTTCGGCAGCACGCCGAACTCGTCGGGGCCCGCGTCGCGCAGCGCTGCCTGGCGCTTGCCGCCGCAGGCCGACAGCGCCATCAGGGCCACCAGCCCCAGCACCAGCATGTTGCGCAAACCCGTCATGCGGACCTCCCTCGCCTCTCGGGCCTGTATCTAGCGCAATCGTGCGGCCGCGTCACCCGTTCTTCTCGGCCCCGCCGTCATGGCTCGCGCCCAGGACCACGAGCCCGATCGCGCCGCCGAAGATCGCCACATCGGCGATGTTGAAGGCATAGGGGTTGTCGATGCCGCAGCAGGACATGTTCAGGAAATCCGCCACCGCGCCATAGAGCACACGGTCGAGCGCGTTGCCCAGCGCGCCGCCCAGAACCGCCCCCGCCAGTGCGCGGTGCAGCGGCCGGCGCAGGTGCCGCGCCGCCCACCAGACCAGCCCCAGCGAAACCGCCACCGCCAGCCCGGTCAGCACCCAGCGCATCACTTCCGCGTTATTGGCGAAGAGGCCGAAATTCACCCCCCGGTTCCAGCCCATGCGGAAATTGAGAAGCGGCGGGATCACGTCGATGGCCAGGACATGCCTGAGCCCCAGCCAGTGCACCACCGCCAGCTTCGAGAACTGGTCGAGCGCAAAGGTGGATATCGCCGTGATCCAGAACCAGCGCATCGGGTCAGTGCCGGAAATGACGCATGCCGGTGAAGACCATCGCCAGGCCCGCCTCGTCGGCGCCGGCGATCACGTCGGCGTCGCGCATCGAACCGCCGGGCTGGATCACCGCCGTCGCCCCGGCCTCGGCTGCGGCCAGCAACCCGTCGGGGAAGGGAAAGAACGCGTCCGATGCCACGACCGAGCCTTTGGTCGTGGGGTCTTCCAGCCCCAGCACCTCGGCCATGTCCGCCGATTTGCGCGCCGCGATCCGGGTGCTGTCCACGCGGCTCATCTGCCCCGCGCCGACGCCTACGGTCGCGCCCCCGCGCGCATAGACGATGGCGTTCGACTTGACGTGTTTGGCGACCTTCCAGGCGAAGAGCATATCGGCCATCTCGGTCTCCGAAGGCGCACGTTTCGTGACCACCTGCAGCGCTGCGGGGTCGAGCCGCCCGGCATCCTTGTCCTGCACCAGCATCCCGCCGGCGACGGGCTTGTAGGCCAGCAGCGGCGCGGTCGGGTCGGGCAGACCGCCGGTCACCAGCAGGCGCAGGTTCTTCTTGGCGGCGAAGACGGCGCGCGCGGCCTCGTCCGCGCCGGGCGCGATCACCACCTCGGTGAAAATCTCGGCGATCTCGCGCGCCGTCGCACCGTCGAGCGGGCGGTTCAGCGCCACGATCCCGCCGAATGCCGAGGTGCGGTCGCAATCGAATGCGCGGGCATAGGCCTCGGCCAGCGTGTCGCCCTGCGCCACGCCACAGGGGTTGGCGTGCTTGATGATCGCGCAGGCGGCGGCGGCTTCCGGATCGAATTCCGCCACCAGTTCATAGGCCGCGTCGGTGTCGTTGATGTTGTTGTAGCTCAGTGCCTTGCCCTGAAGCTGCCGGGCCGTGGCCACGCCCTCGCGACCCGTCCCGTCGGTATAGAAGGCGGCGCCCTGATGCGGGTTCTCGCCATAGCGCAACTCCTGCGCCAGGCTGCCCGCGAAGACCCGGCGGCGCGGCGTGGTCTCGCCCAGCGCGCCCGCCATCCAGTTCGACACCGCCGCGTCATAGGCCCCGGTGCGGGCATAGGCCGCCTGCGCGAGCCGCTGCCGGAAGGCCAGGCGCGTGGCGCCGTCATTGGCCTCCAGTTCGGCCAGAAGGGGGGCGTAGTCCGCCACGTCCACCACCACGTTGACGAAGCCGTGATTCTTGGCCGCGGCACGGATCATCGCCGGACCGCCGATGTCGATGTTTTCGATGCAGGTCGCGTAATCGGCGCCCTTGGCCACTGTCTCCTCGAACGGGTAGAGGTTGACCACCAGCAGGTCGATCGCGCCGATACCGTGCGCCTCCATAGCGGCGCGGTGCTCGGCATTGTCGCGCAGCGCCAGCAGCCCGCCATGCACCATCGGGTGCAGCGTCTTGACGCGGCCGTCCATCATCTCGGGGAAATCGGTGATCTCGGAGACGTCGCGCACTGCCAGCCCGGCCTCGCGGATCGCCCGCGCGGTGCCGCCGGTGGAGACGAGTTCGACCCCGCGCGCATCGAGCGCACGGGCCAGGTCCTCCAGCCCGGTCTTGTCGGAAACGGAAAGGAGCGCGCGGCGGACGGGCACGAGATCGGTCATGAAATGCAGTTCCTCGGGGTCAGTGGCCAGGGTCTCAGTCGGCCGGTTCCTCGTCCCGCGCGACATCGCGCGTCGCGGTCGGTGTCTCCTGCGCCTTGGCGAGAGACCAGCCAATGCGGCTCGCATAATCCATCACGACGGAAGATAGAACGATCTGTTTTGTCGCGCGCGGCTTGAGGCGGCCCTTTTCCAGGTAGACGCTGCGTTCCAGCCCCAGTTCCGCGGCGCCGTCATGGCGAAAAACCCAGATCTCGCCGGATTTGAGCATCATGGAGACCGCGGTGCCGCCCATGTCCAGCGTGGCGTCCACATCCGGGTGCAGGTGGAAGCGCAGCGCGTAGCCCACGCCTTGCAGCGCCGTGCGGTCCATGACCTGCTCGAATCGCATCCTGTCCTCCTCGGAGAGTGCGCCCAGCGTGTCCTCGCCGGCCAGGTTGCGCCCGTCGGCGCTGAGCGTGAGGCGGCGCACATGGGTCAGGCCGTGCGTCGGGGCATAGCCGTCATGGCTGGCCAGCAGGCTCGTGCCCGCCTCGCCCGCCAGCCGATGGCAGCGCACGTCGCCGGGCTGGTCCACCAGCAACTCGCGGAAGCGGTTGCCGGTCCAGCCCTTCGGCCCAAGCCGCGAGGAGGAGAATCCGTCGATCGTCAGCGTGGAATGCGACGGCGTGGCCCGGCCCGCCCGCCGCCAGGCCTCGCCGAACGTGCCGCCCGCGCCGCAATTGACGATCAGCGGACGGCGCCCGGAGGTCAGCTCGAACGCCAGGGTCGAGGCGTGGCCATTGTAGGAGACCGGCGTCGGTGGCGGCGCGGCGGCGTCCATCACCAGGCTGGTGCGGCCCGCCGAAAGCCGCGCATAGCCCATCGCCAGCCCCGCCGGGGCGGCGGCGCGCACCCCCGCGGCGGCCAGCGCGTGGTCGAGCCGGCCCTCCAGCCCGCGCCCGCCGCCGTGAAACCGCGCCAGCCCGCCATCGGCATGGCGCAGCGCGCGCAGGGTGGGCGCGATGCGCTCGATCGCGGCCAGATGGTCGGACTGCGGCATCTGTCCGGCCTCGCTCAACGCCGCCGAGGCCCAGGTGAGCAGCGTGAAGACCTCCAGCAGTTCTTCGGGGTTGCGTGTCGGCAGGCCGCCCTCCGCCCCGATGCGGCGGCGGCACTCGGCCGCCAGCGCGCGGGTCGCCGGGGCCACCAGGCGGTCCATCCCCTCCAGCGCCAGGCCGGCATAGACCAGCCCGGTCAGCGCCTCGAATCGCGGCAGGCCGGGCGCCGCGCTGCGCCAGCGCCGGCCCAGGAAGACCGTCTGCCGGGTCAGGCAGCGGAAATAGGCCGCCGAGCGGTCGCGCGGCTGCGCCCCGAGCAGCATCACCGCGTGGTTGATCCAGCGGATGATGCGCCGGCCCGTGGTGTCAGGCGTCCAGCCCGGCCCGCGCCCGGCGCCGAAGCGCGCGATCCATTCGCGCAGCCAGTCCTGCGCCAGTTGCCGCGCCGCGCTGTCGCCCACGGCGGCCAGATCGTCGAGCCAGGTGAAGCCGTGCAGGGCTTCCTCGAAGGGCGGCTCGGGCGGGTCGAGGTTCCAGATCATCGCGCCCGGCGCCTCGATCAGATGGCCCCCGAACATGAAATTGCCCGCCAGAAGCTGCCGCCCGCGGGCATGGCTGCCGATGGTGCGCGGCTCGGGCTGCGAGACGAACGCGGTTGCGGGCCGCGCGAACCCGGCCAGCCCGGCCTGCAGCCGGTTGAGGCCCCGCGTCCAGCGCTGCGCGCCCTTGGAGCCGGGGGATGGCGCTTCCTGATACGTTTCGGACATGTGTGTTTTTATTGGGTGTCCACTCGATCTTGCCGGGACCGAGGATAGCCGCGACGGGCGGCGCTGTCACCGCCAAAAGCCGGCGCCCGGGCGTCAGTCCCGCGCCAGGCGCGCAATGCAGAAGCCGTCCATTCCGCCCAGCTCCGGCCAGTGGTCGGGGCGCAGACGCAGAAGGCCCTCCGGCGTGGCCAGTTCCGGCCCCAGGCCCAGCGGCTCGGGCGCGATGGGCCGCAGGCGCAGCCCGGCATGACGCTCCAGCGCGCGTGCGACCTGCGCCTCGCCCTCCTCGGGCAGCAGCGAGCAGGTGCAGAAGACAAGGTCCCCGCCGGGGCGCACCATCTCCACCGCCCGGTCGATCAGCGCCGCCTGAAGCGCGGCCAGCGCCTCAACATCGGCGGCGGTCGTGACATGCGGCAGGTCGGGATGGCGGCGGATCGTGCCGGTGGCCGAGCAGGGCGCGTCCAGCAGCACCAGGTCGAATGGCACCTCCGCCCGCCAGTGCAGCGCATCCGCCACCACCCGGTGCGCGACCAGCCCGGTGCGCGTCAGGTTCTCGCCCAGCCGCGCCATCCGCGGGCCGGAGATATCGAGCGCCGTGACATCCGCGCCGGCGGCGGCAAGCTGCATCGTCTTGCCCCCCGGCGCGGCGCAGAGATCGAGCACCCGCGCACCCGCGACATCGCCCGCAACCCGTGCCGCGATGGCCGCGGCGGCGGCCTGCACCCACCAGGCACCCTCGGCAAAGCCCGGCAGCGCCGAGACCCGGCCCGGCGCGTCCAGCCGCAGGCTGCCGGTGGGCAGGTGCCGCGCGCCCAGCGCTGCCGCCCAGCCCTGCCGGTCCTCGGGGTCCTTAAGCGTCAGGTCGAGCGGCGCGCCCGCGGCATGCGCGGCTTCCATCCCGCGCACCGCTTCGCGCCCCCAGGCGTGGACCAGCGGGCTGCGGAGCCAGGGGGGCATCATGTCGGGCGGCGCGGCCTGCCAGATCTCCGGCCCGCCCGCGGCCACCTTGCGCAGTACGGCATTGGCGAGCCCGGCCAGGTGCCGGGTCCGGCGACCGGCGCGCACCAGGCGCACCGCCGCGTCGACGACCCCGTGCGGCGCGGCGCGGTCGGCGCAGAGCTCCACCGTGGCCAGACGCAGCACCGCAAGCGCGGCGGGGGGCGGGGTCTTGGCCAGGTGCGGCGCCAGCACCCGGTCGGCGCGTTGCAGGTTGCGCAGCACTGCAAGCGCCAGCCGCTCGGCGCGGGCGCGCTCGGGCGGCGCCAGCCGCGCGAGCGTCCCGCTCGCCTCGTCGAGCGTGCAGCCCTCGGCCAGCACCGCGTGCAGAAGCGCCAGCGCCGCGCGGCGCGGCGCCAGGCCGGCGGGATCGAGGGGCGGGGGCTTGTCCGTCATGGGCTGCGGCGTATATCAAGCCGCTGAGCGGCACAAGAAAGCATGGGCCATGACCGACACATCCGGAACCGACGACCTGCCCCCCGACCTGTCCCCAGAAGCCCGCCGCGCCCTGGCCGAGGCCGAGGCCCGCCGCAAGGCCGCGCAACCGCCCGGCCTGCCGCCCGAACAGGGCGGCCGCGACGGCCCGGAACCCACCCGCTTCGGGGACTGGGAGAAGAAGGGGATCGCCAGCGATTTCTGAGCCGGGCGCGTATCGCAACCACAAGGCGGTGTGGCGCCGGTGCTGCACGCATTCTCAACCCTCCTGCCCCGGACTGCACGCGCCTCACCGCCGCGGATCGCCCGCGCCCGTTTCTTCTTGCCCGAAATATCCCCGCCGGAGGCGAAAAACCGCCGCCGCAGGCGGCGCAACCCGCCCACGGCAAGGGCGATCCTAGAGCCCCAGCACGTCCAGCATCGAATATTCGCCCGGCTTGCGCCCCTGCCCCCAGAGCGCGGCACGCACCGCGCCGCGGGCGAAGAGCCGCCGGTCGCTCGCGATATGGCTCAACCGGATGCGCTCGCCCTCGGCGGCGAAGATCACGTCATGCTCGCCCACCACGTCGCCGCCGCGGATCGCCGAGAAGCCGATATCGCCGCGCCGCCGCGCGCCGGTGATCCCGTCGCGCCCGCGGTCGGCCACATCGGCCAGCGTCACGCCGCGGCCCTCGGCCGCCGCCTCCCCCAGCATCAGCGCGGTGCCCGAGGGCGCGTCGACCTTGTGGCGGTGATGCGCCTCGACAATCTCGATATCCCAGTCGGCATCCAGCGCCGCCGCCACCTGCCGCGTCACCTGCACCAGCAGATTGACCCCGAGGCTCATGTTGCCGGCACGCACGATCACCGCGTGGCGGGCCGCGGCGGCGATCTTCGCCAGGTCCGCGTCCGAAAGTCCCGTGGTGCCGATCACATGGGTGGAGCGCGCCTGCGCGGCCAGCGCGGCATGCTCCACAGTGGCCGCCGGCGCGGTGAAGTCGATCACCGCCTGCGCGCGGGCGAAGACCTCAAGCGGGTCGTCGCAAACCGCGACGCCCAGCGGCGGCCCGCCCAGGCATTCGCCGATATCCTGCCCGATCCAGTCATGGCCGGCGCGTTCCGTCACCCCCACCAGCGCGGCGTCCTCGCGCCCGCGCACGGTCTCGATCAGCATGCGGCCCATGCGGCCCGACGCGCCCAGCACGGCGATCCCGGTCATTTCGGTCATCGCGGCTCTCCTCTCTGCGGAACTCCGCCATCCTCTAGCCGCTCCGGCGCGGGCGGTCAAAGCCCCGGTTGCGGCAGAACCGTCCATCGCTTATGTGCGGGGCGAGAGGTGCAAGCCATGTCCAAGAAATCCTTCAACAGCGGCGCCGGCCCGTCGACGCGGCAATTGCGCGTGGGTGAGTTGATCCGCCGCACGCTCTCCGACGTGCTCAACCAGGGCGACGTTCACGACCCGGACCTGAACCGCATGTCGATCACCGTGGGCGAGGTGCGCTGCTCGCCCGATCTGCGTGTGGCCACGGTCTATGTTCTGCCGCTCGGCGGCGAGGGGCGTGAGGCCGCGATGGAGGCGCTGGCACGCAACCGCGGCGAGTTGCGCCACCAGCTCGACCGAAAGCTGGACCTGAAACGTTCGCCCGAGTTGCGTTTCGCGCTCGACGAGACCTTCGACCGGATGGACGAAACCCGCCGCCTGCTGGAAAGCGCCGAAGTGGCGCGCGACACCGCGCGGTCCGGGGATGCGCCCGGAGATGCGGAGGAATGACCGGCTGGCGCGGGCTTCTGGGGGCGGCGCTGCTGCTCGTCGGACCCGCGGCGACGGCGGCGCCGGATCCCGCCGCCTGCCGGCCGCTGGCCCATGACGGGCTGGCCTATACCGTTTGCGAGGCCGATGCGGCACGCGACGAGATCCGGCTCTGGCTGGGCGCCCCGGACGGCATGCCCTATGCCAGCTTCCATCGGCTCGACGAGGACCTGGCCCGCAGCGACCGGCGCCTCTCCTTCGCGATGAATGGCGGGATGTACCATCCCGACCGCGCGCCTGTGGGCCTCTACATCGAAGACGGGCACGAGGTCGCGCCGGCGACGCTGGGCGGCGGGGTCGGGAATTTCGGCCTGCGCCCGAACGGCGTCTTCTGCGTCATGCGCGGCCGCGCGGCGGTGATCGAATCGGAGCACTACATGACCGATCCGCCGGCCTGCCGCTTCGCCACCCAATCCGGCCCGATGCTGGTGATCGGCGGCGCGCTGCACCCGCGCTTCCTGCCCGACAGCACGTCGCGCCATATCCGCAACGGCGTCGGCGTCTCCGGCGACGGGCGCCGCGTGGTCTTTGCGATTTCCGAGCAGCCGGTCACCTTCCACGAATTCGCCCGGCTCTTCCGCGACGGGTTGGGCCTGCCCGACGCGCTCTTCCTGGACGGAAACGTCTCGAAACTGCATGCGCCCGGACTGAACCGGTCGGATGTGGGCCGCCCGATGGGGCCGATCCTGGGTGTGATCCGCGGTCCTGCGGAGTGACCGCCGCCGCCAAGGGGATGTTGACGGGCGCGCGCCGTGCGGGTAGCGGACGGCTTCGCAGAATTATCGGGGGACGGCGCGCGTGGGACGCAGACGCAACAAGGGACGCGATATTTCCGGCTGGCTGGTGGTGGACAAGCCCGCCGGCGTAAGCTCGAGCGCGGTCGTGAACAAGGCGCGCTGGGCGCTGGGGGCGCGCAAGGCGGGCCATGCCGGCACGCTCGACCCGCTGGCGACCGGCGTTCTGGCGGTGGCTTTCGGAGAAGCCACCAAGACCGTGCCCTATATCACAGACGCGCTGAAAGCCTACCGATTTACCGTGCGGCTGGGCGTGGCAACCGAGACCGACGACACCGAGGGCGCGATCACCGCCCGGTCCGACAGCCGCCCGTCCGACGCCGAGATCGAGGCCGCGCTGGGTGAGTTCACCGGCGAGATCATGCAGGTGCCGCCGCAGTATTCCGCCGTCAAGGTCGAGGGCGAGCGCGCCTACAGGCTGGCGCGCGAGGGCGAGGCGCTGGATCTGGCGGCGCGGCCGCTCTGGGTGGAGTTGCTGCGCCTCGTCGCGCGGCCGGATGCCGATCACGTGGAACTGGAGATGGTCTGCGGCAAGGGCGGCTATGTGCGCGCCATCGCGCGCGACCTGGGCGCGTCGCTGGGTTGCCTGGGCCATGTGGTAACACTGCGCCGCATATGGTCGGGCCCGTTCGAAGCGGAAGACGGCATCGACTTCGCGCTGCTGGACGAGATGGCGGGTGACCCGGCGCTCGACGGCTACCTGCTGCCGCTGGAAACCGGGCTGGCCGAACTGCCGGAACTGCGCTGCACGCCCGAAGGTGCGGCGCGGCTGCGGAACGGCAATCCCGGCATGGTGCTGACCTCCGAAGCCGAATATGGCGAGGAGGCCTGGGCCTCCTACCAGGGCAAGCCGGTGGCCATCGGCATCTACAAGACGGGCGAATTGCATCCGAGCCGGGTGTTCAACCTCTGACGCGCCGCGCGGTGAATGCTGCACCGGATTGTGCTAGGATCACATCATGTCATTGCCCGGCAGGCAAGGCGCTCCGGCCCCAATGGACCGGACCGCGGAGACCGGCCGTTCACGGGGGAAATGCGATGTTGCGTACAATTCTCGCTGCGGGGCTGGCCACTTTCGGCCTTGCGCCCGCATTGCTCGGCGCCGAGCCCGAGCCCATCGAAACCGCCACTGAGGCTGTCTATACCATTCCGGAGGGGGCCGATCTGCACCTTTTCCGCGCCTACGGCTCCGGGCTCGCCTTGTGGGTGCGCCGCAGCGACGGCGTGGATGTGTATCTGAGTACGGAGGGGCGGCTGCCCTTTACCGGCTACTACCTGAACGGCAAGGGTCAGGCCGCGAGCCGCTATTTCGCGCAACCCCAGGGGAACATGTCCCTGGCCCATCTGGGCAAGGACGTCGAAGGCCGGTTCATCTACTGGTCACCGGACATGGGAAAGAATTACGTAGACTATTCCGACAAGCTGCTCTGGTCGCTCGACGGCGGCGCGGCGATGTTCCGCACCTACGAGAACGGCGAGGCGTTCGCCTATCGCAACGGCGAGCGGTTCGGACCCTACAAGTCGGTCTATGAGCATTACCCGGCCGCAGGGCGGGAACTGCTTTATCTCGCATTGACGCTCGACGGGGAGTTGCGGGTCTTCCGCGATGGCGAGCCCATATCAGAGCCCCTGGAAAACGCCCGCAGTCTTGTTGCGACACAGGCCGTCGCGGGCGAGGGGTACGTCTTCGCAGTGCTCAAGACCGACGGCTACTGGATGATCCACAATGGAACGATAACCGAGGGCAACGATGTGCTGCTGGCGGTGGAATTGAGCGGCGACGGCTCGGGCGTGGCGCTCATCCGCCGGATCGACGGCGAGGTCGAGGCCGTTATCGACGGCAGGCCGAGCGGGTTGCGCTACACGAATTCCGGCCGTCTGGTCCTGTCCTCGGACGGTAGGCATTATGGCTATCTGGGCGAACGGAAAGCCGCGGACGAGACGTCCGAGCTCTTTTTCGAGATCGACGGCAAACAGATCGGGCCGCTCGGCGGCGACGCCATGTCGGGCTATCATTTCGCCGGCAAGACGGCGCAGCTTGCCTATGGATACAATGATGGCAGCGAAGATCATATCGTCCTGGGCGACCGGGAGGTCGGAACCTTCCCGGCGGGCACGGCCTTCACGCCCCGGACATCGCCCAGCGGCGCCCATTACGTCATCTATGTCAACGACCCCGAGAAACCGCGCCTTGTCACGGGCGAGCGCGAACTGGCGCTGAAACCGGGGGACAAGGTCACCAAGCTCGATATCGACGACGCGGGCCGGGTCCACTACTTCGTCCATCGCGAGGGCCGGGCGCTGCGTCATATCGACGGTCAACTGATCGGCAGTTTCGATACCGCACTCCTTGGAGATTATTCCACCGACCGCGAAGAGATGATCTTCGCGGCTCGCGATGGCGCGCGCGCGGTACTCTATCTCGGGGCGGCACCGGTGCTGGAAGCCGCGCGCATCCGCTTCGCCCGCTTCGCGCGGATCGCAGGCCGGGACCGGCTGGTGGCCCGGCTGGAGAGGGACGGCATGGAGTATCTGGCGATAGACGACGCAATCGCGGGGCCGTTCGATGAAGTACTTCTCGACCGAGAATCGCTCGATGCGTCCCCGATGGAGAGCTTCCGTTTCCACAGCCGCACGGGTGACACGGTCAGCCGGCACGACTGGCCTTTCTGAGCGCGGGGACTTGCGGCGGGCGCGGCTTTCGGGCCATGAACAGCGCATGATCACTCGCACCCATCTGAAAGGCGACGCGGCCTCCACTGCCGTCTATTCCGATTGCGAACGCTACCGCTATGCGCTCACGCGCGTCTGGGACGGCGCGGGCCGGCGGGCGCTTTTCGTGATGCTCAACCCCTCCACCGCGACGGAGGTGCAGAACGATCCCACGGTGGAGCGCTGCGAGCGGCGGGCCCGCACGCTGGGCTTCGGCGCCTTCCGGGTCTGCAACATCTTCGGCTGGCGCGCGACCGATCCGCGCGCGATGCGCGCCACCGCCAACCCGGTCGGGCCGCAGAACGACGCCGCCATCCTGGAGGGCTGCGGCTGGGCCGACAGCATCGTCTGCGCCTGGGGCACACATGGCGCGCATCTGGACCGCGGCCCTGAAGTGGAGCGACTGATGCGCGGCACCGGGCGGGCGCTGCACCATCTGGGCCTCAGCAAGGCGGGACATCCCAAGCATCCGCTCTATATTGGATATGCAGTGCAGCCGGAGCCCTGGCCCGGCCCGGCCTGAGAGCGAGGGGGAAAGCCATGTCCGGAATCGCCGGGTTCCAGCAGCGTTTCGTCGAGACGAACGGCATTCGATTGTCGGTGCATGAGGGCGGGGAGGGCGCGCCGCTCATCCTGCTGCACGGCTATCCGCAGAACCACATGTGCTGGGCGCGGGTGGCGCCCGAACTGGCGCGCCGCTACCGGGTGATCGTGCCCGACCTGCGCGGCTATGGTCAGAGCGACGCGCCCGCCGACGACACCGACCACCGCACCTATTCCAAGCGCGAAATGGCCCGCGACGTCGCCGGGCTGATGGATGCGCTGGGGATGGAGCGCACCGACCTGATCGGTCATGACCGGGGCGCGCGGGTGGCCTATCGCATGGCGCTGGACATGCCCGAGCGCATCCGGCGGCTTGGCATTATCGAGATCGTCCCGACGGCCGACTTCTGGGACGCCTGGACCGCGGAACTGGCGCTGAAGGCCTATCACTGGACCTTTCTGGCACAGCCCGCCCCGCTGCCCGAGCGGATGATCGGTGCCGACCCGGTGGCCTATATCGACTGGACGCTGGCAAGCTGGACCGCGTCCAGGACACTCGACGCCTTCGCGCCCGCCGCGCTGGAAGCCTATCGCCGGCAGGCAAGCGATCCCGCGCGCGTCGCCGCGATGTGCGCCGATTACCGCGCCGGGGCCGGTATCGACCGCGACCTGGACCGCGCCGACCGCGATGCCGGGCGCCGCATCGAGGCGCCGCTGCATTACGTCTGGGCCGAGGGCGGCTTTCCCGCGCAGACCGGCGATCCGCTGGGCATCTGGCGGCGCTGGGCGCGGGAAGTCACCGGCCTGCCGGTCTCCGGCTGCGGGCATTTCGCCATGGAGGAAGCGCCCGAGGCCGTGCTGGCCGCGCTGGCGCCGGCCTTTCCGGGCGGGGGCTGAGCCGCGATGCGCGCCAGATTGACCCGGCGCCGCGCATCCGACAGGCTTGCCCGGCAAAAAGGTACGGAGCCGCCGATGGCACAGGATCAGGACAGCGACGCGCGGCTGGCCGAGGAACTCGCCGCCCTTCGCGGCGAGTTGCAGCGGCTCAACCGGCACCGATTCGTGCGGATGCACAACAACCTGCCGAAACTGCTGGGCTTCAACTTCGCCCGCGGCATGGCATTCGGGCTGGGCTCGGTCATGGGTGCGACGATCCTGGTCTCGATCGCGGTCTTCCTGCTCTCGCAGATCGACTTCCTGCCGGTGATCGGTGAGTGGGCGAAGCAGATCGCCGAGCAGATCGAGGCGGCCGAATAGCCGGATTTCCGCTTTTCATTTCGGGGCAATTCCCCTATATGGCCCCATCCGTCCGGGCACCGGGCGGGTTTTCTCCACGGGCCCTGCTGGACGACATCCCGGCTCGCGCCATAGACAATCCGAAAGGAGACCCCGATGTCGATCACTGCCGATGTGAAGCAATCGCTGATCAAGGAATATGGCACCAAGGACGGCGACACCGGTTCGCCGGAAGTCCAGGTGGCGATCCTGACCTCGCGCATCTCGACGCTGACCGAGCATTTCAAGACCCACAAGAAGGACAACCATTCCCGCCGTGGGCTTCTGAAACTCGTCGCCCAGCGCCGCAAGCTGCTGGACTACCTGCGCGGCAAGGACGAGGCGCGCTACCGCGATCTCATCCAGCGCCTGGGCATCCGCCGCTGAGGAGACACCGAGCCGCGCCCTCCGGGGCGCGTCTTCGTTTTCACGACAGCGCCGGCCCGGCTTCGGGCCGCCGCCTCAACCGCAGCCTCCCCCGCCGGGCTTCTCGGGGTGGGCAGGAACGCAAAACCCCCATGAAGCCACGGGCATACGGCCCGTACGACACGAGAGGCCGGGGAGGGTCCCCGCGCCCAAGACAGGAAAACAGATGTTCAATATCGTCAAAAGAGAAATCGAATGGGGCGGCGAGACGCTGACCCTGGAGACCGGCAAGATCGCGCGTCAGGCCGATGGCTGCGTCGTCGCCACGCTGGGCGAGACCAGCGTGATGGCCGCCGTAACCTTCAACAAGGAACCGCGGCCGGACCTGCCCTTCTTCCCGCTGACTGTCCATTACCAGGAAAAATACTATGCCGCGGGCAAGGTGCCCGGCGGCTTCTTCAAGCGCGAGGCGCGCCCGTCCGAGAAGGAGACGCTGACCGCGCGCCTGATCGACCGGCCGATCCGCCCGCTCTTCGTGCCGGGCTTCAAGAACGAAACGCTGGTGATGTGCACCGTGCTGAGCCACGATCTGGAGAACGACCCGGACGTGGTCGCGATGATCGCGACCTCCGCGGCGCTGACCCTGTCGGGCATCCCGTTCCTCGGCCCTATCGCGGGCTGCCGTGTGGGCTTCGCCGATGGCGACTATGTGCTCAACCCGGCCGTGGACGACATGCAGAACCTGCGTTCCAACCCCGAGCAGCGGCTCGATCTTATTGTCGCGGGCACCAAGGACGCGGTGATGATGGTCGAATCCGAAGCCTACGAGCTTTCGGAAGACGAGATGCTGGGCGCGGTCCAGTTCGGCCATGACGCGATTCAGCCGGTGATCGACATGATCATCGACATGGCCGAGGATGCCGCGAAGGAGCCCTTCGACTTCCAGCCGCCGGATTACAGCGCGCTCTGCGAACGGGTGAAGACGCTGGGCGAGGCCGACATGCGCGCGGCCTTCGCGATCCGCGACAAGCAGGAACGCACGACCGCGATCGCCGCGGCGCGCGAGGCCGTCAAGGCGCAGCTTGGCGAGGAAGAGCTGGAAGACGCCAATCTCGGCGCCGCGTTCAAGAAGCTCGAATCCTCGGTCCTGCGCGGCGACATCATCGCGGGCAGCGCGCGCATCGACGGGCGCGACCGCACCACCGTGCGGCCCATCGTGTCGGAGGCCGGTATCCTGCCGCGCACCCACGGCTCGGCGCTCTTCACCCGCGGCGAGACGCAGTCGCTGGTGGTCACCACGCTGGGCACCGGCGAGGACGAGCAGATCATCGACGCGCTGCACGGCAACTCGCGCTCCAACTTCCTGCTGCACTACAACTTCCCGCCCTACTCGGTCGGCGAAGCGGGGCGTGTCGGCCCTCCGGGACGGCGCGAGATCGGGCATGGGAAACTGGCCTGGCGGGCGCTTCAGGCGGTGCTGCCGCCGGCGACCGACTTCCCCTACACGATCCGGCTCGTCTCCGAGATCACGGAGTCGAACGGCTCCTCCTCGATGGCCACGGTCTGCGGCTCCTCGCTGAGCATGATGGATGCGGGCGTGCCGCTGAAATCGGCGGTGGCGGGCATCGCGATGGGCCTGATCCTGGAAGAGGACGGCCAGTTCGCCGTGCTCACCGACATCCTGGGCGACGAGGACCATCTCGGCGACATGGACTTCAAGGTGGCGGGCACCGAGGCCGGGATCACCTCGCTGCAGATGGACATCAAGGTGGCGGGCATCACGCCGGCGATCATGAAACAGGCGCTGGCGCAGGCCAAGGACGCGCGCCATCACATCCTGGACGAGATGTCCAAGGCGCTGAGCGAGGCCGGATCATTCTCGGAATATGCGCCGAAGATCGAGACCATGCAGATCGCCACCGACAAGATCCGCGAAGTGATTGGCTCGGGCGGCAAGGTGATCCGCGAGATCGTGGAAACCTCCGGCGCCAAGGTCGACATCAACGACGAGGGGATCATCAAGATCGCCTCTGCCGATGCCGACGCGATCAAGCGCGCTCATGACATGATCCACGCGATCGTGGCGGAGCCGGAAGAAGGCCAGATCTACACGGGCAAGGTGGTCAAGATCGTCGATTTTGGCGCCTTCGTGAACTTCTTCGGCAAGCGCGACGGGCTGGTGCATGTCAGCCAGATCGCGCGCGAACGCCTGAAGCATCCCTCCGACGTACTGTCGGAGGGCCAGGAGGTGAAGGTCAAGCTCCTGGGCTTTGACGACCGCGGCAAGGTCCGGCTGGGCATGAAGATGGTCGACCAGGAAACCGGCGAAGAGATCACCGAAGACGCGTGATCGGCGCTTGAAGTGGAACTCAGGGGCCCCGGCGGAAACGCCGGGGCCTTTTTCGTCGTGCCGCCATGGGCGGTCTCGATCGGGTCGCGCGGCGCTCGGGGCGCCCGTGCCGTGGCGGGGTTGCGCGGACAGTCAATCGGCCTAGGTTCCGGCGCATACGCGCCATATCGCTTCAGGAGGCCCCATGCCCGAGACCGGTCCCGCCCGCAGCCCGCCCCGTCCCCCGAAACGGCCCTGCGCGACCGGCTGCCCGTGACGCGGGAGCGTAGCCTCTGGCTGGCGGAGGGGCTCAGCGACGCGGACGCCACCGTGCAGTCGATGGAGGACGCGAGCCCCGCGAAATGGCACCTGGCGCATACGACATGGTTCTTCGAGACAATGATCCTGGCGGAGCATCTGCCCGGCTACACCCGCCATGACGACCGGTTCCCCTATCTCTACAATTCCTATTACGAGGCGCTGGGCAGCCGACATCCGCGCCCCCGCCGCGGCATGATCACGCGCCCCACGCTGGCGGAGGTGATGGACTACCGCGCCCATGTGGACGCGGCGATGGCGCAGCTTCTGGAGAGCGCCCCCGCGCCGGAGGTTCTGGAACTGACCGAACTGGGCATCAACCATGAGGAACAGCATCAGGAACTGATGCAGACCGATATCCTGCACCTCTTCGCGCAGAACCCGCTGCGGCCCGCCTTCCGCCCGTCCGAGCCGCTGGGCGTGTCCGAAACCGGAGCCGAGCCGCTCGACTGGATCGCTTTCAATGGCGGGCTGGAGGCGTTCGGCCATGACGGCGGCGGCTTCGCCTTCGATTGCGAGGGTCCGCGCCACAAGCACTGGCTGGAGCCGTTCCGCCTGGCCTCGCGCGCCGTCACCAACGGCGAATGGATCGCCTTCATCGAGGGCGGCGGCTACGCCACGCCGGCGCTCTGGCTGTCGGACGGCTGGGCCACGGTACAGGCCGAGGGCTGGCAGGCGCCGTTCTACTGGTACCGGCGCGACGATGAACGGTGGACGATGACGCTGCGCGGCCCGCAGCCGGTGGACCCCGCCGCCCCGGTCACGCATGTCAGCTATTTCGAGGCCGACGCCTTCGCCGCCTTCGCCGGGTGCCGGCTGCCCACCGAGTTCGAATGGGAACGCGCGGCGCACGGCGTCGCGCCCGAGGGCAACATGCTCGACAGCGGCCGGCTGCGGCCCGCGCCGGCAAACGGTGGCGGGCTGGCGCAGCTTTACGGCGATGTCTGGGAATGGACGGCCAGCCCCTTCGCGCCCTATCCGGGCTTCCGGGTGGCCGAAGGCGCGGTCGGCGAATACAACGGCAAGTTCATGAACGGGCAATATGTACTGCGCGGCGGCTCCTGTGCGACGCCGCCGGGCCATGTGCGCGCCACTTACCGCAACTTCTTCCAGCCCGAGAAACGCTGGCAGTTCAGCGGGCTCAGGCTGGCCGCCGATGGCTGAGGCCCCCGCGGATGCCTGCGGGGGCCGCGCCGCCTGTCAGGTCGGCATCTTGGTCTTGCGCAGATAGGGCAGCACTGTCTCGTATTCGCCGAAGCGCTGCTTTGCGTCCTCGTTGGAGACCGCTGGCGTGATGATCACGTCCTCGCCCCGCTTCCAGTTGGCCGGCGTGGCCACCTGATGCTCGGCGGTCAGCCGGATCGAGTCGAGCGCGCGCAGGATCTCGTCGAAATTCCGCCCCGTCGTCATCGGATAGGTGAGCGCGAGTTTCACCTTCTTGTCCGGGCCGATGATGAACACGGTGCGCACGGTCGCGTTGTCGGCGGGCGTGCGCCCCTCCGAGGTGCCGCCTTCGCCGGCCGGCAGCATGTCGTAGAGCTTGGCAACCTCAAGGTTCGGATCGCCGATCAGCGGATAGCTGACATCGTTGCCGGTCACCGCCTTGATGTCGGATTTCCAGCGCTTGTGGTCATCGACCGGATCGACCGAGATGCCGATGATCTTGGCGTTGCGCTTGGCGAACTCGTCGATCATTCCGGCCATCGCGCCCAGTTCCGTGGTGCAGACCGGGGTGAAATCCTTGGGGTGCGAGAACAGAATCGCATAGCCGTCGCCGATCCAGTCGTGAAAGCTGATCTTCCCTTCGGTCGTCTCGGCGGTGAAGTCCGGCGCAGTATCGTTGATCCGGAGTCCCATCTTCCTGTCTCCCTTTGAAAGCCCTGTCGAGGTAACATCTCTAATCTGTACCCTGGCAGCGGACTTGTCAGCCCCTCGTCTTGCGGTTTGCCGGCGGCGGTGACACTCTGCGCGCAAATCCAGTTTCACGGAGAGACCGAAATGCTCGACAAGCGCCAGTTCTATATCGACGGGATGTGGACCGACCCGGAGGCAGGCAGAGATTTCGAGGTCATCAACCCCTCCACCGAGGAGCCTTGTGCGGTGATTTCGCTGGGCGGCGCGCTCGACGTCGATGACGCGGTGGCCGCGGCGCGCGACGCGCTGCAATGGTGGGCGCCGATGCCCCCGGATGAGCGCATCGGCTATATCGAGCGCATTCTGGAAGAATACCAGGCGCGGGCCGAGGACATGGCGCAGGCGATCAGCCTGGAGATGGGCGCCCCCATCGACATGGCGCGCGCCCAGCAGGTCGGCGCCGGGACCGGGCACATCAAGAATTTCATCCGCGCCGCGAAGAATTTCCAGTTCGAGCGGATGCTGGGGGAGCATGCCCCCAACGACCGCATCCTTTATGAACCCGTGGGCGTCTGCGCGCTCATCACGCCATGGAACTGGCCGATGAACCAGATCACGCTGAAGGTGATCGCGGCGCTGTCGGCGGGCTGTACGATGGTGCTCAAACCCTCCGAGATCGCGCCGCTTTCGGCGCATCTCTTCGCCGAAATCATCGACCGCGCCGATGTCCCGCAAGGCGTCTTCAACCTGGTGAACGGCGACGGTGCGGGCGTGGGCACGCGGCTCTCGGGGCACCCCTATGTCAACATGGTCTCCTTCACCGGGTCGGCGCGCGCGGGTGTTGCGATCTCGAAGAACGCGGCCGACACGCTCAAGCGCGTGCATCTGGAACTGGGCGGCAAGGGCGCCAACCTGATCTTCGCGGATGCCGACGAGAAGGCCGTGAAGCGCGGCGTGATCCACTGCTTCAACAATACCGGCCAGTCGTGCAACGCGCCCACCCGGATGCTGGTGGAACGCTCGATCTACGACGATGCGGTGGAGATCGCCCGCGACACCGCCGAGAGAACCCAGGTCGGCCCCGCGGACCAGTCCGGGCGGCATATCGGCCCGCTGGTCAGCCAGGCGCAGTTCGACAAGGTGCAGGGCCTGATCCAGAAGGGCATGGATGAGGGCGCGCGGCTGATCGCGGGCGGGCTGGGCCGGCCGAAGGGCGTGAACCGCGGCTATTTCGTGCGTCCCACCGTCTTTGCCGATGTCCAGAACGACATGACCATCGCGCAGGAGGAGATCTTCGGCCCGGTCCTGTCGATGATCCCCTTCGACAGCGAGGACGAGGCCGTCGCCATCGCCAATGACACGCCCTACGGGCTGACCAACTATGTCCAGAGCACCGACGGCGCGCGCCGCAACCGCGTGGCGCGGCGGTTGCGTTCGGGCATGGTCGAGATGAACGGCCAGCCGCGGGGCGCCGGCAGCCCCTTCGGCGGCGTCAAGGCGTCGGGCAACGGGCGCGAAGGCGGCGTCTGGGGGATCGAGGATTTCCTGGAGGTCAAGGCCGTCAGCGGCTGGGGCGAGGACGCATGAGCGCACCGGGCGCATCGCCGCAGGACAAGGTCCTCTATGCCCGCGACGGGCGCATCGCGCGCATCACACTGAACCGGCCCGAGGTGCTGAACGCCATCGATGACGACCTGCCCGGCGCGCTCTCGGCGGCGGTGGCCCGCGCCGAGGCCGACCCGGAGGTGCATGTGATCGTCCTCGCCGGCGCGGGCGAGGCGTTCTGCGCCGGCTACGACCTGGCCCATTACGCGCAGCAGAAGGACAATCCCCTGACCCAGGACATGCCCTGGGACCCGGTGCAGGATTATCGTTTCATGTGGGCCAACAACCAGCATTTCATGTCGCTCTGGCGGGCGCTGAAGCCGGTGATCTGCAAGGTGCATGGCTATGCCGTGGCGGGCGGGTCCGACATCGCGCTCTGCTGCGATTTCGTCGTCATGGAAGATACCGCCGAGATCGGCTACATGCCGACGCGCGTCTGGGGCTGCCCGACCACGGCGATGTGGGTCTACCGGCTGGGCGCGGAGAAGGCCAAGCGGATGATGTTCACCGGCGACCGCATCTCCGGGGCGGAGGCCGCGGCGATGGGGCTGGTGCTGAAAGCGGTGCCGGAGGCGGCGCTCGACGCCGAGGTGGACGCGCTGGCCGCCCGCATGTGCTCGGTGCCGGTCAACCAGCTTGCGATGCAGAAAATGGTGATCAACCAGGCGATCGAGGCGATGGGCCTCAACGAGACCCAGCGCCTCGCCACGATCTTCGACGGGATCACCCGGCATTCGCCCGAAGGCATGGCCTTCAAGCGCCGCGCCGAAACCGCGGGCTGGAAACAGGCGGTCCAGGAGCGCGACAGCGGCACCTATGACTGGACCCTGGACCGCCCGGCCAACCCGGAACGCTGAGCGCGCCCGTTACCGGGCCGCCGCGCCCCACTGGGACCGGCGCACATTGCCGTGCCAGTCCTCGGCCGCCAGCGGATCCGCCGCGCTGCGGGAAATTTCCGGTCCAGAGGTGGTATCGGGCGCCTCGCTCAGTGCGCCGCCAACCGCGATGCCCAGGGCGACAAGCGCCGCCGCGCGCAGCAGGAACGCCGAGTTGTTCGGGCCGCGAAGGCCGGTGGATGCGATATGTGCCATGTCTCTCTCCATCGTTTAGGGTGTGCTGGTGAGGAGATAGGGGCACGCGCAAGATTAGTGAAATGAATGATTGATAGTCATAACATCACATATACTGATGCAATGCGCCGGGCAGCAAACGACGCCCCGATGTCGCGGCCACGCTTTTGGACTGGCGTGCCTCCCGTCTAGGCTGGGCCCGTCCGAAGGAGGAACCGCCCGATGACCGACCACCCCCGCCTGATGTCCCCGCTCACGCTGCGCGGCCACACGCTGCGCAACCGCATCACCTTCGGGGCGCATACCGCCAACATGGCCCGCGACGGCCTTCCGGGCCCGCAATTCGGCGCCTATCTGCTGGAACGCGCGCTGGGCGGCGCGGCGATGATCGTGGCCGAGCCGATGCCGGTCCACCGCACGGGCGTTCTGACGCGGGGCAATTTCCGGCATTCCGACGACGCGGTGATCCCGGCCTTCCGCAAGATCGTGGAGCCGGTGAAGGAGGCCGGCGCGGTGGTGCTGCAACAGCTCTACCATGTCGGCCAGCACGGCGATTCCGACCTGAGCTTCGCGCCGCATTGGGGACCGTCGGGCGGACCCTCCTACCATGACAGCGACGGCAGCCACGCCATGACCGAGGCCGAGATCGGCGAGATCGTCGAGGGCTTCGTTCAGGCGGCCCGACGCTGCCGTGAAGCAGGATTCGACGGGGTCGAGATCTGGGCCGCCTACCATTCGCTGCTCGACCAGTTCTGGACCCCCTGGTCCAACCGCCGCGACGACCGCTGGGGCGGCAGCCTTGAGAACCGCACACGGTTCTCGCGGACCATCCTGGAACGCATCCGCGCCGCCTGCGGCGAGGATTTCGTCATCGGCCTCGCCGTCAGCCATTCCGACAGCTACGACGTGACGCTGGGCATCGAGGCACTGGCCGAGGCGGTCGCGGTCCACGATGCGACCGGGCATCTGGACTATGTCACCTGCGGCTCCGGCGGCTATCTCGATTTCGACCGGCTGATGCCGACCTTCGTGCATGGCGAGAAGCTGACGACGCCGGCCACGGCGGCGCTGAAATCGGCGCTGACCCATGCCAGGGTGCAGTCCGAGAGCCATATCCGCACGCCCGACAACGCCGAGGCGGTGATCGCCGCGGGCGAGGCCGATCTGGTGTCGATCGTGCGCGGCCAGATCGCCGATCCGCACCTGGCGCGCAAGACCGCCGAGGGCCGCGCGGGCGACGTGCGCGGCTGCATCTCCTGCAACCAGATGTGCTGGGGGCGCCGGTCGCGCGACTACTGGATTTCCTGCCTCGTGAACCCGTCCGCGGGGCGCGAGCACGAATGGGGCGGCGACCGTTTCACCCCCGCCGAGACGCCGCGCCGGGTGCTGGTGGTCGGCGCCGGGCCCGCCGGGCTGGAAGCCGCGCGCGTGGCCGCCGAACGCGGCCATTCGGTGGAGATCGCCGAGGCCTCGGGCGAGACCGGCGGCCAGTTCCGGCTGGCCGGGATGCAGCCGCGCCGCGCCCAGATCCTCGACCTTCTCGACTGGTACGAGCGCCAGTTCGAGCGGCTCCAGGTCCGGCTGCGCCGCCACGCCTTCCTGGAGGCCGACGAGATCCGCGCCGCCGCGGCGGATGTGGTTGTGCTGGCCACCGGCTCGCTGCCCGACGAGAACGGCATCCAGCGCTGGATGCCCGAGGCCGACCGCCTGCCGGGGCTGGAGGCCGGCCGCGTCTTCTCGCCCGAGGCGGTGATGCGGCGCGAGGCGAGGTTGGGCGAGGCGGTGATCGTCTATGACGAGGGCGGCCACTGGCGCGGCTGCGGCACAGCGTGGCACCTGGCCGAGCAGGGCCACCGCGTGACCCTTGTCACGCCGGACCCGATGGTGGGGGCCGGGATCGCGCGGACCTCCGCCGACCTGCCGCTTCGCCAGCGGCTCGCGCGGCTGGGCGCGACCCTGCTGCCCGAGCACCTCGTCACCCGCTGGCATGGCGACGGCGCGACGCTGCGCAACCTGCTCGACGGATCGGAAACGCGCATCGCCGCCACGGCGCTGGTCATGTCCACCACCAACCGCGCCTTCGACCCGCTTTCGGCGGACCTGGCCGATCTCGATATCCGCATGATCGGCGATTGCGTGGCGCCACGGCTCGCGCCCTTCGCCTTTCATGAGGGGCGCCGCCTGGCGCTTGACCTCTAGAACGGACAGCGCGCCTTGAAGGTCATGCCGATGCCGCCATCGGGATGGCGCAACCGCAGGCTCTCGGAATGGAGCTGCAGCCGCGGCGCCGCCGTCAGCGCCGGCCCCGTGGCATAAAGCGGATCGCCCAGGATCGGGTGGCCCATCGCCAGCATGTGGACCCTGAGCTGATGGCTGCGCCCGGTGCGCGGGTAAAGCCGCACCCGTGTCGCCGCCGCCTCGCGCCGCATCACCCGCCATTCGGTCAGCGCCGGCTTGCCCGCTTCGCGGTCCACCTTCTGGCGCGGCCGGTTCGGCCAGTCCACGATCAGCGGCAGATCGACACTGCCGGTCTTCTCCGCCACGTGCCCGGCCACCCGCGCGACATAGCCCTTGCGCATATGGCGGCGCTCGAACTGAAGCCCCAGATGGCGCTGCGCCTCGGGCGTCAGCGCGAAGACCATCACGCCCGACGTGTCGAGATCGAGCCGATGCACCAGCAGTGCCTCGGGAAAGGCCGCCTGGACCCGCGCCAGCAGGCAATCGGCCATCTCCGGCCCCTTGCCCGGCACCGACAGCAGCCCCGAGGGCTTGTTGGCCAGAAGCAGGTGATGGTCGTGATGGATCACCTCCAGCGGCAGGTCGGGCGGGCTGTAGCGGAACGGCGTCATGGCGCCCTTTTTCCCGCTCGACCTGCCCGGGTCAAGTGGAACCGCCATTTTCTTCTTGCTCCAAATATCCCCGCCGGAGGCGCCCGTCCGCGCCACGGGCGCCGCGTGTCAAACGGCATCCAATATTGACCTCCTATAGGCGTCCAAAAATGACCCCCCTTTGGGCATGGGTAGCTGGCCCGATACGGTGTAGCCATCACACAGCGCAGCCGTATCGGGCCAGCGGGGTGCGG
>NZ_QEYE01000028.1 GCF_003122205.1 Maritimibacter sp. 55A14
AAGGAGATCGTGGTCCTGATGCAACAGCATATCCCCCACTGGAACTTCGAGAAGATAGAACGCGGTGGCCATATGGCTCCGCTGACCAGCCCGGACAAAATCAACCCTTTGGTGGAGCGGGCGCTGCTCTGAGTGGTGGCTAAGGGCCCGCAGAGGTTTCCGCTGCGCCGTGTTAAGTCGGCTCCGCGCCGTTTGCGGTCATTACCAAGTTGCGGATCAATGGGCGCATGTCGCCGATCTCGCGACTTTGTGGTATGATCATCTTTGAATGGTCGAAAGGAGTGTGAGTCATGAAACTCCTGATCGTTTCCGCGCTCGGTGCCACACTTCTCGGTTCGCAGGTTCTCGCCGATCCCGCTTCCGAGATTGCCGCCGCAAGTGCGAAGTTCGACGAGGATTTCAACTCGGGCGACGCAGGGCGCATCGCGGCGAACTTCACTGAAGATGCGATCTCTCTCTCGCCCGGCTGGCAATTCGTCAGAGGGCGCGACGGAACCGAGCGTATGTTCACCGCGTTCCTGAAGGCCGGTTTCAGCGACAAGACTTCCACGACCGAGGACCTCGAAATCGTTACGGATGATACCGTGATCGAGGTGTTTTGGGATGAGGTCAGCCGCAAGACCAAGTCAGGTTCGATCGAGCGCGAGTACGACAAGAATCTCCGGGTCTGGCGCAAAGGTAATGACGGTGTCTGGCGTGTACATCGCTGGAGCTGGAACCGCCTGCCCCAAAACCAGTAGGCACAAAGGAATGGGTGAAACCTAAGATGACAAGCCGGTTCGTGCTTCTAGGGGTGGCCCTGTTAATCGCCGAACCGATACTGGCGATCGACTGCGGCGGCGAGGCTCAGCCCTGCAAGATCGCCACAGGGGAATACCACATCGCGGTGCCGGAGGGATGGCAGGGCGGGTCTGCCATTATGCACCTGCACGCCTACGGCAGCAGCGGCGCCAAAGTTCTCGGCAATAGGGATTTCATGGACCGAGCCATGGAGCGGGGCTATGCGGTGATCGCGCCGACAGCACTGCCATGGCACGAGAACAAACCCAACGACTGGGCCGTTCGAGATGGATGGCTCACGTATCCTCGCTCCGATATCGGTTTCCTCCGTGACGTGCTGGCGGATGCTTCGGTCCGTGCAGGCGTGGACCCGGAACGGGTGCTCCTGACCGGGTTCTCCCGCGGCGGATCGATGGTCTGGGACGTAGCGTGTCTCGCGCCGGACTTGGCCCGGGCCTACGCCCCGGTCTCCGGCGGTTTCTGGCTGCCGATGACCGAGGAATGCATGGGTCCTGTGCACCTGCTCCACACCTGTCTGACGTCAGCACCTGTGGGACAGATTTGAGGATTTGAACACCGGAGGGGTTCTGTTTCATCGTAGCCTTCAAGGAGCGAAGATGAACAAGAAGCCCGGCCAATCTCTGGGTCGCGCACAAACGGGTTGCCAGCCTGCTTGCGGAGCCGGGCCTGTATTTCCAGTCGTCGCCGGCATCGGCACTGTTCATCTCGAAAGGGGAGAACGGCAAGCCGATCTACGGTCGTCATTCGGCGCTGAAGTCGATGAGTGAGCTGGAACACGCGGACCTCATCTGCTTCAGGATCACATCCGTAGCTGACCTGGATCGTGTTCTGACTTATTTGCGGATTTGAAGTTGGTGTGAGGCTGAAACCCCGCCCTGGAAGCCACAGAGCCTCAGAGCAACCAGTGACCTGATGCAGCGGATGCCCCCACGCGACGGCATCGAATGAGATGCCCGATACTTGCCTTCACATTCTGGCCAAGGCACTGATGGCAGGAACAGTTCCAAACTCCGGTCCCGCCCATGGCCCGCAAACCCGCCCTTTCCATTGACAAGCTGAAAGACCTCGGCGCGGACAAGCTCGCGCAGCTGGTGCTGGACGAGGCCGAGCGCAACGCGGGTTTCCGGCGGCAGGTCAAGGCAGCGATCGCCGGGAAATCCGGCCCCGAGGCCATTGCCAAGCTGATCGACCGGAGGCTTTCCGGGCTGGAGCGGGCGAAGAGTTTCATCGAATGGGACAAGGCCCGCGCCTTTGCCGACGATCTGCGCAGCCTGACAGATACGATCGCGTCTGAGCTTGGTCCTGCCGCCCCGGCGCTGGCCATAGACCGGCTACTGCGCTTCATCGCCACCCATGAGCAGGTGTTCGAGCGCGTCGACGATTCCTCAGGTCGCGTTCAGGATGTTTACTATCAGGCGATCAACGCGACAGGCGATCTGGCGCAGACACTGACCCCGCCAGAAGCCGACCTGCTGCCCGAGAGGATCATGGCCACGCTTGGCGAAAGCACGCATGGCTATCTGGCCGACTTGACCACGACCGTGGCGCCGCATTTGCCGCAAGACGCCCTGATGCGCTGGGATGCCGATCTGAAAGAGGTCATCGCCGAACGGCAGGCCGGGGAAGCGGCGCGCAAACCGGACGGCTGGTTCTACTCCATGACCTCGCAGTGGACCGGGATGCGTCAGACCATCGCTTCAGCGCGGGGCGATCTCGACCTGCTCATCGCGCTGGAGGAGGAAAAACGCCCGCATATGCAGGACACGCTGGGAATGGCTGCGCAGCTGCTGGAGGCCGGGCGCGCCGCCGAGGCGCTTGACTGGGTGCGCAAACCGGGGCGGCGCGCGTTCGACGAGGCCGACAGCGACATGTCACCGACGCGGGTCAGTCTGGAGGCGCAAATCCTTGAGGCTCTCGATCACAAACCTGCCGCACAGGCACTGCGCTGGCGCTGTTTCGAGGCAGTTCTGTCCGCCGACATCCTGCGTGACTACCTCAAACACCTGCCGGATTTCGAGGACATCGAGGCTGAGGAGCGTGCCCATGCTCTGGCGCTTGAAAGGGCTGACCCCGAGGCTGCGCTGCAATTCTTCCTCGACTGGCCGCGTTTCGATCTGGCCGCAGAACTGATCGTGATGCATCCGCACCGCTGGAACGGCCGCGATTGGCACACCCTGCCCAAGGTCGCGACACTTTTGGAGCACGACTACCCGCTGGCCGCGACGATCCTCTACCGGGCGCTTCTGGACGACATCCTGGACCGCGCGCGCTCCAAGGCTTATTCGCATGGCGCGAAGTATCTGGGGAAACTAACCCTGCTGGCTGGAGACGCAGACCCCGCACGCCCCAGCGGAATTGCCGACCACGCGACTTATCTCGCCGGGCTGAAGAAGACCCACCCGCGCAAATCAGGGTTCTGGGCGCGGATAGGAGACGACAAACCAACGCCGCCACAATCCACCCCCGCGCGTTGTCCCGTATGGGTCAAGGGTGATGATTGAGGACGGCCCATTGCTGCCTCCCGTCGCCGCACGGGTGCCGCGGTGCAGCTTCCCCAGACTTACCGTTGGTATTGCTGCGCAGCATCGGGGGCGGAATCCGCTCTAAGCCGCGCAGATTTTGGAGCCCCCGGCTGTCCTGACGCGGATCAGTCTTTCGCCAGAAGCGCCAAATGATTTAAGGGTCTAATATATACGCCAAGGCTTCGTTTTGCGACGACGCAGGCGGCACCGATATGAGAAATTTAGCATGCCAGTGTTCGACATTCCGACTGACCGTTTGGTCGACTTAACAGATGCGGAGCTTCGCGAATTATTGGCGCGGCTTTGCGAGGCGGAGCGCGAGCGGCAAGGCGGTCATCGAAACGAGGTCCGTTGGGGAGGCAGTCAGACTGCCGCTGACGGAGGACTCGATGTTGTCGTGGAGCCGGTCAAAACGTTTGTGCCGGCCGGCCCGCTCGCACGCCGAGATGCCGGAATCCAGGTCAAGGCAGCCGATCTTGCTGCTGCCGCCATCACGAATGAGATGCGCTATGGGGGCTCACTTCGGCCAGCGATATCTGCACTCGCTGCCGGGAGCGGTTCCTATATCATAGCGAGTGCAGGTGCGAACTGTTCTGAAGCAATGCTTCGACGACGTGTCGATTCGATGCGTGCGGCTGTTGCCGACGATCCCAACGGAGCAGACTTGGACCTGATCTTTCTTGACCGGAAAGCAATCAGTCGATGGGTGAGCGCACATGCTTCGGTGGCCGTGTGGCTACGAAAGCGCCTGACACTTCCCATCCTCGCGGGCTGGCAGCCCTTCGGACGTTGGTCGGCAACACCGGAAGGAGAACCTGACGATCTGATTTGCGAGGCGGGGCTCGTATTTCGCATCGGGCGCGACGATCCGATCCGAGAACTCCCGAATGCACTCGATGCAATCAGAGACCTTGTCCGCGATGGAACTGGTTCTGTGCGCATCGCCGGGCTTTCCGGTATTGGCAAAAGCCGCATCGTGCAGGCGCTTTTCGAGCCGATCGGAGATTTGGCTGCCTTACCTACCTCACATGCTATCTACACGGATTTGGGTCATTCGCCCGACCCAGCGCCCATGGGCATGCTCGAAGCGCTTGTCGACCGTGGTTCTTCAGCAATTTTGGTTGTCGACAATTGTCCACCGGAAACCCACCAAGCATTGGCGCGCAAATTGGCCGAACGGCCGGGACCTGTTCGACTGATCACAGTTGAGTATGACGTCCGCGCCGATAGGCCAGAGGAAACCGATGTCGTCCGCATCGAGGCAGAAGGTTCCGACATTGTCGAGGTCCTTCTCCGCCGTCGCCGCCGTGACCTGTCTTCCGGAGATGCTCGGCGACTCGCGGAACTCGCTCAAGGCAACGCCCGGTTGGGATTCGCCCTCGCCCAAGCTGCACCCCAGACAGGAACCCTCTCGGCCTTCGAGGACTCAGCGCTTTTCGATCGCCTGTTCTGGCAACGCGAGGAACGGAATGAAGAACTGGCACGCGCGGCAGAAGTTCTGTCGCTGGTCTACTCTTTCGAAGTAGACGGCGAGGAGGAACCGGACGAACTGACCTTCCTTGGCTCACTTACTGAATTGTCACGGGGAGCAATGCATCGGCACGCCGCTACCCTTCTCGACCGGGGACTTGCCCAGGCCCGAAGCAGGTGGAGAGCCGTTCTGCCTCACGCTCTCGCAAACCGTCTCGCTGCACAGGCTCTCAAGTCGATACCATGGCGTAGTATCGCGGATGGCTTTGCCGCCAAACTGCGCCTCCGTCGATCGTTCGCTCGACGACTTTCATACCTTCACGATTCAGATGAGGCTCGCCGCATAGTCACTCGGTGGATGGAGGCAGGAGGACCCTTGCATGGTCCGACGCCGGACATGCATGTGCTTGAGGCCGTGTGTCACCTGGTCCCCGATGAGGCGCTGCGGGTCATCGATGGTATGACAGCTGCCCTTCAGGCGGCCCCGGGAGATTTCCATAGCCTCGACAGCTTGACCCGCATGATCTCGCGGATCGCTCATTCCGAGGCCATGTTCCCTCGTGCCTGCGAAAGTCTGGTGACGCTAACCATCGCAGTCGCCGAGCAACGGACATCGAATGCCGACGATGCGTTGAGCAGCCTTTTCGGCCTCTACCTGTCTGGAACGCTGGCCCAGACCGACACGCGCATCCGTGTCGCGCGCCAGTATCTTTTGGCGAACGACCCGAACCACAACGCGCGCGGTATCATCATGCTTCGCTCGGCATTGCGAACGGGCTACTGGTCCTCTTCCATCCTCTCTTACGATGACGCCCGTCCAGATGCGTTCGGATGGGAACCCCATGGGCAAGATGTCGTCGAGTGGTTTACTAAGTGGCTCGATCTGGCGGCAGAGATCGCTCTGGATGGCCCTCTTGCGATCAGAGACAGCGCCCGAAAGGCGCTGGCAGATGAAATCGGTGACATCTGGAGGTGCATCCCCACACTGAGGTCACGGATCGACGAAGTCGCGCGACAACTGCAAGCGGCAGCGCCTTGGGCCGAGGGCCGGCATGCTCTGAAACAGATGCTCCACTATATCCAACGCCGCGGCGAAGAATTTCCCTGCGCCGATACAGAAAATGTCCTGCGCCTCATTGATCACATGGAGCCAGTTGACCTCGAAGCTCGTGTGCGCGCAGAGACGGTCATGGGTTGGGATTTCGACCTCGAAAACGAAGACGAAGACGTGAATGCTGCCGAGGCCCGGCGAGCGAAGCGTTTAGAGCTTCTTGGGCGGGAATTGGCGGCCAACCACGACAGCCTACGCGCTGTGGGTCGTGATCTTCTCGAAGCGGAAGGCGGGTCTTTCTATTCACTCGGCGCCGGACTCGCACATGGGGCCGGTGCCCCCGTCGAGGTATGGGCAGTCCTTCGAGATCTGCACCTTATCGATCCCTCCAGGACACGGCAGACCAGCGTCCTCTCAGGGTTCATTCAACAGCTTGATATCTCGAACTCGGCCGTAGCAGACGAGATTCGCGTTGAATGTCAAGGTATCCCTGCCTTGCGACGAGAATACGGAATCTTCCTCGCGAGGGGTGTGCTGCCCACACAAGAGCTGGAACATGTGATCGAAATCGCAGGGGAGCCGGAGACTTCAGCTTGGCACCTTAGCGATGTCTCCTGGCGCGAAGAGCGCGAGCTGAGTGATGAAGACCGCGTCCGTCTTTTGCGCACCATCCTCGCCAAATCAGGCGGTCCGGAGGAAGTAGTCAATGCACTGACGATGCTCCGATACGTCGAAGGGAACGCCCGGGATCGCTGGCCAGAAGATCTTAGAGAAGTTGGCCTTGATGCGGTGGTTGGGATCATCCGCGCAGAAGATCTTAACCCCACCAAAGATGAGCGTATGTCGCGCGCCATGTCGGCTTGTCTGCGCGGGGACGACGGATCGGGAGCGAGCCGCGTAATGGAGGCGATCGTCGATCGTGCTGCAAGACGATACGGTAGCACCTATGATGTCGAAAGAGCGCTTGCCACACTGGCGGAGCGAGCCCCCGAAGTCTTTCTCGGCCGCGTTTTTTTAGACGAAGCAGATGGACCCTCCATAAGGTTTCAAGACGGCCGACGCCCTGGGCCACTTTCGCACGTGCCGA
This sequence comes from Maritimibacter sp. 55A14, assembly GCF_003122205.1. Classification (GTDB taxonomy): domain Bacteria; phylum Pseudomonadota; class Alphaproteobacteria; order Rhodobacterales; family Rhodobacteraceae; genus QEYE01. Next base: position 6,932 of record NZ_QEYE01000028.1, read on the forward strand.
CAGAGGCTCTGATCGAATGGTGCAGACAAAATCCCGATCGTTGGACAAGAGTGGCTCCGCAGATCTCGCCCTTCTCGCGCGGGATCGATGATGAAGGTGAAACCGGCCAGATTTCTCCGCTCGCTTTCGCGTTTCTCGAGGCGGCACCGCGCCCCGAGGACGTGGTGGAGGCATATCTCCAACATCTTGCCCCAATGAGCTGGTCGGGCAGCCGAGCGGCTGTCATGGAGCGCCGTCTCGCTGTGATAGAAACATTGCAGGATCATCCTGCGCCTGAGGTTGGGCACAAGATCTCTCGCCTGGTTCCTGACATCCGCGCCCGAATTGATCGTATCCGTCAGGCCGAGCAGGAGGAAGGCCGGGAGCGAGACCAGCGTTTCGAGTGAGGGCCGTGATGTCTATATATTGCCAAATATGCAGACATTCGTCTTCATTGCAGCGAACTTCTGCTTTCCGCCGACATCGGCATTGTCACTGCGCACGCCCCAACGGATGCCTTCCCCGGATTTCAAACCACGGTTTGTCCGATAGCGGCAATCGCGATCGGGGACGCGCCTAAGGAGCATGGCGAACGGTTAGCCCTTCATTTGCCTCACACCGTTGGAGAGACACCGGAACGATCGCGCGCATCAAATCGCGGCTGATTTCGGGAAACTGGTAGCGGAGGAGGGACTTGAACCCCCGACACGCGGATTATGATTTTCCCTTGAATCAATGGTTTGCGCTATGCTGCGAGAAGATCGCTCTCCATCTTCGCAAACATCTCGAGATCGTCTTCCGGGCTCTCGAAGAGATGCCCGTAGACATCCATGGTCATGGTGATGGATGAATGGCCCAGGATGGACTGGATCTTCTTCGGGGGCCAACCCTGCTCGATGAACAGGGATGCCGCCGCATGTCGCAGAGCATGAAAGCTGAACTTCGGTTTCCCGTCCTCATCGACGATGCCGTTGTTGACCAGCAGCGGAACAAACACCCGGTTGTGGATGTTCGAGTGGTTCTCGACGTTTCCCTTGCCATTCGGAAAGACGAGCGAAAGCTCTCCGTTTGGGCATGTCAACTTCCATGCCTTGAGTGTCGATACCACGGTCGGCGACATCGGGATGACCCTTTTGCTGGTCCGGCTCTTCGGCTTGCCCATCGAATTGAAGCGGTCGGCGCGCTTTTCGACCCGGATCACCGTCTTGTCGAAGTCGACGCAGTCCCATGTCAGCCCCCGTAATTCGCTGATACGCATGCCGGTGAACAGGGCGGTCACGATCAGGGGCCGGTGCTGATCCGGGGCCTTGTCAATCATGGTCCGGATTTCGTCCTTGGTCGGGATCGTGCGCTCCTCGTCCTCGCGCCGGTTCCGCTTGAGCTTGACCTCGCGCGCCACGTTGTGCGCGACCCATTCCCTCTCGACGGCTTCCGAGAGAGCCGACCGGAGACTGGCCAGGACCTTCTTCGTCATCGACCGTGAGACACCCGCATCCTGCAAGTCATCGACGAATTCCCGCACATCGCCGCGGCTGATCTCGGCGACCAGTAGCCCTCCGATCTTCTTGTCGATGTGATGCATGACATGACCGCGATAGCTGCGGATCGTCGCCCGTTCGAGCCCGTTTCGCTCGCAGGTCTTGAGCCAGCTTTCGCAAGCGTCGCGGATCGTCTTCCCTGAACTTCTCATACCGTTTTCCCCTTATGTTGTCGTCTGATCGCATTATACGACAAGCGGAGTCCCCTGTCGGGCACAATCCCACGTCCTTGAGCAGAAAAGTGCTTCCTAAACAGATGGTTGCCATGCCATGATTTTAGGAGAACAGGCCTGGTGGTTGGTTCCGAATGCCCGGAGTCCCGTGCTAAACCCGTGCTAAACCCGTAAGGATTCGACTGGTTTCTTACGGGGATGCGGATTATGGTACACACGCGTAGAAGCAACGTGTGCGTATGAACAAGAAATCCGCCCTAGGATATCTGCTGATGAGCTATGGCCGCGGCACAATGGTCCCGCCGAAACGAAACCCGCTGCTCAGAGGCAAGTGCTCTGCGTCGCAGGCGCGAAACTCAGGTTACGCCCCACCAGCGCAGGGTCCGCTCACAGTGGTTTCGGATTGCACTGATCGCGGTCTCGGCGTCACCGCATTGCAGCGCGTCGATGATGGCGAGATGCTCTTCCATTGCCGAAGCGATCCTGTCCTGGAGAAACGGCCGCGCGTTCTGGATAATGGCGATGCGCATCCGGTTTGCCGCATAGGCGTCTGCCAGATGTGAATTGCCGAGACCTTCGGCCAGATAATCATGAAGCGACAGATCGACCTCGATGGCCTTCGGGGGCAAATCTCTGGCGCGATCTGTCCGGGCGGCGTTCCGCATCTCCTCGTGCCGCCCCTGCAACGCATTCAACCCGGACAAGTTGCGGCCGGCGATCCGCCGTCGCGCACCCTCCTGATCCAGGGCCATCCGGAAATCGAGACATTCCCGGATCGTTTCAGGCCGCACCTCCATCACTTGTACGCCGCGTTTGGGCAACGTCGCCAACAGGCTCCGAGACCCGGCCTGCTTCACCGCCTCGCGAATGGCGGAGATTGGAAATCCCAGAATTTCAACAAGTTGTGACATGGACAGAAACTGCCCGCCGCGCAACTTTCCCGTCCGCAATGCGATCCAGAGCGCCTCCTGCGCCTGTTCAGCCATCAGCTGATTCTCGTTCGCCCGGTTCATTGCCGATCTCCTCGTCAGGCATTTCTATTTGTTCACATAAAGTGTTACTTGAAGTTCTTAATAGTCTCTCTGGTAGAATAATTGCTAAAATGTCAGTTGCAAGGTCAATGTCATGCGATATTGGCAAGACACCGCACGCCGCCCGGAGGCGGCCACAGGGAGGAGAAACATGGCTTCAATTGATCATCCTCATGTCGCACATGGCGGCACGCTCGACCCCGAGGGCAATGCCCTCAATCCCGTCGGTGACGACGAAAAGACCTGGGGATGGTTCGCCATCTTCAACATCTGGGCCAACGACGTGCAGTCCCTCTTTGGCTACTCTCTCGTGGCGTCACTGTTCATTTCATTCGGCGTCGGCGGCTGGACAGCCTTCGCCGCGCTGATCTTCGCAGGCCTGTTCACCATGTGGATGGTGAACCTGTCGGGCGCGCCCGGGGAGAAGTACGGTATTCCCTATCCGGTGCTGGCGCGTGCGAGCCTTGGAACTCAGGGCGCAAAGTTGCCAGCGGTGCTTCGGGCAACGGTCGCGGTCTTCTGGTACGGCGTGCAAGTTTACTTCGCATCGACCGCGCTGGCCCTGCTGATCCGTTCGATCACCGGCATCCAGGGTGGCTCGGAAACCCTGGGGCTCACCGGTATCGACTGGCTTTCCTTCGTGATCGTCTGGGCTTTTCATATCGTGATCTTCTGGCGCGGCATGAATTGGGTCGAGACCTTCCTGAACATCGCCGGTCCCTTTGTCTATCTGGTTATGATCGGCCTCGTCATCCTGCTCTGGCAGCGCTCTGACGGTCAGCTTCTTTCGGCGACGGCGACGATCTTCGCCAACCCGGAAGGTACCTTCGCCACCGAATTCAAGGGGTTCGTCGCCATCGTCGGCACGATGGTCGCCTATTTTGCCGCCGTGATGATCAATTTCAGCGACTTCTCGCGATATGCAAAGGACAAGCCGACCATGATCCTGGGCAACCTTGCCGGACTGCCGTTCAACATGATCCTGTTCTCGGCGCTCGCGCTGCTGACGACCGGCGGCGCGGCCGTGGTCTTCGGTGAGGAGATCATCAATCCGACCGAGATCGTCGCACGCACGGACAGTGTGCTTCTGGGCGTGATCGCGGCCATCACCTTTTTCGCCGCCACGGTCGGCATCAACCTGGTTGCGAACTTTATTCCGGCGGTGAACGGCATCGCCAACCTGGCGCCAGAGAAGATCAGCTTCCGCAAGGCAGGTCTGATCACATCGCTGTTCGCGCTGGTGATCGGCGGGTTCTGGAACAGCTTCATCAGCCAGTTTGGAATCAGCGGGTTTGTCAATACGCTGGGAGCGACTCTGGCGCCGATCTTCGGCATCATGATCGTCGACTATTACTTTCACCGGAAAGAGCACCTGAGCGAAGCCGATCTCTACGACATGGAGGGCGGCATCTATCACTACGAAAATGGCTGGAACAGCGCGGCGGTCAAAGCTTTCGGCTTGGCAGCAGTCTTCTCGGTGGCGACCGTCTGGGTTCCGTGGTTTGCGTTCCTGTCGGGTTACAACTGGGTAATCGGTGCGATCCTTGGCGGTGTGATCTATAACCGTATGGCCAAGAATGGCGTGAAGGTCTGACAATTACTTGGTATCATGGTCAGGGCCGACGGAGTTTGACCTTCGCCGGCCTTGGCATGTATCGGCTTTCATCCGGCTTCTTGCCTCCTGATCCGGGTAGATTGTCGGTACGGCGCGAACAGGTCTGCATTGTGGTTCCAGGCGATGATCGCCCTGCGCTCGTTGCCTTCCATGACCGCTCGTGTCCACCATTTCAAGCTGTCGCCAGCATGCATCGTGTTGAAGAAATTCCGGATGGCCACGCCCGTCAGAACGTTCAACACCGCGATGAGGCAGGTGTATTCGGTGGCATAGGTCCGCGCGTATGCGCTGCGAGCTCGGAGCCGACTTGCGGTAGGGCCGCTTCAGCGCCTGAGGGGCTGAAATCCGGCACCGACCAGTCCAACCTTGTTAGCCGCAGCAGGCTCTCGACGAACCCGGTCGTCTGACGCAACGCCGCGCCGAAGGGTATCTTCCCCTTTGAATTTCCAACCAAGGTTTGTTGGGTATGCGTAAGGATTCGACTTTATTCTTACGGGGGTTACGGGTGGAGATACACACGCGTAGTAACAACCTGTGTGTATGAACAAGAAATCCGCCCTGGGATATCTGCTGCTGAGCTATGGCCCGCGCCACAATGGTCCCGCCGAAACCAAACCCGCCGCGCAGAGCCAAGTGCGGCGCATTTCGGCGTTCCTGGGGCCCGAGTGCGAGATCACATGGGTGTCCGATTATGCCCGGCAAGTCGGTTCACTCGACGACCTGCCGAGCTTGAAGCGTGTCCTTTCGGAACTCCGGCGATCGGGAAGCAGGACGGCCATAGCCATCGACGAACTTCGGCGTGTGTTTCGCCGCGTCCCGGACGAGCATGCTTTGAACCTTCTCAACGAGATCCTCGAATTCGGAGATCACATCCTGGATGTCAGCTATGGACGCCGTCTGAGCAAACTCCCGGCATCGAGCCAGGAGTACATCGCCGTCTCGAACTCCCGAAGAGAAGCACTGCGAAAGCTTGAGAGGAGCGTGACAGCAGACGGGAAGCTGAACAGAACCACGAAGAAGGCCACGCAGGTGTCGGCCAGGGCCAAGGCGAGGCGAGCCGACAGAACCGCGCATCTGCTTGATGACCTGCGCAGGGAGCTGGCCAACGACACGTTCACTCCCTCCGTGTCCGACCTGGCGCGTGTTGCCAACGAACGCGGGCTCCGAACGGCCACGGGAAAGGCATGGACCGGCTCGACCGTGGGACGGATGCTCAGGCGGCTTGAGTGAAGCGCAGTTGTTGAGTGTGACATAAGGCATCCAAAGGTGGTTTTAGCGAGCTCGGCCCTTCCGCGGCTCCCATCACATCTGCGCGTCGGAGCTCACGGTCGGTTTTTGCCGCTACGCGACTGCGCTGCCATCTTCGTTCCAGTCTGCCCAGCCCGGGAAATGTAGGGGTTCGGTATGATCGAGGTTCGAGAGGAACGATTGCCAATCTGTCAGGTTTAATCTCAACCTGTGATGCAGGCTGCTCTCGTCCTCGTAGCTGTAGCCATGCCCCTGCACACCGTAGGAGATGAAGGGGGGCAGGACTGAGAAGCCCATGTAATGCATCGAATAGTGAATGGGCCATAGCATCGTGTCAAAGTCACCGCCCCGACTGCCCGGGCCGAAGGCCGCGCGAGGCGCACCCGTTGTGACGGCGGCCAGCGCGCGCCTGCCCCGGAAGTAGCCAGCGTCGTAGCGCATCCGGCTGGTGTAAAGGCCACCGCTCACGAATACCCGGTCCATCCAACCTTTCAGCATGGCCGGCGGTCCGTGCCACCAGAGCGGGAATTGCAGGATGACAAGATCGGCACGCTCCAGGTTGTCGATCTCTGCCGCGACATCCTCCGGCAATGTACCGATCGTCCACGCGTGACGCTGCTCATTGAGGGCCGCGAAGCTGCCCGTCTCGGCCCGGTTGGCATAATGGCCGGCGTGCTCGACCGGGTCGAAGCCTGTTCGGTAGAGATCGCTCACCGTCACTGTGCCGCCGGCCTCTCGCAGCGCGCGTTCGGCACTTCGCGTGAGCGCGCCATTGTAGGACTTGGGCTCAGGGTGAGCATGAACGATATGGGTATGCATCTGCTGGTCTCCGTAATCTGTTCGCATTTGCCCTGACATTGAGTGTTCATTTTTGATACGTCTTCAGAAGATTTCGAAAGCTGGTCTTTCACAGATGAACAAGAAGCTGGACTGGAACGACTACGAGATCGTCCTGCGGATCGCCGATGCCGGCTCTCTGTCCAAGGCGGCGCACCTCGCGGGAACGAGCCATCCAACGATGTTCCGCAAGATAAATGCCGTCGAAGAGAGACTCGGCGTTCGGCTCTTCGACCGGTTCCGGACGGGCTACCAACCGACGGCGGCCGGGGACGAGATCGTGTCTGCCGCCCGACGGATCGCCGCACTTACCAACGACACCGAGCGACGCGTGTCAGGACGTGACCTGCGACCGTCCGGAGTGGTGCGCGTGGCAACCACCGACACCTTGCTCTTCGGAGTGCTCGCGCCCGAGATCGCGCGCTTCAGGCAGTTGCAGCCCGAGATCACCCTGGACGTGGTCGTGTCGAACGAAGTATTCGACCTCTCGCTCCGCGAGGCGGATATTGCTATCCGGCCAGCCTCCTCCCCGGACGATCACCTCGTCGGGCGAAAACTGGGGCTCATCCGACAGGCTGTCTATGCCCACCGCTCGCTCGACTTTGGAGATACGCCGAGACCACCGTTGGAGACCTTGGACTGGGTCGGGCCGAGTTCGTCCATGGCCTATGGTCAGCTTCACGCATGGATGCGCAGGACTGGTTGCGATGAGGCTTGTGTCTGCCGGATGGATAGCATGCTCGGCATGTATGCGGCGGTCCGATACGGGATCGGGGTTGCGATCCTGCCTTGCTATCTCGCCGATGCCGACAGCGAGCTGACGCGTCTAGGCGAGTCGATTGATGGTGTCGCCGTCGATCTCTGGCTTCTGACGCATCCCGATCTTCGCCGCACAGCGCGCGTGCGTGCGGTTCTTGACCATTTCTCTGAGTCTGCCTTGCTGTTGTGAACGGATGAAGGAAACCTGATAGACGCCGCTCGCTGCTCCCAGGTTACATGGACCAGGGTGGAAATCCGACTTTCTCGGTGAGTGCAGGCGGGCCATCCGGCATCACCCGATCGCCATTCAAGTGCGACGCCATCTCGACCTGCGTCGCACCGGAGAAGTTGGTCGGGGTGCGCGGCCATACCCGGTTTCATCTCATTGTCCCGCGCCGGTCCGTGAAAGGCGACGCTCTATTAGGGCGAAGTGCCCGCTTTATGCTACGATTCCTCTGCATGGATGGGGGTCCCGATGACTGATTTTGCGGAATTCGCGGAGCGTGAACGCGCCGGCTGGCAGGACGCGGAGATCGTCGTAGCCTACGTTGAATACATCGCACCGCTGACCGAACGCGCTGGCGAGCAGGCGCTCATGGCGTTGAACATCGCCCCCGACACCGAAGTCCTCGACCTTTGTTGTGGACAGGGAGAAATGACGCGTCGCGCCTGCGAGTTATCCGAGAATGTAGCGGGCCTCGACTTCTCGGAGACAATGCTGGAACGCGCCGCGCGAGTCGCACCAATGGCCGACCTGCGCGAGGGCGACGCGGCGGCGATGCCCTACGCAGATGCGTCCTTCGACGCAGTTCTCTGCAATTTCGGAATTCCGCACGTACCCGACCGGACGGCGGTGCTTTCTGAAATCGCGCGCGTGTTGCGACCGGGTGGCCGGGTCGCACTTACATCGTGGGTGGGTCCCGATGGGTCGGCCGCGTTCGCCACTGCCGTGACTGCCATCCAGGGGATGGCCGGGCCGCCGTCGATTCCTCAACCTGACTTCTTCGAGTTCTCGAGAGGCGATGCAGCGGAAACTCGTCTTTCCCAGGCTGGATTCCAGCTCCAGTCCCATGAGGTGATTCCGCTCGTCCTTGATCTCGATAGGCCCGATGGACTGTTCCAGCTTTTTGCGAACGCAACCGTCGGTATCCGGATGCTGATCCAGAGCCAAGAGCCGCCGGTCGTGGATGCGATCCGCGACGCAATGGCAGCCGAGGTCGAACGTGAATATCGCGTGCCCGAAGGCTATCGAGTTGCCATGCCGGCAACGATCACCGTCGCCTCGCTCCAGTAGGCCGTGGCATGTCTCGATGCAACATCGGAAAACGTCATGCCTCGAGGAAAGGCGAGTACGCCGCATATCAGGCCTAACGCCGGTGTTCGCTGCGCGCAGATCCGATCGACCTTTCACTCAGCGTTGCGGCGCGGTTGCGTCGGCTGAAGGACAGGATGGGCAGACTGCAATAACCGCCATCGGGAAAAAGGGCTAGAACCGGATCTGCGGCTGCGCGGCATCCTCTCGTTACTGTTCCCGGACCCGGTAAGCTTAAGAATGGCTCGGAGCAGGCACGGTGTCCCGTCTGAACGGTTAACCGACTTGACCCCTGGTCGGTCCTTGGCCTGGCATGGAGCCGAGCGAAGGCCGATGCGCGACCTGAACAAATCCCGGCAAATTCGGCAACTGGAGGGCGGAATCAGTGTAGGGTGCATCATTGGCCGAGGAGGGACCCCCCAATGAAAGTAGCGGTTGTGCAGCACCCGCCTGTCTATCTGGACAAGGCAAGATCAATTGAACGCGCCATTGATCTGATCGCAGAGGCCGCAGCAGAGGGCTGCGGGTTGATCGTATTCCCCGAGGCCTGGCTTCCCGGCTATCCCACCTTTGTCTGGCGACTGTCACCGGGAGCCGACATGAAGAAAACAGATGAACTTTTCGCGCTTTCGCAGGCGAACTCGATCGACCTCGGCAAGGATGACCTTGCGCCTCTCAAGGAGGCAGCACGCGAACACGCCATGGTTGTCGTGATCGGTCACCAAGAGATTGATGGGGCCGTGAGCGGCAGCACACTATTCAACAGCGTTGCCATCATTGATGCCGATGGTCGGCTTCTGAACAACCACCGAAAGCTCATGCCGACAAATCCCGAGCGCATGGTTTGGGGGTTCGGCGATGGATCGACGCTAAAGGTCGTTGAAACCGCCGTGGGCCGGGTGGGCGCTCTGATCTGTTGGGAAAACTTCATGCCTCTGGCCCGGTTTGCCCTCTATGCGCAGAATATCGACATCTACGCTGCTCCGACCTGGGACAGCGGGGACTCATGGCTGGCCACCATGCGGCATATCGCGAGAGAAGGCGGTTGCTGGGTCATAGGTTGCGCGACCTCGATCGAGGCCGCTGATGTTCCCGAGACAGTCCCGTATCGCGAAGAACTGTTTCCCAACGCCGACGAATGGATCAATCCCGGAGACGCGGTTGTGTTTCAACCCTTCGGAGGCCCGATGGCAGGGCCTATGCACAAGGAAAAGGGGTTGCTGATCGCGGATATCGATGTGCCCGCCGCGCGTGCATCGAGACGCAAGTTCGATGTGGCCGGGCATTATGCACGGCCGGACGTGTTCAGCTTGAGGGTAAACCGGTCGCGGCAGTCGCCGATAGACTTTGAATAGACGAAGCTTACGTGAAGCATACTCCGATTGGCCCGCCCCCTTACCAAGTACGTGTGTCGGATGGATTCTGCGAAGAACCCTACACGCCTTCATCTCCAAGAGCACCGGCGCTGGTCAGGCGTTCCACTACCCGATCCGCCATATCCGCGCAGCGTTTCCCATCGAAGGGAAAGATGGCGTCGAAACCACCCTGCACCCGCCGCTCCAACTCGACCTTCAACCACTTGCGCGCCCTAAAAAGTCGTGTCTTGACAGTAACAGGATTGAGTTCGAGGTCTTTTGCGATCTCTTTGACCGCCATGCCCTCGGTTTCGCGCAAGATAAAGACCAGCCGTAACTCCGGCGGCAGACAGGTGACCGTCTCTTCGAGCAGCCGCCGCAACTGATGACGTCCAAGCTGGGCCTCTGCGGTTCCTGACGCCTGACCCGGAAAGGGCAGAATTGAAGCGTGTTTGCTTTCGTTCACCGTATCGTACTCCTCTTCGGGACGTTCCCGGCGCAGGCGCGTCAATGCATTGTTGATCGCGATCCGCGTTATCCAGGTCGAAAACGCGGACCCGCCTTGAAAGCTGTCCATATTCGTGAACGCCGTGAGGTAGGTCTCCTGAACCACATCCTCGGCTTTGGCATCGCTTGAAACGATCCCGCGTGCAACTCGGAAGAGGCGCGGATTATTGCGGCGGATCAGTTCACGCACAGCAGCCTCTGATCTTTCCGCGGCAGCCGCCACAAGTTGCGCTTCGGTCGCACCGGGACCCATCCCTCGAGATTGTGCGCGAGTGGGCGCTTTGGGTGCGGGACTCATTGTGCTTCCCTTTGCAGAATCCGGTCCTTCGCAAGTATATCATCCACCGACGGAAATCCGGCGAGCACTTCGGGGTCCAGATCGTCACTGTCCGGGACCGGCGCCTCCCAGCCCGGGTCGCCGGGGCGCCCCACGACGATCCGGCCAACCATGCCGGCCATTTCGTGCGGAACGCAGTAGTAATCATAGACACCGGGAGCCGTCAGCGTGATCTCGAAACTTTCGCCCGGCAGGAGGAAATCGCTGTCCCACGCTTCAGCGCGCCCGGGAATGCGTCGCTGCCTGTCATAGATGTCCGGATGATATGCGGTCGCGGTATGGCTGTTGCCGGGGTCGTGGTTCACGAACCTCAGGGTCGTTCCGGGTGACACCGCAAGACCAACGGGCGCGAACCAGACTCGCTCGCCCCGGGCCGTGCCCTGCATTTCGATGGTCTCGACCTGCATCGCCCGCCCCGTGCCGGGCAGACCGAGGGTGGCAATAATGCCACCCCCTGCCAGGAGAAATTGCCTGCGCGCCAGCATCACTCGGCAAGCCTCGACCTGGCGTCTTCGTCATGGAAAAGCACGACATGGGCATGCGGTTCGTCCACACCGGGATGTCCCGCATTGTAATAGATGTCGACGGACGACACGGTGTGATTGCCAACACCCAGTCCATTGTAGGACGTACCATTCCGCAAATCTTCCAGCGGCGTCATGTAGACCGTGGCGGATAGCTTCCCGTCATGGTCGTAGGCCAGGAAAGGGCCGGCTGGAAGCGTGTCGGGATTGACGAAGAGCGTTCCAAGACCGGGGATGAATTCCGGCAGCGGCAGAGCATCGCTGACCTGGATGTAGGGCTCACCCGGAGGCGACATCTGCAAAGCCTCCTCATCATGAGCGAAGGTGCTGCTGGCAGAGAAGGCGATGGCGGCGGCGGCCGCGAAGCAAGTTGTTCTCATGTCGATTCCTTTCATGTTCTGGCGGTCCCGCACTTGCGGGCACCTGTCTCTTTGATGCGCCAGAACCAAAAAGGTTCGCAGATTTCTCCCCGCGTGATCCTCCCCAACTGAAGTGGCCGGCCTTAACGTCTTGGAAAACAGGGGATCGGAATTGTGATGAAGAGAAATGAGCCCGACCACTTGGTGGGGCTAATCAGAGTCTTGAACGGGTTCGAGACGGAACCTCCGAGAAACTGTTTGTGCTTCTGGTGAGGGTGGGGGAGGTCATGCCTGTATAGGCGTCAGCGTCGTCTGCAGCCTGTGCGCGGTGTGGCTGCGGTCATGGACGTCGTCCCGCTTGCGCCACATCCAGACCGTCTGCTCGGAGATACCGTAGCGCTTCGCCACCATCCAGGCCGGCTCCGAGCTTGCCTGGATCGCAGCCCGGATCTTCGGTGTCATCGTCGCCTGCTTGTGAGGAGAGATCAGCATGCTCGTCCCCCGTCCCGAACCTCACCCAGGATCGATCTTGCCATGAAGAGCGCAGAGCGGCGAGGGCCTATGCGATCGTCCGGGATAGGACAGTTAGGGCGATGACGCTAGATCGATGCAATTGCTTTTGATGCCTGCACAATGGCTTTGTATGTCAGATCGAGATCCTCCTCTGTCAGGGCCAGGGATGGATAAAGTTTTCCCGGTGACTTGAAAACCGCGTGACGCCGAAGAGCGGCGTTCCAGGTTTCATTAACGCCTAGGTTGCGGTGCTGGGCGGTGCGATAGTCGATGCAGTCGGCATCGGTGAAATAAACATCAAATAACGTCGGGTCGCCACAGATGCGATATGCGATGCCCGTTTCGGTCAAGGCCTTGCTTTGCATGTCAATGAGGCGTTGACCCACATCTCGCAACCGGTCGTATTGGCCAGGACGCCGCAACACCTCCATTGTCTTGAGCCCGGCGGCGGCGGCAACGGGGTTGCCTGATAACGTGCCCAGTTGCATTAGCCATTTCTCAGCCCCGACAGTGGCTTTGTCGAAATGCGCCATGATCTCTGCGCTCGCGCCCAGCGCAGCCAGGGGAAAACCCCCACCGATGATCTTGCCCAGCGTGCAGATGTCCGGCGTCACGCCATAGCGCTCCTGCGCGCCACCATAGGCGAGGCGAAAGCCGGTCACGATCTCGTCGAAGATCAAGAGCACGCCATGCTTGTCACAGAGATTGCGCAGCCCGTGCAAGAATCCGGGCTGCGCCGGAATGATCCGTTGCAACGGCTCGGCGATGATAGCGGCTATGTCGTCATGTTCGGTCAGGAGTGAGGCCACTGCATCGAGATCATTGAATGGGGCGATTAACATTTCATCGGCCACACCCTGCGGGATGCCGGCGCTATCGGGGACCGGCGTTGGGAAGTTGACCCGCTTGACGGGCGATAGGCTCATTTGCGCCTCGGCAGACATACCATGATAACCGCCTTCGAATTTGAGAATCTTGGTCTTGCCGGTATAGGCGCGGGCAAGCCGGATGGCGTACATGTCGGCCTCGCCGCCGGAGGTGACGAAGCGCACTTGCTCGCAGCACGGCACCGCGTCGACGATCGCCTCGGCCAGTTCGATCCCCTTCGCGTTGTTGGCAAAGAAGGTCATGCCTCTGGGGAGCTGCTTCAGCACTGCCTCCATCACCTCAGGGTGGCCATGACCCAGCAGCATGGGGCCGGAGCCGATCAGGTAATCCACGTATTCGTTGCCATCCTCGTCCCAGACGCGGGAGCCATTACCGCGCGCGATCACGATGCCGGAATCGAAGTTGCCGAAACCGGCGGCGGGTAGGACGGCGCGGGCTCGGTCGATCCATTCGGCTTGGCTGTGTGTTCTTTGCATGGTGTCAGTCCAGTATCAGGTCAGGGTTCCCAAGACGGGCGGCGTCAATGGTGATGCCCAGGCCGGGGCGGTCTGGTGGGGCAATACGGCCATCCAAGCGGGCGGGCGCATCCGGGGCGAGGCGCGGGGTGACATAGCCCGACAGGTCGCAGACATTCAATACGCGTGTGGGGTCTGTCGCGGCCCCCAGATGCAGTGCGGCGGCGGTGACGATGTCGCTGCCCCAAGTATCCTCTACGCACACCTTCGCGCCCAGATACAGGCACAAGTCACGCGCGCGTCGCAGCGCCGACAAACCGCCGAATTTTGACAGTTTCAGCGCGACGGCATCCATGATGCCCAGCCGATGCGCTTCCAAAAGCGTCGCGGTGTCGTGCGCCAGCTCGTCCAGTTTCATGGGCAGAGCGGTAGCTGTTTGCACGCGGGCGCAGTCGGCTAATGTCGCGCAAGGCTGCTCAAGCATCACGTCCAGATTGGCAGCCGCGCGGCCGACACGAATGGCATCAAGCGAGGTGGCCCCACAGTTCCAATCACCATAGACCAGCGGACCAGGCCCCACGGCTTCGCGCACGCTGGCAAGCCTTTCAACATCCGTTTGCCAATCACCCGATGCGCCAAGCTTGGCCTGAAACTGGGTGATGCCTTGCGCCTGTGCATTGCGCGCGATACGGGCCATTTCGTCGGGATCAACACAGGTGATCGAGTGGTAGAGCGGCAGGTCCGCCTGCCGCCGCCCACCCAGCAGCGCGTGAAGCGGCAGGCCAGCGACCTGCCCGGTGAGGTCCCAAAGCGCGATATCAAGCGCGGACTTTGCATAGACATGGCCGGGCAGGAAGGCGTCGGCACGCGCCATCAAGGCTTCGACCCCCACCGGGTCCGCGCCAATGATCACCGGTGCTAATTCTGTAAGGGCCGGGGCCACGCCGCGCGCATAGGCCGGCAGGTAGTGCGGAATCGGGCAGACCTCGCCCCAGCCGGTGATCCCGGTGTCTGTTTCCACCGCAACTACAACGGTCTCGACCGTGTCGCACGTCTTACCGTCGGCCATGTAGTAGGCTGTGTGGCTGGCCAGCGGGATGTGCCAGAGAGAAATGCGGGTGATTTTCATGAGTAAACCGCCACAGGCGCGCCAAGCGCATCCTCGTCAGGATGCACGCCAAGACCCGGAGCCTCGGGCAGGTGCAGGTGGCCGTTTCGGTTGCGCGGGCCACGGCCGCCGGCGATGTCGACGGCGATCATGTCCTGGCAGGCCCAGACCGCGCGGCAGGCGTGATCGGAGACGGTGGCGGCGAGGTGGAGCGCCTCGGTATCGGCCAGCACGCTGCCGCCGGTTGCCATCACGAAAATGTCGATGCCGTGCGCGAGGGCGATGTCACGCATCCGGGCCGCCTTGGTCAGCCCGCCAACGCGGTTGAGTTTGATGCCAAAGACCTCGGCCAGCCCGTCGCGGGCGATGCGCGCCGCGTCCTGCAGGGTCACGAGGCTTTCATCCACCGAGACCGGAGCGGCATGCTTGGGGGCGATGGCGGCGATATCGTCCAGGCTTTCGCAGGGCTGCTCGAAGGTGACGTTGAGCGCCTCGGTGGCGCACATCACCTGTAGGGCCTGGGCCCGGCTCCAGGCGCGGTTGACGTCGTAGAGTATGATCTCGTTTTCGGCCCGGTGCGCCTCGACGTCGCGGATGCGGGCGATGTCGCGGTCCACGTCGCCGCCGATCTTGACCGAGTGGGCGACGTAGCCACGCGCTCGGTAGCGGTCCATCACTTCGCGCGTTTCCTCGATCGTCTTGGCGCCGACCGACGCGGCGATGGGCCGGGGCGTGCGCGAACCGCCGCCCATGAGATCGGCGATGGGCACTCCCGCCGCCTGCCCGGCGATATCCCAGCAGGACATGTCGATGGGGGCCTTGGCGTAGAGATGGCCGGGCAAGGCGAGGTCCATCGCGCGCTCCACGTCCAGCAGCCGGCGGGGGTCGAGGCCGATGAGAAAGGGCGCCATGGTCTCGATCCCGGCGCGGATGCCGGGCCCGTGGGCGGGAACGTAGGTATGGCCCCAGGGCGTCCCCTCGCCCCAGCCGACGAGGCCCTCGTCTGTGTCGATGCGTACCAGCGTGGCGTCCAGAATCTCGAACTTGAGGCGTCCGCCGGAGAGCCAGTAGGGATGCGCCAGTGGCAGGTCGGCCTGGTAGACAGTGACGCGGGTGATCTTCACGGGATCACCACGATGTTACCGGTGTGCTTCTTGGCGATGAAGGCGGCCTGCGCCTCGCGCAGATCTTCCAGTGGATAGGTCGCCGCCAGCGCCGGCTTGATCTCGCCCGCCTCGATGTAGCGCACGAGGTTGGGCATCACCTCAGGGTTGATCACGGTGGAGCCGGTGAAGGTCAGGTCGCGCAGGTAGAATGTGCGCAGGTCAAGATCAACCATCGGACCGGCGATGGCTCCGGAACAGGTGTAGCGCCCGCCGCGCGCCAGTATGTCAATTAGTATTGGCCAATAGCGACCGCCGACCACATCGGCGACGACGGTGATACTTTCATCGCCAAGGGCCGCGCGCAGGTCTTCGGGCGCACGGGGCAGGATGCGATCAGGGCAGAGCTTTGCCACGTCCCCGTGTTTTGCATCGGACGCCATGGCGATCACCCGTGCGCGGCGCCGTTTCGCAAGCTGCACCAGCGCGCCGCCAACACCCCCCGACGCGCCGGGGACCAGCACGGTGTCGGCATCGGTGACCTGCGCTCGGGTCAACATGCCCTCGGCCGTGGAATAGGAGCAAGAGAAAGTGGCCAGTTCCGCATCCGAAAGCGGGCTGTCAATCACCAACGCATTACACTCCGGGGTTGTTGTAAACTCGGCAAACCCGCCGTCTCGCTCGGAGCCGAAATAGCCGGTCTTGTCCTTGTTCAGCGGATCGTATGGGTCGCGTAGCCAACCATCGGTGATCACCCGTTCGCCAATCCGGGCGGGGTCGATGCCCTCGCCCACGGCCACGATACGGCCGCAGACATCGGCGCCTTGAATTCGGGGGAAGGTGATCGGCGCGCCACCCCAAGTGGGGTCCTCGTCATTCACGCTGTCATAGGCCCCGCCGGTGGTGGCCTCGGTCACGGACTTGGAGTACCAGCCGCTGCGGGTGTTCACATCGGTATTGTTGAGGCCACAGGCCCCCACTTTGATCAGCACCTCGTCCACGGCGGGGTCAGGGCGAGGCCAGTCCTCGTGTAGGACGATCTGGTCAATATCGCCATGGCCCATCGTGACCATGGCACGCATCGTGTCCGGCAGGGTCATTGTGCGACCTCTGCGAAAGCATCGGTTCGGGGGAGCAAGCTCTGCGGATCATAGGCCGGTTCGCCCAGAACGCGGGCGGTACGGGGAGTGCCATGGATCACCACCTCCAGCGCCGTGCCCGGTTTGGCAGCTTCGGGTTTAACATAGGCAAAGGCGAGGATCTTGCCTACTGTGTGACCAAAGGCCACTGAGGCGGTGGAGCCGACCACCTTGCCGTCCAGCATGACCGCCTCACCGCCGTGGCCGTCAATTTCGCCATCCGGTTCAATCTCGAGGTAGGTGCAGACCCAGGGTAGGTTTTCGGTCAGAGTCCTGTCGCGGCCAAGATACTCCTTATCCGCACGGGCGAAGCGCAGCACGTCCGCCTCGGCCAGCGTTACCTCGTTGGTGAGTTCTCCAGCCCCCTTGAAGCCCTTTTCCATGCGCATAACGTTCATGGCGAAACTGCCGTAATCGGCAATGCCATGCGGTTCACCGGCGGCCCAGAGCGCGCTGTATACATCGACCAGCGCCGCGTTCGGCATGTGAAGCTCCCAGCCCAACTCTCCGGCATAGGACATTCGGAAAGCCCAGAGTTTGTGGCCCGCGACGGTGATTTCCTGCGCCGAGAGCCAGCGGAATGATGGGTTATCGAGCCGGCTATCCGTACAGGCCGCCAGAACGTCGCGCGATCGGGGGCCGTTGAGAGACAGGGCGGACCAATTGGAGGACAGGGCGGTCGCACTCACGTCTTTATCCTCCCTATGCTGGGCGAGATGATCCAGCAGGCGCTGCTCGAAGAAGGCCGCACAGACGAGGTAGAACCGGTCCTCGGCCATACGCACGATGGTGCTTTCCAACTCGATCCGACCGCGGCGGTTGAGCATGTGGGTGAGCGTGATCGACCCCACCTTTTGGGGCATCCGGTTGGCCGTAAGTCGGTCAAGCAACACATAGGCATCCGGACCCTTGACCAGCACCTTGGTGAAGGCGGTCACATCCATGATCCCGACACGTTCGCGCACGGCCTTGACCTCGGCTGCGATCATGTCGTCCACCACGGAGCGACGGAAGGAATAGTGATCTTCCTGCGCCACGCCATCGTTGGCGAACCAACGCGGACGCTCAAAGCCGTAGACCTCTTCGTAGACGGCGCCTTTCGCTTTTAGTGTTTCGTAAAGCGGCGATTGTTTAATCGGCCGCCCCGCGAGCCGGTTGAAATGCGGGAACGGGATTTCGTGGCGCAGGCAGTAGTCTTCTTTCGCCTTCACGACCTGCCAGTCCTTGTTGGCGTAGCTGCCGAACCGGCGCGGGTCATAGTCGCGCATTGAGATATCCGCCGCACCATGTACCATCCAGCGCGCCAGTTCGCGGGTCAGCCCCGGCCCCCAGCCGATGCCGATCTGCGTGCCGCAGCAACACCAGTAATTGCGCACGCCCGGCGCAGGGCCGATCAGCGGATTGCCATCGGGCGGGTGGCTAATCGCCCCGTGCACATCGCGGGTGATCCCCAGTTCGGCGAAGATCGGCATGCGATTGAGCGATTCCTCCAGCCACGGCATGACGCGGTTATAGTCCGCTTCGAATAGCTCGTTCTCGGCCTCCCACGGGCAGTGATCCTCCCAAACGGTGTTCGGATTGGACTTTTCGTAGATGCCGATCAGGCCCTTTTTTTGCTCCATCCGGATATAGCCCGACACCTTGCGGTCATCGCGGATCACCGGCAACTCGCGGTCGAGATCGCGGAATTGCGGCACCTCGTCGGTGACGAAATAATGGTGCGTCATTGACGTCATGGGCAGTTGCAGGCCCGACCATTCGCCCATCTGGCGGGCATACGTGCCGCCCGCATTGACCACATGTTCGCAGGTGATCGTGCCTTGTTCTGTCTCGACCACCCATTCGCCGTTCTCAGATTGGGTGATATTCGTCGCGCGGCACCGGCGGATGATGCGCGCGCCCTTGGCCCGTGCGCCCGCAGCCATCGCCATGGTCACATTGGTCGGGTCGACATGCCCGTCATCCGGCGTGTGCAGCGCGCCGAGCACGCCTTCGAGGTTATAGAACGGGTGCATTTCGGCCACGCGCGCCGCGTTGACCAACTCGATATTGAACCCGAGAGAGCGCCCCACGGACAGCGTGTGGCGCAGCCAGTCCATCTCGTCTTCCGTATAGGCCAGCCGGAACGACCCGCAGCCATGCCATGTGACGGCCTGCCCGGTCTCTGCTTCCAGACCTCCGGAATAAAGCCCGATATTGTAATCGACGCATTTGCCCAACCCGAAGCTGGAGGTGGAATGCGTGATCTGACCGGCGGCATGCCACGTGCTGCCAGAAGTCAGCTCCGCCTTTTCCAGCAGGACCACATTTGGCCCCCAGCCCTCATGCGCAAGGTGATAGGCAAGCCCAACCCCCATCACACCACCACCCACAATGACCACACGGGCGTGGCTGGGAAAGCTCTTCTCCGACATGGTCGCTTCCTTTGTCCGGGAGTCGCAAAACTTATGGACAGGCTATGTGGACATGTGTACCAATGTCAATCATGAATGGCACAAACGTATCACACGATGTTCTGGACCGCCTCACCGAAGAGTGGGACGCGCTCACACCCGAGGCGCAGAAAGCTGCGCGCTACGTGCTCGAAAACCCCAATGACGTAGGGGTTTCGACCGTACGCGAGATTGCCGAGGCGGCCAATGTCAAACCCAACACCTTCGTGCGCATGGCGCGGCAGGTGGGATTCGAGGGCTACGAGGATTTCCGAGCGCCCTTCCGCGAAGCGATCCGCAAGGGCGCAGTAAGCTTCCCCGACCGGGCGCGCTGGTTGCAGGATATCCGCAAATCCGACGATCTGGGCGGGCTCTACGCCGACATGGCCGAGGCCGCGATTTGCAATATCGAGGAAACCTTTGCCGCCACCAGCGCCGACGCGATGAAGGCAGCGGCCGAGGCGATATGGGGAAGCCGTCAAGTGTTTACGCTTGGCGTCGGCGTGAACAACGCCAATGCGCGAAACTTCACCTATCTCGCGTCAACCGGCATGACGCAGTTCCACGCCATCCCCCGCCCCGGATCCACCGCCGCTGACGATCTGGCCTGGGCCGACAGCGGCGATGTGCTGATCGCCATGTCCATGCGCCCCTACCGTAGCGAAGTGGTCGCCGCCATCGACGTGGCCCGCGAACAGGGTTTGACCATCGTCGGTCTCAGCGACAGCCCCGCCAGCCCGATCATTCGCGCCGCCGATCACGGTTTTGTCGTCGCCGTCGATACGCCGCAGTTCTTCCCCTCCTCGGTGCCGATCATCGCCCTACTGGAAACCTTGCTCAGCTTTGTCATCGCTGTCGCATCCGAAGAGATCGTGGAGCGCGTCGAGAAGTTTCATGACCGTCGCCATCAGCTCGGTATCTACGTGGAGGAGCCTGAATGAACGAGATGACCCCGCCCGTGCGCTCGCTCGATGCACGCTATTACACCGACCCGCAGGTCTTCGAACTGGAAAAGGCCGGGCTATTGGCCCGCACATGGCAATTCGCCTGCCACGCCAGCCAACTGGAAAACCCCGGTGATTACGTGGCTTTCGAGATGGGCGATGAAAGCCTGTTTTCGATCAAGGGGCGCGACGGGGTCATCCGCACGTTCTACAACGTCTGCCAGCACCGCGCGCATCAGCTTGTTTCAGGCGAAGGGTCCACTCGCGTCGTCGTCTGCCCGTACCACGCCTGGACATACGAACTGACTGGCGGATTGCGGGCCGCGCCCAATGCCAAATCCGTGCCGGGCTTCGACGCCTCGCAAATCTGCCTGACCGAAGTCCGCACCGAAGTGTTTCTGGGCTTTGTCTTTGTCAGTCTTGATCCTGATGCCAAGCCGATGGACGAGTGGTTCCCGAATGCCCGGGCCGAGTTGGAAGACTTCGTGCCGAACTGGGCTGAACTGAAACCGCTGGAATGGGTGGAAACCCCGGAGAATTGCAATTGGAAAGTCTCGGTGGAGAACTACTCCGAATGCTACCATTGCAGCCTGAACCACCCGACATTTGCCACAGGAGTGATCCGGCCCGAGACCTACGACATCCAGCCGCAGGGCTACTGCCTGCGCCACACCACCGAATGCAATGACCTGTCCCAGATGACGTATGACATCGAGAGCGGGTTTGCGAACAACGACAAGTATTCGTCGTGGTTCCTGTGGCCGATGTTCTCGTTCCAGGTCTATCCCGGCAACCTGCTCAACACCTACCATTGGCGCGCCATAGACGCGGATCATGTCGTGGTCTGGCGCGGCTGGTACGCAGTGGGCGGCTATGACAACGAAACCGTGCGTCGCATGGCCCAACAGGACCGCGCCACAACCGTGGAAGAAGACATACACCTTGTCGAGTCGGTCCAGCGTGGCCTGAAATCACGCGGTTATGTGCCGGGGCCGCTGGTGGTTGATCCGGGATGCGGCGTGAATTCGGAACATTCCATCCTGCATCTGCAACGCTGGATGCGAGAGGCCGTAGAAGATTCAGCATGAGCACTTTTGAGGAAGACCTTCTCCTGAAAGGGCTGCAACAGGAAATAGCGACGCTGGGCACGGAATACGTGGAAAAGAACCTTGCCGCGAGGGATGATTTCCCCCCGTTTCTGAAGGCTATGACAGCATGGTACTGGGGTTCGGCTGGGGCAATGGGGTGATCGACGCCCATACGCGGTCAGTGATGAACCTCGCGATGATCGGCGCATTGGGCAAGATGCACGAATGGCAAATTCATTGCCGGGGGCGCGCGGAACAATGCCACCGGCACAACCCGTTTGACGTGATGCGCGACGCTCGCTGCACAAGACAGCATCCAACCACCGTGCTGCGAGCGTCTGTGCGCGTCACTGCGCGCGCCCATCGTCTTTCAGTCGCCGTCATACATCAGAAAACTAGACGCGCTCAGAGAACTGTTGGGGGGCTGAATGCCGGATGTGCCCAGAATTCCATGAACGGCTTATCGTAACGGCCGAAAGAAGGTTTGAACCGCGCCGGGTCCGCCGAAACTCGTAGCTCGTATTCCTTTGCCTGGAAAGTGTCCATCGGATTCCCTGTGACGCCCGTACGCTAACGCAAGTTCCCGCCCGCTGTCTCCCATCATGAAATCCCCTGGAGCCAGCCAGGGGCACTCTCATAGCCCCTGGTGACGTGTATAGCCCTTGGGTATGGAGCCACCCGAAATGCCCACCCGGAGATCAGAACCAAGTACCAAGCAAGGACCCGCGTGACTGACTATCACTGTGCATCGACGCAATTGAAGTCAGTCATGAAGAGGTGCCGGTGGGCCCTGACCCTCCGAAGTGTCGGGTTGAACCGGGTTCACGCCAGCGCCGGCCGCTTGCCACACATTGCAGAGCGGTGCGACGAAGGTCGAGTGGTCGATATGGGGATACAGCCGATCCGTGAACTTCTTGATCGCGTCGCTGCGCCTGAGGCTGGCAAGTGTCTCGGGATTGTCAAAGACGGTGATGTGATAATGATGCAGCGGGTTGTCCCGGCTTTCGAGCCAAAGCGATAGCTGGACTTCCGGAACGTCTTTCCGGAAATACGCAACCAGTTCGGCCGCGGCCGCCTTGCCTTCCGCGATGTCTCCACTAGGCGTGAAGAAGTAGTCATTGACGACGGTTACCGACATTGGCTCAGCCCCTCCCTTCAGTGACCGTAGGCATCGTGCAGGCGGAGCCATTCCATCGTGTAGCTCAGGCCGCCTTCGTCGCGACCCTTCGGAACGCAATCCAGCCAGTGATAGGCGGTGATGAACATGTCCAGGCCGCGCTCGTAGACCGAGTATGTGTGGTAGATGTCTCCGTTCTCGTCCCTGTAGAACACACTCGCGCCCGGTGCTTCCTTGCTGGGAAAGCCCTGCTTCTTGTAGTTATAGACCGCATCGCCGCGTTCCATTTCCTCGTCCGAAAATGATACGTTATAGTCCTGATTGAAGTCGGTGCCATGCGCCGAAACCCATTTGAAGCCCCAGCCCATTCTCTTCCTGAAGGCCTCAAGCTCGGCCAATGGCGCCCGGGACACCGCAACCATGCTCACGTCGCGTTGCTTGAGATGCACGACTGCCGGGTCGAAATGGTCCGCGACGTAGGAGCAGCTCTTGCAGCCCTCTTTCCAGCCCGGCCCGTACATGAAATGGTAAACGATCAATTGGCTGCGTCCGTCAAAGAGGTCGGCAAGCGTTTCCTTGCCGTCCGGGCCGTCGAATACGTAGGATTCTCCGACACGCTCCCACGGAAGCTCCTGACGTGCCTTTGTGAGTTCGTCCCGCTGGCGCGTGAACGCCTTCTCCTTGGCCAGGAGGGCTTTCCGAGCCGAAACCCATTGGTCGTGATCAAGTATCCGGTTCTTCACGTCACCATCCTCCGCTGTCTGCAAATGGCCGCGCCGAGGCTAGCCGCGTATTTTCCGGTTGCCAGAGTCGGCGCATGGCAGTAAACACTTTAGCAAGTACTATAACGTTAGGAGCCGATATGGGCAAGTCCACGGATGTCTTCCATGCTATAGCGGACCCCAACAGGCGCCGGCTTCTCAGCCTCATGATGGCGCGGGAACAATCCGTCACGGAACTCAAGTCGCGGTTCGACATGACCATGGGCGCGGTATCACAGCATCTCAAGGTGCTCAGCGATGCCGGACTCGTCGAACGCCGTTCGGCGGGCAAGCAACGCCTCTACCGGACGAGGGCCGTGGCGTTGAAGGAAGTGCATGACTGGACCGAGCAGTTCAGCCGGTTCTGGCAATCGCGGCTGGACCGTTTGGGTGATGTGCTGGATGGCGAGCCATGAAATTCGAATTGGAATTCGAGCGCGTGTATCCGCATCCGGTCGAGAAGGTCTGGAAGGCGCTCACCGATCCGCGGCTCCTCGGGAAATGGCTGATGGAAACGGATTTCGCGCCGGTCGTCGGGCGCGAATTCAACATGTGGTGCGACGATGGCGAAGGTGGAACAGACCGATATATATGTAAACTCCTGGCCCTTGAGCCGCCGCGCTACATGCGTTGGTCCTGGCTGCTGGACGGCAGTCAGCATCTTGGCGAAACCGAAGTGACGTTCCGGCTCGAAGAGACCGGAACGGGCACCTGCCTGTCGATCGTGCATTCCGGCGACCGCGATCCAAAGATCATCGAGGCATTCAAGGGCGGCTGGCCGTGGAAGATGGAAATACTGGACGACCTGCTCGGCCAGTAAGCCCGCCGCGGGAGAACCTCCGAGAACCGGTTTGTGCATCTGGCAAGGGCAGGGGGAGGTCATGCCTGTATAAGGTTCAGGTCTATGCCGATGTCGCGTGACTTCGAGAAGACCCCGAACGTGCCGGGAACTTATACAAGTCGCCAAGCATCAAACCCGTCAGATGAACGCTACGAGCCCAGAAATGCTGTGGGCAGCTTGATCAATTTCGTAACCGCGGCGACCGACATCTCATAGCCCGCGCTCGACGGATAATCTGCAACCGTACTCGCAGAGCCGTGTCTTTCTTGATATGTCGTTGACGGCTACATTTCTCTACGAAAAAGGTGGGTGAGCTGTGAGACGATCAGTCCGAATTGCGATATCGGCGGTAGTTGCGTGGCTCTTTTGCGTTAGCTTGGCTCACGCTGATGACGTCCTTGATGGTCGAACATTCACGGGAATGATTGGTCCATCTGAAAATCCTGACCTCGAAGACAGCCTTCATTTCAGCGATGGACATTTCTGGTCCGACATTTGCACCCGCTGCGGTTTCGTGCCGGGTCCTTATTCGTCCGAAAGGACAGAAGAAGGCGTACGCTTCACCGGAGTGCTTGAAAGCGACAGCCGCGGACAGTTCGAGTACAATGGCTTGGTGCGCGACGATGGAACGATTCAGGTGTCCATCCGCTGGGAGCGCGAGCGCTGGTATTGGACATCCAACAGAGAGATAGCTTTCCAAGGCTCCGAGTCTGGCGATACCGAACCATCTCTGAATGAGATGCGGACGAAGATGCAGGACTTCGACCCAACCGAAAACCCCCTGTGCGCGCGTTTTTAAGTCGACTTTGGGTCGCGAGGCGGGCGATTGCGCTTTACTCTGCTCTGCTTGCCGCAGGTTGGATTGCGGGAGAGTTTTTGCTGGGAATTGCCATTCCCGAGCTGCGACCGATGAATGAGCCTCTGATACATCGTCTCGTGATGGCTTCCTTGATTGTGTTCATCTTGACCGCCGCTATACCCTTCGTACCCGGCGCCGAGATCGGATTCGCCTTACTGCTGATGTTCGGGGGACAGGCGTCTCCAATAGTGTATGCCGGCATGGTCGGTGCACTTCTCCTGTCGTTCACGGTCGCCAGTTTCGTGCCCCTTCCCGTGCTCTCAAGGTTTGCAAGTTTGCTAAGGCTCAAGCGCACCGCTAGCTTCCTCAACGATTTAGCGAGTACACCCCTGCAAGACCGCGCAAATGTTGTTTCAGGAAAGCTCGACAGTCGGTTTGGCAACCTTATGGTCAAGAACCGATATATCGTTCTTGCGCTCTTGCTGAACCTGCCTGGTAACTCTGTGCTCGGTGGCGGAGGTGGCCTCGCTTTCATGGCGGGTATATCCGGGCTCTACAGGTTCTGGGCCTACCTGATCAGCGTGTTGATCGCCGTAGCGCCATTTCCTCTGATATTTTTGGTCTTGGGTCAGTAGAACCACTTCAATGTGAATGGCGGCCCAGTCCGCACAGTGGTTCCGCACAGTGGTCATGCAGACGGCGACAATGCTGCACCATCAACGAACGACAGCATGCTCGCCCCCGTCCCGAACCTCACCCAACATCGATCTTGCCATGAAGAGTGCAAAGCGGCGAGGGTCTATGCGATCGTCCGGGATAGGACATCTAAGCATAACGGCGTACTACTCCTGTGAGGGCGGATCAGTATCGCGCCGTCCCAACGCTTCCCGATTACGAAAGCGGACTCCCAGGCTCTTCGTGCGACTTCGGAGGAATCGCTCGTCGTGGTAACCTGATAGTACTTCAAACAAAGCGATAGCGATCTTTGGGAGGGAAAAATGCCAAAGTATATGTCGCAGTTCAGCTATTCTACACAATCGATAGAAGGCATGGTCAACAATCCGCAGGACAGGCGCGCGGCCGCCGAGAAGGTTTTTAGTGCTGCAGGCGGAACGATCGAGTGCATGTATTTCTGCTTCGGTGACTATGATGGCGTCGTTATCACCGAGTTTCCA
This sequence comes from Maritimibacter sp. 55A14, assembly GCF_003122205.1. Lineage (GTDB taxonomy): Bacteria > Pseudomonadota > Alphaproteobacteria > Rhodobacterales > Rhodobacteraceae > QEYE01. The sequence goes on from NZ_QEYE01000028.1 coordinate 32,869, forward strand.
TCCGATGTGGCCGCAGCTTCCGCGATCCTGGCGGTTGGTTCCTCGGGTGCATTTTCGGCAGCCAAAACCACGGTCCTGATACCGATGGAAGATTCGGTTGCGGCGATGGAGGGCGCTCAGAAGATTGTCGGCGAATACAGCGCACCATCCGGATAAGGGTCAAGAGGGGGCACTCAGCCATACGCGGCACATGTCCACAGGTCTTTGAACTACTGCGCTTGGCACGGTGTACACAACGACGTTCTGGTCGCACAAATCAGCCTTTCCTGCATCAGGACCTTCCGGGGCGTACGTTGGCGACGGAATAGGTGAATGTGCGGCGTGGCGCCCCGGCCTCACCTGAGGTCCACTTCGGGCCGCGGGCGTCTGACGGCGGGCAAGATGGTCGGGGTCGCCCGCCGCACCACCGCAAGTTCCGACAGAGCCCAAAGCGGAGCGGATTTTCAGACGCGATTTGGTGAAACTCACGCCCCTCGCTAGACTGAACCTTCGGGTGTCAGAGCCTCTGACGTTGAATGGAACGGGAAGGACCGGGCGCTTCCGGCTGGTAGAGTGTTGCAGGCGGCCGCACGGAAAGGGAGGGACCAATGAATGCGGATGTGGAAGGGCACTACAAGGGCGAGGGCAACCTGGCCGACAAAATTGCTGCGGGGCTCGAGGAGTCGGGAAAAAGCCTCGACGACCTGAAAACGACCGATCTCGCCACCATTGACGAATTTCACATTCGCGGGCGCAAGGCGACGCTTGAACTCGGCGCGCAGTTGAATCTCGGAATAAATTCCAGGCTTCTCGATCTCGGCAGTGGCCTTGGTGGCCCGGCCCGAACGCTGGCGGAAACCTACGGTTGCGACGTTGACGGAATCGACTTGACCGCGGAGTTCTGCAATGCGGCGAACGTTATGTCGTCTTGGCTTGGATTGACGGGCAAGGTGTACTGCCAGCAAGGCGATGCCACCGACTTGCCGTTCCCCGATGACCATTTCGATGCTGCGATGACGATCCATGTCGCAATGAACATCCCGTCCAAGGACAAGCTCTACTCGGAGGCGCGAAGGACATTGAAACCCGTCGGGCGTTTCGCGGCTTACGATGTGATCCAGGGCGATGGCGGAGACGTTCATTTCCCGGTGCCCTGGGCGCGCGAACCCGCGATCAGCCATCTGGCCACCGACGATGAAATGCAATCGCTGCTCACCCAAGCCGGGTTCCGGATACTTCATATCCAGGACTCCAGCGAGGAAAGCCTCGAATGGTTTGAAGACAGGATGAAGCAACTGACTGATTCAGGACAACCCCCTGTCTCCTTCAACGCGTTCCTGGGGCATGACTATCCGGTTATGGTACGAAACCAGGTGCGCAACCTGGCCGAGGGGCGGATTAGAACGATTGCCTATGTCTGCGAGGGTTAAAATCATTTCACGAGGTCCGCCGGCGACTGCATCGGCGTCTGCTCGGGCCGAAGGCATTCACCGAGATGAAAGACCGAAAGTCGATGCCATGACGTCAGATGACCGCTCCGAGCCCAGTTTGTCAGATGCTGCAGGCCAAATGGAGTTACGTAAAATACGCCAGAGCTGCCACTCGATTTCCAAGTTCAGGAAGGCGCCCTGTGACGCAAGGGGAGGACGGAGTTTGGTGAGCGTGGCCAAGTGCAAACTGCGTTATCTGTTCGATGCGCTGCGCGAATTACGGTACTCAGTCGGAGACTGCTCGCATTTCTCGCGAAACGCACGGTTAAATGGGCCGATGGAGGCGAATCCGACATCGAAAGCGATTGACAGGACAGGTATGTCGGCTCGCGTGGGATCGGACAGAGCCTCACAGGCCGCCTCTATCCTGCGTTCATTCACGAATTGGGCAAAGTTGCGATACCCGAGCCCCTTGTTGATCGCGCGTCGGACCTGGTGTTCCGGCGCATCCACGGTTCTTGCAAGCTCTGCGATCGTAAGTCCTTCCTGCCGCCAGATACCCTCATCCATTGCCGCCTCGACCCTTTGCAACACTGCAGCATTAGCGGCTGAGAGCGGCGCGGGAGAAGAAGTCACCGGCTCCTGCCGAAGTGGCCAGAGATCAGGCGTAATCCGCGCGGCCCACGCCAGAAACAGCATCGTCAGCACCAGAAAAACCAGGGCGTGGATCGGGTACGCTGGGGGTGGTAATTCGGCATCGAGCCTCAGGAGTTCGACCAGTGAAATCCCGAGACCGGCCAAGGCCATGAGCGCCACGAACCAGCGGCGGAACCGGCGGCGCGACTCGACCAGATCTTCGGCGGCGGTGGACAGCGCCATGTAAAGCAGGGCCGCATACAGCAGGACGACAAGGACGCCTCGGGCTGTCGCCGCGAACGGCAGAAAGGGTGCAAGCCACGCGCCAACGGAAACCAAGACAGCCATCACGCCATGCCAAGGTTGGTAAACCGGCCGGTCGAGGAAAACTTCGGCCCCGGCCCAGATCGCCAGAACTGGCAGCACTCCTGCTACCATGACGAGAACAGCTTCTGTCCGGGTTCCCGCAAGTCCCAGGTTCGGCGACGACACAAGCAGGTAGGCACTTAGTCCAAAACAGAGCGCGGGCACCGATAGACCTCTGGGCCAGACGGTAGGATTGACCAGGAAGATCAGCGCACAAGTCGCCAACGCCGTCACCGCGCCGCCCCTCAAGAAGAGGTCCATTTTCACCGCCAAGTCTTCCATGGAGTTAGCGAATCCCAGACCGGCGAGTCGGTCAACCGAATTGGACGTGCCGATTCTGGAAAAGCCGCGCCGATTTCGGAAATCGCTTTGCACTTTTCGAATACGGTGCGCGCAGCAATGCCCAATGGTTCCATGTGATCGAGAGCACACGCAAACAGGAGACCATCATGACGGAGCAATGCCTTTTCAGTCATCTCACCGGGATATTCTCCGGCGTTTTTGCCACGGACCTTCTGCGGTACGCCATCGGTGCAGGCGGCGTTTATCTGGTTGTGAATCTGGCGCTGTCAGTTCGGCTCCGGGCGCGGAAAATCCGGGCCGACGACCCGCCGCGAGGCCAGATCCGTCGTGAAATCCTGGCGAGCCTGCGCACGGTTCTGGTCTTTGCCCTGAACGGGACACTGGTCGTTCTCGGAGCGGAGGCGGGGATCGTCCCGATCTACACCGAAATCGCCACCTACGGCTGGACCTATCTCATTTTCAGCACGGCGTTTCTGATCGTCGCCCACGATGCTTGGTTCTACTGGTCCCATCGGCTGCTGCATTACCCGCCAATCTTCCGGCGCTTTCACCGGCTCCATCACCGATCGCACAACCCCACGCCCTTTACCTCCTACAGCTTCGATCTGGGCGAGGCGGTCGCGAATGCGGTCTACCTTCCGCTGATCCTGCTGGTCCTGCCCGCCCACCCTATAGCGATCCTGATTTTCGTCACGCACATGATGCTCAGGAACGCGATCGGGCATTCGGGCTACGAGCTCTATCCGGCCAACCGGCACGGCCGTCCGCTGTTCGACTGGATGACGACCGTCACACATCACGACCTGCACCACGCCCATGCCGGCTATAACCTCGGCCTCTACTTCACCTGGTGGGACCGGCTGATGGGGACGGAGCATCCCGATTATCGCGAAGCCTTCCGGAAAGTGGTCAAGCCTGCCTCGTGGCAGTCCGTCCGCGCGCTCCGGAGCACCGCGGAAAACGCCGAGTGAAGTCCCCTTTTTGGAGTGACAAACATGAAGAAACCCGAATTTATCGCCCGTCAGGGCCGCCGTCCCACGGGCCTGCTCGGCGCCATTGTCGCCCGCATCATGGCGAGAGAGACGCGGCCCGAGAACGAACGCGCCCTGCACCTCCTCGATCTGGCAGACGGCGACAGCCTTATCGATATCGGCTGCGGCCACGGCGAAACGCTCTTTAAGGCAGATGCGATGGTGCGTCTTGCAGGCAGCGCCGGCGTGGACTTCTCCGAGGTCATGTTGAAACGCGCACGTGCCAGAAACCGTGATGCAGTCTGGGAAACGCGGCTGACGTTGCATTGTGCCGACACTTCCGCGCTGCCATTCCCAGACAACCGGTTTAACAAAGCTCTTTCGGTGCACACGATCTATTTCTGGCCAGATCCAGCGGCTCATCTCGCGGAAGCGTTCCGCGTGCTTCGGTCAGGCGGGCGGTTCGTGCTCTGCTACCGATCGACTGCCGACAGACGGGCGGTGGATGGGTTCCCCGACACTGTCTACCGTTTCCCGCAAGTTCAGGAAATTGAAGGGATGCTTTCCCGCGTCGGGTATTTCCAGCCCGAGACACTCACCGAGGACATCGCCGGGCGGTTGACGCATTGGAGCGTAGCGGTGAAGCCCAAAGCGAAGGACAGCAAAGCAGGGCGAAGCTGACACTTCGGCCAGTGCAGCGAATGGGCGCTTCGTTGCGCACACCAGCCTTTCGCGTGCCTCGGATACGGATTGTGTTCGACCGAAAACGTCAGATGACGGCTCAGACCTCCTTGCCGGCGTAGGACCAGCGGCCTCCATCCTAACCCGGAGCATCAATCAGGAACAAATACCGCGCGATCCGCCCTTCGTGGATGTCGGACAAGTATTCTTCTTCGGCCTCTCGGATCAGGCTCTCAGCTATGAAGCCGTTGCCTTCCGCCTCGAACTGACCTTTCAGCGCTACGGCGGCCGCGTAGTTCCGTTCCCAGAATGCTCCGATATTGGCCGAGAAGTCGACGACCTTCGTCTTCAGACCCAGAGCCCTGATTGCCCGACCAAGGCTGGACTGGTCTGCGCCCAGTTGCTCTGCCGGCTCGCCCGCATCCACGTGATGGTTCATGAAAAGCGCCATGCGCCCACCGGGTGCGAGACTGCCCGTCAACATCCCGAGCACTCTTTTCAGGTCATCCGCCCAGTAAAGCGTATCCATCGAAAGGATCGCATCATATGTCCCGGGCTCGGGCTCCATTGTGTTGAAATTTGCCATGCGAAAGCTCAGCCGATCGGACTTGCCCTCCGTTCTCGCCTCCGCCGCAGCGATCGCATTGGATGTATAGTCAAGGCCTGTCACGCGAGCACCTGTCTGATCGGAGACGTACTCAGCGATTGCTCCTGCACCGCAGCCCAGATCAAGGACGTGACTGTCGCGTCCCAGCGGCAGTGCCTCCAGGCCGATCTCGAGCGACGCCATGTCGGTCTGCCCCTCCTGGGTCAGGTCTTCCCCAAACGCGCGGCGGCAGAGTTCCGAATGTGCTGCGCTGGCGGCGGCTGCCGTGTAAAATCGCTGATAGTAATACCAGTACATATCACTGCGTTCGGCCCTGTATTTCGCGCCCAAAGGTCGGCCCGCGCCGGTTAGTTTCCAACCGACCTCTGAACCTCGGACTAGTCCTTTTTGGGACAGCGCTTCACAGACACCAGTCCAGTCTTCCTTGAATATCCAGTAATGTTCGCCTCTTTGATCGAGTGCCGTGTCATCTGCTACACGACCGTCACTTTCGAGCAGGTGGATCGACGCGAGCACCTGGATTTCACCTTCTGTAAGCTCCATCTTCTTCCCCCCATTGCTGGTGCGTAGGATAGCATGGACGGGTATCTTACGTCCCGTATGAGCCGGAAGCTGTAGAGGGATCGAAGAAAGCCAATGGCAATTCCGCTCGGCGGACACTTCACGGTTTTCCAGACAACTCGGCGGCTTTCCAAACGTATACGCAGGTTAGGTTGCGCGCGTGCGACGCTCGCAGCACAAGACAGCATCTATCCACCGTGCTGCGAGCGTCGTAGCGCGTCGCTGCGAGCTTCCAGATAGTTTCACGTCTCGACATGCGTCAGAAAGCGAGACGCGCTCAGCTACGCTCTCAGAGAATTGCTAGGGGGCTGAATGCCGGATGTGCCAAGAATTCCATGAACGGCTTTTCGCAACGGCCGAAAGAAGGGTTGAGCCGCGCCGGGTCCGCCGAAACTCGAAGGCCTTCTTCCTTGGCCTGGAAAGTGTACATCGGATTCTCTGAGACGCCCGTACACTGGCGCCTGGCCCCGGCCACCGTCTCCCCCATGAAATCCGCTAAAGCCGGCCAGTAACGCTAATCAAGCTTCTGGTGATGTTCACACGTCACGTTGACATTGAACGGCTCCAAGCTGCCCGCAGGGTTGTCGCGATGCAGCCAGACATGCTGATCGAAATGCGGCATGAACCCGTGTGCCTCGTCAGCGGGCGTGTCCTCGCGATCGAACATATGGTCCCAGTGCCGACCGTTCATCATCGGCGCCTCGGCATGGCCCGCGACACGCCAGGCTTTTTCGAAGACAAGGTTCTCGATGGCCACGAGAACATGTGAGCCGTCGGCCTGGGGCTCATAGATCAGGATGGCCGGACGCCTGAAATCCGTGTGCGTCCCGGTACCGTCCACACGGGGTTTGTCGCCGGTGATCTGAAGCAGCGTGGGATGAAGATAGTGGACGCCCATCGCACCGAGTTCCGCAGGATAACCCTCGGAGGCCGCCGTGACGCAATGATTGGCAGGGTCACGGATGTAACCATCGGCAAGCGCCAGGTTCACGTCGCTATACTTCTCGGAAATGGCGCGGAGCTCATCGAGGTCGTAGTCGTCGGCAACAAGTGGTGAAACTGAAAGAAGACACGCAACGAATGCGCACAAGCAGACAATGCCAGGCTTCATGATCGTCTCTCCCGAAAACGGGGCCGGCGAGGTGTGAAATGGGCAAGCATACCGACCCAAACGGATCATCGTACCACGCGTTGCCGAGTCGCGGCACTTGGAAGAGGGGGTTCCCTGTGACGCCCGTACACCGGCGCAAGGTCCCGCGGCCACTGTCTCCCCCATGAAATCCGCTGAAGCCACCAGTGACGCTCACAGGGCCCCTGGTGGCGGTGCATAGCCCTTGGGTACGGCCCCCCGAAACAGCACCCATCCGAAGATCAGAACCAAGTGCCGAGCAAGGACCCCGCGTGACTGACTATCACTGTGCATCGACGCAATTGAAGTCAGTCATGAAGAGGTGCCGACACATGAACAATTCGACCAGGAAAAGCCCCACCGCCGATCTGATGAAGATGGCGATCGGTGTCTCCGGCAAGAGCCAGCGCGAGATCGCCCAGGAGGCCGGGTTCGAGAAGCAGAACGTGATCTCGATGATGAAGAACGCCGAGATGAAGATCCCGATCGACCGTATCCC
>NZ_QEYE01000029.1 GCF_003122205.1 Maritimibacter sp. 55A14
TTGGCGGCGCGCGCGGGCGCACCGATGTGCCGAAGATCGTCGACTGGTACATGCAGGGCAAGATCGAGATCGACCCGATGATCACCCACACCCTGACCCTCGACGAGATCAACAAGGGCTTCGAGCTGATGCACGAGGGCAAATCCATCCGCGCCGTCGTCGTCTACTGACATCAACGTGCGCGTGTGTGAAGGAGCCGCGCGGAAAATGCCGGACGACGTGAAGATCAGGGCGGCAGGACGCGCGGATGAAGACGCGCTCTGGTCGATGCTGGAGCCGGTCTTCCGGTCCGGCGACACCTATGCGATTGACCCCGGCATCTCCCGCGCGGCGGCGCTGGATTACTGGTGCGCCGCGCCGCACCGCGCCTTCATCGCCGAGGCCGGGGGGGAGCCGCTGGGCACCTATTTCCTGACGCCCAACCAGCAGGGCGGCGGCGCGCATGTCTGCAATTGCGGCTTCGTCACCGCCCCGGCAGCGCGCGGCCGGGGGCTGGCGCGCGCGATGCTGGAGCACGCGCTTCAGGCGGCGCGCGCCGCGGGGTTCCGCGCCATGCAGTTCAATTTCGTGGTCGAGACCAACACCCGCGCCATCGCCATCTGGTCGAGTTACGGCTTCGACGTGGCGGGACGGCTGCCCGGCGCCTTCCGGCATCCCGAAAAGGGTTTCGTCGACGCGCTGGTGATGTACAAGCACCTCTGAAGAGGAAAACCCGATGACCGCCGACCGCACCACCGCCCTGCTGGCCGTCCTGATCGACGCCGACAACGTGCCCGCGAAATACGCCACCGCCATCATGAAGGAAGTGACCAGTTACGGCGAGCCGGGCCTGCGGCGCGTTTATGGCGACTGGTCGAACCCGCAGCTATCCGGCTGGACCCCGGTCTCACGCGAGCTGGGCTTCGTCCAGCACCAGCAGACCGCGAACACCAAGGGCAAGAACGCCTCCGATATCGGGCTGGTGATCGACGCGATGGACATCCTGCATGACGGGCGGTTCGACGGCTTCGTGCTGGTCTCCTCGGACAGCGATTTCACCCGGCTGGCCAGCCGCATCCGCGAACAGGGCCGCATCGTGATCGGCATCGGCGAGGCCAAGACGCCGGACGCGCTGCGCAATGTCTGCAACCGTTTCGTTGAGATCGAGAACATCTATGACGAGCCGCCGTCGCAGGCCCGCGGCAAGGCCGCTCCCAAGCCCGGCAAGCAGCCGCCGGAGGCCGCGCGCAAGCTCTTCCTCGACGCGATGGAGAAGCTTGACCAGGACGACGAATGGTATCCGCTGGGCCGGCTGGGACAGCAGATACAGGCCGACAAGCCGGATTTCGATACCCGCAGCTACGGCAAGCGCAAGCTGAGCGACCTCGTCGCGGCGATCAAGCTCTTCGAGACCAAGCACGGGCCGGGAAACCAGATCCTGGTGCGGCGGGTGGACTGAGCGTCATACTCTCGCCAAGGTTTTCGGCAAGCTGGCAGGCGTAACGCGTTGCGTATCCTGTTCCCGGTTCGGACGTCCTGCCATGAAAGACCTGTCACCTGCCGACTTCGCCACCGCCGTCACCCCCGCAGCGCCACGTTGGGCACTGCTCGTGGATGGCGAAAACGTCGCCCCCGTTCATGCCGACCGGATCATGCGCCATGTCGCGGAACTGGGCAAAGCCACTGTGCGCCGGGTCTATTGCGATCCCTCCATCCAGCGTGACTGGGACGACGACCCACGCCTGAGCACGGTCTATCCGGGCAGCGCGCGCACCAAGAACGCGGCCGATATCCGGCTGGTGATCGACGCGATGGACCTGGCTTACTCCCGCGCGGTGGAGGGGTTCGTGATCGTCTCGAAGGATGGCGATTTCGCCCCGCTGGCCACGCGGCTCTGCGATATGGGTTTCTCGGTTCTGGGCATCGGCCCCGCGCCAAGTTCGACGGCGTTGCGGCATGCCTGCAGCGCTTTTCTCACCCTCACCGAAGACAGCCCGCCTCCGCGGCCCGCCCCGTCGCCTGCTGCGCCACCGGCCCCGCAGCTCACGAAGCTCGAGTCGGTGTTGGTCGATCTGATCGAAGAGCGAGGCGATAAAGGCTGCCTGCCGATCGTTTCGGTCAACGGGCTCGTCCGCGGCAAGATGCCGGCCTTCAAGATCGGTGACACGCCGGAGAAGACATGGCGGGCCTATCTGGTCGCGCGGCCAAATCTTTTCGAATGCCAGCAGCGCGGACCGGATGCCTGCGTCCGCCTGGCAAGGCGGTGACGGGGATCACGCCCGCCCCGGTCCGGTGCCGTAGCGCGCCATGAACATCTCCACCGCGCCGTTCACCACGCGGTCGATCTCGGACTGGCTGACATCGGTCGTCACGCCACAGAGGCTGCGCACGAAGAGATCGCTCTTGCAAAGCTCGCCGAACTGGTGCGCGGCCAGGTCCAGATCGTCGATGCGCAACTCGCCGCGGGCGATGGCCGGGCTCAGCACATGGCTCAGCCGCTCGCAGAGCAGCGCCGGGCCGGACTCGTAGAACCGGCGGCCCAATTCGGGGAAGCGGTGCGATTCCGAGACGCAAATGCGGAAGACCTGCTGGCCGAACTCCGACAGGAAGAAGCGCACGATCCGGTCGCCCGCCTCGCGCAGGATTACCTCGATCGGGGCGCTCATGTCGATCTTGCCCAGCGCCTCGTCGGCCTGGCGGTTGCATTCCAGCCGGGCGACCTCGGTGAAGAGCAGCCGCTTGTCGGGAAAATAGCTGTAGAGCGTAGCCTTGGAGACGCCCGCGGCGCGCGCGATCTCGTCGACGCTGGCGCCTTCGAAGCCGTCGCGCATGAAGATCATGCGCGCGCCTTCGAGGACCTGATCGAACTTCCGGCCTTTCTTGATGCCTTCGGCCATTGCCGGCATGCCTGCCCTCCCTGAGACCGGACAAGTCTAGGGTCAGGCCCCGTTATCCGCAACCCGCCAGCGCGGGCAAGGTCCTGCACGGGTCCGTGTGCGCCGGCGGGCCGGGTTATCCCCGTCCCGCCGCGCCGCAGTTTTCAGTTTCCGGCCCCGGTCGCGCCCTGGGTGGGAACCTCCGGCGCGCTGTCGGGGAAGGTCAGCGTGGGAAGGATCGTGCCCAGGGGCTGCGCAGTGAGCGGGCCGGCAAGGGAAATGGCGAGGGTCAGGGCAAGGCTGGCGGCGACGAGAAGCGGTTTCATGGCTTGGCTCCATCTGAACTGTTCGGTTTACATTTTCGTATCTAAACTCTTCGGTTCAGTTTGCAAGAGATAAATGAACCGTTCCGTTCAGTTTCTCGCGGCCATCCAACGCTTTTGGCTTGAACCACCCTGCCGGGCTGATAGTTTTGAATCGTTCTAAAGAGAGGAGCAAAGTCATGATTCCCGGAGTGTCCTCCCGCCGCCGCTTCGCCGATCTGGGCGAGCAGGAAGTGCTGGCGCTGGCGATCTCATCGGAAGAGGACGACGCCCGCATTTACCGCACCTACGCGGAATATCTGCGCACGGATTACCCGGCTTCGGCCACCGTCTTCGACGGCATGGCGGCCGAGGAAGACTGTCACAGGCAGCGCCTGATCGAGCTGCACAAGAAGCGTTTCGGTGATGTCATCCCGCTGATCCGGCGGGAACATGTCGCGGGCTTCTATTCGCGCCGCCCGGTCTGGCTGGTGCAGAATCTGGGGCTCGAACGCATCCGCGACGAAGCCGCGGTGATGGAGCGCGACGCCGAGGCTTTCTATCGCAAGGCCGCGCAGCACACCCGCGACGCCGATACACGCAAGCTGTTGGGCGATCTGGCCGCGGCGGAGGCCGGGCACCGGGAAACCGCCACCGATCTGGAGAAGGAGCACCTGCCGAAGGAAGAGCGCGGCGAGGAGGACCGGGTCGCGCGGCGGCAATTCGTGCTGACCTGGGTGCAGCCGGGGCTCGCGGGGCTGATGGACGGTTCGGTCTCCACCCTGGCGCCGATCTTCGCCACCGCCTTCGCGACGCAGGATACCTCGACGACGTTCCTTGTCGGGCTTGCGGCCTCGGTCGGCGCGGGCATCTCGATGGGCTTCACAGAGGCCGCGCATGACGACGGCGTGCTGTCGGGACGCGGCTCGCCGCTCAAACGCGGACTGGCCTCGGGTGTTATGACGACGCTGGGCGGGCTGGGCCACGCCCTGCCCTACCTGATCCCCGATTTCTGGACCGCGACCACCATCGCGATCCTCGTGGTCTTCGTGGAGCTGTGGGCCATCGCATGGATCCAGAACCGCTTCATGGACACGCCCTTCCTGCGCGCCACGTTCCAGGTGGTGCTGGGCGGTGCGCTGGTCTTCGCGGCGGGCGTGCTGATCGGCGGGGGATAGAAGCCGCCGGGCCGCCGTGATATTCGCCCGTCCATGTTGGAGATATTCCTCAAGACGCTGCCATTCTTCGGCATCATTGGACTGGGCTTCGCCGCCGGGCGCACACGCTTCTTCACCGAGGAGGCGACCGCCTATCTGACCAGGTTCGTCTTCTACTTCGCGCTCTCGGCGATGCTCTTCCGCTTCGCCGCCAATCTCGATCTGCTGCGGATCGTCGATGGCCGGTTCATCGCGGCCTATCTCTGCGCGACGGGGCTGGTCTACCTGCTGGTGACGGCGGTGGCGTATCTGCGCCGCCGCCCCGCAGCCGAAGCCGCGGTGGAGGCGCAATGCGCCACGATCGGCAATGTCGGCTTCCTGGGCGTCCCGATGCTGGTCCAGCTACTGGGAGAGCGCGCGATCGGCAGCGTGATCATGGTGCTGGCGCTCGATCTGATCGTCTTCGGCAGCCTGATCGTGATCATCATCACCGGCGCGCGCGACGGGCGCATGTCGCCGCGCGTGCTGCGCAGCGTCGGGCTGGGGCTGGTGCGCAACCCGATGATCGTGTCGATGACGCTGGGGCTGGTCTGGTCGGCCTGGGCCCTGCCGATCCTCGCCCCGGTGGGCGAGTTCCTGTCGATCCTGGGCGCCGCCGCCACACCCGGCGCGCTCTTTGCCATCGGGGCGTCGCTGGCGTCCAAATCGGCCGAACGGGTAGAGGTCGCGGCCTGGCTTTCCTTCGCCAAGCTGGTGCTGCATCCCGCCGCCGTGGCGCTGGCCGCTCTGGTGATCTTTCCGGTGGAGCCCTTCGCCGCCGGGGTGATGATCGCCGCCGCGGCACTGCCCACGGCGGGCAACGTGTTCATCCTGGCACAGCATTACCGGGTCGCGCCGATGCGGGCTTCGGCCACGATCCTCTTCTCGACCGTCGCCGGGGTCGTGACTGTGTCGCTTGTGGTCGGCTGGGTGTCGGTCGTCATGCAGCACTAAAGGCGGTCTTGTCTCTCCACTATGCGATGGGATAGGCCGGGGCGGACCAATCTGGGAGGACGCGCGATGAAGACGATTTCGGAGAACCGCTCTTTCGGGGGCGTCCAGGGGGTCTATAGCCATGCCTCCGACGCCTGCGGCTGCGACATGACCTTCGGGCTCTACCTGCCTCCCGCCGCCGCCGCCGGGCCGGTGCCGCTGCTGTGGTATCTCTCTGGCCTGACCTGCACCCACGAGAACGCGATGACCAAGGCCGGCGCGCAGGCCTGGGCGGCGGAGCACGGGCTGGCGCTGGTCTTTCCCGACACCTCGCCACGCGGCGGCGACGTGGCCGATGACGAAGCCTATGACCTGGGCCAGGGCGCGGGGTTCTACGTCAACGCGACCGAAACCCCCTGGGCGCCGCATTTCAGCATGTGGGACTATATCGCCGAGGAACTGCCGCGCGTGCTCTTCAACGATTTCCCGCTGGAGGAGGAGTTGCAGGCGATCACCGGCCATTCCATGGGCGGACATGGCGCGCTGACGCTGGCAATGACGCTCAAGGGCCGGTTCAAGTCCGCCTCGGCCTTCTCGCCGATCGCGCATCCGACGCAATCGGACTGGGGCCGCAAGCAGCTTGGTGCCTATCTCGGCGCGGACGAGGCGAAATGGACGGCCCATGACGCGACCCTGCTGATGGCCGAGCACGGCTTCGACGGGCCGCTCCTGATCGACCAGGGGACCGAGGACCAGTTCCTCGACCTGCTCAAGCCCGAGGCCCTGTCGGCGGCGATCGCGCAGCGGCGCCAGCCCGCGTCCTTCCGGATGCAGAAGGGCTATGACCACAGCTATTTCTTTATCTCCAGCTTCATGGAGGATCACGTCGCCTTCCATGCCGAAGCGCTATACGAGGACTGACGCGCGCGATGGCCCATTACGACCTGATCGTGATCGGCAGCGGACCGGCTGGCCGGGCCGCCGCCATCCAGGCCGCCAAGCTGAAGCGCCGCGTCGTGGTGATCGAGCGGCGGCCGCGCCCCGGCGGGGTTTCTGTCCATACCGGCACGATCCCCTCCAAGACCCTGCGCGAGACGGTGCTGAACCTTTCGGGCTGGCGCGAGCGCAGCTTCTACGGCCGCGCCTACCGCGTGAAGGAAGGTATCAACGCGGAGGATCTGAAGGCCCGGCTGCACATGACGCTCGACCACGAGGTCGATACGCTGGAGCACCAGTTCGCCCGCAACCGGGTGGAGACGATGATCGGCGAGGCCCGCTTCACCGGACCGCATGAAATGGAGATCCTGGGCGAGTTCAACGAGACCACCCGCCTGACCGCCGACCGCTTCCTGATCGCCACCGGCACGCGGCCCTTCCGGCCCGACTACGTGCCCTTCAACGGCCGCACGATCCTCGACAGCGACGAGATCCTGGCGTTGGCGGATGTGCCGCGCAGCCTGACCGTGGTCGGCGCGGGCGTGATCGGAGTGGAATACGCCACCATCTTCGCCGCCCTCGACACGCGGGTGACGCTGATCGAGCCGCGCGAGACCTTCCTCGACTTCATCGACCGCACGCTGATCGCCGAGTTCACGCAGGAGATCCGCGAGATGGGCCTCGACCTGCGGCTGGGCTCGGCAATCGCCGCGGTGGAGGACGCCGGCGATCATGTCGAGATCGTGCTGGAGAACGGCCGCCATGTGCGCTCGGAGATGCTGCTCTTCGCCGCCGGGCGGTTGGGCGCCACGCAGGCTCTGAACCTGGCTGCGGTGGGTCTGAACACGGATCATCGCGGGCGGCTGAGCGTCAACCGGGACAGCTACCAGACCGAGGTGCCGCATATCTATGCCGCGGGTGATGTGATCGGGCACCCGTCGCTGGCCTCCACCTCGCTGCAACAGGGCCGGGTCGCGGCCTGCCACGCGCTCGACACGCCGACGCTCAAGGAATCGCCCTGGTTTCCCTATGGCATTTACTCGGTGCCCGAGATGTCCACCTGCGGCATGTCCGAGGAGGAGGTGCAGGCCCGCGGCATAGCCTACGAGGTGGGCGTGGCGCGGTTCTCGGAAACCTCGCGCGGGCAGATCATGGGTCTGCGCCACGGGATGCTGAAAATGCTCGTCTCGCTCAAGACCCGGCGCCTTCTGGGCGTGCAGATCGTCGGCGAAGGGGCGACCGAACTGATCCATATCGCGCAGGCGGTGCTGAACCTGAAGGGCACGGTGGATTATTTCGTGCAGAACACCTTCAATTATCCCACCCTGGCCGAAGCCTATCGCATCGCCGGTCTGGACGCCTTCAACCGGATGCCGATCCCCGAGGAATTCAAGGTCCGCAAACCCGCAGCGAAGACGCCATGACGGCGATCTATGTCGATGCCGACGCCTGTCCGGTCAAGGCCGAGGCCGGGCGCGTCGCCGAACGCCACGGCGTGAAGCTCTACCTCGTCGCCAATGGCGGGCTGCGGCCCTCGTCCTACCCGATGGCCGAAGTCGTCTTCGTTGCCGACGGCCCCGACGAGGCCGACAAGTGGATCGCCGAGCGTGCCGGACCCGGCGACGTGGTGGTGACCGCCGACATCCCTCTGGCCGCGAAATGCGTGGCCGCAGGGGCACGGGTGCTGCGCCATGACGGCGAGCCCTTCAATGCGGCCAATATCGGCAACTTGCTGGCCACGCGCGACCTGATGGCCGACCTGCGCGCCGCCGATCCGTTCCGGCAGGGCGGCGGCCGCGCCTTTTCCAGGGCCGACCGGTCGCGCTTCCTCGACGCGCTCGAACGCCAGCTTCGCGCCGCCCGCGCGGACTGAACGGCCCGGCTTCCCTTTTGCCGCCGCCGCGCGCTAGAACGGGGCGAACGGAAACGGAGACCATAACATGGCCGGCGCGGACGCCGTGATCTTCGACATCGGCAATGTCCTGATCGAATGGAACCCCGAACGCTTCTACGACCGCATCATGCCGGTCGCGGCGCGCGAGCGGATGTTCGCGACGGCCGATCTGCGCGGCATGAACGACACCGTGGACAAGGGCGGGCCATTCCGCGACACGATCTACGCGACGGCGGCGCGCCACCCGGAATTCGAGGCCGAGATCCGCATGTGGCACGACCGCTGGATCGAGCTTGCGACCCCGGCGATCGACCATTCCCTGCACCTGCTGCGCGCGTTGCGCACCCGCGGCGTTCCGGTCTTCGCGCTGTCCAATTTCGGGATCGGCAGTTTCGCCTGCGCGGCCACCGAGTACCCGTTCCTGAACGAGTTCGACCGGCGCTACATCTCCGGCCATATGGGCGTGACCAAGCCCGATCCGCGGATTTTCCGGATGGTGGAGGAGGGTTGCGGCATCGCCCCGGCGCGGCTGCTCTTTGCCGATGACCGGGCCGACTGCGTCGCCGCCGCAAGCGCATGCGGCTGGCAGACCCATCTATTCGAGCATCCGCAGGGCTGGGCCGACAGGCTGGTCGCAGCGGGCTTGCTCAGCCAGGAGGAGGCGAAAGCACCATGACCATTCAGATCATCGGATTCGAGGCGGAAGCGAAACTCGACTGGATCGCGCTGACCGAGGCGCTGGCCGCCGGCCACGACCTGCCGCGGGCCGAGATCACCGACGGGTTCCTCTATCGCGGTGAGGATACGCTGCTCAACCGTGCCGCCTGGATCGACGGGATGGGGCTGGCGGTGAAGTCGGCGACCATTTTCCCCGGCAACGCCGCGCAGGACAAACCCACGATCAACGGCGCCGTGACGCTCTTCTCCGACGACGCGGGGGAGTTGGAGGCGGTGGTGGACTTCCATCTTGTGACCAAGTGGAAGACGGCCGGGGATTCGCTGCTGGCCGCGCGCCGGCTGGCCCGGCCCGACAGCCGGCGCATCCTGATCGTCGGCGCGGGCACGGTGGCGCACTCGCTGGTGGAGGCTTACTCGGCGGCCTTCCCCGACGCCGCCTTCACGGTCTGGAACCGCACGCCCGCCGGGGCCGAGGCCATCGCGGCGGATTTTGCCGGTACGGTGGAGATCGCCGCCGAGCCCGACCTTCAGGCCGCAATGGGGGTGGCCGACATCATCACCTCGGCCACGATGGCGCGGGAGCCCTTCATCCGCGGTGACTGGCTGAAACCCGGCCAGCATCTCGACCTGATCGGCGCCTTCCGCCCCGACATGCGCGAGGCCGACGACACCGCGCTGACCCGCGCGCGTATCTTCGTTGACAGCCGCGACACCACGCTGGCCCATATCGGCGAGCTGAAGATCCCGCTGGAGGCCGGCACCATCGCCGACGACGACGTGGTGGCCGATTACACCGAGCTTGGCAGCGGCCGCTTCGCGCGCGTGAGCGACGACGAGATCACGCTCTTCAAGAACGGCGGCGGGGCGCATCTGGACCTTATGACCGGGCGCTACATCCTCGACGCGGTGCGCGCCGGCTGACGCGGCCTCAGGCCGCGGCGCCGCGCGGCGCCCAGGGTGCCTCGCGCACCGGCAGATGCACGATGGCCGAGAACGCACCCACGCCCACGCCGATCCACCAGACCAGCGTGTAGTCACCGGTCAGGTCGTACATCCGCCCGCCCAACCAGACGCCCAGGAACGAGCCGAGCTGGTGGCTGAAGAAGACGATGCCGTAAAGCGTGCCCATGTAGCGCAGCCCGTATATATGCGCCACCAGCCCCGAGGTCAGCGGCACGGTCGCCAGCCAAAGCGCGCCCATCGCCACCGAGAAGACGATCACCGAGGCAGGCGTGATCGGCAGCGCGATGAAGAGCGCCGCTGCGAGTGTCCGCCCGACATAGATCGAGGCCAGCAGGTATTTCTTGGAGAACCGGTTGCCCAGCCAGCCCGCCAGCAGCGTGCCGCCGATATTGGCCAGCCCGATGAGCGAGATCGCCACCGCCCCCAGCGCCGAGGTGCTGGTCACGCCCAGGCTTGCCAGCGTGCCGGACGGGTCGATGGCGCCGCACATCTCGGTCACCATGGCGGGGAAATGCGCGGTGATGAAGCCAAGCTGGTAGCCGCAGGAGAAGAAGCCCAGGAAGATCAGGGTGAAGCTGGGATCGCGCATCGCGCGGCCCAGCACCTCGCCCATACCGGCCTCCAGTTCCGCGCGGGTGGCGGGGGCGGGGGCGCGCATCATCGGCAGCACCGCGAGTACCGCGATGATCGCGGCGGCGAAGACCAGGAAGACCGACTGCCAGGGCAGGAAGCCCAGCAGCCACTCGGCCAGCGGCGCGCCGAAGACCTGCCCGGCAGAGCCCGCGGCGGTGGCGATGGCCAGCGAGATCGAGCGGTTGGCATCGCTCGCCGCGCGGCCCACCACGGCCAGGATCACGCCGAAGCCCGTGCCGGCGATGCCGAATCCCACGAGGATCTCCAGCACCTGATGCTGCTCGGGCGTGACGGCGAAGCTCGACAGCACCAGGCCCGCGGCATATGTCAGCGCGCCCAGCACGATGGCCAGCCGGTCGCCGAACCGTTCGGCCAGCGCGCCGAAGATCGGCTGGCCGATGCCCCAGGCCAGGTTCTGGATCGCGATGGCGAGGCTGAACGCGGCGCGGAGCCAGCCGAACTCCTCGGCGATGGGGATCTGGAAGACGCCGAAACTCGCCCGAATCGCGAATCCGACCATGATCACAAGGCACCCCGCCACGAGAACGGGTGTGAAGACCGGTGCGCGTGCGGTCATCTCAGTTCCCCCATCTGGATGGCCGGGAGGTTTCGCGATCCGGCCGGCGGGGTCAAATCATTTGTTGTCGCGCGCCCCACCAGCCGCCGTTATGGTCGGGCCGGGCGACAGGCGAGGTTCCGATGGCAGGACGGCTGACCGAGATCTACGAGGCGCGGGTGGCGGCCGAGGATATCCGCTACGATCCCGAACAGGTCGAAGTGCTGCACCGGCTGGAGGCGACCCGCACCGCGCTGGAAGCCGCGCCGGCCAAGCCTGGCGGCCTGCTGAAAGGGCTCTTCCGCGGCAGGCCCGCCGCGCCGGATGTGGGCGGCATGTATATCTGGGGCGGCGTCGGGCGCGGCAAGTCGATGCTGATGGACATGTTCCACGACGCGGTGGAGATCGAGGCCAAGCGCCGGGTCCATTTCCACGCCTTCATGCAGGAGGTGCATTCGCGCCTGCACGAGGTCCGCAAGACCGGCGTCAACGACGCCATCGCCCCGGTCGCGGCGGAAATCACCGACGCCACGCGGCTTCTGTGCTTCGACGAGATGCAGATCACCGACATCACCGATGCGATGCTGGTGGGCCGGCTCTTCGAGCGGCTCTTCGCGGGCGGCGTCGTGGTGGTCACGACATCCAACCGGCCGCCGTCGGATCTCTACAAGGACGGGCTGAACCGGCAGCTCTTCCTGCCCTTCATCGAGCTTCTCTCGACACAACTCGAAATTCACCATCTGCACAGCGCGACGGACTACCGGCAGGACCGCCTGGCCGGAAGCGAGGTCTATTTCACCCCCGCCGACCAGAACGCACGCGCGGCGATCGAGGCGATCTGGCAGGAATTCGCGGGCGGGCCGGGCGAGGTGCTGCACCTGCCGGTCAAGGGACGCGACGTCCAGCTTCCGCAGTTCCGCAACGGCGTCGGGCGCGCCGGTTTCTGGGACCTCTGCGCGCAGCCGCTGGGGGCGGCGGATTACCTGGCCATCGCCAATGCGGTTCGCGTCCTGATCCTGGAGAACATTCCGGAATTGTCGCGACGCAACTTTAACGAGGCCAGGCGTTTCGTCACCCTGATCGACGCGCTCTACGAGGCGCGGGTGCGGCTGGTGGCCTCGGCCGCGTCGCCGCCCGAGTGGCTCTATGTCGAGGGCGAGGGCAGCTTCGAGTTCGAGCGCACGGCCTCGCGCCTGCGCGAGATGCAGAGCGCCGACTGGTGGGCGTGAGCGCGCCGCGCTTCAGCGCACCCAGTCGCGCCGCGGGCCGGTATCGACATGGACGAAGCCGCGGCGGCGGTAGCGGCCCACGCCGCCCGCACCGACCGACCGGGCGACCTCGGCAAGTTGCGCGGTGCCCATGCCCTCAACCTTGATGTCGAGCGCCTGCGCGCTCATATGGCGGCTGGTCGGCGCGCCGCCCACCCGGCGGTTGGTGGCCGCAGTGCGGTAGGCCGAGGTGATGATCAGCGGCGGATGGCCCAGCGCATATTGCATCCGGGTGGCCAAAAGCAGCAGCGCCGGGTCGATCTGGGTGATCTCCCCAGCCGCGATGTCGCGCAGGAGATGGTTGATCGCGGCCCCGGCATCGGGATCGATATGCGGCTTTCCGAAAAGCGGCTCGCGGATGTAAGGTGAATCGAAAGTCTCGCCCGTGCGTTCCCGGATCATCGTCAGCCGGCGTTCCGGTGCCGCCAGCGCCGGCGTGGCGAGCGCCGTGGCAGCCACGGTCAGCCCACCCAGCATCACGCTGCGTCGCTTGAGCATCAATGTCCCCACATTGCCTTATTCGCTTCCGCCGGCAGTCCTATTGCGGCGCGGCCGGGATGTAAAAGGTCCCGTCCGCCACAGGCGGAAACCCGCTGACGGGCGGAGCGCGGGTCAGAGCCTCTCTTTCTCCCGGCACAGCGCGTCGCGCAGGCGGGCAAGGTCGTAGTGGTAACTTTCGGCATCGCCGTATTCGCTGAATCGCGGATAGCGGCCATGCACGCCCGAGACGCGCTGCGCGTGCTTGATCGGGCACCAGTACTGCTCGGTCCGCGCGGCGATTTCACGGGTATAGGCGATCAGCCCGTTGGCATAGCCGCAATAGGCGCAGTTCAGCTTTTCCAGCCCGTTGAGATAGGCCAGGTGGTGGCGGTCCAGCACGATGTAGTTGCGGCGTGGGACACGGGCGATGCCGTAGACCGGAAAACAGGTGCCCTGATAGAGCGTGACGAAGAGATCGAGCAGCACGAGCGGCACGATCACCGCATAGATGGCGGGCGCCGTGATCACCACCATCGGACGCGCGCGCCGGATATAGGGCCACAGATGCGCGCGCAGGGCGGCATGCTGCCGGCGCACGCTCTCTTCGAAGATCACGCGGTGGCGTTCCACCCGGTAACGAAATCGAGCCCGCCGCGCCGCGAATTCCTCCTCAAGCTCGTCCTCGAGGCTGCGGATGCGCGCCAGCACGTCGGAGATCGCGGATGACATCGGATTGGCCCTCCTGCCGGTGTCTGTCGGCGGGCAGTCTAGACGAACCGTGCGCCGCGTGAAGGCCCCGCGCAGATTTCGCTTGCGCGACTCGGGATCACCGTGGTGAAAATAAGATAGAAAATTTCACGAACCGGAAAGCCGCCGCATGTTCCAGCCTTCCGCCCCGCCTGCCAGCCTCGGCGCCGACCTGCGCGCGCTGCGCCGGTCGCGCGGGATCACGCTGCAAACGCTCGCGGCGCGGCTGGGCCGGTCTGTCGGCTGGATCAGCCAGGTGGAACGCGACCTGTCGCACCCCTCCATCGACGATCTGCGCGCCTTTGCCGGGGCCTTCGACGTGCCGCTGTCGATCTTCTTCGGCCAATGCGCGACGCGGGCAGGCGAGGACGGGCGAGTGGTGCGCGCGGGCGCGCGTCGGCGCATCGGCGCGGAGGGCGCGGCGCTGGTCGAGGAGCTTCTGTCACCCGACCTGACCGACGAGTTCGAGATGGTGCATTCCACTTTCCAGCCAGGCGCGTCCCTGCCCGCGCCGCAGCAGCGCCCGACGACGGAGGTGGGCTACATCGTCTCGGGGCGGCTCGACATGACCATCGGCGGGCAGGACTTCACGCTCGACCCCGGCGACAGTTTCCGCATCAAGGGCGAGCCTTTCCGCTGGGCCAACCCCTATGACCGGCCGGCGGTGGCGATCTGGGTGATCGCCCCGCCGGTCTATTGAGCACCGGGCGCAGGCCGCCAGCCGCGCCCGAGAGAGGAGGAACCGATGCAGAAAGGATCATGCCTGTGCGGCGCTGTGGCCTTCTCGCTGGAGGCGGAGCCGGATGCGCCGCTTGTCTGCCACTGCAAGCAATGCCGGCAATGGACGGGCCATGTCTTCTCGGCCACGGGGGTGCCGCTGGAGGCGCTGCGTTTCAGCCGCGACGAGACGCTGACATGGTACCGCGCCAGCCCCGTCGCCACCCGCGGCTTCTGCCGCGTCTGCGGTTCCAGCCTGTTCTGGAAGGCCGATACGGGCGGCCGCGTGAACGTGGCGATGGGATCGCTGGAGGCACCCACCGGGCTGAGGCTCGCGCGCCATGTCTGGGTCGATTTCAAGGGCGACTATTACGAGATCGCGGACGGGCTGCCGCAAGAGACTGGCGAAGGCAAGCCATGCTGACCGGCGGCTGTCTCTGCGGTGCGGTCCGCTTCGCGATCGAGGGCCCGGCGCCACCGCCGCTGGCCTGCCATTGCAGCCAGTGCCGCAAGCAGTCGGGCCATGTCTGGGCCGCCACCGACTGCCCACGCGAGGCGCTGACGGTGGACGGCGCGGAGGCGTTGAACTGGTACCGGTCCTCGGAAAGTGCCGAACGCGGCTTCTGCCGCGTCTGCGGGTCGTTCCTGTTCTGGCGTGGCGACGGCGCGACGCGGGTCGACGTGGCGATGGGCGCGCTCGATGCGCCGACGGGCCTGACGCTCGCCGGTCATATCTGGACTGCCGACAAGGGCGATTACTACGACATCGCGGACGGGATTCCGCAACAGAAGAAGGAGGAAGGCCAATGCTGACGGGCCAATGTCTCTGCGGCGGGGTCGCGTTCACCGTCGATGCCGCGGTGGAAGGCGCCTCGGCCTGCCATTGCGGGCAGTGCCGCAAGCAGTCGGGCCATTTCTGGGCCTCGGCGCAGGCGCCGGAAGAGGCCATCGCGATCAACGGCACGCTGCGCTGGTACGCGGCCACGCCGCAGGCCAAGCGCGGCTTCTGTCCGACCTGCGGTTCCTTCCTGTTCTGGAAAGCGCATGACGAGGACACGATGAGCTTCGCGCTGGGGGCGCTCGACGCGCCCACCGGGCTGCGGCTGGAGAAGCATATCTTCACCGCCGACAAGGGCGACTATTACGAGATCGGCAACGACGGCGTGCCGCGGGAATGAGGGACCGGGAATGAACAGTTTTCCGACGGCCGCACGGGTGGTCATCATCGGCGGGGGCGCGGTCGGCGCGTCCTGCCTCTATCACCTGGCGCAGGCGGGTTGGACCGATTGCGTCCTGCTGGAGAAGAACGAACTGACCGCGGGCAGCACCTGGCACGCGGCGGGCAATGTGCCGACCTTCTCGACAAGCTGGTCCATCATGAACATGCAGCGCTATTCGACCGAGCTTTACGCGCGGCTCGGGGCCGAAGTCGACTACCCGATGAACTACCACCAGACCGGCTCGCTCCGCCTGGCGCATTCGAAGGAACGGATGCAGGAGTTTCAGCGCGCCCGCGGCATGGGGCTCTACCAGGGTATGGCGCTGGAGGTTCTCGGCGCGGACGACATCCGGGACCGCTACCCGTTCATCGAGACGCATGACCTGGCCGGCGCGCTCTACGATCCGGCGGATGGCGATATCGACTCGGCGCAGCTTACGCAGGCGCTGGCCAAGGGGGCGCGGGACCGGGGGGCGCGGATCGAACGCTTCTGCCCTGCCACCGGTGTCAGCCGCGAGAAGGGCGAGTGGATCGTGCATACGCCCAAGGGCGATATCCGCTGCGAGATCGTCGTGAACGCGGCCGGCTACTACGCGCAGCGCGTGGGCGAGTGGTTCAAGCCCCATGGCGGGCGCACCGTGCCGATGATAGTGATGAGCCACCAGTACATGCTGACCGAGGAAATCCCGGAACTGGAAGCCTGGTCGCGCGAGGTCGGCCACAAACTGCCTCTTCTGCGCGACGTGGACAGCTCCTACTACCTGCGGCAGGAAAAGCACGGGCTGAACCTCGGCCCTTACGAGCGCAACTGCCGCGCGCATTGGGCCGACCCGTCCGACCCGATGCCCGAGGATTTCAGCTTCCAGCTTTACCCCGACGATCTGGAACGCCTGGAATGGTACATCGAGGACGCGATGGCACGGGTGCCGCTGCTGGGCGCGGCAGGGGTCAACAAGGTCATCAACGGGCCGATCCCCTATGCCCCCGACGGCAATCCGCTGATCGGCCCCATGCCCGGCGTGCCCAACGCCTTCGAGGCCTGCGTCTTCACCTTCGGCATCGCGCAGGGCGGCGGCGCCGGCAAGGTGTTGGCCGAATGGGTGACGGAAGGCGCGACCGAATGGGACATGTGGGCCTGCGATCCGCGGCGCTTCACCGATTATACCGACCACGACTATTGCGTGGCCAAGGGGAAGGAGATCTACGGCCACGAATACGCGATGCATTTCCCCTGGCACCGCTGGCCCGCTGGCGCGGACCGCAAGCTTTCGCCGGTGCATGACAAGGTGAAAAGCCTTGGCGGCGTGATGGGCGCCTATAACGGTTGGGAACGGGCGAACTGGTTCGCGCGCCCCGACGACGACACCGGCGAGGAAGCGACGCAGACCTGGGACCGTGCCGGCCCCTGGGAGCAACGGATCAGGGAAGAATGCGAGGCGGTGCGCGATCATTGCGGCGTGCTGGACCTGCCCGGCTTCTCGCGCTTCCGGGTGCAGGGCGAGGGCGCCGACGAGTGGCTGCGGGGGCTGGTGACCGGATCGCTGCCAGGGATCGGGCGTGTCGGACTGGTTTATTTCGCAGACCCACGGGGCCGGATCGTCACCGAGATGTCCGTCACGCGCGTGGCAAAGGATCGCTTCGTGCTTGTCACCGCTGCTTCCGCGCAATGGCACGACCGGGAATGGCTGGAGCGCCACTTGCCCGCAGACCGCGACTTTTCGCTGGAGGACGCGACCGATGCCATGTCGACGCTGATCGTCACCGGACCGGCGGCGCGCGACGTGCTCGGCTCGATCAGCGACGCCGACCTGACGCTGCCTTGGCTTAGCTTTCAGGAAAGCGAGATTGCAGGCGGTTGGGTCGTTCTGTTGCGTGTCTCCTTTGCCGGTGAGCTGGGATGGGAAATCCACGCCCAGAACGCCGACATGCCGGCGATCTATGACGCGGTGATTGAGGCCGGTGCGAAGCCCTTCGGCATGTGGGCGCTGAACAGCTTGCGCATCGAGAAGGGTTATCGCGCGTGGAAGGGAGACCTTTCCACCGACTACACGATGCTGGAAGCCGGGCTGGAGCGTTTCGTGAAATTTGACAAGCCGCAGGATTTTCCGGGCAAGGCGGCGCTTCTGGCGGAAAGGCAGCGGGGGGTGGCAAAGCGTTTCGTCTCGCTCATCGTGGAGGCAGGCGCGGCCGACGCGCCCTATATGTCGACGATCTGGCATGACGGCGCGGTTGTGGGCGAGACGACCTCGGGCGCCTGGGGCTACCGCGTCGGCGCCTCGGTCGCGATGGGCATGCTGCGCGCCGATCTGGCGCAGCCCGGCACCGAGGTGGCGGTGGAGATCTACGGCACCCGCCACCGCGCCGTGGTGCAGCCCGGCGCCGCGATCTGGGATCCGGAGAACGAGAGGCTCAGGGCATGACACTGCCAGCCACCATGTCCGGCGTCTACCTGACCCGCCACGGCGGGCCGGAGGCGCTGGAATGGCGCGACGACATCCCGGTGCCGCGGCCGGGCACCGACCAGGTGCTGGTCAGGGTGCTGGCCGCGGGCGTGAACAATACCGACATCAACACGCGTGTGGGCTGGTACGCGACCGAGGTGACGGGCGCCACGGAGGAAACCGGGCACGAGGTCGCCGCCGGCGGCTGGGGCGGGGCGCTCGATTTCCCACGCATCCAGGGCGGTGATCTCTGCGGCCGGGTGGTGGCGCTGGGCGCAGGCGTGACCGCGCTGCGCGAGGGTGCCCGCGTGACATGCCCGACCAACCAGCCGCGCCCCAGCCGGGAAAACCCGGTGGGCTTCGTGGCGCTCGGCTCGGAATATGACGGGGCCTTCGCCGAATATTGCCTGTTGGAGGCGCGCGACCTCTTCGACGTGACCGATGCGCCGCTCAGCGACGTGGAAATCGCGGCCATGCCCTGCGCCTTCGGGACCGCGGCGGGACTTCTGCATCGGGCCGGCGTCACCGCGGGACAGGAGGTGCTGATCACCGGCGCGTCGGGCGGGGTCGGACTGGCGGCCGTGCAACTGGGCGCGAAGACCGGCGCGCGCGTCACCGGCATCGCGTCGCCCGCCAAGGCGGATGCGGTGCGCGCGGCGGGCGCGGCCGAGGTGATCGCGCGGGGCGCCGCCCTGCCCGAAAACCGCTACCACGCGGCAATCGACCTGGTCGGCGGCCCAGGCTGGCCCGCGCTGATCGACGCGCTGCGACCGGGGGGGCACTACGCCGTCGCGGGCGCCATCGCCGGGCCGATCGTAACCGCCGACCTCAGGCGCATCTACCTGCGCGACATCACCATTCACGGCTGCACGTACCAGCCGCCGGAGGTCTTCGCTGCGTTGGTGGATATGATCAACGCCGGGACGGTCAGGCCGTTGATTTCCAAAACCTATCCACTGCGCGGCATTCACAGGGCGCAGGAAGATTTCCAGTCCAAGAAACATGCGGGAAAGCTGGTTCTCCTCCCGCAGGGAGAAGAAACATGAGCGGCATAACCCTTCTCGACGGCGGCATGGGGCAGGAACTGCTGGCGCGCAGCGGCGACGCGCCGACACCGCTCTGGGCGACGCAGGTCGTGATCGACCGTCCCGGCCTGGTGGCCGATATCCACCGCGCCTATTTCGAAGCCGGGGCGCAGGTGGCGACCACGAACACCTACGCGCTGCATCGCGACCGGCTGGTGCGGGCGGGCATCGAGGACCGGTTCGAGGCGCTGATCGCCGCCGCGCTGGACGAGGCCGAAGCAGCGCGCGACGCCGCACCGGCGGGCACGCGGATCGCGGGCAGCATCGGGCCGCTCGTCGCCTCCTACCGTCCCGAGACCCACCCGCCGCATGCAAAGGCCGTGGAACGCTACGCCGAACTGGCCGGGCTGCTGGCGCCGCGGGTCGATTTCCTGCTCTGCGAGACGGTGGCCTCTCTCGATCATGCCCGCGCGGTGCTGGAGGGCGCGGCGCGGACGGGCCTGCCGGTCTGGCTCTCGGTGACGGTCGATGACGAGGACGGATCGCGCCTGCGCTCTGGCGAGGCGGTCGCCGACGCCGTTCCGGTGGCGCGCGACGGCGCGGCGGCGTTGCTGGCCAACTGCTCCGCGCCCGAGGCGATGCCCGCCGCGCTCGACGCGCTGGCGCGCGGCGGCCTGCCGTTCGGCGCCTATGCCAACGGTTTCACGCAGATCACCAAGGAATTCCTGCGCGACGCGCCGACGACGGACGCGCTGCACAAGCGCCGCGACATGGGACCCGACGCCTATGCCGGGCATGTCATGGACTGGATCGAGCGGGGCGCCACGATCGTCGGCGGCTGCTGCGAGGTCGGCCCCGCCCATATCCGCGAAATCGCACGGAGGATCGCCGCATGAAACTGTCTGCATCCGCGCAAGAGCTGATCGCGCGCTTTCCCCTGGGCTTCGTCGCCACCGTCACGCCCGGCGGCAGTCCCAGCGTCTCGCCCAAGGGCACCTTCCTGGTGCTCGACGACGAAACCGTGGCCTTCGGGGAAATCCGGTCGCCCCAGACGGTAACGAACCTGACCCACCGCCCCGAGCTGGAGGTCAATTTCGTCGACCCTTTCACGCGCAAGGGCGTGCGGCTGCGGACCGGCGCGGTTTTCGTGCGGCGCGGGACCGAGGAGTTCGCCACCCTGCTGCCGCGCTGGGAAACCGTCTGGGGCGATCTGGCCCAACGCATCAACATCATCGTCAAACTGCCGGTGGAGAGCGTCTCGCTGCTGACCACGCCGCTCTATGACGACGGCGCCACCGAGGACGAGATGATCGCGCTCTTCAAGCGCAAATATGCGGAGATCTACCCATGAGCCTTCCCGACAAGGCCCGCGCCGTCATCATCGGCGGCGGCGTGGTCGGCTGTTCCGTCGCCTACCACCTGACGAAGCTGGGCTGGCGGGATGTCGTCCTCCTGGAGCGCAAGCAGCTCACCTCGGGCACCACGTGGCACGCCGCGGGGCTGATCGCGCAGCTTCGTGCCACCGCCAACATGACGAGGCTCGCCAAATACTCGCAGGAGCTTTACGGCGCGCTGGAGGAGGAGACCGGCGTTGCGACGGGTTTTCGCCGCGTGGGCTCGATCACCGCGGCGCTGACCGCAGATCGGCGCGAGGAGATTTTCCGCCAGGCCGCCATGGCGCGCGCCTTCGGCGTCGAGGTCGAGGAGATCACCCCGGACGAGGTCAAGGCCCGCTATCCGCATCTCAACACCGGTGACGTGGTGGCCGGCGTCTACCTGCCGAAAGACGGCCAGGGCGATCCGGGCAATATCGCCCTGGCGCTGGCCAAGGGCGCGCGCCAGCGCGGCGCCCTGATCCGCGAGCGCGTCAAGGTCACCGGGATGACCCGGCAGGGCCGGCGCGTGACCGGCGTCGACTGGACCGCCGAGGATGGCAGCCGGGGCCGGATCGCGGCCGAACATGTGGTGAACTGTGCCGGTATGTGGGGCCGCGAGGTCGGGCGGATGGCGGGCGTCAACGTGCCGCTCCATGCCTGCGAGCATTTCTACATCGTCTCCGAGCCCATCGCGGGGCTGGGCCGGCTGCCGGTGCTGCGGGTGCCCGACGAATGCGCCTATTACAAGGAGGATGCGGGCAAGATCATGCTGGGCGCCTTCGAGCCCGATGCCAAGCCCTGGGGCATGGACGGCATCCCCGAGGGTTTCGAGTTCGACCAGCTTCCGGAGGATTTCGACCATTTCGAGCCGATCCTGGAGGCCGCCGTGAACCGCATGCCGATGCTGGGCGAGGCCGGTATCCAGACCTTCTTCAACGGGCCGGAGAGCTTCACGCCGGACGATGCCTATCACCTGGGCCGCGCGCCCGAGATGGACAATGTCTGGGTCGCGGCGGGGTTCAACTCCATCGGCATCCAATCCGCCGGCGGGGCGGGCATGGCGCTGGCGCAATGGATGGAGGATGGCGCGAAGCCTTTCGATCTGGGCGATGTGGACATCGCGCGGATGCAGCCCTTCCAGGGCAACCGGCGCTATCTCTTCGAACGCTCGAAGGAGACGCTGGGCCTGCTCTATGCCGACCATTTCCCCTTCCTCCAGAAGGCCACCGCGCGCGGCGTCCGGCGCACGCCCTTCCACGCGCAGCTTCTCGACCGCGGCGCGGTGATGGGCGAGACGGCGGGATGGGAGCGCGCCAACTGGTTCGCGGAACCCGGCCAGGCGCCGCACTACGAATATGGCTGGGGCCGGCGGAACTGGTTCGGGAACGCTGCCGCCGAGCATCGCGCGATCCGCGGGGACGTGGGCGTGTACGACATGTCCTCCTTCGGCAAGCTGCGCGTCGAAGGGCGGGATGCCGAAGCCTTCCTGAACCATGTCTGCGGCAACGACATGGCCGTGCCCGCGGGCCGGATCGTCTATACCCAGTTCCTGAACCCGCGTGGCGGAATCGAGGCCGACGTGACCGTGACGCGGCTCTCCGAGACCGCCTATCTGGTGGTGACGCCCGCGGCCACCCGGCTGGCCGACGAGACCTGGCTGCGCCGCCACCTGGGGGATTTCGGCGCCGTCATCACCGACGTGACGGCGGCCGAAGGTGTGCTGGCGGTGATGGGGCCGCGCGCGCGTGACGTGATGCGGGCGATATCGCCCGATGATTTCTCCAACGATGCCAATCCCTTCGGCACCGCGCAGGAGATCGAGATCGGCATGGGCCTGGCGCGGGCGCACAGGGTCTCTTATGTGGGTGAGCTCGGCTGGGAGATCTATGTGGGCGCCGACATGGCGGACCATGTCTTCGAGGTGCTGCTGGAGGCCGGGCAGGCGCATGGGCTGAAACTCTGCGGGCTGCACGCGATGGACAGTTGCCGTATCGAGAAGGGTTTCCGGCATTTCGGTCACGACATCACTTGCGAGGACCATGTGCTGGAGGCGGGGCTGGGTTTCGCGGTCAAGACCGCCAAATCCGGCTTCATCGGCCGCGACGCGGTGCTGCGTAAAAAGGACGAGGGTCTGGTGCGCCGCCTGGTGCAGTTCCGCCTGACCGACCCGGAGCCGCTGCTCTACCACAACGAGCCGGTGATCCGCGACGGCGCGATCGTGGGCTATCTGAGTTCCGGCAGTTACGGCCATCACCTGGGCGGGGCAATCGGCCTGGGTTACGTGCCCTGCGCGGGCGAGAGCGCCGACGATGTGCTGGCCTCGGCCTACGAGATCGACGTGGCCGGCACGCGGGTGAGAGCGGAGGCGTCGCTGCGGCCGCTTTACGATCCGGGCGGCGCGCGCCCGCGCGGCTGAGCCGCGCGGGCGAAGTTTTCCGCCTCCGGCGGGGATATTTGAAGCAAGAAGAAAGCCCGGTCAGCCCGGCGGGGTCGCGGCACGCGCCGGGCCGCCGGACTTGAGCCCGAGCCGGCGTTCGCGCCAGATGATGAGGATGCCCGCCAGGATCACCAGCGCCGCGCCGGCGAGCATGACGAGCGTCGGGGTCTCGCCGAAGACCGTGTAGCCGATGGCGAGCGCCAGCAGCATCGAGGCATAGTCGAATGGCGCGATCACCCCGGCATCGGCCTGGCGGTAGGCCGAGGTAAGGAAGATCTGCCCCAGCCCCCCGGTGAGCCCGGCGAAAAGCAGGAGCATGAAGACCCGTGGGCCGGGCCAGGCCCAGCCGAAAGGGGCGGTCGCCAGCGCCAGCACCGAGGCGGTGACCGAGAACCAGAAGACGATGGCGGCGGTGCCTTCGGTCCGGGTCAGCCGGCGCAGCACCACATGGGCGAGCGCCGCCGCCGCCGCGGCGCCCAGGGTGACGGCGACGCCCAGCACCTCGCCCGAGCCGACGGGTGCGGCGCCGCGCAGGAGCCCCAGTTTCGGCGAGAGCACCACCAGCACGCCCACGAAGCCCAATGCCACGGCGGAAAGGCGGAAGGCGCGCACCCGTTCGCCCAGGATCATCGCCGCGAAGACCACGACCAGGAGCGGCGTCGTGAAGCGCAGCGCCGTGACCTCGTGCAGCGGCAGCAGCGCCAGCCCGGTGAACATCAGCCCCATCGCGGTGCTGCCCAGCAGCCCGCGCCACAGATGGCCCCAGGGATTGCGGGTCTTCAGCCCGGCGCGCAGCTCGCCGCGCAACGCCAGCCAGGCCAGGATCACCGGCAGCGCGAAGAAGGCGCGGAAGAAGACCGCCTCGCCCGGCGGCACGGTGTCGGAGGCGGCCTTGACCAGGCTCGACATGATCATGAAGAGCGTGACCGCGCAGAGCTTGAGCACGATACCGAGCGGGACGTTCTGCGCGAGCGGGGATGCGGTGGCCATGTCCAACGCTTCTACGCCTCCGGGCGGGGAATGCAATGAGCCGCCCGCCGCGACGTCCCGCCACAACGCATTGTTATCGAAGGACGGCTTTGCTACATTGGAAATACGCCCGGCGCCGGGGCGGGCTGAATGCCGGCGCGGATGCCACAGGAGGACAGCGTTCTGTCTCAACACGGACCGGCGGCCGGAAGCGGGGCCGCAACAGGGGCGCGGATGGCGAAGCCCCGAGACGAGATGGCAAGCAAGGCATTGCTGGACACCATCCTGACTTCACTCGACGACGACAAGGCCGAGGACGTGGTCTCGATCGACCTGCGCGGGCGCACCGCGATGGCCGATTACATGGTCGTCGCCTCGGGTCGCTCGACACGCCAGGTCACGGCGATGGCCGAGAAACTGTCGGACCGTCTGAAGGACAAGGGTGTGCAGACGCGCACCGAGGGCAAGGATCAGGGCGACTGGGTGTTGATCGACTGCGGCGACGCGGTGGTGCATATCTTCCGCCCCGAAGTGCGCGAGTTCTACCAGATCGAGAAGATGTGGATGGCCACGCCCGCCGGGCAAGACAAGGGCTGAATGCGCCTGCATGTCTGCGCCGTCGGCCGGCTGCGCGCCGGGGCGGAGAAAACCCTCATCGACGACTACGCCACACGGCTGGAGCGCAGCGGGCGCGCGCTCGGGCTGGGGCCGCTCGCGTTCCACGAGGTCGAGGACCGCAAGGGCGGCGGCATGGCGGCGGAGGCGGCGCGGCTGGAACGCGCTGTGCCGGCCGGCGCGGCGGTCTGCGTGCTCGACGAGCGTGGCAAGCTCATGTCCTCGCCCGAGTTTGCCGCATTGCTGGCGCGCTGGCGCGACGGGGGACGCGGCGACGCGGCATTCGTGATCGGCGGGGCAGACGGGCTCGACCCCGCGCTGCGCGCCCGCGCGGACGTGGCGCTATCGCTGGGGCGGATGGTCTGGCCGCACATGCTGGCGCGGGTGATGCTCACCGAACAGCTCTACCGCGCGGCGTCGATCCTGGCGGGCAGCCCCTATCACCGGGCGTGACCCGGTGCCGCCCCGCCCGAGCGAAGGTTGCACGCGCGCAGGTGGCGTCCTAGAAGGCTGCGAGGAGTTCCCGAGGATGACCATATGACCGCCATTCGCCCCGTAGTCTT
Organism: Maritimibacter sp. 55A14; assembly: GCF_003122205.1. GTDB lineage: Bacteria > Pseudomonadota > Alphaproteobacteria > Rhodobacterales > Rhodobacteraceae > QEYE01. The sequence goes on from NZ_QEYE01000029.1 coordinate 24,804, forward strand.
GTGCATCCTGGATGGCTGGGGGCTGGGCGGGCCGCGCGCGGCGAACGCGCCGGCGCTGGCCAACACGCCGAATTTCGACCGGCTGATGGTGGATTGCCCGCATTCGACGCTGATCACGCATGGCCCAGATGTCGGCCTGCCCACCGGGCAGATGGGCAATTCCGAGGTCGGCCACACCAATATCGGGGCAGGCCGCGTGGTGGCGATGGATCTGGGCCAGATCGACCTGGCGATCGAGGATGGCAGTTTCGCGCAGACAGAGGCGATCGGGCGGCTGATCGCGGCGCTGCGCGCCTCGGGCGGCACGGCGCATCTGATGGGCGTGATCTCCAATGGCGGGGTGCATGGTCACATGAACCACGTGCTGGCCGCGGCCCGAGTTCTGACGGGCGCCGGTGTGCCGGTGCTGGTCCATGCCTTCACCGACGGGCGCGACGTGGCGCCAAGATCCGCCAACCGGTTTATCCCGAAGTTCGAGGCCGCCCTGCCCGAGGGCGCGCGCATCGCCACCGTGATCGGCCGCTACTACCCGATGGATCGCGACAATCGGTGGGAACGGATCGAGCGCGCCTACCGGGCGATCGCGCAGGGCCGCGGCGAGACGGCGGAGACCGCGGCACAGGCCGTGGCCGACGGCTATGCACGGGGCGAGCGCGACGAGTTCATCCTGCCCACGGCCATCGGTGGCTATGGCGGGCTGCGCGACGGCGACGGGGTCTTTTTCCTGAGTTTCCGCGCCGACCGCGCACGCGAAATCATGCGCGCCATCGGCGAGCCCGGCTTCGACGCCTTCGACACCGGCAAGCGGGCGCAATTGGCTGCACTGACCGGTATGGTGGAGTATTCCCACGACCATAACGCCTATGTCGATCCGGTCTTTCCCAAGCGCGATATCGTCAACACGCTGGGCGCCTGGGTCGCGGCGCGCGGGCTGCGGCAGTTCCGCCTGGCGGAGACCGAGAAATACCCGCATGTGACCTTCTTCCTCAATGGCGGCAAGGAGGAGCCGGAGCCGGGCGAAGACCGCTTCATGCCCCCCTCGCCCAAGGTCGCGACCTACGACCTGAAGCCGGAAATGGCCGCGCCCGAAGTGACCGGCAGCCTGGTGGAGGCGATCGGCGCGGGCTATGACCTGATCGTGGTGAACTACGCCAATCCCGACATGGTCGGCCATACCGGCGATCTGGGCGCGGCGATGAAAGCCTGCGAGGCGGTGGACCGCGGGCTGGGCCGGGTGCTCGCGGCGCTGAAGGAGGCCGGGGGCGCGATGGTCGTCACCGCCGATCACGGAAATTGTGAGACCATGGTCGATCCGGTCACGGGCGGACCGCACACGGCCCATACGCTCAACCCCGTGCCGGTCATCATGGTGGGCGGACCGCCGGGCGCGCGGCTGCGGCCCGGACGGCTGGCCGATCTGGCGCCCACGGTCCTGGAGTTGATGGGCCTGCCGAAACCGCCGGAGATGACCGGGGAAAGCCTGATCGTGCCATGACTGCGCTGCGCGCTTTCCTGGCCGCGCTGCTGATCGCCGCGCCGGCCCTGCCCGCCGCGGCCGGAACGGCGCCGGAGGAGACCGCCCGGCGCGCGGCTGCCGCGCTCGAGGCGGCGGCAAGGCGGCTGGAAGCGGCCGACACCGCACGCGACAGGGTCGCCGCGCTGACCGAAACAATCCGCGCTTACGAGGACGGGCTTTCGGCCCTGCGCGAGGGCATCCGGCAGGCGGCGATGCGGGAAGGCGAGATCCACGCCCGATTCGACGCGCGCCGCGCCCAGGTGGCGCGTCTGCTGGGCGTGCTTCAGTCGGTTCAGCGCGCGCCCGCGCCCTTGCTTATGCTGCATCCCAGCGGCGCGCTGGGCACTGCGCGCTCGGCGATGATGGTCTCAGAGGTCACGCCGTCGCTCCAGGCCGAGGCCGAAAGCCTGCGCGCCCGGCTGGAAGAGGTGCATATCCTCCAGGCGCTTCAGGAAACCGCGGCGGAGGACCTGCGCGCAGGTCTGGCCGGGGTCCAGGCGGCGCGGGCCGTCCTGTCGAAGGCGGTGGCCGACCGGACCGACCTGCCCCGCCATTTCATCGCCGACCCCGAGCGCATGCGCACCCTGGCCGAAAGCGCCCAGACGCTGGAAAGTTTCGCCGCCAGCCTGCCGGAGCCGGAAACCGCCGCCGGCGGCGCAGGATTGCCACCCGCCCCGCGCTTCGAGGCGGCGAAGGGCAGCCTGCCCCTGCCCGCGCCTGGCACACCCGTCCGTGGCTTCGGAGAAGCCGACGCCGCCGGGATCGCGCGGCCGGGCATGATACTGAACGCACCGCCCCGCGCGCTCGTCACGGCACCCTGCCCCGGCACGATCCGCTACCGTGGCCCGTTGCTCGACTACGGGAATGTCATGATTCTTGAACCGGCTTCCGGCTATCTGCTGGTGATTGCCGGGCTCGAAACCGTCTATGGTGAGGTCGGAGACATCCTGCCCGCCGGCGCGCCGCTGGGCTTTCTGGGGGGAGAGGAGGCCGCGGCGGAGGAATTTCTGCTGGCAGCCGGTGCCAGCGGTGGTACCACTGGGCAGGAAACGCTTTATATTGAGATCAGGCACGATCAGGTGCCCGTGGACCCGGCGGAATGGTTCGCGCTGAAACGGGAATAGGATACGGGATGAAGAAATTCGTCATGGCCGCTTTGGGGGGCACGTTCGCAGGTATCGTGCTGACCTCGCAAATCGCCGGACCACTGCTCGCCCAGGAGGCTGACAAGAAGGCCAGTGTCTACGAACAGCTTGACCTGTTCGGCAATATTTTCGAGCGCATCCGCGCCCAGTATGTCGAGGAAGTGGACGAGGCCGAGCTTATCGAGGCCGCGATCAACGGCATGCTTACTTCGCTCGACCCGCATTCCAGCTACCTGCCGCCCGAGGATTTCGACGACATGCAGGTGCAGACCCGCGGCGAGTTCGGCGGTCTGGGCATCGAGGTGACGCAGGAGGACGGTTTCGTGAAGGTCGTCTCGCCCATCGACGACACGCCCGCCGACAAGGCCGGGATCGAGGCCGGCGATTTCATCACCCATGTGGACGGCGAGTCGATCCTGGGTCTGACCCTGAATGAAGCGGTCGATCTCATGCGCGGGCCGGTCGGCTCGGAGATCACCATCACCGTGGTGCGCGAAGACGTGGACGAGCCCTTTGAAGTGGTGATCGTGCGCGACACGATCGAACTGACGGCGGTGCGCACGCGGCTCGAAGGCCACACCGCCGTCGTGCGGGTGACGACCTTCAACGACCAGACCTATCCGAACCTGGAAAAGGGCATCAAGGAACTGGCCGAGGAAGCCGGCGGCATGGACAAGATCAACGGCATCGTGCTCGATCTTCGCAACAATCCCGGCGGGCTTCTGACCCAGGCGATCAAGGTCTCCGACGCGTTCCTGGACGCCGGCGAAATCGTCTCGACCCGCGGCCGGGACCCCGCCGACAGCGACCGCTACAATGCCGAGGCCGGCGATCTGTCGGACGGCAAGCCGATGGTCGTGCTGATCAATGGCGGCTCCGCTTCGGCCTCCGAGATCGTGGCGGGCGCGTTGCAGGATCACCGCCGCGCGGTGGTGGTCGGCACCAAGAGCTTCGGCAAGGGCTCGGTGCAGACGATCATGCCCCTGCGCGGCGACGGGGCGATGCGCCTGACCACCGCGCGCTACTACACGCCTTCGGGCCGTTCGATCCAGGCGCTGGGCGTGTCGCCCGACATCGTGGTCGAGCAGCAGCCCGCGCGCGAGCCGACCGAGGACGAAGCCGTGCCGCGCCGCGGCCGGTTCGAAGCCGATCTGCGCGGGCGGCTCGAGAACGGCTCGCTCTCGGAAGACGAGAAGAAGCAGCTCGAGGAGGAAGAGCTCGAGGCCGAAGCGGCCGCGAAGCTGCGCAACGAGGACTATCAACTCGCCTATGCGCTGGACCTGCTGCGCGGCATCTCGGCCATAGAAGCTATCAAGTGACACTGGCACGGCGCGCGCAGGCCGCAAGCCGCGCGCGCCGGGTCACTCGAGCGAGTCCGACATGAACGCCGACGAGATCGAACGCCTTCCCTACCGCCCCTGCGTGGGTGTGATGGTGATGAACGCCGAGGGGCGTGTCTTCGCCGGGCAGCGGCTCGATTCCACCTATGACGCCTGGCAGATGCCGCAGGGCGGAATCGAGAAAGGCGAGGACCCGCAGGACGCCGCCCTGCGCGAATTGGGGGAGGAGACCGGCATTCCGCCCTCGGCCGTGGAAATCGTCGCCCGGACCGAGGAATGGATCCCCTACGACCTGCCGCATCACCTGGTGCCCCGCCTCTGGGGCGGCAAGTACAAGGGGCAGGAGCAGATCTGGTTCCTGCTGCGCTTCACCGGTGACGACAGCCTGATCGACATCCGCACCGAGCATCCGGAGTTTTCCCGCTGGTGCTGGCTGGAGCCCGACGAGGTGCTGGAGCGGATCGTGCCCTTCAAGCGCGACACCTACGCCCATGTGATCGCGGCTTTCCGGCCGCATTTTTCCTGATCAGCGCCCCTGCGACAACCGGTAGGCCTCGACTGCGGGGCGCACGCCCGCCGCGGCATTCCCCAACATGAAGGGGCCCAGGCGACTGGCGCCGACTTCGTAGACGACGCTTCCCTGCGCCCCCGCGGCCGCTGACCCGAATTCCACATGCGCGACGATGCCGAAGGACCTGAACGCGGCTTGGAGTTCGTGGCCCAGACGCGCCTGCGCCGCGGCGTCGGCGTCCGGGCCGGGCCAGGTGACGCGAGCCACGACCTCGATGCGTTCCTCCACCTTGGCCTTGCCGGCAAGACGTTCCTGCGTGATCCCGAGCGGCTGGCCATAAGGGTCGTCGGTGATCAGGTAGTAGCTGTAGGCCGCGACACCCGGTGCAGCGACGGCAAGGATCAGCAGAATGACAACGAGGCCCGGACGCATGCGGGACCCTCCATCGGGAACCGCTGCGCAGTCTTCGCGAACAGGGTTTAAGGCGCGTTAAGATGCGGCTGCGGGCGACATTGCACCGGTCCGGAGTGACGCCCCCGGTCAGGCGCGCACAAGCTGCTCGTAGCGGGTGGCGATGTCGCGCGCCATCGCGCCGACCTCGAAATTGTAGTCGCCGATCCGACCCACCGGCGTGACCTCGGCCGCGGTGCCGGTCAGCCAGCACTGCTCGAAACCTTCCAGTTCCTCGGGCATGATATGGCGCTCATGCACCTTGATCTGAAGGTCCTTGAGCATGCCGATCACCGTCTGGCGCGTGATGCCGTTCAGGAAGCAGTCAGGCGTGGGCGTATGCACCTCGCCATCCTTGACAAAGAAGATGTTGGCGCCGGTGGCCTCGGCCACGTAGCCGCGATAGTCGAACATCATCGCGTCGGAACAGCCCCTGGCCTCGGCGGCGTGCTTGGACATGGTGCAGATCATGTAGAGACCGGCGGCCTTGGCGTGGCTCGGGATGGTTTCCGGGCTGGGACGTTTCCATTTCGAGATGTCGAGCCTGGCGCCCTTCATCTTGGCGTCGCCGTAATAGGCGCCCCATTCCCAGCAGGCGACGGCCATGCGCACCGGGTTGCGGGCCGAGGCGACGCCCATATCCTCGCCCGCGCCGCGCCATGCCACCGCCCGCACATAGGCGTCAGACAGCCCGTTGGCGGCCATGACATCGGCCTTGGCGGTCTCGATCTCGTCCACCGAGTAGGGAATGTCGAAATCGATCATGTTGGCCGAACGGCGCAGACGCACGGAATGTTCCCGGCTCTTGAAGATCGTGCCGCCATAGGCGCGCTCCCCCTCGAACACGCTGGAGGCATAGTGCATCGCATGTGTAAGGATATGGACATTCGCATCCCGCCATGGAATGAGCTTGCCATCCATCCAGATCATACCATCGCGGTCGTCATACGCTCCGGCCATGTTGTGCCCTTCATCCTTGATGCCGCGGGTAAGCGGGTATATTCATTTAGTTGCGTCACTTAGGTCCGTTTCGGACATTTTATTTCGCCGAACCGACGATGCGCTAACACTTGATTCTTGGAAAGTCAATAAAGCTGACATATTATGACGGAAGGATTTTTCATTCGTGATTGAGAGCGCCATGACACTGCCCGACCGAAACATGTCCCAGCAGGCCAGTGGCGGGGAAAGCCTGCTCTTCCTGACCGACGAACAGTTGCGCAAGGGTATCGAAGCAATGTTCTTCGCCTATCGCGGCTTCACGGCGGACCCCGACCGCATCCTCGAGAACTACGCCTATGGGCGCGCGCATCACCGCGCCATCCATTTCATCAACCGCAGCCCCGGCACGACGGTCAACAACCTGCTCCATATCCTCGGGGTCACGAAACAATCGCTGAACCGGGTCCTGCGCACGCTGATCGAGGACGGGCTGGTCGAAAGCCGCATCGGCACCCGCGACAAGCGCGAGCGCCATCTCTACCTCACGCCCGCCGGCGAGGCGCTGGAGCGCGACCTGTCCGAAGCGCAGCGCCGCCGGATGCGCGCGGCCTACCGAGCCGCCGGACCCGAGGCCGTAGCCGGATTCCGGCAGGTTCTGGAACACATGATGGACCCGAGTCTTCGCGCCCGTTTCAAGGGGATGAGCGACGGGGGCGGCCAATGAGTTCGCAAATGGCCGAGGCGCATCTGCTGATCGTGGACGACGATGAGCGGATCCGGTCCCTCCTGCAGAAATTTCTCGTCCGCAATGGTTTCTGGGTCAGTGCCGCGCGCGACGCGGCCCATGCACGGCGGCTGCTGGCGGGGCTCGACTTCGATCTCGTGGTGCTCGATGTGATGATGCCGGGCGAGGACGGCGTGTCGCTTACCCAGAGTTTGCGGGAGACCAATTCGGCGCCGATCCTCCTGCTGACGGCCAAGGGCGATGCCAGCGACCGCATCCGCGGGCTGGAAGCCGGGGCCGACGACTACCTGGCCAAACCCTTCGAGCCCAAGGAACTGCTGCTCAGGATCAACGCGATCCTGCGCCGCGTGCCGCAGCAAGCCGAGGACATCGATCTGCCCAAGATGCTGCAACTGGGTCCGGTGCGCTACGACATGACCCGTGGCGAGATGTGGCGCGGCAACGATCTGGTCCGGCTGACCGCGACCGAGGCGCAACTCATGCGGATATTCTCGACCTCGCCCAACATGCCCGTCAGCCGCGCCAAGCTGGTGGAGGATCTGGGCCGCGACCGCGGGCAGGCGCAGGAACGCGCGGTGGATGTGCAGATCACCCGGCTCAGGCGCAAGATCGAGGAAGACCCGAAGCAGCCGCGCTATTTGCAGACCGTGCGGGGCGCAGGTTATATGCTGGCCCCGGACTGAGCCGCCGCGCCGCGCGCGTGGGGTACGCAACAGGAAAGGCGCCGCAACATGACCACCGCCTATCTGAACCACGCCGCCGGGCAGGCGCATCTGATGCCGCCGGGCCATCCCGAACAGGTCGCCCGCCACAAGGCGGTGGAAACCGCGCTCGCCGCGCCCGAGTTCGACGGGCTGCTGCGCGAGGAGGCCCCGCTGGCGCGCGACGAGGACCTGCGCCGCTGCCACCCCCAGCCTTACATCGATGCACTACGCGGGGCGGTGCCCGAGGAGGGGTTCGTCGCCATCGACGCCGACACCTATCTGTCGCCGGGCACGTTCGAGGCCGCCGCGCGCGGGGCGGGCGGCAACATCCGCGCCGTGGACATGGTGCTGGCGGGCGAGGCCGGCAACGCCTTCGTGGGCATGCGCCCGCCCGGCCATCACGCCGAGGCCGAGCGGGCGATGGGGTTCTGCCTATTCAGCAATGCCGCGATCGCGGCGAAATACGCGCTCGACCATCACGGGCTGGTGCGTGTGGCCGTCGTCGATTTCGATGTGCATCACGGCAACGGCACCCAGGCGCTGCTGTGGGACGAGGCGCGGGCGCTCTACGCCTCGACGCACCAGATGCCACTCTTCCCCGGCACCGGCGCCGCGCACGAGCGCGGGGCGCATGACAACATCGTCAACGTGCCGCTCAAGGCGGGCGATGGCGGGCGCGAACTGCGCACGGCCTTCGAGGGTCATATCCTGCCGCGGCTGGAGGCCTTCGCGCCGGAACTGGTGCTGATCTCCGCCGGGTTCGACGCACATCGCGACGATCCGCTGGGCAGCCTGATGATGACCGAGGCGGATTTCGCCTGGGTGACGGGCGCGATCTGCGATCTTGCGGCACGTCACGCGGGCGGGCGCGTGGTCTCGACTCTCGAAGGCGGATATGATCTTCCTGCGCTGGCCGCATCAACCGCGGCGCATGTCAAGGTCCTGATGGAGCGGAGCGAATGAGCGACCAGAAACCGGTGGATAACATGAGCTTCGAAGACGCCATGGCGGAGCTGGAAAAGGTCGTGGGCCAGCTCGAGTCCGGCGAGGTGGCGCTGGAGCAGTCGATCGCGCTCTACGAGCGGGGCAATTCGCTCAAGGCCCATTGCGAGGCCAAGCTCAAGCAGGCCGAGGAAAAGGTCGCCCAGATCACCCTGGACTCCGAAGGCAAGCCCACCGGCACGGCACCGGCCAGCGGAAAGTGATGTTTCCCGACCGGCTGGCGCAGGCCGCCCGCGCGGTGCAGGCCACGCTCGACGACATCCTGGCGCCCCTGCCCCATGAGCCCGTGACCGAAGCGATGCGCTATGCGCTGGGCGGCGGCAAGCGGCTGCGGGCCTTCCTGGTTCTGGAAGGCGCGCGCCTGCACGGCGTGGCAGAGCCCGGCGCGCTGCGTGCCGGTGCGGCGGTCGAATGCATCCACGCCTATTCACTGGTCCATGACGATCTGCCTTGCATGGACGATGACGACCTGCGGCGGGGCCAGCCGACCGTCCATGTCAAATGGGGCGAGGCGACGGCGGTGCTGGCCGGCGACGCATTGCAGGCGCTGGCCTTCGAGATCCTCGCCGCCCCCGAAACCTGCCCCGACCCGGCCCGGCGGCTGGCGCTGATCGGCGGGCTCGCGCGCGCCGCGGGGGCGCAGGGAATGGTACTGGGCCAGGCCCGCGACATCGCCGCCGAATCTGCCACCGCACCGCTTGGGCTCGACGAGATCACTGCGCTCCAGGCCGGCAAGACGGGCGCCCTGATCGGCTGGTCGGCGGAGGCCGGGGCGCATCTGGCCGGTGCGGACCCGGCCCCGCTGCGCGCCTTTGCCGACGCGCTGGGGCTTGCCTTCCAGATCGCGGACGACATCTTGGACGTAGAAGGCGATGCGCAGATCGCGGGCAAACGGCTGGGCAAGGACGCCGCCGCCGGCAAAGCCACCTTCGTTTCGCTGCTGGGCCTCGACGGGGCGAAGGCGCGCGCCGCCGACCTGGCCGAGGCCGCCTGCGCCGCGCTCGCACCCTATGGAGCGGCGGCGGACGGCTTGCGGCAGACCGCGCGTTTCGTTATTGCCCGCCAGATGTAATCCGGGGAAGAGGCCCGCCGTGACCGACGAGACCAGACCCGCCACGCCGCTGCTGGACACGATCGCCAGCCCCGCCGACATGAAGCGGCTGAGCGACGCGCAGTTGCACCAGCTTGCCGACGAACTGCGCGTCGAAACGATTTCGGCGGTGTCGGAAACCGGCGGCCATCTGGGCGCCGGGCTGGGCGTGGTCGAGTTGACCGTGGCGCTGCACGCGATCTTCGACACGCCACGCGACCGGCTGATCTGGGATGTCAGCCACCAGTGTTACCCCCACAAGATCCTGACGGGCCGGCGCGACCGCATCCGCACCCTGCGCCAAGGCGGCGGGCTCTCGGGTTTCACCAAGCGCTCGGAAAGCCCCTACGACCCGTTCGGGGCGGCGCATTCCTCCACCTCGATCTCGGCTACGCTGGGCTTTGCCGCGGCGCGCGATCTGGGCGGCACCCCGGAACACGGGATCGGCGACTGCATCGCGGTGATCGGCGACGGCGCGATGTCGGCGGGCATGGCCTATGAGGCGATGAACAATGCCGGCCACCTGAAGAAGCGCCTGATCGTCATTCTCAACGACAACGAGATGTCGATCGCGCCCCCGGTCGGCGCGATGTCGAGCTACCTCTCGAGCCTCTATGCCGGGGCGCCGTTCCAGGAATTCAAGGCCGCGGCCAAGGGCGCGGTCAGCCTTCTGCCGCAGCCGTTCCAGGAAGGCGCCAAACGCGCCAAGGACATGCTCAAGCACATGACCGTGGGCGGCACGCTCTTCGAGGAGCTGGGGTTCTCCTATGTCGGCCCCATCGACGGGCACGATCTGGACCAGGTGCTCGCGGTGCTGCGCACGGTCCGCGCACGGGCCACGGGGCCGATGCTGATCCACGCGATCACCCGAAAGGGCAAGGGCTATGGCCCGGCCGAACGCGCCAGCGACAAGGGGCACGGGGTCTCGAAATTCGACGTGGTGACGGGCGAACAGAAGAAGAGCCCGTCGAACGCGCCTTCCTATACCAAGGTCTTCGCGCGCAGCCTGATCGCGCAGGCCGAAGCCGATCCGCGCATCGTCGCGGTCACGGCGGCAATGCCCGACGGCACCGGGCTCGACCTCTTCGCCGAGCGTTTCCCGGCCCGCTGCTTCGACGTGGGCATCGCCGAACAGCACGCCGTGACCTTTGCGGCGGGCATGGCCGCGGGCGGGATGCGGCCCTTCGCGGCGCTCTATTCCACCTTCCTGCAACGCGGCTATGACCAGGTGGTGCATGACGTGGCGATCCAGCGCCTGCCGGTACGGTTCGCCATCGACCGCGCGGGGCTGGTAGGCGCCGACGGGCCGACCCATGCGGGCGCCTACGACATCGCCTTCCTGGCCAACCTGCCCGGCTTCACCGTCATGGCCGCCGCCGATGAGGCGGAGCTCGTGCACATGGTCGCCACCGCCGCAGCGCATGACGAGGGGCCCATCGCCTTCCGCTATCCGCGCGGCGAGGGCGTGGGCGTCGAGATGCCGGAGCGCGGCGAGGTGCTGGAGATCGGCCGCGGCCGCATGATCCGCGACGGCGCGCGGGTCGCCATCCTATCCTTCGGCACGCGGCTGGCCGAGGTCATGACGGCCTGCGAAAGGCTCGAGGCCCGCGGCATCGCCCCCAGCGTCGCGGATGCGCGCTTCGCCAAACCGCTCGACCGGGACCTGATCCTCGATCTCGCGGCCCGGCACGAAGCGCTGATCACCATCGAGGAAGGCGCGGTCGGCGGTTTCGGCTCCCATGTCGCGCAGCTTCTGGCCAACGAGGGCGTGTTCGACGCGGGGCTCAAATTCCGTGCGATAGTGCTGCCCGACATCTTCATCGACCAGAACAGCCCCGCCGCCATGTACGAGGTCGCCGGCATGAACGCGCCACAGATCGAGGCCAAGGTGCTGGAAGTCTTGGGCGTGGCCAGCATGGACACCCGCCGGGCCTGAGGCCCGCCCGCCGCGTCTGACACCACTCGGCCCGTTGCCGGGTCAGAAGATAAGGAGGGACGCTTGCCCCCGTATCTCGACCACGGCGTCCTGGAGCTGGATAACAGCACCTCTGAACGGGCTATTTGAGCTTCCACAGTTCTTCCACCGGGCGCGGAGTGCTATTGGCGCGCTAGGTCGGTTTCGTTACAAGATATTGTATTTATGGCAAATATTGGTTTCGGGAACCCGAAGCTCACGATTTCTACGGTTGGTGGAGAGCGCAGTTCCGCGAATTGCAGCGTAAATTCGGCCAATACCGCGAGCGGCGGCGCAGTTCACCCTTGGTAGTTATTGCCACATCACTTCAGCAGAAATTCGCGGATGATCCGCTCCTGCTCTGTGTCGAGATCCCGGGCCTCTCATAACGGTCGCTTGGCAAAGCTGCCCGTGTTGTGACGGACCATCTTCACCCTGCGAACCTCCTTACTCTTTCAACGTCTTCCTGAAATTGACGACGGCCGCCCTGCGCGCGGCGTCCAGTGCCTGGCTCAGTACATCCTGATCGCCGATGTGATTTGCGAGGATCAGGACAAGACGTGCATTGAGCTCGTGCATGTCGGATTCCGTCAGGCCGTCATGCGCATTGAGAAGATCGGCGTAAAAGTCATCAGTGTAGTCAAGGTTGGGTGCGAGAATTAGATCCGACATCGCTTATGCCTTTCCAAGCGCATGTCGCAGCGCGATTTCGATTTCCGCAGGATTCAGGGACTTCCATCTTGCCACGACATGCTGATCTGGGCGGATCAGATAGATAGCCGACGGGTTGTCGCCCAGATAGCGGTTGGCAAGCGCGCCATTGACGTCCTCATCCGTCGAAAGGGTGATGACATCAATCGCCTGGCCCGCAATGCTCATGTTAGAGGGTGCCGCAGCATTGATTGCCAACACGGCAAATGTGCCCTGCAGGCGATCCAAGAGGAAACCATCCCCCACTGGCGCATCGCTGCACGGACTGCCGGGCCGCGACCTGGCAGGAGCGCCGGGCAGAGAGTCAGGCCCATTGAGCGACGAACGATCGTAGGTGCAAGGTACTGACAGTCGACCGGAATTCACCATCGGGCGGGCAAAGTCGTAATGCTCCACCAAGTCCAGCACAGCCTCACGGAACAGGGCGTGGGCAGGGTTGCGCGGGGTCAGGAAATCTGCGGACCGCGACGAGTTCTTGATGTTCTCCATTGCACCATGCTTGCGTTCTTCATGGTATGTATCCAGCAGTGCATCGGCGGAATGACCAGCTGACCTGCCCCCAAAAAACCGGGCCATTCAAAATGAGAGTTTGTTCTCGTAACGTTCAAAATGACGAGGAGAACAGACGATGCGCAAATCACGTTTCACCGAAGAACAGATTGTCGGGATCCTG
>NZ_QEYE01000003.1 GCF_003122205.1 Maritimibacter sp. 55A14
TGCCAAAACTCCTGGCGGCCTGACAAACAGAGCGACCCCAGTCCCACGTTCGCAGCCCCGCGAGCTCCGCCTTCAAACCGTCACAACAGGAAAAGCGTTCTTCAAGACCAACTTCTTCAGCAGCCTGTTAGTGCATGATCGGCCTCTGGTCCATCGGACGGATGGCTTTCGGGGCCGGTGGGCGGTAACCCAAGGCACTGTGGGGTCGTCTCGTATCGTAGTGCCCCCGCCATTGTTCGATCAGGATTTGGGCCTCGAGCAGAGAGAAGAAGCTGTCGCCGTTCGGCAGTTCGCCTCGCATTCGCCCGTTAAGCTCTCGCAATATCCGTTCTCCCATCGTCAATACCCGTCTTTCCCGGAATACCCGACCTTGAGTCCGGACCGGAATGCGCACATCCTCCGGGGAACAGCGATCACGGCGCAGGTTTATGGCCCAGGACATGCAGGACGACGCCCCCAGCTATCTGACCACCCGCGAGGTGGCGGACATGCTGCGCGTGAAGGAACGGAAGGTCTACGACCTTGCCGCCGCCGGGGAGATCCCGCATCGCCGCATCACCGGCAAGCTGCTTTTCCCGCGCGACGAGATCATGGCCTGGATCGACGGCCCCGACCCGGCGCGGGACCGTCCTGCGGTGCTGGCGGGCTCGCATGATCCGCTGCTCGACTGGGCGGTGCGCGAGTCCGGCTGCGGGCTGGCGACGCTTTTCGACGGCAGCCGCGACGGGCTGGAGCGCTTCGCCGGGGGGGACGCGGCGCTCTGCGGCCTGCACCTGCCCGAGCCGGACGGCTGGAACGTCCAGACGGTGGCGGCGCGCGGGCTGCGCGACTGCGTGCTGATCGGCTGGGCCGAGCGGTCGCGCGGGCTGCTCCTGGCCCCGGCGTTGCGCGGCGAGATCGGCGGGATCGGCGATCTGCGGGGGCGGCGCATGGTGATGCGCCAGCCCGGCGCGGGCGCGGCGGCGCTCTGCGAGCGGCTTCTGGACGGCGCGGGCCTGACCCAGGACGACCTGGCCCCCTGCGGCGGGCTGGCGCGCACCGAAAGCGATGCGGCCGCCGCCGTGGCCGCGGGCGAAGCCGATGCGGCGCTGGGCATCGAGGCGATGGCGCGCCGCTTCCACCTGGAATTCCTGCCTCTGACCCGCGAATGCTTCGACCTGCTGATCGACCGGCGCGCCTATTTCACCGATCCGGTGCAGCGCCTTCTGGCCTTCTGCGCCACCGACGCACTGCGCGAGAAGGCGGATGCGATGGGCGGCTACGATCTCGCGCCTTCGGGCGCGGTGCGCTGGCTCACGCCCTGAGCCAGGCGCGCCGCCCCTTCGGTCACTCCCCGGCGTTGGGAAAGAAGAGCTGCTGGCCGTCCACCTCGTAGCCGGCGATGGCCGCCTGACCCGCATCCGACAGCACCCAGTCGATGAACTGCTGGCCAAGATCGGCCTTCACGTTCGGGTGCTTCTCCGGGTTCACGAGGATGATGCCGTACTGGTTGAACATCTTCGGATCGCCTTCGACCGCGATCTCGTATTCGCCCTTGTTGCCGAAGGCGATCCACGTGGCGCGATCCGTCATGATATAGGCGCCCATGGCCGTGCCCGCGTTGAGCGTCGCGCCCATGCCCGAGCCGGTCTCGCGGTACCACGAACCCGATGAGGCCGCGGCGTCGATCCCGGCCTCCTTCCACAGCCGCAACTCCGCCTTGTTGGTGCCGCTGTCGTCGCCGCGCGAAGCAAAGGGGGCTTCGGCCTCGGCGATCTTGGTGAGCGACGCGACAACATCGCTCATGCCCGCGACCCCGGCGGGATCGGCGGGCGGGCCGACGATGACGAAGTCGTTATACATCACGTCCGCGCGGCTGACCCCGTGACCTTCGGCGACGAACTTCTCCTCGGCCGGCTTGGCGTGGACGAAGAGCACGTCGCCATCGCCATTCGCGGCATTCTTGATCGCCTGTCCGGTGCCCACCGCGACCACGCGCACCTCGATGCCGGTCTCGTCGCGGAACATCGGCAGGATATGGTCGAAGAGGCCCGAATTCTGGGTCGAGGTCGTGGATTGCACGACGATGTAGCTGTCCTGGGCAGCCGCAGGGCCACTGAGTCCCAGCGCCAGAACCGTCGTCGCCGCAAGGCCAAGGAATGCGCGTCTGATCATCGTTAAACTCCCTTTACTGTCAGACTATTTACGAAGTGGCTTGGTCAAAGTGGAGCCGTCCGTCGAGCCACGCGCGAAGCGGCTCGGACTGCGGGGTCCGGAGGCACTGCCGCAGATCGCCGGTCTCGGCCACGCGCCCGCCATGCAGAAAGACCAGATCGTCGCCCATCCGGCGGGCCTGGCCAAGGTCATGGGTGATAAGCAGTACGCTGACACCGCGGGCATTGGCGGCGTTGATGAGATCCTCGATAGCGTGGGTGGAGGCCGGATCGAGGCTCGACGTGGGTTCGTCCAGCAGCAGGATTTCAGGCTCGCAGGCGAGCGCGCGCACCAGCGCCAGGCGCTGCTGCTCGCCGCCGGAAAGCACCCGCGCCGGGCGACGCGCCAGATCGGTCAGGCGCGCGGTCTCCAGCGCCTCGGCGGCGCGGGCGCGGCGCTCGGCGCCGCGCATCCCGCGCGCTCCCAGCGCGAAGCGTATATTCGCCAGCACCGACCGGCGCAGCAGAACCGGACGCTGAAAGACCATCGCCTGAGCACGCCGCGCCGTCCGGTCAAGCGGCCGCCCCCGCCACAGGACCGCGCCCTCCGACGGCGCGATCAGCCCGTGCAGCAGGCGCAGCAGCAGGCTCTTGCCCGCCCCGTTCGGTCCCAGCAGGACAGTGCGCCGGCCCTGACGGATCGGCAAGGTCACATCGTCGATCAGCCGTTGCCCGCCGGCATCGAAAGAAAGGCCGCGCGCTTCGAGGATCGTGCCCGCGCGCGAATCCGCCGGCCGGGTCTGCCCGCTGTCGTCGATCAGTTCGAGCGCCACGTCATGCATAGGCCGCCCTCACCGCCGAGGCGCGCAACGCCATGACCGCCGCATTGACGGTAAGCGCGATGGACAGCAGCACCACGCCCAGCGCCAACGCCAGTTGCAGATTACCCTTGGAGGTCTCCAGCGCGATGGTCGTGGTCATGACGCGGGTGACATGGTTGATGTTGCCGCCCACGATGATGACCGCGCCCACCTCGGCCACCGCGCGCCCGAATCCGGCCAGCGCCACGGTCAGCAGGCTGTAGCGCGCATCCCAGAGCAGCGCCATGACTCGCCCGGCCGGCCCGACACCGAGCGAGACGAACTGCTCGGCATATTCGGCGTGCATGTCTTCGACCACCTGCTTGGTCAGCGCCGCCACGATCGGCGTGACCAGGATCGTCTGCGCGATGATCATCGCCGTCGGGGTATAGAGCAGCCCGAGCACGCCCAGCGGCCCGGAGGCCGAGAGCATCAGGTAGACCATCAGCCCGACGACGACCGGGGGCAGGCCCATCAGCGCGTTGAGCACCACCGTCAATACCGTGCGGCCGGGAAAGCGGAACGCGCCCACGACCGCGCCGAGCGGCAGGCCGATGGCACAGGCCAGCGCGACCGCGCTCAGCGTCACACGCAGCGACAGTCCGATGATCTCGGCCAGGTCGGGATCGCCGGACAGGATCAGCCCGATCGCGTCCGCCAGGATTGCTCCAAAGCCGTCCATTCTTGCATTTCCTCCGATCTATGGGAATAAATACACCAGAACGCAGCGAAATCCACCCCATTCGCCGCCGCTGGATGCGCGCCTTTTTTCCGGGGTGGAAGGACGCAAGCAGGCTTTCCCGATCCAGCGGGCGGCGCTAGGCTTCGCGGCAAGCAAGAAGGCGGGAAGGCGGCAGACCGAAACCGATGGATCCGGCACCGCATCATAAAGGACGCCCCGGCATGTGGCTGCGGCGCGCCATCAGCGAGATCTCAGGCGCCTGCGGGGATCTGGGCACCTGGCTGCCCTACGTCGTGGCGGCGGTGGGCGGCGGGCTGCTCGCGCCCGCGCCGGTCTTCCTGGGATTCGCGGCCGGGTACCTTCTGGTCGCGCTGGTCTACCGCGTACCCGTCGCCGTGCAGCCGATGAAGGCGCTGGGCGCGGTGATCCTGGCGGGCGGCCTCTCTGCCGCGGAAACCGCCTGGGCGGGCGCCGTCATCGGCGCGGTGCTGCTTGCGCTGGCGGCAAGCCCGGCACTGAACCGCGCGGCGCGCGCCATTCCGCAATCGGTGGTCGCCGGATTACAGGCCGGGCTGGGGCTGATCCTGGGCATGGCGGCGGCGGGCATGATCGCGGCGGACTGGCTCCTGGCCCTGCCCGCGCTGGCCGTTCTGGGCCTGGCGCTGGTCTTTCCACGCGGCCCCTGGGCACTGCTGGCAGTCGGCGGCGCGGTGCTGCTGGGTCCGGTTCTGGGCGGTTCACCCGACCTGCCGGAGATAGTGCAGAAGACCGGCCCGGTTGCGGGGGCGGCGGTGCTCTCGGGCGTGCTGGCGCAGCTCCCCCTGACCTTGGTCAACGCCGTGGTGGTGGCCGCCGCGGTGGCGCGGTCGCTCTTCCCCGGCGAAGCGGCGCGGATCAGCGAACGGCGCCTCGCGGCGACGAGCGGCGCGCTCAACCTGTTGCTGGCGCCGCTCGGGGCCCTGCCGATGTGCCACGGCGCCGGCGGCATCGCCGCGCATCATCGCTTCGGCGCCCGCGGGACCGGCGCGCCGCTCATCCTGGCCGCCTGCTGCGGGGGCGCGGCCCTGGCCGGAGCGGACGCCGTACGCTGGCTGGCGGCGATCCCGCTGCCGGTCGTGGGTGCCCTGCTGGCCTATGCCGCGGCCGATCTCGTTCTGGGGCGGCGGATCTTCGACGCCCGCCCCGATTGCCGGCCGGTTATCGCCGCGACGGCCCTGGCCACGGCCGCGATCGGGCCGCTGGCGGGACTTGTCGCCGGGCTGGCGGCCGAAGCGCTGCGCACGCGCTTGCGGCAGGGCTCGCGGAGCCGCCGCTGAGCCCGGAGGCAACCCGACTGGCGCAAATCTGCAACATCTCCGCGCGTCAATCGGCCGATGCACGGCCGGGCCGCGGCCGATTCAAATTTATGACATGATTTTCCCATCTTGTTCGGTTTATAGGAACCATCGCCGGGCACCGGCGGCCCCTCCGGGCCGTTGAATTCCGGCACCGGGCAATTGCAGGCATCCCTGACTTTCAGGGTCTTTTGAGTGGAGAGCGTCGGGAAAAAGACCGGCGATTGGTATGAGCGAGCACATCGAGTACATGAAGATTCCGAACTGCCCCGAACATGTGGCCATCGTCATGGACGGCAACGGGCGCTGGGCCGCCGAACGCGGGCTGCCGCGCACCCACGGCCATCACCGCGGCGTGGAACGGGTGCGCGAGATCGTCCGCGCCGCGCCCTCGCTGGGGGTGAAGATCCTGACGATCTATGCCTTCTCGACCGAAAACTGGCATCGCCCCGACCACGAGGTCCGGGTGCTGATGAGCCTCTTCCGCCGCTTCGTCGTGCGCGAAGTGGACGATCTGGAGACGACCGGGGTGCGCGTGCGCTTCATCGGACAGCGCGAGCGGCTGCCCGGAAATTTGCGTAACCTGATGGCAATGATGGAAGCGCGCACCGCGCAGTGCCGCGACCTGACGCTTCAGATCGCGCTCAACTATGGCGCGCGCAGCGAGTTGGTCGATGCCGTGCGCGTGCTGGCCGAACGGGTTCGCGCGGGCGATCTGGACCCCGATGCCATCACCGAGGCCGAACTGGGCGCGAACCTCTACACGCAAGGTCTGCCCGACCCCGACCTGATCATCCGGACCTCGGGTGAGAAGCGGCTGTCGAATTTCCTGCTCTGGCAGAGCGCCTATTCCGAGTTCGCCTTCATCCCGGAATGCTGGCCCGATTTCACCGCCGGGCTTTTCGCCACGGTGCTGCGCGAGGCCGCAGGTCGCGAACGCCGCTTCGGCATGGTCAAGGCAACCTGATACGGCCGCCGAACGGGCTTGCGCCGCGTCGGCCTCCGGCGCCCCGAAAATCACGCTTTTCATATCGGTTCCTCCCGACTACGCTTCGCGCCACGGGGAAGTGCGAAACCGTAGCAAAACAAGGGAGAATACGATGAAAAAGCTTCTTGCGGCCACGGCCGCCACCGCTTTGATCGCCGGCTCGGCCGGCGCCGAGGAAATCAAGCTTGGCGTGATTCTGGGCTTTACCGGCCCGCTCGAGTCGCTGGCGCCCCATATGGCCGGCGGCGCGGAACTGGCGATGTCGGAGGTTTCCGAGAGCGGCAAGCTGCTCGACGGCTCCACGGTCACGCCGGTGCGCGGCGACTCCACCTGCATCGACGCGGGCGCCGCCACCGCCGCGGCCGAGCGCCTGATCACCGCGGAAGGCGTCAAGGGGATCATGGGGGCCGACTGCTCCGGTGTGACCGGCGCGATCCTGTCCAATGTCGCGTTGCCCAACGGGGTGGTGATGATCTCGCCCTCCGCAACCTCGCCGGCGCTGAGCACGGCCGAGGATAACGGCCTCTTCTTCCGAACCTCGCCCTCCGACGCACGCCAGGGCGTGATCATGACCGACATCCTGATGGAGCAGGGCATCGACGAGGTCGCGGTGACCTACACCAACAACGACTATGGCAAGGGACTCGCCGACAGCTTCGCTGCGGCCTTCGAGGAAGCCGGCGGCACCGTGACGATCAACGCCGCGCATGAGGACGGCAAGGCCGACTACTCGGCCGAGGTCGGCGCGCTGGCCGCCGCCGGCGGCGAGCGGCTGGTCGTCGCGGGCTATGTCGACCAGGGTGGCAGCGGCATCGTTCGCGCGGCCCTCGACGCCGGAGCCTTCGACACCTTCCATTTCCCCGACGGCATGATCAGCAGCAAGCTGGAGGATAACTTCGGCACCGAGATCGACGGATCCACCGGTCAGCATCCGGGCACCGACAGCGCCGGCGCGGCGAAGTTCCAGGAGATGGCGGGCGAAGCGTTCGATCCCGGCTCGCCCTTCTCCGCGGAAGCCTATGACGCCGCGGCGCTGATCATGCTTGCCATGCAGGCCGCGGGATCGGCCGAGCCGGGCGACTACAAATCCCACGTCATGGACGTGGCCAACGAGCCGGGCGAGAAGATCCTGCCGGGCGAGTTGGGCAAGGCGCTCGACATTCTCGCCGAAGGCGGCGAGATCGACTATGTCGGCGCGACGGCGGTCGAGTTGATCGGACCGGGCGAGTCTGCGGGCAATTACCGCGAGATCGTCATCGAAGGCGGGAAAGTCACCACGGTCACCTACCGCTGATCGACGGCAGGCAAGGACAGGTTCGGCCCGGCAAACCGCCGGGCCGGACCCAAGGACAAGACCGGCAAAAGGCTGGGGGGATAAATCGCATGATCGTCGTCGAGGACGTTCACAAGCATTTCGGCGGCTTCCATGCCGTGGATGGTGCCAGCCTGGCCATCCGGGAAGGCACGATCACCGGGTTGATCGGACCCAACGGCGCGGGCAAGACCACGCTTTTCAACGTCATCGCGGGGGTGCTCAAACCTACCTCGGGGCGCGTGACCATGGCGGGCGAGGACATCACCGGCCTGCCGCCGCATACTCTGTTTCACAAAGGGCTCTTGCGGACCTTCCAGATCGCCCATGAGTTCGCCTCGATGACGGTGCGCGAGAACCTGATGATGGTCCCCGGCGGCCAGTCGGGCGAGCGGATCTGGAACACCTGGCTGGCCCGCAGGCGCATCGCCGAGGAGGAGCGCGTGCTGCAGGACAAGGCCGAGGAGGTGCTGGAGTTCCTGACCATCGACCACCTGGCCGACGAGAGGGCGGGAAACCTCTCGGGCGGGCAAAAGAAACTGCTGGAGCTGGGGCGCACGATGATGGTCGATGCGCGGATCGTGTTTCTCGACGAGGTCGGCGCGGGGGTGAACCGTACGCTGCTCAACACGATCGGGGACGCGATCCAGAAGCTCAACGCCGAACGCGGCTACACTTTCGTGGTGATAGAACACGACATGGATTTCATCGGCCGGCTCTGCGATCCGGTGATCTGCATGGCCGAGGGCAAGGTCCTGGCCGAGGGGTCGCTGGAGGAGATCAAGGCCAACGAGCAGGTGATCGAGGCCTATCTGGGCACCGGCCTGAAGAACAGGGAGATGGTCGGCGCATGATCGGAGCATCCGGAGCGGCGGCCGCGCGGGACAGCCGCCCCGCTTCCGGGGGCGCTGCCCCCCCGGAGTATTTGCGGAAAGATGAAGGGGGGCGCCATGTCTGAACCCTTCCTGATCGGCGACGCCATGACCGGCGGCTACGGGCGCGGACCCGATATCCTGCACGCCTGCACCGTGGCGGTGGAGCGCGGCGAGATCGCGGTGATCGTGGGGCCCAACGGCGCGGGCAAGTCCACTGCGATGAAGGCGATCTTCGGGATGCTCGACCTGCATGAGGGACAGGTGCGGCTCGATGGCGACGACATCACCGGGCTGAGCCCGCAGGCGCGGGTCAAGAAGGGGATGGGCTTCGTGCCGCAGAACCACAACATCTTCACCTCTCTGACCGTCGAGGAAAACCTGGAGATGGGAGCCTTCATCCGCGAGGACGACATTTCCGGCACCATGGCGCAGGTCTACGACCTGTTCCCGATCCTCAGGGAAAAGCGGCGCCAGGCGGCGGGCGAGTTGAGCGGCGGGCAGCGCCAGCAGGTCGCCGTGGGCCGCGCGCTGATGACCCGGCCCAAGGTGCTGATGCTCGACGAGCCGACGGCGGGTGTCAGCCCGATCGTGATGGACGAACTTTTCGACCGGATCATCGAGGTGGCGCGCACCGGGCTGCCGGTGCTGATGGTGGAACAGAACGCGCGCCAGGCGCTGGAGATCGCCGACAAGGGCTACGTGCTGGTGCAGGGCCGCAACGCGCATACCGGGACGGGCAAGGAACTGCTGGCCGACGCGGAAGTGCGGCGCAGTTTTCTGGGGGGATAGGTGATGGACCTTCTCAACGCCCTCGTGGCGCTTTCCAACTTCGTGCTGGTTCCGGCCATCGCCTATGGCGCGCAACTGGCGCTGGGGGCACTGGGGGTGACGCTGATCTACGGCATCCTGCGATTCTCCAATTTCGCGCATGGCGACACGATGGCCTTTGGCACGATGGCGACGATCCTCGTCACCTGGTGGTTCCAGTCGATGGGCATCGGCTTCGGGCCGCTGCCCACCGCGCTTCTGGCCCTGCCCTTCGGCATCCTGGCCTGCGTGCTGCTGCTGATCGGGACGGATCGCGCCGTCTACCGCTTCTACCGGGCGCAGAAGGCCAAGCCGGTGATCCTAGTGATCGTCTCCATCGGGGTGATGTTCATTATGAACGGGCTGGTGCGATTCATCATCGGCCCCGGCGACCAGCGCTTCGCGGATGGCGAGCGTTTCATCGTCACCGCGCGCGATTTCCAGGCGATGACCGGGCTCGACGAGGGGCTCGCGCTCAAGACTACGCAGGGTATCACCGTGGTCACCGCGGTGATCGTGGTCGCGGCGCTGTTCTGGTTTCTCAATCGCACGCGCACGGGCAAATCCATGCGTGCCTATTCCGACAACGAGGATCTGGCGCTGCTCTCCGGCATCGACCCGGAGCGGGTCGTGCTGATCACCTGGCTCATCGTGGGGGCACTGGCCACGGTGGCGGGCGTGCTCTATGGGCTCGACAAGAGCTTCAAGCCCTTCACCTATTTCCAGCTCCTGCTGCCGGTCTTCGCCAGCGCCATCGTGGGCGGCCTGGGCAACCCGCTGGGCGCCATCGCGGGCGGGTTCATCATCGCCTTTTCTGAGGTGACGATCACCTATGCCTGGAAGAAGGTGCTGGGCTATTCCCTGCCCGAGAGCCTTGAGCCCTCTGGCCTGGTACAGCTTTTGAGCACCGACTACAAATTCGCGGTCAGCTTCGTGATCCTGCTGATCGTGCTCCTGTTCCGCCCGACGGGCCTCTTCCGGGGGAAATCGGTATGATCGGCAATCTGAGGACCTTTCTGCTCTTCGCGGCGGTGGCCTGCCTGCTGGTGCTGACCGGCGAGATGCAGAGCTGGAGCACGGCGCTGCTGATCTTCAACATGGGCCTGATCTCGGCGATCATGTCGCTGGGGGTGAACCTGCAATGGGGCTTTGCGGGCCTCTTCAATATCGGCGTCATGGGCTTCGTGGCGCTCGGCGGCCTGGCCACGGTACTGGTCTCCATGCCGCCCACGACCGACGCCTGGGCGGCGGGCGGCGCGCAGGTATTGCTGGGGCTGCTGACCGGCGCCGCGGTGATCGTGGCCGCGGCGCTGGCGCTGAGGCACCTGCCGAAATCGCGGCTGCGTGGGGCGACGGTGCTGGCCATCCTGGTCGGTGGGTTCTTCCTTTACCGCTGGGTCTTCGATCCGGGCGTCGATGCGGTGGAAGCAGTCAACCCCGCCGGTACCGGCTACCTGGGCGGGCTGGGTCTGCCGGTGCTTTTCGCCTGGCCGATGGGCGGCGTGCTGGCGGCGGGCGCGGCCTGGATCATCGGCAAGGCCGCGTTGGGGCTACGCAGCGACTACCTGGCGATCGCCACCCTGGGCATCGCCGAGATCATCCTGGCGGTAATGAAGAACGAGGACTGGCTGTCGCGCGGGGTGAAGAACGTCAACGGCATCCCGCGGCCCGTGCCCAACGAGATCGACCTGCAGAACGATGCCGGTTTCGTCGCCACGGCGCAGGGCATCGGGCTCGACCCGGTCACCGCGTCCTCGCTCTATATCAAGCTGTCGTACTCAATACTCTTCGCGGTTGTGCTGGTGGTGCTGCTGGTGCTGGCGCAATTGGCGCTCAAGAGCCCTTGGGGCCGGATGATGCGGGCCATCCGCGACAACGAGGTCGCGGCCGAGGCGATGGGCAAGGACGTGACCGCGCGCCATCTCCAGGTCTTCATCCTGGGCAGCGCCGTCTGCGGCGTTGCCGGCGCGATGATGACGACGCTCGACGGCCAGCTCATCCCTACGTCCTACCAGCCTCTTCGCTTTACATTCCTGATCTGGGTGATGGTGATCGTCGGCGGTTCAGGCAACAATCTGGGCGCAGTGCTGGGCGGTTTCGTGATCTGGTTCCTCTGGGTGCAGGTGGAGCCGATCGGGCTCTGGCTCATGCAGATGATCACCGCACCGCTGTCCGAGGACAGCGCGCTCAGGGCGCATCTGATCGAGAGCGCCGCCCATATGAGGTTGCTGACGATGGGGTTGATTCTGCTTCTGGTGCTGCGGTTCAGCCCGCGCGGGCTGATCCCGGAGAAATAGGCGGGCGGCGGAAGAAGCGCCGCCAATGCATGGAAATCACGGCGCCGCGGTAATATACTGGATCGCGACCGTCGCGGAACCGCTCCCTGCGGTGGTTGGAATCTCTGGGCTGGGGGTGCATGGGTCAGGCATGATTCCGAGACGATGCATCGCGGTGTTCTTGACAGGCACCCTGCTGTTTGCGGGGGGTACCCTTTCGGCTGGCGATTTCGATGCCGGGGCCGAGGCCGCGGCCGAGGGCGATTTCGCGACCGCGATAAAGAAATGGCGGCCGGTGGCGGAGGCCGGAAACTCGGTCGCCCAGCACAATCTCGGGGTGATTTACCGCAACGGTCTGGGCGTGCCGATCAATTACGAGGAAGCGGCGAAATGGTCGCTGCGTGCCGCCGAGAACGGCCATGCGGCGGCACAGAACAACCTTGGCGTCATGTATTCCTACGGCCACGGCGTGCCGGCCAACGATGCCGAGGCCGCGCGCTGGTACGAACGCGCCGCCCGGCAGGGACATGCCGCGGGTCAGTACAATCTGGGCAAGAGCCTGGAAGAGGGCAAGGGCGTACCCCGCGACCTGCTCGCGGCGCATATGTGGTTCCGCCTGGCCGAGGTCAACGGCTCCACCCGCGCGCGCCGGGCGCGCATCGCGCTGGAGGAGGAACTGACCGCCAAGGAGATCGCCACCGCCGACGACCTCTCCCGCGATTGCCGCGCGTCCGATTACAAGGAATGCAACCTGAACAAGCCCCGGCAGGAATGAGCCCCCGAACGGGTGCCCCGCTGTTCCTGATATGGTGCGGTCGAGAAGACTCGAACTTCCACGGGTGTTACCCCACAGCGACCTCAACGCTGCGCGTCTACCAATTCCGCCACGACCGCACGTCCCGGCTTGGGTGACGCGGTGTTTAGCGCCATGCCTGTCCGATGTGAAGGGGTAAATTGGGATTTCCGCGGCCACGTTTCGCCGCGCCGGAGGCCCTGCCCGGCGCGGCGAAAATCGGCCCGCTATTCGGTGATCGTGAAGACCGGCAGCGCGTTTGCCCCGCCACTCTGGCCACTGCCCTGCTGATCGCCGGAGATGCCATAGGCGGCCTGGCGCAGCAGTGCCGCGCGGTCGGGCTGGTTGGGCGCGAAGATCGGTTCGGCGCCGCTTTCCAGCGCATTCACCGCCTTCTCGTACCAGCCAAGGGACAGGTCCGCCCGGCGCGACGCGCCGATGCCCTGCGACAGGTGATGGCCCAGAAGTTCCGCATAGACAGGCTCACCCAGCGCGACCAGGAGCAGCGCAGAGCCCATCGCCACTTCCAGATCGTCCGTCCGGTAGCCCACGCCCAGGCAGATCTTGGCCGTGGCACCGAGCTGCGCCGGCGACATGCCCGACTTCAGGATGAACCCGCCCACGTCGCGCTGCACCTTGTCGCCATCCTCCAGCGACACGGCGGCGACGTGATCGCGCATCGCCGGGCCGAAGGCATTGCACTGCGCCTCGATCTGGGCCGGGGTGAAGCCGGAGACCGATTTCACCAGGTCCTCGCCCTGCGCGATGGCATAGGTCCGCGCCAGGCAGAATTGCTCGTTGAGCGCGAAACCGGGATCGTTCATCGCCGAAACGGTCATGAAACCGCCGTTGGAATTGGTCAGTAGGTTAACCTTGTTGCAATGGCTGGCCAGCGAGGCCGTGGCCTGCCCGGCCATGAAATTGGGCAGCGCGGCGCCGCTATCCTGTTCGGAATGGTCGATATCGGCCTGCAGCGCCGCCTCGTCGAGCGGCGCGTGCATCGGTTCCTCCTGGCTGCGCGCGGCTGGCACCGTCTGCGGCACGCCATAGGATTGCGCCTGGTTGCCGCCCATCATCTCGTCGCGGAAGTCCAGCAGCAGTCCCCGTGTGCCTTGCGGATGCGCGGCGACGCGCTGCGCGGTATAGGCGCCCCCGGCCTGCGCGCGGCTGTGGGACGTCACCAGGAAATTCTGCTCGAAGGGCGTCAGATACCCGGTAACGGGATAGCCCATGAAGGCCTGGTAGTTGGACACTGCCGAACGGGTCCGCTGCCCGGCCAACCCGTCCGGATAGCCGGCATCGAAGCCGAAGTAGTTGAGCGACGTCTGAACCTGGCGCGTCTCGGCGCGCTGGGCCGAAGAGACGCTGGGTGCCGTCGAACGATAGGTCGTCGTGCGCTTGCGCTCCCGATTCTTGGCCGCCTCGTTGACGATGACGCCGCCCACGACGCCGCCTACGACCCCGCCGACAAGCCCGTCGGCCAAGTCCGCGCGCGCGGGCGCGTTGGGAACCGTGAACATGGCGGCGGCTGCAAGCACCCCGACCGATCCGCGAAAAAACATATTGACCTCCCACAGGTGAACCACTCTCTAGACACTCAGACTAGCACAAACCCGACCGCAGGTAACGTCCTTGGGGGGCGGGGCGTGCCGCGGCGCGGAAACCCGGAGGGCGAGGCCCGGTGGTGGAATGGATCATATCGGAGGAACCGGTCGCCTATGACGCGGCCTGCGGCTGGATGGAGGCGCGCGCCGACGCGATCGCGCGCGGCGAGGCGGCGGAGGCCGTCTGGCTGCTGGAACACCCCCCCCTCTACACAGCGGGCACGAGCGCGCGGCCCGAGGACCTGATCGATCCGGACCGGTTTCCGGTCTATCGCAGCAAGCGCGGCGGCGAATACACGTATCACGGTCCGGGGCAGCGCGTGGCCTACGCGCTGCTCGACCTCAACCGCCGCGGGCGCGATGTGCGGGCCTATGTCCGGCAACTGGAGGACTGGGTGATCGGCACACTCGACGCCTTCAACGTCAAGGGAGAGCGACGCACGGGGCGAGTCGGCGTCTGGGTGGTGCGCGACGACCAGCCCCTGACCGCATCGGGGGTGCCGCGCGAAGACAAGATCGCCGCGATCGGGGTGCGGGTGCGCCGCTGGGTGACCTTTCACGGTATCGCCATCAACGTGGAGCCCGATCTGGAGCATTTCGGCGGAATCGTGCCCTGCGGCATCCGCGAACACGGCGTCACCAGCCTGGTCGATCTGGGCCTGCCGGTGACAATGGCCGACCTGGACGTGGCGCTGCGGCAGGATTTCGAGAGGGTATTCGGGGTCGCGCCGCGCTGACCCCCTGAAATCCCGCGCCAATCCTGGACCGGGTGCGGCAGAATGCGCGATTTGACCTGTGTCAATTTTTCCCGCCCGGCGGTCCGATCCGCGATTGCCCTGCCCCGGCGCGCGCTCTAAAACGGAGCGACAATAACATTCGCGTGCGCGCCGCTGGCCCGCGCCGGAGCAGACCAAGTGAACGGGAGATCATGATGGCCGACGCTGCCATGCATTCACATGACGACCAAGCGCCGAAAGGATTCTTCACGCGCTGGTTCATGTCGACGAACCACAAGGATATCGGCATCCTTTACCTCTTCACCGCCGGTCTTCTGGGCTTCATCTCGGTGGCCTTCACGGTCTACATGCGGCTGGAGTTGATGGAACCGGGCGTCCAGTACATGACGCTGGAGGACGGCTCGCCCAACGGGCATTTGTGGAACGTGCTGATCACCGGACATGGCATCCTGATGATGTTCTTCGTGGTGATCCCCGCGCTATTCGGCGGTTTCGGAAACTATTTCATGCCGTTGCAGATCGGCGCGCCGGACATGGCCTTCCCGCGGATGAACAACCTGAGCTACTGGATGTATGTCGCGGGCTCGTCGCTGGCGGTCTGCTCGCTGCTGGCGCCGGGCGGCAACTCGCAACTCGGCTCGGGCGTGGGCTGGGTGCTCTACGCGCCACTTTCCACACGCGAGGCCGGGATATCCATGGATTTCGCGATCTTCGCGGTCCACGTCTCCGGTGCCTCGTCGATCCTGGGTGCGATCAACATGATCACC
Organism: Maritimibacter sp. 55A14; assembly: GCF_003122205.1. Taxonomy (GTDB): domain Bacteria; phylum Pseudomonadota; class Alphaproteobacteria; order Rhodobacterales; family Rhodobacteraceae; genus QEYE01. Next base: position 15,168 of record NZ_QEYE01000003.1, read on the forward strand.
ACCTTCCTGAACATGCGCGCGCCGGGCATGACGCTCTTCAAGACGCCGCTTTTCGCCTGGTCGATCTTCATCACCGCCTGGCTGATCCTGTTGTCGCTGCCGGTTCTGGCCGGCGCCATCACCATGCTGCTGACGGATCGCAAATTCGACACCACCTTCTTCGATCCCGCCGGTGGCGGCGACCCGATCCTCTACCAGCACCTGCTGTGGTTCTTCGGCCACCCCGAGGTCTACATGATCATCGTGCCGGGCTTCGGCATCATCAGCCACGTGATCGCGACCTTCTCGAAGAAGCCCATCTTCGGCTACATGCCGATGGTCTGGGCGATGATCGCGATCGGCGCGTTGGGTTTCGTCGTCTGGGCGCACCATATGTACACCGTTGGCATGAGCGTGACGCAGCAGTCCTATTTCATGCTGGCGACGATGGTCATCGCGGTGCCCACCGGCATCAAGATCTTCTCGTGGATCGCAACGATGTGGGGCGGCTCGTTGGAATTCAAGACGCCGATGCTCTTCGCCTTCGGCTTCCTCGTCCTCTTCACCGTGGGTGGCGTGACGGGCATCGTGCTCAGCCAGGCCGGCGTGGACCGCGCCTATCACGACACCTACTATGTGGTGGCGCATTTCCACTACGTGATGAGCCTGGGCGCGGTCTTCTGCATCTTCGCGGGGGTCTACTACTGGATCGGCAAGATGTCGGGCCGCCAATACCCGGAATGGGCCGGCAAGCTGCACTTCTGGACCTTCTTCATCGGCGCCAACCTGACCTTCTTCCCCCAGCACTTCCTGGGCCGTCAGGGCATGCCGCGCCGCTATATCGACTATCCGGAAGCCTTCGCCTACTGGAACGAGGTCTCATCCTGGGGCGCGTTCCTGTCCTTCGCCTCCTTCGTGTTCTTCATCGGCATCGTGTTCTACACGATCTTCGCCGGCAAGCGCGAGACGGCGGACAATTACTGGGGCCCGTCGGCAGACACGCTGGAATGGACCGTGTCCACCCCGCCACCGGAGCACACGTTCGAAACGCTGCCCACGCAGGACATGTGGGACAAGCCCGCGCACCACTGATGCCGCTGGAGCATACGACAACGCGAGGGGCTCCGGCAGGCGATGCCGGGGCCCCTTCTGCGTCGGGCGGGCCGATCTACGAAGTTTTGCTGCGGCCCAACCGGTCGCTCAGCCCGCAGGGGTTCGTCGTGGTGATCGGGCTCTGCTTCGGCTTCATGATGATCCCGCTCATCCCGCTTCTGGGGACGATGGCGCTCTGGGCGATGCTGCCCTTCCTGCTCGGGGCGATCGCGCTCCTGTGGTACTTCATCCGCCGCAATACCGCCGACGGCGCGCTGACCGAACGGCTGGTCCTGTCGGACCGGCTGATCCGCGTCACCCGGCACAATCCGCGCGGGCCGGCGCAGGAATGGCAGGCCAATCCCTACTGGACCAGCCTGACGCTGCACGCGACCGGTGGGCCGGTGGAGAACTATATCACCCTCAAGGGCAGCGGCCGCGAGATCGAGCTGGGCGCGTTCCTCAGCCCCGAGGAACGCGCGGCGCTCCATGCCGAGTTGGAGGAGGCACTGGCGCGCGCCCGCGCGACCGCCACGCCGGGGGCGTCCTGATCAGCCCAGCCGCGCCTTGACCTTCGGGCCGACCACGCCGAAATCCATCTGCCCGGCATATTCGGATTTCAACGCCGCCATCACGCGGCCCATGTCGCGGATCGAATCCGCATCCAGCGCCTTGATCGTCTTGCTGATAGCCGCGTCCACCTCCTCGTCGGAGAGCTGTCGCGGCAGGAATTCCTCGATCACGCCGATCTCGGCGCGCTCCTGTTCGGCCAGGTCGAGCCGCCCGCCTTCCTCGTAGGCGCGGGCGCTTTCCTGGCGCTGCTTGACCATCCGGCTGAGGATGGCGAGGATTTCCTCGTCGCTGACGCCCGGCGCCGCCCCGTCCGCCCCCGCCTCTCCGCGTGTGGCGATGTCGCGGTCCTTGATGGCGGCGTTGATCAGCCGGAGCGTGGACAGCCGCACCTGATCCTTGCTTCGCATCGCATCCTTCAGAGCGGTCATAATGTCGTCACGCATGTACTTTCACCTCTTCATCCCCAAAGAGTATGTTCAAGTCTGTGACCATACCGATTGCCAGGATTTGAAACAACCATTTCGATTAATGGCAATTTATTGATTTTATTGGATTTTGTTTTTCTCATGACCCTTGACGGCCCGCCCGCCCCCCCGTACCTTCCGGGCGATTTACGCGCGGGAGTCGCCCATGTCGCCTGAAGCCCCCCAGAATCGGACCTCCGGCCGCCCCACCGCCTGCATCGCGCTGGCGGACGGGACGATATTCCAGGGCAAGGGCTTCGGCGCCACCGGCGAGGCGGTCGCGGAACTCTGCTTCAACACCGCCATGACGGGTTATCAGGAGATCATGACCGACCCGTCCTATGCCGGTCAGGTCGTGACCTTCACATTCCCGCATATCGGCAATACCGGCACCAATTCCCAGGATGACGAAACGGCGGAGCCCGTGGCCGCGGGCATGATCGTGAAATGGGACCCGACGCATGCCTCCAACTGGCGCGCCGAGGCCGAACTGCCGGACTGGCTGGCGCGCCGCGGGCGCATCGGCGTGGGCGGCGTCGACACGCGGCGGCTGACCCGTGCGATCCGCCAGCAAGGCGCGCCGCATGTCGCCATCGCGCACGACCCCGAAGGCCGGTTCGACATCGGGGCGCTGGTGGCCAAGGCCCGCGGCTTTCCGGGGCTCGAAGGGCTCGACCTCGCCCGTGAAGTGACCTGCGCACAGTCCTATCGCTGGGACGAGATGCGCTGGGCCTGGCCCGAGGGCTACAAGCGGCGCGAGACGCCGGGCCGCCGGGTCGTGGCCATCGACTACGGCGCGAAACGCAACATCCTGCGATGCCTGGCCTCGGCGGGCTGCGAGGTGACGGTCCTGCCGGCCACGGCCAGCGCGGCAGACATCATGGCGCTGGAGCCCGAGGGCGTCTTCCTGTCGAACGGTCCGGGCGACCCGGCGGCGACCGGCGAATATGCGGTCCCGATGATCCGCGAGTTGCTCGACGGCACCGACCTGCCGATTTTCGGCATCTGCCTGGGCCACCAGATGCTGGCGCTGGCGCTGGGGGCGCGGACGATCAAGATGAACCATGGCCATCACGGGGCCAACCACCCGGTCAAGGACAAAGAGACCGGCAAGGTCGAGATCACCTCGATGAACCACGGATTCACGGTGGACAGCCAGACCCTGCCCGCCGATGTGATCGAGACCCATGTCTCGCTCTTCGATGGCTCCAATTGCGGCATCCGGATGCGGGAGCGGCCGGTCTTCTCGGTCCAGTATCACCCGGAGGCCAGCCCCGGTCCGCAGGACAGTTACTACCTCTTCCAGCGCTTTGTTTCCGCGATAGAGACAAAAGCGGCGGGCTGAGCGCCCGGCTCCCCGGAAATCCGGGCATGAATCGCGCGTTAAGCTGCTGTTAAGCATGGCGCGGCAGCCTGTTGCGGATTGCAACCGCAGCCAGGCCGCAAATGACAGTCTATCAGAGCCCCCTTGTTCCGCAGGCCGCCCGGCCCCGCCTCTGTCCGACCCGCCCTACGCGGCTGGGTGAAATGCTACTGGCGGAAGGCGCCGTGAGCCCCGCCGATATGGTGACCGCGCTGGCCGCGCAGAAGCGCGAGAATGTGCGGCTGGGCGCGTTGCTGCTGGCGCGCGGGATGGTCACGCAGGCGGCGCTCGACGCCGCGCTGGCGCGCCAGTTCGGGCTGCGGCAGCCGGATTTGCGGGCCATTCCACCGGAACGCGCACTGGCGCCCCTCGCCCGGCCCGAGACATGCCTGCGGCTGGGCTTCGTGCCCTGGCGGCGCGACCTCTCCGGCCGGCTCGTGCTGGCGGTCGCTGAACCCGACCGGATGGCCGTCATCGCGGCCTCACTGCCCGCCGATGCCGGGCCGGTTCACATGGTGTTCGCCAACCGGCGAGAGGTCGAGGCCGCCATCGTGGCGCTCTACCGCGACGCGCTGCTGCTGCGCGCCGAAACGCGCTGCGCCGCCGCCGACAGTTGCCGCGGCCGCTCGCGGCTCGCTCCGCTCCTCTGCGCCTCCGTCCTGCCGGTGCTTCTGGCACTGAACCCCGCCCTCCTTTTTGGCCTGATCCTCGCGCTCTGCGTCCTGACGCTTATTTCCGGGATTGTGCTTAGGCTCGCCGGCGCGCTGAGCACGCTGACCGCCCGCGCCCGTCACATTCGCGGCGGCGGGTTCCGCAGCCGCCGCGACGGCACCGCGACGATCGCCCGGCTGCCCTGCGTCTCGGTGCTGGTGCCGCTCCACCGGGAGGCCGATGTCCTGCCGCGGCTCGTGGACCGGCTGAACGCGATCGACTACCCCCGTGAGCTTCTGGATATCTGCCTGGTGGTCGAGGAGAAGGACGCCCAGACCCGCGACGCCATCGCCGCCGCCGGGCTGCCGCCGTGGATGCGCACAATCGCGGTGCCCGACGCCCGGCTGAAGACCAAGCCGCGGGCGATGAACTACGCGCTGGATTTCTGCCGCGGCACCATCGTCGGGGTCTATGACGCCGAGGACGCGCCGGAGCCCGGACAGATCCGCGCCGTGGTGGAACGCTTCCATGCGCGCGGGCCGGATCTCGCCTGCGTCCAGGGCGTACTGGATTATTACAACAGCCGGCAGAACTGGCTGGCCCGCTGCTTCACGGTGGAATACGCGGCCTGGTTCCGCCTGGTCCTGCCCGGCCTGCAATCTCTGGGCCTGCCGGTACCGCTGGGCGGAACCACGCTCTTCATGCGCCGCGACGTGCTGGAGGAACTGGGCGGCTGGGACGCCCATAACGTGACAGAGGACGCCGATCTGGGCATGCGGATCGCGCGCCGCGGCTACCGGGTGGAATTCATCCGCAGTGTGACGCGGGAGGAGGCGACCTGCCATCCCTGGCGCTGGGTGCGGCAGCGCTCGCGCTGGCTCAAGGGCTTCGCGATCACCTGGGCCACCCACATGCGCAACCCGCGCCGGCTGCGCGCCGATCTGGGCTGGTCCGGTTTCCTGACCTTGCAGGCGCTCTTCCTGGGCACGGTCGCGGGTTTCGCCGCGGCGCCCGTCCTGTGGTCCTTCTGGCTCTGGACACTGACCGGCACCGCGCCGGTCGATCTGAACCTGCCGGACTGGGCCATGTGGGGGCTGGGCGGCCTCTTCCTGCTGTCGGAGGCCAGCATCATTGCGGCCGGGCTGATCGCCACCGCAGGACGCGAGCACCGGCATCTCTGGCCCTGGGTTCCGACGCTGCATTTCTATTTTCCGCTGGCGACCCTGGCCGCCTGGAAGGCGCTCTACGAACTGGTCTCACGGCCCTTCTACTGGGACAAGACGGATCACGGCCATTCGATGACAGGTGGCGCCGCGAAGGCCGGGCCGGAACGCCGCTGTAGCCATGTCCCGAAAACCTGAACCGAGGCGGTAACGATGGTCCTTGCTTGCATTCGCAAGTCTGGAGACGAGCCGCGCGATGGCCGGACCGCGGAGGAACCCAAATGGCCGCTACAGGTTCTAGACCCGCTTCACTTCGCCCGCATCGAGCTTCAGCCGGGTCTCGAACGCCTTGGACAGGTGGTTCTTGAGCGCCGCGCAGGCCGCGTCCCCGTCGCGCGCCTCAATCGCGCGCACGATCGCAAGATGCTCCTCCAGCGCGGTCTCTCCGCGCCCCTCCACCGCCAAAGACGTGGTCGCCAGAAGCGCCATGGAGCGGTGCACCAGGTCGAGTTGCTGGACCAGGTAGCGGTTGTGGGAGGCCAGGTGGATCTGCTTGTGGAAGCGCCTGTTGGCCCGCGACAGCGCCGTCGGATCGCCGACCAGCGCGCGGTCGCCCTCGATCATGTCGTAGAGCACGCGGATCTCCTCCGGCGCGGCGTGCTGGGCCGCCAGTTTCGCCGCCAGCCCCTCCAGTTCGTTGCGCACCGAATAGAGCTCGGCCAACTGGTTGTGGTCGAGCGAGGCCACGATCAGGCTGCGGCCCATGCGGGTCAGCATCGACTGGGTCTCCAGCCGTTGCAGCGCCTCGCGGATCGGGGTGCGCGAGACGTGGAACCGTTCCGCCAGCTCCGATTCCACCAGCCTGTCGCCGGGCTTGAAGAGGCCGCCGTCGATGGCCTCCAGGATCAGCTCATAGGCATCTTTCTGTGCGGGTTTGGCCTCGGACATCCTGGGTCTCCGGGAAATTGACCGCGCCACCCTAGCCCCGCAGCGCAGGCGCAGGCAAGTGCCGCCGCGGATTGCCCCTGCGGCGTCCGGCCGCTACCCTGCGCCCATGACACCCGCCGATTTCAGCCATGTGCGCGCCTGGGTCTTCGACCTGGACAACACGCTCTACCCGCCGGCGGCCCGGCTCTTCGACCAGATCGAGGTTCGGATGACCGATTTCGTGATGCAACGGCTCGGTGTCGACCGGGTGGAGGCGGACCGGCTGCGGCGGCATTACTGGATGACCCACGGAACCACGTTGGCCGGGCTGATGCGTGAACACACCATCGACCCCGTGCCCTACCTGGCCGAAGTCCACGACATCGACCTGCGCCACCTGACCCCCGCCCCGGCGCTGCGCGCGGGCATTGCCGCGCTGCCGGGCCGGCGCATCGTGCATACCAACGGCTCGGCCGGGCATGCCGAGCGGGTGCTGGCGGCGCGTGGGCTGGCCGGGATATTCGACGCGGTCTACGGCGTGGAGGATGCCGGCTATCTGCCCAAGCCCGAGCGCGCGGCCTTCGAAGCGGTTTTCGCGCGCGATGGGCTCGATCCTGCCTCGGGCGCAATCTTCGAGGACGACCCGCGCAACCTGGCCATGCCGCACGCGATGGGCATGCGTACCGTCCATGTTGCCGAGGCCCCGGAGCCCGCGCCCCATATCCACCACCACACGGACGATCTGGAAGGCTTCCTGACAGCGCTGGCGCGCTGAGCTGTCGCATGTCCGGGCCCGCGCGGCGCGCCTAAATGCACATGCGAAACGCAACTTTTCCCAGGAGTACTCCACATGGCCAGCGCCACCGGCACCGATATTCCAGACACCCGTCCGCTCTGGCAGCGGATCGTCTTCCGCATCCCGGTCCTGGGCTGGATGCTGCGCGACGTCATGGAGGGCGACGAGGACAATGTCTTCTACGCGATCGGGACGCTGGTTGCGCTCTGGACCATCGCCATCATGCTCTGGGGTTACCCGGCGCTGATTCTGCCCGCGCTGGCACTGGTTCCGGTCTGTTTCCTGCTGATCCTGCTGATCACCTGGGGATGACGCTTTGCCGCTTTGCCCGGCCTGCGCGCGGCACTAGGATCAGTGCCGAGGAGGCCTTGGCATGAGCGCAGCAACGGAAGATTTCGACATTCTCGTCTCGGGCGGGGGCGTGGCCGGCATGACCGCGGCGGCGGCGTTCGGCGCGGCCGGGTTCCAGGTGATCTGCGTCGATCCCGCGCCGCCGGTGACAGATGCCGAGGCCGAAGGCGCCGATCTGCGCTCCACCGCCTTCCTGCAACCGGCGCGCAAGGTGCTGGAGGCGGCCGGGCTCTGGTCGCGGCTCGCGCCGCACGCCGCGGCCCTGCAGGTTATGCGGATCGTTGAAGCCGGCGAAGGCGCCCCCGAACAGGGCGCGGTGCGCGATTTCGACGCCGCTGACATTTCCGAGGAACCCTTCGGCTGGAACCTGCCCAATTGGCTGCTGCGGCGCGAGATGCAGGCCCGGCTGGAAGAGATGCCGGGGGTCGATTTCCGCCCTGGCACGGGCACGGCTTCGGTCTTCACCCGCGAGGGCGAGGCCCGCGTGACGCTCTCGGACGGGGCGCGCATCCGATGCCGGCTGGTGATCGCCGCCGACGGCCGAAACTCGCCCGTACGCGAGGCGGTGGGGGTGCCGGTCCACACGACGCGCTACGGGCAGAAGGCGCTGGCGCTGACGGTCACCCACCCGATCCCGCATGGCAATGTCTCAACCGAGATCCACCGCTCCGGCGGGCCCTTCACGATGGTGCCGCTGCCCGACCGTGACGGGCTGCCCCATTCTGCGGTGGTTTGGCTCGAGGCCGGGCCACGGGCGCTGGACCTGGCGGCGATGGCCCCGGCCGACCTGGAACGCGAGATGTCGGAGCGTTCCTGCCATCTTTTCGGGCCCTTGACGCTGGCCAGCCAGGTGACGGTCTGGCCGATCATCAGCCAGCTTGCCGCGCGGCTCTGGTCGGAGCGGGTGGCGCTGGTGGCCGAAGCCGCGCATGTCGTGCCGCCAATCGGAGCGCAGGGGCTCAACATGAGCCTGGCGGACATGGCCTGCCTGCTGGACCTGGCCACAGCCCGGCACGAGGGGCTGGGCGACGCGGAGATGCTTCAGAGCTATCACCGAAAGCGCTGGAGCGATATCCGGCTGCGCGTGGCGGGGATCGACGCGCTCAACCGCAGCTCGATCACCGGCGTGCCGGCGCTGCAGCGGCTGCGCCATCTGGGGATGCAGGCGCTGCACGACATCCGGCCGCTGCGCCGCACGCTGATGCAGGCGGGGCTGGGCGCGCGCTGAGCCCGGCCACCTGCGCGGACCTCACCCGCCGATGCCTCCGGCGGGAATATTTTGCCCAGAGCAAATGCGCGCGTCAGTGCGGGACGAGAACCGTGTCGAGCGCGGCCTCGAGCCGGGCGAGGCTGGCATCGACATCGCAGAGCTTGTCGAGCCCGAAGAGGCCGAGGCGGAAGCTGCGGAACTCCGGGCCCTCGTCGCACATCAGCGGCACGCCGGCGGCGATCTGGAGCCCCTGCGCGGCGAAGGCGCGGCCCGACTGGATCTCGGGATCGTCCGTGAAGGTCACGACAACGCCCGGCGCGCCGTAGCCGTCGGCCGCCACCGAGCCGAAGCCGCGCGCGGACAGCGCGGCGCGCACCCGCGCGCCCTGGTCCCATTGCGCCGCAGCGAGCCGCGCGAAGCCATGCGCCTGCATCTCGCGCATCGTATCGCGGAAGGCGGCCAGCGCATCGGTGGGCATGGTCGCGTGATAGGCATGGCCGCCGGCCTCGTAGGCCTGCATGATCGACAGCCACTTGCCCAGATCGACGGCGAAACTGGTGGATTTCGCGGCCTCGGCGCGGGCGCGGGCGGCATCGCTCAGCATCACCAGCCCGGCCGAGGGCGAGGCCGACCAGCCCTTCTGCGGCGCCGATATCAGCACATCGACGCCGATCTCCTTCATGTCGAGCCAGGCGCAGCCCGAGGCGATGCAGTCGCGCACGAAGAGCCCGCCCCCCGCATGCACGGCCTCGGCAACAGCCTTGAGATACGCGTCCGGCAGGATCATGCCCGAAGAGGTTTCCACATGGGGCGCGAAAACCACGTCGGGCGCCTCGGCGCGAATGCGCGCGACCACCTCCTCGACAGGCGCGGGAGCGAAGGGCGCGTCGGCGCCGTTGCCAACGCGGCGCGCCTTGAGCACCGTCTCTTCCGCCGGGATCGACCCCATCTCGAATATCTGGCTCCAGCGATAGGAGAACCAGCCGTTGCGGATCACCAGCACCTTGGCCCCGGTCGCGAATTGCCGCGCCACGGCCTCCATCGCATAGGTGCCGCCGCCGGGTACCAGCGCCACCGCGTCGGCATTATAGACCTCGCGCAGCATGGCTGAAATGTCGCGCATCACCTGCTGGAACGCGCGGCTCATGTGGTTGAGCGAGCGGTCGGTGAAGACCACGGAGAACTCCAGCAGGCCGTCGGGGTCGATCTGGGGATGCAGGGCGGACATGGGCGATTCCTCCGTTCAGTTCGCCCAAAGCCCTAGCGCAGCCCGGCGTCGGTGCCAAAGCCTATTTCGGCATACCGTTCAGCCCAGCGGCCCAGGGCGGCGTTCTTCGCTCAAGAGCACGTTGGCCTCCACCTCGCCGACCCCCGGCAGGGTCATGATCCGGCGGCGCAGGACGCGTTCGAAATCGGGCAGGTCGCGGGCCACGACCCGCAGCCGGTAGTCGAAGAGCCCCAACACATGCTGGACGAGCTGCACTTCGGGAATGGCAGTGACCGCACGTTCGAAATCCTCGAGGCTCACACGGCCCTTGGTGGCGAGTTTGACGCCGAGGAACACGGTGACGCCGAAGCCCAGCGCGGCGTGGTCGAGCCGCAACCGGCGGCCGCGCAGGATGCCGGCCTCCTCCAGCCGGCGGATGCGGCGCCAGGCGGCGGGCTGCGACAGGCCCAACTGCCGGCCCAACGCGCCCGCGCTCTGCCGTGCGTCCTGCGCGAGCGCCCGCAGGAGCTTGCGGTCGATGGCGTCGAGATCGGTCACAGCGGCAGCGCCTCGGTCTCGTGCACGTTGGCGACCAGCATCAGCGCCTCGATATCGGCCATATGCGGCAGCGCCAGGATGCGGTCGCGGTAAATCTCCTGGTAATGGGCCATGTCGCGGGCCAGCACGTTGAGGCGGACATCGGTGCGGCCCAGGAAGGTCTGGATCTCGCTGACCTCGGGCAGTTCGCGCGCCGCGGCGAGGAAGGCGTCGAAGGCGCCACGCACGGTCTTGTCGAGCGTCACCCGCAGCGAGACCTCCACCGCGTAATCCAGCGCGCGCCAGTCGATCACCGCCTCCACCCCGACAATCACCCCGGCCCGTTCCAGCCGTTCCAGCCGCCGCCAGCAGGTCGCTTGCGTCACCCCCGCCCGCGCCGCCAGTTCGGCTGTGGAAAGCGCCGGCTGGGCCTGGTACTGGCGCAGGATGCGCCGGTCGGTATCGTCGATGCTTTGCATGATTTTTTCACTATACTTTTCTTTTGCGAATGACAATTAAACATATTTGCCAGTCATTCGAAATTTCGAAAAGCTTCCGGCATGGCGCAAGCGTAGGCTCGCGGCCAATCCGAACCGCAACAAGAGGAGATTCCGATGCGCGTTTACTATGACCGCGATTGCGACATCAATCTGATCAAGGACAAGAAGGTGGCGATCCTGGGCTATGGCAGCCAGGGCCATGCGCATGCGCTGAACCTGCGCGACAGCGGCGCCAAGAACCTCGTCGTGGCGCTGCGCGAGGGCTCGCCCTCGGCCGCCAAGGCCGAAGCCGAAGGGCTGAAGGTGATGGGCATCGCCGAAGCGGCCGCCTGGTGCGACCTGATGATGTTCACCATGCCCGATGAACTGCAGGCCGAGACCTACCGCAAGCATGTCCATGACAATATCCGCGAAGGCGCGGCGATCGCCTTTGCGCACGGGCTGAACGTGCATTTCAACCTGATCGAGCCCAAGGCGGGCGTGGATGTCATCATGATGGCGCCCAAGGGCCCCGGCCACACGGTGCGCGGTGAATTCGTCAAGGGTGGCGGCGTACCGTGCCTGGTGGCGGTCGATACCGACGCCTCCGGCAAGGCGATGGATCTCGGGCTCAGCTATTGCGCGGCGATCGGCGGCGGACGCTCGGGCATCATCGAGACAAATTTCCGCCAGGAATGCGAAACCGACCTTTTCGGCGAGCAGGCGGTACTCTGCGGCGGCCTGGTGGAGCTGATCCGCATGGGCTTCGAGACCCTGGTGGAGGCCGGCTACGAACCCGAGATGGCCTATTTCGAGTGCCTGCACGAGGTGAAGCTGATCGTCGACCTGATCTATGAGGGCGGCATCGCGAACATGAACTACTCGATCTCCAACACCGCGGAATATGGCGAGTATGTCAGCGGGCCGCGCGTTTTGCCCTACGCCGAGACCAAGGCGCGGATGAAGGCCATCCTGGACGACATCCAGACCGGCAAGTTCGTGCGCGACTTCATGCAGGAGAACGCTGTCGGCCAGCCCTTCTTCAAGGCCACCCGCAGGATCAACGACGAACACCAGATCGAGCAGGTGGGCGAGAAGCTGCGCGCCATGATGCCCTGGATTTCCGCCGGCAAGCTGGTGGACCAGTCCAAGAACTGACGCGGCGGCGGGGCGGTCGCCGCGCCGCCCCGCCCCTGCCCGAAGGATGGGACCATGCACGCCGCCGACACGCCCGGACCCGGCCTGACCAACTGGGCGCTCATCGCGGCGCTCGGGGTGATCTGGGGTGCCTCGTTCATGGCGGTCTCGGTGGGGCTCGGCGGCTTCGGCCCCTTCACCATCGCGGCGATCCGGGTGAGCCTGGCGGCCGTTGTCCTGCTGGGCGTGGTCGCCGCCACCGGGCGCCGCCTGCCCGCGCCGGGTACGCGCGAGGGCCGCAAGGTCTGGCTCCACTGCGCGGGGATGGGGCTTTTTTCCAACGCCTTGCCCTTCTTCCTGCTCGGCTGGGGCCAGCAGCACGTGGCCTCGGGCTTTGCCGGGATCACCATGTCGGCAGTGCCGCTTCTGGTGCTGCCGCTCGCGCATCTCCTTGTACCGGGCGAGCGGATGACGCTGCGCAAGGGGCTGGGCTTCGTGATCGGCTTTTGCGGCGTGGTGCTGCTGATCGGGCCCGGCGCGCTTCTCGATCCCGCGGAAGGCGGCACGCAGGCGATTGCGCGGCTGGCCTGCCTGGGAGCCGCCGCCTGCTATGCGATCGGCTCGATCATCACGCGGCTCTGTCCGCCGGTCAGCCAGATCGCCTTCGGCGCGGCGGCTCTGAGCGTGGCCTCCGCCCTGCTTGTGCCGATGGCGCTATGGCAGGAGGGCGTGCCGGGTGCGGTACCGTCTTCAGCGCTCGCGGCGGTGATCTACCTGGGACTTGGGCCCACCGCGCTGGCGACGTTGATGCTCGTGCGGGTGATCCGCTCCGCCGGGCCCAGTTTCCTGAGCCTTGTGAATTACCAGGTTCCGGTCTGGTCGCTGATCTTCGGCGCGCTGGTGCTGTCCGAGACCCTGCCGCCGCAGTTCTTTGCCGCGCTGGGCCTGATCCTTGCGGGACTGGTGCTGAGCCAGTGGACCAGCCTGCGCCGCGCCCTGGGCTGAGGCCCACGCAGCTACATCCAGAAACGCCAGTGGCCCATGTGCCGCGCCAGCCACCCGCCGAGCGAGAAATGGTCGCGCCGGATCATCAGGATCAGCGCGATCATGCCCGCCAACACCGCCAGGTCGATGACCACGTTGCGGTTGACCGGGAAGCCGTTGTCATTGATTTCGAACGGGTCGAGGAACTGTTCCCATCGGCGCATGATGGTGAAGAGATGCATCAGCATCAGCGCGCTGTAGGAGAAGACCCGCCCGATCCCCACGAAGACCGCCAGGCAAAGCGCGATCTGCACCGCCGCGACCGCGATGACCTGCCAGGTCGCGATCTCCACGCCGTCAAAATGGCGCACAAGTTGCTGATACTGGCCCGGCGTCAGAACCTTGTTGACCGCCCAGACGAAAATGAACCATCCCAGCCCGAGGCGCAGCACCAGAAGCGCCATGCCGTCGAGCCCGTCCTGCGGGGAAAACTTCTGCATCTCACGAGACTCCTGCACCGGGCTTTGCGCGCGCAGCATTGCCGGGCTGCGGCGCAGCTTCCAGAGCGTGCAGGAGATCTCACGGATTGATGATCAGGCCGGGGCGCTGGCGGCGGCCTCGACGCGGGCCACGATCTCGTCGATCACCGCGGCCAGAAGCGCCTCGTCCTCGCACTCGCCCATCACCCGGATCAGCGGCTCGGTGCCCGATTTGCGGATCAGCAGCCGGCCGCCGGCGGCCAGCCGCGCCTCGCCCTCGGCGATGGCGCTCTGCACCGCCGCACTGCCCAGCGGATCGGCGCCGGGCGCATAGCGGACATTGCGGAGCTGCTGCGGACAGGGCTCGAACTGACGCATGAGCGCACTGGCCGGCTGGTCGGTGCGCACCATCTCGGCCAGGAACTGCAACCCGGCCACCAGCCCGTCGCCGGTGGTGGTGTAATCGGTCATCACGATATGGCCCGACTGTTCGCCGCCCAGGTTGAAGCCGCCCTCGCGCATCGCATCGACCACGTAGCGATCGCCCACCGCGGCGCGATGCAGCGCGATATCGCGTTCGGCCAGATACCGCTCCAGCCCAAGGTTGGACATCACCGTGGCAACGAGCGTGCGCCCGGCGAGCCGCTCCTCCGCCGCCCAGCGGTCGGCGAAAAGCGCCATGATCTGGTCGCCGTCGGCCACCGCCCCCGTTTCGTCGAGGATCATCACCCGGTCAGCGTCGCCGTCCAGGCAGATGCCCATATCCGCGCCGGTTTCGCGGATGGTCCGCGCCGCCAGTTCGGTATGTGTGGAGCCGCAGCCATCATTGATGTTGATCCCGTTGGGTTCCACCCCCAGCGGCACCAGATCGGCGCCCAGTTCCCACAGCACCTCGGGCGCGGTGCGGTAGGCCGCGCCATGCGCGCAGTCGATCACCACCTTCAGCCCGTCGAGCCGCAACTGGCGCGGAAAGGTCGTCTTGGCGAATTCCACATAGCGGCCCCGCCCGTCGTCGATACGCCGCGCGCTGCCGATGTTTTCCGGCAGGCTTAGCCGGATATCGCCGTTCAGGATATCCTCGATCTCGGCCTCCGCCTCGTCGGAGAGCTTGAAGCCGTCGGGTCCGAAGAACTTGATCCCGTTGTCGTGATGCGGGTTGTGGGAGGCCGAGATCATCACCCCCAGATCGGCCCGCATCGACCGGGTCAGGTAGCCCACCGCGGGGGTCGGCACCGGCCCCAGCAGGAAGACATTCATGCCCGTCGAGGTCAGCCCGGCAGTCAGCGCGTTTTCCAGCATGTAGCCGGAGCGCCGCGTGTCCTTGCCAATTACCACCCGGTGGTCGTTGCCGTCGCGGCGGAAAAAGCGGCCCGCCGCGGCCCCAAGCCGCAGCGCGACCTCCGCTGTCATCGGGTGGGTATTGGCCCGCCCGCGCACCCCGTCCGTCCCGAAAAGCTCCCGCATCGCCCGAAATCCTCACTCAATCGCGTTGACCGCCTGCCAGAGCGCAACCGCCTGCCGCGTCTCAGCCATATCATGCACACGGGTGATCTGCACACCCTGACGGATCGCCTCCAGCGCCACGGCGATGGAGCCAGGCGCCCGGCGTGCGGCGTCCGGCTCACCCCCGATCGTGCCGATGAACCGCTTGCGCGACACGCCCAGCAGCAGCGCACAGCCCAGCATGTGGAAAAGGCCGATGCCGCGGATCAGGGCCAGATTGTGCTCCAGCGTCTTGCCGAAGCCGATGCCCGGATCGACGACCAGACGCGCTCGCGGGACGCCCGCGGCCTCCGCAGCGGCGACGCGGGCCTCCAGGAAGTCGTAGACATCGAGCAGCACGTCGTCATAGCGCGGGCTTTTCTGCATCGTCGCCGGGTCGCCCTGTGCATGCATCAGGCAGAGCGGCCCCTCGTGGACCGCAGCAACCTCCGCCATACGCGGATCATAGGTCATCGCCGAGACGTCGTTGAGCATCACCGCCCCCGCGCCCAGGGCGGCCTCCGCCACGTCCGCCTTGCGCGTGTCGATGGAGAGAAGCGCGTCCGGGTCGGCCTCGCGGATCGCTTCGATTACCGGCGCGGTGCGCGCGATCTCCTCGGGGCCGGGCACCTCCGCAGCGCCGGGGCGGGTCGACTCGCCCCCGATATCGAGGATATCCGCCCCCGCCGCCAGCAACTTCCGGCCGTGCGCGATGGCGGTTTCCGTGTCGGAGAACGCGCCACCGTCGGAGAAGCTGTCGGGCGTCACGTTCAGCACGCCCATCAGGCGCGGCCGGTCCAGCGCCAGCCCGGCCAGCGGCAGGCGCGGCGTCGTCAGGCGCTGGCGCAGCGACAGTGAAAGCTCGCGCACCGGCACGACCTCGCGCGGGCCGCCGCGCACGATGCGTTCCACATGGGTGAACCAGGCCCAGCCGCCGGCCAGCGACAGGGCGCTTCTGGGCCGGTCCGGGCCGCATTGGGCGAGCGGGCGGTGATAGGTTTTCGACATTCTGGAACCCCCTGTCATGTGATGGCGGTGCGGGGCCTTGCCGGTCATCGGACGGCGAAAAGACCCATGCCCTGCCGTTCAGAGCGCGCCGGGATCGTCGAGTGCCGGCGCCACGGTGGGAATATCCTTGTCACGCGGCACGTTCGCCGCGCCCAGGAAGACCATGCGGCGGGCGTCGAAGCCATGCGCGAACCATTGCGCAAGCGCCTCCGGGTCGCGCGCCGCCGGCCCGTCGCGGGCGTCGAGCACCAGTTTCGACGGTGCCCAGACGCTGATCCGGCCGTGGCTCATGGCCCATTCCAGTTCGGTTCGGCTTTCCACCACCACGCAGCGGTCGTCCCGCGCCGCCAGAACCCAGGCATTCTGCTCGATGGCCAGCAGGTCGATGCGCCGCTGCGTGGGCGCGCTGGTCGAGCGCGGCGTCGGCTGGTCGCCGGGTCCGACGCAGATGATAACCGGCAGCGGATGCGCCTCCAGCGCGTCGAGCCAGTCGCCCAGCCGGTCGCTGGCGATCGCGTCATTGCCCAGATAGACCACCATCGGGTGCAGGCGGGCATCGGCCTCGGCCTGGGTGGCGGGCACGCTGCGCAGCCCCGCGCGCTGAGTCTGGCGCTGGCTGCGCACGATCTCCACGCCCAGCGCGCCGGGCTCCCGGTCGAGCTTCTCGATCCGCACGAAGACCCGCTCGGCCCGCGCATCCATCAGGATGCGGTCCGCGGTACGCTCGGCCAGGGTTTCGAGAAGGTTCAGCCGCTCCGCCGCCAGCTCGTGCTGGATCGCCTCGGTGATGGTGTCATAGGACATCACCCGGTCGACGTCGTCATCCAGCGGCTTGGTCGAAGGGCGTACCTCCACCACCACGTTGAACTGGATGCGCTGGGTGGTGCCGCGTTCGGCCTGGAAGGCGCCGATCTCGACCTCTTCGACATAGTCGCGCAGCGATATGCGATCCAACGGAACCGGCCCGCCGGTCGCAGCGGCGCGCGCCTCGGGATGCGCGAAAGCCGTTCGCAGATCGTTTGTCATCGCTTCCTCCGCAGCGGCAGACGTCCCCGTCCTGTTACAGAACGGCAGGCAGGGCCACAAGCGCCGCACACGACAGATAAAGGCAAGAAGGCGGACTCCGCCCGGTCAGTTCTGCGAGACGCGCGTCGGATCGCGATAGAAGTAATGGACACCGATCGTCGCCGTGCGGGTGAAGCGGCGCGCCCATCGCGGGCTCACGGCCTTGGTATGGTAATAGGTCGCCCCGCCGGTGAGCGTTCGGGGCACGCCATCGAGAACCAGCCGCGCGACCTTGCCCACGCTTTCATAGGCGCCCTTCTCGCGGATCACTTCGGAATATCCGTCACAGGTATACGTGAACTGGCACTGGTAGCGCTTGCCGGTGCCCTGATTGACCACACGGCAGACTGTGTCGGGAAAGCTAGCCGCATCGACGCGGTTCATGATGACCTCGGCCACCGCGAACTGCCCCGCCACGCTTTCGCCGCGTGCCTCGAAATAGAGCGCCTCCGTCAGGCAGGCCCATTGCTTGCCGCCACTGGCCTGCGGCACCGCCTCCAGCGCGGCACGAGTATAGTTGAAGGTTCGCGCATCCGGCGCGCTGCGTTGCTGCAGGAAATTGCCAAGAACGCTGCGGGCATTTGTGCGCTCGTCCACGGGCGTGGCGATGCGGGCGAGACGTTCGGAAGAGAGGCCGCGAAAGGCGGCGGCTTCGGCGCCGAGCATCCGGGAGACCTGCGCGTTGACCGGATCGTCCGGTTTTACAGACGTACTCTTGAAGACATCCGCCGCGCCGGTCTGGGCAACAGCGAACAGACCGGCGAACACGCCGGCAATAAACTTGCCGTGTCTCATCTTTCTGCGAAGCCCCAGTTTGCAACAGCCCTTCGTAGCCGGACGGAATCTAAATCTTTGAAACGCTCTAACCTAGTGAGGCGGGCCGCCATCCGCGTTTGCGTTGCAAACGGGCAACAATGCCTCTTTTTGCGTCATCACATGGAAGACGGCGCTTTTCCCGCGACTCGAGTGACAGGAACGCTAGATCGTTGTTTTGCCATCATCTTGCCGCGATTCCGCGCGCTCGCGCACGGCGATCTGCGCGGCGGCCAGCCGGGCCACCGGAACCCGGAAGGGCGAGCAGGAAACATAGTCGAATCCGGCCCTGCGACAAAATGCTATACTCTCGGCAGAGCCCGCATGCTCGCCGCAGATCGACAGGTTGAGACCTGATTCGGCTGCCCGTCCGCGCTCGGCGCCGATCAGTAGAAGCTCCCCCACACCGTCGGGATCGAGCGTGTGGAACGGGTCTTCGGGGAAAACCCCAAGATTGACATAAGTACTCATGAACCGTCCGGCGTCGTCGCGCGACAGGCCATAGGTCATCTGCGTCAGGTCGTTTGTTCCGAAGCTCAGGAAATCAGACACGCCGGCGATGTCGCCGGCGCGCAGCGCGGCGCGCGGCGTCTCGACCATCACGCCCAGCTTGTAGGCGAAACGGGCGCCGGATTCGTTGCGCACCGCGGCGGCGACGGCATCGACGCGGTTGCGCACCAGTTCGACCTCGCGACGTGCCGACACCAGCGGCACCATGACCTCGGGCACCACCGGATCGCCGTTGCGGCTGGCCTCCACCGTGGCCTCGAAGATGGCGCGCGCCTGCATCTCGTAGATTTCCGGCACGGTGATGCCAAGCCGCACGCCGCGCATTCCCAGCATCGGGTTGAACTCCTGCAGATCCTCGATCCGGGCGATGACCTGGCTGAGCGGCAGGTCCATCGCCTCGGCCAGGTCGCGCATCGCGTCGCGGTCGTTGGGCAGGAACTCGTGCAGCGGCGGATCGAAGAGCCGGATGCAGACCGGCTGCCCCTGCATGATTTCGAAGAGCTCCACGAAATCCGCGCGCTGCATGGGCAGCAGCCGGTCGAGCGCGGCGCGCCGGTCCTCGGTGTCGTCGGCGAAGATCATCTCGCGCATCACCGTCAGGCGGTCTTCCTCGAAGAACATGTGCTCGGTCCGGCAGAGACCGATGCCCTCGGCCTTGAAGGACCGCGCGACACGCGCCTCCGCCGGCGTGTCGGCATTGGCCCGGACCGAGATGTCGCGCGCCTCGTCCGCCCAGTCCATCAGGCTGGCCAGCGCGTCGTCCACCGTGGCCTCCACCGTGGGCACTTCGCCGGCCAGAACCTCGCCCGCCGATCCATCCAGGGTGATCACGTCGCCCTCGCGGAAGACCCGCCCGTCGCGGGCCACCAGCTTGCGCTTGCGCGTATCGAGCCGCAGGTCCGTCGCGCCGACGACGCAGGGCACGCCGATGCCGCGCGCGATCACCGCGGCATGGCTGGTCGCGCCGCCGCGTTCGGTCAGCACGCCGCTGGCCGCGTGCATGCCGCGCACGTCCTCGGGGCTTGTCTCATGGCGCACCAGGATGCAGGGCTCGCCCCGTGACGCCGAAGCCTGCGCGGCGTCCGACGTCAGCACGATGCGCCCGGTGGCCGCGCCGGGGCTGGCGGCGATCCCGCGCGCCAGCACGTCGCGCACCGCGTCGGGGTCCACCTGCGGGTGCATCAGTTCGGTCAGCGCGCGCGGCTCTACCCTGAGCAGCGCCTCCTCATGCGGGATGATCCCGTCATTGGCCAGATCGACGGCGATCCGAACGGCGGCCCGGCTGCTGCGCGGCACCGAGGCGGCGTCGAGAATCCAGGCCTCGCCGCCCTCGATGGTGAACTCCACCTGCAATTCGTCGCGCAGCCCGCGCCGGGCCGCGGTGGCATAGCGTTTCAGGTCGGCGAAGGCGTCCGGGCATATCTCCTCCAGCGAGGGGCCGCGCGGGTCCTTGGTCAGGAAGAACGCGCCGTTTTCGCCATGCAGCGCCTCGCGTCCCTGCGCCTGACTGCGGTAGCGCCCGGTGATCCGCGGCGCGCCGGTCGTCGACGAGACGCATTGCATCACCCCCGCGCCGCATTCGCCCGGCCCCAGCCCCAGCGCCATACGTTGCACGATCAGCCCCAGCCCGGCATCGGCGGGCGCGCCCTTGGCCTGGCGCAGGATATGCGCCGTGGTGCCTTCCCAGGCGCGCGCCATCGACTTGAGCACCTGGGCAAGCTGGTCCGCCGGCTCTTGCGGGAAGGGCTCGTCCATCTCGTCCTCGTAGAGGTCGAGCGCGCGGCGCAGCGTATCCCCGGCGCTCAGCCCGTCCTCGGCGCGGGGCTCGAACATCTCCGGGTCGAGCCGCGCGACGTGGATCGCGTAGGACTGCACGAAACGCCCGTAGATCGACGAGGCCGCATCGTCGCCCAGCAGATTGGCGAGCCGCGCGTGCTGAAGGTCGTTGAGCCCGATATTGAGGATCGTGCCCGGCCCGCCCCAATCGGGGTTTTCGGGGCTGGAACGGACCGAAACGACCGGATCCGCGCCGAATTCCGACAGAATCGCCGCGACATCGGGCATGTGCCCCGCCGCGATGCCGCGCACCGTGGCAAATGACAGCGCCACCGCGGCGGGCACCGGCATTTCGAGCCGCAGCAGGCGCACCAGGCAGCGCGCCCGGTTCCCGTAGGCCGGGACCGGCAGATAGGCCTCTGCGTGAAGCTTTTGAAATTCCGGCTGATTTTCCACGGACGCCTCGGGATTGTGCAGCCGCAGCATAGCAGCGCTTTTACCTTAGGCAAGTCCGCGCGTATCAGCCCGAGATACGCGTGAGGTCAGCCACTTCCAGGCAGGTCGCGCGGATGCGGTGCAAAAGGTTCAGCCGGTTGCGCCGGACAATCTGGTTGTCGGTGTTGATCTGCACCGCCTCGAAGAAGGCGTCGATGGGTGCGCGCAGCCCGGCCATGGCGGACATGGCGGCGGCGAAATCCTCGGTCTGCATGGCCGGCGCGATCTCGGCCTCCGCCCGGTCGAGCGCCGCGAAGAGCGCCTTTTCAGTCGCGTCCTCGGCCAGTTTCGGCTCCGGCCCGAAGGAATATTCCACGCCGTCCTGTTCCTCGGCCTGGGTCAGGATGTTGTTGGCGCGCTTGAAGCCCTGCAACAGGTTCTCGCCATCGTCGGTCTTCAGGAAGGCCGAGAGCGCCTCGGCGCGCTTGACGACGAGGGTGAGATCGTCGGAGCCCGGCATGGCCAGAACGGCGTCGATCACGTCATGCCGGATGCCCTCGTCGCGCAGATGGACCTTGAGGCGGTCGTGGAGGAAGGCGAGGAGGTCGGTTTTCACGTGGCGTTGGTCCGCCAGAGAAAACACATGCGAACCGCTGCCAGCCTTGCCTAGCTCTACAGTCGTTCCAATCGTGTTAACAAACAGCGTGCTGCCTACTGGAAGACTGTAAATTCTGTCGAAGCTTTCCATTTTTTCCGTCAGAGTTTGTGGCACTGGCTTGCCGTCTTCGCCCTTGTAGGATTGCCCAGTGGGAACATCTGCAAGTAAAACTCCCTTATCGAAGTAGGTTTGAAGCAGCGCTAAGAACGCTGATTCACAGATACTTCCGAGTTTAAGCGACAGATCGTTTCCCAACACCAACCGAATAACCCCCAAGGCCGCCCGGCGCAGCGCGTAGGGGTCTTTCGACCCCGTCGGCTTCTCGTCAATCACCCAGAACCCGGTCAACATGTCGATCTTGTCGGCGAGCGCCACGGCGACGGAGACGGGGGCTGTGGGCACGCTGTCGCCCGGCCCCAGCGGCTTGTAATGTTCCTCGCAGGCCTCAGGCACGCCGTCGTCATGGCCCGCCGCCTGCGCATAGTACCGCCCCATGATCCCCTGCAATTCCGGGAACTCATAGACCATTTCCGAAACCAGGTCGGCCTTGGCGATCCCGGCTGCTTCGGCCGCCAGGTCGGGCTTGGCGCCGACCAGCGGCGCGATCTCGCGGGCCAGCGCGGTGATGCGGGCTACCCGGTCGGCCTGCGAGCCCAACTTGGAATGGAACGTGACAGCGGCCAGCCCTTCGGCCATGCCGCTCAGCCCGCGCTCGCGCACCACGCGCAGGTCGTTTTCCCAGAAGAATTTCGCGTCCCCCAGCCGCGCCGCCAGCACACGCCCGTTCCCGGCCAGGATCGTCGCGCCGTCATCCGCCGTCTCGCGGTTGGCGACGGTCACGAATTTCACGATCTGCCCGGCCTTCGGGTCGCGGACCGAGAAGAATTTCTGGTGCTCGCGCATCGAGGTCTGCAAGACCTCCGGCGGCAGGTCCAGGAACGCCTCGCCGATCTCGCCCATGAGCACCACCGGCCATTCCACGAGCCCCGCCACCTCGGCCAGCAGGCCCTTGTCCTCGACGATCTCCAGCCCCTGCGCGAAGGCCGCGTTATGCGCCTCGATCCAGATATGGTCGGCACGTTCCTCGGCGTTGAGGATCACCTTCGTGCGCCTGAGCTTCGCCTCGTAATCCTCGAAGGAGGTTACGGAGAAAGGCTCTGGCGCCATGAAGCGGTGGCCGCGCGTGGTATCGCCCGCGCGAATGCCGTCTATATCGAGATCGACCACGCTCGCACCGCTCTCGTCCGACAGGATGCAGAGGATCGAATGCAAGGGCCGCACCCAGCGCAAGGATCCCGCGCCCCAGCGCATCGACTTGGGCCAGGGGAAGCTGCGGATCACGCGCTCCACCACTTCGGCCACGATCTGCGCCGCGGGGCGGCCGGGCGTCTCGACCACCGCGAACCAGACCCGGCCCTTCTTGTCGTCGCGCGCCTCCAGCTGATCGCGCGTCAGCCCGGTGGAACGCAGGAACCCCTCCAGCGCCTTTTCGGGCGCGTCCACGCGCGGGCCCTTGCGTTCCTCGCGCAGCGTCGGGCTGCCCGCCGTCAGCCCGTGCACCGCCAGCGCCAGGCGCCGCGGCGTGGCGAAGGCGGCCGCATCGGCATAGGTCAGCCCGGCCTCCACCAGCCCATCGGTGACGCGCGCCTTAAGGTCGTCGCAGGCGCGTTTCTGCATGCGCGCGGGAATTTCTTCCGAGAAAAGCTCCAGCAGGAGATCGGGCATGTCGTTACTGCTCCGCGTATTCTTCGGTAAGCTGATGCCAGGCATAGGCCCGCCCGTCATCGAATACCGCGATGATCCGGTGCGCGCCCTCGGCCACGTCGCGCTCGCCCATGAAGGCGATCGCCTCGCCCGTCTCCAGCGCCCGCCCGATGGCCGCGGCATCGAAACACTCGAACCATCCGGGCGCGGTCAGCGGCGAGGCGGCGTCGTAGATCTCGTAGGTCTCGGTCAGCATCGCCAGGCTGGCGGGCGTGGTGAAACAGGCGCGGAATTTCAACGGGCTGGTCTCGGCGTCGATGGCGCGCAGCCCGTCGGCCGCCAGCGGGTGCGTCTCCCCGCCGCCGACGCGGGTAATCCGGATCTCCACTTCGCTGGCAGCGACCTCGGTGTAATAGGCCTGGGTCTGGAAGTACCACAGCGCCGCGCCGAAGACGGCCGTAAATCCCAATAGCATGATGACGATCCAGCGCCCGCTCACGAAGGCGCGCCCCCGGCTTCGGTCTGCACGAAGGCGTCCGCGCAGAGTTTCGCCAGCGCCCGCACACGGCCGATATAGGCCTGCCGCTCGGTGACAGAAATCACCCCGCGCGCGTCCAGCAGGTTGAAGATATGCGACGCCTTGATGCACTGGTCATAAGCGGGATGCGCCATCACGATGCGCCGCCCTGTCTTGGGGTCGTCGGCCGGCACGTCGAGGATGCGGGCGCATTCGGCCTCGGCCTCCTCGAAATGGCGCAGCAGCACCTCGGTGTCGGCCACGTCGAAATTCCAGCGCGAGTATTCCTCCTCGGTCTGGCGGAACACGTCGCCGTATCTGAGCGGGATGCGCGCTTCGGGGGCGTTGAAGGGCATCTCCATCACGTGGTCGATGCCCAGAACATACATGGCCAAACGCTCCAGCCCATAGGTCAACTCACCCGAGACAGGGTGGCAGTCATGCCCGCCGACCTGCTGGAAATAGGTGAACTGGCTGACCTCCATGCCGTCGCACCAGACCTCCCAGCCCAGCCCCCAGGCGCCGAGCGTCGGGCTCTCCCAGTCGTCTTCCACGAAGCGGATGTCATGGAGCCCCATGTCGATGCCGATGGCTTCCAGCGAACCCAGATACAGATCCTGCAGGTCGGGCGGGCTGGGTTTGATGAGCACCTGATACTGGTAGTAGTGCTGAAGCCGGTTCGGGTTCTCGCCATAGCGCCCGTCGGTGGGCCGCCGCGAGGGCTGCACATAGGCCGCCGCCCAGGGCTTCGAGCCCAGCGAACGCAGCGTCGTCGCGGGGTGGAAGGTGCCCGCGCCCACCTCCATGTCATAGGGTTGCAGCACGGCGCAGCCCTGCGCACCCCAATAGGCCTGAAGGCGCAGGATCACCTCCTGGAAACTGCGGGGTCTGTCACGGTGCGTCTGGCCCATTGCCTTGCCTGTCCTCCGGGGGCGGAATGCGCGTTCTCAATAGGCAACACTGGCAGGGCGGTCAATTGCGCCGCGGCAATTCTTGGCGTGCAAAGGCCGCGGGCTCTGCTACGTTCTGGCCGAAACCGTGATGTCGCATTTCCCCGAGGAGTCCATGAAGAATTTTGTCCTGTCCGTTCTTTGTTCCGTTCTGTACTTGTGCGCCGCCCTGCCCGACCGGGCAGCGGCACAGGACACCGCCTGGATCCAGGTCGAGGCCCATCCCGACCTGCGCACCGCGCGCGAGCGCGCCCGCATCTACGCCACCGAGCTCGACCGCATCCACGCCTTCCGCATGACGACCGGCTGGTACGCTATCGCCATCGGCCCGCTGAGCGCGCCGCAGGCCGAGGACGAGCTGCAGTTCCTGCGCCGCAGCGGCGCGGTGCCCGGCGACAGCTACGTGGTGGATGGCGGGCAATATCGCCGCCAGTTCTGGCCGATGGACGCCCAGGCGGGCACCACCGCGGCCGACCAGGCCGCCGAAGTCACGGAGGAAGCTCCGGAAGTGCCCGCAGCGACCGTTGAGGACACGGCCCCCGCCGCGCTGCCCGACGAAACCCCGCGCGAGGCGCGCGCGAACGAACGCCGGCTTTCAGCGGAGGAACGGCGCGACCTGCAGCGCGCGCTGCAATGGTTCGGCTTTTACTCAGCCGGGATCGACGGCGCGTTCGGGCCCGGCACACGGCGCTCGATGGCCGCCTGGCAGGAAGCCAACCGGCATGAGCCCACCGGCATCCTGACGACACGGCAGCGGGCGGAACTGATGGAGAATTACACCAGAGTGATCGCGCGCCTCGGCATGGCCGATATCCGCGACGAGGCTGCCGGGATCGAGATCCGCATGCCGACCGCGCTCGTGGCCTTCGACCGCTACGAGGCGCCTTTTGCCCACTACGAGCCGAAAACGCAGGGCGGGGTGCGCGTGGCTCTCATAAGCCAGGAGGGCAACCGCGCCACGCTCCACGGTCTCTACGAAATCATGCAGACGCTGGAAATCGTCCCGCTGGAAGGGCCGCGCCACAAGGACCGCGACAGTTTCCTGCTGACCGGGCGCAATGACGAGATCGCCTCCTACACCCATGCGCGGCTGGTGGACGGCGCGGTCAAGGGTTTCACGCTGATCTGGCCGCGCGGCATGGACACCACCATGGAGCGGGTGAGCGAGATCATGCGCGAAAGCTTCACCGCGATCCCGGGGCAGGTTCTGGACGACGCGCGCGGGGTCGAGGTTGCAACGCAGAGTGTCGATCTGATGGCCGGGCTGGAGATCCGCAAACCCGAACGCGCGCGCTCGGGCTTCTACGTGGACGACCGCGGCACGGTGCTCACCTCGCTTGACGCGGCGCGGCAATGCGGCCGGATCACCATCGACAACGCCTACGAGGCCGAGCTTGCGCTGAGCGATGCGGAACTGGGCATCGCGGTTCTGCGGCCGAAATCTGGGCTCGCGCCGATGGGGCACGCGGCCTTCACCCCCGGCACGCCGCGCCTGCGCTCGGAGATCGCGGTCGCCGGCTATTCCTACGCGGGGCTTCTGGGCGCGCCGACGCTGACCTTCGGCACGCTGGCCGATATTCAGGGCCTCTCGGGCGAGCCGAACATGCGCCGCCTGGCGGTCCTTGCCCAGCCCGGCGACACAGGCGGGCCGGTGCTCGACACGGGCGGTGCCGTGGTCGGGCTGCTGATGCCGCGCGACGAAGGCGACGGCAAGCAACTGCCCGAGGATGTGCGCTTTGCCTCCGCCGCCGAACCGATTGCGGACCTGCTGCGCGAGAACGGAATCGAGGTGAAAACCGCCGAGCCTCAGACCAGCATGGCGCCGGAGGACCTGACGGTGCTCGCCAGCCACATCACGGTTCTGGTCTCCTGCTGGAACTGAGCGCGGGGCGCGTCAGCTCGCCGTCTCGGCCGTCATGTGGATGAGGGTGGGACCGTCCCCCGCCAGCGCTTCGGTAACCGCCGCCTGAAGCGCCGCGCGTGACCGCGGCGCGGCCGCCCGCGCCCCGAAGGCCCGCGCCAGCGCGCAGAAATCGGGATTGCGCGCCACCACCGCATTGGGGGCGATCTGGCTCTGCTCCATCCAGTGCTCGATTTCCTTGAGCTTGCCATTGTCCCACAGCAGGATCGGCAGGTTGAGCCCCAGTTCCACCGCGACGCCAAGCTCCTGCATCGTGTAGTGGAAGCCATAATCGCCGGCGATGGCGATCACCGGCCGGTCGCCCAGGCCGATCTTGCCGCCGATGGCGGCGGGCAGCCCGTATCCCAGCGTGCCGTAGCCGTAGGGATGGTGCCAGCGGCCGGGCTCCTCCATGTCCCAGACCTCCAGCGCGACATATGCGAATTGCGTCATGTCGGAATAGACCGTCGTCTCGGGCGGCAACACCTCGCGCAGCGCATCGCAGATCGGCGCGATATGGGGCCGCTCGGCATCCGTCTCGGCGCGCATCCGCACCCGTGCCGCCGCGACCTCGGCCGCCGTCCAGCCCGGTGCTGCGCGGTGCGCTCCCAGTGCCTCCTCCAGCACCTCCAGGAAGGCGCGGGCATCGCCCAGGACCGGCAGTTCGGCGCGGTGCTCGTCGGCCAGCATGGCCGGGTCAATATCCACGCGGATCATCGGGCAGTCATGGCCCAGATGGGGCCGCCACATGTCACATTCCGACAGCGTGGTACCCACCGCCAGCACCAGATCGGCGGTGGCGATGATGCCCGGCGCCTCGGACCGGCCCAGATAGGAGCCGAAATTGAGCGGGTCGGAGCCGGGGATGACGCCGCGCCCGGCAAAGCTGACGAAAGACGCCGCTCCGGTGCGGGCCATGAGCCGCCGCGCGGGCGCCGCAGCCCCCGCCGCCCCGCCGCCGAAGACGAAGAGCGGCCGACGCGCAGCGCGCAGCATCTCAGCTGCTCGGGCTGCCGCTTCCGGCGGTGCGACGGCGCGCACGGGCGCCGCGGGGGGGCGCGGCGCGGGCGGGGCAGGCGCCTCCAGGACGTCGATGGGCACCTGGATATGCTTGGGTCCCGGCCGTGTCGCGGCGAACTCGGCGAAGGCCCGGTCGAGCAGGCGCCAGGCGCCGGGGCCGTCCGGCGCGGTCAGCGACCAGTCGGTAACGGTGGCCGCCGCGGCTTCCTGATCGCGCATCTCGTGCAACTGGTAGCGCCCCATATGCCGGTCGGGCCGCGTCAGGCAGGACGAGATCACCAGCATCGGCACACTGTCGGACCGGGCCTGCCCCATCGGCGTCATGATATTCGTCAGGCCGGGCCCGGTGATGACATAGGCCACGCCCGGCTTGCCGGTCGCGCGGGCATAGCCGTCGGCCATGAAGCCCGCGCCCTGCTCGTGCCGGGTCAGGACGTGGCGCAGACCGGCCTCCTCGATCCCGCGGTAAAGCTCCACATTATGCACGCCGGGGATACCGAAGATCACCTCGACGCCGCGGGCCTTCAGCGCGTGGCTGATCTGGGCACCCAGGGGACGGTCGGACATCGCTTCACTTCCTCCAGAAGGTGACGGTGAACAGGACGTATACGGACATGATCTCCAGCCTGCCGATCAGCATCGCCGCCGACAAGATCCATTTGGCGGTGTCGTTGAGACCGGAGAAATTGCCGGCCGGCCCGATCACGTCGCCCAGACCGGGGCCGATATTGGCGAGCGCGGTGGCCGCGCCTGAGACTGCGGTCATGAAATCGAGCCCGGTCATGCCCAGAAGTATCGCCAGAATGCCGAGCGTGACGAAGAAAAGCATGAAGAATGCCATGACCGAGGACAGCGCGTCTTCGGGCACCGCGCGGCCCTGATAGCGCGGCGTGAAGATCCCGTGCGGGGAATGGATGCGCCGGATCTGCGCAGCAATGGATGCGAATAGAATCTGATAGCGGAAGATCTTGATCGAACAGCAGGTGGAGCCCGAGCACCCCCCGATCAGCCCCACGATGAAGAAGATCGCTACGGGAAAGGCCCCCCAGAGCTGGTAGTCCACGCTGGCAAAGCCGGTGCCGGTCATGATCGAGGTGACGTTGAATAGCGCCTCGCGGAAGGCGTGCTCGGGATGGTCCAGGTTGACCAGCATCCGGAAGGCCACGATCATCGCAATCAGGCCGAATATCGTGGAAATGAAGGCCCGGACCTGGCTGTCGCGGGTGAGCGGCCGGAAATTGCTGGCCATCATTTGCACGTAGAGAACGAACGGCAGGCTGGCCAGAACCATGAAGACCGAGGCAATGTATTCCGGCGCTCCCTGATAGAGGCCAAAGGACTGGTCGGAGGTCGAGAAGCCGCCGGTGGAAACCGTGGTCAGCGCGTGGTTCACCGCCGCGAACCCGTCCATGCCGGCATTCATGTAGGCCAGCGTGCAGGCCAGCGTCAGGCCAATATAGATCACCGCGATGCGCGAAGCGATTTCCACAGCTCGTGGCAGGATTTTTCCAAGCGTGTCAAAGGCTTCGCTGCGGAATATCTGCATCCCGCCGACCCGCAGCGTGGGCATGAACACCATCGCCACGACGATGATGCCGACGCCGCCGAACCATTGCAGCATGCTGCGCCACAGAAGCAGCCCCCTCGGCAGCGTATCGAGCCCCGACAGCACCGTCGATCCGGTGGTGGTAAGCCCCGACATCGCCTCGAAAAAGGCGTCGACATAGCGCGCATCGGTGGCGCCCAGGCCGAAGGGCAGCGCTGCAAAGACGGGCAGGACCAGCCAGACGCCGCTTGTCAGCAGGAAGGTCTGCTGCACGCTCAGCCCCGCCTGCACGCCGTTGGCGCAGGACAGCGCCATCAGCCCGCCCACCAGGCAGGTCAGCAGCATGGATTGCAGGAAGACCGGCCATTGCCCGTTCCCGTCGACCAGGTCGAGCGCCAGCGGGAACAGCATCGTCACGCCCAGGACGGCGACGAGGAGCCCGATCACATAGCCGACTGGACGCAGGTCAAACATGAGGCTCAGGCTTGGCCCGCCCCCGTGGGACTGTCAAGCGCCACCGCCCGCGCTCAGCCGACGTGGAAAAGCGTGGTGAAGAGCTTCGGGTCGATGCTCTCGGTAGCGAAGGTCGGGCCTTCGGTCAGGATCGACACGGCGTCATGGCTGTGCAGGCTTTCCTGATGGCTGGCCACGACGCGGAAATCGCCGATCCGGGGGTCCGCCTTCAGCCCCCGGCAGAAGAGCCGCGCCGCATCCTCCACGAAGATCGGGTTGGCGGCGTTGAGCTCCGCGAAAGCCTGCTCATCCTCGCGCTTGACCATGACCTGCGTCTCGGTCGGCACGGCGGCGCGGCAGATCTCGATCAGATCCTCGAACCACAGGCATTCGCCGTCCAGAACCTCCACCGAGAGGCGCGCCACCGAGCGCTGCGAATGCGGCGTGGCGAGTTGCCCGCGCGCACCGCGGGCATGTTCGCTCAACTCCAGCGAACAGGGACAGGTGGAGGAATAGACGTAGTCGAGATGCATGATCTTCTTGCGCCGCCCGGCCTGCTCCACCAGTTCCAGCGCGATGTCGTAATACTGGAATCCCGCCAGCCCCGAGCGCAGGGAGTTGACCCAGACGGGGAAGGAGAAACGCATCTGAATGCGCGCGTCGCCCGACTCCAGATCGTCCTTGTAGGCGTCGAGCGCGCCCTCGATCACCTCGAAGCTGAAGGTGCGTTCGGCATGGGCATAGAAGCTGCGCATGATGCGCGACATGTTGATGCCCTTCTTGCCGGCCTCCAGGCTGACCGTGCCGGTGACCGAGGTCTCCAGCGTCAGGTCGCCATTGTCGCGGGTGTGAAACCGGATCGGCAGGCGGAAATTCGAGATCCCGACATGCTGGAGAAGCTGCTTCTCGCCGCGGATCAGGCTGGCCGGGCCGTTCTGCAGGTCGGGCATCGCGGCGCGGTAGCCCGCATCGGGGCGGAAATCATGCGGATAGTCGCGGCTGAGCGGCCGGGCGTTGCCGCCGCTGCCGCCCTGCAGGAAGCGCACCAGATCGGCATCGAGCGCCGCAATTTCCTCGGGCTCGGCGGCCGCCGCCCAGGCCTTGAGCTGCGCCAGCGCCTCGGCGGCCCTTTCGGCCTTCCGGCGGTTCGCATCCGCTTCGCATTTCGGCGTCTGCACGTTCATGCCTTCCCCCGTCGCAGAACCCAATGACCCCCGGTTATCTGGTACGCGGCACCGGAATGTCCAGCGTTTTCGCGTCCCCGGCCGGCCGGGCGCGCCCGCTGGGGTCCGTCAGACCGCGTCGAGGGCCGTTTCGATATCGGCAATCAGGTCCTCCGGATCCTCCAGCCCGACCGAGACGCGCACCAGCCCGTCGGTGATGCCCAGCGCGGCGCGCGTCTCGGGTGCGAGCCGCTGGTGGGTCGTCGTGGCGGGATGGGTGACAAGGCTCTTGGCGTCGCCCAGGTTGTTCGACATCCGAATGATCCGGAGCGCGTTGAGGAAGCGGAAGGCCGCTTCCTTGCCACCCTTGATGTCGAGCGCCAGGACGGTGCCCCCCGCCGTCATCTGCGCCCGCGCCAGCGCGGCCTGCGGGTGCGCGTCATGCGTGGGGTAGAGCACCCGTTCCAGCCGCCCATGCCCTGCCAGCCGGTCGGCCAGGGCCAACGCACCCGCCGCCTGTGCGGTGCAGCGCAGGGCCAACGTCTCCAGCCCCTTGAGCATCACCCAAGCGTTGAACGGGCTGAGCGCCCCGCCCGTGTGTTTCATATAGGGTTCCAGCGTCTTGCGGACAAACTCTGTCGTGCCCAGAACGACGCCGCCCAGGCATCGCCCCTGCCCGTCGATATGCTTGGTCGCCGAGTAGATGACCACGTCGGCGCCAAGCTCCAGGCTGCGCTGGAAGACCGGGGTGGCGAAGACGTTGTCCGCGACCACCACGGCACCCACCGCATGGGCCATCTCCGAGACCGCACGGATGTCGATCACGTCGAGCGTGGGGTTGGAGATCGATTCGAAGAAGACCGCCTTGGTATCGGGCCGGATCGCATCACGCCAGGCTTGCAGGTCGGTGCCTTCGACGAAGCTGACCTCCACCCCGTAGCGCGGCAGGATATCCTCCAGGATATAGAGGCAGGAACCGAAGAGCGCGCGGCTCGATACCACGTGGTCGCCGGCGCGCAGAAGCGACATCAGCGCGCCGTTGACCGCCGCCATGCCCGAGGCGGTGGCGAAGGCGTCCTCGGCGCCTTCGAGCGCGGCGATGCGTTCCTCGAACATGGCCACGGTCGGATTACCGTAGCGGGCATAGATGAATTCATCCGCGCCCGCCTCGATGAACCGCGCCTCGGCCTGTTCGGCACTGTCATAGACGAAACCCTGCGTCAGGAAGATCGCCTCGGATGTTTCGCCATACTGGCTGCGCCGTGTGCCCGCATGCACCAGCTTGGTGGCCGGTTTCCAATTCTCGCTCATTTCCGACGATCCCCGTGCATAAAAAAACCCCCGAACCGCAGAGCGTCGGGGGGACTTCGCACCTCGACCTCTTTAGCGGCTTGTTTAACGTGGCCCGCAATCCGGTAACAAATCGCCACGATGCGCAGCCCATAGCCCAGCCGCCCCCGCCCGTCAAGCGCCGCAAACCGTCACCGCACCGTCACGCTCGGGTAACGCAGCCGTTGCAAAGCCGCGCTATCAGGCGGGCAAAGAAGAAACGGTCGGGCAATCGAGGTCGGGCACGGGCAGATGGCACTCTTGCAAGTGAACACCCGCGATGGCGGGCTCCGTCTTCGCGGCGGCGGCGGCCACCATTGGGAGGCGGGCATCGCTCGCACGCTGGCGCAAACCCCGCCAGATGCGCCGGTCGCGGTGATGATCCACGGGCTGAAATTCTCGCCCTTCGACGGCGCCGCCGACCCGCATCGTCACATTTTCGCGATCAGGCCCGATCCGGGGTGCCGGAAGGCGCGGTCCTGGCCCGCCGGGATGGGCTTCAGCGCGGAGGGCCACGCGGACGGGTTCTGCATCGCCTTCGGCTGGGACGCGGCGGCGCGCAACCGGCCCGCGGAAGTTGGCGCGGCCTATGCGCGTGCCGCCGAGGCCGGCGCCGCGCTCAGCCATCTGCTGGAGACGCTGGCCGCGCTCGCCCCCGGCCGGCGCGTGGACGCGCTGGCCCATTCGATGGGCTGCCATGTCCTGCTGACGGCGATGGGCGCGCTGCGCCGCCCGGTGCTTGGCCGCGCCATCCTGATGGGTGCTGCGGACTATGCCCGGACGGCGCAAACCGCGCTGGCCAATCACGCGGCCTCGGGCGCGGAAATCTTCAATATCACAAGCGAAAGCAATGCGTTCTACGATCTGCTCTTCCGCAGTTTCGTGCGACCGCCGGCACACGGCGCGCGGACGCTGGGCTGCGGGCTGCCGGACGCGCCCCGGCGCTGGGTGGATGTCCCGATCGACTGCCCGCAGACGCTGGCCGCCCTCGGCAGGCGCGGTGTGGCTATTGCCCCGCCGACGCGACGCGTCTGCCATTGGGGCTTCTATCTGAGGCCGGGGATCTTCGGGCTCTACAACGCGATCCTGCGGCAGCGCGACGGCTGGTCGGCGCCCGCGCTCCGGGCGGCGCTCACACCGCGGGCGGAGCCGCAGGCAGCCTGGCGCCCCGCGGCTGCCGGGGCGACCCCTGCCTGAAATCCGCGCCCGATCGCGGGGGGTTGCCACCGCTTCCGATCCGTCCAAGTAATGTGGCAACCAACCAACCGCCACGGGAGCACCGCGACATGACGCAGCCGATCGACCTCTACTACTGGCCCACACCCAATGGCTGGAAAGTTTCCATCGCGCTGGAGGAGATGGGCCTGCCCTACAACCTGCAACTGGTCAATATCGGCGCCGGCGAGCAGTTCGAGCCGTCCTTCCTGTCCATCGCCCCCAACAACCGCATGCCCGCAATCGTCGATCCCGACGGCCCTGACGGCAAGCCCATTTCGGTCTTCGAGTCGGGCGCCATCCTGCAATATCTCGGCCGCAAGACGGGGCAGTTCTACGGCAGCACCCCGCGCGAGCAGGTCGCGGTGGAGGAATGGCTCATGTGGCAGATGGGCGGCGTCGGGCCGATGGCCGGACAGGCGCATCACTTCCTGAAATATGCTCCTTCGATGGACCCGCCCAACGACCTGCCCTATGCCAAGGACCGCTACCGCAACGAGACCGCCCGGCTCTACGGCGTGCTCGACCGCAGGCTGGCCGAGAACCAGTTCGTGGCCGGCGGTTTCTTCTCTATCGCGGATATGGCGATCTGGCCCTGGGCGTCGCTCTGGGAAGGGCAGGAACAGACGCTCGACGACAAGCCCCACATGGCGCGCTGGCTGGAGGCGGTGAGCAGCCGCCCAGGCGTGCAGGCAGGCCGGGCCGTGGCGGCTGAGTTGCGCTCGAACCTGCAAAGCGACCGCGAGGCGCAAAAGATCCTTTTCGGCAAGGGTTAGGGCCGGGGAGGATTATCCACATCCCCGGCGCGGAACCAAGGCCCGATGTCGCAGCGCGATTGCCAGACCGCCCGCGCGGTCCGCCCATGACGTGGCTCGTCACGGATCAAACAACACCCGAGAGGGTCACCGTCACCGCTTGAGTTCGGGGCTAGGGACGGGGCGCTGGCTGGTTGTCAGCCGTCCCTGCCCCCCTCCTCCTCGATGCCGTGCTCGCGGAAGAGCCGGCTCTGGAGCATGAAGAAGACGAAGACCGCCGCGGTCAGTCCGAAGGTCTTGAAGTTGACCCAGGCATCGGTGGACATGGTTCGCCACACCACCTCGTTGACGATCGCAAGGCCCAGGAAGAAGATCGTCACCCGGCGGGTCAGCTTCATCCAGCCCTCTGCGGTCATCGGCATCACCTCCGACATCACCACCTGCAGGTAGGAGCGCCCGCGCAGCAGCCCCACCCCCAGGATGCCGCCGAAAAGCAGGTAGATCGCGGTGGGTTTCATCTTGAAGAACCGCTCGTCGTTGAGCCAGACCGATAGCCCGCCGAAGACCACGACCAGCACTGCCGTCATCATCTGCATTCGCGACAGGTGCCCGGTCAGCCACCACAGGATGCCGGTGGAAAGCAGGATCAGCGGGATGAAGGCCGCGGTCATGAGGATGAAGCCGTCATACTCGGTGCCCGCAATGGTGAAGCTGCTATCTTTCATCCGGACATAGCCGATGAAGAAGAGCAGGATCGGCCCAAGCTCCAGCCCGGTCTTCACCCAGGGATTGATCTTCCTGTCCGCCATTGCGCGTCTCCTCAGCCGCCCATTTCAACTATCACCGCGCCCAGCGCAATCAAGCCCATCAGCGCCAGCCGTCGCGGCCCGACACGCTCGCCCAACATCAGCCATCCGATCAGCGCCGCGAAGACAGTCGAGGTTTCGCGCAGCACCGCCGCCTCACCCACCTTGTCGAGCCGCGTCGCCAGCATGATCGCGCCGAAGCTGAAGAAGGCGGTGAAAGCACCGGCCAGCCCGCGCCGCATCAGCGGCAGCGCCTCGGCCACGGTCAGGCGCAGCATCCGCGGCGCCATGAGCGCCGGGAAGAAGAGCCCGTCGATGAAGAAGAACCAGGCCAGGAAGGTGAAGGGATCGGCCGTGGCCCGGATGCCGTAGGCGTCGAATGTTGTATAGGCCGCGACCATCGCCCCGGTCATCACTGCCAGGACCAGCGCGACATAGAGCGTGCCGCGATCCACATGCGTATGGACGATGTTGTAGAGCGCCAGTCCGAAGATCCCGGCCAGCAACACGGCCAGCCCGCTCCACTGGATCCAGGTGAAGACTTCGCCGAAGACGAGCCCCGCGCCCAGCACGGCGACCAGCGGGCCGGTCCCGCGCACCACCGGATAGACCACCGTGTAGGCACCGCGGCTGTAGGTCATGGCCTGGAGGATCTTGTAGACCGCGTGGATCGCGAACACCCCGGCGAAGATCGGCCACATATACGGCTCCGGCCAGGGCACGGCCAGCAGTGCCAGCGGCGCGGCCATGGCGCCATAGCTCATGTCGATCGCGGCGCGGCTGAGCCAGGGGTCGTGCGCGCCTTTCTGGAGCGCCCCGAAGACCGCGTGCAGAAATGCCGCCAGCAGCGCCAGCCCCATCGCCAGGTGATGGCCCGCCGACGTGCCTTCAAGCGCGAGTATCAACTCGCTCATGCCGGCGCCCCATGCGCCGGCGCGATCCGGCCTTTACATCCGCCATGCGATCTGCGGCAATGGAGGGCGATGTTTTCGGACTCCATCATAGCCGAGTTCACCGGCGCCTTCAGCGCGATCCCGGCCGAGGTCGCGGCGCTGCGGCTCGTGGCCGCGATGATTCTGGGCGGAATGATCGGCTGGGAACGCGAGATGCACGACAAGCCCGCTGGCCTGCGCACCCATATGATGATCGCGCTGGCGGCCTGTCTCTTCACGCTGCTGGCGTTTGAACTGATGGCGCTTGTGACGGAGGGCGACGAGCGCATGCGCGTCGATCCGCTGCGCCTGATCGAGGCGGTGACGGCGGGCGTGGCCTTCCTGGCGGCGGGCACGATCATCACGGGCCGCGGCAAGGTCCACGGGCTGACGACCGGCGCGGGCATGTGGTTCGCAGGCGCCGTGGGCGTGGCCTGCGGCACTGGGCGGCTGCCCCTGGCGGGTCTGGCCGCGCTAATCGCGCTTGTCGTGCTGTGGCTCATGCGCAAGCTGGTCGCCGCGCTCGGCGCCAGCAGCGCGCCCGACGGTTAGCGCCGCTCATTCCTCCAGCCCGGTCAGGGCACGGGCGAAGTCCTCGGGGTCGAAGGGCGCCAGATCGTCGATCTGCTCACCGACACCGATCGCGTGGATTGGCAGGCCGAACCGGTCTGCCAGCGCGACCAGGACGCCGCCTTTGGCGGTGCCATCGAGCTTGGTCATCACCAGCCCGGTGACATCGGCCATCTTGCGGAAAATCTCCACCTGGCTCAGCGCGTTCTGCCCGGTCGTGGCGTCGAGCACCAGAAGCGTGTTGTGCGGCGCGGTCTCGTCGCGCTTGCGCAGCACACGAATGATCTTGGCCAGTTCCTCCATCAGGTCTGCGCGGTTCTGCAACCGACCGGCGGTGTCGATCATCAGCAGATCGGCGCCCTCCGCCTGGGCACGCGCCAGCGCGTCGAAGGCCAGGCTGGCGGGATCCGAACCCTCCGGCGCGGTCATCACCGGGACGCCCGCGCGTTCCCCCCAGACCTGGAGCTGCTCCACAGCCGCAGCGCGAAACGTGTCGCCCGCCGCGATGATCACCGACTTGCCCGCCGCCTTGAACTGGCTGGCGAGCTTGCCGATCGTGGTGGTCTTGCCCGACCCGTTTACCCCCACGACCAGCACCACCTGCGGCGCCCGCGCATAGAGTGGCATCGGCTTGGCCACGGGGTCCATGATCCGGGTGATTTCGGCCGCGAGCAACGCCTTGATCTCGGCGGTGGAGAGCTTCTTGCCGAAGCGCCCCTCGGCCATGTTGGCGGTCACGCGCATCGCCGTCTCCACCCCCATATCCGCGCTGATCAGCAGCTCCTCCAGGCTTTCGAGCATCGCGTCGTCGAGCACGCGGCGCACCACTGTCTTCTTCTCACCCCGTCCCAGGATGCGGCCCAGGAAGCCCGCACGCGCAGCGGGCGCGGCCTCGACGGTTTCCGTCACATCGGCCACGGGGTTGGCGGGTGCAGGCACCGGCCGGTCCGACGGCATTTCCTGGGGGAAGTCCTGCGGGAACTCGGCAGGCGGCGCGGCGGGAACCTCCGAGGGCGCGGGCGGGTGGACATCGTCCTGGCCGGGCGCGGGTACGCCCAGCGGTTCGGGCTCCGGCGTGATCTCGGGCGGCGCGGGAGACGGGCCGGGTTGCGGTTCAGGCTCGGGCTCCGGTTCGGGCGCGGGGACGGGATCGGGTTCCGGTTCAGGCTCGGGCTCCGGTTCGGGCGCGGGCTCTTCCGGCTCGGGCTCCTGCGGCTCGGGCTCCTGCGGCGCAGGCCTCTCGGGACCGGGCGCGGGCGGCTCCGGGGTCTCGGGATCGGGCTGCGGCGGCGTTTCGACGGGTTCCTCCTCGCCGCCCTCCTCGATGATCGCGTCCAGCCCCGCTTCGAGCCGCGACGACGACTTGAAAAGCCTGTCCTTGAGTTTCCTGAAAAACGCCATGTCTTTCCCGCTTTCCTGTCCACCTTTCACCTAAGACCATTCGGCGTTGGATGGAAGGGGCGGATCAGTCCCGCGCCGCCGCGACGGCGAGCGGGGGCGCGGGCTGCCGCAGCGCGTCCCAACCCAGGAGTCCGGCCAGAATCGCCAGCACCAGCAGGAGCGGCAGGAAGGGCCAGCGCCCGGCTCGCGGCCCGCGCGCCGGGGCGCCGCGTGGCGCGATGGCCGTCAACAGCCGGGCCTCGCAGAGGCTCCACATCGTGCGCGGCGCGGTCTGCTGCGGGTCCGTCCTTTCGGCGTGGCGCATCATCCTGTCCTCTTGCTGGCCGGGATACGCATACAATTCCCGGCCTCGGCAAAGATTGTCCTTAATCCTGCCGCAACCCTGTAGCATAACCGCCGCAGGAGAGTCCCATGCCGCGCGATATACGCTGGTTCGCCCTTGTTACCCTTGCCCCCGTGCCCTTGCTGATCGCCGGGGCGCTGCTGGGCGCGTCCTGGACGCTGGCGGCCCTGCTCTACATCACGCTGGCGACCCTTGTCGTCGATGCCCTCGCCCCGCGAGATGGTGCCGTGGCGCGCGACCGAGCCGGCGCGGAAATGCTCTCGATCCTGCTGGGGGCGGTGCATTTCCTGCTTCTGGGCATCGCGGTGCTGACCATCGCCGGGCCGGGACCGGCCGATTTTGGCGACCGGCTGGCCGCCTTCTTCGCTTTCGGGCTCTGGTTCGGGCAGGTGTCGAACTCCAACGCGCATGAGTTGATCCACCGATCGGACCGCGAATTGCGGATGCTGGGCCGGTGGGTCTATATCTCGCTGCTTTTCGGGCATCACGCCTCGGCTCATCCGGCCATCCATCACCGCTTTGTCGCCACGCCGCTCGATCCGAACACGGCGCGGCTGGACGAGAGTTTCTATCAATTCCTGCCGCGCGCCTGGCGCGGGTCGTTCCGGGCCGGTCGCATCGCGGAGTCGGCGCGGCTCAAGATACGGGGGCACCGGCCCTGGCATTGGTCGAACCCGTATTACACCTATATCGGCGGCGGGCTGCTCTTCATCGCGCTCTCATGGCTGATCGCCGGGCCGGCCGGCGTCGCGGTCTATCTGCTGCTTTGCGTCTACAGCGTCTCGCAACTCCTGCTTAGCGATTATGTCCAGCATTACGGGCTGGTGCGCAACAAGGGCCCGGACGGCAAGTACGAGCCGGTCTCGCCCGCGCATTCCTGGAACGCGCCGCATTGGATGAGCGGGCTTCTGATGCTGAACGCCCCGCGCCATTCCGATCACCACGCGAACCCGTCGAAATCCTATCCCGACCTGCGCGACCTGCCCCGCGACACCGCACCGGAACTGCCCTTCAGCCTGCCGGTGATGGCCGGGGCGGCGCTGATCCCGCCGCTCTGGCAACGGCTGATGCACCCGCGGCTGGAGGTGCTCTACGAGACCGGGCGCATCCCCGGCCCGACACTTGACAGACGCGTCGTCCTGTCCTGACCATATCCCCCCGCGGTCAACCGTCCGCATTGGCGAGGAATGACGATGCTGCGTTGTCTTGTCCTGCTGGCCCTGACCACGGCTCCGGCGCTGGCCGCCGAGCCGCTCGGCCCCGATGAATTCGCCGCCCGCGTGACCGGCCGCACGCTGCATTTCCAGCGGCACGGCGCCCCTTACGGGTCAGAACAGTACCTGCCCGGCCGCCAGGTGATCTGGCGATTCGCGGGCGATATCTGCATTGCGGGCTTCTGGTATTCTGAGCGTGGCAAGATCTGCTTCGTTTACGACCGCGAGCCCGGCCCGCAGTGCTGGGATTTCCTGCGCGGCGATGACGGGCTGCGCGCCCGCGCCGAAGGCGGCAGCCCGGAAGACGACCTGAGCGTCGCATGGGAGAGCGCCGAGCCGCTCGACTGCCAAGGGCCCTCCCCCGGCGTCTGAGGCGCACGGGGAGCACGCATTCGGTCAGTTGCTGCCGCCGCCAAGCAGGTTCAGAATGCCTTTCTTGGCCTCGTCCTCCAGCCTGTTACGCAATGCGTCCTCCGTCGATTGCCCGTCGCCGACCGGGCCGATTTCCTCTTCCAGCTTCTTCTTGACCGCGTCACGGGCGCGCTGTTCCAGTTCTTCGCGCTCTTCCTTCAGGTTCTGCTTCAGAAGCTCGTCCAGATCGGGCTTGATCGACGGGTTCGACCACGGCCCGGTGATGTTGACCGGCACGGTCACGCCCCCGCCCGTATCCGAGCCCAGCGCGACCGGGGTCAGCCTGTAGTCAAGCGTCTGCCGCCCCAGATCGACCGTGCCCCGCCCTGTCGCATCGACCACGGGGCCGCTGAATTTTAGGTCGGAGTTGGAGGCCACGCCCTTGGCGATGGTGAAGGAGGCAGTGACGCTGTCGAAGACGGTTTTCGCGCCCGCACCGCGATAGGACATGTCGAGATTGCGCAGCATGCCGCCAATGTCGAGCCCCAGCAATTCGCCCTTGCCGATGGCGAAGCGGCCGTCGCCCGAGAGGTTGCGCATGAGCGCATCGACCGAATTGCCTGCGCCCAGGAACTTGAGCTGCCCGTCGGCCGCCCCCACCAGACGGTCGTAATCCGCCGTCGCCGTCAGCATGGGGCGCAGTTGCACGCCGTCCATCGACAAGTCGCCGCCGACCGACAGGCCGCCGCGCCCGTTGACGACGAACTCGCCGCCGATGCCCCCGCCATAGATGCCGATCCGGCGCAGGTCGAGCACCAGCCGCGACGCATCGAGCCGCGCCACGAGATCGCTGCGATCGAGCGACAGCGCCCCCAGCGCGATGGAATTGGCAGTCAGCGAGACCTCGGCGTCCATGCTGTCCAGCGCCGAGACGTCGATCGGCTCCGTCGACCATCCGGTGGCCTGCGCGCCACCGCCAGACGCGCCGCCGGACGCGCCCGCGCCCTCCTCCCCGCCACCCAGTGCCGAGAGGTCGAGCGCGTCCGCGCTGAGCCGCGCCACCAGCCGCGGCCGCGCCGCGCCCATGGTGATATCGGCGTCGCCGCCGATCACGTTGCTGTCGAGCTTGATCTCGCCGCCGCGCAAATGGGCCGAGCCGTCGCCCGAGAGCGTCACGTCGCCGCTCGCCGCGATGACGCGCCCCAGCCCTTGGGGCAGCGGCGCCATCTCCTGACCCAGTGCTGCGAAAAGTGCCGTGGGCGCGGGAAGTTCCGCCACCATCCGGCCTTCGGCAGCCGCCGGGGTCAGCCCGGCCCGCCCGGCGAAGTCGAGCGAGTTGTCACCGGCGCCGAACCGCATCTCGAGAGGCCGGACATCACCCGCCAGAAGCGGGCCGAACCCGTCGATCGACGCCTCCAGCGTCACCGGCTGGCCATTGGCCCGCGCGGTGGCCCGCACTTGCGCCGCGCCGTCGTAGTCGGGCAGGTCCGCCTCGACCTCCACATCGGTCAGCGACAGTGTGGTGCCGCTGG
The DNA here is from genome assembly GCF_003122205.1 of Maritimibacter sp. 55A14. GTDB lineage: Bacteria > Pseudomonadota > Alphaproteobacteria > Rhodobacterales > Rhodobacteraceae > QEYE01. The sequence goes on from NZ_QEYE01000003.1 coordinate 56,008, forward strand.
CATGGTCGGTATAGCTGAGTACCCCGCCGGTCACGATCGCCCTGTCGATGGCGAAGCGCTGCGCCTCGGGCGGGGCGGTGGCGGTGCCGCTCGGGTCCGCGCCGGTTTCGGTGGCGGCCGCGACGGTTTCCAGTTCCCAGTTGCCACGGCCCGACGCATCCCGCTCCAGCCGGATCGCGGGGGTCTCGATGCGCAACGTGTCGATCTCGATCTCGCCGGCCATGAGCGGCACGGGCTTGAGCCCGATCACCAGCGCATCCGCCGAGATCATCGGCCCGGAGGCAGCCCAGTCGGCATTGGCGATCTCCACTCGTCCGGCCGTCACCCCGATCACCGGCCAGAGCGTCGGCTTGATCTCTCCGCTCAGGCGCAGCGCGCGGCCGGTCGCGGACTCGAATTCCTGTTCGGCCACCCGCGCGATTCGGTCAGCTGGCATCAGAAGCAGCGCCGTCACCGCAACCACGCCCAGCAGCATCAACGTCACGAGGATACGGATAATCCAGCGCATGATCATACTCCCGCCTTCAGGACACGGGATCAAATCTAAGCTCGCAGACAGCGCGCCACAACAGACCATTGCGTGCGACGGGGGCTTTCGCAGCCGCCGGTGGCGCTCTATATGCGGGCCATGAGCCAGAACCCGACCGATCTCCGCCCCGACATCGCCCCGGCCGCGCGCTTCGCGGGCATGACACGCGACGACCAGCCCAGCATCGGGATGGTGTCGCTGGGCTGCCCCAAGGCGCTGGTCGACAGCGAACGCATACTGACCCGGCTCAGGGCCGAAGGCTACGGCATCTCGCCCGATTACGAGGGCGCGGATGCGGTGATCGTCAACACCTGCGGCTTTCTCGACAGCGCCAAGGCCGAAAGCCTGAAGGCCATCGGCGAGGCACTCTCCGAGAACGGGCGGGTGATCGTCACCGGCTGCCTGGGGGCGGAGCCGGACTACATCACCGGCGCGCATCCAAAGGTACTGGCGGTGACCGGCCCGCACCAGTACGAGCAGGTGCTCGACGCGGTTCATGCGGCGGTGCCGCCCAGCCCCGATCCCTTCGTCGATCTCCTCCCGACATCGGGTGTGTCCCTGACCCCGAGACACTACAGTTATTTAAAGATTTCCGAGGGCTGCAACCACAAATGCAAGTTCTGCATCATCCCGGACATGCGCGGACGGCTGGTATCGCGTCCCGCCGGCGCAGTGCTGCGGGAAGCCGAACGCCTGGTCGCAGCCGGGGTGCGGGAACTGCTGGTTATCTCACAGGATACAAGCGCTTACGGCGTCGACCTCAAGCATGAGACGAGCCCGTGGCGTGAAGCACCCGTGCCTGCGCACATAACCGATCTTGCCCGCGCGCTCGGGGAACTCGGCGCCTGGGTCCGGCTGCATTACGTCTACCCCTACCCGCATGTGCGCCAGCTCATCCCGCTGATGGCCGAGGGGCTGATCCTGCCCTATCTCGACATCCCCTTCCAGCACGCCCATCCCGACACGCTGCGGCGCATGGCCCGGCCCGCCGCGGCGGCGAAGACCCTGGACGAGATCGCCGCGTGGCGCCGCGACTGCCCCGAAATCGCCCTGCGCTCCACCTTCATCGTGGGCTTTCCGGGCGAAACGGAGGCGGAGTTCCAGACCTTGCTCGACTGGCTCGACGAGGCGCAGCTCGACCGGGTCGGCTGCTTCCAGTACGAGAATGTCGCCGGGGCGCGGTCGAACGTCCTGTCCGATCACGTGCCCGAGGAGGTCAAGCAGGACCGCTGGAACCGCTTCATGGAAAAGGCGCAGGCCATCTCGGCGGCCAGGCTTCAGGTGCGGGTGGGCGGCCGTCAGCAGGTCATCGTGGACGCGGTGGACGCCGAAGGCGCCACCTGCCGCACCCGCGCCGACGCGCCGGAGATCGACGGCAATCTCTTCATCGACAAGGGCTTCGAGGCCCTGTCGCCCGGCGATATCGTCACGGTGGAGGTCGATGAGGCGTCGGAATACGATCTTTGGGGGCGGCTGGTCTAGGACACGTCTGATCCGCATTTCATGGCCGTGGTCGGACGCGTGTCTGGCCGTCGCCCGGCGCGTCTCGGAACAGACCGGCGACTGAGCTTCGGTTGCTCGGGAAGCGCGCTACCCCGTCAGCACCGCCAGCCAGGCCACGCCCGCGGCGAGCGCGGTGACGACGACCGCGGCGCTGGCGGTGTCCTTGGCCTGCTTGGCCAGCGGATGCCGGTCCCCGGAGGTAAAATCCACCGCCCGCTCGATGGCGGTGTTGATCAGTTCCATCGCCATGACCAGAACGCCCAGCGCCAGAATCAGCGCGCGTTCCGCCCCGCCGAGCGGCAGCCAGAAGGCCAGCACGGCGGAGACGAGATTGGCGAGCGCCCATTGCTTGAGGCTCAACTCGTCGTTCCAGCAGTGGCGCCAGCCCTCCCAACTCCAGCCCGCGCGCTCGCAAAAGCGGCTCCAAAGCGATTTCATGCGCGATGCTCCAGATAGTAATTCACGGCGTCCTGCACCCGGCGAAACCGGTCGCCACCGAGTTTTACGCCGCCATACCAGCGCGTGACAACGACGATGTGATCCGTCAGCCCGGCGCGTTCGAGCATGCGCAGGATCACGGCACCCGCGCCCACCTCGCCGTCATCGGCCTTGAGCGGCCCTTCCGCCAGCAGAACGCCCCAGGAATTATGCGTTGCGCGGGCGAATTTCTTGCGCCGTTTCAGGGCCTTGAGAAACGCCTCCACCGCCTCTCGATCTCGAACCGGTCCGCCGGACACCGCGTATTTCGATCCGCGGTCGGTGAGAATGTTCTCGAATACCTGCATCCCGCCCCCTTCGCGGGAGGCGGGCTAGCACGGACGCAGCGCCCGCGCCAGCCTTGGCCGCTCAGACCGCGCGCAGCGCCTTGAAGAGCCCGGCGTTGCGGCAGAACTCCGGCGTGCCCTCGGCGCCGTCGGCATGCGCGGCCAGCCAGGCCTCGCAGCCCTCGACATTGGCGCAGCCGGTGCAACTGTAGATCGCCGCACGCAGGTCGCCGCCCGAAAGCGTACCGCGCATGATCTCTTCCGCCAGGTCGATGCCCTGGGTTTCGGCCATCGCATCGACGAGTTTCTCGTGACGGGCCAGTCGGGACAGGTTGAACATCTCGGATCCTCCGGTGTTGGCGAATCCAGTCTGGCGCAGCCCCGGCCCGTGAGCCTTGACCTGAGTCAATACACCGCCGGCCATGTCAGCGCAGGGCTGCCGCGGTGCGGCGCACCGTCTCCATGCGGCTGGCGTTGGGCGGATGGGTGCCCAGGAAGCGGTCGCCGGGATCGGGGATGCGGGCGAAATATTGCGCGCCACGCACCGGGTTGAAGCCCGCGCGATGCGCGATCACCGTGCCCAGCGCATCGGCTTCCAGCTCGAATTCCTTGGAATAGGCCCGCGCACCCACCGACGAGCCCAGATCGGCGCCGGCGCGCACCATCTCGCCGCCACCCAGAACGGCACCCAGCACACCACCGAGAACGGCGCCACCCACTGCGGATTGCTGCTTTCGCGGCAGATGGTTCTCGATGTGATGCGCGGCCTCGTGCCCCACGACGAAGGCGAGTTCGTCGGAATTTCGGGTATCCGCGATCAGCGACGCGGTGAGGACGATCTGCGGCCGACCGGACCGGTCGCGGGTCTGATAGGCATTGGGCGGTTGATCGGCGCGGGTATCGACGGAAATGTTGTAGTCGCAATTGAGCCCGCTCGTGCGTTCACGGCAGACTTGCTCGGCCACCGGTTCCACCCGGCGGATCACTTGCGCGAAGTTGCGGACAGCCACGTCGCGGCTGACCGCCGGGGGCGCCTGAACGGACGCCGCGGGCTGGGTGGTCACGGTGGTACAAGACGCCGCAAGCAGCAGGGCGGCACTCAGGGCAAACAGGCGCATGTCACTCCTCGTCGGGTCTTCAATCTCTGACCGCAAGATAGACCGGCACCGCGGAAATGCGAACCCCAATCGCAGTGCGCCAACCGGTTTGCAATTTCCCGCCGAGACGGGTTTTATCGCGGTCGAGGGGACGCACAGGAGCCCGGCCATGTTCACCATCGAGCACGAATTCGACGCCACCGTGATCACCCTCGTAGACGAGGCGGGGCCGCCGCTTCAGGAGGATGTGACAATCAATGCCTTCGAGGAATGCGTGACGGTGGAGCAGTACGATCCGCGCACTGACCGGGTGCAGACCGTCACCTTCTCGATGACGCAGTTGCGCGACCTGGCCGCCGCGCTCGATCTTCCGGAAGGCAGTTACCGGCTGAAACGCTAGAGGCACGTCCCGAGGCGCTGGACCAAAAAATGCTGAGGATGGCCCTTGCGATCCCTGGCAGGTCTGGAGACGCATCGCGGGCTTCGCTCAAGGACAAACGCTGCGGATTGAATGGTGGCCGCTCTGGCCGGGATCAGCCTCTCACCCGGAAGAGCTTGTCACGGGAAGTCGCGCCGCGCAGCAATTCCAGCCGCGATTTCGGCACGCCCAGCGCCTTGGCAAGCAACTTCAGCACCGCAGCGTTGGCTTTGCCGTCCTCGGGAACCACGGTGACCGAGACGCGCAGCAGCGGCGGCGGCCCCGGCTCCCACCTGAGCGCGTTGCGCGCGGCCTTGGGCGTCACGCGCACCGCGAAAGGTGCGCCGTCGGTCAGGTGGTGCAGGTCGGGCTCGGCCATGACTTCCCTCTTAGCGGCATCCGGGGGACGCGTCACCCTCTTGGCTTTTGGCCGCCGAATTGCCACTGTCCCGGCCGAGGCAACGGGAGGCGGATCATGGGCCGGACGGCATTCTACTGGGATGAGCGGTGCTTCTGGCACGCCGGCGGCAACTACGCGCTGACCATGCCGGTGGGCGGTCTGATCCAGCCGCAGGCCGCGGGCGGGCTGGCCGAAAGCCCGGAAACCAAGCGCCGGCTGAAAAACCTCATGGAGGTGACGGGTCTGATCGGCGATCTGGACGTGCGCAGCGCGCCACCCGCCGGCTGGCATGACCTCATCCGCGTCCATCCGGAGGCATTCCTGCATCGGTTCAAGGAACTGTCGGACGGCAATGGCGGCGAGATCGGGGAGCAGACGCCCTTCGGCCCTGGCGGGTTCGATATCGCCTGCGTCTCGGCGGGGCTGGCCGGGGCGGCGGTCGCAGAAGTGCTGCGCGGCACCCATCCCAATGCCTATGCGCTCTCGCGTCCGCCGGGGCATCACTGCCTGCCGGACTGGCCCAACGGCTTCTGCCTGCTGGCCAATATCGCCATCGCCATCGAGGCCGCCCGCGCCGATGGGCTGGGCCGCCGCTTTGCCGTTGTGGACTGGGACGTGCATCACGGCAACGGGACCGAGGCGATCTTCTACGACCGCGACGATGTGCTGACGATCTCGATCCATCAGGACCGCAACTACCCGGAGGATACCGGCTTCGTCGCGCATCGCGGCCGCGGCGCGGGCGAGGGGTTCAACATGAACGTGCCGCTGCCGCCGGGCGCGGGCCATGCCACATGGCTGGAGGCGGTGGAGCGGCTGGTCGTGCCCGCCCTCGCCGCCTACCGCCCCGATATCGTCATCGTCGCTTGCGGCTATGACGCGGCGCTGGTGGACCCTCTCTCGCGGATGATGTGCACGGCCGAGACCTACCGGCTGATGACGCGGCGGATGATGGAGGTCGCGGCGGAGGTCTGTGCGGGCAAGCTCGCCATTGTCCACGAGGGCGGCTATTCGGAGCTTTACGTGCCTTTCTGCGGCCATGCCGTGATCGAGGAGTTGTCGGGCAGCGCGAAATCAGCACCCGACCCGCTGGCCGAGGTCTATATGCGGCGCCAGCCCCCGGCGCGGATGCAGGCGCTCTTCTCCGAGATGATCGGCGAGATGGCGGCGGCATTCTTCTAACGCCGCGACGCGACCCGCGCGCTGCGCTGCGGCATCGGCATTGACTCCCCCCTGCCCCGCGGTCACAACTGAGCACGAAAAAACCGATAATCTGGGAGCATGAGATGCAGAAGATCTACGGCTCGGCGTCCGAGGCCCTCGACGGGCTTCTGGAGGACGGCATGCTGATCGCGGCGGGGGGATTCGGGCTCTGCGGCATTCCCGAACTGCTGATCGCGGCGATCCGCGACAGCGGCGTGAAGGACCTGACCGTCGCCTCCAACAATGCGGGCGTGGACGATTTCGGGCTGGGCGTTCTGCTTCAGTCCCGGCAGGTGAAGAAGATGATGTCGTCCTATGTGGGCGAGAACGCGGAATTCATGCGCCAGTATCTTTCCGGCGAGTTGGAACTGGAATTCAACCCGCAGGGCACGCTGGCCGAACGCATGCGCGCCGGCGGCGCGGGCATTCCGGGCTTCTACACCAAGACCGGCGTCGGCACACAGGTCGCCGAGGGCAAGGAGCACAAGGAATTCGACGGCGAGACCTATATCCTGGAGCGCGGGATCGTGGCCGACCTGTCGATCGTCAAGGCCTGGAAGGCTGACGACACCGGCAACCTGGTCTTCCGCAAGACCGCGCGCAACTTCAACCCGGCGGCGGCAACCTGTGGGCGCGTCTGCGTGGCCGAGGTGGAGGAGATCGTGCCGCGCGGCAGCCTGGACCCGGACTGCATCCACCTGCCGGGCATCTATGTGCACCGTCTGATCCAGGGCGAGCACGAGAAACGCATCGAACAGCGCACCACGCGCGCGGCGTAAGAAATGGCTAGGCTACTCGGGGCAGTTTATATTGTCGCGGATATCGCGACTTTCCTCTACCTCACATTCTTCGACGGCTACGTCTACACCTCTTGGAATTGGCTCATAGCAATTCCCGTCAACTTGTTTCTTGCGCAAATTTGGCCGATCTATTGGCTGATCTTGCGACCACTTATGGGAGGATAACCATGCCTTGGGACCGCAACCAGATGGCCGCACGGGCGGCGCAGGAACTTGAAGACGGCATGTATGTGAATCTCGGCATCGGCATTCCGACGCTGGTGGCCAACTACATTCCCGAAGGCGTCGATGTGACGCTGCAATCGGAAAACGGGATGCTGGGCATCGGCCCCTTCCCGACCGAGAACGAGGTCGATCCGGACCTCATCAACGCCGGCAAGCAGACCGTGACCGAGTTGGAGCGCACCTCCTATTTCGGCTCCGACCAGAGCTTCGCGATGATCCGCGGCGGCAAGATCGCGATGGCGATCCTGGGCGCGATGGAAGTGGCCGAGAACGGCGATCTGGCCAACTGGATGATCCCCGGCAAGCTGGTGAAGGGCATGGGCGGTGCGATGGACCTGGTCGCGGGCGTGCGCCGCGTCGTGGTGGTGATGGACCACACCAACAAGGCGGGCGACTCCAAGCTGCTTAAGGCATGCACCCTGCCGTTGACCGGCACCGGCGTGGTGGACCGCATCATCACCAATCTGGGCGTGCTCGACGTGGTTGAGGGCGGCCTGAAGATCGTGGAGGCTGCCGAAGGCGTCACCGAAGACGACATCCGCGCCGCGACCGAGGCCACGATCGTCAACTGATCCCGACCGTTTCGCCGGGGGTGTTTTCCCGAATGCCCCCGGCCGCTATACTGGCGCGGACGCAACCCGGACGACGCCATTCCGTATCCTGCCCCCATTCTGCGCGCCGCGCTTGCGGCAATCCTTCTGGCCCTGCACATCTCCGGGGCGGCATCGGCGCAGGCGCCGCGCCCCCGTGACCCCCGACATGCCGCTTGTCGCCACCCTGCTGGACTGGATCGACGCGACCAGCCCCTACGAGACGGAGGCGCTGCGGGAGGTGCCGCCGCGCATCATCTTCTGTGCGCGCGGCGAACACATCCCCTATGGCGAGGGCGAACTGGTCGTCGACCGCGCGCTGGAAGGCGCCTATGACCCCTCCGCGCGGCTGATCTACCTGCCGCAGCCGTGGGATGCGGCCAATCTCTGGGACCGTTCGGTACTTCTGCATGAGCTGGTCCACTTCGTGCAGCTCGAATCGAGACTATGGGACTGCATCAACGCAACAGAGCAGGAGGCCTATGCGCTCCAACAGCGCTGGCTGGCCGGACAAGGCATCGCCTGGGAGTACGATGCCCTCCTGGTCTTCTTTCGCAGCCGCTGCCCGCGCGACGTCCATCCCTGAGGCCTGGGAGCCTCAACCGCCCTTGGGGTAACCCAACGTCTTCAGCGCCGCGGCGATCTCATCCAGGATCGCCGGGTCGTCGATGGTGGCGGGCATTTTCCATTCGGTGCCGTCGGCGATGCGCACCATGATCGCGCGCAGGATCTTGCCCGAGCGCGTCTTGGGCAGCCGGTCCACCACCACAGCGAGTTTGAAGGCCGCGACCGGGCCGATCTGGTCGCGCACCATCGCAACGCATTCCTTGACGATCTCCTCATGCGGACGGGTCACGCCGCTTGTCAGGCACAGGAACCCCATCGGAAGCTGGCCCTTCAACTCATCCGCCACGCCGATCACGGCGCATTCCGCCACGTCCGGATGGGCGGCCAGCACCTCCTCCATCGCGCCGGTCGAGAGCCGGTGGCCCGCAACGTTGATCACGTCGTCGGTGCGCGCCATGATCCAGAGATAGCCGTCCTCGTCGACATAACCCGCATCGCCGGTTTCGTAATAGCCGGGGAAGGTTTCGAGGTAGCTCTTGCGAAAGCGCGCCTCGGCATTCCAGAGATTGGGCAGCGTGCCCGGCGGCAGCGGCAGCTTGACCGCGATCGCGCCAAGCTCACCCGGTTTCATCGGGTGGCCGCCCTCGTCGAGGATCTGCACGTCATAGCCCGGCATCGGCACCGAGGGCGAGCCGACCTTGACCGGCAGATGCTCGATCCCCAGCGGGTTCGCGGCGATGGCATAGCCGGTCTCGGTCTGCCACCAGTGGTCGATCACCGGCACGCCCAGCTTGTCGGCGGCCCAGTTGACCGTGTCGGGGTCCGCGCGTTCCCCAGCGAGATAGAGCGCGCGCAGGCAGGAGATGTCGTATTTCGCCAGTTCCTTCGCCTCCGGATCCTCGCGCTTGATGGCGCGGAAGGCGGTGGGCGCGGTGAAGAAGGAACGCACCTTGTGGTCGCGGATCACCCGCCAGAATGTGCCGGCATCCGGCGTGCCGACGGGCTTGCCCTCGAAAACGATGGTGGTGTTGCCGTGGATGAGCGGGGCGTAGCAGATATAGCTGTGGCCCACGACCCAGCCCACGTCGGAGGCGGCCCAGAAGACGTCGCCCGGATCGACGTTGTAGATGTTCTTCATGGTCCAGTTGAGCGCGACCAGATGGCCCGCGGTCGGCCGGATCACGCCCTTGGGTGCGCCCGTGGTCCCGGAGGTGTAGAGGATATAGGCCGGGTGGTCGCCCTCCACCGGCACGCAATCGGCGGGTTTCACGCCGTATTGGAAGGCATGCCAGTCGTGATCTCGGCCGCGCTCCAGCCGCGCGACTTCCTGCTCGCGCTGGAAGATCACGCAGAAATCGGGCTTGTGGCTTGCCTGCTCGATGGCCCCGTCCAGGAGCGGCTTGTAATGCACGACGCGGCCCGGCTCGATCCCGCAGCTTGCCGCGATGATGCACTTTGGCGCGGCGTCGTCGATGCGAACCGCCAGCTCATGCGCGGCGAAACCGCCGAAGACGACGGAATGGATCGCGCCCAGCCGCGCGCAGGCCAGCATCGCCTCCAGCGCCTCGGGGACCATGGGCATGTAGATGATGACGCGGTCGCCCTTCTCCACACCCTGCGCGCGCAGCGCGCCGGCCAGCCGCGCCACGCGGTTGCGCAACTCGCCATAGGTGATGCGGTGGACAGTGCCGGTCACCGGGCTGTCATGGATGATCGCCGCCTGCCCGCCGCGCCCGGCTTCCACATGGCGGTCGACCGCGTTCCAGCAGGTGTTCACCATGCCGTCCTTGAACCACTCGTAGATCGGCGCGTTCTCGTCGAAGAGCGCGCGGGACGGTTTCTCGTCCCAGTCGATCGCCTGTGCGGCATCCATCCAGAACCCTTCCGGATCGGATTTCCAGGCGTTGTATGTCTCGGCGTATCCCATCAGATCATCTCCTCCACTCAGCCATAGCTGTTATCCAGCGTCACCTGCCGGCTCAACCGCCGGGCCTGCGCCGCAATGTCACTCCCGCCCGGCGCATTTCGCGCCGCGTCGGGCCAAATTCGACATTCTGGTCGAAATCCCGCGAGAATCGGGGGCCGTGTTGCGCGAGGGTTTGCATCAGGGAACGGCATTCCGCCCTCCCGATCTTGCAGAGGAATTGTTGCCATGGGCGACAAGAAAGCCAAACCCGCGAAACCCGGCACGACCAAGAAGTAACCCTCCCATGCAGTTCTGCGCCGCCATGCCTCCGTGCATGGCGGCGCATGTCCCCTGTCAGCCGTAATGTGCCACCGGTGTGCCCGCGATCGCCGCCATGTTGAGCAGCCCGCGCGCGGTGATCGACGGCGTCACGATATGGGCCGTGTTGCCCATGCCCATCAGGATCGGCCCGACCTCCAGCCCGTTGGCACGCATCTTGAGCATGTTGCGCGCGGTGCTGGCGGCGTCGGTGCTGGGGAAAACCAGCACATTCGCCGCGCCCTCGAAACGCGAATGCGGGAAGATGCGGCCGCGCAGTTCCGGGTCCAGCGCGGCGTCGGTGGCCATCTCGCCCTCATACTCGAAATTCGGCTCCATCCGGTCGAGCAGTTCCATCGCCCCGCGCATCCGCCGCCCGGAGGCGGTGTCGAGATTGCCGAATTGCGAATGCGAGCAGAGCGCGATCTTCGGCGCGATGCCGAAGCGGCGCGCGTGCCGGGCCGCGCCGATAACCGTCTCGGCCACCTGTTCGGGCGTCGGTTCGGGATGTATCTGCGTATCGGCGATGAAGAGCGGGCCGTCCTCCTGGATCATCAGGCTCAGCGCGCCCACCGGATGCAGCGCCTCGGGCCCGCCCTCGAGTACCTGCGTGATGTAGTTGAGATGCCACAGATACTGGCCGAACGTGCCGCAGATCATGCTGTCAGCCTCGCCCCGGTGGACCATGACCGCCCCGATGGCGGTGGTGTTCGTACGCAACACCGCCTTGGCGATGTCGGGGGTCACGCCGCGGCGCGCCATGATCTCGTGATAGCTGTTCCAGTAGTCGCGGTAGCGCGGATCGTTCTCGGGGTTGACGATCTTCAGGTCGCGTTCGGGGCGGATCGGCAGGCCCGCGCGCTCGGCCCGGTGCGCGATCACTTCCGGCCGCCCGATCAGGATCGGCTGATCGGTCATCTCCTCGAGCATGGCGTTGGCCGCGCGCAGCACGCGCTCATCCTCGCCCTCGGCGAAGACGATGGTGCGGCGGGCCTGCGCCGCGGCGGCGAAGACCGGGCGCATCAGGAGCGAGGATTTGAACACAGAGCCGTCGAGCCGCATCTTGTAGGCTTCGACATCTTCGAGCGGGCGCGAGGCGACGCCCGACGCCATCGCTGCACGGGCGACGGCGCTGGCCACCACGCCCATCAGACGCGGATCGAAGGGCTTGGGGATCAGGTAGTCGGGACCGAAGCTCATCGTCTCGTCCTGGTAGGCCGCGGCGGCCTCGGCGCTTGTGGTCTCACGGGCGAGTTGCGCGATACCCTCCACGCAGGCGATCTGCATGGCGTCGTTGATCTCGGACGCGCCGACATCGAGCGCGCCCCGAAAGATGAACGGAAAGCAGAGCACGTTGTTGACCTGGTTTGGATAGTCCGACCGCCCGGTCGCGATGATCGCATCCGGCGCCACCGCCTTGACCTCGTCGGGCATGATCTCGGGCATCGGGTTGGCCAGCGCCAGAACGATGGGCTGCGGCGTCATCTTCGCGATCATCTCGCGCGTCAGCACCTTGGGACCGGAGAGACCCAGGAAGAGATCCGCGTCTTCGATCACGTCCTCCATCCGGCGCAGGTCGGAGGGTTGGGCGAAGGCGGCCTTTTCGGGGTTCATGTCCTCCTCCCGACCCTCGTAGACCAGCCCGTGGACATCGCAGAGCCATACATTCCGACGCTTCACGCCCAGCTTGAGAAGCATATTGAGACAGGCGATCCCCGCCGCGCCGCCCCCGGCGCTGACCACCTTGATATCCTCGAACGACTTGCCCGCGACATGCAGCGCGTTGACCGCTGCTGCGCCCACGACAATGGCGGTGCCGTGCTGGTCGTCGTGGAAAACCGGGATGTTCATCCGCTCCCGGCATATTCGTTCAACGATAAAACAATCCGGCGCCTTGATGTCTTCGAGGTTGATCGCGCCGAAGGTCGGCTCCAGCGCGCAGACGAGATCAGCCAGCTTCTCGGGGTCGGATTCCTTGAGTTCGATGTCGTAGCAGTCGATATTCGCGAACTTCTTGAACAGGACCGCCTTGCCCTCCATCACCGGCTTGGCGGCGAGCGCCCCGATATTGCCGAGCCCCAGCACAGCCGTGCCGTTGGTGACCACGCCCACCAGATTGCCGCGCGCGGTATAGCGCCGCGCCGCTGCCTCATCGGCCTTGATTTCAAGGCAGGCCTCCGCCACGCCGGGGGAATAGGCGCGGGCCAGGTCGCGCTGGTTCGCCATCGGCTTGGTCGCACGTATCTCCAGCTTCCCGGGTTTCGGGAACTCGTGATATTCCAACGCCGCCATACGCGCGTTTTCCTGGCTGAGATCGGTCATTTCAAAGGTCTCCCCCGAGTCTGGTTCTTATTTCATTTAACGTTAAACTATTTCCGCAGAAAGCGGAACCGAAGCATTCCCTCCGGCGGCGCGCCGGCAGGCGATCAGATGATCCATAGCACCACACCACGCCATCCGGCCAGCATTGCCAGAGAACCACCCGCACCCGCGCATCAGGCCGCCCGCGTCTTGCGCACCAGATCGAGGATGTTCTTTGCGGCCTCGGGGATGTTGGTGCCCGGCCCGAAGATCGCCTTCACCCCGGCCTTGTAAAGGAACTCGTAATCCTGTTGCGGGATCACGCCGCCGCAGATCACGATGATGTCCCCGGCGCCCTGGGCCTTCAGCGCCGCGACCAGCTTGGGCGCCAGGGTCTTGTGGCCCGCCGCCTGGCTGGAGACGCCGACCACATGCACGTCGTTGTCGACCGCGTCCTGCGCGGCTTCCTCCGGCGTCTGGAAGAGCGGGCCGACATCCACGTCGAAGCCAATATCCGCGAAGGCGGTGGCGATCACCTTGGCGCCGCGATCGTGGCCGTCCTGGCCCATCTTCACCACCAGCATGCGGGGGCGGCGGCCCTCCTCCTCGGCGAAGGCGTCCACGTCCTTCTTGATCCGTGCGAACCCCTCGTCGCCCTCATAGGCGGCGCCATAGACGCCCGCCAGCGTCTTCACCTCGGCGCGGTGGCGCCCGAATGCCTTTTCCATCGCCATGGAAATCTCTCCTACCGTTGCGCGGGCGCGCGCGGCCTCGACCGCCAGCGCCAGCAGATTGCCCTCTCCGGATTTCGCGCCCGCTTCCAGTGCGCCGAGCGCCGCGTCGCAGGCGGCCTGGTCCCGCGTGGCGCGGATTTTCTCCAGCCGCGCGATCTGGCTCTCACGGACCTTGACGTTGTCCACATCAAGGATCTCGATCTCCTGCTCCTTTTCCAGCCGCCACTTGTTGACGCCGACGATCACCTCGTCGCCGCGGTCCACGGCGGCCTGCCAGCGTGCCGCGGCTTCCTCGATCCGGAGTTTCGGCATGCCCGAGGCCACGGCCTTGGTCATGCCGCCCATCTTGTCCACCTCCTCGATGATCGCCCAGGCGGCATCGGCCAGGTCGGCGGTCAGCTTCTCGACATAATAGGAGCCCGCCAGCGGATCGACGACCTTGGTCACGCCGGTCTCGTTTTGCAGGATGAGCTGCGTGTTGCGCGCGATCCGGGCCGAGAAATCGGTGGGCAGCGCGATCGCCTCGTCGAAGGAATTGGTGTGCAGCGACTGGGTGCCGCCCAGCACCGCCGAGAGCGCCTCATAAGCGGTGCGCACGATGTTGTTGTAGGGATCCTGTTCGGCCAGGCTGACACCCGATGTCTGGCAATGGGTGCGCAGGATCAGCGAACGTTCGTCCTTGGGGTCGAATTCCGACATGATGCGGTGCCACAGGAAACGCGCGGCGCGCAGTTTGGCGGCTTCCATGAAGAAATTCTTGCCGATGGCGAAGAAGAACGACAGCCGCGGCGCGAACTTGTCCACGTCGAGCCCGCGCGCCAGCGCCGCCTTCACGTATTCCTTGCCATCGGCCAGCGTGAAGGCCAGTTCCTGCACCAGCGTCGCGCCGGCCTCCTGCATGTGGTAGCCGGAAATCGAGATCGAGTTGAACCGAGGCATGTCGGTGGAGGTGAACTCGATAATGTCGCTGACGATGCGCATCGAGGGTTCCGGCGGATAGATATAGGTGTTGCGGACCATGAACTCCTTGAGGATGTCGTTCTGGATGGTACCCGAAAGCTGTGCCCGGTCGACGCCCTGTTCCTCGCCCGCGACGATGAAGCTGGCCAGCACCGGGATCACCGCGCCGTTCATGGTCATCGAGACCGACACCTTCTCCAGCGGGATGCCGTCGAAAAGGATCTTCATGTCCTCCACGCTGTCGATGGCCACGCCCGCCTTGCCGACATCGCCCTCCACCCGCGGGTGGTCGCTGTCATAGCCGCGATGCGTGGCCAGGTCGAAAGCGACCGAGACACCCTGCTGCCCCGCCGCCAGGCCACGGCGATAGAAGGCGTTGGAGTCCTCGGCGGTCGAAAAGCCCGCATATTGCCGGATCGTCCAGGGCCGGCCGGCATACATCGTGGCCTTGGGGCCGCGGGTGAAGGGCGCCGCACCGGGCATGGAGCCCATATGCGCCAGGTCCTGCGTATCCTCGGCGGTGTAGACCGGCTTGACCGTGATGCCCTCCGGCGTCTCCCAGTCGAGGTCGTCCGGGCTGCGGGTCCTGAGTTCCTTCTCAGCGCGCTGCGCCCAGTCCTTCTTGCTGTCCGTCACGGATCCATTCCTCTCTTGCTGTCGTTTCTGCCGGGGTGTTCCCCGCGGCTTCGTTCCAGAATCGGGCGATGCCATCGGCACCGTCCCGCAGCCATTCCAGGTCCCCGGCATAGCGCGCGCGCATCGCATCGCGTGCCGCCGGGCCGAAGGGCATGAACGGCCCCTTCCCCGGCGGGATGCGCGCAGCCGCGGCGTGATCGCCGCGCGCGGCGAGACGCGCGCGAAGCAGGTCGCGCGAGCCGGAGGCGTTGTGGTGTCCGGCCGGCCCCGCCAGAGCCGGGCGAAGCAAACCGCCAACCATCAGGGCGAGCTGATCTCCGATCCGGCCCTTCAGCGTGTCGAAATCCCATACCACGAGGCGGGCGCCGGGAAAGGCCGCGGCGGTCTCGCGCAGGACCTGTCGCCAGCCGCGTCGCGCCCCGGCCAGCCGGGCCAGCCCCGCAGCGTCCGGCAGCGGCAGCCCGGCGCGGATCGCATAGGCGATGGCGGAAGCCCAATAGCTGTCGTAACTGCGCAGCGCTACCGCCACGCTTGTGCAATCGGCCCCGAACCCGGCCCCGAGGGCGCCGAGCCGCGCCGCCGCCTGCGGGTAGAGCGCGCCCGCCGCCAGGTTGGTGCGGATATCGCCGATCATGTTCTCCTCGCTCACCAGAAGATGGCTGTGGCCGGCCTCCCGCAACGCCGCGATCTCGCGCCGGATGCGCGCGGAACTGAGCGCCCCGCGCAGCGCCTGCGCACCGCTCAGCGGCGCCGGCGCGCGGATCAGCCCGGTGAAGAGCCCGGCACGCGTGCGCTCCGGCCCCCAGACGGCGATTCCGTTTTTCGTCAAATTGTCCCGGTTCAGGTGCAGGTGGTGCTGGAGGGTCGTGGTGCCGGTGCGGTGCGCACCGATATGCAGGACAACTTCCAAGAGCCGCCGTACCCCGCATCCGAATGCGGCCAGCGCCGCCGGGATTATGCCTGTGACCGCCGACATTAGGCGCATGTCCTCTGCATCGGGTTAATGGCCGCGCGGTGCCGCGCCCTCTTCGCATTCCTGCCCCACTGGCCTATATGTGGGGGAACCGGAGGTTCCATGACACGAGCGATCGCATTCCTCTTTCTTGTCCTGCAAGCCGCCGCCGCGCCGGCACAGGACAGCCTGGCCGTGGCGGTCACAGATGACAGCCCTTCCGAGGCGTCCGGGGCGCAGACGGCCGAAGCGGCGGAAGCGGGGTCCGACCTGGTCGTCATGTCGGCCGCGGAGGCCGATCTGGAGGCACTGAAATGGGTGGCCCGACCGATCGTCGTCTTCGCCGACACCCCCGCCGATCCGCGCTTCAGCGAGCAGATGGATCTGCTCGCCGCGCGGCCCGCCGAGCTGGTGGAGCGCGACGTGGTGGTGATCACCGATACCGACCCAAAGGCCATGAGCCCTCTGCGCCAGCGGCTCCGCCCGCGCGGCTTCATGCTGACGATCATCGCCAAGGACGGCACCGTTGCCCTGCGCAAGCCGGTGCCCTGGGATGTGCGCGAGATTACCCATGCCATCGACAAGATGCCGATGCGCCGCGACGAGATGGAACGCCGGTAGCCCCACCCGCCCGCGCGGGCGGGCATGGCGGGGGCCGGTCCGCGGCGACAGGACGGGCGGGCGGCGGACAACATCCTATTCGAACTCCATAATGACATCGTCCACCGCCAGGCTCGATCCGGGCTCGGCGTTGATCTTCGAGACCACGCCCGCGCGTTCGGCGCGCAGCACGTTCTCCATCTTCATCGCCTCCACGGTGCAAAGCACCTGACCCTCCTGCACTTCGTCGCCCGCAGACACCGCCAGCGACACGACGAGACCCGGCATCGGGCAAAGCAGCATCCTGGAGGTGTCGGGCGGCGTCTTCTCCAGCATATGCGCCGACAGCTCGAACTGGCGCGGGGTCTGCACGCGCACGTCCAGATCGGCGCCGCGGTGACGCATCCGGAAGCCCAGCGGCTGCGGGGCGACCTTGGCAACGACCGTCTCGCCGTCCACGTCGAGCACCGCCAGCGGCCGGCCCGGCACCCAGTCGGAGGTGACGCGCAACGCGCCGTCATCGGCAAGGCGCACCGTCGCGCCGCCGCGGTCGGCGTCGATGGTCACCGGATAGTCGTGCCCGCCCAGCGACACGACCCAGTCGCGGCCGACCTCGCGCTCGTGATGCGACATGCGCCCCGAGACCCGCGCCGCCCGGATCTCGGAAACCCGGTGCATCGCGGCCGCCCCCGCCGCCAGCTTTCGCAGCGCCGAGTCGTGCAGCACCGCGCCCGAGAACCCGTCGGGATACTCCTCGGCGATGAAGGCCGTGGTGATCTCGCCCGACACGAAGCGCGGGTGATCCATGACCGCCGAAAGGAAAGGCAGGTTGTGCCCGATACCCTCCAGCTCGAAACTGTCGAGCGCCACACGCATCCCCTCGATGGCATGATCGCGCGTCGGCCCCCAGGTGCAGAGCTTGGCGATCATCGGGTCGTAATACATCGAGATCTCGCCGCCCTCATAGACGCCGGTGTCGTTGCGTACCACGGAGGCGTCCTCGACATGCTCCTCGGGCGGGCGATAGCGCGTCAGCCGACCGATGGAGGGCAGGAAACTGCGGTACGGATCCTCGGCATAGAGCCGCGATTCCATCGCCCAGCCGTCGAGCGAGATATCCTCCTGCGTCAGGTCGAGCTTCTCGCCCGCGGCGACCCTGATCATCTGCTCGACCAGATCGACCCCGGTGATCAGTTCGGTCACCGGATGCTCCACCTGAAGCCGTGTGTTCATCTCCAGGAAGTAGAAATTGCGCTCGCCATCGACGATGAACTCCACCGTCCCGGCGCTGCTATAATCCACCGCGCGGGCCAGCGCCACGGCCTGTTCGCCCATCGCGCGGCGGGTCTTTTCATCGAGGAACGGGCTTGGCGCCTCCTCGATGACCTTCTGGTTCCGGCGCTGGATCGAGCACTCTCGCTCTCCAAGATAGAGGCAGTTACCGTGCTTGTCGCCCAACACCTGAATCTCGATGTGTCGCGGTTGGGTCACAAATTTCTCGATAAATATGCGGTCATCGCCGAATGAGCTTGCGGCCTCGTTCCTGGAACTCTGGAAACCCTCGCGCGCCTCGTCGTCGTTCCAGGCGATGCGCATGCCCTTGCCGCCACCCCCGGCGGAGGCCTTGATCATCACCGGATAGCCGATCTCGCCCGAGATTTTCACCGCCTCCTCGGCATCCTCGATGAGCCCCATATAGCCGGGCACCGTGGACACACCCGCTTCCTGTGCAAGCTTCTTGGAGGTGATCTTGTCGCCCATCGCCTCGATTGCGCCGGCGGGGGGGCCGATGAAGGCCACGCCCTCGGCCTCCAGCGCCTCGGCGAACTTCCTGTTTTCGCTCAGGAACCCGTAACCCGGATGGACCGCCTCGGCGCCCGTCGCGCGGATCGCCTCCATCACCTTGTCGATGACGATATAGGACTGGTTGGCGGGCGGGGGGCCGATATGCACCGCCTCGTCGGCCATCTGCACATGCAACGCATGGCGGTCCGCATCGGAATAGATTGCAACCGTGGCGATTCCCATCTTCCGCGCCGACTTGATGACCCGGCAGGCAATTTCGCCCCGGTTGGCAATCAGAATCTTATTGAACATGCTCGCTGTCCCTTTCCCTGGGTTACCGTTCCGGCCTTCTGGCCGTATCTTCGTGACACAATCGCAACAGTGGTTGCCCGATATGTTCTGTCACATTTTTGTTGAATTCCATGCGGAAAGCTTTGGTGCCAAAGTCTGGCCAGGTTCGGAGCGACCGGACTGTGAATTGAAGAATGAGGTACACAATGAAATATGCAACCAAGCGCATCGCGACGCTGGCCGGTTCGACCGCGCTGGCATCCGCGATGCTCATGGCGCCTGCCTTCGCGGACACCTCCGCGCTGGACGCACGCGTCTCCACGCAGAGCGCGGGCACCGTGAACGTCCCGGCGAACACGGTCCTGACCTTCGGCGGCTACGTCAAGGCTGACTTCATCTACGACTTCGATCAGACCCAGGGCGACACCATCTTCCCGCCGTCCCTGACGATCCCGGATTCGGCAGCCAATGACGGTGGTTTCCGCTTCCACGTGCGTCAGTCGCGCCTGAACATCACCTCCACCACCCAGACGGGCATCGGTGAAGTGACCGCGAAGATCGAATGGGACCTGTTCGGCGGCCAAGGCAACCAGGCCGTTTCCAACTCCGAGCACTTCCGTCTGCGTCACGCCTTCATCCAGACCAACGGCTGGACCATCGGTCAGTACTGGACCCTGTTCATGCCGCTGTCGTCCTATCCGGGCACCGTGGACTTCCAGGGCCCCTCGGGCATCCTGTTCGTGCGTCAGCCGCAGATCCGCTATACCCACCAGGTCAACGACATGTTCTCGGTCGCCTTCTCGGTCGAGAACCCGGAAACCATCGGTGACTCCGGCGGCTCCGTCAACAACAACGACCAAGTCCCGGATTTCGTCGCGGCAGTGCGCGCTGAAGGCGCCTGGGGTTCGGTCGATGTTGCCGGTATCTACCGCAACATCGAAGACCCGAACCTTGCCCCGACCATCGGCGGTGTGCCTGTGACCGGGTCCGATTCCGATGACGGCTTCGGCATCATGTTCGGCGGCATCTTCAACGCCTGGCAGGGCGGCTCCATCAACGGTAACGTTGCCTGGGGTGAAGGCATCGGCCGCTACGTGGTCGACGGCGCACCGGACGCCCGTCTGGACGGTGGCGGCTCCGTCGACGCCGTCGAGGTTCTGATGTACAACATCGGCGTCACCCAGCAGCTCAGCCCGACCCTGTCGGCCGGCCTGCAATGGGGTGTGACCGAGATCGACGACACCTTCGCCGCTGCGACGGCTCCGGAAACCCAGCAGACCATCCACGCTTCGCTGTTCTGGTCCCCGACCGACCGCATGACGGTTGGCGCGGAAGTCAGCTGGAACGAGCTGGAACTGGTGAACGGTGCTTCCGAAGAAGCCACCCGTCTGCAGACCTCGGTTCAGTTCAACTTCTGATCTGACGATCTGAGGGGAATTCGGCGGGGCGGCCTTTGCGGGCCGCCCCGTTTCCTTTGCGGGGTGTTCAGTTGCAGACGCCCGCGTCGTCGCACAAGGCGCCCGCCGCGCCGCCGATGGCGGCACCGGCCAGCACGTTGCCGCCGGTCGCATCCGCGATGACAGCGCCACCCGCGGCCCCGACCCCGGCCCGCCCCAGGTCGTTGTTGAGACAACCGCCAAGCAGCGTGACCACCGCGAGCCCGGCGAGTTTTGTCCAGATTTGCATTGCTCTCGTCCTCCATGATCCCGGTCTGTAAACGCCCCGGTTCCGTGCCGGTTCCGTTTGCAGACCCTCAGAAGAAGGATTTGAGCACCACGCAACGGCCGTGCAAGCAAAAACGGACGGTTCAGGCGGAATACCGCAGATATGTGAACGGCCGCAAAAAGGACCCGGCCAGAGAACTGGCCGGGCCCCAGCTGAGGGGAAGGGTAACGGTTATGGATACCACAGGCAGAAGTTAGGGTACTTGGAGCATCTGCCTTGTGCATACGATAGGACGCCGTCCCGGACACCGCCAGCATGGCGTTCCGCCCCGCCCCGCGATGAGCAGAATGCCGCCAGATCGAGTTTTTGCTGCGCGGGATCATGCCGATCCCCCGTCGAAGATATCCGGGAATGTCCGCCGTGCGGCGCTCACGTCGATTCTCAGCAGTGCGTCGTAACTGGCCGGATCGAAGGGATCTTCGGCGGGAATCACCTCGCGCCCGAAGAGCCAGGACAGCCGCCCGGCATCCAGATTGCCCCGCTCAAACGGCGTTTCGCCATAAACCGACCAGAGTGCGTGCAGAAAGCCCGAATCGGCACGCCGGTCCGCAGCGCGGCGGTCGGCGAAGCGTTCGCGGCGCACAATCGGCGTGGCTCCGGCCTTGGCCGGGCGGCGGATCGTGAACTGGTAATCAGTTCCGGGCAGTCGTGAGGGGATTCCGCGGTGCTTCAGCATGAGACCCCCTGCGGATAAGGGGTCTGAAGGGGGGCGGGCGCGTGGGCAAAGCCCTGCGCGCGCCGCCCCGAAACAGAATCAGTACTTCGTGGTTGCCGGTTCTTCCATGATCGGCTCCGGCTCCACGTACACGACCTCTTCCTCTTGCTGCGCGCAGGCAGCGGCAAAGGAAACCAGGCCAAGGGCGAGGACCAGTTTGTAGTATTTGGACATTCTTTACTCCTCAGTCTTTCAAAACTACGCCCCGCTTCGGCCTCAGGCTCCACGGTGCGTATGCTAGAGGTGGTCATTTTAGCGTGACCACTGTCCACGTTACGCGAAAAAATCGCAAGAGGATAGGATCGCATATTCGCATCGGCAGAATGTGACGCGTTTGCACCAGCAGCATGGCAGAATGAGGAAGCGTCCGCATGGCGTTGCCCCAGCATCAAAAAGCCTCCCAAATGCAACGCCCGTCCTCGGGGCGGAAAGCCTCGAAGAACTGGGTGGCCTCGGGGTCGGCCTGGCCGTGCGGGACGGCGCGGTCCGAGAGCGACACGATGACGCGGGCGGGTGTCCGTCCGGCCTCGGCGATGAGCGGCAGCGCGACGGTTTTGCACAGATGCGCGAGGTCGGATTCGGCCTCGGCGAAGGTGATCCCGCCGTCCGCCTGCGCGATCCGCGGCGCCAGGAAGCGCAGCCGCAGCGGCGCGGCCGCGCCGTCCTCCCAGATCGCCTCCAGCAGCGAGACAGGCTGCCCGGAAGGTACATCGTAGGACTTGCCCTCCGCCGTGGCCGGCCCGGCGGCCAGCGCCGCCAGCAGCATGATTGTGCCTCGTGTCATCGCCTGACCTTCAGAGTGGAATGTTGTCGTGTTTCTTCCAGGGGTTCGTCTGCTTCTTGTTGCGAAGCGACGCGAAGGCCCGGCAGACGCGTTTGCGGGTGGAATGGGGCTGGATCACCTCGTCGATGAAGCCGCGTTCCGCCGCCACGAATGGATTGGCGAAACGGTCCTCGTAATCCTTGGTGCGCGCCGCGATCTTCTCGGCGTCGCCCAACTCGCTGCGATAGAGGATCTCGGTCGCGCCCTTGGCACCCATCACCGCGATCTCGGCGGTGGGCCAGGCATAGTTGAAATCGCCCCGGATGTGCTTGGAACTCATCACGTCATAGGCCCCGCCATAGGCCTTGCGCGTGATGACCGTGACCTTTGGCACCGTCGCCTCGCCGAAGGCGAAGAGAAGCTTCGCGCCATGCTTGATGACGCCGCCGAATTCCTGGCCCGTCCCCGGCAGGAAGCCCGGCACGTCGACGAAGGTCAGGATCGGGATCTCGAAGGCATCGCAGAACCGCACGAAACGTGCCGCCTTTCGGGAACTGTCGATATCCAGGCAGCCGGCCAGCACCATCGGCTGGTTGGCCACCACGCCCACGGTCTGGCCTTCCAGCCGGATGAAGCCGGTGATCATGTTCTTCGCGAACTCGGCCTGGATCTCGTAGAAATCCCCCTCGTCCGCGGTCTTCACGATCAACTCCTTCATGTCGTAGGGCATGTTGGGGTTTTCGGGGATCAGCGTGTCGAGTGACATGTCCAACCGCTCCGGGTCGTCGAAGAACGGCCGGTGCGGCGGTTTCTCGCGGTTATTGAGCGGCAGCATGTCGATCAGCCGGCGCACCTCCATCAGTGCTTCCAGATCGTTCTCGAAGGCCGCATCCGCGACCGAGGACTTGGTGGTGTGGGTCTTGGCCCCGCCCAGTTCCTCCGCCGTCACGACCTCGTTGGTGACCGTCTTCACCACGTCGGGGCCGGTGACGAACATGTAGGAGCTGTCCTTGACCATGAATATGAAGTCGGTCATCGCCGGGGAATAGACCGCGCCGCCCGCGCAGGGGCCCATGATGACGCTGATCTGCGGCACCACACCCGAGGCCATGATGTTGCGCTGGAACACGTCCGCATAGCCCGCCAGCGAGGCCACACCCTCCTGGATGCGCGCCCCGCCGGAATCGTTGAGCCCGATCACCGGCGCGCCGTTTTGCATCGCCATATCCATGATCTTGCAGATTTTCTGCGCGTGGGTTTCGCTCAAGGAGCCGCCGAAGACGGTGAAATCCTGGCTGAAGACATAGACCAGGCGGCCGTTGACCGTGCCCCAGCCGGTCACCACGCCGTCGCCGGAATACTTGCTGTCCTGCATCCCGAAATCGGTGCAGCGATGCGACACGAACATGTCGAATTCCTCGAAGGAGCCGGGATCGAGCAGCAGTTCGATCCGTTCGCGCGCGGTCAGCTTGCCCTTGCTGTGCTGCGCCTCCACGCGCCGCGCGCCGCCGCCTTCGCGGGCATCGCCGCGGCGTCTCTCAAGCTCCTGCAGGATGTCTTTCATCGCCGGTCTCCCCCTGAGTATCAGCGCGAACATACCGTTGGCGGACAGGCCGGGAAAGGTAAATATGGAATATTTGCAAAGTCTTGGCAGAAGTAAGAAAGCAAATTGCAAATTAGCAAATCCCGCAGGCATCGGCACAAACATTCCGGAAGGGCTTGTGCCGCCGCGCAGGACCGGCTTGGCTGGGCGCATCGGGAAACGATAGGGGGTGCTGCGCCATGCGATCGGACCGTGTCATTCAGGTCGTGTCCGCCCATGCCGAGGGCGAGGTGGGCGATGTCATCACCGGCGGGATTGCACCGCCGCCGGGAGACACGCTCTGGGCGCAGCGCGACCACCTGGCCGCCGACGGGCGGCTGCGCGATTTCGTGCTGAACGAGCCGCGCGGCGGCGTCTTCCGGCACGTCAATCTGCTGGTCCCCGCGAAGGACCCCCGCGCCGTCATGGGTTTTCTGACGATGGAACCCGAACATACCCCGCCCATGTCCGGCTCCAACACGATCTGCGTGGCCACCGTGCTGCTGGAGACGGGGCTGATCCCGATGGAGGAGCCCGTCACCCGCTTCACGCTGGCAGCCGCCGCCGGGCTGGTGGAGATCACCGCGCGCTGCGAGAACGGCAAGGCACGCGATATCGAATTGACGAACGTGCCCGCTTTCGCCGACCGGCTGGACGCCGCGCTGGAGGTGGAGGGGCTGGGGCGGCTGACCGTCGATACCGCCTTCGGCGGCGACAGTTTCGTGCTGGTCCGCAGCGAGGAAGCTGGCCTGCCGCTCGTCCCCGGCAACGCCCGCGCGCTGGCCGCACTTGGCGCGCGGATCACCGCCGCGGCCAATGAGCAGTTGGGTTTCCGCCACCCCGCACAGCCCTGGGCGCACATATCCTTCTGCCAGTTCACCGAGGCGGTGAGCGAATGCGACGGCGTGAAGACCGGCCGCTCCGCCGTGGTGATCGACCCCGGCAAGATCGACCGCTCGCCCACCGGCACGGGCTGTTCGGCGCGCATGGCCGTGATGGCGGCGCGGGGCGAGTTGAGGCCGGGCGAGCCCTATGCCGGGCTCTCGATCCTGGGCGGCCGCTTCGATTGCCGCTTCGAGGCCAAGACGCAGCTCGCTGGACGGCCCGCCATCATCCCCCGCGTGCGCGGACGCGGCTGGATCACCGGCATGCATCAGCTTTTGCTCGACCCCACCGACCCCTGGCCGCGCGGCTACCGCCTGACGGATACATGGCCCGAGATGCCGGCTGCGGCACGCGCATAGCCGCCATTCGCGGGCGCATATGGACATCGCCGCGCGCAGGCGTAAATTCTGCGCCATGACATCCCGCCCCGAGGTGCGATTTCTCGACCGCACCACCCCGCCGCATATCCTGACGCTTGTGCTCTTCGCCGGTCTCTCGGCGATGGCGATGAACGTGTTCCTGCCGTCGCTGCCCTCGATGACCGCATATTTCGAAACCGAGTACCGGGTGATGCAGCTTTCCGTCGCGCTCTATCTGGCGATGAATGCCGGGCTGCAACTGCTGATCGGCCCGATTTCCGACCGCTACGGACGCAGGCCGGTCATCCTGTGGTCCGCGATGCTGTTCGTGCTGGCCACGATCGGCTGCATCCTGGCCCCCACGGCGGAGGTCTTCCTGGGGTTCCGCATGGCGCAGGCTGTGATCGTCACCGGCATGGTGCTGAGCCGCGCCATCGTCCGCGACATGGTGCCGGAGGCCGAGGCCGCCAGCATGATCGGCTATGTGACGATGGGCATGGCGGTGGTGCCGATGATCGGCCCGGCGATCGGCGGTGTGCTCGACGAACTCTTTGGCTGGCAGGCCAATTTCATCATGCTCGCGCTTGGCGGCGTGCTGGTCTGGCTGGTGGCCTGGGCCGACCAGGGCGAGACGGCGGCGGGCGGCGCGACCAGCCTACGCGCCCAGATCGCACAATACCCCGAATTGCTGCGCGCCCATCGGTTCTGGGGCTACGCGCTGACCGCCGCCTTCTCGTCGGGCGCATTTTTCGCATATCTCGGCGGTGCGCCCTTCGTGGGTGCGCAGGTCTACGGGCTGGCACCGGCCGCCTTGGGCCTCTATTTCGGCGCGCCCGCGTTGGGTTACGCGCTGGGAAATTTCCTCTCCGGGCGCTATTCGGTGCGGCTGGGGATCAACAGGATGGTGCTGCTGGGGTCCGCGCTCTGCGCCGCCGGGCTGGCGGTCTCGCTGGTGCTGTCGCTGTCGGGGATCAGCAGCGCGCTCCTCTTCTTCGGCTTCATGACCTTCGTGGGGCTGGGCAACGGGCTGGTGCTGCCCAACGCGACCGCCGGGCTGCTGTCGGTGCGCCCGCATCTGGCCGGCACCGCCAGCGGGCTGGGCGGCGCGATCATGATCGGCGGCGGCGCGGCGCTTTCGGCCCTGGCGGGCGCGCTCTTGAAACCCGGCTCGGGCGCGCTGCCGCTGCAATGGATCATGGCGCTCACATCGGGCGCGGCGGTGCTGTCGATCCTCTACGTTCTCCGGCGCGAGCGGCAACTCGCCCGCGCCTGAGTCCACGACGCGTTTACCGCGCGTCAGCCCATTTGGTAGCCTGGCGTGGAATTCGACAGCGCCCGCTCCTCGGCATCCATATCCGCCTCGATCCCGTCGAAGAGCGGCGTGGAAAGGTACCGCTCCCCCGTATCGGGCAGCATGCACAGGATCACCGCGCCCGGCTCCTCCCTCTCGGCGATCTGCATGGCGACCGCGAAAGTGGCGCCGCCCGAGATGCCGGTGAAGATGCCCTCACGCTGCGCGAGTTTCTTGGTCCAGGCGATCCCGTCGGGCCCCGCAACCGGGATCAGCTCGTCATAGAGACCGTCATCTATGCTTTCCTGCAGGACGAGCGGAATGAAATCCGGCGTCCAGCCCTGGATCGGATGCGGCTCGAAGGACGGATGGCTGACAGCCGGGCCGCCGTCCGGACCGCGCTCCTGTGCCTGACCGCTGCCCACGATCTGCGCATTGGCCGGCTCGGAGAGCACGATCTTCGTCTCCGGGCGCTCGCGGCGCAGCACGCGGCCGACGCCGGTAACCGTGCCGCCCGTGCCGTAGCCCGTCACGAACCAGTCGAGCCGGTGGCCCGCGAAATCCGCGAGGATCTCCCGCGCGGTCGTGGCCTCGTGAATATCGGCGTTGGCCTCGGTCTCGAATTGGCGCGCCAGGAACCAGCCATTTGCCTCGGCCAGTTCCACCGCCTTCATGTACATGCCGGTGCCCTTCTGCTCCTTCGGGGTCAGAACCACCTTGGCGCCCAGCATGCGCATCAGCTTGCGCCGCTCCACCGAGAAGCTCTCGGCCATCGTCACCACCAGCGGATAGCCCTTCTGGGCACAGACCAGCGCCAGCCCGATGCCGGTATTGCCGCTGGTGGCCTCCACGACGGTCTGGCCGGGCCTGAGCGCGCCCGCGCGCTCCGCCGCCTCGATGATCCCGACCGCCAGGCGGTCCTTGACGGACGCGCCGGGATTGAAGAACTCGGCTTTCACGTAAAGCTCCACGCCCTCTGGCGCGAGGTGGTTGACCCGCACCGCGGGCGTGTCCCCGATCGTCTCCACGATACTGTCGTAGCGCCTGCCACGGCCATTGGTGCGGCGCAGCCCCCCGGTTCCTGTCATTGCCTGTCCCCCTGTTTCGGAGCGTGCAGCCTAGCACGAAGTTGCGCCGCGCCAATAGGACAGGATGCGGGTCAGTCGACACGTACCAGAAGCTTGCCCGTGTTCTCGCCCCGGTAGAGCATCCCGATCGCGTCGCGCGCGGCCTCGGCCCCGTCGAGGATATGCTCGCGCCAGACGATACGCCCGTCCCTCACCCAGCCGGCCAGCCGCGCAATGGCGTCCGCATAGGCGTCCTTGTGATCGAGAACAAGGAAACCCTCCATGCGAGCGCGCTTTACAAGCAGCGCGCGGTGTACGCGCGGGCCGTCGGGCCAGGGGTCCCAGTCGGTCACGGCGGCGGTGCCGCAGATGATCCAGCGCGCACCCGTCGCCATCCGGTGCAGGGCCGCGTCGGAGACCGGCCCGCAGGTATTGTCGAAATAGACGTTCCAGCCGTCCGGGCAGGCCGCTGCCAGCGCCGCGTCGAGCCCGCCGGCCTTGTAGTCGATGGCCGCGTCATAGCCGAAGACATCGCGGCAAAGCGCCGTCTTCTCCGGCCCACCGGCCACGCCCACGGTGCGGCAGCCCAGCAGTTTCGCGATCTGACCCACGGCCGAGCCGACCGCGCCCGCGGCGGTAGAGACCAGCACCATCTGCCCCGGCTCCGGCGCGCCCACACGGGTGAGGCCCAGATAGGCGGTCACGCCGTTCAGCCCCAGAAGGCCCAGCGCCAGGGATTGCGGCAGGTCCGTCTCCACCACCTTGCGGTCGATCGTGGCGCCTTCGACCAGCGCGTAACGTTGCCAGCCGAAGAGCCCGGTGACGATCTCGCCCTCGGCAAAGCCGGGATGGCGCGAGGCCACCACCCGCCCCACGGCGAAGCTGCGCATCACCGCGCCGATCTCCACCGGCGGGATGTAGTTGGGCACGTCGTTGACCCAGCCGCGCATCGCGGGATCCACCGACCAGAACGCGGTCCGCACCAGAACCTGTCCCGGACCCGGCACCGGGACCGGCCCGTCTTCCACCGCGAAATGCTCAGGGCCTGGCACGCCCTTTGGCCGCGCGGCAAGAATCACGCGGCGGTTTTCCAGCCCCGGCATCGTTTCGGTCATGTCACCTCCCCGTCCTGTCCGATCGTGTAGGGCAGCACGCCCCTGACGTCGTGGTTCACCCGCAAGGGCCGCTCCAGCGGCGGCACGGAGCGCTGGTGGCAGCGCGTGCGCTCGCAGATCCGGCAGGAGATCCCGATCGGCTCAAAGGCGGCGGAATTGTCCACGTCCAGATCGTCGGCATAGACCAGCGCGCCCGCATGGACGACCTCGCAGCCCAACCCGATGGCATAACGCCGAAGCGGCGCCTTGAAGCTGCCGCCGGGCTTGGAGACGTCGCGCGCCAGGCAGAGATAACGCACCCCGTCCGGCGTCTCCGCCAACTGGCGCAGGAACTGGCCCGGCGTCTCGAAGGCGCGGTGGACGTTCCACAGCGGGCAGGCGCCGCCGAACCGGGCGAATTGCAGCCGTGTGGCCGAATGCCGCTTGGTGATCGTCCCCGCCTGATCGACCCGCACGAAGAAGAAGGGAATACCCTTCGCCCCCGGCCGCTGCAGGGTCGAGAGCCGGTGCGCCACCTGCTCGATCGAGGCGCCGAAGCGGTCGGCGAGTTGTTCCAGGTCGTGCCGCACCTCCTGCGCGGCGGACAGAAAGGCGCCATATGGCAAGAGCGCGGCGCCCGCGAAATAGTTGGCAAGGCCGATCCTGGCGATGGCGCGCGCCTCCTCGGACTGGAAGCGCGCCAGATCCAGCGTGGCATCCAGCAACTCGCCCTGGGTCAAGAGCGCTATCTGGTGCAGAATCTGGAACCGCTGCGTGGACGGCGCGCTGCGCGCCGCCAACGACAGCACGCGCGCCTCCGCATCGAAGCTGCGCAGCGCGGCGCCGTCGGTCAGCCGCACCGCTACGTCGCGCGCCTCCAGATAGCCTATGGCGGCGGCGAGCGGTGGCTGGTCGGCCTCTGCCAGCGCCCCGGCCACCCGTTCCGCCGCCCGGTCCACCGCGTCGATGTAATTGTCGCAGTAGTGGAAGAAATCGCGCACCTCCTCCCAGGGCGAGGGGCGGATGGCGCTGTCCTCGCGCCCCAGCGCCTCGTCGAGCGAAGCCAGTCGCTCGTGGCTTTGCCGGTAGGCGCGGTGCAGCTCAAGGAAGGCGCGCGCCAGTGCCGGCGCGTTCGACGCCGCGAGCCGCAGGTCGGCCAGCGGCGGCGCGGTGTCGGCGAAGACCGGATCGGCCAGCGCCTCGCGCATGTCGGTGACCATGCGCTCGGCGTCGCCGGTGCTCAGTTCGGTCACGTCGAGGCCGAACTCGCCGGCGAGCGCCAGCACCACGCCGGTGGAAACCGGGCGGTGGTTGTTTTCCATCTGGTTGAGATAGGGCAGCGACACGCCCAGCTTGGCGGCGAAATCCTTCTGCGTCAGGCCGAGCCGCGTGCGCGTCTCGCGCAGCTTCACACCGGCATAGAGTTTCTGCGTCGCCATCACCCTGCACCCCGCCCGCAAGTTTGCCAATGCCGATCTGTCCTGCGCATGCGCCGAACGCCCCGCCTGATTTGCAGATTTGCTGGCCGAGGTTAGCAATTGCAAATGGGTCGCGGCAAGACCCGGCGTTCCGGCGCCGGCGCACGCAGGCGTGACCCGCTCCGACATTTGGCGGATTGCAAGCACGCCCCGTGCGCCCCTATCCTGCCGCACAGGACAGGGAGGAGATCATGGAACTCAAGGGCAGCCGCACCATCGCCGCCGACCGCGCCACCGTCTGGGCGGCATTGAACGACCCGGACGTTCTGGCCGCCTGCATTCCGGGCTGCGAGGAGCTGACCGGTTCGCCCGAGGAAGGTTTCGAGGCCACCGTGAAGCAGAAGGTCGGCCCGGTGAAGGCCACCTTCAAGGGTGCTGTGACGCTGTCGGACATCGTGCCCGAGCAAAGCTACCGCATCTCCGGCGAGGGCAAGGGCGGCGTCGCGGGTTTCGCCAAGGGCGCGGCCGACGTGCATCTCGCCGATGCCGAGGCTGGCGGCACCGAGTTGAGCTATGACGTGGAAGCCAAGGTGGGCGGCAAGCTCGCGCAACTCGGCTCGCGCCTGATCAACGGATTCGCGACGAAGATGGCGGACCAGTTCTTCGAGCGGTTCCAGGAGCGGGTCGAGAGCGACGGCGCGGCGGAAGAGGACGGCGCGGCCTGACCGGTTCCCGCGCCGCCCGGCCGCCCGGCCTCAGGCTGGCTGAAGCATCGACCAGATGTGATCCTTCAGCATGAGCCGCTTCTTGCGCAGTTCCGCCTCGTACAGGTCGTCGATGGGTTCCACGTTCGTCTCCGCACGGTGTATGGCGCGGTTCACGTCGTGATAGTCGTCCACCAGTTTGGCGAAATGGGCGTTCACTACCTTGAGCTTCTGAATCGCCTCGGCCTGTTCGGGAAATTCCTCGGCCAGTTCATGCGGGGTGTGGGACATTGCGCTTCATCCTCCTCTGATCGCGTCACCCGGCAACCCTAGGCAGGGCGGCGCGGGCAAACCTTGATCGGGGTCAAGTCGAGGCCAGCGATTCAGCCCCGCGCACGCCGCCATCCGGCCGCGCGCGCCTCGGCCTCGGAACAGAACCAGCGCTCGCCCCGCGCGGTGTCTATGCGCGTATCACCGTACCAGCGGCTGCCCGGCAGATGGTAAAGGCGCCCGTTGCCCGAGATGTTGCCCTTGATCCGGCAGTCCGCCTGCGGCGCCGCATCCGCCTGCCGGTCTTGCCGGCGGTTCGCCCGGTAAGCTCCGGGCGCGACCATTTGGCCGGCCCAGAGCCCCCGCGATTCGCGCTTTGCCGCCGCCTCCTGCGCGACATAGGCGGTTGAATATTTCCGGTAAGCCGTGGCCATGCCGTTCAGCACCAGCCAACGGCCCAGATCCGCCTCCCCGGCCCGGCACTGCGCCACCAGGCGGCCATAGCGGTCCCGCTCGCGCCCGTAGCAGCTTACCTGCGCGCCGCGCAGGCGTTTCGCCAGTTGGCGCTTCGCCCAGCGGCCGCAACTCCAGGCGCGGCCCTGCGCGTCGGTGCAGGTCTGTGCCAGTTCCGGGGCGTCTATGCCGTGCAGCCGGATCGTGGTCGCGCCGATCTCGATCGTGTCGCCGTCGATCACCCGCGCGCGGCCGCCGATCTCGGTCGCCCAAACGGGGAGCGCTGCGCAGAGCAGAAGAAAGAGTGAACAAATCCTTAACACGGGGCTCAGGATGCGCGCGCCGACGCCACCTCGCAACCGGTATGTTAATCTTTCTTAACGCGCCCTGAGCGGCTTGCCTTCGGCCCGCTTCGGGGCGATGACTGACCGGTGCGCACGCCCCGCGCCGCCCGTCTTGCAGGAGCCCCCCATGCCGCTCTCCGATCCCGGTCTCATGTCCGAAATCCGCGCCCGTTTCGCGCATGTGGACGCCTGCCCGTTCCAAGGCCCGCGCGTCTTCTTCGAGAATGCCGGCGGCGCGTTGACCCTGAATTCCGTGGTCGAGACCTCCGCCCGGATGGCCGCGATCCCCGACAACCAGGGCCGCGACAACCCTGCGTCGAAGGCGCTTGCCGATATCATCGCGGGTGCGCGGGCGGATATGCGCGTCTTCTTCAACGCCCCCGACGGCCAGTTCTTCGTCGGAGAAAGCGGCACGGAATTGCTGTTCCGGCTGATCCGCACCGCCTGCCTGGACGCCGGTCCGGGCGAGGTTCTGGGCAGCACGCTGGAACACCCCGCCTCGCGCAGCGCCGCGATCCGCTGGGCGGGGATCGCGGGCATGGACTATGTCAGCGTGCCCCATGATCCGGCGACCGGCACCGTCACCGCCGCGGATTACGTGCCGCACCTGTCCGGGAAAACCCGCGTCGCCACGATCCTGCACACCTCGCCCGTCACCGGCATGGGCGTGGACGTGGCCGGGATCGCGGCGGCGATCCGCGCCGTGTCGCCCGACTGTCTGATCGTGGTGGACGGCATCCAGCACGCCGCGCATGGCGGCATCGACATCGCCGCCTACGGCATCGACGGCTACGTGGTGTCGCCCTACAAGGTCTTCTCGCGCCACGGCTATGGGCTGGCCTGGATTTCCGACCGGCTGACGCGCCTGCCCCATGACATGCTGCGCGGCGCCCCGTCCGAGGGCTGGGAGATGGGCACGCGCGACACCGGCGCCTATGCCACCTTCGCCGATGTCGTGGCCTATTTCGACTGGCTGGGCGGCGCGGTCTCGCAGGCCACCGACCGGCGCGCCCGGATCGAGGCGGCGGCACGCGCGATCCACGCGCACGAGTCGCGCCTGACGCATGCGATGCTGCACGGCGTGGGCAACCTGCCGGGACTGGCCGCGATGCCCGGCGTAGAGGTCATCGGCGGGGTGGAGAACCCGCGGCGCGAAGGGCTCGTCTCCTTCGTCGTGGACGGGATCGGTTCGGTGGATGTCGTCGCGCGGCTGAACGCGCAGGGGGTGCGCACCCATCTGCGCAAGGCCGATCATTATTCGGGCAACATCCTGGACCCGCTGGGGCTGGAGAGTTGCATCCGTGTCTCGCTCTGCCACTACAACACCGAGGCCGAGGTGCTGGAGTTTCTGGGTGCGATGGCCGGGATCACCGGTGCGGCGGTTCCGGTCCCGCAGTCCTGAACCGGGACCAATGCCGGCTTGCGGTCAATCCGCCGCACCCGGTGAACCTCCAATGCGGCACGCCGCGCTGGCCAATGTCGCGGCGCCCGGTCGCAGGTGGCGCCGTTCATCGTTGCGTTCCGTCCTACTCCGGGCGCGGCTTGGAGCCGCGCCGGCAGTTCCGGCCCGCGCCCCTTGCCCGCGATTTTCTGTCTATTCGGCGGAAACACGCGGACAGGCCGGCTCGATCGGTGACCATCCGCCGACATTCCCGGCATTCCTGCAACACCCGGTGGCCAGTTGTCGCGACGGAGATTGCCGTGCGAGGCGATTCCACCGCATCACTCCAACACACACGGATCGCACGCGGAGAGACGCCATGTCGAGCGCAGTCATCTTGATCGGATTGGTCGCTGTCAGCGGCCTCCTCTTTGCCTTGGCGCGCACATAGCGCCGGGCTCAACTTCCACAAACGGGAACCCCGTGCGGGCTTGCGCGTGACCCGCTGCGTCGGATTCCGGATGCGGTGATGGCACGGTTCGATCCTGCGATTTCCGCGTGGCGGCGGTCCGGCCGCTTCTTCCCCACGCGCCGCACCGATGCTGGTCCCGCCTTCTAGCTTGCGGCGTCCTCAGCCGCGAATTGCAGCCGGTAGAGCCCGGCATAGATGCCTTCGCGGGCCAGAAGCTCGTCATGGGTGCCCTCGTCCACCACCCGGCCCTTGTCCATCACCACGATCTTGTCGGCGTCCCGCACGGTCGAGAGCCGATGCGCGATCACCAGGGTCGTGCGGCCTTCGGCAAGCCGCTCCAGCGCCTCCTGCACCACTGCCTCCGAGCGCGCGTCGAGCGCCGAGGTCGGCTCGTCCATAAGCAGCACCGGCGCGTCGCGCAGTACCGCGCGCGCGATCGCCACGCGCTGGCGCTGGCCGCCGGAGAGATTGGAGCCGCGCGGCCCCGCGCTGGCGTCCAGCCCCTCGGGCATCCGGGCCAGGAAATCGCTCACATGCGCGGCCTCCAGCGCACGCTCCAGCGCCGCCGCATCCGCCTCGGGGCGCCCGAAGAGGATGTTGTCGCGTATCGTCTCGTCGAAGAGCGCGGCCTCCTGGCTGACCACCGAGAAGAGGCCGCGCAGATCGCCCAGCGACAACTCGCGGATATCCACGCCGCCGATGGTGATGCGGCCCTCCTGCGGGTCGCCCAGCCGCGTGAGCAGGTTGAAGACCGTGCTCTTGCCCGCCCCCGACGCACCGACCAGCGCCGTGACCTGCCCGGCCTTGGCGGTGAAACTGACCCCGTCCAGCACCGGCGCGTCGCCATAGGCGAAATGCACGTCCACCAGCCGGATATCGGCGGGCTGTTCCAGCTCCGACAGCGACCGCGGCCGCGGCGGCGACAGGACATGCGGGCGTTCTTGGAAAATGCCGTAGATCCGTTCCAGGCTGGCCAGAGCCGACTGCCAGACGCCCGCGACGTTGCCCAGCCGCTTGAGCGGGTCGAAGACCAGCGCGATGGCGGTGAAGAAGGACATGAACTCGCCGATCGTGGCGCTGCCCTCCATGATCTGGAGCCCGCCATAGACGATCAGCCCCAGAAACCCGAGACCGGCGGTCACATCCATCAGCGCGGGGATGCCGGCCTGCCCCGCGCCGGAGCGGATTTGCGCGCGCGTGAAGCCCTTGAGCCCCGAGGCAAAGCGCGCCGCGTCGCGGTCTTCCATGTTGTTGAGCTTGATCGTGCTCACGCCGTGGAAAATCTCGTCGAGCCGGGTGGCGATGCCCGCGGCCGCGACGCGCGCGGCGCGCGTAGTGCGGCGCACCCAGCGTTGCAGGCCCATGATCGGCAGCAGCAGGACCGGCACGCCGGCCACGGCGATCAGGGTCCAGACCCAGTCGATGGAGATCGCCACCGCCAGAAGCGAGATCAGCGCCACCATGTCGCGGCCGAAGGCGGTCAGCACGCTCGACCAGACCTTGGTGGCGACCAGCGTGTCGCCGCGAACCCGCTCGATCAGGCTGCCCGGCGGGTTGATCTGGAACCAGGTCCCGTCGAGCGTCAGCAGATGGCCCACCATGTCGCGCTGGAGCGCGGCCGCCACCTTCTGGCCCACGGTGACCATGATGAAGCGCTGCCCGAACCCGGCCAGCGCGCGCGCCAGGAAGGAGCCAAAGACCAGGAGCGCGATCCAGCCCGCCGCAGCGCGGTCCCCGCCCTGGGCGAAGACCTCGTCGAACATCGGCTTGACCATGTAGCTCAGCGCGCCCACCGAGGCGCCCTCCACCACCATCAGTGCCAGCGCGACGCCGATCCAGGGCAGCCAGGGCCGCAGATAGGCGCGCCAGAGCCAGGCCATGACGACCCGCCCGTCGGCGTAGGCGTCGGAGGGCGAGAGGCCGTTCAAGACACGAGATCCCTTTTGCCGCGCAGCGCCGCGAATTCGGCCTCCAGCGCGACGTGATCGTAACGCGTTTCCAGCCAGTCACGCAGGGAAATCGGCCGCGCCGCACTGTCGCGCGCATAGGCGTCGAGCAGGTGATCGACGGCGCCGCGATTGGTGAAGCTCAGATGCAGGTAGCGCAGCCCGAGCTGGCGGCGGGCCCGGTCGACCGGCACGCCCTCGGCATCCATCAGGTAGAGTGCGGCGGCCAGCCCGGACCGGTCCGAACCCGACTTACAGTGCATCACGAAGGGCCGTTCGACGCGGGCGAAGAGATCGAGCATCTCGATCAGCCGCGCGGGCGGCGCGAAGCGGCGCGCCGAGAAGCGCAGGCTCTCCAGCCGCAGCCCCAGCGCGGCGCAGGCTTCGGCCTCCAGCAGATATGGCGCCTTCGGCTCCGCCCCGCGCAGGTTGACGACACTGCGGATGCCGCGCGCACGCCAGCGGCGCAGCCGCAGCGGCGAAGGCTGGTTGGCACGCCACACGCCCGGCGCGATCCGGTGCATGTTGGGCCAGAGCACACGCAGGATGCCGTGATCGGTCATCATCAGTTCCCACCAGGCGCCAGCGCGGCCCAGCGGCGTGGAGAGCCGGTCGCCTTGGGTCATCGGGGCAGCGCGGTCATTGGGAACGGGCCTGTGCTGATATGGTCGGGAGGACATGCCGTGCCGGTGGGATGGCGGGAAAAACAGGGGCGAGGTCTAGCCTGAAACGCGATGCGGGGCAAGACGGGCGGTCTTCCGTCGTCTCAGGCGGCGGCCAGGAGCCGCATCAGCCGCGGCTTGTCGCCCTGATCGGTGGCGCTGGCCAGCGCCCTGGTCAGTTCCTCCAGAGAGGCGATATTGTGGCCAGCCCGGAAACAGTCCACATGGGGTAGCATCGCCCGCACGCCCGCGGCGCGCGGTGCGAAACCTTCCCAGCGCAGCAGCGGGTTGATCCAGACGACGCGCCGGGCGCTCAGGTGCAGCCGTTCCATCTCGCGCGCGAGCCGCTCAGGCGCGCCACGCTCCAGCCCGTCGGTGATCAGCAGGACCAGCGCGCCGCGCCCCAGCACCCGCCGCGACCAGTCGCGGTTGAAGGCATGCAGGCAGTCGCCGATGCGGGTGCCACCCTCCCAGTCGCGCGCCTCCGCGCCAGCGGCGGCCACCGCGGCGTCCACGTCGCGGGCGGCCATTTGCCGGGTGATGTTGGTCAGCCGGGTGCCGAAGGTGAAGGCGTGGACCTTCGACCAGCCCGCGCCGCGCGCGTTTGAGATGGCATGCAGGAAATGCAGCACGGCGCGGGAATAGGCCGACATCGAACCCGATATGTCGCAAAGCACCACCAGGTCGGGCCAGCGGGTGCGGCGCGCGCGGAAGGCCAGCCGCTCCACCTCGCCGCCGCGGCGCATCGCGGCGCGCATCGTGGCGCGCCAGTCGGGGCGGCGGCCCAGCGGATCGACAGCCAGCCGGCGCGTCTTGAGCGGCAGTACCGGCAGGCGGAGCCGCGCGAGAAGCCGGCGGGCCTGCGCCATCTCCTCGGCCGACATCTGCTCGAAATCAAGCTGGCGGAGGCGTTCCTCGGCGGACATGGTCAGGCTTGCGTCGATCTCGATCTCTCTGCCTTCGCGGTCATCCTCCGGGAGGTTGGGCGCGGCGCGCTCCACGCCGTCGAGAAGCGCCTCGGCGGCGCGGCGTTCGGCGGCCTGCGCGTTCCGCTCTTCCCGCGCGCCGCGCACCGAGGGCAGCAACATCGCCATCATGTGCTCCAGGTAACGCGGATCACGCCAGAAGAGCCGGAAGACCTGCGCGAAGACGGCGCGGTGTTCGGGACGCGAGCAGAAGCAGGCGCGCAGGCAATAGAAGAAATCCGCCCGGTCGCTGAAACCGACCGCGGCCACGGCGCGCACTGCATCGACGATGTGCCCCGTGCCCACCGGCAGCCCCGCGGCGCGCAACGCGCGGCCGAAATGCGCGATATTGTCCGCGAGCCGGCCGTCCTCGGGCAACTCGAGCGGCGCGTATTCAACCATGGCGGCGCGCCCGGCGGCGGGCGCCGCGGCGGGGGTTTTCCACCCCCGCACCCCCGGAGGATATTTCGGGCAAGAAGAACCTCATGCGGGCTCCAGCCCGGCGCGGGCCTCCTCAAGCAGGCGAGCGGCTTCGGAGCCCTGGATCTTCTGGATGTCGTCCTGGTATTTCAGCACCGCGCCCAGCGTGTCGGCGATCACATCCGGCGTCAGGCTGACCACGTCTAGGGCGAGCAGGCATTTCGCCCAGTCGATGGTTTCGGCCACGCCGGGCTTCTTGAAGAGATCCTCGGTGCGCAGCCGCTGCACGAAGGCCACCACCTCGCGCGAGAGCTGCCGGGAGGCGCCAGGCGCGCGGGCGGCAAGAATTTCCAGCTCCCGCGCCGCGTCAGGGTAGTCCACCCAGTGATAGAGGCAGCGCCGCTTGAGCGCGTCGTGCACCTCACGCGTGCGGTTGGAGGTCAGGATGACGATCGGGGGCGCGGGCGCGCGGATCGTGCCCATCTCCGGGATCGTGACCTGGAAATCGCTGAGCGCCTCCATCAGGAAGGCCTCGAAAGGTTCGTCGGTACGGTCCAGCTCGTCGATCAGCAGCACCGGCGGGCCGCCGGGCTGCGGGCTCATCGCCTCCAGCAGCGGGCGGCGGACCAGGAAACGCTCGGAGAAGAGTTCGTCGGTGAGCGCCTCGCGATCGGTTCCCTCCACCGCCTCGGCGGTGCGGATCGCGACCATCTGGGCGGGGAAGTTCCATTCATAGACCGCGCTTGCGGCATCGAGCCCCTCGTAGCATTGCAGGCGGATCAGTCGGCGGTCCAGCCCGGTTGCGAGCGCCTTGGCGATCTCGGTCTTGCCGGTGCCGGCCTCGCCTTCCAGAAAGAGCGGACGGCCGAGCCGAAGTGCAAGGAAGACCACCGTGGCCAGCGCCCGGCCGCAGACGTAATCCTGCCCGGCCAGGAGCTTCTGCACGTCCTCGATGGACTGGATACCGGTTGTCATGCGCGCCTCCGCCCCCTGGGATGTCTCGCGGGAGCTTAGCGGCGGCGCCCGGCATGGTCCACAGGCTGCGGTCTTGTCTGCGCGGGTGCGCTGCTATGTAATCGGGGGACAGCCCGGCAAGGAGGCCGCGATGGCAGTTCATGTAGAGCAGGCGCCGGATTTCGCGGCATTGCCCGATCCCCTGGGCCTCGGCGGCGCACCGCGGCGCGTGGGCGTGGAGATCGAGTTCGGCGGGCTCGATACGCGGCGCGCGGGCGAATTGGTGCAGGCGCGTTTCGGCGGCCGGCTGGAGGTGAGCGGGCCACAGGACGTCAGGGTGCGCGGCACGAAGCATGGCGATTTCGAGATTTACCTGGACGCGCGCTGGCGCGATGCCGCGGACACGCCGCTCAAGAAGGCAGGGCTCGAGCTGGGACGCGCGGTCATCCCGGTGGAGATCGTGACGCCGCCCCTGCCGGTCGCGGCGCTGCCGGACCTGGAGCGGCTTCGCGCCGACCTGCGCGCGGCGGGTGCGCTGGGGAGCCGCGACGGGCTGCTCCTGGGCTTCGGATTGCATTTCAACCCCGAGGTGCCGGCGCTGGAGGGCACGGCGCCGGTGCATATCCTGACCGCCTTCGCGCTGATCGAGGACTGGCTGCGCAAGCGCAACCCGATCGACATCAGCCGCCGTCTGCTGCCGTTCACCGACCCCTATCCGCGCAGCCTGATCGACGCGCTGGCCGATGGCTGGCCGGACCTGGATCTCGACGGGCTTTTCGATGTCTATGCCGCCCACCGGCCGTCGCGCAACCGCGGGCTCGACATGCTGCCGCTGCTGGCGCATCTGGACCGCGCGCGCTTCGACCGGCTCTTCGGCGATCAGGGCAAGCTGCGCGCGCGGCCCACCTTCCATTACCGACTGCCCGATTGCCGCATCGACGAGCCCGGCTACAGCCTGGCCGCCGAATGGAACCAGTGGGTGCTGGTGGAACGCGTCGCCGCCGACGCGGAAGCGATGGCCGATCTGACCGTGGGCTGGGACGCGCATCGCAATGCGTTCCTGAGCCTGCGCCCGGACTGGGCGCGGCAGAGCGGCGAGATCCTGCGCGCCCACGGCCATGCCGGAGCGCAGGATCCATGAGCCGCCCGCTGATCGGCGTCACCACCTCGTCGCGGTCGGGCTGGCGCATCTTCCCGCTCATCGCGCTCAATATCCGGCTGGCCGGCGGGCGGGCCGTGCGCTGGGGCGTCGGGCGGGCGTCGGACGTCGCGCGGGTGGACGGAATCGTGATCGGCGGGGGCGACGATATCTCGCCGGACATATATGGCGGCGCGCTGGTCGCCACGGCACGGCTCGACCCCGACCGCGACCACTACGAGCGTGACCTCGTGCATGCGGCGGACGCCCAATCCAAGCCAGTGCTGGGCATCTGCCGCGGCGCGCAGATGCTCAACGTGGCGCGCGGCGGCACACTGCATCAGGACGCTTACGAGGTGCACCGCGAAAGCCGCCGTTTCCGCACCATCCTGCCGCGCAAGACCGTGCGGGTGGAACGCGGGACGCTTCTGGAAATCCTTGCAGGGCCGCAGGAGATGCGGGTCAACGCGCTCCACAGCCAGGCGGTGGACCGGCTGGGCGACGGGCTGCGCGTGGCCGCGCGCGACAGCGGCGGCATGATCCAGGCAGTGGAATGCGCAGGTGCGGTCTTTGCGCTGGGGGTGCAATGGCATCCCGAGCACCTGATTTACGCCCGCCGGCAACGTGCACTTTTTGCCGCGCTGACCGCCGCGGCGGCGGGCGACGGCGGGACCGCGCGCGACGCGGTCGCCCGCGCCATTGCTCCGGGTCATTGCAAATGATACGGTCCCGCCCAACCCCTGACACAGCCTGCCGGAGACCGACATGAACGTGGAAGCCCCGCTCACCGCCAAGCACAGCCCCGACCTGGGACGCTTCGACTGGGATGATCCGTTCCGGCTGGAGGACCAGCTTTCCGAGGACGAGCGCATGATGCGCGACGCCGCACGCGCCTATGCGCAGGAAAAGCTGCAACCCCGCGTGATCGCGGCCTATCGCGAGGCCGAGACCGATCCCGGCATCTTCGCCGAAATGGGCGAGATGGGGCTCCTGGGCGTCACCGTGCCGGAGGAATACGGCGGCATCGGCGCGGGCTATGTCACCTACGGGCTGATCGCGCGCGAGGTGGAGCGGGTCGATTCGGGCTACCGCTCTATGATGTCGGTGCAATCGAGCCTGGTGATGTATCCCATCCACGCCTACGGCTCCGAGGCGCAGCGCCTCAAATACCTGCCGGGACTGGCGAAGGGCGAGTTGATCGGCTGTTTCGGCCTGACCGAACCCGATGCGGGCTCCGACCCCGCCGGCATGAAGACCACCGCCCGCAAGACCGATGGCGGCTATGTGCTCTCCGGCTCAAAGACGTGGATTTCCAACGCGCCGATCGCCGACGTCTTCGTGGTCTGGGCGAAGTCCGAGGCGCATGGCGGCAAGATCTGCGGCTTCGTGCTGGAGAAGGGCATGAAAGGGCTCTCGGCGCCGAAGATCGGCGGCAAGCTGAGCCTGCGCGCCTCGATCACGGGCGAGATCGTGATGGACGGCGTGGAGGTGGGCGAGGACGCCCTGCTGCCAGGCGTGGAGGGTCTGAAGGGGCCGTTCGGCTGCCTCAACCGCGCGCGCTACGGCATCTCCTGGGGCGTCATGGGCGCGGCCGAGTTCTGCTGGCACGCGGCGCGGCAATACGGGCTCGACCGCAAGCAGTTCGGCCGCCCGCTGGCGCAGACGCAGCTCTACCAGAAGAAGCTGGCCGACATGCAGACCGAGATCACACTGGGGCTCCAAGGCTCATTGCGTGTCGGGCGGCTGCTCGACGAGGGGCGCGCCGCACCGGAGATGATCAGCCTGATGAAGCGCAACAATTGCGGCAAGGCGCTCGATGTGGCGCGGATGGCCCGCGACATGCATGGCGGCAACGGCATTTCCGAGGAATTCCAGGTCATGCGCCATATGTGCAACCTGGAGACCGTCAACACCTATGAGGGGGCGCATGACGTGCATGCGCTGATCCTGGGGCGCGCGCAGACCGGTCTTCAGGCGTTCTTCTAGGCCCCGGCCTGACGCTCCAGCAGGCGCGCGTCGGTGAGCGGCTCCTCCTCCGGCGCGGCGTATCCCCAAGTGGCGAGCGCGTCGGCGAAGGCGGCGGCCTCGTCCGCCTGCTCCAGCATCAGCCGGCCCGCGATCACGATGCGCAGTGGCGCCGCACCAGTTGCGTCCAGCGCGCCTGCGACCATGCCCGGCGTCAGGCGCGGGTCGCCCAGATAGAGCAGGTCCGGCCGGGTATTGCGCAGCAATTCCGCCAGCCCGCGCGCATCGTGCTGGCCGTCCTCGGCATGAAAGAGCGGCACTGCCGCCAAGTGGTGGCGGGCCGTCATGCAAAGCCCGTTCTCCGCCCAGACCCGCGCCGCGGTGCAGGCTAGTGCCGGGCGTTCCTCCTGCGCGGTGACGGTGACATCCGGGCGCGTGCGGGCCAGGTGGCCGGCCAAAAAGCCCACCGCGGCGCCCACCTCCAGATAACGCCCGTCTTCGGGCAGCAGGCCGGGGAGGCGGCGCGCATGATTGCGTTCGAACTTGCCCTCGGCGATCGCTTGTAGCCCCGCGGGGGTGAAGACGCGGGCATCGGCGGGCAGCTTCAATTCGTGGTTCGTAAACCATTCGAGCGGCGGGTCGCCGGACAGGTCGATCTCGCCCGAGACATAAAGCGCCTCGGCGAGCACGCCGGCCGCTTCCTGCGCCGCGGCCTGCCGCGCCGCCTTCGCCTGCCCGACGCGTTTCTTCTCCACCTCCGACATCAGCGCGGCGATCTTTTCGGGATCGCGCGGCTTGGGCGGTTTCGCCTCCACCTGCGTGATCGGCACTTTCGCGGCCGCCTTGAGCCCGGCGATCAGTTCGTCATAGTCCGGGGTCCGCTTGAATTCGGCGAGCCGCGCCTCGGCGCGCTCGACTGCCGCGAAATGCAGCCGGTTCAACACCGGGTCTTCCAGAAGCGCCTCGAAAATCTCCGCCCGGCGCGGCGCGTGGCGCAGAATCGCGTCGTCATAAACCTCGTTGCGGTCCTGCAGTGCCCAGTAATCGGCGTTGTACTTGTCCTTCTTGAAATTAACGTTGCCGCGGAACTTGCGGATCGCGTAGCTGTCCATCGACTTCACGGCGTAATGGTTCATCTGCACCCAGTCATAGCCCACCGTGCGGGTGATCGACCGCCAGCCACGGAACTTGAAATACTCCTCCATCGGGCGGCCCGACCCGTTGAGCCATTTCACGCGGTCGGGAAATTCCGTCTTCAGATGCTTGTTCTTCATCTTCGGGCGGTGGATGCCCAGCTTCCAGTAGTCGGGATCGAACCGGAAGAGTGTCTTGACCCCCCAACCCTTGTTCCACATCGGCGGCGCGGCATGGAGATACTGCTCGGTCACCGGCGCGCGGGACCAGTCCTGCACCCCGCCGGAGCCGAAGATGCGCCAGGTCACGACGATGCCGTTCGCGCCCTCCGCCTCGACCGCCGAGATCAGCCCGTCGATCGTACCCTCGCCACGCTTGATGCACAGGAACTCATCGGCATCGAAAACGATCAGCCAGTCGCTGTTGCAAACCACAGGCTCCACTTGCGCGTATTTCAGCGCCGAGGGTTGCGGGCGTATCCCCTCCGGGATCGCGTTGACCCGGTGATGGGCGAGGCCCAACTCCTCCAGCCGCATCAGCATCTCGTCGGTGCCGTCGGTGCAGTCGTTGGTGTAGACGACCAGATCGGTGAAGCCCAGCGCCAGGTGATGCGCCACCCATTCCAGCACATAGGGCCCCTCGTCCTTCATCATCGAGACGGCGGTGACTCGCCCATGCGGGCTGACATTCCTGGAAATCATCGCATCCGCCTTGTGCCTGCTTGCCTGCGCGGGGCCATTGCATATCGGGCCGGGGCCGAAAAGCAAGGGGGGCGGCCCGCGGTGAGTCGGACACGTCACAGACCGCCCCCAATCGCACCGCCGGTCCGCCCGCGGGGCAAAAGGAACTGGACAGCCCGCGGCGAAATCCGCATCCTCCGCGCAACAACAATCACAATGTTCCGCGCGTCCCAAGGCGCGGTCCGGGGCAAGAGCGGAGACAGGAATGGTCGAGTTGAACCGGAGGCCGGTGGCCTCCCTCTGGATCGGTAAGGAACTGCATTACCTCAACCAGCTCTGCCTGAAGTCGCATATCCTGGCCGGGCACCCTACCACGCTCTACTGCACCGACAACGTCACCAACGCACCTGAAGGCGTCGAGGTGCGGCCCGCTGCCGAGATCATGGATATCGACATGGACGTGGTGGAGCAGACCAGCGCCTCCTTCCTGTCCAACGTGTTCCGCTACAAGATGATCAAGATGACCGGCGCGATCTGGATCGACTGCGACGCCTTCTGCCACAAGC
Organism: Maritimibacter sp. 55A14; assembly: GCF_003122205.1. GTDB lineage: Bacteria > Pseudomonadota > Alphaproteobacteria > Rhodobacterales > Rhodobacteraceae > QEYE01. The sequence continues at coordinate 99,540 of NZ_QEYE01000003.1, forward strand.
CCTTTCCCGACGACATGGACCATATTTATGCCGGGCACGGATTTCGCGGCGCGCTCAATTGCGGCGTGGTCTACATCCCGCCGGACGGCGCGCTGATCGACATGCTGATGGACTATTACGAGAACCTGCCCGACGCTCCGCCCTGGTTCAACAAGAACCAGCGCAAGAAGCTGGAGCGCAACGCGCGCGACCCGCTGCCGGTGCGCATCTACAAGGCCGAACGCACCGCCTTCGGGCCGCAGGCCTTCACCTATTTCGCCCAGCAGACCGGCGATTACGACAAGGCGCTGAGCCACGACTACCTCTATCCGGTGCCGTTCCAACTCAACGATATCTTCTATGACCCCTATGGCCGGGTGGAGGGGCATTTCACCGACAACACCCTTTCGGTGCATCTCTACACCAACGGAACCAAGCCCTGGTGGCGCAAGAACCCGCCGCTCGAAGGTTCCTATGCCTGGCGGATGTGCGAGAAGATCGGCATCGACCCGAAAAAGGCGCTGAAATAGGGCCGGGAGGCAGACATGGCCGGCACAAGAAGCCCCAGCCTGACGATTTTCTACATCGTCGAGCCGCCGGAATACGAGGCGATGGCCTGCTACCTGCTGGCCTCGATCCGCATGCATTTCCCCGCCAAGGTCAAATGCGTCGGTTACTGCCCGGAACACCGGCTGGACGAATTGCACCCGGCCATCCATGCCGCGCATGAGAAGCTAGGCGGCGAAATCCGGACCTTCCGCAGCGAGGGCCGCTTCGACCCGCCCTACCCGCATGGCAACAAGATGCTGGCGGCGTTGGAGCCGCGCGACACGACCTATTCGATGTTCGTCGATTCCGACGTGCTCTTCCTGCGCCCCAACGATGCGCGCAATATCGTCAAGGCGGGCCATGTCTCGTGCTCGATGGCGGCCTCGATGGTCTGGGCGGAACAGACGATCTGGGACACGATCTATGGCGCGCTGGACATGCCGGTGCCGGAGGAACGCTATTACATGATGCGGCGCAAGGCCCGGAAGGTCGTGCCCTATTTCAGCTCCGGCCTGGTCGCCTTCCCCGAAAAGGCCACCAGGACGCGGCGCCGCTTTCCCGATGTCTGGTACGAGACCGCGCAGATCATCGACAAGGTGGACAGCCTCGACCGCCGCCGCCCCTATCTGGACCAGATGGCGCTGCCCGCGGCGATCCAGCGCGCCGGGCTGAAATGGAACATCCTGCCCGAAGAGCAGCACTTCATCCTGGGCGGCAAGCTCAAGGGCAAGCCGCTGCCCGAGAACCGCGAGATCTACACGATCCATTATCGCAGCCAGAAGCATCTGCGCGATGTCGGCCACCACAAGACCGCGCGCGGCTATCTGCACGACCTGACCGGCGAGAAATACGTGCGCCGGCTCGCACCGGACGCGGAAACGTCCCTGACCGGCGCGGCGGGTTAGGAGAACGCATGGGCATCAGCTACTTTCCGGCGTCCTTTTTCCCTCTCAACGCCGTACATGCCGCGGCTTCGTACAGGGACATGACGTGACCCATGTCTGAGCCCGCAAAGACGCCCGAGACCAAGGCGGAAAAGATGATCCGCCGGATGGAGCGCAACCAGCGCAAGGCCCGCGCGGAGGGGTTCATGCTGGGTGTGACCGCGCTCTTGAAACCGGGCGATCTGGTGCTCGATTGCGGGGCGAATGTGGGCGCGGTGACGACGCTGCTGGCCGCCACCGGCGCCGACGTGATCGCATTCGAGCCCGACCCCTATGCCTTCGGACGGCTAGAAGAGGCCACGGCCGAGATGCCCAACGTCACCCGCATCAATGCCGCCGTCGGGGTGGAGGCCGGCCAGGTCGAACTGATGCGGGCGGAGAATTTCGACACCAACCCTTCCGGCGCCTCGGTCAAGAGCACGATCATGGCCGGCGGGCGCTCGATCAGCGCGGAAAACGCGGTGGAGGTGCCGGTGATCGCATTCCCTGATTTCCTGCGCGAGAAGATCGCCGAGCGCGGCGAGATCGCTTTCGTCAAGATGGATATCGAGGGCGCTGAACTGGACATCCTCGAAGCGATGGAGGCGGCAGAGCTTTTCGGCCCGATCCGCTGCCTTGTGGCCGAGACGCATGAGCGCAAGTTCAAGGATCTGCGCCCCCGCTTCAAGGCGCTGCGCCAGCGCATCACCGCGGCATACCCGCCGCGCAAGGTCAATCTGGACTGGATATGACCGGCGCGCCCGAAGACCCCGCCCTGCGCGTGCTGGCCATCCTGACGGTGCGCAACGAGGGCGCCTTCCTGCTGGAATGGCTGGCTCATCACAGCGCTACGGGGTTCACCGATTTTCTGGTCTTCTCAAATGATTGCGACGACGGCACCGACGCGATGCTCGACCGGCTCGACGCGATGGGGCGGATCACCCATGTCCGAAATACCGAAATCGACGACAGCGGTGTGCAGTGGAGCGCGTTGAAACGCGCCGACAAGCACCCGCTGACGCAGGCGGCGGACTGGATCGCGGTGCTCGACGTGGACGAGTTCGTGAACATCCACGCGGGTGCGGGGCGCATCGGCGATCTGCTGGAAGCGGTGCCGGAAGCCAGCGCCATCGCCCTGACCTGGCGGATTTTCGGCAATGACGGCGTCGATGCATTCGAGGATGCGTCGGTCACGGGGCAATTCACCCGCGCGGGGCAGAACCCGCCGCTCTGGCCCTGGCGTTTGGGGATGTTCAAGACGCTCTTTCGCAATGACGGTATCTACCGCAAGCTGGGCGTCCATCGCCCCAGGAACCCCGACAGGGACCGGCTGGACGAGGCACAATGGGTGGACGGATCCGGCCGCGCCCTGCCCGCGATCTACCGAAGTTCGCGGCTCTTCACCGATTTCCGGCAGGACTGTTTCGGGCTGGTCCAGCTCAACCACTACCCGCTCGGCGCGATGCAGAGCTACATCCTGAAATGCGACCGCGGCCGGCCCAACCGCAGCGGCAGCGCCACTGGAATGTCCTACTGGGTGGAGCGCAATCTCTGCCATGTGGAAGACCGCTCGGTCCTCGCGCATTGGCCCCGCGTGGAGGAAGCGTTGCAGCGCCTGAAATCCGACCCGGAGTTGGCCCGCCTCCACGACGCGGCCTGCGCCTGGCGGGGGCAGCGTTTCGAGGCGCTGATGCGCGACGAGGATCTGCGCGCGCTTTACGGGCATATCCGGATCTGCCCGCCGACCCGCGCGATCACCCGAACGGAAGCCGCCCGCCTGATGGCTTGGGCGCGGAAGGCGCATGCGGAATCGCAAGACCGCTAATGTTTCGGTAACCAAAAAGTCACATTGATTTCTTGATGCGGCCCGATCCCGGACCCACCCCCATGCCACAAGCACTGCAAGCAGCGGCGACACCCGGCGCCGACGTCGCGCGGCCCATAGTTCGTACAGGTTTCGGAGACAGAATCATGGAAGCGTTCTCGACACTTGCGGCGGTTCAGACCCCGGAAGCCTGGCAGGACGCCATGCGGTCGGCACTGATCGGCAAGGGCTTTTTCCAGCCGGTGGGCGATCTGCACACGGCGATGCATCTGCGGCAGGGCAGGACGCTCCTGGTCGCCTTCGACTGGCGCGAAGCCGCGCTCGCACGCGCCCCGTCACGCCTGCCTCTGGGCCTGCCGGCGGCGCTCGAACGGGGCTGGTCCTATCTCGGCCTTGTGTCGGACCGGCACGACTGGTTTCGCGACGGCGCCCTGCACGCCTTCTTCGATCACATGACCGATGACGACTTCTTCGACGAGTTCGACAGCGTGCTCTTCCTGGGCATCGGCTCCTGCGGCTATGCCGCCTGCGCCTATTCGGTGGTCGCGCCGGGCGCGCGGGTGCTGGCCGTCGGCCCCCAGGCCACGCTGGCCCGGAACACCACGGAATGGGACAACCGCTTTCCCGAAGCGCGCCGCATGAACTTCACCGACCGCTACGGATATGCACCCGAGATGATCGAGGCGGCCGACGCGATGCTGCTTCTCTACGATCCGACCGTGGCCGAGGACGCCATGCATGCCGCGCAGTTCACCGGCGAGCACGTCACGAAGCTGCGCTGCCGTCACATGGCCGGTACGCTGCCAGGGATGTTCGCGGGAACGGACCTGTTGGGCCGGATGCTGGACGCGCTGCGCGGGGGCCGCACCTCGCGGGCCGGATTCGCCGCACTGATGCGGACCCGCCACGACCACCGGCCCTATCTGCGCCAGTTCACCCGGCGCGTCGGGCGCAATGAGCGGCCGGACCTTCTTGCGCGCTGCACAGCCGCGATTCTGGCGCGACACGACGACCGGTTCATCCGCAAGTTTCACGACGCGGCGCTGCGAAAGTTGCACAGCGAGGAAACTGATGCGCGGCCGTGGCAGGCCGCGGCGCTCTAGTTTCAGCGGCGGCGGACGGCATGGCGCCGCCCGCCGCCAGGCGCCTCAGAGATAGTAGATATCGCGGAAGACGTAATGCAGGATGCGCTCGCGCGTAAGCCCAATGCGCGCCAGTTCGGCATCGGACATCGCCTCGAGTTCCTCGATCCGGTCCCGGCGCGAGCGCCGCTCGAGATAGGCGTTCACCCCCTGCCCCATCCGCGCAAAGAACATGTCGATGCGCTGGCGCAGATCGCTGTTGCGGCCGGAATTCGTGGTGATTGCTGCCATTTGGAAACCTCATTTGCTTCGCAGTGTGGTTTCCTCCCTTGCGCCTCAAGATGGCCCGATCGGGCGGTTCGTACCAGTGGTTTGGGCGCATGCCCGCGTTGCACGGGCCGGGATGCTGGACCTCGGTCTGCCCGGATCCGCGCCATCGTGCCGTCGATGTGGGCAGCGGAAGGGCGCCCGCCGCGACGCGGGGCTTTGCGACGCCAAGCCGATTACCGCTTGAATGACGCATCGGCCCTGCCGCATGCTTTCAGGACAGGCCAATCACCCGGATCCCGCGCAAAGGTCGAAGGCATTTCATGGAATCCTTCCTGCACCAGTCCACGATTTTCCTGGCCGCCGCCGTGATCGCGGTGCCGCTGGCGATGCGGCTGGGTATGGGCTCGGTGCTGGGCTACCTGATCGCGGGAGTCGTCATCGGTCCGGTCGTGGGCCTGGTCGGGGCCGAAATGACCGACATCCGCCATTTCGCGGAGTTCGGCGTGGTGCTGATGCTCTTTCTCGTCGGACTGGAGCTTGACCCACGCAGCCTTTGGAACATGCGCAACAAGCTCATAGGGCTGGGTGGGCTTCAAATCCTGCTCAGCATGGGGCTGATTGCAGGCGGCGCCTGGTATCTGGGACTGCCGGTCAGCGTATCGGTCGCCGTGGGCATGATCTTCGCCCTCTCCTCCACCGCGATCGTGCTTCAGACGCTGTCCGAAAAGGGACTGATGCACACCAATGGCGGGCGCTCCAGCTTCTCGGTACTGCTGACCCAAGACATCGCAGTGATCCCGATGCTGGCGCTGGCCCCGCTGCTGGCGATGAGCGAACTGGCCGCACTGGGCCGCCACGTCACCGCCGCAGAGCAGGGTCATGGCGCGGGCGGCCAAGGGGCCGAGGCGCTGTCGCTGGTCGAGGGGCTGCCGGGCTGGGGCGTCACGCTGGTCACCATCGGCGCCATCGCGGCGGTGATCCTGGGCGGTCACTACCTGTCGCGGCCGATTTTCCATTTCGTCGCCGCCGCGCGCCTGCGCGAGCTTTTCACCGCGGTTGCGCTGCTCATCGTCGTGGGAATCGCCTTCCTGATGACGCTGGTGGGCCTGTCGCCCGCGCTCGGCACCTTCCTGGCCGGCGTGGTGCTGGCCAATTCGGAATTCCGGCACGAGCTGGAGGCCGATATCGATCCCTTCAAGGGCCTGCTGCTGGGGCTGTTCTTCATTTCCGTGGGCGCCGGGATAGATTTCAATGTTCTCTTCGGCGATTTCACCACCATCCTCGGCCTGACGCTGGCGGTCATGGCGATCAAGGGGGGCGTGCTCTTCGTGCTGGCCTGGCTCTTCAGGCTGAAGGCGCGCGACAAGTGGCTTTTCACGCTGAGCCTTGCGCAGGCCGGGGAATTCGGCTTCGTGCTCATCAGCTTCATGACCCAGACCTTCGTGCTGCCGGTCGAACTGTCGCAGACGCTGCTCCTGGTCGTCGCGCTCTCGATGCTGCTCACACCGCTGCTCTTCATCGCCTATGACCGGATCAAGGTCTATTTCAAGGACGAGAAGCAGCGCCGCGAGGCCGACGAGATCGACGAGCACGGCCAGGTGATCATCGCCGGGATCGGACGTTTCGGGCAGGTGGTCAACCGGGTCGTCGGCGCCAGCGGTTACAAGACCACGGTGCTCGACAACGATATCCGAACGGTCGAACTGATGCGGCGCTTCGGCTTCAAGGGATTTTTCGGCGACCCGACGCGGCCCAAGCTGCTGGAAGCTGCGGGCCTGGCCAGCGCCGATGTGCTGGTCGTGGCGCTCGACGATCACGAGGCGGCGCTGAAACTGGTGCAACACGCCCGCCGGGTCCGGCCCGACCTACATATCGTGGCGCGCGCCCGCGACCGGGTGCAGGTCTATGCGCTCTATCGCGCTGGCGCCGACGAAATCGTGCGCGAGACCTTCGACAGCAGCCTGCGCGCCGGGCGCTACGTGCTCCAGCATTTGGGCGTCCTGGAACCGGAGGCGCATCAGCGCGTGCGAGCCTTCTACCGGGCCGACCGCTATGTGCTCCAGGAGCTCGCGAAACTCTGGAAGCCCGGCATTCCGGTGACGGAAAACGAGGCCTACATCGAACGCGCGCGCGAACTGGACCGGGAACTGGAAACCGAACTGGTCTCGAAATTCAACAACCCTGAAAAGGCCGAGGACGACGAGATCCGCGACGAGGCGGCGGATTACCCGGTGCCCGACACGCCGGTCGGTCGGGCGGACTGACCGTCCGGAGGCCGCGAAAAAGGCCGCAGCGGGGCTGCGGCCTTGGCATTGCGATACCGGGAGAAAGCCCGTGTGTCAGGCGGCGCGGCTGATCAGCACGTCGTCCACGCGCTGCTGCGCCTTATCCTCGTCGATCCCGCTGACTGCCGCAACCTCGCGGGTCAGCCGCTCCAGCGCGGCCTCGTAGAGCTGGCGCTCGGAATAGGACTGCTCGCGCTGCTCGTCGGTGCGGTGCAGGTCGCGCACGACCTCGGCGATCGAGATCAGGTCGCCGGAATTGATCTTCTGCTCATATTCCTGGGCGCGGCGCGACCACATCGCGCGCTTGACCCGCGCACGCCCTTTGAGCGTGTCGAGCGCCTTGGTGACAATGTCCGGGCTCGACAGCGTGCGCATGCCGATCTCCGAGGCACGGTTGGTGGGCACGCGCAACGTCATCTTGTCCTTCTCGAACGAGATCACGAAGAGTTCCATCGTGATGCCAGCGATCTCCTGCTCCTCAATCGACAGGATCTGGCCCACGCCATGCGCGGGGTACACAACATAATCGTTGGGACGGAATTCCGAGTTCTTCTTGGTCTTGCTCATGTACAACTGTTCCCGATCAGGCCCGCAGGCAGTAAGAGACGAAGTGCCCTAGACCGCACCCGCGGACCGGAACCTCCTCCGTCTTTCAAAAATTCACCGCCGCACGTCGCGTTCGCGCGTTCGGTTCAGGTTTCCCCACATTGCGACAGGAATATAACAGAAAAACCCGGCATTTTCCAGTGCCGCGGCGCCGCATTGGCCGTAAACAAAACGTTATCAGCCGCTTAACGGCCTAATCACGGGTTGCGCAGCAGGCAGATCGGCGTGCTGCGGCGAATCATCGGCCGTTTTGCGCTCAGCCGCCCTCGCCCGGAGCTTCGGAAAAATACTTCTCCAGCTTTCCGGTCTCGCCGTCGCGTTCCTCGGCGTCGGGAAGGGGGTCCTTCTTGGTGATGATCACCGGCCACATCTCGGAATACTTGCGATTGAACTCGACCCATTTTTCCATGTCCGGCTCGGTGTCCGGGCGGATCGCGTCGGCGGGGCATTCCGGCTCGCAAACGCCGCAGTCGATGCATTCGTCGGGATGGATCACCAGCATGTTCTCGCCCTCGTAAAAACAATCCACCGGGCAGACCTCGACACAGTCGGTGTATTTGCAGGCAATGCAGTTGTCGTTGACGATATAGGTCATTGGCGGGCGATCTTCGTGGCTGTGTTCATCGGATGTGAGCTACCTATTCCGGCGGGCAGGATCAATCAAGCGGGGAGCGGCGAAAAGGATCAAACTTGCGCCGCTCCTTCTTGGTGGGACGCCCCTTTCCTTCAGGACGCGGCGCGCCTGGAACGCTCTCCTCCGGCGGCGTCAGATCGTCATAGAGCGCCTGCGCCTCAGGCGCCGGTCCGCGCCGCTCGCCCAGCGCCAGGACGCGCACCACGCGGATGCGGCGGGCCTGCGGAAAGGTCAGCGTGTCGCCCGGCCCCACCGTGGCGGAGGGCTTGGTCACGCGGGTGCCGTTCACGCGCAGCTTGCCGGCGCTCACCACCCGTGCGGCCAGGCTGCGGGTCTTGAAGAACCGGGCCTGCCAAAGCCATTTGTCGATCCGCAGGGTCTCGCGCGCCGGTCCCAAAACGTCAGGTCTTGTCCTTCAGCCCCATCAGCGCCGCGGCGAAGGGATTGTCCGGGTCTATGGGCTTTTCCTTGCGCGGTGGGCGGGCCGAGAAGGACTTGCCGCCACGGTCCTGCGGATCGCGTTCCCTGGCCCCGCCCTGCGTCTTGGCCTTGGGTTTGCCGCGCGGCTTGCCGCCCTGACGCGCCGCACGCGGACCGCCCGGCCGCCGCTTGGGCGCCCATGTGAAGGTATAGAAGACCTCGGTCTCGGGTTCGGGGGTGGCGCCGCCTTCGGCTTGCGCCTCCGCCGGCGTCCCGGCCTCGGGCTCGGGCGCCTCGGTCGCGGGGGTGGGCGCGGGATCTGCCCCGGCCGCGGATTCCGCCGGCGCGTCGGGCGTCGCCTCGGGCTCGGACGCGCCGTTGCCCTCGGGGGCATCGGCGCCGGCCTCGGGCGTATCCGGACTTGCCTCGGCCTCCGGCGTCGCGGCCGCGACCGGCCGCGCCTTGGGCCGCTCGCCGCGCTCGGCCTTGTAGCCCAGGCCCTGCAACAGGTCGGCGAATTGCTCCAGCGTCATGCCAGTGATCGACAGCATGTCGGCGGCGGCCTCAAACCCGCCCCGGTTGTCCTGACTACGCAGCATATCGGCCAGACGTTCCAGCATGTCGATGCGGATCGCCCGCGCCCCCGACAGCCGGTAGCCCGACATCGGGTAATAGCCCGGATCGGCATCGACCACGGCGGGGATCGTCACCAGCCCCGGCGGCGGCGCCGAGGGAAATTCGCCCAGCCCCTTCACCAGCGACCAGAGCACCAGCCGCAGCCGCGTCGGCGCGGGCTTGAGCAGGAGCGGCATGAAGATCGTGTACTGGCCGAAGCGCACCCCGTGCTTGCGCAGCATGCCCCGCATGTCCTGCTCCAGCGCCTTGACGTCCTGCGCGATCTCCTCGCGCGGGATCACGCCCATCGCTTCCACCAGGCGGAAGGCGACACCGCGGGCCATCCCGGTCATCTCCTCGTCGCGCTTGAGCGCCAGCAGCGGCTCGAAGAGCGTGGCGATGCGCCGGTCAATGAAATGCTGGAGCCGGCGGCGCACCTTCTCGGCCACGTCGGGGCCGGCTTCCTCGTCCACGAAGGGCTGCACCTGCGGCGAGAGCGCGTCGGCGCCCGGCACCAGCTTGCCCACCGCGTTCTCGCCCCACATCAGCCCGCCCTGCTCGGTGAAGTCGAACTCGGTATCGGGGGCGTTGTAGAAGCGGTCCGCGCGCAGGTGGAACTGCGGCTGCAGACCCTGGATCGCCGCGGCGCGCAGCGTCTTGGCCTCATCGGCGCTGGCGGTGCTGTCCTGGCGGAACCGGAATCCCTCCAGCCGGCCGATATACTGACCCTCGACCGTGACCTCGCCCTTGTCGTTCACCTCTGCCACAAGGCTCTCCTTCTGCTTCAACCGGCGCATCAGCACGCTGGTGCGCCGGTCAACAAATCTCTGCGTCAGACGGGCATGGAGCGCATCCGACAGACGGTCTTCTACCGCGCGGGTCTCGCCGCGCCAATGATTTTCGTCCGCGACCCAACCTTTGCGCTGCGCCACGAAGGTCCATGTGCGGATATATGCCAGCCGTTTTGACAATGTGTCGATATCGCCCTCGGTCCGGTCGATGCGGCGGATCTGCCCGGCCATCCAGTCGTCGGGGACGGTACCGCCGCCCTGAAGGAAGGCATAGAGCCGCGTCAGGAGCGCGGCATGTTCCCCCGAGGTAATGTTGCGAAAGTCGGGCACCTGGCAGATGTCCCACAAAAGCCGAACGTCGCGCGGCCCGTCCATGCGGTCCAGAACCTCCGGCAGGGACGCAAGCGTCTTGAGCGCGGCCAGGTCGTCGGCCTCGCGGGTGCGCATCAGCCGCGGATCACCGCTTGCTACCTCCAGCGAGGCGATGAGCCGCGCGGGGCTGCCGAAATCGAGTTTCCGGTTGCGCCACTGAAGCCGGTGCAGCGGCGTGAAGCTGTGATTCTCGATCGCCTCCACAGTCTCGGGGGACAGCTGCGGCGCCTCGCCGGTCACGCCGAAGCTTCCCGGCGCCATGTAGCGCCCCGCCCGCCCGGCGATCTGCGCCAGTTCGTTGGGCGCAAGGTGACGCATCCGTCGGCCGTCGAACTTCTCCAGCCCCGAGAAGGCCACATGGTCGATATCGAGGTTGAGCCCCATGCCGATGGCGTCGGTCGCCACCAGATAGTCCACATCGCCGTTCTGGTAGAGCGCGACTTGCGCATTGCGGGTTCGGGGCGAGAGCGCGCCCATCACCACGGCCGCGCCACCCTTCTGACGGCGCAGCAACTCGGCGATGGCATAGACGTTTTCCACCGAGAAGCCGACGATGGCGGAGCGCGGCTTCATCCGGCTGATCTTCTTCGGCCCGGTATAGGTCAGCGTCGAGAACCGCTCGCGGCGAAGGAACTCCACCTGCGGCACCAGTGCGGCGATGGCCGGGCGCATCGTGTCGGAGCCCAGGAAGATCGTCTCGCGCAGCCCGCGCGCATGCAGCAGCCGGTCGGTGAAGACATGGCCGCGCTCGGGATCGGCGCAGAGCTGGATCTCGTCCACCGCCAGGAAATCCGCACCAATGCCCGTCGGCATCGCCTCGACGGTGCAGACCCAGTATTTCGTCCGGTCCGGGACGATCCGCTCCTCCCCGGTTACCAGCGCCACGACGGACGGGCCGCGCAGTGCTACGATCCGATCATAGACCTCGCGCGCCAGAAGCCGGAGCGGCAGGCCGATCACGCCGGTCGGATAGGCCAGCATCCGCTCGATGGCGTAATGCGTCTTGCCGGTATTGGTCGGCCCCAGCACCGCCTTGATCGCGCTGTCGTTCATAGCCATGGAAGCTGCCCGTGTTCTGCCCGGCGATCAGAGTTCCCGGCCGGTCACCTTGCGCGCCAGCCGTTCCTCCGCCTCGATTATGCCGGGCCGGTGCGGATGTACAGCCAATGCCGCGCGATAGGCGGCCAGCGCCGCCGCGTCCTCGCCAAGCGCCTCAAGGATCATACCGAGCCCGGAGAGCGCACCGAAATGCCGGGGGTTGAGCGCCAGGACATGGCGGATATCGGAAATCGACGCGCCGAACTCCTCCATGTGGAAGAACGCGGTGGCGCGCGCGTTCCAGCCCTCGGCGAAGTCCGGCGCGTGATCGGTCAGCGCGCTCAGATGCTCCACCGCGGCCTCCATCTCGCCGGCCTTCATGGCCTCGATACCGCGTTCCAGCAGAAGATCCATTGCCGCGGAGCCCGATTTCGACCAGCTCGACATGATCTCCTGCTCGATGATCTGCCAGTCCTGCGCGTCGGGCTGCCCGAGTTCCGCGAAGAGCTCGTTCAGCGTCTCGTCCTGCTGCGCGGCGGCGGGCACCGCCAGAACGGTCAGGAAAACCAGACCTGCCGCCACGATAAGATTGGAAAGTGCTCTCAAACGCTCCATAACGGAAAGTGTAACCTCCGCGGCGGAAATTGCGAGCCGCGGACATTCATTTTTTACCGGGAGACCCAAATGAGCGATGTGATTGACGGTGCCGTGGCCGCGCTGAAAGACAAGATCGGCGACGGCTTCGACGGGAGCGTGAAATTCGAGATCGAAGGCGAAGGCTCCGTCATGGTCGACGGCGCGGGGGTGCGCGCGGGCGACGAACCCGCCGATTGCACGCTCAAGGCCGACGCCGACACGTTCCAGGCCATGCTTTCGGGCGACCTGAACCCAACCACTGCCTTCATGTCCGGCAAGCTCAGCGTCGATGGCGACATGGGCACCGCGATGAAACTCGGCTCGGCCCTGAGCTGAATGGAGCCCGCGCCGCTTTTCGAGGACGTCGCCGACGCGCCTGAAGGCGGCACCGCCTGGTGGCTGACCGCGGATGACGGCGTGCGCCTACGCGCCGCCATCTGGCGCGATTCGGCGCGGGAGGCGCCGAACGGCACGATCATTATCTTTCCGGGGCGCACCGAATTCATCGAGAAATACGGCCGCGCGGCGGGTGACCTGCGCGCACGCGGCTTCGACTGCGCCGCGGTCGACTGGCGCGGCCAGGGGCTGGCCGACCGCCTGCTGGCCGATGCAGGCGCGGGGCATGTGGAGGATTTCGCCGACTATCAGCGGGACGTGGCGGTTTTTCTGGAACTTCTGGACGCGCAGGAGATGCCGCAGCCCTGGTACCTTGTGGGCCATTCCATGGGCGGCTGCATCGGGCTGCGCGCGCTGCACGAGGGAATGCCGGTGCGCGCCGCCGCCTTCACCGGGCCGATGTGGAAGATCGCGATGGCCGCCCCGCTGCGCCCGGTCGCCCGCGCGCTGAGCCGGGTCAGCCGCCCGCTGGGATTCGGGCATCTTTATGCGCCGGGCACCGAAGGGCAGAACTACGTCTTTACCGCACCCTTCGAGGACAACACCCTGACCACCGACCGGGACATGTGGGATTACATGTCGCGCCAGATGGCCGAGCACCCGGAACTGGCCATCGGCGGGCCGAGCCTGCACTGGCTCTCGGAGGCCCTGCGCGAGAAGGTTGCGGTTACCAGCCTGCCGCAACCCGACTTGCCGATCCTCGTGATGGTCGGCTCGGAAGAACGCATCGTCGATCGCGCCGCAGTGGAGGAAATCGCCCGGAGCTGGCCCAATGCACGGATGGAAGTCCTCGAGGGTGGCCAGCACGAAATCATGATGGAGACACCCGCAATCCGCGGTCTCTGCTTCGACACGATGGCAGAGTTCTTCAAGGGCCACCGCTAGTGTTCGCCACCTGACATAAGATACCCGATGGAAGCAGGGTATCGGGCATTGGTCCAGCATCCTTGAGCAAAACGGTCAGATGACGGCTAGGAGCCCGAAGCGGACGTGTCAGCCGGCTCGGATTGGCATCAGATCGGTTTCCTAACAGTGCAAGTTTTGGCACAGTACTCCAACAACGTTTACTTGAGAAAGAGTGCCTTGACCTCCTCTGCTGCTGACCTTGCCTCCGCGTATTTCCTTGATGACGTGCCCGGAGCGATCATACCCGCGAGCCGACTTCACGCCGTGCTCCAGAAGGTTGACGCTCACCGCCCCCTGACCGACATCCAGCGCGCGTTTCTGCAAGAGAGAGGCTACCATGCACTGCTCCAGCTTGCACTTGGCAGCCTGGATGGAAATTCGTTTCGCGAGAATGCACAGACGGAGCGGGAGGCGCGCCTCCGGGCCAAGGCGGCCGCCGAGCAAAGGGAAGCTGAAGAGGCGCGCCACAAAACAGAGGCAACCGAGCGAAAGAACAAAGCTCTCTTCGCGAAGCGAGAGAAGCAGCTCGAGAAGCGCCGCTTTCGCGAGCAGTTCGGCCAAGGTTATATCGAGCAGAGCCACTATCGACGGGTCATGCGAATTCTCCGATCGGTCGCGGATGGGGCCCCCATCGATAAAGATGATCTTCTTTGGTTAGGTGAACATGGTTCGGACTACTGGACCGTCGAACTGCGCAAGGCCCACCATGGAAACTGTGCAAGAGAGCTCACCCAAGCCTGGCATCGGACCGGCGATGTGTGGCAGGCGGTCAATGCGTGCGCTCACTGGCGGAAGGCCGGGCGCGCCGAAGACGGGCTCATCGTAGTCGAGCAAGCGCTCCGTCAAGTCACAGAAGGAAATCAGCGTTCGGCCGTACTTACAACGCGAGGTGGTGCGTTCAGAGACGTGCAGCGTCACGATGATGCAATGCAATCCGGTATCGAGGCTCACTCCCTGACACCGGAGGACTTTCGACCCTGCACACTGCTTGGTGCGGTCTGTTTGGAAATGGGAGACTATGCCTCAGGCGCCGATTGGTATGAGAAAGCGGAAGCTCGCGGCGCGTCTCGGGCCTCCGTCGATGGGGAACTTCGATCAATCCTCGACGCGTTGCCGACAAAGGAAGGTGCAAGTATGATAGCGGCGCTCAAGTCTCGGGACGCGCGTCGCTACAACTGGTTGTAACGTCCCGAAGGGGCGGAAGACCAGAGCGTGCGCTTTGTCCGCATAGTTGCCCCTCGGACCTTCGTCCGAGTGACCGAGGGCGCACCAGAGGCAGACTGGGAACCTTTTGTCAGGTGGCAAACACTAGGTGTTATGCAGTATCTCCAGCGCGCGGGCATGGATCTCCGGATTTGCGGCGGCCAGCACGCGGCCACCGCGATGCGCCGGCCCGCCATCCCAACCGGTGACGACCCCGCCGGCGGCCTGCACCACGGCCATAGGGGCCTGGATGTCATAGGGTTTCAACTCGGCCTCCACCACCAGATCGATCTGGCCCAGCGCAAGCATCGCATAGGCGTAGCAGTCGATGCCGTAGCGGGTCAGCCGGGTGCGCGCCGCCAGCGCGTTGAAGGACGCGGTCTCAGCCGGGCTGCCCAAATCCGGATAGGTGGTGAAGATCGTCGCGTCCTCCAGCCGCCGGGTTCCGCGCGTGGCCAGCCGCCGGTCGCCCCGCGGACCCCGCATTTCCGCCCGATCCGGTCCGCCCAAGAAGCGCTCGCCGATATAGGGCTGGTCGATGATACCGAGCACTGGCCCGCCGGCATCGGAAAGCGCGATCAGCACGCCCCAGGTGGGCGCACCGCTCATGAAGGCGCGGGTGCCGTCGATGGGATCCAGCACCCAGGTCAGCCCGCTCCGCCCCGGCGTCTCGCCCATCTCCTCGCCCAGGATGGCATCGTCCGGCCGGTGTTCGGCCAGCAGGGCGCGCATCCGCGCCTCCGCCGCGCGGTCGGCTTCGGTCACGGGATCGAACCCGGCCGGATCCTTGTTGTCGGCCGCAAGCCCGGCGCTGCGGAAATGCGGTAGCGTCGCGTCGCGCGCGGCATCGGCCAGGAGTTCGGCGACATCCCACAAAGCGGCCAGATCGGCGGTGTCCTTGCCTGTCATGTCGCCCGCGCTCCACCCTGAAATGCCATGGGGCCGGAGTTTTCACACCCCGGCCCCGCGGTCAACCTGGCTTGGCGCGTCGTACGCGACTAGCCCACGTCGCTCAGCACGCGCGCAAGGTCGAAGAGGCGCCGACGCTGGTTTTCAGGGATGGCATAATAGGAGCGCACGAGTTCCAGCGCTTCCTTGTCCGCCAGCAGATCGCCCGGCAGGCTTTCCACCTCGTCGCTGCCCATGTCCCCCGCCCCGATCGACAGACCCTCGAAGAAAAAGCTGACCGGAACGCCCAGCGTCTGCGCGATGTCCCAGAGCCGGGACGCGCTGACCCGGTTCATGCCGGTCTCGTATTTCTGGATCTGCTGGAACTTGATCCCGACCTTTTCCGCGAGTTGCTGTTGGGTCATGCCCACCATCCAGCGGCGATGCCGGACGCGCTTGCCCACGTGAACGTCCACGGGATGTTTCATCTACTGGTCTCCTTCACTTGTACGCACCCAAGACGATTTCCAGATGCTCAGATCGTTCAGATTCTGCCAAAATGACTTTGTCGTGTTAGAATTTGCGGCGACCGGGCGGCACCCGGCCAATCCGAGGAATTCAGAAAGATAGACTCCAGTTTTCCGCAAAAGATAGAGACTTTTCCGATCTCGGTTAAGGTAATGCGGCCCCCACCCCGATCAATCAAAGCGTGTTTCGCATTTTGCATTGCATTTTGCAAATAGCATGTTGGAGATTCGCCTTTTTGCGACGCGCCCCCGGAACCGGGACACGCAGCGGTCACACTTGGCTCCGGCGGGAGGGGCGGATAGGCTCCGCAGCGAAGGAAAATCCGGAGTTCCCATGAGAGCGATTCTCGTCCGCAGCCTCGACCAGCCCCCTGTCCTCGCCGAGTGCCCCGATCCCACACCGGGGCCGGGCGAGTTGCAGCTGAAGATCGGGGCCTGCGGGCTCAACTTCGCCGATCTCCTGATGGTGGAGGGTAAGTATCAGGAAAAGCCTGCCCTGCCATTCGTGCCGGGTATGGAGGTGGCCGGCACCGTGGACGCGCTGGGACCGGGGGTGTCGGAGCCCGCACCGGGCACCCGCGTCGCGGTCTTCGCCGGGCATGGCGGGCTGGCCGAGTCGGGATGTTTTCCCGCCGACCGCTGCGTGCCTGTTCCCGACGCGATGAGCCTGACCGACGCCGCGGCCTTTCAGGTGGCCTATGGCACCTCGCATGTCGCACTGGCCCACCGCGCACATCTGCAACCCGGCGAGACGCTTCTGGTTCTGGGCGCGGCGGGCGGCGTCGGGCTGACCGCGGTGGAACTTGGCAAACTGATGGGCGCGCGGGTGATCGCCGTGGCGCGCGGGGCGGAAAAGCTCAAGGCCGCCGAGTCCGCCGGCGCCGATCACCTGATCGACAGCGACAGCGCCGATATCCGCGAGGCGGTGAAGGCGCTCGGCGGGGCCGATGTCGTCTACGACCCGGTGGGCGGCGATCAGTTCAGGGCCGCCCTGCGCGCCTGCCGGCCGGAGGCCCGCGTGATCCCGCTGGGCTTCGCCAGCGGCGAGGTGCCGCAAATCCCCGCCAATATCCTGCTGGTCAAGAACATCACCGTGATCGGGTTCTACTGGGGTGGCTACATGGGCTTCCGGCCTGACGTGCTGCGCGAGAGCCTGGCCACGCTCTTCGCCTGGTACGCCGAAGGCCGGCTCAAACCGCATGTCAGCCATGTCCTGCCGCTGGAGCAGGCGGCGGAGGCGATGGAGCTTCTGCGCAGCCGCAAGAGCACCGGCAAGGTCGTGGTGCGGACCGGCGCGTGACGACGCGTGCGATGCACCCTGTCCTGCCACCCGGCCTGCGCCGCGCCTGCCAGCGCGCCACGGGCCCGAAACGGGGCCGGCGCATCGTGCTTCATCTGGGACCGCACAAGACGGCCAGCACCTTCATCCAGCGCATGGCGGAGTTCAACCTGCCCAGACTGCCGCTGAGCTGCGAGGTTATCGCGCGCGAGGCCGCGGAATTGCAGGCGCTGCGACGTATCACCATGAAATTGCGGTCCGAGGACGCGGCCCGCGCCGCACACGCGGAACTGACGGAGGCCGCGGCGGTACTGGGCGTGCGCGGCCGTTATGCGCGCGCCACGCTGATCAGCCATGAGGATCTGCTGGGCCCGATGCCCAGTCGCGCCGGGATCATGGGGCTTTACCCCTTCGCCCATCTCACCCTGCCCGCCATGCTGGAGGGGTTGCAGACGGAGGGCGCAGAGGTGCAGGTCGCGCTTTACCGCCGGCCGATCCATGACTGGCTGACCTCTGTCCAGCGCTACCGCAACCGCCACCGGCCCGATGCTCCCTGGCTCGACGTGCGGGATTTCGCGGCGCGGCACGCCATCCCCTATTACTGGCAGGGGTTCTACAAGCGGCTAGAGACGGTACTGCCGCAAGGCGCGCTGCATGTGCTGGAATTTCGCGCCGAACGCGATGCGGGGCTGGTGGGCGCGGGACTCTACCGGCTGATGGGGATGGACGCGCGCCGCATCGCACGGCTCGTCCACATCCCGCCGCAGAACGTCACCCGGCCCGAGACAGCCCGGCCCGCCGGCGACCCGGCTCAGCCGCAGCAATAGGCCTGGCGGACCATCGCCGCCAGTTCCGCGCCGACGCCGCTGCCCGGACTGCCCGCACCGTAGAGATTGATGCAGGTGTGCCCCAGATCGGGCAGCGCGCCGCCGTGATCGACTTCCTCGATATAGGGCGGCGTAGTGCCCGCTACGCCGGCATGCACGGCCAGATCGGCAGTCACGCTGGCCTCCACCGACCGGGAGCGGTCCGATTCCACCGCCATCTCCCACGGGATGCCCGCGGCGTCCAGCGCCTCCTGCGTGCGCTGCCGGAAGATGCAGCCATGCTCGAATGCCAGCCGCAGCGGCCGCGATTTCCAGGCCGATCCACCCGGCGCGCCCATCCACAGAAGCGGACGGGTGTCCAGCGTCTCGCCACCATTGTCGCAGCCCGCCTCGGTCGCCAGGATCACGTCGCATTCCCCGCGCGCGTGCAGATCCTTCAGCCGCCTCGTGTAGGAGGAGATGAGGTTCACCCGCACCCGCGGATATTCCGCATTGAACCGCTTCAGTACCTTGGGAATGTAGGGATAGACGATGTCGTCGGGCACGCCCAACAGCACCTCGCCCTCGAATTCCTGATGCGTCAGCCGCGCCCAGACCTCGTCGTTGAGCGCCAGCATCCGCTTGCCGTAGCCGAGGAGTTGTTCGCCCGCCGCTGTCAGCGCGATGCGCCGCGCGGAACGGTCCAGCAATTGCAGCTCGAGCGATTCCTCCAGCCGTTTGAGCTGCATCGAAACCGCCGATTGGGTGAGATGGAGAAGGCTCGCCGCGCGCGTCACCCCGCCGGCATCGGCCACGGTCACGAAGGAGCGCAGCGCGGTCATGTCGAGATTTCTGGGCATATCACGATCCCTTATGTCAAAGCGCAAAAACATTCATTTCACAAATCAAACACGAGCACGCAAATATATCAAGCAAGTTGATGGGAGCACGAGCTTGCATCACCAGGAAAGAAGGAGAGAGCCATGACCACACGCATCCGCACCGCCGTCAATCCGGGCCGGGTTCGCCGCATCTCCCTGCCTGGCCTCATCCTGCGGGTCTTCAGGCAGCACAGGGAACGCCGCAAACTCGCCCGTCTCGATGACCACATGCTCGACGATATCGGGGTGAACCGCGCCGAGGCCCTGCGCGAGGCGCGTCGTCCGATCTGGGACGTGCCGGAGAATTGGCTGAAATAGCCGGGATAACGGCAGGGAATGCTTGAAAACCTGCGCGACTGCGCCAATATGCCTATCCGAAGGTAACCGCCCATCCGGGCGGTTGCCGCAGGATCAGACAAGGAGAGTGCAGACATGGCCGAGTTCGAGACCATCCGGCAGACAGGTGCCGGTGCCCGGACGACCCAGATCGACGAAGGGCTTCGCGCCCATATGAACAAGGTCTACGGGCTGATGTCCGTGGCGATGCTCATCACCGGCGGCGTGGCTTTCGTGGTGGGCAACAACGATGCGCTGCTGGCACAGATCTTCGGCACCCCGCTGAAATGGCTGGTGATGTTCGCACCGCTGATCGTGGTCTTTGGTTTCAGTGCCATGATCAACCGTCTCTCCGTGGGCGCCGCGCAGGCGGTGTTCTGGCTCTTCTCCGCGCTGATGGGCCTGTCGATCAGCTATATCTTCGCGGTCTTCACGGGCATTTCCATCGCCCAGACCTTCCTCGTGACGGCGATCGCCTTCGCGGGGCTCAGCCTGTGGGGCTACACCACGAAGAAGGATATCTCCGGCTGGGGCTCGTTCCTGATCATGGGTGTGATCGGCCTGATCGTCGCGATGATCGTCAACATCTTCCTGCAATCCGAGGCGGTGATGTTCGCGGTCTCCGCGCTTGGCGTCCTGATCTTCGCCGGTCTGACTGCCTATGACACACAGTCGATCAAGAACGAATACATCCAGCATGCCGCGCATGGCGACCAGGTCTGGCTCGGCAAGTCGGCGATCATGGGGGCCCTGCGCCTCTATCTCGACTTCCTGAACATGTTCATGTTCCTGTTGCAATTCATGGGCGGGCGCGAGTAACACCCGCCGACATCCCGCTTCCGAGGGCCGGTCCCCGCGACCGGCCCTTTTCTTTGCAAAGGACGACCACATGGATACGATCCCGGCCCTGCCCGTGAGTTCCGCCGCCGCGCTGGCGAATGGCGCGCTCTATCTGCTGCTGACCATGTCGGTCATCCTCTACCGCCGGTCCGAGAAGATCGTGCTGGGCGATGGCGGCGACCGGGTGATGCTCAAGCGCATCCGCGGGCAGGCCAACGCGGCCGAGCAGATCCCCGTCTTCCTGATTGTGCTGGCGCTGGCCGAGGCCGCCGGCGCGCCCGGCACGCTGCTGGCCCCGGTCGCCGCCGCCTTCACGCTGGGGCGGGTATCCCATGCCGCCTATTTCGCGCAGTCCGGTCTGCACTGGCGGTTCCGCTTCTACGGAATGCTCGTCACGGTGCTGGCGCAGGGCGTCGCGCTGCTGGCGCTGGCCACCGCACTGCTGGGCTGAGGCGTCGCGCACGGGCCTAGAGCGCGCGCTGCATCCGCACCGCGGGAAAGTCGATGCCGGGGCGTAGCCGCACGGTGATCTCGCCCAGCGTCTCCAGCCCCATTGCGGCGTAGAATGGCACCGCCATCAGCGTCGACTGGCATTCCAGCCGCTCCGCCCCGGCCCGACGCGCCGCCGCCACGGCCGCCGCCATCAGCATCCGACCGACACCGCGGCGCAGCGCCGCCGGGTCGGTCGCCACATGCCGGACATGCGCGGTGCTTCCGTCGGCGCGCCCGCCCTGCGGGGCGGCGAAGCTCCATCCGCCCGCCCCCAGCACGGCGCCACCTGCATCGGCCACCAGGTAATAGGTACCCGAGGCGACGAGCGCGGGATTGGCCCGCGCGATGATGGGCAGCGCGGTGACCAGCACCGAGGGCGGGTAGTCGGCCTTCAGCAGCGCCGGGTAGCTGCGCGCCAGCAGCCCGTCGATGGCGGGCAGGTCTGTCGGAAGGGCTGTGCGAAGTATCAGGGTCCGGGGCATCCGGGCCTCCATTGCGAAGCGAACGTGAAAACGAAAAGGGCCGCGCTGATCCCAGCGCGGCCCGATGTCTGTCCCGTGAAGGGGGAAGGCTTACTTGATCTTGCCTTCCTTGTACTCGACATGCTTCCGCGCAACCGGGTCGTACTTGCGTACGGTCATCTTCTCGGTCATCGTGCGTGCGTTTTTCTTGGTCACGTAGAAGTGGCCGGTATCTGCCGTCGAGTTCAGGCGGATCTTGATCGTGGTGGGTTTGGCCATCTCTGAGCTCCAGTCGAACGGGGCAGCGCGGGCCGCCCGTGAAATCCTTGAAGCCCGCCTTTTACCTGCGCGCGCGGCCCTGTCAACCGCAAAGGCCCGATGGCGCCGCGATATTGTGACCCCGCCGCCCCGCCGGGGGCTTTACCGGCCCGACCCTGCATGACAGGTTTGGCGCAGGTTCAACTGCCGGAAGACGGGCCATGATCCGCACGACCCTCGGCCTCTGCGCCCTCCTGACGGCCCTCGCGCTGCCGCTCTTCGCCCAGCAGGCCGCCGATGCCGTCGCCCCCGAGGGCCCGTCCGAGCTGGCGCAGAGCGCGCAGCACCCGCAGACCCAGGCCGCGCTGGAGGCCAAGCAAGCGGGCCGCCCGGTGCGTGCGCACGACTGGATGGTCGCGGCCGCGCATCCGCTGGCCGCCGAGGCCGGGGCCGAGGTGCTGGCCCGTGGCGGCAGCGCGGCCGACGCGATGGTCGCAGTCCAGGCCGTGCTGGGGCTGGTGGAGCCGCAATCCTCGGGCCTGGGCGGCGGGGCGTTCCTGGTCTGGTACGACGCGGCGACGGGCGCGCTGACCACGCTGGACGGGCGCGAGACCGCGCCGCTCGATGCGACGCCGCGGCTCTTCCAGGACGAAAACGGCGCGCCGATGGAATTCTTCGACGCGGTGATCGGCGGCCGCTCGGTCGGCACGCCGGGAACGCCCGCGCTGCTGGAGGAGGCCCACCGCCGCTGGGGCAGGGCCAACTGGGCCGGACTCTTCGACGCCGCGATCGGACTGGCCGAGGACGGCTTCGAGGTCTCGCCGCGTCTCGCGGCGATGGTGGCCGGCGACATGCTGAACCTGATGAAAAGCGAAACCGCCCGGCCCTATTTCCTGCCCGGCGGCGTGCGGCCGACACCCGGCCATCGGCTGCGCAACCCCGCCTATGCGGCCACGCTGCGCGCCATCGCGCGCGACGGGGCGCGGGCCTTCTATACCGGCGCCATCGCGCGCGACATCGTGGCCACGGTCCAGGGCGCGTCGGACAATCCCGGCACGCTCTCGATGACCGATCTGGCGCTCTACCGGGTGCGCGAACGCCCGCCGGTCTGCGCGCCCTATCGCGGCCGGCAGGTCTGCGGCATGGGGCCGCCCTCCTCCGGGGCGCTGACGCTGGGCCAGATCCTGGGTCTCGTGGAGCCCTTCGATCTCGCCGCGCTCGGGCCCCGGTCGGCCGAGGCTTGGCGGCTCATCGGCGACGCCTCGCGCCTGGCCTTCGCCGATCGCGGCCGCTACATGGCCGACAGCGATTTCGTAGCGGTTCCGGTGAAGGGACTGATCGCGCCGGACTACCTGCGAGACCGGGCGGCGCTCCTGCGCGGAACGCGCGCGCTGGACGAGGCAGCGCCTGGAGAACCCGAATTCGACCACGCGCTCCGGCGCGCCGACGACATCGCGATCGAGTTGCCCTCCACCAGCCATATCTCCATCGTCGACAGCTATGGCAACGCGCTGGCCATGACAACGACCATCGAGAACGGCTTCGGCTCGCGGCTGATGACCAACGGCTTCCTGCTCAATAACGAGTTGACGGATTTCTCCTTCGCCACCCATTCCGGCGGCCGGCCCATCGCCAATGCGCTTGCCCCCGGCAAGCGGCCGCGCTCGTCGATGTCGCCCACCATCGTGATGGAGGACGGCGCGCCGGTCCTGGTGCTGGGCTCGCCCGGCGGCAGCCGGATCATCGGCTATGTCGCGCAGGCCCTCATCGCGCATCTCGACTGGGGCATGGACGTGCAGCAGGCGGTGGCGATGCCGCATCTTTTGAACCGGTTCGGCGCTTTCGAGATCGAGGCCGGCAGCAGCGCGATGGCTCTCCAGACCCCGCTGGAGGCGCTCGGCTTCGAAACCGGCCTCACCCCGCTCGTCTCCGGCCTCCACGCCATCGCGATCGGCGACGATCTGCAAGGTGGCGCCGATCCGCGCCGCGAAGGCGTGGCGCTGGGGCGCTGACCGCGCCCATTCTTTTTGCCGAAAACATCCCCGCCGGAGGCACCCGCCCTCGCGGGCGGCGCTTCCGCCGGATCGGTGCGCGCGGATGGCCTGTAAGCCGGATCCTGTCCGGGCGCCGCTTGCGCCGCGCCCTGGATGGCCATTCATCTGGCCCCGGCGTCGCCGCCGGGGTCTAGCTGCCAACCCGGACCTCTGGGCCGAAGCCGCCCTGCCCCGGATCGCTCCGGGACGCGAGGCCCCTATTCGGCATTGCTCCCGGTGGGGCTTGCCGTGCCGGTCCGGTTGCCCGTCCCGCGGTGGGCTCTTACCCCACCGTTTCACTGTCACCCCGGCCGAAGCCGGGGCCACCTGTTTTCTGTGGCGCTTTCCCTCGGGTTTCCCCGGCCGGGCGTTACCCGGCACCGTTGCTTCATGGAGTCCGGACTTTCCTCGCATTCCGGACGAATCCGGGACACGTGGCCATCCGGCCATCCGCGCCCTGCCCATCTAGGGGCTGGCCGAGTTCCGGTCAAGCGCAACCGGCCAGCGCGCCGCCAGGTCGGCCAGCCGTTCCATGTCCTCAATCGCCAGCGGGCCGCGCGCCGCGGGGCGGAAGCGCTGGCGGAAGGCCGCCAGAACCGCCGCCTCGGCCGTCACGTCGCCCGCCGTCCAGACATAGCCCGCGCGCCGCGCCAGCGCGGCAAAGGACGCGCCGGCCGCATCGCGCGCGCCGGGCCAGACCGAAAGCCCCTGGCAGGCCAGCCGCCGCCAGTCGAATTTCGGCCCCGGATCGCTTTTGCGCCCCGGCGCCACGTCGGAATGCCCGATGACGCGCTCAGGCACGATCCCCCAGCGCGCGACTACGCCCGCCAGCAGCGCCTCCAGCGCGGTCATCTGCGGCGCCGGGAAGGGCGCGCCCCCCGGATTGGCCAGTTCGATCCCGATGGAGCGCGAATTCACGTCGCTGACCTCGCCCCAGGCCCCGGCGCCAGCATGCCAGGCGCGGTCTTCCTCGGCCACCAGGTGCAGGACCGTCCCGCTCTCCGAGACAAGATAGTGGCAGGAAACCTCCGTCGCCGGATCGCAGAGCCGCGCCAGGGCTGCCCCGGTGCTGGGCATCGCGGTGTAATGGAGTACCACCATGTCCGGCCGCGCGCCTCCGCGTCGCGGACCGAAATTGGGCGAGGGATGCGCCAGCGGCTCCATCACGGCCCCGGCGCGCCGGTCATTCGACCATCTGGCGGAACACCTCGGGCGACCAGTCGCAGGCGAAGCCGTCGCCATCCGGATCGAGCCCCAGCCGGTCATTGCGCGGCCCGCCCGCATCCAGGAATGCCTGCTGCGCATCGTTGGGTGTGCCGTAGCGCGCGCAGCGCCGCTTGGTCGAAAGCCCGCCGAAGGGGCTGCGATTGTATTTCTTCTCGCCCACCGAATGCACGGTGGAGAGCGCGAACTGCGCCACGTTGACCTTGCTGTCGCGTTCCGGCAGGGGCTTGGGCTTGGCGAATTCGTACTGTTCGCGCTGGGCGCGTATCTTGGCCGCGTCGGACTCGATCGTCTCGCGCTCCGAGACGACCTCGAAGCTCTGGCTGCGCGAAATGCCCGGATTGTCGGTGTCGATCGCCACCTGCTGTTCCTGCGGGGCGGTGCCGGGGGGGTGCGTCTCGGGCGCCTCGTCCGAGATCACCGGCCCGTCAGGCACCGGCTGGCCACGCAGTTCGGCCTCGCGCGCGCGTTCCGCCTCGAGATAGCTGTCGTAGTCGCCGAAGCCCACGCCCTGGCCGCTTTCGGGAACCGTGGGCGCACAGGCCGCCAGAGCACATAATCCGATGACGGGGAGAAAGATCCGCATGGCTGCCTCGCCTCTTGTTTTTCTGTTACCTACCACCATTTCGCCGGTTTGGAAACAAAGCCCGCCGCCTGCTCCAGCACCTGCGCGGTGTTCAGCAGACCGGCCTCGTCCCAGGGCCGGCCGATCAGCTGCAGCCCCAGCGGAAGGCCGCTCGCATCCGTTCCTGCGGGAACCGAAATGCCCGGCAGCCCGGCCAGGTTCACCGTCACGGTGAAGACATCGTTGAGATACATCTGCACCGGATCGGCATCCGCCATGTCGCCGATCCCGAACGCTGCCGAGGGGGTGGATGGGGTCAGAATGGCATCGACACCCGTAGCGAAGGCTTCCTCGAAATCGCGCTTGATGAGTGTGCGGACCCGCTGCGCGCGGCGGTAATAGGCGTCGTAGAAACCCGCGGACAGGACATAGGTTCCGATCATCACCCGGCGCTGCACCTCCGGGCCGAAGCCCTGGGCGCGGGTGCGCTCGTACATTTCGGTGATCCCGTCGCCCTTTTCGAGCTTCGCGCGGAAACCGTAGCGCACCCCATCATAGCGCGCCAGGTTCGAGGACGCCTCGGCGGGCGCGATCACGTAATAGGCGGGCAGCGCGTATCTGGTATGCGGCAGCGAGATATCGACGGTCTTCGCGCCCGCGTCGCGCAGCATCTCGGCGCCTTCGGACCAGAGCTTGTCGATCTCCGCGGGCATCCCGTCCATCCGGTATTCGCGGGGCAACCCGATGGTCTTGCCGCGGATATCACCGGCCAGCGCGGCCTCGAAATCCGGCACCGCCATGTCGGCCGAGGTGCTGTCCTTCGGATCGTGCCCGGCCATCGCACCGAACATGATCGCCGCGTCGCGCACCGTCTTGGTCATCGGCCCGGCCTGGTCGAGCGACGACGCGAAGGCCACGATCCCCCAGCGCGAGCAGCGCCCGTAGGTGGGTTTCAGCCCGACGATCCCGGTAAAGGCGGCGGGCTGGCGGATCGACCCGCCGGTATCCGTTCCAGTTGCCGCGAGGCAGAGATCGGCCGCCACCGCCGAAGCGGACCCGCCCGAGGAACCGCCCGGCGTCAGATCCTTGTTGGAGCCCTCCGCGCGCCACGGATTGACGACCGGCCCGTAGGTCGAGGTCTCGTTGGACGAGCCCATCGCGAACTCGTCCATGTTGAGCTTGCCCAGCATGACCGCGCCGGCGTCGTGCAGCTTCTGGGTGACGGTGGATTCGTATTCCGGCCTGAACCCGTCGAGGATGCGCGACGCCGCCTGGCTGGCCACGCCGCGGGTGCAGAAGAGATCCTTGATGCCGATCGGGATACCACACATCGCCGGTGCGTCTGCGTCGGTCCTGAGCCGGTCGTCGGCCTGTTCGGCACGGTGGCGCGCGATCTCGGCCGTGGTCACCGAAAAGGCGTTGAGTGCGCCCGCTGCCTCGATCTCGGCCAGGCAGGCTTCGGTCAGCTCGACCGCGCTCACGTCGCCCGCGCGCAGCCGGTCGCGGGCCTCGGCGATGGTCAGTGTCGTCAACTCGCCCATCACTCGACCACCTTCGGCACGGCATAGAAGCCCTCGCGCGCGTCGGGCGCGTTCGACAGAACCTTGTCGGGATAGCCGCCGTCCGTCACCTCGTCGCGGCGGCGTTTGAGCCGCATCGGCGTGACCGATGTCATCGGCTCCACACCCTCCACATCGACTTCGTTGAGCTGCTCCATGAAGGTCAGGATGTTCGACAGCTCACCTGCGAGCTGCGGCAGGTCCGCCTCGGCGACCTCGATCCGGGCCAATTTCGCCACCCGGCGGGCGGTCTCGGTATCAATCGACATGGGCTCCGTCCTGATCTTGCATCCGACGCTCCGTTTAGCGCCCGCTCCCGCCCACTGCAAGCATGTGGCGGCGGCAGGTTCCGATCAATCAGGCGGGCATCGCGAACTTCCGGCCGGCCCGCCGCCAAGCCCGGAACCCGGATGGCGCCGCTCCGGTTCACCCGTCGCGCAACCCCTCGAAGAAACGCTTGAGCAGGTCTTCGGCCTCCGCCGCGCCGATCCCGTCATAAACCTGCGGCTTGTGGTGGCATTGCGGGTGGCTGAAGATGCGCGGGCCCTGCGCGACACCGCCCGACTTGGGATCGGCCGCGCCGTAGAGCAGCCGCTCGATCCGCGCCGCCGCGATTGCCGCGGCGCACATCGGGCAGGGTTCCAGCGTGACATAGAGCGCGTGCCCCGGCAGGCGCGGGCTGCCCGCCGCCTTGCAGGCCGCCCGCAGCGCCAGGATCTCGGCATGCGCGGTGGGGTCGGCCAGTTCCTCGCACCTGTTGCCCGCGGCCGCCACGATCTTGCCTGCGGGCGAGACAACGACCGCGCCCACAGGCACCTCGCCGCGCGCGGCTGCGGCGCGGGCTTCAGCCAGGGCGGCGTCCATATGGCTCTGAAACGGGCTCATCGGACCCTTCTGGCAAGCCGCGCCCCGGCGGGCAAGCCATGTTTCGCTTGGCCCGGCCGCAATCGCGAGCTAGAGGGGGCGCATGAGCGACGAGGCGGAAAAGGGCGAGCGCATCGCCAAGGTGCTGGCGCGGGCGGGTGTGGCGTCCCGCCGCGGGGCGGAAGCCGCGATCGCCGCGGGCCGCGTGGCCGTCAACGGCAGGACCATCGAGAGCCCCGCGCTCAACGTGACCGGGTCGGACCGGATCACCGTCGATGGCAAGCCGCTCGCCGCGCCCGCGCCGCCGCGCCTTTGGCGCTATCACAAGCCCACCGGGCTGGTCACGACGGCGCATGACGAGAGGGGCCGCGAGACGGTCTTTGATACCCTGCCAGCCGACCTGCCGCGGGTCATGCCCGTGGGCCGGCTCGACCTGAATTCCGAGGGCCTCCTGCTGCTCACCAACGATGGCGGCATCAAGCGTCGGCTCGAACTGCCCTCCACCGGCTGGCTGCGCAAGTACCGGGTGCGCGTCAGGGGCGCGCCGGACGACGCGATGCTGGAGCCACTGCGCAAGGGCCTGACCGCCGATGGCGAGCGCTTCCATCCGATGATCGTGAGTATCGACCGGCAGCAGGGCGCGAACGCCTGGCTGACGGTGGGTCTGCGCGAGGGCAAGAACCGCGAGATCCGCCGCGCGATGGAAGCCGTGGGCCTGACCGTGAATCGGCTGATCCGCGTTTCCTACGGGCCGTTCCAGCTTGGGGAACTTGCCCCCGGCGCAGTGGAGGAGGTGCGCCCCCGCGTCCTGCGCGAGCAACTCGGGCTGGAGCCTGCAAAACCCACGCCGGCCAAGCCCGCCCCCGCGCGCCGCAAACGCCGGCGCTGAGCGCCGCGAAACAGCGCTGGCCAACCCGCCACGACCTCCGCGTAAAGCACTGATCTGGCAATCACTTGCGCAGCCGGGTTTCGCGGCTGGCAAGGCCATGCTGCATCGCGTATAAACGGGTGAGTTCATTCGGCGCCGATTGCCAGGGGGCAGACATGACCGCCACATCCTTGCAGAAGATCGCCTATGCGGTGCTTCTGGTCCTGATCGTCGCCGTGGCGTCGGGCCTGCTCGGAGCCGGTCCCTGATGGCGCAGCGCTATGGCGGCCAGTTCAGCCCCGGCGCGGAGCGCGCCGAGGAATCTGCCCCGGCGCGGCCCCTGAAAGGCCAGCGCGTGCCGCGTGCGGGCGCGCGGGTCAACCTGCTCTTTCTCGCCCCGCTGCCGTTGCTCTTCACCGCCTTCGGTGCCGGTCCTGCGGGCATGGCCGTCGATCTGGCGGCCTTCGGGACGCTGGTCCTGGCAGCCTGGCTCCTGCGCGAAGGACTGAGGGCCGAGGATGTCTATGACGCGCGCAAGGTTGCGCGGCGGCCCGCCATTCCGCGCAAGATCTTCGCCTCGGTGCTGACCGGCGCGGGAATATTCCTTGCCGCCTGGCAGACCGGCGGTGCGGTGATCGGCCCCGCGATCTATGCCCTGATCGGCGCGGGGCTGCATCTGCTTTCATTCGGGATCGACCCGCTGCGGAACAAGGGCATGGACGGGTTCGACGCCCATGCCGGCGACCGGGTGGCGCGCGCCGTGGACGAGGCCGAGGCGCATTTGCGCGCCATGCGCACCGCCATTGCCGGCCTCGGGGACCGCGCGCTGGAGGACCGGGTGGAGCGTTTCCAGGCCACCGCGCGCGACATGTTCCGCACCGTCGAGCAGGACCCCCGCGACCTGACCGCCGCGCGGCGCTATCTCGGCGTCTACCTGATCGGTGCGCGGGACGCGGCGCAGAAACTCTCGGAGTTGCGCGCCCGCAACCCCGCGCCCGAGGACCGCGCCGATTTCGTCGCGCTGCTGGACGATCTGGAAGCGAATTTCCAGACTCGCACCAAAGCGCTGATGGCTGATAATCGCACCGATTTCGAAGTCGAGATCGAGGTGCTGCGCGAACGGCTTGCGCGCGAAGGCGTCCGCCCCCAGAAATGAATGCAGTGATGGAGCACGTACATGTCTGACACCGTTCGCCAGAAGGCCGAAGCCGAGCTTCGCGAGGTCGAGGCGCTGAGTGCCGCCATATTGCCGGAGCCGGGCACCGAGATCGTGCCGCTAGAGAAGGCAGAGGCACCCGCTGCCGCGGAAATCCGCAAACGCATGGATGAGATCGACATGGGCGACACGAATTCCATCGTTGCCTTCGGCAGCCGTGCCCAAGCGGAATTGCAGCAGATCAGCCAGGCGATGCTGGCCGATGTGCGCAACAAGGATGTCGGCCCCGCCGGCGACTCGCTGCGCGAGATGGTGGGCACGCTGAGAGGCTTCTCGGTCGACGAGTTGGACCCCAACCGCAAGCTTTCCTGGTGGGAGCGGCTCCTGGGCAAGGCCAAACCGATCCACGAACTGATGGCCCGCTATGAGACCGTGCAGCGCCAGATCGACCGCATCACCGATAACCTGCTGGGCCATGAGCACATGCTGCTCAAGGACATCAAGTCGCTCGACAAGCTCTACGAGAAGACGCTCGATTTCTACGACGAACTTGCGCTCTATATTGCCGCGGGCGAGGCCAAGCTGGGCGAGTTGGACGCCAGCCTAATCCCCGCCAAGGCCCAGGAAGCCGAGGACGCCCCGGAAAACGAAGGCGTCATCAAGGCGCAGGAATTGCGCGACCTGCGCGCCGCCCGCGACGATCTGGAGCGCCGGGTCCACGACCTGAAACTGACCCGTCAGGTCACGATGCAATCGCTGCCCTCGATCCGGCTGGTCCAGGAAAACGACAAGAGCCTGGTGACCAAGATCAACTCGACACTGGTCAACACGGTCCCGCTCTGGGAAACGCAACTCGCACAGGCGCTGACGATCCAGCGTTCCGCCGACGCGGCCAAGGCGGTGCGCGAGGCCACCGACCTGACCAACGAATTGCTGACCGCGAACTCCAGGAACCTCAAGGAGGCCAATCGCACCGTCCGCGAGGAGATGGAGCGCGGCGTCTTCGACATCGAGGCCGTGAAACAGGCCAATGCCGACCTGATCGCCACGATCGAGGAAAGCCTGGCCATCGCGGATGAAGGAAAGGCCAAGCGCGCCGCGGCTGAGGAAGAGCTCAGGAAGATGGAGGGTGAGTTGCGCGAAACCCTGTCGGCCGCCAAGGCCAGAGACAGCGCCGCGGGCTACAGTTCCGGCACCAGCGTTCCGCCTGCATGACGGTTTTCGTGACCCGACGCAAACCGGAGATTCTTCGACGCGGCGCGCTGGCGCTGACCCTTGGTCTGGCGCTGGCGGCCTGCGACCCGATGGGGCCGGTCGCGATAGAGCCGGCGGAACCCCGCCTCGACGCGGGCGAGCCGTCGGAGGAAAGCCGCCGGCTGGCGGCCTATTATGGCGGCGTCCAGGCGCGGCTTCTGTCGCAGGGGCTCCTGCGCCGCGACGGTGGCGGGCCGGATACCTATTTCTCCACCCGCAATCTGGTGGAGAATTTCGAACGCATCGCGCTTTACGACGAATACGCGCTGCAATCGGGGACATTCGTGCAGCGCCAGACCCCAAGCCGGCTGCGGCGCTGGGAAGTGCCGATCCGCATGCGGCTGGTCTTCGGGCCTTCGGTCACCGACGAACAGCGCGCCCGCGACCGCCGCAATGTCGAAACCTACAACGCGCGCATTGCCCGGCTGACGGGCCACCGCATCGGCCTGACCGAAGGGCCCGCGAATTTCATCGTGCTCTTCCTCAACCGTGACGAGCAGCGGACCATCGGCCCGCGGCTGGAGGAACTCGTGCCGCGCATCAGCCCGACCGTCGTCAACGAGATCACTCACAGTCCGCGCAGCACCTTCTGCGCCGCCTACGCGCTGTCGGAGCGCAAGAGCAACCACGCCTACACCGCCGCCGTCGTGCTGGTGAAGGCGGAGCATCCGGATCTGCTGCGCCTCTCCTGCATCCACGAGGAGATCGCGCAGGCAATGGGGCTGGCCAATGACAGCCCCGTGGCGCGCCCCTCGATCTTCAACGACGACGAGGAATTCGCCCTGCTGACCGAGCATGACGAATTGCTCCTGCAAATCCTCTATGACCGGCGCCTGCGGCTGGGCATGACCCCCGCCGAGGCCCGCCCTATCGTAAGCACGATCGCGGCGGAGTTGATGGGCGAGGGGGCGAGTTAGGAAATATCAATGACCGGTAAGGGAAAATTTCTTCGAAAAACTGAAACCAAATCAAAGCATTCAGTTTTATCTGAAGGTCGGTTTGCTCTTGGCGTGGTTGTTGGCCTTGTGCTCTGCCTGGCAAGTTACCTGTCCATACATTTTCTTGAAATCGAGGTAACGAAGAACGAGTTTTTAAATGCGGCGCCTGCGTTCCTGGCCTTGGCAGTCGCACTCGTATCGCTTCTGATCTCTTATAACGCGCTTTTTGAACAGAGACGAATTCGACAAGCCGGAACTGACCCTGTTATTTTGGTTCATCTAGGCAAACGATCCGACGCGCCCATGATGATCACCTTTGAAGTAAGCAACGTCGGCGCAGGTGCAGCATTGAATGTAACTCTATCTTTTGACAAGAATGATGATGATTTTGACGAGAGTCGGGTTACCACAAATCTTCGCAACCTTACGCACCCGATTCGAGTCATAAAGCAAAACCAATCTGTTCAATACAATTTTGGCGTAGGACATCGCCTTTTAGGTGATGAGCCAATAAGACCATTCCATATTTCTGTTAAATATCAAGATATCGAGGAGAATTGGTACTCTTCGACTCAAATAATTGATGTAAGAGAGCTTCACCATCAGATGGCGCATTCACCACCAATGGCTGTCATCGCAAAATCTCTTGAGAGGCTCTCAAAGGATTTAACGAGAGCGACAGAGGGCGGTCAGCTGCGAGTACTTGCCAAAAGCACCGCGCAGCATGAGAAAGAAATGGAAGAGATGCTCTCAAGAATACATGAGAAAAAGGAAGGGGACGCGTGATGGGCATTTTCGATTTCCTGAGTGGCGAGTTCATCGACGTCATCCACTGGGTGGACGACAGCCGCGACACGCTGGTCTGGCGGTTCGAGCGCGAGGGCCACGAGATCAAGTACGGTGCCAAGCTGACGGTGCGCGAGGGCCAGGCCGCGGTCTTCGTGCATGAAGGCCAGTTGGCGGATGTCTTCACCCCCGGTCTCTACATGCTGGAGACCAACAACATGCCGGTGCTGACTACGCTCCAGCACTGGGATCACGGCTTCCGCTCGCCCTTCAAGTCCGAGATCTACTTCATCAACACCACTCGGTTCGCCAATCTCAAATGGGGTACCAAGAACCCGATCATGCTGCGCGATCCGGAATTCGGCCCGACGCGCATCCGCGCCTATGGCACCTACGCGGTGCGCGTCGTCGATCCGGCGCGGTTCCTGGTCGAGATCGTGGGCACCGACGGCGAGTTCACCATGGACGAGATCAGCTTCCAGATCCGCAACATCATCGTGCAGGAGTTTTCCCGCGCCGTTGCGCGCTCGGGCATCCCGGTGCTCGACATGGCCGCCAACACCGCCGATCTGGGCCGCGTGATTGCCGAGGAGATCGCGCCGACGCTCAAGGAATATGGACTGGCGATCCCGGAGCTTTACATCGAGAACATCTCGCTGCCGCCGGCGGTCGAGAAGGCACTCGACAAGCGCACCTCGATGGGGCTGGTGGGCGATCTGGACCGTTTCACGCAGTATTCCACCGCCGAGGCGATGACCTCCGCTGCCGAGAACCCCTCAGGCGGGGGCGGCATGGGCGCGGGGCTGGGCGCAGGTCTGGGCATGGCGATGGCCGGGCAGATGGCGGCGCGCCAGGGCCCATGGGGCGCCACCCCGCCGCCGCCTCCACCGCCTGTGGAGCATGTCTGGCACATCGCCGAGAACGGCGCGACGCATGGCCCCTATTCCAAGGCCGCGCTGGGGCGCATGGCCGTCGAGGGCAAGCTCGGCCGCGACAGCCTGGTCTGGACGCCCGGACAGGACGGCTGGCAGCGTGCCGAGGACGTGGCGGAACTGGCGCAGCTTTTCACCGTGATGCCGCCGCCCCCGCCGCCGCCCGCTGCCTGAGAGCCGCCGCGCGCCCCTTCCGCCGCCCGAGAGCCGCCCGCGATGCCCCCGACCCAGCCCCCAGTACCGGAGCATATCCACCGCTTTCCCTGCGACGCCTGCGGCGCGGATATGCGCTACGATCCGGCGGGGCGTCGGATGCTCTGCGACCATTGCGGCAACGAGACCCCGATCGACGGCGCGGGCCGCAGCACGCAGGCGATCCGGGAACTCGACTTCCGCGCGGCGCTGGAGGCCCGCCTGCCCGAGGCTGAGATGGCCGAGGCGCGCATCGTCCATTGCACCAATTGCGGGGCGGATGTGGAATTCGACGCCGACCTGCACGCCGCCAAATGCCCGTTCTGCGCCAGCCCGGTCGTCACCGATACCGGGCGCAGCCGCCAGATCAAGCCACGCGCGCTGGTCCCCTTCGCGCTGGACGAGCCCGCCGCGCGCAAGGCGATGACCGGCTGGTTGGGCCGGCTCTGGTTTGCGCCCGACGGCCTCAAGGAGTACGCGCGCAAGGGCCGGCGGATGCAGGGCATCTACGTGCCCTTCTGGACCTATGACGCCGACACGGCCTCGCACTATCGGGGCGAACGCGGCACGGTCTATTACGAGACCCGCACGGTGATGCGCGACGGCAAGCGCGCCGAGGTCCGGGTGGCGCGGGTAAGCTGGACGCCGGTCGCGGGGCGGGTGGCGCGGGCTTTCGACGACGTGCTGGTGCTGGCCGCGGCGTCGCTGCCCCGGCGCCACACCGACGCGCTCGCGCCCTGGGATCTCTCGGGGCTGGAGCCCTACACACCCGCCTACCTGGCCGGGTTCCGCGCTGAGAGCTACACCGTGACGCTGGAAGACGGCTTCGCGCAGGCCCGTGCGGTCATGGACCGCACCATCGAGCGCGACGTGAAATTCGACATTGGCGGCGACCGGCAGCGCGTCCACGCCATCGACACCGAGATCGCCGATGTCACCTTCAAGCATATCCTGCTGCCGGTCTGGCTGGCCGCCTACAAGTTCCGCGGCAAGACCTACCGGTTCGTCGTCAACGGGCAGACCGGAAAGGTCTCGGGCGAACGGCCCTGGTCGGCCTGGAAGATTGCCCTGGCGGTGACGCTGGGCCTGATCGCCGCCGCCGTGGCGGGCTATTTCGCCGCGCAGGGCCAGTGACGGGGGCGGGACCGCCGCCCCCGTCGCGCGGGCCTATTTCTTCGCGATCTCCACCTTGCGGGTGCTTTCCCCGCCCGCTGCTTTTCTTGGCACGGTGATGACCAACACGCCGTCCTTCATGTCGGCGGACACTTTCGCAGCGTCGGCATCCGGCGGCAGGCGGAAGGACCGGCTGAAGGCGCCATACTGACGCTCGGAGAAATACCAGGTCTCGCCCTTCTCCTCGCGGCTGGTGCGTTTCTCGCCCTTCAGCGCCAGCACGCCCTCATCCACCGAAAGCTCCACATCGTCGGCGTCCACGCCTGGCAATTCGACCGAGATCGTGTAAGCGTCATCGCCCGATGACGCCTCGCTCGCCGGGGCGATCCAGTCGGCGACGCGGCTGCCGAACTGGCGGAACGGTTCGTAGATCGACGGCCAGAAGCCGCTGGTATGGGACTGTTCAACCATTGTGCAACTCCCTTGCAGTGTAACGAGAATGTCCCGACCCTAGCGGCGGGCGGCCGCGCTGGCATTGACTTGCATCAAAGGCTCCTGTCCGGTCTGACCGGAAGGACACGGAAGAGTGGGAGATCGCAGCGATGAGAGCCCTGATACAACGCGTCAGCGAGGCCGGGGTCAGCGTGGATGGCGAGAACCTTGGCCGAATCGGGCCGGGGCTTCTGATCCTGGTCTGCGCGATGGCGGGCGACACAGGGGCCGAAGCCGAAAAGCTCGCCGCCAAGGTGGCGCGGCTGCGCATCTTCCGCGACGACGAAGGCCGGATGAACCGCTCGCTTCTCGATACCGAGGGCGCGGCGCTGGTCGTCAGCCAGTTCACGCTGGCCGCCGACACCGCGCGTGGGAACCGGCCGGGGTTCTCCGCCGCCGCCCCGCCCGCCGAGGGCGAGCGGCTCTATCTGGACTTCGCAGAACACTTGCGCGGCTTGGGTGTCGAGGTCGCCACCGGACGCTTCGGGGCCGATATGGCGGTACGGCTGGTCAATGACGGCCCGGTGACGATCTGGCTGGAGGTCTGAAAGCACGAGAACCCGAACCGAACTGCGGACCTTGGCAGGTTCGGAGACGCGCTACGGGGGCACCAGACCGCGGTCTGGAATTTGCGCGGTGGCCCGCGGCCTTGCTCCCGCGCGGAGCTATCTCCATTCAGGGCAGTACGGTGCAGATCGAAGGACGGCCACTTTAGCTGCGCAGCCGCCAGCCGGTTCGGAAAATCCACCACACCACGCCCATGCAGAGCGTCAGGAAGGCCAGGATCGCGCCCAGGCTCACCGCCACGCCCACATCGCCGATGCCAAAGAAGCTCCAGCGGAATCCGGAGATCAGATACACCACGGGGTTGAAGAGCGTGATCGTCTGCCAGACCGGCGGCAGCATGGAGATCGAATAGAAGCTGCCGCCCAGGAAGACCAGCGGCGTGACCACAAGAAGCGGCACAAGCTGCAACTGTTCGAAATTGCCGGCCCAGATCCCCAGAATGAAGCCGAAGAGGCTGAAGCTCACGCAGGTCAGGACCAGGAAGGCCAGCATCGCCACGGGATGCGCGATCTGGAGCGGCACGAAGAAACCGGCCGTGGCCAGGATGATCAGCCCGATCATCAGCGATTTCGTGGCCGCCGCGCCGACATAGCCGATCACGATCTCCAGGAACGAGACCGGGGCGGAGAGAAGCTCGTAGATCGTGCCCAGGAATTTCGGGAAATAGATCCCGAAGGAAGCGTTGGCGATGCTCTGGGTCATCACCGTCAGCATGATCAGGCCGGGGACGATGAAACTGCCGTATCCGATGCCCTCCACCTCGTCTATGCGTGAGCCAATGGCCGCGCCGAAGACGACGAAATAGAGCGAGGTGGATATGACGGGGGAGATCACGCTCTGCGCGATGGTGCGCTTGGTGCGCGCCATCTCGAAACGGTAGATCGCCAGGATCGCAAGCCAGTTCATGCCTCGGCGTTCTCCCGCAACAGATCGACGAAAATCTCCTCCAGGCTGCTCTGCCGGGTTTGCACGTCGTTGAGCACCAGCCCCGTATCGGCCAGGTCGGTCAGCAGCCTCGTGATGCCGGTGCGCGCCGCGGCGGTGTCGTAGCTGTAGACCAGCACCTGCCCGTCTTCCTCGCATTCCAGCCCGTAGGGGGCGAGCGCGGCGGGAAGCTCGCCCACGGGCTCCTGCAGTTCCAGCCGCATCTCCCGCTTGCCCATCCGGCGCATCAGCGCGTTCTTCTCCTCCACCAGAAGCACCCTTCCGCCGGTGATGACGCCGACACGGTCGGCCATCGCCTCGGCCTCCTCGATGTAATGGGTGGTCAGCAGGATGGTGACGCCGGCGGCCTTGAGTTCGCGCACCATCTGCCACATCTCGCGGCGCAGTTCCACATCGACGCCCGCCGTGGGTTCGTCGAGAAACAGGATATCCGGGTCGTGCGCCAGCGCCTTGGCGATCAGCACGCGCCGCTTCATCCCGCCCGAGAGCGTCATGATCTGCGCGTCGCGCTTGTCCCAGAGCGACAATTGCCGCAGCACCGCCTCGATCCGTGCCGGGTCGCCGGGCCGCCCGAAGACCCCGCGTGAGAACCGCACCGAATTGATGACCTTCTCGAAGGGTTCCAGCGCCACCTCCTGCGGCACCAGCCCGATCAGCCGGCGCGCCTCCCGGTAATCCGTCACGACATCGTGGCCGCCGACCGTCACCCGCCCCGCGCTTGGCGTCACCAGACCGCAGATGATGGAAATCAGGGTCGTCTTGCCCGCGCCGTTGGGTCCGAGCAGCGCGAGGATCTCGCCCTTCTCGATCTCCAGGCACACGTCTTCCAGCGCGCTGACGCCGCCCGCATAGCGCTTGCCCAGTCCCTCGACCGAAATGATCGCCGCCATCGGACCTCCCTGCCCCGTCTTCCGTCAGCCCGTGCGGCCCGGCCGCCTATTCCGCCGCATCGCGGCGCGGCAGCACCCAGTCGGGGCGCGGGAAATGGCAGGTATAACCGTTGGGAATGCGCTCCAGGTAACGCTGATGCTCCGGCTCGGCCTCCCAGAAATCGCCCGCCGGCTCGACCTCCGTCACGACCTTGCCGGGCCAGAGGCCGGACGCCTCCACATCCGCGATCGTGTCGAGCGCGGTCTGCCTCTGTGCGTCGTCCACGTAATAGATGGCCGAGCGGTAGGACATCCCCACATCGTTTCCCTGCCGGTTCGGCGTGGTGGGGTCGTGGATCTGGAAGAAAAACTCCAGCAGCCGCCGATAGCTGATCTTCGCGGGATCGAAGACGATCTCGATCCCCTCGGAATGGGTGCCGTGGTTGCGATAGGTCGCGTTGGGCACGTCGCCTCCGGTATAACCCACACGTGTGGATATCACCCCATCGAGTCTGCGGATCAGATCCTGCATGCCCCAGAAGCATCCGCCTGCCAGAACTGCCCGTTCGGTCATGTCACGTCCTCCACTTGGTCCAGGTAATCGCCATAGCCCTCGGCCTCCATGTCGTCGCGATGAATGAACCGCAGCGCCGCCGAATTGATGCAGTAACGCAGACCGCCCCTGTCTCGCGGCCCGTCCGGAAACACATGCCCCAGATGGCTGTCGCCATGCGCCGAGCGCACCTCGGTGCGGACCATGCCGTGACTGGTGTCGCGCAGTTCGCGGAGATGTGCCTTCACTATGGGTTTGGTGAAACTCGGCCAGCCGCAGCCCGACTCGAACTTGTCGCTGGAGGCGAAGAGCGGCTCGCCCGAGACCACATCGACATAGATGCCCGGCGCCTTGTTGCCGAGCAGGGCGCCGCTGCCCGGCGCCTCGGTCCCGTTCTGCTGGGTGACGCGGTATTGTTCGGGCGTCAGGGCGGCGACGGCCTCGTCTGTCCTGCGGAATGTCGTCATCGGCTCCTCCCATGACTGCCGTGGGATGAAGATGGGGCCTTGCGGACCGGATGTCCAACCCCGGCGGTCGTCAGTCCTTGACGAAGAGCTTGCGCGGCGTGTCGCAGAGCATCTCGACCCCGGTTTCGGTGATCAGGATCGGCTCGGTGATCTCCAGCCCGCCATCGTCGAGCCAGAGCGCAGGCATGAAATGGAAGGTCATGCCGGGCTCGAGCACTGTCCGGTCGCCGCGCCGGAAGGAGATTGTCCGCTCGCCCCAGTCCGGCGGGTAGCTCAACCCGATCGCATAGCCGCAGCGGCTGTCCTTCTCGAAGCCCAGCCGGTTGAGCGTCGCGTTGAAGGCGTTGGCTATGTCTTCGGCATGTTTGCCGGGTCGGGCCTCGTCCAGCCCGGCGGCGACCGCTTCCAGAACGGCCTTTTCCGCGTCGAGGTATTTTTGCGGCGGCGCGCCGAAGAAGAGCGTGCGCGACTGCGTGGCGTGATAGCGACGATGGACGCCCGCCAGTTCGAAGAAGGTGCATTCGCCCGCCTTCAGCGGCTTGTCGTCCCAGGTCAGGTGTGGCGCGGTCGCGTCCAGCCCCGAGGGCGCCATCGGCACGATCGCCGGATAGTCGCCCCAGGCATCGCCCACCCCGCGGATCGCGGTGCGGTAGATCTCGGCCACCAGGTCGTTCTTGCGCATCCCCGGCTCGGCGATCTCGACGATCCGGGCATGCATCGCCTCGACGATGCGCGCGGCGCTGCGCATATAGCCGATCTCGGCCTCCGACTTGACCGCGCGCTGCCAGTTTACCAGCCCGGTCGTGTCCAGAATCTCCGCCTCCGGCAGCCCGTCCACCAGCGCGGCATGGGCGGCGGCGGAGTAATAGTAGTTGTCGCGCTCCACGCCCACGCGGCCGGTGCCCCAGCCACGCTCCTGCATCAGGGCGGCGAGCGTTTCCATCGGGTGTTTGGAGGGGTTCTGCACATAGGTGTCGTCATAGCCCGCCACATTGGCGTGATCCATGAAGACGGTCAGCTTCGCGCCCACCGCATCCATCGCCCGGCCCCACCAGACGGGTTCGCCTTCCAGACCCAGGACCACCGCCTGATGGACATAGAAGGACCAGCCGTCATAGCCGGTGAGCCAGGCCATGTTCGAGGGGTCGGAGACGACGATCGCGTCGACGCCGCGCGCTTCCATCGCGCTGCGGGTGCGGGCAATCCGGTCGGCATATTCGGCGCGGGTGAAATGCAGGGGGGGCGTTGCCATGCGGCCTGATCCTTCCTTGGCTGTCAGTTCTTGAAAACGCTTCCGGCGCCCGCGTCCTGCGCGCGCCGGAAGGCAAAGGTGGCGATGGCCGTGTCCTGCACGCCGGTGCCGGTCAGATCGGCGATGGTGATCGCCTGTGCCGAGCCGCGACCGGGCGCGGTGCCGTTGACGATTTCACCCAGTTCGGCAAACTTGCGGTCCTCACGCACCAACCCCGCCCCGATCGCGGCGCGCAACTCGCCCATGACGGCGGTCTGCGCCTGCCGGTCGGGCACGTAAAGATCCGCGCGCGCCAGGCAGGCCGGATCGAGTTCGTTCTTTCTGTGCTGGTCGGAGCCCATCGCGGTCACGTGCTGGCCCGGCTCCAGCCAATCGGCGCTTAGGATCGGCGTGGTCGCGGGCGTGGTCGTCACGATCACATCGGCGCCCGCGACGGCCTTCACGGGCTCGGCCTCGGGCACCACTTCGATGCCGAGTTCCCGCGCCATCCCGGCCGCAGCGGTCTCCGCCTTGGCCGGGTCGCGCGCCCAGATTACCGCGCGGCGGATCGGGCGCACGAGCGTCAGCGCCTTGAGTTGCAGCATGGCCTGCGTGCCCGCGCCCATGATGCAAGCCGTGGCCGCGTCCTCGCGCGCCAGGTGCCGTGCCGCGACGGCGCCCGCCGCGGCGGTGCGCACATCGGTCAGATAGCCATTGTCCAGCAGCAGCGCGTTCAGCATCCCGGTCGTGGCGGAAAACAGGATCATCAGCCCCGAGGTGGAGGGCAGTCCGATCTTCGGGTTGTCAAAGAAACCCGGTGACATCTTGATGGCGAAGCTCTCCAGGCCCGGCATGTAGGCGGTCTTCACATCGACCTCGCCGTTATGCTCCTCGATCGCCATCGACAGGATCGGCGGCATCTCCACGCCGCCGCGCGCCAGCGCCGCAAAGGCATCCTGCACGCAGTCGATCGCTTCCGGATCGAGCCGCACGGCCCGGCGCAACTCCGCCTCGGTCAGGATCGTGATGTCAGGCATTCTCTGAACTCCGTCTTGTCTGGTCCCGCCGACCGTGTGCGGCGATTCCGGTTTCGCGATAGTGCCGCGGCCGGCCGAAAGCGCAAGCCATCATCGGGCGGCGGATTCGGCCGGCGCGGCCTGAAAGAGCCGCCCGCCCGCCGCCGGCCTGTGGCCGCCAAAACCGCCGGCCCGCGCCAGCGCCCAGGCGCCGGCCTGGTTGGAGGTCAGGACCGGCTTGCCGATGGCCGCCTCGATGCGCGGGACGAGCGCCGCCGCGGGCAGCGCCGTGCAGGAGATGAAAAGTGCCTCCGCCTCCGGGCAATCGACTGCCTGCGCCGCGGCGAGGATCGCCTCGGGCGCGACCCGCGCGATGTCGCGGTCATCGGCCAGGCCCATGCAATGCGTGCGCCGCACGTCGAGACCCTGCGCGCTGAAATAGGCCGCCATCGGCGCTGTCGTCTCGGGCAGGTAGGGGGTCAGCAGCGCGACCCGCCCCACGCCCAGCGCCTTGAAACCTGCGCTGGCCGCGCCGGTTGGCGTGACGACCGGCACGCCGGGGCGCGCGGCCTGCACCGCCTCCCGCACATAGTCGTCGCCCATCGCCACCGAGGCCGCGGTGCAGGCGTAGTAGATCGCCCTGAGTGCCGCGCCCGGCACCAGCAGATCGGCCGCACCCGTCAGCCGCGGCGCCATGCGCGCCAGGTTCGCGGGCGTGGTGGGGTTCTCGAAGGCCACCCGCGAGACATGAAGCGCCGCGCCCGGCGGCAGCAGAAGCGCCATGTCGCCCTCCGTCGTCAGGTCGGTGGAGAGTGCCACCAACCCGAACCGCGCCACATCCCCGGCCGGCCGCAACGCGATCTCGACCGGCGACGCCTCGACATTTTCGTCAGTCATTTCCCGAACTTTCCGAACCGCGGCGGGCGGCCCCGCCGCTCCCCGTCAGACCACCAGCACCGGGCACTCGGCCAGCCCCGTGACCTTGTGCGAGACGCTGCCCAGAAGATAGCCCTCGATCGAGCCCAGGCCACGGCTGCCCAGCACGATCAGATCGACCTCGTGCTCGCGAGCGAAGGCTACTATGGAGCGCGCGGGCGGGCCGTTCTTGACGAAGGCCCGGACTTTCTTGGCACCGGACTTCTTCGCATGGGCCTTGCCGGATTCCGCGATCTCCTTGGCGTGGTCGCGCAGTGCGTCGTCAATGTTATTCGGTTCGGACGCACGCACCATCGAGAAGGACGCCTCGAGCTGGCCGTGATGCCGGAAAACCGTCAGGATCAGCAACTCGGCCTTGCCGCCGGTGGCGGACTGAAGCTGCAAAGCCATGTCGAGCGCCGCCTCCGCCCCCTTGGAGCCATCGACGGGAACCAGAATCCTCTTGAACATTGTCACGTCCCCCCGGTTATTTCGCGAATGCCAGATCACGCAGGAAGAGCGCGATTTGCGGGAAGTAGATCATCGCCACAGCGACGCCCAGCAGGATGACGATGAAGGGCGGCGTACCGCGTATCACCTCCATATAAGGTCGCTTGAAGACCGCGATGGCCGTGAAG
Source organism: Maritimibacter sp. 55A14 (assembly GCF_003122205.1). Classification (GTDB taxonomy): domain Bacteria; phylum Pseudomonadota; class Alphaproteobacteria; order Rhodobacterales; family Rhodobacteraceae; genus QEYE01. Next base: position 142,015 of record NZ_QEYE01000003.1, read on the forward strand.
ATGTCGCACCCGAAGGGTGGCGTCGCGGATCCGATGGCCACCTGCAGCGTGATGATCACGCCCACCAGCACCGGGTCCAGCCCGACGGCTTCCACGACCGGCGCGAAGATCGGCACCATCACCAGGATCACCACGATCGGGTCCACGAACATGCAGCCGATGAAGAAGGCAATCGAGATCACGAAGAGGACTCCGATCGGTCCCATCTCGTCGATCCCGATGGCACCCAGGATTTCCTGCGGCACCTGCGCAAAAGAGATCACCCAGGAAAACGCGGCGCCCGCGCCCACCAGGATGAAGACGACAGCGGTGATCAGCCCGGTCGATTTCGCCGTATCGTAGACATCCGGCAGGGTCATCGAGCGGAACACCACGACTTCCAGGATCAGCGCGTAGAGCACACAGGCCGCCGCCGCCTCGGTTGGCGAGAAGATGCCGCCATAGATCCCCCCGATGATGATGATCGGGAAACCCAGCGGCCAGAGCGCGCCGCGCACCGCGCGCAACCGCTCGGCCCAGCTTGCCTTTTCTTCGGTCGGCACGCCGTTGCGCACCGCGTAGATCCAGGAATAAAAGGAAAACAGCACCAGGATCAGCAGCCCCGGCCCGACCCCCGCGATGAAGAGCTCGGAAATCGAGGTGTTCGAGACGACACCATAGATGATCATGCCGATCGAGGGCGGGATCAGGAACGCGATGTCGGAGGCGTTGACGATCAGCGCCAGCACGAAGCTGTCCTTGTAGCCGGCCTTGAGCATCCGCGGGCGCAGCGGCGAACCGATGGCCACGACCGTCGCCTGGGTCGAGCCCGAGACGGCGCCAAACATGGTGCAGGCCGCGGCGGTCGATACCGCAAGCCCGCCCTTCAGGTGGCCCATGAAGCTCATCACCATGTCGATCAGCCGCCCGGCGGACTGGCCGCGCGTCATGATGTCGGCCGCCAGGATGAACAGCGGCACCGCGATGAGCGAGGCCGGCCGGATGCCCGCCATCATCTGCTGCACCATGGTTTCCATCTGACCGAAGCCGTTGAACATGCTGTAGAACCCGATGAAGGCGCCGACGATCAGCGGGATCATCATGGGAAAGCCCAGCAGAAGCAGGACGATCATCGCGGAGAATACGGTAACTGCCATGGTCCTGCCCCTTTCAGATTTCCAGTTCGTCTTCCTCGTACCCCTCCAGCACCGAGGTGGAGAGGTAGATGTCCTTCTCGACGAGGTTCTTGATGGCCGTCAGCGTGTATTGCAGCCCGGTCATGAAGAAGCCCACCGGCACCCAGATCAGGATGATCCAGACCGGGATTTGCAGTGACGGAAGCACCCGGCCGCGCGCAGCCTGCGTCTCGATGAAGGCGATTGAATAATAGCAAAGCCCGAACATGAAGACCGCCGTTACCAGCGCGATGATGATCATCATCGCCTTGCGCATCGTGGCGGGCATCGTGTCGAAAATTGCGGACATCCGGATATGGCGGCCGTGGCGCGCGGCATAACTGATACCGGCGAAGGTGATCAGGATGATCAGGATGCGGTTGAGTTCCTCGGTGAAGAAAATACTGCTCTGGAAGATGAACCGCCCGATGACATTGGCGATGGTGTTGGCCGCCATCAGCAGCACCCCCACCGCCAGCATCACCGACTCGATCCGGCTGATCCAGCTATCGACGAAACCGAAGACGCCAGGAAGGGTGGAGGCGTGGGTATCTCGCGGCGCTTCCTTGCCGCCGGTCGGCCCGGCCCCGGTCTTGTCCGGACGGGTGGCGCCGTCCTGTTCTTCCGCTTTTTCTTCTTCACCCATGCTCACGGTCCCCGTTCTTCGCAAGCGGCCCCGGACCGGCCTGACCGGCCCGGAGCCATTGTCTTTGCGTCATGTCGCGCGGCGAGATTTCACTCGGCGACGGCTTCCAGATCGGCCTTCATCTGCTCGAGGATCTCCTTGCCGCTTTCGCCCGTCATCTCGATGAAGGCGGCCTCGACCTCGGACGCGGTTTCCATGAAGGGCTGGCGCTCTTCTTCGGAGAGGATGTTGATTTCCATCTCCGGCTTGGCTTCCTTGATGTTCGCCAGCGCCTCCTCCTGAAGGCCCGACTGGTAGTCGAGGATGTACTCGAACGCGACATCGGTGGCGTTCTGGATCATCTGCTGCTCGTCCTCGGACAGGCCGTCATAGAAATCCTTGTTGGCCATCACCGCGGTGGTGAAGTTGTTGTGGCCGATGCAGGTGATGACATCCGTCACCTCGTACATCTTGGTGGATTCCAGGAAGAAGCCCGGATTTTCCTGACCCTGAATGATGCCGGTCTGAAGCGCGCCATAGACCTCGCCCCAGGGCAGCGGCGTCGGCGTCGCGCCGAAGGCTTGGTAGCTCTCGACCAGGAGCGGGTTGGTCATCACCCGGAACTTGACCTCGTTGAGGTCGGCCGGGCTGTGAACCGGCTCCTGCGTGGTCATGCAGACCTCGCCCTCGGGGAACATGGTCAGCAGTTCCAATCCCTGCTGGGCGTAAAGTTCGGGGAACATCTCGTTGATCGCCTTGGACGTGCGGAAGAACTCACCAAGCTCCTCGGTGTCCTGCGGCAGCAGGTAAGGCACGAAGAAGACCTGCGCCTCCGGGATCAGCGAGCCGGTGAAGCCGGGGCTCTGATCCACGAACTGAAGGATGCCGGCCTGTGCCTGTTCCATTGTGTCGGCGCTCTCGCCCAGCGTGCCGAAGGGGAAGAGCTGGATCGTGTGATCTGAATTCGCCTCGACCTCCTCCTTGAACTTCTGCGCGAACTTGCCCTGGACCTCGTCCATCGCTTCCTCGAAGGCGTAACGCCAGGTATCGGCCTGCGCCATCATCGCGCTGGCCCCCAGCGCGGCGGCCGCGATCGTACCGAGTAATGCGGTTTTGCGATTAGTCATGGACCATCCTCTCTGTTGCAAACGTCGATTGCCGATTTCCCGCGAACGGAACGCGGGGCCGGCTAGCGATGGGGCGACTGTGACTCGGGGTCAAAAGCGAGTCAATTTGGATAATTATATCATGACAATTAATGTTTTTCCACCATTCGCGGCTTGATGCTCAGATCGCCATCAGAACCGGCTCCGGCGCGCTGCGCAGAAGGCGCGAGATCACCTCCAGCCCGCGCTCGAGATTTTCGCGCGACTCGCCACCCAGGCAGATTCGCACGCCAGGACGCCGCTCGCCCCCGTCGAGCGCGAAGGTGGTCCCCGGCGCGATCGCGACGCCGTTGATACGCGCGTGTTCCACGAGCACCGCGTCCCGCCAGGGCGGCTCCAGCGGCAGCCAAACATGCATCCCGTTGATGCTGGCGCGGAACGGCAGGCCGTGCAGGATGCGCTCGGCCAGGGCGTTGCGCTCGGCCAGCGCGGCGCGCTGGCGTTGCAGCAGATCGTCCGCCGTTCCGTCATTGATCCAGCGCGCCGCGATCTCGGCCATCAGGGGCGTGGCCATCCAATTGGTCACCAGATGGCGGCTTGCCGCCGCGCTCTCGCGCGTCTCGGGCACCACCAGGAACCCGATGCGCAACCCCGGCAGGATACACTTCGTCAGGCTGGTGAAGTAGAAGCTGCGTTCCCGCGCGAGCGCCGAGACCGGCGCGGGACGGCCTGGCTGCAATGGCCCCCAGGCATCGTTCTCAATGATCGCGATGTCATGGGCGCGTGCGATTTCGGCCAGTTCGCCGCGGCGGCGCGTGCCCATCATGGCCGCTTGAGGATTGAGCCCCGAAGGCATGACATAAAGGGCCTTCACCGGATCGCGGGCGCAGGCGGCGGCGAGGCTTTCGGGCAGAATGCCCTGCTCGTCGGTGGCCAGCCCCGCGACGCGCATGCCCAGATAGCGCGTCAGCGTCTTCAGTGTGTGATGGCTCAACGCCTCGGCCAGGATCAGATCGCCCGGCTGGGCCACGGTCATCAGCGCGACGGTCATCGCGGCGGTGGCTCCGTTGGTCAACAACACGCTCTGCCGTTCCAGCGGCAGACCGCAGCGTTTCAGCCAGCGCTCCGCCGCAGGCTGATAGGCCCTGAGCGCGCTCGACGGCCGGAAGGAGGAGATCGCAGTGGTCGGGAAGTTCTCGCTGAGCGCGGCCAGGACGTCGCGCATCGCATTCAGATGCGCCTGTTCCAGCACCGGCTTCAGGAGCGACAGGTCGATATCGCCGCCGAACTGCCGGTCCGGCGCGAACGGCGTCGCGGCCTCGGCTTGCGGCCGCCGGATGAAGCTGCCGCGCCCGACCTCGCCGTTGACGACGCCGCGCCGGATCAACTCGTCATAAGCGCGGCTGACGGTCTGAACGCTGAGCCCCAGATCGAAGGCCATCTGGCGATGCGTGGGCAACCTGTCGCCGGGCGACAGGAGCCCCGCATTGACCGCTGCCACAACCGCCTCGGCCAGCGAACGGTAGGCGGGCCGGCGCAGCGTCCCGGGCTTTGGCGGCCATATTGTCATGAAATCCATTGATTGCGATTCGCATGACAATTTACAAGTGTTTTCCACTTGGCCATCCTCGCCCGCGCCGCGTTCCGCCGCGCGGACCGGCCCGCCCTCAGCGGCGCGAGAGCAGGCTGTCGGGACGCGCCCGCGCCAGCCCGGCGGTGATCACCCCGGTCAGCCCCGCTTTCACCAGATCGCCGGGAATGAACGGCAGCATCGCCGCGCTCGCGGCCGGCAGGGTCATGCCCGCAACCAGCGCCAGCCCGATGATGCCGGGGATGTAGAGCACCACGATCCCGCCCAGAATGCTGCCCGCGATCGCCGCCCAGAGCACCGGTACGGCGCGCCAGCGCTCCATGATCAGACCGGCGGTGAAGGCAGCCATCGGGAAGCCCACGAGAAAGCCCACCGTCGGTCCCGCGAAGACCCCCAGCCCGCCGCGTCCGCCGGCCAGGAGCGGCAGACCCAGCGCCACCAGCAGCAGGAAGAGCAGCACCGCCAGCGCGCCGCGCCGCGCGCCCAGCACCGTGCCGCAGAGCATCACGCCAAGGCTCTGCGCGGTCACCGGTACGCCGAAAGGCAGCACAAGCTGCGGGATCAGGCCCAGTGCCGCGATCAGCGCGGCGAAAAGGGCAATAAGGGCGACGTTGCGTTCCATGACGTATCTCCATTGCGTCGGTCTCGCGGCGAACCTGCCGCCGGTCTCATCACCTGGGTACGCCGCCGCGCGCGCGCAGGGCTTCGGCCACATGTTCCGCATCATCTATCGCCAGAAGGGTGAAGGGCGCAACAACTCTCCATCCAGGCCGCCCCTTGGCACGGGCGCGCCACGCCTCGGTGAGCGCCCTGCCCTTGATCGCCAGCACCGGGATGAAGCGGATCACCATCGCGATCGCGATCTCCAGCGCCCCGGTGCGCAAGCCCAGCCGCCGGAGCGGCGCGAGCACCCGGCGCAGGACGCCGATCATGTCATCGAGCCGGGTCGTCATCGTCACCAGGTTGGCCAGCCCCACCGCGGCCAGCAGCCGCGCGGCGATGCCCGCCCCCTGAAGCGCGGTTTCGGTGAACCAGTGCCACAGGAAGATCACCACCAAGAATGGAATGAGCGGGCGCAGCGCCCACAGTCCGGCCCGCGCGAAGTCCCGGCCCGGCAGCAGGTAGAGCCCCGCCACCGCCGCCAGCGCGCCAAGCTGAACGCTGAGGCTGCCGGTCAGCACCAGCCCCAGCGTCACCGCGCAAAGGAGCGCCAGTTTCGGCCCCGCGGGCAGCCGATGCCAGGGCGTCTCAATCGGCGAGGTCAGTGCGATCATCGCGCGCCTCCATCGCCTCGGTGAAAGCCGCGAGCACCGTGCCGGCGGGGCCGTCCATCGCCAGCCGGCCGGCCTCCAGCCAGAGCACCCGGTCATAGCGGGTCAGCGCCGCGGGATCGTGGCTTATATGCAGAAGCTGCTGGTCCAGCCCGTCGAGATATCGCCCCAGCGCGCGCGTGGTCGGGATGTCGAGCCCGGCAAAGGGCTCGTCCAGCACGATCAGCCGCGGCTCCATCGCCAGCACCGCCATCAGGCAGACAAGGTGCCGCTGGCCCTGGCTGAGCGTATGCACCGCCCGGTACGCCCAATGTGCCCGCCCGAACCGCTTCAGCATGGCGTGCGCGCCCTGCCGCGCGGCGTCGCGCCCCTGCCCGAGTTGACCGAGGCCAAAGGCCAGTTCCTCCTCCACCGTGGGAAAGATGATCTGGTGGTCGGGGTTCTGGAAGAGGATGCCGACCTGGCGGATCGCCGCGGCGCGGTCGGAGGCGACATCGACGCCGCCCACCCGCACGGTCCCCGCATCAGGCGCGATCAGCCCGCAGACGAGCCGCGCCAGGGTGGACTTGCCGGACCCGTTGCGCCCGACAACGCCGATCCGCCGCTCTGTCAGGTCGAGCGTCAACCCGTCGATCGCCTGGCGCGCGCCCAGCCGGCAGGAGACGCCGGTAAGCCGCGCCCCCGCCCCCGTTTCGCTGATCCCGCCCGCCTGCATTCGCCCGGCTCCGTTCCGGCCCCACTCTGCCCGCCCCTATACGCCGCGCACGCCGCCAAGGCAAAGCCCCGCCGCAAGCCGGGCGCGCGATACGCATAATCGGTTTGACGCCGACTGCGGGCGGGGGGAGAGTGGCGCGGGACGACGCGGCGGGGATATTCGGCATGGCAGGGGACAGACGCAAGGTGGTGGTGATCGGCGCGGGCATCGTCGGCGTCTCGACCGCAATCGAGCTGCACCGCGCGGGCCATGACGTGACGCTGATCGACCGCGGCGCACCCGGCGACGGGACGAGCTATGGCAATGCCGGGTTGCTGGCCTCCTGCGCGATCGTACCGGTGACCGTGCCGGGGGTCGTCGCCAAGGCTCCGAAAATGCTTCTCGGCCGCGATCAGCCGCTCTACCTGCGCTGGTCCTACCTGCCCCGGCTGCTGCCCTGGCTCGCGCGGTATCTGAGCCACGCGACCGGCCCGGAAACCCGCCGCATCGCCGCCGCGCTGATGCCGTTGATCGGCGATAGCCTGGCCGACCATCAGGCACTGGCCGAGGGCACCGGGGCGGAGCGGTATGTCGTGCCCTCGGATTACCTCTATGTCTATCGCAGCCGCGCGGAATACGAGGCCGACGCGCTGACCTGGGACATCCGGCGCGCGCACGGGTTCCGCTGGACCGAGATGGAGCGCGAGGCACTGGCCGCGCATGATCCGGTCTTCGCGCCGCTGCTGGGCTTCGCCGCACGGATCGGCAATCACGGGCGCATCAGCGACCCCGGCGCCTATGTCAAGGCGCTGGCCCGGCATCTGGAGGCACAGGGCGGGCGCGTCCTGAAGGCCGAGGTCAGCAACATTGCCCGCGCTGAGGGCCGCGTGACCGGCGTGCGCGCGGGCGGCGAGACGATCGCCTGCGACACCGCGGTGCTGACCACCGGCGCCTGGTCGGGGCCGCTGGCGCGCGCGTTGGGGCTGCGCATCCCGCTGGAGACCGAGCGCGGCTATCACATCGAGCTGTGGGAGCCCTCGGCCATGCCGCGCGCGCCCTCGATGATCGCGGCGGGCAAGTTCGTGGCCACGCCGATGGAGGGCCGCCTGAGGCTGGCAGGAGTGGTGGAGTTCGGCGGGCTGGAGGCCGGTCCGTCCCGCGCGCCCTTCGAGATGCTGCGCCGCAGCCTGCAGGCGGCGATGCCCGGCATCACCTGGGCGGAGTGCACCGAATGGATGGGCCACCGCCCGGCCACGACGGATTCGCTGCCCGTCATCGGCCCGGCCCCCGGCGTCGCTGGGGCATGGGTCGGCTTCGGGCACCAGCATGTGGGGCTGACCGGCGGGCCGAAAACCGGACGCCTGCTGGCCCAGATGATTTCCGGGCAGAGCCCCAATATCGACATGGTCCCCTATGCGGCCGACCGGTTCGGCTGATCTCGCGAGGTTGCGGCGCGGTCAGACCCGCACGACATGCACCGAGCAATCCGCGTGGCGCACCACGCGCGCGGCGTTGGGGCCCAGCAGGTAATCCTTGAAATCCGGCTTGTGCGCGCCGATCACGATCAAATCGGTCCCGGCCTGCGCCGCGGTCTGGAGTATCTGCTCATAGGCGTTCCCGGTCGCCACGACATGACGTATCTCCTTGTTGGCCTCCGCGCCCAAGGCCTTTTCAACGAGCGTTTTGAGCGCCTTGCGCGCCGCACCCACCGCCGCGTCGTGATGGCCTTCCTCGAAGAAGCCGCCGACCATGCTCATCCCGAAATCGGGGACCACGGTGATGACATCAAGGCGCGCGCCATCGAGCGCAGCCAATCGTGCGGCGGTTTTCAGAACTTCGATATCCACCTTGGGCTGGCTGACGTCGACGGCACACAGGACAGAGGTGCTCATGCCGGTACTCCTTCTCGGCTCATGCGGGCGCGCTGCAGGAACGCGATCAGCCCCAGCAGCAGCAGGGCGGGAATGAACATCAGCTCCTGCGGCATCTGGTCGGCGGCCGCACGCGCCGCGACGACCTGCACCGGCTTATCGCCGTAGAAGTCGAAGCCGCTCATCGTGTCGAAGAAGGGTGTGCCGGGGAACGGCTCCTCCAGCTTCACGACGCCATCCTCCTCCAGCAGGGCCAGCCCCTGCGCGTCGAGCAGTTCCGCACCCGGCGTGCCCGCCTCGGCGGTCACGACCAGCGTCGTCTCCTTCACCTCCCCGGTGATGAAATCGGGCCCCCTGACGACGATGCGCATGTTCTCACCCGCCGGCACCGCGTCCAGAGCCTGCGCAAGCCCGGCCGGCTCCACCTCGGTGAAGGGCGGCTGGATACGGTCCATGAGATAATCCGGCCGGAAGAGCGCGAAGGCCACCAGCACCAGCGCCAGGCTCTCGTAAATGCGGTTCTTGGTCAGGAACCAGCCCATCGTGCCGGCCGTGAAGACCAGGATCGCCACCGTCGCCACCACGAATGTCACCACCCCCTGCACCACCGTCACGTCAATGAGCAGCAGGTTGGTGTTGAAGATGAAGACGAAGGGCAGCGCCACGGTCCGCAAACTGTAGAAGAAGGCGATGAAGCCGGTCCGGATCGCATCGCCGCCCGAGACCGCGGCGGCGGCGAAACTGGCCAGACCCACCGGCGGCGTCACGTCCGCCATGATGCCGAAATAGAAGACGAAGAGGTGGACCGCAATCAGCGGCACGATCAGCCCCGACTGCGCGCCCAGTTCCACCACCACACCCGCCATCAGCGAGGAGACGACGATGTAATTCGCCGTGGTCGGAAGGCCCATGCCCAGCACGAGCGACAGCAGCCCCACGAAGATCAGCATCAGGATCAGGTTGCCGCCCGAGATGAATTCCACCAGATCGGCCATGACCTGTCCGATGCCGGTCAGCGTAACGGTGCCCACGATCACGCCCGCCGTGGCGGTGGCCAGGCCGATCCCGATCATGTTGCGCGCCCCGTCGATCAATCCCGAGACCAAGTCCAGAACCCCGTCGCGGAACGCGTTGGCGGTGTGGCTCCCGCCCCGGAAGATCGCCTTGAGCGGACGCTGGGTGAGCAAGATCACGAAGAGCAGCGCCGTGGCCCAGAAGGCCGACAGGCCGGGCGATTTCTGTTCGATCATCAGGAAATAGACCAGCACGATGATCGGCAGCAGGTAATAGAGCCCGGCCTTGTAGATCTCGCCCACCACCGGAAGCTTCACGTCCTCGGCATTGGGATCGTCGGGCTCCAGGTCGTCGGTCTGCGCAGCCAGCCAGAGCAGCGCGAGATAGGCCAGGAAAATGAGCGCCGAGAGCACCCAGCCGGCGCCATCGGGCACCGCGGCGGTGATCCAGCCCACCGGGTATTTCACCCCGTAGCAGAGCGCCGCGAAACCCGCGAAGAAAACGGCCATGCCGCCAATGGTGCGCCCCAGCGACACGACCCGGTCGCCCAGCGTGGGCATGTTGCGCTTCACCGCCTCCAGATGGACGATATAGACCAGCGCGATATAGGAGACCGCCGCGGGCAGGAAGGCGTGGGTAATCACCTCCAGATAGGAGATGCCGACATATTCCACCATCAGGAAGGCCGCGGCCCCCATCACCGGCGGCATGATCTGACCGTTGACCGATGAGGCCACCTCGACCGCACCCGCCTGTTCGGAGGTGAAGCCGACCCGCTTCATCAGCGGGATGGTGAAGGTGCCGGTGGTGACCACGTTGGCGATGGAGGAACCCGAGATCAGCCCGGTCGCGGCAGACCCCACGACCGCGGCCTTGGCCGGCCCGCCGCGCAGGTGGCCCAGTGCCCCGAAGGCCATCTTGATGAAGTAATTGCCGGCGCCCGCCTTATCCAGAAGTGCGCCGAAGAGCACGAAGAGGAAGACAAATTTCGTCGACACGCCCAGCGCGATGCCGAAGACGCCCTCCGACGTGGTCCACATGTGGCTCATCGCCTTTTGCAGCGAAGCGCCTTTCCAGCGGATCACCTCGGGCACCATGTCGGAGGCGCCGAAGAAGACGTAGAGCAGAAAGATCGTCGCGATGATCGCCATCGCGGGTCCGAGCGCGCGGCGCGCGCCCTCGAAGAGCAGCACCAACCCGGCCAGGGCGAACCATTTGTCGGTGTCGTCCGCCAGGCCACCGGACTGCACCAGCTTGTCGTAGAAGATGTACCCGTAGAGCGCGATTGTAGCCCCGGCGGCGGCCATCACCCAGTCCTGCGCCGGGATACGGTCGCGCGGGCTGGTTCTCAGCGCCGGATAGGCCATGAAGGCCAGGAAGATCGCGAAGGCCAGATGGATCTGGCGGGAGTTGTTGATGAGATCGCCGGGCAGCACCACATTGGAGACGGGCGATGCGAGCAGCACCTGAAAAAGCGACCAGATCAGCGCCAGCACGCCCAGGAACATGCCCACCGGTCCGACCGGGTTGCGCGCGCCCGCATCCGAGGAAGAGACGAGTTCCTGAAGCTCCTCCTCGCTGAGTTGGCGACCCTTTTGCTGGTTCCCGGCCATGGCACACTCTCCCTGCGGGCCGCCTTGCGCGGCTTGATTTTCGTTGTCGGTTCGCCCCTCCGGGCGGCGGAGGGGGCGGCGAACCGCCCCCGACCCTTCGTTCTCGCGCGCTCAGGGCGCCGGGATCACTCGATCCAGCCCTGCTCGCGGTAATACTTCACCGCGCCCGGATGCAGCGGGGCCGACAGGCCCGCCGTGGCCATCTCCTTGGGCTCGAGATGGGCGAAGGCCGGGTGCAGCTTCTTGAAGTCATCGAAATTGTCGAAGACCGAGCTGACCACCGCATAAACGGCGTCCTCGGAGACCGCCGTGGAGGTCACGAAAGTCGCGCCCACGCCGAATGTCTGCGTATCTTCGTCGGTGCCGCGATACATCCCACCCGGAATTGTGGCCGAGCGGTAGAAGGAGTTCTGCTCGATCAGCGCCTCGACGGCCGGGCCATCGACATCCACCAGCACCGAGTCGCAGGCCGTGGTGGCTTCCTGGATCGAGCCCGACGGGTGGCCCACCGTGTAGACCATCGCGTCGATCTGGTTGTCGCAGAGCGCCGCCGACTGCTCGGCCGCCTTCAGCTCGGTCGCGAGACCCAGATCGGCCGTCGTCCAGCCCTTGGCCTCCATCAGCACTTCCATCGTGCCGCGCTGGCCCGATCCGGGGTTGCCGATATTGACGCGCTTGCCCTTGAGGTCATCGAAATTCTCGACGCCCGCATCGGCGCGGGCGACCACCGTGAACGGCTCGGGATGCACCGAGAAGACGGCGCGCAGTTCCTCGAACGGCCCCTGCTCCTCGAAGCGCGAGGTGCCGCGATAGGCGTGATACTGCCAGTCGGATTGCGCCACGCCGAATTCCAGCTCCCCGGCGCGGATCGTGTTGATGTTGTAGACTGACCCGCCGGTCGATTCGACCGAGCAACGGATGCCGTGTTCCTTGCGGCCCTTGTTGACTAGGCGGCAGATCGCGCCCCCGGTCGGGTAATAGACACCGGTGACGCCGCCGGTGCCGATGGTGATGAACTCCTCGGCATAAGCCGCCGGGGCCATGACCGCCCCGATCGCGGCGGCCGCTACGCTCAGCTTGAATTTCGCAAACATCATTTACTCCCTTTTTGGTTGCTAGTCAGGTTGTTGCGGGTCCATCAGCCATCCCAGACCTCTTCCAGGCGCCTGTTGTTCTCTTCCACCATGCGGATGCGGGCGCGGGCCGCCGTCCCCAGGCGTGCCGCCAGCATCCCGATGATCGTTTCCGCCAGCACCAGCGTCGCCGCGTAGGACGAGAAAAACTGCGGGCTGTCGGTGGGAAGGATGAAGCGCGTGGCGGCGTGTTGCAAGGCCGGGCAGGCATGGCTGTCGGTGATCACGATGACATAGGCGCCCCGCGCCGCACCCAGCCGGGCGGCATGGATGGCGCGCCGCGCGAAGGGCGGCTTGGTCACAACGATCAGGGCGTCACGCGCCTCGATCTCGGCCAGGCCACTGCCCAGCGAGGCGCCCATGCGCCCGGCGAGATACCAGTTGTCGGTGACGTAATTGGCCATGTAGGAGAGGTATTCCACCAGCCCGGTGGACCCCAGTGCGCCGACCAGCAGCACCTTGCGCGCCGCGTGCAGCCGGTCCACAGCCTCCGACAGGCGGGCCGGGTCGATACGCGCCATCATGGTTTCGATATTTGCACTGCACGCCCCGGCCTGGCGCGCAAGGAAAGGCGGCTGGTTGTTGGAATTGGCCTCGGCCTGGAGCCGCTCGACCTTTTCCGAGAAGCTGCTGAATTGCCGCCCGATCGAGTCGCGCGACTGTTCGCGCAAGCCCTCGTAGGACTCGAAGCCCAGCGCCCGCGCGAGGCGCGAGAAGGTCGCCGGCGCCAACCCGCTGGCGGTGGAAACCGAGCGCAGGCTGCGGGTGGCCACGTCAACCTGGTTGGCGGCCACGAAATCCGCCGCCTCGCGCAGTTTCGCGCTCAGCCCGGCATATTCCCTGGCGAGGACCGCTTCCAGCGTCTCGTGTTCGGCCATGTCTGCCCCCTGATGACCCGGCCAAGGTTCCATCCGTTTCAGTTTCAGTCAAGTCTTGAGACATTTGTATCAGTCTGCTTAGCTGCCTGCGCAGATTGGGGAATCACCATGTCACATGTCTTCGGGCGCCACACCAAGGTGCAGCCCCCGCAGGTCGCCAGCGGGGCGGGCGTTTACCTCTATGATACTGACGGAAAACAATATTTCGACGGCTCGGGCGGCGCGGCCGTGTCCTGCCTGGGGCATGGCGACCCGGATGTGATCGCCGCGGTCAAGGCGCAACTCGACGCGATCGCCTTCGCCCATACCGGCTTCTTCACCTCCGCGCCGGCCGAATCGCTGGCCGACAAGCTGATCGAACACGCCCCACCGGGGATCGAGAGGGTCTATCTCGTCTCCGGCGGGTCGGAGGCGATGGAGGCGGCGCTGAAACTCGCCCGCCAGTACTATCTGGAGATCGGCCAGCCGGACCGGCACCGGGTCATCGCGCGGCGGCAGAGCTATCACGGCAACACGCTGGGCGCGCTGGCCACCGGCGGCAACATGTGGCGGCGGGAGCCCTTCGCGCCGCTGATGGTGGAGACCTCTCATATCGCGCCCTGCTACGCCTATCGTGAGCAGGCGTCCGGCGAAAATGCCAAAGCCTATGGCCGCCGCGCCGCCGATGAACTGGAGGCCGAGATTGCGCGGCTGGGTTCCCAAAACGTCATGGCCTTCGTCGCCGAACCGGTGGTCGGCGCCACGGCAGGCGCGGTGCCCCCCGCGCCGGGCTATTTCAAGCGCATCCGCGAGATCTGCGACCGCCACGGCGTGTTGCTGATCCTCGACGAGGTGATGTGCGGGATGGGGCGCACCGGCACGCTCTTCGCCTGCGAACAGGACGGCGTGACGCCCGACATCACCGCCATCGCCAAGGGGCTCGGCGCGGGCTACCAGCCGATCGGCGCGATGCTCTGTTCCGGCGCCATCTACGGCGCGATCGAGGCCGGGTCCGGCTTCTTCCATCACGGTCACACCTATATGGGCCATCCCACCGCCTGCGCCGCGGGGCTGGCGGTAATGGAGAAGCTGACCGACGGCGGACTGGCCGCACGCGCCGGCGTGATGGGCGAGCGGCTCCGGACCGCGCTGGAAGACGCCTTCAGCCAACACCCCCATGTGGGCGACATCCGCGGTCGCGGGCTCTTCCGCGGGATCGAGTTCGTGGAGGACCGCGAGACCAAGCGCCCCTTCGCCCCGGCGCGCGGCATCGCGCGGGACGTCAAGCGCATCGCCTTCGAGGAGGGCCTGGTCTGCTACCCGATGTCGGGCACCATCGACGGGGTGCAGGGCGACCATCTGCTGCTGGCGCCGCCCTTCATTATCGAGGATGCGCATATCGACGAGATCATCGGAAAGCTCGGCCGCACTTTCGAGCGTGTTTTCAATCGCTAGGGCTTTGCCCGGCCCCGGCTCTCTGCAATACTCCGTGGACTCCGATGAAGGGCCACAGATGCCGAGCAATGCCAAGGAACGCCTCTACGAGGATCTCAAACGCCGCGTCGTCACGCTGGAACTGGAACCGGGCCTGCCGCTCGACGAAACGTCTCTGAGCCGGGAATACGGCGTCTCGCGCACCCCCCTGCGCGAGGTGTTCCGCCGTCTCGCCGGGGAAGGGTATCTGGAGATCCGCAGCAATCGCGGCGCCATCGTGGCGCCGATGGACCACCGGCACCTGCGCGCCTTCTTCACGGCCGCGCCGATGATCTACGCCGCCGTCGCGCGGCTCGCCGCCCAGAATGCCCAGCCCGCGCAGATCGCGGAGTTGCGCAGCACCCAGGCCAAGTTCCGCAAGGCCGTCGCGGCGGGCAATGTGGAAGGGATGATCACCTGGAACGACAGGTTTCACTGGATCATCGGGCAGATGTCGGCCAACCCCTATCTGCTGCCCAGCCTTCAACGTCTGCTGATCGACCACGCCCGGATCGGCCAGACCTTCTGGCGCGCCGGCCCGTCCGACTTGGGAAACAATATCGCCACGGCTGCCGATCACCACGACCGCTTCATCGCTTTGATCGAGGCCGGCGACGCCGAAGGCGTGGTGAAGCTGACGCTCGAACACTGGGCGCTCTCGCGCGAGCATATCGAAATGTTCGTGCATCCCGATCCGCTGCCGCTGGACGTGATCGGAACCGACTGACCGCGGCAACGCTCCGGAAGAGGCGGGCTCTCCAATTCGTCTCTTGCCACCGCCCTGCCCTGCCGGATCGCCGCGAAGCCGGCCAGCCGGTCCTGCCGGGCGAATCCGCACGCGCGCCGTGGTGCGCTACGCGAATACTGCCGATGGAGTGGGCATGCGCTCAGCGGCCGGCGCGGGTCTCCGCCGCATCGACCGCGAACCGATACCACAGATCGGCGGCCTTCAGGAAATGCGGCCGGGCGAACGGGTGCAGGACATGCCGGCGCAGCGCCGTGGCGGCATAGGCCGTCTCGCCCCGCGGATCGCCCAGCGCACGCCAGGCGGCCTTGGCCCCCAGCCAGGGCGCCATCACGGTTCCCGAGCCCGAAAAACCCATCGCGTAATGCAGCCCCGCGTGTTCGCCAACCCTGGGCATGTGCGAGAAGCTGAAGCCGGTATTGCCCCACCAGGCATGGGTGACGCGCACCTCCGCCAGTTCCGGCCAGATGCCGGTCATGGTCGCGTGCAGCCGCCGCGCGGCGGTCCGCATGTCCACCTCCCGCATCGAGGCCCGCCCGCCGAAGAGGATGCGCGTGCCGTCCGGGGAGACGCGGAAATAGGAATGCCGCGCGCGGGTCTCCACCATCATGCGGCGACCGGGCGCCAGATGGCCGATCAGGTTCTCCGGCAAGGGCTCCGTGGCGATCAGGTAGCTGGGCAGCGGAAAGACGCGAGCGACATGCCAGCGAAAGAGCGGCGTCGTGTAGCCGTTGGTGGCGAGGATCACCTTTTCCGCGCGGATCGGACCCTTGGCGGTCTGCGCCGTGAAGCCGCCCCCCTGCCGGTCCAGGCTCGTGACCTCGGCACCGCCCAGAACCGGCACCCCGCGCCGCAGAACGGCGGCGAGCAGCCCGTCATGGTATTTGCGCGGATGGAGCGCGCCGTGTTCGGGAAAGAGGATGCCGCCGAAATAGCGCCCCGTCCCGATCTCGCGCGCCAGCGCCGCGCGGTCCAGGATCTCGGCCTTCACGTCGCTCTTGGCCCGGACATGGGCGGCCAGCCGCTGCTGTGCCTCGAAATGGACGCGCGTCCAGGCAAGTTGCACCCGGCCGGTTTGCCGGAAGTCGCAGTCGATGCCCTCGCGCGCGATCAGGTCGCGCACGAAGTCGAGCGCCGGCGTGGCCTCGGCGAAGAGCGCATCGGCGACCTCGCCGCCGAAGCTTTTCGCCAGCGCATCCCATCCCAGCCGCGGATGCGCGCCCACCATGCCGCCATTGCGCGTCGAGGCCCCCCGGCCCGGCGCTTCGGCATCGACCACGCAGACCGACGCGCCGCAATCATGTGCCGCGATCGCAGCCGAGAGCCCTGTATAGCCCGCACCGATCACCAGAATATCCGCGCGCTCGGGCAGGTCCGTGGTCAGCGCAGGGGTCTCCGCACCCTCCCACCAATAGGGGGTGCCGGGTGCTGCGCCCTCGGCCCAGAGGCTCACGCGTAATTGCCCTTCACCCGTTCCTTGCCGGGATCGAAATGCGGGAAGGTCGTGACGGTGGCCCTCAGGCGCTTCTGCTGCCCGTCGAGTTGGCCCACCTCCACCGCGGTGCCTGGTTCGGCATGGGTGACATCGAGCCGGGCCAGCGCGATGGTCCGCCCCAGGATCGGCGATTTGACCGCGCTGGTGATCTCGCCCACCTGCGCCTTGCCGATCCGGATGCAGTCGCCGGTGCCCGGCACGATCCCGCCTTCGATGTCGAGCCCGACGAGCTTTCGGCGCGGATGGGCCTTGCGGTCCTCCAGCGCGGCGCGGCCGATGAAGTCGTCGTTCTTGGATTTCAGCGGCACCGCGAAGCCGATCCCGGCCTCGAAGGGATCGGTCTGGTCGCAGAACTCCATGCCGGCGAAGATCAGCCCGGCCTCGATGCGCAGCATGTCGAGCGCCGCAAGCCCCAGCGGCACCATGCCCTCCGGCGCGCCGACTTTCCATATCGCGTCGAAAATCTCCGGCGCGTCCTTGGGGTGGCAGAAGACCTCGTAGCCCAGTTCGCCGGAATAGCCGGTCCGGCTGATCACCACGGCGGTGCCGGCGAAATCGCCCAGCCGGGCGATGGTAAAGCGGAACCATTCGAGCTCCTCCACCGTGGCCTGTGTGGGCGGGGTCCAGAAAAGCTCGGCCAGGATCTCGCGCGACAGCGGCCCCTGAACGGCAATGTTGTGCAACTGGTCGGTCGAGGCGCGCACCCAGGCGTTCAGCCCGCGCTTCTCGGCCTGCTCGCGCAGCCACAGCCCCGACGTGTCGTTGCCGCCGATCCAGCGGAAATTCGTCTCCCCCAGCCGGAACACGGTGCCGTCGTCGATCATCCCGCCATGCTCGTAGCACATCGCGGTATAGACCACCTGCCCGACGGAAAGTTTCTTCATGTTGCGCGTCACGCAGAGCTGCATGAGCTCTTCGGCGTCGGGGCCGGTGACCTCGTATTTGCGCAACGGACTCAGGTCCATGACTGCGGCCTTTTCCCGGCAGGCCCAGTATTCGGCGATCGCGCCGTGATTGGTCATCGTGTTGGGCAGCCAATAGCCGTTGTACTCGACGAAATCCCGTGTGTGACGGGCAAAACAATCATGGAATCCGGTTTTCCTGGTGTCTTCCACATCGGCCTCCGCTGATTTCCGGTAGCCGACCGAGCGGCTGAACTCCTCGCCCGCGCCATAGGTGCGGACCTGAATGTCGGTGGGGTTCCAGCCGTTGGCCGGGTCCACGTCGCAGGGACAGGCGGTGCTGACGCAGACCAGATCGGAGAGCGCGCGCAGCAGCACATAGTCGCCGGGCCGCGACCAGGGATCGTCCATGCCGAGCGCGTTGGCGTCGTCGAGCATGGTGTTGAAGAAGAAGTTGATCGCCGGCCAGCCAGCGCGCGGGCGCACGTCGTAGCGTGCCAGGTCGGCATTGATGTTGGCGGAACAGTTCACATGGCCGGGATAGCCCAGATCCTCGTAATACCGCGCCGTGCAGGCAAGCCCGAACGTGTCGTGCCGCCCGCATGTGTCCTGCACGATCTCCACCAGCGGTTCCTGGTCCACGGTCCAGTATTTCGAGAAGATGCCCGGCTGAGGATAAAGCGACCCCATGAGCGAGCGCGTGGTCGTCGGGTCGATCTCGCGTTCCAATCCGCGGTCGAGCGCGCGCAGGCTGAACGCCTGGAAATCGGAGCATTCGCGGCCCTGCACGTCGAGGATCTGGATGTACTGACCCTTCTTGACCTCATAGGATTGCGCGTTTCCCGGCTGGATGTTGATGTCCAGCAGCGTCCGGGCGAGCGGATCGGGCGGCAGGAGCCTGCCCTTGCCTTGCCCCGGATCGGCGCGTCGGATGTAAAGGATCAGCTCGGTCGGCGCGTTCTGCGCATCGGGCGCCATGGGGCCGCCGGGCGCCGCCGCGATCAGCAGGCCGTCGCGCGTGGCGGTGAACGTCACCATGTCGCCGGGGCGCGAGCCGTCGGCGAAGACGCGCACAGCCTCGGCGCGGGTCAGATCGAAACCCGCGGCCTCCAGCGCGCGGCGGACCTTGCGCGCCGAGGGATTGCCGGCCGACAGCACCGCCATCACGCCTTCGGGCCGGCCCGCCGATGTGCCGTCGATCATCGCCGCCGAGGAGCTGCCGTCGGGCGCGAAGAAGACCAGCTCGCCGGGCTGAAGCCCCTCGCGGTTCAGCAACGAAATTTCGTCGCCCGCCGAGATCTGCACAGCGCGCGAGCCGCCGCCCGGCACCGGGTGGCGTTCGGTCCCGTGGGGCAGGATCGGCAGGCCCGGGGTCAGAACCCCGTGTCGTTCATAGGGTGTTTCGAAAACGGGTTTTACGGTCATGAGGGTATCTCCCTCCATCGGGGGTCCGGCCGGGACCGTCCCGGCCGGAACGCGGTGTCAGGCGTCCTGCGTCTCCTTCTCGGTTTGCAGGTAGGCCTCGAGGCTGTCGTCGAGCGCATCGACCCAGGGCGTGTGGTGCGCCGGCGCCTTCTTGCCGGTCATCGGCGAAACATAGCCGTGGTCGCGGAACTCCATTATGTTCTGTTTCTTGTGCTTCTTCCACTCGAAGAATGCCTGGTTCGCGGCTTCCACGTCAAAACTCGGATAGTCGGTCTCGTCGATCAGCTCCTGCACATAGGCGCCCTGGTAGCGAATGCAGGCATAGTCGTCCTCCAGCGCGTCCTCGGCGGCCTCGCGAGCCTTCGGGTCGGCCTTCATGGTCTCCTCGTCGGGCAGTTCCAGCCGCCCCATGATACAGTCGCGCACCCACCAGGCCTGGGCGTCGAACATGTTGAAGGTAAACCACTGGTCCTGCATCCCCAGATAGAAGAGCTTGGGATTGTGGACCCAGACGACGCCCTTGTAGAGATCCGCCGCCGCCAGCCGGTTCGCGGTCTTGAGCCGCAGGTCGTCGGGCAGGAACGGGAAGTGGTGCTTGTAGCCGGTGCACAGGATGATCGCGTCCACCTCCTTGGACGTGCCATCCTTGAAATGGGCGGTCCTGCCATCGACCTTCACCAGCGCGGGAACCTCCTGCCAGTTGTCAGGCCATTTGAAGCCCATCGGCGCGGTCCGGTGCGCGACCGTCACCGACTTGCAACCGTATTTCCAGCACTGCGAACCGATATCCTCGGCCGAATAGGATGTGCCCAGGATGAGGATCTCCTTGCCGATGAATTCGCGCGCGTCGCGGAAATCATGGGCGTGCAGGATGCGGCCGTTGAAGCTCTCGAAGCCCGGATAATAGGGCACGTTGGGCGTCGAGAAATGCCCTGACGCGACGATCACATGGTCGAACTCTTCCACGGTCTCGGTGTCGGTCCTGGTGTTGCGTGCCGTCACGGTGAACTTGCCCGTGCCCTCGTCGTAGTGCACGTCGCGCACCATCGTGTTGAACTGGATCCAGTCGCGCACATCGGCCTTCTTCACACGGCCCTCGATATAGTCGAAGAGCACGGCGCGCGGCGGATAGCTCGCGATTTCTCGCTCGAAATGTTCGTCGAAGGTGTAATCTGCGAATTCCAGCCCCTCCTTGGGGCCGTTCGACCACAGATAGCGGTACATCGAGCCGTGGCAGGGATATCCCGCCTCGTCCACCCCGGTGCGCCAGGTGTAGTTCCACAGCCCGCCCCAGTTCTCCTGCGCCTCGTAGCAGACGATCTCGGGGATCTCGGCGCCTTTCTGCCGGGCGGACTGGAAGGCGCGAAGCTGCGCCAGCCCGGATGGGCCTGCGCCGATGATGCATACCCGTTTGGTCATGTCTGAACTCCCTTTGTTGGTCCCTGATTTCATGTCGTCTCGTTCGCGCGGCGTTGCGGGGTGCGGCAGCCTAGCGGGCAATGCCCGGCTCGGCGCCGGAGGCTTCCCAGTCGGGCTCGAACCCCAGGATCTCGGTATCCGGCGGCAGCGCCGGGTTGAAGAGGAAGTTGTGCGCCCATGTCGCCTGGTAGAGCGGATTGTGCGGCGCCAGCCGCCAGACCTTGCAATCAAGCTCGAAGCGCTGGGAATAGGCGTCGAAGATCAGGCGGCAGCGTTCGGCCTCGCGGATCGCCGCGGCGCCGGGAGAGCCCGGCGGGAAGGTCGCGGTCAGCAGGTCGGAAAACTCCCGGTGCTTCTGGTAATGGGTGGCCGACAGGAAGCGCAGCGCCTGCTCGCGCCGCTGGGCCGGATCGTTGGTTTTGGCGGCCATATGCGTCAACTCCGCGGTGACCGAATAGGCCGTCGCCTTGTTGAGAACCGTGATGATATGGCCCATCGGCGCATCGGCGCCATGCAGTTGCACCGCCGGCATGATCGCGTCGTCGGGCCGGCCGTCATTCTCGCGCATGGCGATCTGGCGCACCCGGCATTGCCATTTGAGGAACATGTCCCTCAGCGGGTGGTCGGAATAGCTGCTGCCGAGGGCGGCGGCGACGGTGGTCATGCGACGCTCCTGTTTGCGGGTGTGGCGAGCGTATAGGGACGGTCGTGCGACAGGCTGGGCACGCGGGCGCGCGTCGCGGCCACGCGGTCGAGGTCGATCGTTGCCTGAACGACGCCGGGCAGCGTGCCGCCATCGGCGATGACCTCGCCCCAGGGGCTGACCACGAGGCTGTGGCCATAGGTTTCCCCGCCGCCCGGCACCTCGCCGACCGCGCAGGGCGAGACGATGAAAACCCCGTTCTCGATGGCCCGCGCCCGGTTGAGCACATGCCAATGCGCCTCGCCCGTGCGCCGGGTGAAGGCCGCAGGCACGCAGATGATCTCGGCCCCGGCCTTCGCAAGGTCGCGGAAAAGCTGCGGAAAGCGCAGGTCATAGCAGATCGTATGGCCGATGCGGCCGAAGGGCGTGTCGATCAGAACCGCCTGCCCGCCCGGCGCGACCGTCGCACTCTCGCGGTAGATCTCCTGCTCCGAGAGCTTCACGTCAAAGAGGTGGATCTTGTCGTAACGGCTTCGGACCCGGCCCTGATCGTCCAGCACATAGCCGCGGTTGACGATCTTCCCCGCCGGCCCTTCGACGGCGAGCGAGCCCAGCATCATCCAGACCTGGCGCCGGGCGGCGAAGGCCTGCATTTCGGCAAGAACCGGATGCGCCGCCTCTGCCGCGAAGGGCGGGGCGAGCGCACTGCCCCGGCTGGCCAGACCGCCGCAATATTCCGGCAGGAAAAGGAAATCCGCGCCCGCCTGCACCGCGGCTTCTGCCAGCGGCAGGGCTTCGTCCAGGGCCGACCGGAAATCGGGTCGTGGCCGGGTCTGGAGGCAGGCGATATCGAGCGGGCGCGGCATGATCTCAGAACTTCATATAGGCCTTCCTGAGGTTCACCAAAGGGTGCCGGTCCGACATCTGGAACTTGATCAGAAGCTCTCGCGCGATCATGTCCCGATCCTGCTGGTTGTCGGGCAGGTCAATCGTGTCGGGCACCCGCACCCAGCCGTTGATGTTGCGGTCAAAGACCGCCGGGGCGCCTTCCTCATAGCCCATGTGAACGTCCTCCAGCCAGTTGAGGTCGTCCCAGCCCATCACTTCCATGTATTGCTTGAGGAAGGGCGTGATACGTGAGTAGTCGGGCACCAGGTTCACATCGTAGCGATAGCCGATATGCTGCCCGATCTCCTTCTCGCGCTCGGTCTCCAGGCCGGCGGCGTCCTTCAGGAACTGGTCGACATCCTTGATTTCGGAGCCGCGGTACTGATGTCCAGCCATTGTCTTTCTCCTTTCGGATGGAGGGTCTCACCCGCCCTGCGAAATTGGTGCAGGATGGGCGCCGGTCCACCTCTTAGAAATGATGATAATCCGCGACGCCCACGGTGTGATTGGTGCCCGCGAGCGGAACACCGGCCATCGCGGAGGCTTCCATCGTCAGCGCGGCCAGATCCTCGGGCTCCAGCGAGTGGAGATGGGTCTTGCCGCAGGCGCGGGCGAAGAGCTGCGCCTCGATGGTAAGCGTGTGCAGGAAGTTGTACACGCGCTCTGCCGCCTCGTCCGGGTCCAGCCGCTTGCGCAGCACCGGGTCCTGCGTGGCCACGCCCACCGGGCAGCGGCCGGTGTGGCAGTGGTAGCAATAGCCCGGCTCGGCGCCGATCTCCTCGGGGTAGTTCGACTCGGGGATATCCTTGTTGCAGTTGAGCGCCATCATCGCCGAATGGCCGATCGCGATGGCGTCCGCGCCCAGCGCGATCGCCTTGGCCACGTCGGCGCCGTTGCGGATGCCCCCCGCGTAGACCAGGCTGATCTCGCCGCGTTTGCCCAGATCGTCGATGGCCTTGCGGGCCTGGCGGATGGCCGCGATCCCCGGCACGCCGGTATCTTCGGTAGCCAGGTGCGGGCCAGCGCCGGTGCCGCCTTCCATCCCGTCGATATAGATCGAGTCGGGATCGCATTTGACCGCCATGCGCACATCGTCATACACGCGGCTCGCCCCCAGCTTGAGCTGGATCGGGATCTGCCAGTCGGTCGCCTCGCGGATCTCCTGGATTTTCAGCGCCAGGTCATCGGGGCCCAGCCAGTCGGGGTGACGGGCGGGCGAGCGCTGGTCGATACCGGCGGGCAAGCTGCGCATCTCGGCCACCTGGTCGGTCACTTTCTGGCCCATCAGGTGCCCGCCGAGACCCACCTTGCAGCCCTGGCCGATGAAGAACTCGCAGCCGTCGGCCAGCACCAGGTGGTTGGGGTTGAAGCCATAGCGCGACTGAATGCACTGGTAGAACCATTTCGAGCTGTAGCGCCGCTCGTCGGGGATCATGCCGCCCTCGCCCGAGCATGTCGCGGTGCCCGCCATCGTCGCGCCACGCGCCAGCGCCGTCTTGGCCTCGTAGCTGAGCGCGCCGAAGCTCATGCCGGTGATGTAGACCGGAATGTCCAGGTCGAGCGGCCGCTTGGCGCGCGGCCCGATCAGGGTGCGGGTCTCGCATTTCTCGCGGTAGCCTTCGATCACGAAGCGCGTAAGCGTACCCGGCAGGAAGGTCAGATCGTCCCAATGCGGGATTTTCTTGAAGAGCGAGAAACCCCGCATCCGGTAGCGGCCAAGCTCGGACTTGATATGGATGTCGTCCATGACCCGCGGGGGGAAGATGAAGCTGTCGCCGATGCGGTTCACATCGCGTGCGAGAGCGGTTTTCGTCGGCATGTCGCCATCAGCCATTTATCTGTTCCTTTCCGATCGGATCGGGCGGGCCGCCGCGCGGCGCGGGCGGCCGCGGCGATCAGAGAATGAGTTTCTTCTCGTTCGGTTCGAGATTGTCGTAATTCCAGAGCTGCTTGCCCGCGACGATCTTGGTGAAGTGATCCACCCCCTTGTCGGGCATCAGGCCGTATTGCGTCAGCTTGCGGGTCAGCCAGGCCTTGTCGAGCTCGGTCAGTTCCGCCGTCACCGCGTCCACGCCCAACGACTTGATCTCGCCGCCGACGTAGATCGTGCCGTCATACATCGAGTCGCCCAGGTTCTTGCCGGCATTGCCGCACACGACCATGCGCCCGCGCTGCATCATGAAGCCCGAGAGCGCGCCGGTGTCGCCGCCGACGATGATCGTGCCGCCCTTCTGGTCGATGCCGGTACGCGAGCCGACCGAGCCGCGGCAGACCAGATCGCCGCCGCGCATCGCCGCCCCGAAGGTGGAGCCCGCGTTCTTCTCGATCATCACCGTGCCCGACATCATGTTCTCGGCGCAGGACCAGCCGACGCGGCCGGAGATGCGGACATTCGGTCCGTCGATCAGGCCCACGCCGAAATAGCCCGTCGAGCCTTCGATGATCAGGTTGAGCCGGGACAGGATGCCCACACCCAGGCTGTGCTTGCCGCGCGGGTTCTTCAGCACGATCGTGCCATAGCCCTCGGCCATCAGCGCGCGGATCTTCGAGTTCACCTCGGTCGAGGTCATCGTGTCGGTGTCGATCTCGGTGCGCTTGTTGAAATCGACCTCGGGCGCCCAGGGATAGGTGAACCGGTCGGTCGCGTCCGGGTCGAACTCGATATACATCGACTGGCCCGTAAGCTGTTCGGTGGTCATGCCCAGCGCGCGGGCGCGCTCGTCCTGGGTCATTTCCTTGAGTTCTGCGTCACTCACGCTTGCCATACCCGGACCTCCTCGTCATAGGGATCGGTTGTGTCGATTTCCTGGGGCAGTATCGCCCGGATCGCGACCTCCTCGGAGGCCATCGCGATCAGGTCGTCGCTCTCGTAGAGAACCAGCGGTTTCGCCGCCATCGTGTCCTTGGCCATGCCGAGCTGATCCTTGGTCGCCACCAGATAGGTGAAGACGCCGTCGATCTCCTCGATCGAGCGGCGCAGGCTGTCTTCCAGCGAGACGCCGTTGGCCAGGTTGTGGGCGGTGTAGACGGCCAGCAATTCGCTGTCGCAATTCGACATGAACCGGTGACCCTTGCGCTCCATCTCGCGGCGCATGATCCAGTAATTCGTGATCTGGCCGTTATGGACCACACTCACGTCGTTGTAGGGGAAAGCCCAGTACGGGTGAGCGGAGCGGATATCGACATCGGACTCGGTGGCCATCCGGGTGTGGCCGATGCCATGCGTGCCCTTGAAGTCGTTGAGCCCGTATTGCGCGGCCACCACGCTGGCGTCACCCAGATCCTTGATCAACTCCAGCCCGTTGCCGAGCGACAGGATCTCGACGCCCTCGATTTCCTCGATATTCTTGGCCATGTCGGCGGTTTCACCGTCATGGGTCAGCACGTAGCGCAGCGCGTATTCGGTGACGCTGTCGCGCGATTTAACCTGGGCTCCGAATTCGGAGAGGATATCCTCGACCGCCGAAATCCGGTCGGTGATCACCTTGTGGATGC
Source organism: Maritimibacter sp. 55A14 (assembly GCF_003122205.1). Lineage (GTDB taxonomy): Bacteria > Pseudomonadota > Alphaproteobacteria > Rhodobacterales > Rhodobacteraceae > QEYE01. The sequence continues at coordinate 167,429 of NZ_QEYE01000003.1, forward strand.
CGCGGCCGCGGCCCATGTCCTCGGCCTCGGCGACCTTCAGGCGCATCACGTAATCGCCTTCCGTGGGCTCGCCATAGACGGCATATCCGGTGCTGTCGGGCCCCCGGTGCTTGAGGGCCTGGAGCATCGAGGTCATTTCGGCCCCGACATTCGAGCTCTTGCCCTTGTGGATCAGTCCTGCAATTCCGCACATTTACATGCGCCTCCCGAAGTTTGCGTTGATAGGTGGCGGCGGGCGTTCCCACCCGCCGCCGGGTCTGGAATGCCTCAGGGCAGACATTCCATGTAGCTGTCCTTGTCCCAATCGGTGACGGTGGCCATGAAGCGGGCCCATTCGTCCTGCTTGTATTCGTCGTAGAGACGATACATCTCGCCCGGCATGCCCCGCTTGACGACCTCGTTGTTGCGCAAATGCTCAAGCGCCTCGCCAAGCGACATCGGAAGTTTCTTGACCTCCTTGCCCTCGGCCATCGCCGCGTAGATGTTGCGCTCCTCCGGCTTGCCCGGATCGAGACTGTTCTCCAGCCCGTCATCCATCACGGCGAGAAGTGTGGAGCCCATCAGATACGGGTTCACCATCGAGTCGACCGAGCGGTATTCGAACCGCCCCGGCGCCGAGACGCGCAGGCCCGTGGTGCGGTTCTGGAAGCCCCAGTCGCTGAAGACCGGCGCCCAGAAGCCCGTATCCCACAGCCGGCGGTAGGAGTTCACTGTCGAACAACCGATCGCCGTGAGCGCCTGAAGGTGTGTCACCACGCCACCGATCGCCTTCAGCCCCTCCTTGCCCGGCATCTGCGGGTCGTCGGTATCGGGCATGAAAGTGTTCTCGCCACCTTTCACATACATGTAGTTGTCGGCCATGCCCGGCAAGCTGTCGGGGTCATTGCCGCATTTGACGAACTTGTCCTCGCCGCCGTGCCAGAGGCTCATGTTGTGGTGGCAGCCCGAAGCCGACACGCCCATGAAGGGCTTGGTCATGAAGCAGGCGAAGATGCCGTTCTCGCGCGCCACCTGCGCGCAGATCTGGCGGTAGGTCGTCAGACGGTCGGCATTGCGCAGCACATCGTCGAACATCCAGTTCAACTCGAGCTGGCCCGGTGCGTCCTCGTGATCGCCCTGGATCATGTCGAGGCCCATCTTGCGCGCATAGCGGATCACCTGAAGCGACACCGGCCGCAGGCTCTCGAACTGGTCGATGTGGTAGCAATAGGGCTTGGAGTAGCCGTCCCTGGGCTTGCCGTTCTCGTCGAATTTCAGCCACATCATCTCGGGCTCGGTCCCGATCCTGAGCTTGGTGCCGTGCTTCTTGGTGAACTCCTCGTGCAGGCGGCGCAGGTTGCCGCGGCAATCCGCGGTCAGGTAGCCGCCCGGATTCTCCTTTTCCTCCCGGTTGCGGAAGAGCGTGCAGTAGAAGCGGCCGATCTCGGGCGCCCAAGGCAACTGCATGAATGTTTCGGGCTCCGGGATGCCGACCAGTTCGGCAGCTTCCGGGCCGTAGCCCAGATAGTCGCCGGCGCGGTTGGTGAACAGGTTCATCGTGGCCCCGTAGACGAGCTGGAAGCCCTTCATGGCAACCTGCTCCCAATGGTCGGCCGGGATACCCTTGCCCATGATCTTGCCCGTGACCGACACGAATTGCAGATAGAGATACTCGATCCCCATCTGGTCGATCATCTTGCGCACTTCCTTGACTTTCTCGGCGCGGCCCGGCGCCTCTACAAATCTCTCAAGGTCGGTTTCAGCCACTGTTTCAATCTCCCTGATGCTTACTTCTGTTTGCGCCGGCTCCGGGGGTGGCCCGGCCACCGGCTGGTTGGGTCAGCCCCGCGCGGGGGCAGCCAGCTAACGTTGGCCGACCGGCCACGGCGCCGGGCGGCGGAAAGTGCAAGGTTTCTTGACTTCGCGGATGGTGGTAATAGAGGCCCCCCGCGCCGACGGCGCCGCGGGGAACCGCATTTGGAAGGTAACGACGGAACTGGGCGCGCACGCGGCGCGCGCAATACGAGGATCAGAGGCATACCCCTGCGCCAGGAAATTCACGACACCGCCGACAGGCCAGAGCCCCTTGCCGGGCTCTGCGATCTTGCCGGGTTCCTGCTGAGGACTGGTCATTGCCTGCTCCCTGGCGTGGATGCGGGCCGTGCCAATCCGGCCCCGCTGTCGTCGCTGTTCTTCTGGATAGTGCCGAGACCGATCCAAAAATCAACCTCTTTTGGACCAAAAGAGACGAATTATCTGGAAATCGTCCAAAATTGGTATAAGTTTGGATTAGCAAGGGTGGTGTGACCATGGATGGAAAAATGACAAGAAAACTCGGAGCACCAGACATCGCAGCACTCATGCGGCGCGAAATTTCCAAGGAAAACTGGAAGTTACACGACCGGCTGCCGGCCGAGCGACAGCTGGCGGACACCTATGGCGTGGCGCGCGGCACGGTGCGGGAGGCGCTTAACCGGCTGGAGCAGGAAGGTTACGTCGAGATCCGTCCGGGTAGCGGAACCTATGTGATTCACCGTCAGTCGGAGCCCGCGGCGTCGGCCGTGGAGCAGGCGAATCCGCTGGAACTGATCGACACCAGATTCGCGCTGGAGCCGCATATCTGCCGGCTCGCGGTGCTGCATGGGCGGCGCGGAGATTTCGACCGGCTCGAATCGCTCTGCGCGCAGATGGAGAACTGCCTCGACGACCCCTCGGCCTTCTCGGAGGCCGACACCGCCTTTCACAAGGCGCTCGCGGATTCCACCGGCAACCGGCTGCTGATGTGGATCATCGGGCAGATCAACACGGTGCGAAATCAGGACGAGTGGACAAGGATGCGTCACCTGACGCTCGATGAGAAGATCATCGCACAATACAACGTCCAGCACCGCCAGATCCTGAATGCGATCCGCACACGCGAGCCCGAACGCGCAGCCAACATGATGAAGGAACATCTCGAGACCGCGCGCCTGTCGCTGACCCGCGCGGCCGAGACCTGAGCGTCAGGCGCCGGCCTGCGCGGTCATCTGCATCCAGTTGATGTAGAGCCGCTCGGCCATTTCGTTGAACCGGTCCATTTCCGCCTCCACATCCGCCTGCAGCCGCGCCGCGCCGTCCGCGCCCAGCGCGCCTTCCAGTGCCGCCGCATAGGCCGGGATCGCCGCCCAGTTGGCGACCGTGTCGGCCTCGGTCTCGACATGGAACTGCGCCGACGCGGCGCGGGTGCCCCATTTCATCGCCTGCACCGCGCAAGCCGGCGAGGTCGCCAGGCATTGCGCGCCGGCGGGCATCTGCGACACCTCCGCCCCGTGCCATTGCAGGCAATTGAACCGCTCCGGCAGCCCGTCGAAGAGCACGCCCGAGGCGCCGGCCTCGGTCAGTTGCACCTCCATCACGCCGATCTCCGGCGTGGCTGCCTTGCCGACCGTTCCGCCCAACGCCTCGGCCAGTAGCTGATGGCCCAGGCAAAGCCCCAGATAAGGTATGCCGCGGCCCTCCACCGCGTCGCGGATCAGCGCCTTCTCTTCGGCAAGCCAGGGATGCTCGTCCTCGTCCCAGACATCCATCGGCCCGCCCATGACCCAGAGCGCGTCGAACCCGTCGAGCGGCGGCGGCGTTTCGCCCTCGTCCAGCTCGACCGCAGTCCAGCTATGGCCATCCTCGGCCAGAAAGTCGCGGAAGACGCCGGGGTGTTCGACCCGCGCATGTTGCAGAACCAGTATGTGCATTGCCGCCTCCTTTGGACTTGCGGACTGAGTCGCGGTCACGGTAGGGCGCGGGCGGCGCGCTGCCAAGTCACTGCCTCAACCGCGATGGTGCCGCGCCGAAATGAGCGCCGTAGGCCCGCGCGAAATGCGAGGAGCTTGAAAACCCCGCGGCAAGCGCGATCTCGGTCAAGCTGAGCGCCGAATTCCTGAGCAAATTCTGCGCCTTGTCGAGCCGCAATTCGCGGTAGTAGCGCATGGCGGACTTGCCCGTGCGGGCCACGAAGAGGCGATTGAGCTGCCGCGCCGAAACCCCCGCCGCACGCGCCAGTTGCGCCAGGCTCAGCGGGTCGGCCACATGGCTTTCCATCGCCTCGACCGCGTGCAGAACCGGTGCCGAGGTGGTGCCGACCCGCGCCACCAGACCGCCGCGCTGTGGCCCGCCGGAGGGGCGGATATCGGTGTGCAGGAACCAGTCGCTGACGAGTTGCGCGAATACGGTGCCGTGGCGTTCGGCGATCAGTGCATGCATCAGGTCCATCGGCGCGGTGCCGCCTGCGCAGGTCACGCGGTCGCGGTCGATCACGTAAAGGCTGCGCTCGATGGCAAGCCCAGGCGATATTTCGGCCAGCGCCTCGGCATGTTCCCAGTGAACCGTCATCCGGCGCCCCTCCATCAACCCGGCGCGCGCCAGAATGACCGGCCCTCCGGACACGCCGCCCATGCGCACACCGCGCCGCGCCATCCGGCCCAGCCAGGCCAGCGCCGCGGCATCATCGAAGGCCACCGGATCGCCCCCGGCCACCACGAAGAGCAGATCGAGCGCCAGCGCCTCGCCCACGCGCGCATCGGCAGGGATCCGCGCCGCGCCGGAACTGCGCGCGTCCTCGCCCCCGCGCGAGATATGGACGATCTCGTAGAGCGTCCGGCGGCTGAGCAGATTGGCGGCCCGGAACGGCTCCACCACGCTGGCATAGGACATCAGCGCGAAACCGTCGAGCGGCAGCACACCTATGCGCATGGGCCGGGTCGCTGAACCAATATTGTCCATTTTGTGACTCTATATATCCGTTCTATGAAAGTCGAGCGCATGGCCGCACGTCATTCTGGCGATACAGCAATCCGGGATGGCTGACATGAAATACTCCGCGCTGAAAATCCTCTGGGAAGGGCTGACCGGCAACAAGGGCTGGGCGCCGGTCTGGCGCGAGCCCGATCCCAAACCGGAATACGACGTGATCATCATCGGCGGCGGCGGACACGGGCTGGCCACGGCCTATTACCTGGCCAAGGAATTCGGCGTCGCCAATGTCGCAGTGCTGGAGAAGGGCTGGATCGGCGGCGGCAATGTCGGGCGCAACACCACGATCATCCGCTCCAACTACCTGCTGGAGGGCAACCAGCCCTTCTACGAGCTGTCGCTGAAGCTCTGGGAGGGGCTGGAGCAGGATTTAAACTACAACGCCATGATCAGCCAGCGCGGCATCCTCAACCTGATCCACAGCGACGCGCAGCGCGACGCCTTCGCCCGCCGCGCCAACGGGATGCGGCTCTCGGGCGCGGATTCGGAACTTCTGGACACCGCGGGTATTCGCAAGATGTGCCCGTTCCTGGATTTCGAGAATGCCCGCTTCCCGATCCAGGGCGCGCTCTGGCAGCCACGCGGCGGCACCGTGCGCCACGACGCGGTCGCCTGGGGCTACGCACGCGGCGCCGATGCGCGCGGCGTGGACATCATTCAGAATTGCGAGGTCACGGGTTTTCAGATCGAGAATGGCACCTGTACGGGCGTCGAGACCAGCCGCGGCGCGATCCGGGCGCGCAAGGTCGCGGTCTGCGTGGCGGGTTCCTCGGGCCGGGTCATGGCGCAGGCGGGCATGCGCCTGCCGATCGAGAGCCACGTCTTGCAGGCCTTCGTCTCGGAAGGACTGAAACCCGTCATTCCGGGGGTTATCACCTTCGGTGCCGGGCATTTCTATGTCAGCCAGTCCGACAAAGGCGGGCTGGTCTTCGGCGGCGATATCGACGGCTACAACACCTATGCCCAGCGCGGCGGGCTGCCGGTGGTCGAGGATGTCTGCGAAGGCGGCATGGCGATCATGCCGATGATCGGCCGGGCGCGGCTCCTGCGCATGTGGGGCGGCGTCATGGACATGTCGATGGACGGCTCGCCCTTCATCGACAAGACCCATATCGACGGGCTCTATTTCAACGGCGGCTGGTGCTATGGCGGCTTCAAGGCCACGCCGGCCAGCGGCTATTGCTACGCGCATCTGATCGCCCGCGACCAGCCGCACGAGGTCGCCACGCAGTTCCGGCTCGACCGGTTCGCGCGTGGCGCGATGATCGACGAGAAGGGCCAGGGCGCCCAACCGAACCTGCATTGAGGGGAGTGCGCGCATGATCATCCACCATCCCCTTCTGGGTCCGCGCGACGCGGCGGAGTTCGTCTACAAGGGCGACGTCACACTGATCGACCGGCCCGACTGGCAGGCCGAAGACGCCGCGGAGGCGTTTCACGACTATCTCTACCTGCGGGACAACCCCGCGGGGGAACACCGGGAACTGTGGTTCCACGAACAGGGCGATCGGTCCTGGCTGGTGGTCACGCGCAACACGCTGACCCACGAGATCACGAAGGTGGAACTGGCGCGGGACGTCGCGCGGGAACGGGGGCGCAGCCGATGACCCAGACCAACCGGATCGGGGGCAGGCTGATCGACCGCAGCCGGAGCCTGAGCTTCACTTTCAACGGGCGCGCCATGCAGGGCCATCCCGGCGATACGCTTGCCTCGGCGCTGCTGGCCAATGGCCAGCAGCTCGTGGGGCGCAGCTTCAAGTATCACCGTCCGCGCGGAATATTCTCTGCCGGATCGGAAGAGCCGAACGCGCTGGTCCAGTTGCGCCGCGGGGCCGCGCAGGAGCCCAACACCCGCGCCACTGTGGCCGAACTTTTCGACGGTCTCGAAGCGACCAGCCAGAACCATCGCGGCCCGCTGGAATACGACCTGTTGGCTGCGACCGACCTTCTGGCACCCTTCCTTGGGGCGGGCTTCTACTACAAGACCTTCATGTGGCCGAAATCCTTCTGGGAAAAGCTTTACGAGCCCGCGATCCGGTCCTCTGCCGGGCTGGGGCGGCTCTCGATGGAACCCGATCCAGACCGCTACGACCACGGCTACCTGCATTGCGATCTCCTGGTGATCGGCGCGGGCCCGGCGGGACTCTCGGCCGCGGTCGCGGGCGGGCGGGCGGGTGCACGGGTGATCCTGGCGGACGAGGATTTCCGCCCGGGCGGCCGGCTCAACGCCGAAACGCTGGAGATCGACGGCGCACCCGGTCATGACTGGGCCCGCACCGCGCTTGCCGAACTGGCGGCGATGGACAATGTGCGCGTCCTGAGCCGCACCACCGTCTATGGCGCCTACGACCACGGCATCTACGGCGCGCTGGAGCGGATGACCGACCACCTGCCCGCTTCCGGCGGCAAGCCGCGGCAGGTGCTTTGGCGCATCTACGCGCACCGCGCGGTGCTCTGCGCGGGGGCCACGGAGCGCGGCATCGCCTTTGGCAACAACGACCGCCCCGGCGTGATGCTGGCGGGCGCCGTGCGGGCCTATGTCAACCGCTGGGGCGTCGCGCCGGGCAAGCGCGTCGCGGTCTTCACCAACAACGACGACGGCTGGCGCACCGCCACCGACCTGCGCGCCGCCGGCGTCGATGTCGCCGCCGTGGTGGACAGCCGCGGCGATGTGACGATGAGCCTCGACGGCGCCCGTGTCGAGACCGGCGGCGCGATCGTCGACACTGCCGGGCGCAAGGGGCTGAACCGGATCACGCTGCAAAACGGCGACCGGATCGAGGCCGATTGCCTGGCGGTCTCGGGCGGCTGGAACCCCAATGTCCACCTGACCTGCCACCAGCGCGGGCGGCCAACCTGGCGCGACGACATCGCGGCCTTCGTGCCCGGTGGCGCCTTGCCTCCCGGCATGACCGTTGCGGGGGCGGCCGGTGGCGCGCTGACGCTCGCCGCGGCGCTGCGCGAGGGCCGGGAGACGGCGAATACCGCGCTCGAGGATCTGGGCTTCACCGCATCGCGCGAACCCGCCCCGAAGGCCGAGGACGAGGCCGCCGGGATCACGCCCTTCTGGCATGTCGCCGCCAGCCGAAAACGCGCCTGGGTGGATCTGCAGAACGACGTCACCGCCAAGGACGTGAAACAGTCCCATGCCGAGGGCTTCCGTTCCGTCGAGCATCTCAAGCGCTACACCACGCTGGGCATGGCCACCGACCAGGGCAAGACGGCCAATGTGCTGGGCCTGGCGATCCTGGCGCAGGCCGCCGGCAGGTCGATCCCCGAGACCGGAACCACGATCTTCCGGCCGCCCTATACTCCGGTGCCCATCGGGGCCTTCGCAGGCCGCGCCCGCGGCCGCGACTTCCGCCCCTACCGCCTGACCCCCAGCCACAAATGGGCCACGGAACAGGGCGCGACCTTCGTCGAGGTCGGCATGTGGCTGCGCGCGCAATGGTTCGCGCGCCCCGGCGAGACTGGCTGGCGCGACAGCGTCGACCGCGAGGTCGAGATGACACGCAACTCGGTCGGCATCTGCGACGTGACCACGCTGGGCAAGATCGACATCAAGGGCCGCGACGCGGCGGAGTTCCTGAACCGGCTCTATGTCAACGGCTTCGCCAAGCTGTCCGTGGGGCGGGTGCGCTACGGGCTGATGCTGCGCGAGGACGGCATCGCCTATGACGACGGCACCACCGCACGGCTGGGCGAAAACCATTACGTCATGACCACCACCACCGCCAACGCGGTCACGGTGTTCCGCAACATGGAATTCGCGCGCCAGTGCCTCTGGCCCGATCTCGACGTGCACCTGATCTCCACCACCGACGGCTGGGCGCAATTCGCCGTGGCCGGACCCAATTCGCGCAACCTGCTGCGCAAGGTGGTGGATGCGGCGCATGACATCTCGAAAGACGCATTCCCGTTCATGGCCTGCGCCGAGGTCACGGTCTGCGGCGGCACGCCGGCGCGGCTATTCCGGATCTCGTTCTCGGGCGAGCTGGCCTACGAGATCGCGGTGCCCGCGCGTTATGGCGACGCGATGATCCGCGCGCTGATGGCGGCAGGCGAGGAATTCGGCGCCATCCCCTACGGCACCGAGGCGCTGGGGGTCATGCGCATCGAGAAGGGCCACGCCGCGGGCAACGAGCTCAACGGGCAGACCTCGGCGCATCATCTCGGCATGGGACGGATGATCTCCAGAAAGAAGGATTGCATCGGCAACGCCGCCTCCGAACGCGCGGAACTCAGCCGCGAGGATGGGCTGCGGCTGGTCGGGCTGCGTCCGGTCGACCACGGCGCCAAGCTCGACGCCGGCGCCCATTTCATCGAGCGCGGCGATGCCAGCCCGAGCATGGCCAGCGATCTCGGCTGGATGTCCTCGGTCGCCTATTCGCCCTCGCTGGGCCATTCCATCGGCCTCGGCTTCGTCAGGCGCGGCGATGCGCGCATGGGCGACATCATCCGCGCCTACGACCCGGTGCGCGGCAAGGACACCGAGGTGGAAATCGTCTCGGCCCATTTCATCGACCCGGAAGGAGAGCGTTTGCGTGCCTGACCTCACCCTTACCCCGACCCCGCCGCTGGACGGCTACGCGCAGGATTTCGCGGGCACCCGCCTGGCCGAGGCGTCCGAACTGGCCATCGTCGCGGTCGCCACACCCGCAGGCGGCGAGACCGCGCTGGAGGCGGCCGTCAAGGCGGCCTATGGCACGGGCACGCCCGCCCCCGGCGCCTCGATCCTCTCGAAGGACGGCAAGGCCCGGCTCGTGTGGAGCGGCCCGGACCAGATGTTCCTCCTCTTCACACATGACGCCCCCGATGCCGAAGCCGGCGTCGCCGCCGCGCTCGGGCAGGCGGGCTATTGCACCGACCAGACCGGCGTCTGGGCGGCGCTGGAGATCTCCGGCCCCGGCGTGCGCGGAGCGCTCGAACGGCTCTGCCCGCTCGATCTTCATCCCGACGCCTTCGCCGAAGGCGCCGCCGCACGCACGGTGATGGAGCATATGGGCGCTTTCGTGATCCGCACCGGGTCCGACGCCTTCCTGCTGCTCTCGGCCTCCTCCTCGGCGAAGAGCTTCCTGCACGCGGTGGAACTTTCGGTCCGCAACACCGCCTGACGGGCTTTCTCCTTGCTTCAAGTATCCCCGCCGGAGGCGCCTGCCCGCGCCGCGCGCACCAATGCCCGGATCAGGTGAACTTGCGGAAGAACCGGGTCCGGTCGAACATCTCTTCCAGCGCGTCCATCCGGCCGCGCGTCACCGGCCAGTTGCGTTCCTGCACATCCGCTATCACCGATTCCAGCAGCAGCAGGCTCACCACCGAGGAATCCCAGGCCGAGGGCACCCCGATCCGGCAGCAGAAACACACGTCCGCGTATTTGTGCACGGGCGAGCGCCACTGATCGGTGAAGAGGATGATCTTCGCGCCCTTCTCCGCCGCCATCTCCGCCAGTTTCAGCGTGCTGTTCTCGTATCGGCGGATGTCGAAGATCACCACCACGTCGCCCTCGGCCACCTCCAGCAGGTAATGCGGCCAGGCGTTGGAGATCGACTGGATATGGGTCACGCGCGGGCGGATCACCTGCATGTGCAGGAAGAAATAATCGGCTAGCGCGCGGGTGATGCGCCCGCCCACGACGAAGACCGCCCGGTCGGGATCGGCCAGTGCCGCGCAGCCGCGCTCGAAGGTCTCCACGTCGATCTGCGCCAGCGTCTGGCTGATATTGCCGATCACCGCCTCGGTGAAACGGTTGAGGATATGGCCCTCGGGGGCGTGTTCCGCCCAGGTGTCGTGCTTGGCGATCGGGCTGGAGATACGCGCCTCCAGCTCTTGCCGGATCTCGGCCTGGAACTCCGGGAAGCCCTTGAAACCCAGTTTCTGGACCAGCCGGGCCACCGTGGGGGTGGAGACATCCGCGGTCTGCGCCACGGTGGTGATCGTGCCAAGCGCCGAGACCGGATAGTTTTCCAGGATCGCGTCGGCCAATTGCCTCTCGGCCCGCGTAAGCGTGTCGAAACGCGCCTGAAGCCGGTCGGCAATGGTGTTGCTGGACATGTGGCCTCCTCCCGGCTGAAAACATATCGACATGCGCGCATGAGGTGAAGATAATTTTTCAGAGAAATTATTGACAGGGCCCGCATACGTGAAGAAGATTTCACAAAGACCGGGACAGGCTGGGGGATTCGGGCGTGGCAGCCGAGTTGCGCGAACAGGATTATGGCGTGGATGCGCCCGGCGGCGGGCGGCTGGTGAACCCCGGCGGGTCCGGGCACGCGCTCCTGGTTTGCGAACATGCCAGCAACCACGTCCCGGCGGAATTCGACGGGCTCGGGCTCGACGCGGCCGCGCGCGCAAGCCACATCGCCTGGGATCCGGGCGCGCTGGGCGTGGCGGAGCGGCTGAGCGACGCGCTCGACGCGCAGCTTTTGGCAAGCCGCGTCTCGCGCCTGGTCTATGACTGCAACCGCCCGCCACAGGCCCCCGACGCCATTCCCGCGCGCAGCGAGATCCACGACATCCCCGGCAATGCGGGCCTCGACGCGGCCACGCGGCAGGACCGTATCGACCGTTTCTACCGCCCCTTCGAGGCGCGGCTGGCGGCGCTTGTCGCCGCGCGCCCTGCCCCGCCGGTGCTGATCACCGTCCACAGTTTCACGCCGGTCTACAAAGGGAAGTCACGCAGCGTCGAACTGGGTATCCTGCATGACAGCGACGCCCGGCTGGCCAATGCGATTCTCGACCGCGCGGCCGATTTCACCGGGCTCGCCGTCGAACGTAATGCGCCCTATGGGCCCGCGGATGGCGTGACCCACACGCTGCTCCGCCACGCAGTGGAGAACGGCCTGATGAACGTGATGCTGGAGATACGCAGCGACCTGATCGCCGATCCTGGTGCGCAGGCGGACATGGCCGCGATGCTGGCGCGGTTGCTGGGTGCGGCGATGGCGGCGCTGGACGTGCCGCCACGGACGGAAGCCACCGCATGACCGGCTTCGTGCGCGCCTATATCCGCGTGGTGGATGCGGTGAACTACCGGCTTGGCCGGATCGTGATGTACGGCATCTTCTTCATGATCGGCGTGCTGCTCTGGTCGTCGATCTCCAAGACCTTCTTCGTGCCGTCGCTCTGGACGCTGGAAGTCGCGCAGTTCGCGATGGTGGCATATTTCATCCTCGGCGGACCTTACGCGATCCAGCTTGGCTCCAACGTGCGGATGGACCTCTTCTACAGCGAGTGGAGCGCGCGCACGAAAGCCAAGGTGGATGCGGTGACGGTGCTGGTGCTGATCTTCTATCTCAGCGTCACGCTCTACGGCGGGCTGGGCTCCACCGCGTATTCGCTGGGCTATTTCGGCAGCGAGCCGATGGTCTACTTCCGCGACCTGACGCTGGCCACGCTGAGCCTCGATTTCGAGGCCGCGGGCGACATGTTGGGCTTTCTGGAGCGCAGCCCGACCGCCTGGCGACCGCTGATCTGGCCGATCAAGATAGTGATGTGCATCGGGCTCTTCCTGATGGTGCTTCAGGCAATTTCCGAGCTGTTCAAGGACATCGCGCGGATCCGGGGGGAAGATATCTGATGTCCTACGAGATGATCGCCATCCTCATGTTCAGCTCGATGATGCTGATGCTGCTGACCGGGCAGCGTGTCTTCGGCGCGATCGGCGGTGTCGCTGCGGCGGCGGCGATCCTGCTCTGGGGCACGGGCGGGTCCGACATCACCTTCTCGGCGGCGATGAAACTGATGAAATGGTATCCGCTTCTGACCCTGCCGATGTTCATCTTCATGGGCTATGTCCTGAGCGAGAGCAAGATCGCCGACGATCTCTACAAGATGTTCCATGTCTGGATGGGTCCGATCAACGGCGGGCTGGCCATCGGAACGATCGGGCTGATGGTGCTGATCTCCGCCATGAACGGGCTGAGCGTGGCGGGCATGGCGATCGGCGCCACCATCGCGCTGCCGGAGCTGCTGAGCCGGAAATATGACAAGCGGATGGTGACCGGGGTGATCCAGGCGGGATCCTCGCTGGGGATCCTGGTGCCGCCCTCGGTGGTTCTGGTGCTCTATGCGATGATCGCGCGCCAGCCGGTGGGCCAGCTCTGGCTGGCGGGCGTGGTGCCAGGGCTGATGATGGCGGCGATGTTCGTCCTCTATATCGCGATCCGCTGCCACTTTCAGCCGCATCTGGGCCCCGCCCTGCCGGAGGAGGAGCGCGACGTTCCGATGCGCGAGAAGCTGCGCCTGCTGCGCGCCGGGGCGCTGCCGCTGGTGATCTTCGCGGCGATGATGGTGCCTTTCGTCAACGGCTGGACCTCGCTGGTGGAAAGCTCCGCCATCGGGGCGATGACCGCTTTCATGGCGGCGGTTCTGAAGCGCCGGATGACGCGGCACGTCTTCCAGAAGAGCATCCGCCAGACGCTGGCGATCTCCTGCATGTTCATGTGGATCATCCTGGCTGCGCTGGGCTTTGGCGCGGTCTTCGACGGCCTGGGCGCGGTCAATGCCATCGAGGGGCTCTTCACCGAGAAGCTGGGACTCGGCCCCTGGGGCATCCTGATCCTGATGCAGATCAGCTTCATCGTCATGGGCACCTTCCTGGACGATACCGCAATGCTGGTGATCGTGGCGCCGCTCTACGTACCGCTGGTGGGCGCGCTGGGCTTCGACCTGATCTGGTATGGTGTGCTCTATACCGTGACGACGCAGATCGCCTATATGACGCCGCCCTTCGGATACAACCTCTTCCTCATGCGCGCGATGGCCCCGCCCGAGATCTCGATCCGCGACATCTATGGCTCGATCCTGCCTTTCGTGCTGGTGATGGCCGCGGCCCTGGCGTTGCTGATGGCTTTTCCGCAGATCGCGCTCTGGCTGCCGGAATATGTCTACGGAAAGTAACCCCAAGCGTCCGCAAGAGACGTGCAAACCCTGAAACCGACAAGGAGAGAGACGATGACCACAAGACGCAAGTTCCTGACCACCGCCGCGATGGCGGGGCCTGCCGCACTGGCCACGCCGGCCATCGCGCAGTCGAAGATCCGCTGGCGGATGCAGACCTATGCCGGCCCCGCGCTGGCCGAGCACGTCATCAAGCCCGCGATCGACAGCTTCAACAAGATCGCCGGCGACCAGATGGAGATCGAGCTTTTCTTCGCCGACCAGCTCGTGCCCACAGGCGAGCTGTTCCGGGCCATGCAAAAAGGCACCATCGACGCGGTGCAGTCGGATGACGACAGCATGGCCTCGCCCACCGATGTGCGCGTCTTCGGCGGCTATTTTCCCTTCGCGCTGCGCTACTCGCTCGACGTGCCGGTGCTCTTCAACCAGTACGGACTGGGCAAGATCTGGGAAGAGGAATACGCCAAGGTCGGGGTCAAGCACATCTCGGCGGGCTCCTGGGATCCCTGCCATTTTGCCACCAAGGACCCAATCAACAGTCTGGCGGATCTGAAGGGCAAGCGCGTCTTCACCTTCCCCACGGCGGGCCGGTTCCTGTCGCGCTTCGGCGTGGTGCCGGTGACCCTGCCGTGGGAGGATATCGAGGTCGCGGTGCAGACGGGCGAGCTTGACGGCATCGCCTGGTCGGGCATCACGGAAGACTACACCGTGGGCTGGGCCGACGTGACCGACTATTTCCTGACCAACAACATCTCCGGCGCCTGGATCGGGCATTTCTTCTCCAACATGGACCGTTGGAGCGAACTGCCCGACAACCTCAAGGAGCTGCTGAAAGTGACCTTCGACAGCTCGCACTACTACCGTCAGTGGTGGTACTGGGGCGGCGAGGCCGACCTGCGGGTGAACGGGCCGAAGATGAAGCTCACCTCGATCCCCGACGCCGAATGGGCGCAGGTCGAGGAAGCGGCCAAGGAGTTCTGGGACGAGATCGCCGACGGGTCCGAAACGCGGGCCAAGGTGGTCAAGATCATCAAGGACTACAACGCCGTGATGCGCGACGCGGGCCGTCCCTATCGCTACGGTTGAGACCGACCCGGACACCATGGGGGCCGCCCGCGCGCCGGGCGGTCCCGCAGACGTAACCCCGAACCGAAAAGAGAGGCATCATGCCGGGCACCCTGACACTGGAGGCGCTCCGCGCCGCCGCCGATGCGGGCGAGATCGACACCGTTCTGAGCTGCATGGTGGACATGCAGGGCCGCCTGATGGGCAAGCGCTTCCACGTGCGCAACTTCCTCGATCATTCCTGGGAGGAGACGCATTGCTGCAACTATCTGCTGGCCACCGACCTGGAGATGTTCACCGTCGAGGGCTTCGCCGCAACAAGCTGGCGCGCGGGCTATGGCGACTACATGATGCGGCCCGACCTATCCACCCTGCGGCCGGTGCCCTGGCTGGAAGGCACGGCGATGGTGCTCTGCGACGTGCTGGACCATCACGGGCATGAGGAAATCGCCCATTCGCCGCGCGCGATCCTGAAACGCCAGATCGCGCGGGCGCAGGCGACGGGCCTCGTGCCGATGATGGCCACAGAGCTGGAATTTTTCATCTTCGAGCACAGTTTTGACGAGATCCGCAAATCGGGCTTCCGCAATCTCACGCCGATCTCGGGCTATAACGAGGATTACCACATCCTCCAGACCACCAAGGAGGAAGCGGTGATGCGCCCGCTACGCAATCACCTCCATGCCGCGGGCATCCCGGTGGAAAACTCCAAGGGCGAGGCCGAGGCCGGACAGGAGGAACTCAACATCCGCTACGCCCCCGCGCTCGACTGCGCCGACCATCACGCCATCGCCAAACACGCCACCAAGGAAATCGCCTGGAGCCAGGGGCGCGCCGTGACCTTCATGCCGAAATGGCATCACGACCGGGTCGGCAGTTCCTCGCATGTGCACCAGTCGCTCTGGACCGAGGCCGGTGAGCCCGCCTTCCACGACCCCGACGGCCCGCATGGCATGTCCGCAATGATGCAGGGCTACCTGGCCGGGCTGATCCGTTATGCGCCGGACACGACGCTTTTCCTGGCGCCCTATGTCAACAGCTACAAGCGGTTCCAGAAAGGCACCTTCGCGCCCACCAAGACCGGCTGGTCGGTGGACAACCGCACCGCGGGTTTCCGGCTCTGCGGCGAGGGGACCAAGGCGGTGCGCACCGAATGCCGGATCGGCGGCTCCGACCTCAATCCCTATCTGGCGCTGGCCGGTCAGCTTGCCGCCGGACTCGCGGGCGTGGAAGAGGGGTTGACGCTTGCCCCGCCGATCAGCGGCGATGTCTACGAGGCCGGAGACGTGCCGGAAATCCCGGCCACCCTGCGCGACGCCACCGCAGCCTTCGACGGGTCCGCCATGCTGCGCGCTGCAATGGGCGACGAAGTGGTGGAGCACTACGCCCATGCCGCGCGCTGGGAACAGGAAGAACATGACCGCGTGGTGACCGATTTCGAGATCGCCCGCGGGTTCGAGAGGGCTTGAACCATGACCGCATCCATCCGCTGCATCTCCCCAATCGACGGCTCGGTCTATGCCGAGCGCCCGGTGCACTCGGACGCCGAGGGCGGGACCGCCGCCGCCCGTGCCCGCGCCGCGCAGGCGGGCTGGGCCGCACGCCCGCTGGATGAACGGGTGGCACTGGTACGCGCAGGGGTGGCGCGCGTGGGCGCGATGAATGACGAGATCGTGCCGGAACTGGCCTGGCAGATGGGCCGCCCGGTGCGCTATGGCGGCGAGTTCGGCGGCTTCGAGGAACGCGCGCTGCACATGGCCGATATCGCCGCCGACGCGCTGGCCCCGATCCGGATCGCCGACGATGCACGGTTCCGCCGCTATATCCGCCGCGTGCCGCAAGGCGTCGTGCTGGTCGTGGCGCCCTGGAACTACCCGTACATGACGGCGATCAACACCGTGGCGCCGGCTTTGATCGCCGGGAATGCGGTGGTGCTGAAACATGCCAGCCAGACGCCCTTGGTGGGCGAGCGGATGGCCGCGGCCTTCCACGCGGTGGGCGTACCCGAGGACGTGTTCCAGAACGTCTTTCTGAGCCACGACACCACATCCGCCCTGATCGGTGCGGGCGCCTTCGATTTCGTCAACTTCACCGGCTCGGTCGCGGGCGGCCAGGCAATCGAGCGCGCGGCGGCGGGCAGTTTCACCGGGCTGGGGCTGGAACTGGGCGGCAAGGATCCGGGCTATGTCATGGACGACGCGGATGTGGAAGCCGCGGCCGAGACGCTGATCGACGGGGCGATGTTCAATTCCGGGCAATGCTGCTGCGGGATCGAGCGCATCTACGTGGCCGAACCGCTCTACGACGCCTTTCTCGACAAGGCCGTCTCCATCGTCGAGGGCTACCGGCTGGGCAACCCGCTGGAGCAGGAAACCACACTGGGCCCGATGGCGCAGGCGCGCTTCGCCGATCTTGTGCGCGCCCAGACTGCCGAGGCGCTGGCCGCGGGCGCACGGGCGCTGATCGACCCGAAACGCTTCCCGCAGGAAGATGGAGGCGCCTACCTGATGCCGCAGATCCTCGTGGATGTGGACCATTCCATGCGGGTGATGCGCGAGGAAAGTTTCGGCCCGGTCGTGGGCATCATGAAGGTGCGCGACGACGACGAGGCCGTGGCGCTGATGAACGACAGCGATTTCGGACTGACCGCCGCGCTCTGGACCCGCGACATCGACCGGGCGGAACGTGTCGGCGACCGAATCGAGACCGGCACCGTCTTCATGAACCGCGCCGATTACCTGGACCCGGCGCTGTGCTGGACCGGCTGCAAGCAGACCGGGCGCGGCGGCGGGCTTTCGGTGATCGGCTATCACAACCTCACCCGTCCCAAATCCTACCATCTCAAGAAGGCCTGAGCCATGACACCCACCGCAAACTGGTCTTATCCCACCGCGATCCGCTTCGGCGCGGGACGCATCAAGGAACTGGCGGACTGTTGCGCCGCCTGCGGCATCACCCGGCCGCTTCTGGTGACGGACCGGGGCCTGGCGGGGCTGCCGATCACCGCCGCAACGCTCGACCTTCTGGAAGCGGCGGGGCTGGGCCGCGCCGTCTTCGCCGATGTGGACCCCAACCCGACCGAGGTGAACATGGCCGCGGGCGTCAAGGCTTACCGCGCGGGCGGCCATGACGGCGTTGTGGCCTTCGGCGGCGGCTCGGGGCTCGACCTGGGCAAGCTGGTGGCCTTCATGGCCGGGCAGACGCGGCCGGTCTGGGATTTCGAGGATATCGGCGACTGGTGGACGCGCGCCGATGCTGACGCCATTGCCCCGATCATCGCGGTGCCCACCACCGCCGGGACCGGTTCAGAGGTTGGGCGCGCCAGCGTCGTGACCAATTCCGAGACCCATGTGAAGAAGATCATCTTCCATCCCCGGATCCTGCCTTCCATCGTGATCTGCGATCCGGAACTGACGGTCGGCATGCCGCCCGCGATCACCGCGGGCACCGGCATGGACGCCTTCGCCCATTGTCTGGAGGCTTTCTGTTCGCCGCATTACCACCCGATGAGTCAGGGCATCGCGCTGGAAGGTCTGCGGCTGGTGAAGGAGAACCTGCCGCGCGCCTATGTCGACGGCACCGATCTGGAGGCCCGCGCCCACATGATGTCGGCCGCCGCGATGGGCGCCACCGCCTTCCAGAAGGGGCTGGGCGCGATCCACGCGCTGAGCCATCCGATCGGCGCGGTCCACAACACCCATCACGGCACCACCAACGCGGTGGTGATGCAGGCGGTGCTGCGCTTCAACCGCGAGGTGGTGACCGACCGGCTGGCCACCGCCGCGGCCTATCTGGGCATCGCGGGCGGCTTCGACGGGTTCTACGATTTCGTGGGCTGGCTCAACGACAGCATGGGCATTCCCAGGACGCTGACCGCGCTGGGTGTGGAGGATCCAGATCTCGACCGGCTGGTGGCCGAGGCGCTCAAGGATCCATCGGTGGGCGGCAACCCGCGCGAGATGACGGCCGAGAACACGCGGGCGCTTTTCGAGGCATGCCTCTGACGGGGCGCACCTCTTGCGGACAGGCCGCGCCGGAAACAGGATCGACGGAACCCGACACCGCGCGGCACCCTTGCGCATAACACCAGATGCCGAAGTAAAACGCCGGCCCGAAGGCCGGCGTTCCTGTTTTGAAGAGGATGGGGCGCTATTCCGCCTCCTCCGCAAAGACCCGCTGCAATCGCTCCGGGCTCCGTGCGGCCGACTCGTCGGCCTCCATCTCCTTCCCCTCGATGCGCATTTGCAGGACATGAAAGCCCAACCAGAAGATCAGGCCCAACAGGAAGAGCGTGAACTCCGTGCCCACCATCGGATAGATCGGGCCAAGCTGCGAAAGGTCGGCACCCGACCAGGTTTCCACAATTGTCGTCGACATGGGTCAAACCCTCCTTATGTCAGTAGGCCAAGGCGCTTGGCCTCGGCAATATCGGCTTCGGAAACCTGGATCGCATCGCGCTCATCGGCCATGTCCTCGCTCATGTCGAGGCCCACGAGTTCCACTGCCAGCGGCACCCTGAGCATCCCCATACTCTTGAGGATGTTGGAGACGACGAAGGCGGGCAGGAAGCCCAGAACGCCGAACATGATGATCGCGCCCATCAACTGGCCCCAGGGGGTGATGAACGCGGTTTCGGCGTGATATCCAGCCGTGGCCGGATGCCCCCAAAGCACGAAGCCCGCGATCACCAGACCGATGAAGCCCGCATAGCCGTGCACGGCTATCGCCCCCACCGGATCGTCGATCTTGAACCTGCGCTCCACCCAGAAATGCAGCTTGTAGGCGCAGACCGCCCCGATCCCGCCAATGAGCATGGCCTGAATCGGATGGTAAAGGTCGTTGCCGGCCGACGCGGCAATGATCCCCGCGAGACCGCAGGAGTAGGTCCAGAACGCTTCGCCCTTCGAGACCACATAACCCGCGATCAGACCGCCCGACAGCGACATCAGGAAATTGAACACGATGGCGGAAAGCGTGGTTGGCGTGAGGTAGATCGTCGTGGCGGTGAATGTGCCCTCGGCCGCGCCGATGGCGTCGGAGCCGATGATCGGCACGTTGCACGCCACGTAGAAGCCCCAGAATCCGGTATAGATCAGGAAGAGCCCGATCGTGACCAGCCACTTGTTGTGCGGGTTGATGTTGCGCGGTGTCCCGTCGGGGGCGAACTTACCGATCCGTGCGCCCAGCGGCACGATCACACCGAGGGCAAACCCGCCGGCAATCGCGTGGATCACGCCCGAGGCATAGGCGTCGTGATAGCCCAGTTGCGTGACCATCCAGCCGTCCGGGTGCCAGCCCCAGGCCGCGTCGATGATCCAGGTGAAGGAGCCGATGACGACCGCAAGGATCCAGAAGGCCGAGGGACGGATGCGTTCGATGGTTGCGCCCGAGACGATGGAGGCCGCCGTCCAGGAGAACAGCAGGAACGCCGCCCAGAACACGCCGTTCAGCCGCGCCCAGAAGCTGTTGCCGAGTTCGACGCCATAACCCATCGTTGGGCCGGTGTCGTTGACGCCGGGACCGCCCAGATGGGTGCCCATCAACTCGCCCCAGGGTACGGCGTTGTCACTCTGGGTGATGCCGCCGGTGATTCCGGGGCCATTGGGGAAGGCGAAGTAGATCCACCAGCCGAAGAAGAAGAAGGTCACGGTGACCAGCGGAATGAGCATGGTGTTCTTCATCAGGGTGTGCATGTGGTTCTTGTGGCGGGTGGCCCCCACCTCGTACATGCAGAAGCCGACATGGATCAGGAACATTAGCGGGACGGTTACCCAGTAATAGAACTCGGTGAAGATCACTGTCAGCGCACCGATATCGGTATCCATTCAGTTGTCCTCCTGTTGGACTTTGTACCCGTTTTTCAGGGATTTATGCAGTGCAGCCCCAAAATTGGAACTATTTTGATTCAGAAGTGAGGCCGACCCTACACCAAAACTGTTCCAAAATCACGCGTTTTCGGGAAATCTTCTGATCCAAACTGGACCGCATTTTCTTGAGATGAAACAAATCGGCAATGTATGAAACAAATCGGCTATCCCGCACACGCGCTGCGCGGTTGCGGCAGGCGCGGCTCCACCCTCGCGCGTGTTCAGCCTTCGGAGACGACGGCCTGCAAATCGAAGATTGGCAGGAGGATTGCCAGAACGATGACCAGCACCATGCCGCCCACCACCATCATCAGCAGCGGGTCCAGCAGGGCCGCGACGCGCTTGCGTTCATTGGTCAGCCAGGTCTCCACCAGCACCGCGGCGCGTTCCGTCATCCGGCCCAGCCGCGCCGATTTCTCGCCCGCGTCGATCAGTTGCCGGCAGACCGGCGGGATCAGGCTCATGCGCGCGAGCCCCTGGCTGAGGCTCTCGCCGGAGCGCACGGCCTCGGCCAGCGCCTCGGCCTCGAAGCCGCCGACCAGCAGGACCCAATTGGCCTGGATCCAGTCGCTGATCGCCATGACCACGCGGGTCAGGTCCGGCAGCGGGCGGCCCGAGACCTCGAACATCGCCACGATCTCGGGTGCGACATTGGTCATCAGCACGCCGCAGACCAGCAGCGACACCGCCGCCACAAAAGCCGGGTAGATCAGTGCCGTGGCGAGCTGCGCGCGGTCGGAGCCGACGCTTTCCAGGTAATCCGCCAGCCCCTCGAAGACCGAGGCCACGTCGCCCGAGACCTCGCCCGCGCGCACCGCGGCGGTGTAGAAGGGCGGAAAACCCGCATCCGCTATCTCCAGCGCCACCGACAGCGGCTGACCGTCGAGCAGCGCCGCCTTGGCCTGCACCGCGGCGGCCTCAATCGAAGGCGAGGTGCCGGAGCTTCGGATCGTCTCCAGCGCGGCTTCGGCGGACAGGTCGGAGGTCAGCAGAACCGCCATCTGACGGGTGAAGACCGCGCGCATGTCGGCGCTGAGCTTCTGCCGACGTGGACCTGCCGTCAGCAGTTTGCGCGCGCGCCTCGGTCGCGGGCGCTCTGGCCGACGGGCAGAGCGGCACCGCGCGCGCTGCGGCGCTTGCGGTGCGCGGCACGGCCGAACACCAGCTCGCACGCCAGGCGATGGCGCAGGGCGACTACAGCGCCTCCACCCTGGATATCCTGCGCCGCGCCGACACCGCGATGCGGGAGATGCTGGCACTCGATCCCGATCTCGACCCGCTGGGCGCGATGTCCGACCGGCGCCGGGAGATCGCCGACGAAATGGTGCTGGTGCACCGGCGCGCCGGCTGACGGGCATCAGAAGAGCGGCCAGGTCGCGCCCAGGTCGACCTCACGCCGGATCGTCCAGCCCGCATCCCCCCGTGCGGCATTTCGCGAAAGCGCGCGTTTCCACGCTTCCGGCATTGCGCCGGCATCTTTGACGGTCATCTCCAGCACCGCGCGGCGCTGCCCGAACCGGCCTTCGATCCGTCCGACGACCTCGACGAGGTCACCGGTCAGGGCAAAGGGCGCGCGCCAGCCGCCCGAGCCGCCGGAGACCAGCGATATCTCCCCCTCGCCCAGCGCGATCCCGTCAAGCTCCGCACCGAGCCAGCGGGCCTGCGCCGACGCCTCCTCCAGCGCAGGGGCGGCGTAGTCGATCCGCGCGTCGAACGTCTCGATACGGATCAACCCGCCCGCGCGCATCCCCTCGGCGACCGGGGGCAGGTCGGTGAGCGCGATCTCCCCCCGACCCGCATCCAGATGCGCCACGCCCCAGGCCGGCGGCAGGCGCAGATCGGCGGCCGCCTCCATCCCGGTGGCATTCAGCGTCACATCCCAAACCGCGCCGTCCGCCCCCAACCGGGCAAAACGCCAGCCCAGCGCGGCGGGAACCGGCAGACCCGGCAAGGCCACCGCATCCGCCTGCCCGCGGCCCAGTTGCGCGGGATCGTCGATCGGCGCGGTCCAGTCCGGCACGGCCTCGGGAGCGAAGCGGCGAAGATGGCCCATGCGCAACTCCGTCGCCAGAACAGCCGATAGCCCCAGCCCGATGCCCAGCATAAGAAGCAGCACGCGGATCATCGGGCCGGCACCAAAGTCAGATCGGCCTCAACCAGATCCTCCTGCTCGCCGCGAACCAGGCTGAAAGCGGCCAGCCGGTAGCCCCAATCCGGCGCGACGCGCGACAGCCAGTCGGCAAGCACGGTGAAGCGCACCGCCTCAAACCGCAGGCTGATGCCGCCATCGGCGCTGTTGGCAAGTTCGGCCACGTCGTTGCGCAATCCTGCCTCCACCAGGGACTTTTCAACCCCGCTCACCCCGATCGGCGCGGCCGCGGCGGAAGGGCCCGTCCCCGCGGCCTCGCGCGCCTGTTCCTCGGTCAGGAAGATCGTCGCCTGTTCGGCCACCCAGCGTTCCAGCGCCGTGGCCTCAGCAGCCATGCGCCGCGCATCGACCCGCGCCTCGGCCAGCGGCTGCACGAGGCCGAAGACCGCACCCGCGGGCAGCGCGACCAGCGCCAGGCCCGATCCGCGCGCCATCTCAGGCCCGCCGCCGATATGCGGATCCGTTGACCATGTTTTCCGCTGTCCAGTCCATTCCGGGGCGCAGCCGCCAACCCAAGTTTCGTCAGATCGTCAGATCGAATAGGCAATCTATGCAACGCGCCCGCCCCGGTTTCAAGCAACGGCGCGAACCGTCGTGACCGTTACCGGCCGGCCAGGAACTCCGCCACAGCTGCGCCAATGGCCTCTGGCGCGTCCTCCTGGATGAAATGCAGCCCCGGCACGGCGACCTCGGTGACATTCGGCCAGCCGCGCACCATCTCGCGCATTCGCCCGGTCAGGATCATACCCGGATCGGCGTTGATGAAGAGCTTGGGTGCGTCCCAGTCGGCCATGAAGGCGGCATTGGCCTCGACTTCCGCGACCACCTCAGCCGGTTCGCCGGCCAGCGGCAACTCGCGCGGCCAGACCAGGGTGGGGCGGCGCGAGGCTCCCGGTTTCAGATAGGGTGCCCGGTAGCGCGCCATCTCCAGGTCGCTCAGATCGCGCAGGATGCTGGCGGGCAGCACGTTCTCCACGAAAATATTCTTCTCCAGCACCAGGCTCTCGCCCGCGCTGCTGCGGAAGCCCCGGAATATCTCATGCGCGCTTTCGGGGAAGTCCGACCAGTCCATGGGGGCGACGATCGTCTCCATCAGCGCCAGCGCCGGCACCTCGCCCGGATGCAGCCGCGCGCGCCGCATCGCCAGCGCGCCGCCCCAGTCGTGCCCGACCAGTACCGACGGCCCCATATCCATCGCCTCGAACCAGCGGTCGAGCCATCCGGCATGGCTGAGGAAACGATAGTCACTCTGCGGATCGGGGCCGCTATCGCCCATACCCATCAGGTCGGGCGCGAGGCAGCGATAGCCCGCCGCCGCCACCGCCGGCATCACGTTGCGCCACAAGTAGGAGGAGGTCGGATTGCCATGCAGGAACACCACCGGCGGGCCCTCGCCTGTCTCGGCATGGGTCATGAACGTGTCGCCCAGCGCGGTCCGGTGGCGTGCATGCGGGTCCTGGGGGTCGGGCGTTTCGGTCATGTCTGCCTCCGGTCTCCGGTTGCGCTGCCGTCAGCCTGCGAGCGCGCGGCGGGCGCTGTCAAACGGCTTTGCCCGGCCATCGCGCAAATCGGCGTTACTTGACCAGCCGGAGCGCCTCGCGGAAGGCCGGATGGCGGGCGTCGTGCAACCATTCGAAGACCGCCATTTCCGTTGTCACCAGATCGGCGCCATGCGCAGCCATCCGCGCCAGCGCAGCGTCCCGGTTCACGGGGCTGCGCGCGCCCACCGCATCGGCCACCACATGCACCTCACGGCCTGCCGCGATCAGCCCCAGCACAGTCTGCATCACGCAGACATGCGCCTCGCAGCCGGCCACGACCACCGATTTCGCGGGCATCGCCTCCAGCAGATCGCTGCCGGCGCAGGCGTCGAAGACCGTCTTGCGCAGCACCGGCTTGCCGGCGAGAACCGCGTCCAGATCGGCGACGGTACGGCCCAACCCTTCGGGGTTCTGTTCGGTCACCAGCACCGGCAGCCCCAGCAGGTCCGCCGCACGCACCAGCCGTTCGGCATCGGCAAGGACCGAGGCGCCCTCGTGGATCTCGGGCATCAGCCGCGCCTGAAGATCGACCACCAGCAGGGCGGTGTCCGCGGCCCTCATCCGTGGCATGGCGCGCCCTCCGCTTGCGTGGGGCCGGGATGTGCCGCACGGCGCATCCGCATTCAGCCGCCCTTGAGGCGGCTGAGCAGGACCACCTCGCTGTCGGGTTCGATTGGGGTGAACCAGCTATCGTTATAAACCCGGCCGTCGATGGCCACCGACACGCCCCGGTCAAGCTGCGGACGCAGGCCGGGAAAATCGGCGGCCAGCCCGTCGAGCAGCTCGCGCAGGTTGCCGGCCTCCACCTCCACCTCGGTCCGATCCCCGGTGAAGGCGGCGAGCGAGCCCCATATGCGCACCTTGACCATCGCTCAGTTGCCCGCGGCCCCCGCTTGCAGCGCGGCCAGGACCTTGGGCGGGGACATCGGCAGGTCGGTCATCCGGATGCCCGCCGCGTCGGCCACCGAGTTCGCGATGGCCGCGAGCGGCGGGACAATCGGCGTCTCGCCCACGCCGCGCACACCGTAGGGATGGCCGGGATTGGGGATCTCCAGGATCATCGTGTCGATCATCGGCAGATCCGAGGCCACCGGCACGCGGTAGTCGAGGAAACCGGGGTTCTGCAGCACGCCGTCCTCGCCATAGATGTATTCCTCGTTCAGCGCCCAGCCGATGCCCTGCACCGCGCCGCCCTGGAACTGGCCCTCCACATAAGCCGGGTGCACCGCGCAGCCCGCGTCTTGGAAGACCGTGTAGCGCAGGATCTTCACGGCGCCGGTGTCGCGGTCGATCTCGGTGTCCACGATATGGGTGCCGAAGCTCACGCCCGCCCCTTCCGCATTGACCTCGTGATGCCCCGCGATGGGCCCGCCGGTGTTCGAGGCGATGGCGGCGATGTCGGCCAGCGTCATCGGTTCGAACTTGCCGGCATTGGGACCTGCGGGCTTGGCCGCGCCGTCCTCCCAGATCACTGCCTCGGGGTCGATGCCCCAGACCATGGCGGCGCGCTCGCACATCACGCGCTTGGCAGCGCGGGCGGCCTCGATTGTGGCCAGCCCAACGGCGAAGGTCACACGGCTGCCATCTGTCACCTCGTTCTGGCCCAGCGAGGCGGTATCGGCGATCACCGTGCGCACTTGCTCATAGGGGATGCCCAGCTCCTCGGCGGCCATCATCGTCATCGAGGCCCGCGAGCCGCCGATATCCGGGTTGCCCTCCGACAGGCTGACCGTGCCGTCGGGGTTGACGTTGAGCGACACGCAGGTATCGCCGCCGAAATTGAACCAGAAGCCGCAGGCCACGCCGCGCCCCTGCCCCTCGCCCAGCGGAGCCGACCAGTGCGGGTGGTCCTTGGCGGCCCTCAGCGTCGCCTCCAGCCCGATCGCCGGGAAGGTCGGACCATAACTCGACCGCGTGCCTTCGCGCGCGGCGTTCTTCAGACGCACATCCAGCGGGTCGAGCCCGAAGCCCCGTGCGAGTTCATCCACCACGCTTTCCACCGCGAAGGCCGCCATCGGCGCGCCGGGCGCGCGATAGGCTGCCTGCTTGGGCCGGTTCGTGACCACGTCCCAGCCGACGGTGCGCACATTCTTCAGATCGTAGGGCGCGAAGGCCGACATCGTGCCCATCTCGACCGGCGAGCCGGGATAGGCGCCACCCTGATAGCGCAGTTCCGCCGCGGCGCCGGTGATGCGCCCGTCCTTCGTCATGCCGATCTTGACGTCGATGGAGGTTGACGCGGTGGGGCCGGAGGCGCGCAGAACTTCCTCGCGGCTCATCACCATCTTGACCGGACGGCCCGCCTTGCGCGCCAGCGCCAGCGCCACGGGTTCCAGGAATACCGTGGTCTTGCCGCCGAAGCCGCCGCCGATTTCAGAGGCAGTGACGCGCAACTGCCCTGCCTCGATACCCAGGATCGCCGCGCAGGTGCCGCGCACCATGTAATGGCCCTGCGTGCAGCACCACAGATCGGCCTGGCCGTCGGCGCCCATCGTGGCCAGGCAGGCATGGGGCTCGATATAGCCCTGATGCGTCGCCGCTGTGCGGAAGCTGCGCTCCACCACGCGGTCGGCCTCGGCGAAGCCGGTCTCGGGATCGCCATGCCCGTACTGCACGCGGCTGATAACATTTCCGGGCGTACCCTCCGGCACGCTCTCGTCGGCGCGGCCGGGATGCAGGACCGGCGCGTCGGGGCGCATCGCCGCATCGACATCCGTCACATGCGGAAGGATCTCGTATGTCACCTCGATCAGCTTGAGCGCCTTGCGCGCCACGGCGGCGCTCGACGCTGCCACCGCCGCGACCGCGTGACCGTCATAGAATGCGGTCCGCCCAGCCATGCAATTGTCGAGGATATCGGCCACCGCCTCGGGCACCTCGGCGGGAAAATCCGCGCGGGTCACGATCGCCTTGACGCCCTGCAGCGCCTCGGCACGGCTGGTGTCGATGGAAACGATCCGTGCATGGGCATGGGGGCTGCGCAGCACACGGCCCACCAGCATGCCCGGCGCGCTCATATCGGCGCCGAAGCGGGCGCGGCCCGTGACCTTGTCGATCCCATCGGGACGCAGCGGCCGGGTGCCGACCAGCTTGAAGCTGCGCGCCGTCTCGGGGTTCTTGTCGAGTGCCATCAGGACGCCTCCCTCATCTCCGCGGCCGCATCCATCACGGCGCGGATGACCTTGTCATAGCCGGTGCAGCGGCAGAGATTGCCCGCCAGCCAGTAACGGGTCTCCTCCTCGCTCGGGTCCGGGTTCTTCTCCAGAAGCGCCTTGGCGGCAACCAGGATGCCGGGCGTACAGATGCCGCATTGCAGCGCCGCATGTTCCAGGAACTTGCGCTGCAAGGGGTGCAGCACCTCGCCCGCGGCCATGCCCTCGATGGTGGCGATCTCGCGGCCCTCGGCCTCGGCGCCCAGCATCAGGCAGGAACAGACTAGCCGACCGTCCACGGTGACCGAGCAGGCGCCGCAATCGCCGGTGCCGCAGCCTTCCTTCGAGCCGGTCATCCCCAGCCGGTCGCGCAGCACGTCGAGCAGCGTCTCCTCCGGTGCGCAGAGATACTCCACCGAATCGCCGTTGATCGTCGTTGTCACATGGATATTGCTCATGCTTCACCTCTTGCCCGGTCACGGGCGATGATCGCGGCGCGGCGCGCCAGCACGCCGGCCACGTGTTTGCGGAACGCGACCGTGCCGCGCTTGTCGTCGATCGGGCTGGCGGCCTGCGAGCACGCGGCCGCCAGGCGCTCCAGCGCGGCGTCGTCGAGCGCGCTGCCCGCCAGTGCCGCCGCTGCATCCTCCACCAGTATCACCTTCGGCCCCACGGCGCCCAACGCCACGCGCGCCTGCGTGCAGGTGCCGTCCGCGTCCAGTTCCAGGTTCACGCCGCAGCCGACAACGGCGATGTCCATCTCGGTGCGCGGAATGAAGCGCAGATAGGCATCCGACGCACGTTCCGGCCGCGCGGGCAGAAAGATCGAGGTGACGAACTCGCCACGGCCGAGCGAGGTCTTGCCCGGATCGGTCGGCACATCCTGCACCGCCACATCCCGCGTGCCGTCCGGCCCCGCGACCCGCGCCACCGCACCGGCCGCGACCATCGCGGGCACGCTGTCGGCGGCGGGCGATGCGTTGCAGAGATTGCCCGCCAGCGTAGCGCGGCCCTGAACCTGGGTGGAGCCGATCAACTCCAGCGCCTCGACCACGCCGGGCCAGGCGGCGCACACGCCCTCATGCTCGCCCAGTTCCGCACCGCAGACCGCCGCACCGATGCGCCAGCCGCCCTCTTCGGCACTGATTTCGTGCATCCCGGCGATGCGTTTGATATCGACGATCACCTCGGGTTCGGACATTCCGGCGCGCATCCGCACCAGAAGGTCCGTGCCGCCTGCCAGCACATGGCAGCCGGCGGGCGTCGCCGACAGGATTGAAACGGCGCTCTCCACCGTTTGCGGGGCCTCGTATCTCATAAGCGGATCACCTGTGTTGGGCCGGTGCGCCGCGCGCATGGGCCACAGATTCGTGTGCGCCGATTGTTCCGCAAGTCGGCGCCGGGGTAAACCACTCCCGCGCGGGATCGCATGCACCGGACCGGGCCGAGGCGAACGGGAGCCTCCGTGACACTATTATCACATCATCTGGCCTTCGGCGCGGAACGCACGGCCCCGCCTTACACGCCGCACCGGGCAGTCACTCCCCCGACAACATTAATGTGGGTTGCTAGCCCGAAATTGAAAAGACGGAAAATGCAGAGAGTTATGGCTGCCGCGCTGTCGGCAAGCCTGATTGTCACCGGATGTGCCAAGAAGAGTGAAAACATCATCGCAAGCTATGTTTCGCCGATGGAGTATGAAGACCATTCATGCGACCAGCTTGCCGCCGAGGCACGCCGGATTTTCGCCCGAACCAACCGGATGATGGGTGTCCAGGACAAGAAGGCCAGGAATGACAAAACGGCAATGGGTGTTGGCCTGGTGCTGTTCTGGCCTGCGCTGTTCTTCCTGAAAGGCGACGCCGAAACCGCATCGGAAGTGGCGCGCCTGAAGGGGCAGATGGAAGCGCTGGAACAGGCGAGCATCCGCAAGACTTGCGGCATCGTCTTCAAGACGCCGGAGCCCGCGCAGCCCCCCGCCAAAACGTCGCCGGACAGCCGCACGGGCCCCACGAAGATCTGATCGAAGGACGGGCGCGCCGGTTCGCGGCGTGCCCGTATCGCGCCCTGGTCCCGACCGGGCGGGGCTTCCGGCGCCAGGGCTGTACCGCCCGCCGATCAGAGCCCCGATTCCGCAGAGGTCGCATGGATGCCGCGCTGATCCGCGATCATCCGGTCGATTTCAGGCGTGTTCGGTATCTGCGAGGCCCGTCCCAGGAACTTGCGAAACTGCGTCAAGAAGCGACCGCAAATGCTGCCGGGTAGCAGGAGCAATATCATATCCGAATTGACGGCAGCTTCGTTGGCACAAAAGCCGTGAATCTGGTATTTCATGTCTGTTTCAATAATTTGAAATCAGAATTTGGTGGAGCTGACGGAAGAAGAATCGAACCTTCTTTTTCAGGTTCTTGAGGAATGGGAACGTCATCTTGCGCATTTAGACCTTGACGGTCTGGAGCGCGATCATGACGAAACTTAGTTATAATTTCAATGGTTTAGCGGACGGGTTGTTTTCTGGCGAAGCAAAGCCGGTAAAACCGGCTCCGAAGCATCCAGAATCAAACAAGCCGACGCCGTTCTCCTTGCGCCTTAGCTTCGATGAGCGGGCGCGGCTGGAGCAGGATGCGTCCGGCATGGCGCTCGGGGCCTATATCCGAGACCGCCTGTTCGGCGAGGATGCTGCGCCGCGTCAGACGCGGGGGCATTTTCCGGTCAAGGATTATGCTGCGCTTGGGCGCGTTCTGGCCGCTCTCGGTCAGTCGCGCCTGTCCAGCAATCTCAACCAGCTCGCCAAGGCCGTGAACACCAGCTCGCTGCCCGTCACGCCGGAAACCGAAGCCGAACTGCGGCAGGCGTGCAAGGATGTGCCGGCGATGCGGCGCGATCTTCTGCTGGCGCTTGGCCTGCATGAAGCGGGGTCCGGCTCGAAAACGGGGCCGGAACTGAAGCCATGATCCTCAAGGCCAAAGAACGCGGCGGCGGGGCGCAACTCGCCCGTTACCTGCTCTCGATGCGGGACAATGATCATGTCGAACTGCACGAGGTCCGTGGCTTTGTCAGTGATGATCTGGCGGGCGCCTTCCGCGAGGTCGATGCCATCGCGAAGGGCACGCGCTGCGAGAATTACCTGTTCTCGGCCAGCCTCAACCCGCCTGGCGGGGAGGCGGTCACAGTCACGGATTTCGAGAACGCCGCCGATGAGGTCGAGCGCAAGCTCGGTCTCGACGGGCAGCCCCGCGCCATCGTCTTTCATGAAAAGGACGGGCGGCGGCATGCGCATGTCGTCTGGTCACGCATCGATGCCGAACGGATGCGGGCGATCAACCTGCCGCACTACAAAATGCGCCTGCGGGACGTGTCGCGCGATCTGTTCCGCGCGCATGGCTGGGAGATGCCCAAGGGGCTGCGTGATTGGCGGGAGCGCGATCCGCTCGGCTATACGCGCGAAGAATGGCAGCAAGCGCGCCGTGTCGGCCTCGATCTGAAGCAGCTCAAGGCGCTGTTTCAGGAATGCTGGAACCGCTCGGATTCCGGCACGGCCTTCGCGCAGGCGCTCAAGGAACGCGGCTTCATGCTCGCGCGCGGTGATCGGCGCGGCTTTGTCGCTGTCGATTATCGCGGCGAAGTGTATGCGGTGGCGCGGCAGGCAAGTGTGAAGACCAAAGAGGTTGCCGCGCGTCTTGGCGACTCCGAAAGCCTGCCCTCGGTCGATGAAGCGCGCACATATATTGCCGCCCGCATGTCGGAGCGGATCAAGGGCTTCATCCGGCAAGCGGAGCTGGAAGCCGGTCAGGGCCGCAAGGCGCTGGAATTCGAGCGCTGCGAAATGGTGGGCCGTCACCGCCAAGAACGGCAGGCGCTCACGGAATCGCTGGAAAAGCGCTGGATTGCAGAAACCAACGCGCGGGCGGCGCGGCTGCCGCGCGGGTTCTCGGGCATCTGGAAACGGATCACAGGAAGCTACGGCAAAATCAGGGCGCAGAACGAGCGCGAAGCGTGGCATACCCTGCTGCGGGACCGCGCGGAGCGTGACGGCCTGATCGCCAGCCAACTCGACGAGCGCCGCGCGCTACAGGAACGGATTCGCGAGCAACGGGACCGGCAACAAGCCGACCTGCTCCTGCTGCGCGAGGATGTCGCCCGCTATCAGGATATGGCCCTGCCGGAGCGCGAAACTGACAGGCGCGAGCCGGACCGCGAGGCGCGCAAACGCCAGCGTAGCCGCGACCGCGGGCGGGATTTCGGATTTGAACGGTAATTCGATAAGGAGAGTTGCGATGAACAAACCGGATTGGATCACCTATGTTCCGCGCCGCGTCTATGATGCGGCAAGACAGTTGGAGACCGCGTGCGAGCGCTGCGGCTGCCCGTCACCGATTGGCGTGGCCGAATACCGGATGGATTTCCGGCCAACGCTGGCTGGGCGCGTCCTCTGGCATCAGGTCTGGTGTTTCCTGATGGAAAGTCACAACGTCTCGGCTGATTACGACATCGCATTTGTCATCGTCGATGATCCGGCCTTCGACTGCATCTACTCGACCACGCCGGATCGGTTTAACTGATAACCCCGCGAGCAGCTCGTTCATGTTGATCAGCTTTCACTACGCGATCCCCTTCCTCCCGCGCCCGTCCATCGGCGCTTCCGGAAATCATGAATGGCAGAAAAGGCTGCGCATGCGGCAAAGGCGGTGTGCCTGCTTCACTACGTTACGCCCGAAGGTGTCCGATAGCAGCCGCTTCCTGCGCCTCCTGATCCCGAGAAGGCCCGAATTGGTCGGGCCGCGAAACGGAAAAGGAGGATCACATGATCACGCTTCTCACCATGCACGAACTGCACGGCCTGACGGCCCAGGAACTCGGCGAACTGCACCAGCTTTTTTCGATGCTGCTGATCGAAACCGAGCCCGACACACCGGACCGCCGCGATATACTGGCAAGCCTCGAAAACATCGAACGCGCCATGGGGCTGACGGCTACACCGGCACCGCGACCGCCATGCAGGCGTTAATGCGCCGGACAGTCCGTCTCAGCAAGGATCGAGCTCGCCGAGATCGCGTTCAAAGAGCGAAGGATCGGGGCTTTCCGTCATCCGGCCTGAACGCGGAAAGGTTAACCCGTTCAGAGTCGCCTGCGCACCGCAGAACGGCGCGCAGGCTTCAGGGGGCGATGCGGCCAGCCTGATTGCGCCGCTCTCCTCCCGCAATTCAAGCGCGCAGCCCTGGCTTTCGAGCAGCCAGCCGTCCGGCATCGCATGGGCCGTGCCGTCAATGCCGCAATGGAAACCGCCCTGCCAACTGATAATCCGTACGTCAAACGCGTCGTCGCCCGCAGGTTGTCCGATAAGGAAGCTGTCTCCGCCGTCTGTGCAATAGAGTCCTGCCGGATCGGCGAAGGCGGGGGCGGCAGTCAACAGGAAACCGGCCAGAACAGGCTTGGGAAAATTCATCATCGCAACTATCTCCTTTCAATCGCAACACGCAGCGGCCCATGCGACGATAGCATCCGACGCCGGTCCTTTGAACGGCGGGTTCTCCGTGCCGGGTTCGGCGAAGACGGTATCGGCTGCGGCGCTGCCCCCGCCCCCAAGCGGCCAAGGAACCGGCCATGAGTGCGGTCAGAAATTTGCTGACACATAAACTAAACGCATGCTAATATTGACGAAACGCTACATTAGAAGTTGCCAGAAAAGCGGCCAAATACGAGGATACATGACGCTACGGGACGATAAAGAGACGATAGGCTTGTTCGAGCCGCTGATGGTCAGCGAGGGCTCGCCGCACAGGGGCGAGCTGAACGATCTTGCCCTCGATCTCGCCGCGCGCGCCGCTGCCTTCCGCAGCAGCCTGCCGGATCAGGTTGCGGCGGCGCTGGCCGCGCTCATCCGTTCCATGAATTGCTACTACAGCAACCTGATCGAAGGCCACAACACGCACCCTATCGATATCGAGCGCGCTCTTCATGACGATTATAGCGCCGATCCCGAGAAGCGCGATCTACAACTTGAAGCCAAGGCACATATCGCCGTCCAGAAATGGATCGATGACGGCGGGCTGACAGAGCCCGCGACATCTCCGGCGATGATCAGCGAGATACATAAGCGCTTCTGTGAGTTGCTACCGGAAGATCTGCTCTATGTGGAGATGCCGAGCACCGGCGAGCGTCTTCCCGTTGTTCCTGGCGAATACAGGGAGCGCGACGTGGAAGTGGGCCGTCACGTCGCGATCAGTCCTGGTGCTGTGCCGCGTTTTCTTGACCGCCTGCACCAAGCCTACCGTATGTCGGGCCGGATCGAGTCGATCCTCGCATCGGCGTGCGCGCATCACCGGCTCCTTTGGGTTCACCCGTTTCTGGATGGCAACGGGCGCGTCGCGCGCCTGATGTCCTATGCCATGCTGCGCGACTCTCTGAATACGGGCGGGCTCTGGTCGGTCGCGCGCGGGCTTGCCCGCAATGAAGCGGCCTACAAGAAGCACTTGCAGGCGTGCGACGAGCCGAGGCACGGCGACCGTGATGGGCGCGGAACGCTTAGCGAAGCGGCGCTTGCCGCCTTCGCGAAGTTCTTCCTGCAAACCTGCATCGACCAGGTGGAATTCATGGAAGGTCTGATGAAGTTGGATCGGCTGCGCGACCGGATCATGATCTGGGCGGAAGAAGAAATTCGTGGCGGGCGGCTGCCCCCGAAATCTGACGCGGTTCTGCGCGCAATCCTTTACGAAGGTGAGCTTCCGCGCGGCGCGGTTGCCGATATTCTGGGCGCGAGCGACCGGACGGCGCGGCGCGTAACCTCGGCGCTGATCGATGCGGGCGCGCTGACATCGGAAAGTTCGCGCGCGCCGTTGGTTCTGGCATTTCCGGCAACGCTTGCGGGGCGCTGGATGCCTGGCTTGTTTCCCGAACAGTGAGCAACTGCCTGTCCATCACCTGATATGCGGAAATGCCAAAATTGCTTATCAATAGATAGGCAGTTCGCGGCTGGCCTCGGGGCCAGCCGCGAAAATTTTCACCGCTAGAACAGCGATAGCTGCGCCCCGTTCCAGCCGGTCTGCGCGGCCTCGTGGTCGAGCCATGCCGTGACAAAGGCCACCGCGCCGCCGTATTCGGCGACATGGCCGCAGGGCAGAAAGTTCGACCGGTAGCCGGTTTCGGTCACGGGAAGCGGCACGCGGCCTTCGCTGCGCAGTTCGATGTGATCATCCCTGTATAAGGCTCAAGCCTGTGCCGATGCCGCGTGGCTTCGAAATGACCCCGAATATGCAGGAAGCTTATACAAGTTGTCTGGAAGGTGGCGGCGTGGAAGATAAAACAGGAAGGCTTTGGCGGCGCTACGTCATCTGTCGCTCTTGCGGCCAGGCGTTATTCGCTACCCAGGTTAGGTTGACGCGCTATGCGAGCAGCTACCTGCTCCGTGCCATCTCTCGGACTTCGACGAACGCGCCACTTGGGCCCGGAGCGCGGATCGGACAAGCTTAAGCTGTTTGTTCCAAAGTACTAAGACCACGCGACTCCAAGTCGTCCGCGATGCCAGCCGCGATCAGCGGACTTCGCTTGGCCGTCTCATAGAAAAAGCCAGTCAGGCTCGGCCACATGCCGGCAAACCATAGGCCCGGCAGCACGGGGGCAACCGGGCGGGCGCACTGGCGTGGACACCCGGCCTCGTCGAGAACATCAAGATGGCCGAGCATCGGCTCGAGCCCGGTCCGGTATCCCGTAGCGACAATCACAGCATCGGGTTCGAGACGCCGCGCGTCGGCAAGGATGACGCCGGTGCCATCGAACCGGTGCACCGAAGGCACGACGCTTATCCGCCCCGCCTTGAGCGCTGCCACGAAGCCGTCGTCGACGGCCACCACCGTGCCCTCGCGGGCCAGGCGGCTTACGGCACCCTCGGCAGTGGGAGGCATGCCATGTCGTCTCAGATCGCCGAAGGCGAGCCGCTCCAGCGCAGTCAGAACACGGTCGGCGGCCCCCACAGGCAGCGCGGCCACGAGTGGCGCCAGCCGCTGCATCGGCATGCCGAGCAGGCGCGTCGGAAAGATCGTTGGCCCGTTGCGGACCGAAACCCAGATCGCTTCCGTCTCAATCCGCGCGAGGTGATTCATGACGTCGGTCCCGGAATTGCCGGCCCCAATGACGAGCACGCGCTTGTGCTTGAACCGCGCCACATCGCCGAGATAAGCCGAATGCAGCAATTCGCCCGAGAACCCCTCTTTTCCCGGCCAGTCCGGCATCCACGGCACGCGGTCGCGGCCGGTCGCAATTACCACATGTCGTGCCGTGCGCGGACCGGTTGAGGTGGCCAGGCGCCAGCCGTCATCTGTGGGATCGAGGCGGCTGACCTCAACCCCGTACTCGATGGGTGCGTCCAGCCCTCGGGCATAGTCCTCGAGATAGGTCACGATTGTGTCCCGGGTCGGGAACGCGCCGGCCTGCTTCGGAATATCCAGCCCCGGAAGTGCCGAGAGCGCGCGGTGCGTGTTAAGGTGCAACTGCGGATGCCGCCGTCGCCATGGCTCGGCCACTCCGTCGTTCTTCTCCAGCAACGTCACTGGCACGCCCACGCGAACGAGGGCTCGAGCGGTGGCCAAACCTCCGAGGCCGGCACCGACGACAATGACTCGCCGCCTATGTTGTGCAATCGGTTTCACAAGCAACCCCTTGCCGCTGAACGTTCCGACTTCGCGGGGTCATTCAACCTCCCCTGCGGACGCTGCAAGACGATAGGCGCCGACGCCACGAGTCTTCAAATGAAAGGTCTTTACCCCCGGATGAGCGGAATTCAATCAGCTCTGCGACCGGTGGCATCCGGACGGTTTTCCGTTGGCTAATTTAGCTCCAGGGCACCTGCGGCGACCGCAAGGCGTTTGGCTGACGCGGTTCCGGTTTTCCGGACAACTCGACGGCTTTTCAACATGTGCCCAAGATTGGTTGACGCGTGAGACGCTCGCAACACATGACGGCATCCAACCACCGTGCTGCGAGACGCTGTACGCGTCACTGAGCGCGCCCATCGGCTTTCACGTCGACATGCGTCAGAAAGCTAGACGCGCTCAGCAACGCACTACGAGAGTTGTTAGGGGGCTCAATGTCGGATGTGTCCAGAATTCCATTAACGGCTTCTGCCAGCGGCCAAAAGGAGGTTTGAACCGCGCCAGATCAGACCGCCGCGCTCAAACCCCAAACTGGCCTATTTTTACACCGCCCGACTGGCCCAGTTTTGTGCCGCCCTTGACACTTCAGTTCAGCTTTCTTCAAGACCAGCAGTGCGCAAACCCGATAGCATTCGCTCTATCCCAGGGCCGAGCCATTCAAGACGCTCCCTAAGTGACGCGAGCGTGGGCGGCTTGTGGTCCGACAGATCCAAATGGCGCGATAGAGCTACTCGTGCTGCGTCCTCCCGACCATCGAGCGCCAGAGCCGCGGCAAGAGCAAGGTTTGCGAACCCGTCTTCCGGTGCTTTTGAGAGCGCACGGTTCAACGCAGCAATGGCAAGGCCGTCCTTCCCTTGCTGAATATAGGCGAGGCCAAGATACTTTTCCTTCGTGAACGTCCGAAAACGGGGGTTCAGCGCCAGCGCGGTTTCGAAATATGGCACCGCCTCGGCCGGTTCTCCCAATCCCAGGTGAACGAGCCCGGCGCAGACGTGACCGCAGTCCATGTTGGGATTGAGTTCGATCGCGGTTTCGCATGCCTCCATGCCGCGCTCCGGCTGGCCAATGCGGGCATAGCCTGCCCCCACCAGCCAGTAGGGTTCGGCATTCATCGGGTCGGCCCGCGTTGCTCTCTGGGCCGCGTCGAGCGAAATCCTTGCGGAGTCCGGCCTCGTGATCCCCGGGATCGGCGCGGAGCTGGCAACGAAGTGGACAAAGGCGAGCCCTCCCCAGGCGGATGAGATGCCGGGATCGAGTTCGACGGCCTTGCTCAACAGCGCGTGTGCCTCCTGGTAATCCGTGACGCTCTGGTGGTTGTACAGCAATACGTTGCCGCGAAGCGCATAGTCCCAAGCGTCTTCGGCAAGTTCAGGTTCCTGTCTGGCGTCATCTGCCCGGCGCAATTCCGCCCGCAAGACCGAGGCGATCCGGCCAGTAACGTTTTCCTTCACGTCGAAGAGTTCGCCCAAGGGAAGCTCGTAGCGATCCGACCAGACGTAGCTGCTGGACTCCGCGTCGACCAAACGGGCGTTGATACGCACCCTTTCTCCGTTGATCCCCAGGGTTCCCTCGAGAACGTAGCGGACCCCGAGTTGCTTCGCGACCGAGGTAGCGTCAATGTTCTGCCCGCGATATGTGAAGGACGTGCTGCGCGAGATCACAAAGGCGTCTCGAATGCGGGAAAGATCGGTGATCAGATCCTCGGTGAAGGCGTCCGAAATGTAATCCCTCGAGGCGTCGCCCGAGACATTGTCGAAAGGCAAGACGGCGATCGCGAGATCGCGGCCTTTGGTCCGACCGTCGAATACGTCGCGGGCCCCCACCAAAAGGCCAATGACGATCACCGCTGCGAGGCCAACCGCACCCAGCGTGTAAATCGCGCGGAAATGGCGCGGTTTCGTGTTCGTTGATGGCTGAGGTGGCGGCATAGCATGTTCTGCCGGAGCCGCCGCGGAGGATACGGTTTCAATCTCTTCGGAGAACTCCTGCTCGACCGGAGCGATGAAGCTGAAACCCCGACGCGGATGGGTTCTTACGAACTTCTGGTGCTCCCGGTCATCGCCCAACGCTTTGCGTACGCCACGGATTTGCGTGCTGATGGCGGCGTCGGAGGCGATCTTGCCATCCCAGAGTTTCTCGCAGAGTTCTTCGCGCGATATGATGCGACCCGGATTGTCGAGCAAATATGCGAGAAGATCAGCCGTTCGCGGTTCAAGAAACACGACCTCACCACGGCAGGTGAGGCCGCGATCCGGATCGAAGGTGAAATCACCGAAGCGATAGGGCATCGAGCACCTCGCTGATCGCGCCGTGAAAAACTTATCCCTTCCTCAGGATTCCCTAGAGCTCCCTCAAGCGCAAGCATGGCGTTTGTTCGAGGATGGACGAGCCCACGCCCATAACGGGGACGGGCAAACAGCTTTACCGACAGAGAGAGGAAAGACCCAATGACAAACTTCATCCACGCTTTCACCGGCGCGATCGCAATCGCAGCCGCCGCTGCAACCGGCGCCACGGCCACCGAAATGGAGGATGCGTTGACCAACGGCGCGACGCAGCTCACGGCCGATCAGATCGAGGCACGCCTCGCTGACAAGACCGTCAAGTTCGAGAACATGAACACGGGCGCGAAGGTTCTCGTATATTACGACGGCGGGAACGGTATGGTCCTGAAGCCGGTCGGCTCAGAGAAGACGCTTGACGGGTTCTATGCAACCGACCTCGCCAATCACGTCTGTCTCGGTATCCGGGGGAAGGAGCCCATGCGCCTGCGCTGCGTGAACGTGCTGATGATCGATGGGGCCATGCACAAGTTCGAACTCGACGGCAGCCTGCGCGGTCGTATCATCGAGTCCGTTGATGGCAACATGATCTGACGGCATCGCCGCCCCGCAGATCACGACTCCTGCAACACGTCGTTTCCGTTCGGTGAAACCGGGTATTGCATGGCTAATCGGTGTCGGGAGTGGCCAGAAAGATGAGCTCCATCTAGGTACGCGTAGCCCCCGCCTGATCGCAACGGTCAGGCGGGGCCCGGCTTTCACCTCAAGCGCCGCAACGGGTTTCTGACGATCACGCGACCGCGCGGGATATCTGCGAGAGGTGCAGGCGGAGAAGGGTGTTACACACTACTATGTTTAGCGTTACGTGCGCTCAGAATGGCCCGCAGGCTGGCGCATCGCCTCGGCCGTCGTGTCGCCTCATGAAATCTCGCGGAGCCATCCGGTGCCGCTACTCAAGCCTCTGGTGGTGTTCACACGTCACGTTGACATTGAACGGCTCCAAGCTGCCCGCAGGGTTGTCGCGATGCAGCCAGACATGCTGA
This sequence comes from Maritimibacter sp. 55A14, assembly GCF_003122205.1. Lineage (GTDB taxonomy): Bacteria > Pseudomonadota > Alphaproteobacteria > Rhodobacterales > Rhodobacteraceae > QEYE01. Next base: position 206,838 of record NZ_QEYE01000003.1, read on the forward strand.
TCGAAATGCGGCATGAACCCGTGCGCCTCGTCTGTGGGCGTGTCCTCGCGATCGAACATGTGGTCCCAGTGCCGACCGTTCATCATCGGCGCCTCGGCATGGCCCGCGGCACGCCAGGCTTTTTCGAAGACAAGGTTCTCGATGGCCACGAGAACATGTGAGCCGTCGGCCTGGGGCTCATAGATCAGGACGGCCGGACGCCTGAAATCCGTGTGCGTTCCGGTGCCGTCCACGCGGGGTCTGTCGCCGGTGATCTGAAGCAGCGCGGGATGAAGATAGTGGACGCCCATCGCACCGAATTCCGCGGGATAACCCTCGGAGGCCGCCGTGACGCAATGGTTGGCAGGGTCACGGATGTAGCCATCGGCAAGCGCCACATTCACGTCGCGATACTTCTCGGAAATGGTGCGGAGTTCATCGAGGTCGTAGTCGTCGGCAACAAGTGGTGAAACTGAAAGAAGACACACAACGGCAGCGCACAAGCAGACAATGCCAGGCTTCATGATCGTCTCTCCCGAAAACGGGGCCGGCGAGGTGTGAAATGGGCAAGCATACCGACCCAAACGGATCATCATACCACGCGTTGCCGAGTCGCGGCACTTGGAAGAAGCGGTTCCCTGTGACGCCCGTACACCGGCGCAAGGTCCCGGCCTCTGTCCTTCCCCCCCCATGAGTTCCCCTGGAGCCAGCCCAGGGGCGCCTTCATAGCCTCTGGCGACGTGCATAGCCCTTGGGACGCCCCCCCGAAGTGGCTGCCACACCCTTGCCGCCGTTCTTCCCGATTAGATGCGTCGGGCCATCGCGACGGCCGATGCCTGATTTCTGGTTCGCTTCGTCGGACCGGAGGTGCTCGCCGTCATGACGATGACATTCCCCATCTACATCATCTTCGTGGCGTGCTCACCGCCCTGTTCGCAGGTGGCGAGCGCCCTGCTTGTGGAGACACGTCCAAACATGACAAGACCATATGTACGCGATACCGATCTTGCCACGCGCCTTGGTCTGCGACGGGTGTCGCATTCCGGTTTCCACGACTCGGCTGCGCTAAGAGCCGGCGCTACAATGCATTGGCACGGACAACTGTTCTGTGCGGACGTTTTGCAATCACGGTGCCTGTAAACTCGCGGTAAAGCTTCATCTGCATTGCGGTGCCGAAGTCCTCGAAATCCTGCGCAGTGACGACGAAGGCGCTCGGCCCGCCTATGACGAAGCGGTGGAAATAGCTGGTCAGGTCGTCGCGGTGTTCTTCGATGGCGAGCCCATTGATCACGATGCCCCGGCGCAGCAGCCGTTCGCGGGAGGCCAGCAGCTTGTCGTGGTCGTCGGAGCGCCCGTTGGCAACGATGTCGATCACTTGCCGGCGGGCGGAGCCCGGGGCGGTATCGAACATGGTGCCGGCGAAGTCGAGGCCGGAATGGATCATGGTGCCGCCACCCGGAATGCGGCGGGGCAGGGCCTCGATTGAGTTGGCGTAACTCAGTGCGTCGTCGAACGTGCGCAGGGTGACCCAGTCGAGGCCCAGTGCCTGGCGGCTGATGGAGGACCATTGGACGACCGCGACCGCCACGCCGCCCGATGCTTTGTCGATCGCGGTGGCGACCGATTTCGTGCGCAGGGCCCAGGCGGTGCCCTGGCGCTGCAGGTTAAATTCCACGTCATTGACGCTTGCCGAGACGTCGAAGGCCAGCACCAAATGCACCTCCATTCGCTCTTGCGAGACGGCAGGGCAGGTGAGAAGGGCGACCACGGCGGCATTTATCGAGGCAAGGATATGTCCCGTCCGCATGGCACGAACGCTACGCCAGGGAAAGAGGGCGCAGAGCGCGGTCAGTGCGGCGGCGGCGAAGGTGAACTTGCGAGACATCGGATTTCCTTGCTTGATGGATGGGAGCGCCCCCGATCCGCACGGTGTGGGGGCGCCGCAGCCTGTGGCAGAAGGGCTCCTTCCCTCTCCGCGTCGGCGCAGCGCCAAGGAACGCCAAATCCCCTGTCGCTTTAATGTCAAATGATCCACATTTTATGCTTGATCATCCGAGCATCTGGAGCTTTCTGGTTTCGCGGTTAACGCGGCCTTAATGTTTAACCTGCTCAGGGACGCCCGCTCCCGCCTCGAGCCATGCCGCGCTGTCCTTTTGAATGCATGCCGCCCCGATTGTCATCGCACTTGCCTGTCCGCTGTGACTTGGTGGTCCGATCGAGATAGGGTCATGAGCTCTGCTTGCAATGTCCAAGCTGCGGGAAATGTTTGCCAACAAAAGGGAATGTTCTTGCCGGTACGGACTGGGGACATGCTCCAAGGCGATGTAAAGCGTGCATCAGCGAGACGATTGTGGAGCAGAAGCGGTTGCACGAGTCCTAGGGCCGGTGGATCGGCATAACGTGCACAGCCTCGGTACAAATCCGCCAAAGGACAACTATCCTTATAGAGGCGATGCTGTGACCTTGATCCAGAACAGCGGGATGGCATTGATGGCACCGAAAGCTAGCAAAGACACGATCGTGTTTGGCGGCACCGGATTCCTGGGAAATCGGGTGGTTCGGGATCTGCGAAACCATGGTTTTCGCGTCGGCATCGCGACGCGGTTTCCGCAGAAAGCCGTTCAATTTGCCGACGGGAACGATCACGGGACTCGCCTGATCCGCATCGACCTTCGGGACCATGACAGCTTGCGCCGCGCCGTTGAGGGCGCGAGCGCAGTGATTAATTGTATCGGATTCTACATCGAGACGCGGACCGAGTTGTTCCGCGACGTGCATGTGGATGGCGCCCGCGCCATAGCGGCGGCCGCAAAGACACAAGGGCTGCGCGACCTCATCCACCTCTCCGGGATCGGTGCGGATCCCCGCTCCCCGTCAGCCTACATCCGCGCCCGCGCCGAGGGCGAGGAAGAAGTACGGCGTGCCTTTCCTGCGGCGACGATCCTACGTCCCAGCGTCATGTTCAGCCGGGACGGTGCTTTTTTTGGCGACCTGGACGCGATCATCCGGAATCTGCCGGTGGTGCCGCTCTTCGGCGACGGTCGCACGCGGCTCCAGCCTGTTCATGTCGGCGACGTCGCGAAAGCCATACGCCGCGCGCTCGAGTTGGGCGACGCCCGCGGCCGCGTGTTCGAACTGGGCGGGCCTGACTGCTTCACGTACCGGGATATATTGCAGCGCCTCGCCGCGCGCGCGAACCGGCGGCGGCTGCTCCTGCCGCTGCCCTTTGCGTTCTGGTGGGCCCTTGCTGCCGGCGCGAGCCTGCTGCCCAGGCCGCCTCTGACCCCTGCCCAGGTCGCCCTGATGCAGCATGACAATGTTGTCGGCGATGGTGTCGCAACATTCGCCGACCTCTCGATTGCGCCACGGTCTGCCACCGAACTGGGGTTGCTCTGATCGTGGACCGGCCCAGAGCCGCCATCAGGGGCCACAGGAATGTTGCGGTACAGCTTCTCCCAGGCAGCCGTTCGCGGCACATCGCAGCATTCAGGCAGCGGGCGATGGCCACCGGCGGCTCGCGCCCACGCAACCGGCATCTCGCCCATTTGCATGTGACACTCCGCCGACTAGAGTATGTCTCGGGAGGATGGGGATCATGATCAAGACGACGATTGCCGGCAGTCTGCCAAAGCCGCGCTGGCTGGCGGAGCCGGAGAGACTCTGGGCGCCGTGGCAGCTCGAGGGCGAGGCCCTGATCGAAGGCCAGAGGGACGCGGCGCTTCGCTGGTTGAAAATCCAGGACGAGGCCGGGATCGACATTCAGTCCGACGGCGAGCAGTTCCGCAAGCACTTCGTCCACGGCTTCCTGGAGGAGATCGAAGGGATCGACTGGTCGCGGATGACGACCATGGGGATCCGCGACAACCGCTATGACGCGCAGGTGCCGACTGTGACGTCGGCTGTGCGGCGGAAAAAGTCGGTGCACGGCGACGGCGTGAAGTTCCTTCGCCCGCACGCGACCAGGGAGCTGAAGTTCACCTTGCCCGGACCGATGACGATCTGCGACACCATCGCCGACGCGCATTACGGCTCGCGTCCCGAGATGGCGATGGCCTTCGCGGGACTTCTGAACGAGGAAGCCCGCGAGTTGGAGGCGCTTGGGGTCGACGTGATCCAGTTCGACGAGCCGGCCTTCAACGCCTTCATGGACCAGGTTCCAGTCTGGGGAGTCGACTGCCTTCACAGGGCTATCGAGGGGCTGCGCTGCAAGACCGCGGTGCACATCTGCTATGGCTACGGTATCCAGCAAAACATCGACTGGAAGGATTCGCTGGGCGATGAGTGGCGGCAATACGAGCAGTTCTTCCCGGCGCTGAACGAGAGCCGCATCGATCAGGTCTCGCTGGAATGCGCGGATTCGCATGTGCCGCTTTCGGTCATGTCGACCCTGAAGGACAAGGAGGTCCTGGTCGGCGCGATCAACGTCGCGACGAACGAAATCGAGACACCGGAGAAGGTCGCTGCGACGCTCCGGGCGGCGATGGAGTTCGTCGATCCCGAGCGGTTGATTGCCTGCACCAATTGTGGGCTGGCGCCGCTGCCGGTCCGGGTCGCGGAAGGCAAGCTGATGGCGCTGGGTGCAGGGGCAGAGATCATCCGAAAGGAACTGGCCGGTTAGGAGGACGACCGATACTCACCGGATGCGCCGCCTCGTGTGAAGCACTGGGGAGCGCGGGCTCGCACTTCCAACGGAGCGGCGCTTCTGGCGACGGCGCTTGGGCAGTGCAGCGGTCGAAGCCATTCGCAAACGGCCCGTAGCTGCCGTCCGGCGTCTCTTCGACAATCCGCAGTTTTTCGGCGGAACTCCAGCGGCGACGACGGCCACCATCCGTGATGATTTCAACTTCAGACATGAGCACGTGCTTAGGGATATGCCTAAGCCTCCTGGTTCAGGCCCAGGTGTCCGGTCGAAAATGGGGCCAGTTCAATGCCTTGACCTGCCCATGAACGGGGTGTTGACCAGCCCCACCTGAGTGGTCCGAGAAAAGGCATCAAATTTCTCGAGCTGTCCTTCTTCATGGACAAGCCGAGGTGTCTCGATACGTGATGTTTCCGTCACAAATCGTCATTGCAATCGATGCAGCGTCCGCCGACTTGACCAGCCCTTCCAGATCCCCGTCAATCAGGACCAGATCCGCGTCAAAACCCGACTTCAGCGCGCCACGTCGGTCCTCGCTGAAATCCGCATAAGCCCCGCCGGTCGTATAGGCGGCAAGGCAGGCATCTAGGCTGATGCGTTGGTCCGGCATGTCGTCGGCCCAAGGCGTTCGGGTCAGCGCACAATGCAGGGCATAAAGCGGCGACAGCGGCGATACAGGCCAATCGGTCCCGAACGCGAGCGGTACGTCCCGTTCGAGGATCATGCGCCAGGGGAACGCGGTCGCCCAACGCTCACGGCCCATGATGGATGTGGTGGGCTCCAGCGGCAGCCCCGCCGATCCCGGCGGATGCACCGACTGCATGTCCCCACACTTCGTAGCGTTCATCGAACAGATTGTTGGCGAATGCGTAAACGCTCACGTCGTCGTGCTGCCAGCCTAGCCTGACATTGACGAGACCATAGCCATTCAAATCGAAGGTGTTCGCCACATCGGCCGCACGGGAACCCACATATTGATAGGTTAACCTGCCGGTCAGGTCACCGAAAAGGCCAATGGCATCGGCAGGCGTCTGGAATTGAAGACCGACATTCGCCGTCAGTGCAGGAACGTTCGGCACGTCGTTGCCCGAGCGCGCGCCCGACAGGTCTCCCCGCAGAAGGGGTCGACCGAGACGACCGGCTCGGCCGCTGGGGAAGGCCTTCCCCTCCCGGAGATTCTGGAAGAACAATGACAGATCTCAGAGTTGGCGGCAGAGTCCCTAGCTGGAACTGCTTTTCAATCGGTGATGAGCGTCTGCAGGTCGTGACGTGTGCCCCTTCTTGATGTAGTCCACGCATTCTTGGCGAGTGCAGGACCAACCTCCGGCCACCTAACGGGTTAGTTCGCACACGTCACCATCCATTTGCTCACGAAGGTAGAGTAGGGGGATGCGGCCCTGCGGCTCCGATTTCGGATAATGACCTGGTCGGCTTGCTTTTTTCAGCTCACACTGAAGTCGGGCGGAACCATGTTAACGAGAAGCCCACAGGTCGAGCCAATGGATTGCTCCGCCTGTTGGGAAGATAGTTGGGAGACGCCTAAAGGAAAGAGAAATTTTTCCTTAAAAGCAATTAGTTATATCTTTATAATGGTGGAGCCGAGGGGAATCGAACCCCTGACCTCGTCATTGCGAACGACGCGCTCTCCCAACTGAGCTACGGCCCCGACGCGGCGCTATGTGACGATTTTCTGCGCCCCTGTCAAGCGAGCATATCAGCGATCGTCCTCACGCCGCGCGGCGTAGCGTTCCAGCCGATCCTCCAGGCGGTCGGCGAAGGCGTGGCGGGCCTGCGGCGACATGGCGGAGATACGCGCGACCAGCAACGACTGCCCCTCGACGATGCGCGCGCCGACGCTTCGATGCTGGGCGCGCAGCACCACCATCACCCGCTCCGCCGAAAAGGGATCGGCCCGGAGTGCAGCGACCATGTCGCGGAAATGGCCGCGCAGTTCCTCGCGCGCGTCCTGGCGCCTTATCCCGTGCTCGCGGGCGGCGTCGATCAGCGCCTGCCGGTCGGCGTCGGGCATCGCCCGGCCATAGACATGCAGCCCCATTGGCATCAGCCCTCGGTCGGAATGATGCCGCCAGCGGTCCTTGCCGTGATGGGGGCTGAAGACGGTGCCCGCGACCAGCCCCAGCACGGCGACGTTTAGCGCCAGCGAGGCCACCAGCGCGATCTTGACCCAGCGACCGGCGCCGGCGGGTTTCGGCTCTTCCGCGCTCATCCCTCATCCTCCAGAAGGGCGAGGTCATAGCCCGCGTAGAGCGCGTCCTCCAACCCGTCTTCGGCGCTGGCCGTCTGGCCACTGTCGAGCAGAACGTCCCCGATACCGGCGAGTGGCTTGGCCCCGCCATAGCCCAGCGCGATGCCCAGCGTCGCGGCCGATGCCAGCGCCGCCCCGGCGGGCCAACCGCCCAACCCCTGCCAGAGTCCGCGCCACCAGGGCACAGGCGTACCCACGGCCCGGCGCGGCGCCGCGGCCTGCACCGCATCGCGCAGGATCGCGGCCTCCAAGGCTGCGGAAAGCGGTGGGGCCGCATCGCGCGCCGCGGCGAAGGCGCGCTCCAGCGCCTCTTGCTCTCGGGGCGAAATCGCGTCTCTCTCTTGCGTCATCTGTCCAATCCCAATTCTTCCCGGTCCGGCGCCAGCTTTGCTGCCAGGGCCTTCCGGCCGCGCGCGAGGAGGCTCTCAACCGCCTCCACGCTGGTTTCCATCACGGCGGCGATCTCGGGGTTTCCGAGCCCTTCGAGATGCCGCAGCACCACCGCCACGCGCTGACGCTCCGGCAGCCCGTCCAGCGCCGCCTGCAACGCCGCCGCCCTGTCGGCCGCCATCAGCCGCTGATCGGCGGAAGGCGCGCCGTCCACCGGCTCGGGCACGGCGTCGAGCGCCACCCCGCGGCGCCGGCGAAGCCGGTCGGTGCAGAGGTTCGACGCCACGCGATAGAGCCAGGTCGAAGCCTGCGCGCGGCCCGGCTGCCAGTCGGACGCGGCGCGCCACAGCCGCAGCATGGCCTCCTGCGTCACGTCCTCTGCCTCGTCCCGGTCGCCCAGCATCCGCCAGGCGAGGTTGAGAACCCGCGGCGCATGGCGCCGGGTCAGAACGCGCGCCGCCTCGCCGTCGCCCTGCGCCTGGCGCCGCATCAGCACGTCGTCGGAAAGCTCCGTCAGGGCGTCGAAGGGCATCACCATGTCCCAGGGAGGTACAGCCTCCGGCCTGCGTGATCAATCCGCAGGCCCCGGAGCGGACCTGACCGCGCCGGAGGCCGTGCGGATCAGTCCGCGCCGTAGCCGTAGCCGTGACCCATACCGCGCTCATGCCCGTACCCGCCGTGGTGCCGGTCATTGTCCCCGTGATGCCCGCCCCAGCCGAAGTGGTGGCCGCCGCGATCCCCGTGGTGCCCGTCAAATCCGCCCGCACGTCCCTTGCGCATTCCGGCGCGGCGCTCGTCCGCGTCGATGGCGCCGTCGCCGTCACGGTCCATCCGCCGGAACATCATGTCCATGCGGTCGACCCGGCCCATCTCGTGACTGGCCACCATTCCGTCGCCGTCGGCGTCGAACATCTCCACCATCCGGGCGGCGCGCGCAGCCATCCGTGCCTCGGCCTGCGCCATCATCGCCGCAGTGATTTCAGCTTCGGTGAGCTTGCCATCTCCATCGGCATCCATGCTGCCGAAGCGCTCGGCGCGGTGCGCCTGCATCTCCTCGCGGGTCAGCTTGCCGTCGCCATCTGCATCTGCCTCGCCGAAGTTCCGCATCATGCCGCTGCCCATCCCGCTGCCCATATGCGCGCCCATCCGGTCCTGCCGTCCGTCAGAACCTTCCGCCACCGCGGCGCTGACTGCCAGCACCCCGCCGAGTCCCATCGCGACCAGGATGTTCGCAACTGTCTTGGTTCTCATGTCCTTCTCCTTCGTCTTGCGATTTCGCGCATCCGGACGCGCCGGTCCGTGGCCGTCCTTGCACACTCATACGGAAGGCGGCGCCGGTTCCGTCGCCCGCGGCGCGGTTTTTTTGCGACATCCCGCCGCAAGTGGTCGGGACCGGGTGTAATCGGCGCTGCAATGGCCTATTTTGTCGCCATGAAAGACACCACCTCCCCCGATCCGGCACTCAGCCCGGAACGCCAGGTTCGCCCGGCCATGCTGCGCGGCTGGCGGCGTAAATGCCCAAGCTGCGGCGCGGGTCCGCTGATGCGCAGTTATCTGAAGGTGCGCGGCTCCTGCGCCGTGTGCGGACAGGAACTGCACCACCACCGCGCCGATGACGGGCCGGCCTATCTGACGATCCTGATCGTCGGCCATCTGATGGCGCCGCTGCTGCTCTGGGCGTCTGTCAGCCTGCAACCCGACCCGCTGATCCTCGCGGTCAGCTTCTCGGTCGGCTGCGTGGCGCTGTCGCTCTTCCTGCTGCCGCGTCTCAAGGGTGCGATCGTGGGGCTGCAATGGGCCAAGCGGATGCACGGCTTCGCCGACGCCTCCCTGAGCGCGCCTGCCGAATGACCGCCGCCCGCGCGAACGCGCCGGACCAGCCCGTGCGCGATGCTGCCACGGTCATTCTGGTGCGCGATATTGAAAGCGACCCGCACATCCTGATGGGCCAGCGCGGCAGCAAGGCCGCGTTCATGCCGTCGAAATTCGTCTTCCCCGGCGGCGCGCTCGACACCGCGGCGGATTTTCAGGCGCGGCTCTGCGCCCCGGCCGATCCGGCGACGCTGCACCGGCTGGCGACGGCCAGTGACCCGGCTTTGGCCGAGCCGCTTCTTTTGGCCGCGATCCGCGAGTTGTGGGAGGAGACCGGCCTGCTGATGGGCCGGCACGACCCCGAGGCCGCCCGCGCAGCCCGCGACAGCCATCATCCCGACTGGCACGGTTTCCTGGACGCCGGCGCGCTGCCCTCCGGCGCGGGGCTGACCTACATGTTCCGCGCCATCACCCCTCCGGGCCGCACAAGGCGTTTCGATGCGCGATTCTTCATGGCCGATGCGCGCCATGTCCTGGGCGATCTCGACGATTTCTCGCACGCCTCGGACGAGCTGTCGATGCTGCACTGGGCCGATCTCGACGCGGTGCGCAAGCTTGACCTGCCCTTCATCACCGAAGTCGTTCTGGCCGAGCTTCAGACGCTTCTGGAAAGCGGCGGCGCCCCGGCCAGCATCCCCTTCTTCCATCACGAGGACGGCCGGTCCTATTTCGACCGGCTCTGAGCCCTGCGGCGATCTGGCTCTATCGGCAGGCACCCTCTGGCCCTATCGCGGCATGCGCGATTGAGGCACTCTCGCTTCTGACACCTGAAATCTGACCTCAGGCGGTGCCGAAGGGCACGCGCCGGGCGTTATCCGGGATATCCGCCATGACCATACCATACAGCAAGAACGACCTCGCCGATGTCATCGCCTCGGACCGGGCACATGTCTGGCATCACCTGATCCAGCACAAGCCCTTCGAGACGGTCGATCCCCGCATCATTGTCGAGGGCAAGGGGATGCGCGTCTGGGACGCCACCGGCAAGGAACATATCGACGCCGTCTCGGGCGGCGTGTGGACCGTGAATGTGGGCTACGGACGCACCCGCATTGCGGACGCGGTGCGCGACCAACTCGTGCAACTCAACTATTTCGCGGGCTCCGCGGGCTCCATCCCCGGCGCGCGTTTTGCCGAGCGGCTGATCGAGAAGATGCCGGGGCTGAGCCGCGTCTACTTCTCCAATTCCGGCTCGGAGGCGAACGAGAAGGTCTACAAGATGGTGCGCCAGATCGCGCACAAGAAATACGGCGGCCGGAAATACAAGATCCTGTTCCGCGAACGCGACTACCACGGCACCACGATCACGACGCTCTCCACCTCGGGCCAGTATCAGCGTTCCGACCAGTACGGCCCGTTCACGCCGGGCTTCGTCGAGGTGCCGCATTGCATGGAATATCGCGCCCAGTGGGATGTCGAGAATTACGGCGAACGCGCCGCCGATGCCATCGAGGAGGTGATCCTGCGCGAAGGCCCCGACACCGTGGGCGCGCTGGTGCTGGAGCCGGTGACGGCAGGCGGCGGGGTCATCCCGCCTCCCGAGGGCTACTGGCCCCGCGTACAGGAGATCTGCCGCAAATATGACATCCTGCTGCATATCGACGAGGTGGTCTGCGGCGTCGGGCGCACCGGAACCTGGTTCGGCTACCAGAATTATGGAATCGAGCCGGATTTCGTGACCATGGCCAAGGGAGTCGCCAGCGGCTACGCGGCGATCGCCTGCACCGTGACCAACGAGCGCGTCTTCGAGATGTTCAAGGCCGACCCGGACGATCCGCTAGACTATTTCCGCGACATCTCCACCTTCGGGGGCTGCACCGCCGGCCCCGCCGCGGCGCTGGAAAACATGGCCATCATCGAGGAGGAGGGCCTGCTGGAGAACACCGTTGCAATGGGCGCGCGCGTACTCGACAACCTGCGCGCGCTCCAGGAGACGCACGCGGTCATCGGCGATGTGCGCGGCAAGGGGCTCTTCTGCGGCGCGGAACTCGTGGCCGACCGCAAGACCAAGGAGCCTGTGACGGAAAAGCAGGTTCAGGCCGTGCTGGCGGACTGCATGGCGCAGGGCGTCATCATCGGCGCGACGAACCGTTCGGTGCCGGGCTTCAACAACACGCTATGCCTCAGCCCCGCGCTGATCGCCACGCCCGACGATATAGACCAGATCACCGATGCCATCGGCAACGCACTGACCAAGGTCTTCGGCTGAGCGCGCCAGGCGCCGGGTCCGGCCCGATTTGCGGGGCTGTGCCCGGTGCCGCTTTGCGCCTAGTCTGCCCCCGCAACATCGGGGGATCGCATGACCAAGAGCAGGACATTCCGCAGATCGCTCCATGACGCGCTACGCAAGGACAGCACTGGCGATCCGGTCAGCCGCATTGTCGATGCTGCGCTGGTCGCACTGATCACCGTCAACGTGATCGCGGTCATCCTGGAGTCGATGCCCGCGCTCGCGGCGCAGCACCGCGCGCTCTTCCTGGCCATCGAGCGGGTGTCGATCCTGATCTTCACCCTTGAATACCTCGCCCGCCTCTGGTCCTGCGTGGAGGACGAAGCCAGGTTCGCCCGCCCCTGGCCACGGCTGCGCTACATGCTCACACCGCTCGCGCTGATCGACCTGCTGGCCATCCTGCCGTTCTGGCTCGGCGCATTCTTCGCCGTCGATCTGCGGGTGCTGCGTGTGGTCCGGCTGCTGCGCATTCTCAAACTCACGCGCTATTCCAGCGCCCTGACCATGTTGCTGGAGGTGATACGGGAGGAGGCCAATTCCTTTCTCGCCGGGTTCTTCATCCTGGCGATCATCCTGATCCTGGCGGCCAGCGGCGCCTATCTGGCCGAACATCAGGTGCAGCCCGAGAAATTCGGGTCCATCCCGGCGGCGATGTGGTGGGCGATGGTGACGCTGACGACCGTGGGCTATGGCGACGTCACCCCGATCACCCCTGCCGGGCGCGTGTTCGGCGGGCTCGTGGCAGTGGTAGGCATCGGCATCGCCGCCCTGCCCGCCGGTATCCTGGCCAGCGGCCTGGCCGACCGGCTGCGCCGCAGCCGCGAGGAACTGGCCGAGCAGTTCCGCACCGCGCTTCAGGACGGTGTCATCGACACCGAGGACGAGCGCGAGTTGGAAGAATTGCGCCAGAAACTGGGCCTCAACGCCCGCATCGCGCATGAGATTCGCCGCGACGTGCTGCGCCACCGGCAATGGCTGGAGGCCAGCCGCTGTCCGCATTGCGGCAAGCCTCTGAGAAAGCCCCCCGGCTGAGGCTCCACGGGGCCGCGCGCGATCGTGACTGCGCAATTCGCGATTTCGTGTTATGATTCAAGAAGGTCGCCGGTCCCGTCCGGCAAGATAGTGGATCCGGCGCCTCCTGAGTGACCTTTGGCCGAAGGAGGAACAGATATGGTCAGAACGATCGGGAATCCCGGCTCTTGGCTCTTCAATGCCTTTGGCGGTGCCAGCGCCCATGCGGCCGCCGCGGCATCGGAACTGGCGGCCGAGGAGAACAGCGCGCCGCCGCAACTGCGCGACATCACGCTCGACGACCTGCGCGCCGCGCTGCGCGCCGGGGTCGAGGATTTCACCGCTTTTCGCACCGATGTCTTCTTTCTGGTGCTGCTCTATCCGCTCATGGGACTGTTGCTGGTCTGGTTCGCGTTCGACCGCAACATGATGCCGCTGATCTTCCCGCTCGTCTCGGGCTTCGCACTGATCGGTCCGGTGGCAGGCATCGGGCTCTACGAGATGAGCCGCCGACGCGAGCTGGGGCTGGAAACCGGCTGGGCGGACGCCTTCGCCGTGCTGCGTTCCCCGTCGCTGGGGCCGATCCTGGTGCTGGGGCTTTACCTGCTGGCGCTCTTCATCATCTGGATCGTGACGGCGGGCTGGATCCACTCGGCCACGATGGGCCCCGAAATTCCCGTGTCGATCACCGTTTTCCTTCGCGAAGTGCTGACGACCGGGCCGGGCTGGGCGATGATCGTGATCGGTACCGGGGTGGGCTTTCTCTTCGCGGCGAGCGTGCTGGCGGTCAGCGTGATTTCCTTCCCGTTGTTGATCGACCGCCATGTGGGCCTGCCGGTGGCGGTGGCGACCTCGATCCGCCTGACGCGCCGCAACCCGGTGACGGTGGCCGCATGGGGTCTGATCGTGGCGGTCTCGCTGGCGCTCGGATCGCTGCCGCTGCTGCTGGGGCTCGTCCTCGTGCTGCCGATCCTGGGGCACGCCACATGGCATCTCTACCGCCGCGCGGTGGAGCCGGCGCCGCGCGTCACCCCGTCGTGACGAGGTAGCCCAGCGCTGCAAGGTCGTGGCCAGTCATTGATTGCAGCCGGCGGTTGTCCGCGGCGATCCGGCTGGCTAGGTGTGCCTCGATCCGCGCCCGGTCGCGGCGCAGAACCTGTGCCTCCACCCAGCGCGGGGTCAGCGCCGTAGCGCCCACGCGCAGCGCCTCATGCAGGCCGGGGATATTCCAGCCCGTGTTTCCGCCTGTCGGCCGCGGCCGGCCCACCGCGTTTATCCAGGGCAGGCATCGCAGCGCCGCATAGCTGCGGTAATTGCGGACGTTCTCGCGCCCGCGCCCGGTCGCCTTGGCGAGGGCGGGAACCTCCAGGAACCGGCAAATCTCAGCCAGCGCCGCGTCCTGATCGCGCGCCAGCGCCTCCATCGGCAGCGCCAGCACGTTGCGCGCGCCGAAAGCCCCGCGATACCAGCCGACAAGCCCCGAGAAGCAGTAGTAATCGGGCTGATGCCACGGCACCTGCATGTGGTGGGTGGAGGCCAGATACCGCGCCAGAGATGCGCGCCCGTTCGACTTGACCACGAAATCCGCGAAAGCCGAGAGCAACATCGCGCGCTGTTCTCGGAACATGATCAGGATGCGCGCATCCGGCAGCGTGTCGCGGATGCGACGGGCGATCTCGCCGGCATAGACACCGCCGCTGAACGGGTGGCCGGCCAGTTCCTCGTTTGAGATGACGCTGACCCGCTTGCCGCCGCGTGCCATATCCAGGATACGCGCCCGCGCGGCCTGCGGGTCGTATGCGAAGGGGCTGACATGGCGCGCGCCCTCCGGGCCGTCGAGGAAAACCCCGGCGCCCGATTTCAGGTAACGCCCGCCCGGCGCGGGATCCGCCCCTGCGCCCGCGCCGAGCACGCCGATCTCGGGATGCGCGCCGGAAAACAGTACCTTCTGCAGGAAACTGCTGCCCGCCTTGGCATAGCCCAGATGGACAAGGAAGCGGTGTTCCCGATCGCCCGCATCCGCCATGCGCCGTCCTTTCACAAGCCTCCGGCCCAACCGGGATCGCGGGCCGGGCAATGCCTCGGCCTCCTAGCCGATCCGAGGGGAAATGTACATTCCACAGCCCCCGCCGTAAGCCATTGCCCCGCCTGCCCGGCATCCCTAACCTCCGCCCGGTTACGACAATCGCTGTCCGGGGAGGGGCGCGGCCATGACCGAGCAGAGCAAGGGCGTTCTGATCACCACGCTGGGCGTGCTGGCCATCGTGCCCGACAGCCTGCTGATCCGGCTGATCGACGCGGGCGTGCTTACCATCGCCTTCTGGCGCGCCTGCCTGGCCTCGTCGGTGATCCTGATCGGCCTGACACTGGTCTACCGCGCCCGGACGCCGGCGATCCTGCGCGGGCTCGGGCGCGCCGGGCTGGTCTACGCGGTCTTCATGGGGCTGGGCACGCTGCTCTTCGTCTCCGCCGTGCAACTGACCACCGTGGCGAGTGCGCTATTCATCGTCTCGACCTCTCCGGTCTTCGCCGCGCTGGTCACCCGCGCCGTTCTGGGCGACCGGATCACCCCGCGCATGGCATGGACCATCGCCTTTTCGCTGGCCGGCGTGGGCGTGATCGCCTCGGGCGAGCTCAACGCGTCGGGCCCGGCATTCTGGGGAAATCTCTGCGCCCTCGGCACGGCGATCTCGCTGGCCTTCGCCTTCACCGCAGCCCGCAGCGCGCGGCATATCTCGATGGTGCCGGCGGCGGGCGTGGCCTATCTGCTGACCACGGTGGCGCTGCTGCCCTTCGCCGCGCCGGAGACGATGCAGGGCATGGACTGGATCTGGGCCGCATTCCTGGGCTGCGTCTTCGTGCCGATCGGCACCAGCCTCATGGCCCTCGGTCCGCGTTACATACAGCCCGCCGAGGTATCGCTGCTGCTGCTGCTGGAGGCGATCCTCGCGCCGCTGCTGATCTGGGCGGTGCTGGGCGAGTTTCCGGGCCTGCGCACGCTCGTCGGCGGTGCGATGGTGCTGGGGGTTCTGCTGATCTCCAATCTCATCGCGTTGAAACGCGCGCGCCGGGTACCGATGCCACCGCATCCGTAAATCCAGTTGCGTTGAGGCGTTAGGTCCAGAATGATCGGGGCATGGCGATCTCCGAGGACACGTTCTTTCTCGACCCCGCGCATGAGGGCACGCTGCAAAGCCAGATCCAGCAGATCGTGGCCTCGGCGATCCTGTCCGGCCGGTTCCGACCGGGCGAGAAGATGCCCTCGTCGCGGCGGCTGGCCCGGCATCTGGGCGTCTCTCGGATCACCGTGACGCTGGCCTATAACGAGCTGGTGGCCGACGACTACCTGCGCGCCGCCGACCGTTCCGGCTACTACATTTCCGAAAATGCCCCCACCCCGCCCGAGGGCGACCTGCCGCCCAGCGCCTCGGACGACCGGGTGGACTGGGATCGGACGATCGTGCGCCGCTATGCCGACATTCCGCTGGTGCCCAAGCCCGCCGACTGGCGCAGCGCGCCCTATCCGTTCGTCTACGGGCAGGTGGACCCGGCGCTCTTCGATCAGGGCACATGGCGGCTCTGCGCGCATCAGGCGTTGGGACGGAAGGCCTTTGACAGCCTGACCGCGGATTACGCCGACCGTGACGATGCGGAACTGGTGGATTTCCTCCTGAGCCATACCCTGCCCCGGCGCGGCATTCTCGCACGGCCGGGTCAGGTGCTGATCACGGTGGGAGCGCAGAACGCGCTGTGGCTGACCGCGCAACTGCTGCTATCCCCCGGTCGCCGCGCGGTGATCGAGGATCCCTGCTATCCCGGCCTGCGCGCCAGCCTGGCGCATACCGGATGCAAGGTGCAACCCGTGCCCGTGGATGCGCGCGGCCTGCCCACCGACGACCTGCCCGCCGCCGATGTCATCTTCACCACACCGAGCCACCAGTCGCCCACCGCGGCAACCATGCCGCTGGACCGGCGGCGCACGCTGATCCGGCAGGCCAGCGCGACGGGGGCTCTGATCGTGGAGGACGACTACGAGTTCGAGATGAGCTTCCTCGGCCCCCCGGCCCCGGCGCTTAAATCGCTCGATACCGAGGGTCGGGTGATCTATATCGGTTCCTTCTCCAAGTCGCTCTTTCCGGGGCTGCGGCTGGGCTACATGGTGGCCTCCGAACCGTTCATCGCCGAGGCCCGCGCGATGCGCAGCGCGGTGTTGCGCCATCCGCCCGGCCACATGCAGCGCACCACCGCCTATTTCCTGGCGCGCGGCCATTATGACGCGCTGATTCACCGGATGCGCGACGCCTTTCACCAGCGCCGGAGGATCATGGACCGCGCGCTGGCGCAGCACGGCATACTGGTCGCGGGCAAGGCGGCCTTCGGCGGTACCAGCTACTGGATCGAGGGCCCCGCCGGTCTGGACGCCGAGGATCTGGCCGCGCGGCTGGCCCCGCAGGGCGTGCTCTTCGATCCCGGTCGCCCATTCTTCGCCGCGAGCGCGCCGCCGCGCAACTTCTTCCGGCTCGCCTATTCCTCGATCGCGGCGGATCGCATCCCCGAAGGCATCGCCCGGCTCGCGCAGGCCATGAAGGACTGAGACCTCCCGTCGCGCTGGCCCTATCCGCGACCGCGATCTGGCCCTAACGCGGCAGGCGTGGCTCCCCCATAACTCGGGGAAGGGCGGCGCCCGGCGCGCCGCGGACCGGAGGAGACGCATCATGAAAATGACCACCGAGGAAGCCTTCGTCAAAACCCTCCAGATGCACGGCATCGACAACGCCTTCGGCATCATCGGCTCGGCCTTCATGCCGATCTCGGACCTGTTTCCGAAGGCCGGGATCACCTTCTGGGACTGCGCGCATGAAGGCGCTGGCGGAATGATGGCCGACGGGTTCACCCGCGCCAGCGGCAGGATGTGCATGATGATCGCCCAGAACGGGCCGGGCATCACGAATTTCGTGACGCCGGTAAAGACCGCCTACTGGAACCACACGCCGCTGCTGCTGGTCACGCCCCAGGCCGCCAACAAGACCATCGGCCAAGGCGGATTCCAGGAGGTCGAGCAGATGGCGCTCTTTCAGGACATGGTCGCCTATCAGGAGGAGGTGCGCGACCCCACCCGCGTGGCCGAAGTGCTCAACCGCGTGATACAGAACGCCCGGCGCGCCAGCGCGCCAGCGCAGATCAACATGCCGCGCGATTTCTGGACCCAGGTGATCGACGTCGACCTGCCCGCAATGGTCGAGTTCGAGCGGCCCGCCGGCGGCGAGGCGGCCATCGGCGAGGCCGCGAAGCTGCTATCCGATGCCCGGTTCCCGGTGATCCTTAACGGTGCGGGCGTGGTGCTGGCAGGCGCGATCCCCGACACGATCGCGCTGGCCGAACGGCTGGATGCGCCGGTGTGCTGCGGCTACCAGCACAACGACGCCTTTCCAGGCTCGCACCCGCTGGCTGCCGGGCCGCTGGGCTTTAACGGCTCGAAGGCAGGGATGGAACTCATCGCGCAGGCCGATGTGGTGCTGGCGCTCGGCACCCGGCTCAACCCGTTCTCGACCCTGCCGGGTTATGGCATGGACTACTGGCCGAAGGGCGCAAAGGTGATCCAGGTCGATATCAATCCCGACCGGATCGGCCTGACCAAGACGGTCAGCGTGGGTATCGTGGGGGATGCGAGCAAGGTGGCGCGCCAGATCCTCGCGCGGCTCTCGGACGAAGCCGGGGACGCCGGCCGCGACGAGCGCAAGGCGCTGATCGCACGGACTAAATCCGCCTGGGCGCAGCAGCTCTCCAGCATGGACCACGAGGAGGACGATCCGGGAACCACCTGGAACGCCCGCGCCCGCGCCGACAAGCCCGACTGGATGAGCCCGCGCATGGCCTGGCGGGCGATCCAGGCGGCACTGCCGCGCGAGGCGATCATCAGCTCCGACATCGGCAACAATTGCGCCATCGGCAACGCCTATCCCGCGTTCGAGGCGGGCCGCAAATATCTGGCGCCGGGCCTCTTCGGACCCTGCGGCTATGGCCTGCCAGCCATCGTCGGCGCCAAGATCGGCTGCCCGGACACCCCTGTGGTTGGGTTCGCGGGCGACGGCGCTTTCGGCATCGCGGTGACGGAAATGACGGCCATCGGACGCCCCGAATGGCCTGCGATCACGATGGTCGTCTTCCGCAACTACCAGTGGGGCGCGGAGAAGCGGAACTCGACGCTCTGGTATGACGACAATTTCGTCGGCACCGAGCTTGACGACGATGTGAGCTATGCGGGGATTGCCACGGCCTGCGGCCTGAAAGGCGTGCAGGCCCGCAACATGGAGGAGCTGACCAGGGCGCTGGCAACCGCCATCACCGACCAGATGGAGCATGGCAAAACCACGCTGATCGAGGCGCTGATCAATCAGGAACTGGGCGAGCCCTTCCGCCGCGACGCGATGAAGAAGCCGGTCGCCGTGGCCGGAATCGACGCCGCCGACATGCGCCCGCAGACCGGCGCCTGATCGACCGCCATGCCCCGGTCTCCAGCCCCGCGGGCGAGCGGCTATGTCACGCCGCCCAGCGCCAGCGTCAGCACCGTGGCGGCCACGATGTCGTCCACGCTTGCGCCCCGCGACAGGTCGCAGACCGGCCGGGCGAACCCCTGCAGGAGCGGGCCGACCGCCTGCGCGCCCGCGAGTTCCTGCACCAGCTTGTACCCGATATTGCCCGCATCGAGCGACGGGAAGACCAGCACATTCGCCCCGCCGCCGCCCGGCAGCCCCTTGAGCGCCGCGATGGCCGGGTTGAGCGCCGCATCGGCCTGCACAGGCCCAGTGACATCGCACCCCTCGGTCCGCAAAGCCTCGGCGGCGGCTCGCACGACATCGACGCTGGCGCCGCTTCCCGACGCGCCGGTGGAAAAGGACAGCATCGCCACACGCGCCTGGCCCAGCAGCGCGGTGGCCGTGCGCGCCGAGGTGCGCGCGATATCGGCCAGACCCGCCGCATCGGGCGCCACGTTGAGCGCGCAATCGGCGAAGACCAGCGCCCGGCCGTCCGGAAGGCACATCAGGAAGGCGCTGGAAACCAGCCCGACCCCCGGCGCGGGGCCCACCGTCATCCCGGCGGCCTCGATCACCCGGCGCGTGGGCACGGTAGCGCCCGCGACCATCGCGTCGGCCTGTCCGGCGGCCAGCATCGCGCCGGCGCGAAAGAGCGGCCGCGCCAGCATCCGCGCGGCGCGCGGCGCGGGCATGTCCGGCCGCAGCGCCCGCACCGCCGCGATCTCGACCTCTGTGGGAGGCGGGACCGGGACGATGACGGGGATGGCCAGCCCCTCGCCCGCCAGCCGCGTGACGGCGGCCGCGACCCGCGGCTCTTCGGACTCCGCGAAGATCACCCGCGCGCCCCGCCCCCGCGCCCGCGCCATTGCCTCCCCGATCACGTCCATATCCATCCTCCCCCGCCAGACTGCCGGGCCGGACGCCGCCGTCAAGCCCCGGCGCCGCGGCGCGCCGGACGGAACCCTTGTTCCAGACGATCCGGAGAAGCGAAAAAACCGTTCGCGGAACCTGCCGGAATCCGTTTAGCTTTCCCGTACAGGATCAAGGATCGAGAACAACCAGATGGGCCAGCAACCCCGCCTCGACACTTCGCCGCCGGTCACCGACGAGATCCGGCGGACGAGTTGCTACATGTGCGCCTGCCGCTGCGGCATCAATGTGCACATGAAGGACGGCGCGGTGCGCTATATCGAGGGCAACCGCGACCACCCGGTGAACCGGGGTGTGCTCTGCGCCAAGGGGTCGGCGGGGATCATGCAGCACCTTTCGCCGGCGCGGCTGCGCGCGCCGCTGCGCCGTGTCGGCCCGCGTGGCTCCGGCCAGTTCGAGGAAATCAGCTGGGACGAGGCGCTGAAAACCGCCACGGACTGGCTGAAACCGATCCGCGAGACCGCGCCCGAGAAGCTCGCCTTCTTCACCGGACGCGACCAGTCGCAGAGCTTCACGAGTTGGTGGGCGCAGTCCTTCGGAACGCCCAACTATGCCGCGCATGGCGGCTTCTGTTCGGTCAACATGGCGGCGGCGGGCATCTACACGATGGGCGGCGCCTTCTGGGAATTCGGCCAGCCCGACTGGGAGCGCACGAAGCTCTTCATGCTCTTCGGCGTGGCCGAGGATCACGACAGCAACCCGATCAAGATGGGTCTCGGGCGGCTCAAGGCGCGCGGCGCCAAGATCATCGGCGTGAACCCCGTGCGCTCGGTCTACAACGCGGTGGCCGACGAATGGGTGGGGATCACGCCGGGCACGGACGGGCTCTTCATCCTGGCGCTGGTGCATGAGCTGATGCGCGCGGGGCGCATCGACCTCGATTACCTTATCCGCTACACCAACGCCCCATTCCTGGTGAATTGCGACCCCGGATCGGAGGATCGCGGCCTGTTCCTGCGCGACGACGAGGGTCGGCCGCTGGTGCGCGACCGCGCCACGGGCCGCGCGGTGCTCTGGGACACGCCCGGCATCCGGCCGGATCTGGCCAACGGGCTGGAGACAGGCGGTATGGCCTATCGCCCGGTCTTCCAGCTTATGGCCGAGCGCTATCTCGACCCGGCCCATGCGCCCGACGCGGTGGCGGCGCGCTGCGGCGTTCCGGCCGCGCGCATCCGGCGCATCGCGGCGGAACTGGCCCGCGTGGCCTTCGAGGAAGAGATCGTCATCGAACGCCCTTGGACCGACTGGAAGGGCGAGCGCCACGCAGTGATGCGCGGCCGCCCGGTGAGCTTCCACGCGATGCGCGGCATCTCCGCCCATTCCAACGGCTTCCAGACCTGCCGCGCGCTGCACATGCTGCAAATCCTGCTCGGCAGCGTCGAGACGCCGGGCGGGTTCCGCTTCAAGCCGCCCTACCCCAAGCCGCCCGAGGCCCATCCCCGCCCGCATTGCCGCACCCGTCCGGGCACGCCGCTCGACGGCCCGCATCTGGGCTATCCGATGAGCCCCGACGACCTGGCCCTGACGCCGGAAGGCGCGCCCGCGCGGATCGACAAGGCATTCACCTGGGAAAACCCGCTCTCGGCGCATGGGCTGATGCACATGGTCATCTCCAACGCCCATGCCGGGGATCCATACCGGATCGACACGCTGTTTCTCTATATGGCGAACATGGCGTGGAACTCCTCGATGAATACAGCCCAGGTGATGCGGATGCTCACCGATACCGACGAGACCGGCGACTATGTGATACCGCGGATCATCTATTCGGATGCCTATGCCTCCGAGATGGTCGCCTATGCCGACCTGATCCTGCCCGACACGACCTATCTGGAACGGCATGACTGCATCTCGCTGCTGGACCGCCCGATCTGCGAGGCCGAGGCCGCCGCCGACGCGATCCGCTGGCCCGTGGTCGAACCCGAACGGCCCGGCCATGCCGGGGTGCGCGGCTTCCAGTCCGTGCTGCTCGATCTCGGCGCCCGGCTCGGCCTGCCTGGCATGGTGACCGAAGATGGCGCGCCGGCCTTTGCCGACTATGCCGATTACATGGTCCACCACGAACGCCGGCCCGGCGTCGGCCCGCTGGCGGGTTGGCGCGGTGCGGAGGGTGAAAGCCACGGCCGTGGCGCGCCCAATCCGCGCCAGATCGAGAGATATATCGAGAATGGCGGCTTCTGGCTGGCCCATATCCCGGAAGAGGCGCATTACTTCAAGCCCTGGAACCGCGCCTATCAGGACTGGGCGGTGAAGACCGGATTGGTGGACAAGCCCGCGCCCTATGTCTTCAACCTCTATGTCGAACCGATGCGCCGCTTCCAGCGCGCCGCCGAGGGGCTGGGCCGCCACCGCCCGCCGGAGCATCTGCGCGACCGGATCGCGCAGGCGATGGACCCGCTGCCGATCTGGTATCCGCCCTTCTCGGAGGACGCCGCGACCGACGCGGACTATCCACTCCACGCGCTCACCCAGCGTCCGATGGCGATGTATCACAGTTGGGGCAGCCAAAACGCCTGGCTGCGCCAGATCCACGGGCGCAACCCGCTCTACATGCACGGACGGCTCATGGCAGAGCACGGGTTGGAGGAGGGCGATTGGGCCGAGGTGACCTCGCCGCACGGCACCATCACCGTGCCGGTCGCGCGGATGGATGCGCTCAACCCGCACACGGTCTGGACCTGGAACGCGATCGGCAAGCGCAAGGGCGCCTGGGCCTTGTCGGAGGACGCGCCGGAGGCTCGCGAGGGCTTCCTGCTCAACCACCTGATCCACGAGTTGCTGCCACCGAAGGGCGACGGGCTCAGATGGGCCAATTCCGATCCGGTGACGGGTCAGGCCGCCTGGTACGATCTGCGCGTCCGCATTGCGCGGGCCGACCCGCCCCCCGAGGAGTGCCGCCCGGTCTTCCCGCCCGTGGCCTCGCCCGTCGGGCCCGCGCCCCGCAACGTCCGGCGCGGGGGAACCGAATGACCAGCCTGCCGGAGAAAACCGAGCGCGCGCTCGGTCTGGTGATCGACCTGGATACCTGCGTCGGCTGCCATGCCTGCGTCGTCGCGTGCAAGGGCTGGAACACCGAACAATACGGCGCGCCACTCTCGGACATGGACGCCTACGGGGCCGCGCCCGAGGGCAGCTTCCTGAACCGTATCCACACATTCGAGGTCACGCCGGATGCGGGCCCCGTAGCGGTGGTGCATTTCCCGAAATCCTGCCTGCACTGCACTGACGCGCCCTGCGTGACGGTCTGCCCCACCGGGGCCAGCTACAAGCGGGTCGAGGATGGGATCGTGCTGGTGAACGAGAGCGATTGCATCGGCTGCGGGCTCTGCGCCTGGGCCTGCCCCTACGGCGCGCGCGAGATGGATGCGGCGGAAGGCGTGATGAAGAAATGCACGCTCTGCGTGGACCGCATCTACAACGACAACCTGCCCGAGGAGGACCGCGTGCCCGCCTGCGTGCGCACCTGCCCCGCCGGCGCGCGGCATTTCGGCGATCTGGCCGACCCGGAAAGCGCCGTCAGCCAGCTTGTGGCGGCGCGCGACGGGATGGACCTGATGCCCGAACAGGGGACCGCGCCGGTCAACAAGTACCTGCCGCCGCGGCCCAAGGCCGACCAAGCACCCGATGGCGAGATCGACGTGCTCGCCCCGCTACTGGAGCCGGTGGCGGAGCCCGGTGGCTTCCTGGGCTGGCTCGACCGGGCGCTGGGTCGGCTCTGACATGCATCCCGCACCGTCGATTATCCTTTTCACCACCCTTTCGGGTCTGGGTTTCGGGCTGATGATCTGGATGGGGCTGGGCTTTCCCGGCGTCACCGGCTGGACGGCCTTCGCCTTCGCTGCACTGGCCTGCGGTCTGGCGGGCGGCGGGCTCGTGGCCTCGACCTTCCATCTGCGCCACCCGGAACGCGCGCTCAAGGCGTTCAGCCAGTGGCGGTCGAGTTGGCTGTCGCGCGAGGGCGTGCTTTCGGTGGCGACCCTAGCGGCATTCGCCCCCTATGCGGCGGAGCTCTGGCTCTACGACATGCGGCTGGCAGGGCTGGGCTGGCTGGTCGCGGCGCTGGCCCTGGCGACGGTGCTGGCGACCTCCATGATCTATGCCCAGATCCGGGCCGTTCCGCGCTGGCATCACTGGACCACACCCGCCCTCTTCGTGCTCCACGCGCTGGCGGGCGGCGCGCTTCTGGCCGCGCAGACCTATGTAGCGGCGCTCCTGCTGCTGGCGCTGGGGGGCGTGCAGATATATCACTGGCGCAAGGGCGATATCCGCTTCCGCGAGGCAGGCACCACCGCCGAGACCGCAACCGGGCTCGGGCGCATGGGCCGCGTGCGCCTTCTGGAGCCGCCGCATACCGGCCGCAACTACCTCTTGCGGGAGATGGTCCATGTGGTGGGCCGCCGCCACGCCGAGCGGCTGCGCCTGATCTCGCTGGCCGCCGGATGCCTGCTGCCAGCCTTCCTGCTCTCCGCGCTACCGTCTGGGCATCTTGCCGCCGGGATCGCGGTGCTCCTCCATCTGGGAGGTGTCCTGGCGGGGCGCTGGCTCTTTTTCGCGGAGGCCGAGCATGTGGTCGGGCTGTATTACGGGCGGCGCTGAAGGCCGGCCCTCAGCCCTCGACCAGCACCAGCACCAGCACGCTCAGCACCACCAGCGCGATGCCGGCGACCTCGCGCCCGGTGGAGCGTTCGCGGAAAACCAGCCAGGAGGCGAGCGCGGTGAAGACCAGTTCAATCTGGCCCAGTGCCTTGACATGGGCCGCGTTCTCCAGCGTGAAGGCCGTGAACCAGCCCAGACTGCCTGCGATGCTGAGCGCGCCCACCGCCGATGTCACCCGCCAGTGGCGGAAGACACGCGCGACCTCACCCGGTTCGCGCCACAAAAGCCAGAGCGCCATCGCCACCGCCTGCGCGGCCGAGACGCAGGCCAGCGTCACCGCCGCGCGCAAGAGCGCATCGCCGTCGGAAAGTGACAGCGACGCCCCGCGATAGCCGATGGCCGAGACGCCGAACAGCGCACCCGAGGCCAGGCCCAAGCCCGCCGCGCGATTGAAGACCCGCCGCCAGAGCGGCACGCCCGGCCGCCGCGCCGGCGGATCGGAGAGCAGCACGACACCCACGAAACCCAGCGCGATCGCGAGCCAGGCGCCCGGTCCGACGGTCTCGCCCAACACCACGAAGCCCACCAGCGCGGTCTGCACCGTCTCGGTCTTCTTCAGCGTGATGCCCACGGTGAAATTCCGTGCCGCGAAGAGCGCCACCACGCACATCGTGGCCAGGATCTGCGCCGTTCCGCCGGTCATCGCCATGATCCAGAACCGCGCCCCGGTCTGCGGCAGCGAGTCGCCCCGCGCCCAGATCAGCGCGGCCACCAACAGCGCCGCCATCGGCGCGCCATAGGCGAAGCGCGCGAAAGTCGCCCCAGCGGTCGAAAGCCGCGTGGCCTTGAGATGCTTTTGCAGCATGAACCGCAGGTTCTGAAGGAACGCCGCGGCGATCGTGACCGGTATCCAGAGCGCCATGCGATCTCTTGGCACGCACCTACGGGGCTGTCGAGCGATTGTGATACACGTGCGGCCGCGCCGAACTATATTAAGGCGTAACGGACACCATTAAGGCGTAACGGACACCGACCGGAGGACAGACATGATCGACCGACGCCTCTTTCTGGCAAGCGCCGCCGCCGCGCTGGGCCTAGGCACGCGCGGCCGCGCGGCGGAGTACGAGATCACGCTGACCGAAGCCGAATGGCGTGAGCGGCTGACCCCCGCGCAATTCGCCATCCTGCGCGAGGCCGAGACGGAGCGCGCCTTTTCCAACAGCCTGATGGGAGAGAGCTCCGACCTGCTGAAGGAAAACCGCGCGGGGCTCTACCATTGCGCGGGCTGCGATCTGCCGGTGTATTCTTCGGAGACGAAGTACGACAGCGGCACCGGCTGGCCCAGTTTCTGGGCGCCGCTGGAGGGCGCGGTCGGCTATTCGGAGGACAATTTCCTGATCTACACGCGAACCGAGGTGCATTGCCGCCGCTGCGGCGGGCATCTTGGCCATGTCTTCGACGACGGCCCGCCGCCCACCGGCAAGCGTCATTGCCTCAATGCGCTGGCGCTGACCTTCACGCCGGCCTGACAACCCGCCCCGGCTGCCCCCGCTGGGTGTTGCAGCGCCGGCTCCGGCGCCGGGCGGAGCGGATGGGCAACCGGATCCTTCGCGCGAAACAGATAACGCCGGATCACCGCGGCATATGAGCGGTAGAAATAGCCGCCATTGCGCGCCAGGTAGCCTTGGGCGTCCACGGCGTGGCGCGCGGGCAGCCGGTACCAGGGCAGACCCGGATGGGCGTGGTGGACGGCGTGCAGGTTGTTGTTGAGGAATAGCAGCGCCAGTGGCCCGCGATCGGCCACGATCACCGTGCGCGCGGCGACGCAGACATGCGCGCGGTGCTCGAGAAATGTGCGGATCTTGAGGATGCCGTGGCCCAGATAGACCGCCAGCAGATACGCGGCGGGCGGCATCGCGGCGACGAGGTCCAGCCGCAGCCAGACCGGCAGCAGCGCAGCCATGTGCCAGGCCCAGGCGGCGGCGACGCTGCCGTCGCCTCGCGCGATCCGCCGGATGTCACCCGCGATAAACCGCGCGAGACTTAGCGCTGGGCCGATCAGGACCCGGCCCGCCAGCGTGTTGTTGGCCCGCAGCAGCACCCGCAGGACCGCCGGCAGGCGTGCCCATGCAGCCGGGTCCAGATAATTCGATTCCGGATCGTCGTAGGGATCGGTCAGCCGCTCGTCGCGGTGATGCGCCAGATGCGTGTCACGGAACCGCGCATAGGGCACAAAAAGCCCCAGCGCCGGGAAGACCAGCGCCGCGTTGAACGCGCGGGCGCGGAACGGATGGCCGTGCAGCGCCTCGTGGCAGAGCGAGGAGTGCAGCGTCACGCAGAGCGCCACCAGCCCCACCGCCAAGGGCGGCGACAAGGCCGCCAGAACGGTCGTGCCCAACCCCCAGAGCCCGTAGCAGGCTGCCAACAGCGCCAGCGTCGGCCATTCGGCCCGGCCGCGGGGCGCGGTGATCATGCACGGCCCCAGCGGATGTTGGCCCAGAGCCGCTCATAGACAAGATAGCAGACCAGCCCGGTCGCGGTGTTGACCAGCGCCATCGTCCCGCCGAGGCTGACCGACCCGGTCATGACGAGCCCGACTGAGGTCATCAAGGCGAACCCCAGCAGGTTCCAGAAAATCGCTTTGACAACAGTGCGCAGGCGCGTCTCCATCCCGGTCCTCCTTGTGGTGAATTCTCCCTCACGCCTAGCTTCACCACAGCGACCGGGCCATTCTGGAAATACGCAACATAAACACATCAAATGTGTTAAAAATCGCTTATGATGACAAAAATCGACAAACGCGACCGCGCCGATCTATTTCGTACCCGCCTTGCCCGTGCGATGGAGGAGCAGGGCCAGAGCCGCAGCGCGCTGGCCCGCGCCATCGGCGTGGACCGCTCAACCGTCTCGCAGCTATTGGCGGAGGGGCAGACGCGGCTGCCCAACGCGCATGTGGTGGGCGAATGCGCCGCGCGGCTGGGCGTGTCGGCGGACTGGCTGTTGGGGCTGACCGAACGGCCCGAACCGGCGGGCGAGCTGTTCGGCGCCGGGCTGACGGTGACCGACGCGCCGCGCTCATCCATCGACGATCAGATCATCGACTGGCACCGCGAGGCGTCGGGCTACAAGATTAGGCACGTGCCCACGACACTGCCCGACATGCTCAAGACCCGTGCCATGCTGCGCTGGGAATATGCCGACCATTTCAGCCGCACCCCCGACCAGGCCATCGGCGCGGTGGAAGATCGGCTGGCCTGGATACGCGAGGCCACGTCCGATTACGAGATCGCCTTCCCGCTGCACGAACTGGAAAGTTTCGCGCGGGCGGAGGGCTATTATCGCGGACTCGACGCCGCGCTGCGCCGCGACCAGCTTGCCTGGCTGGCGGAGTTGCATGACAGGTTCTACCCGACGCTGCGGATATTCCTCTTTGACGCGCGGCTCGTCTTCTCGGCCCCGATGACGGTTTTCGGGCCGCGCATGGCCTCGATCTATGTCGGCCATCACTACCTGGTCTTCCGCGATGCAGAGCGGGTGCGCACCCTGACCCGGCATTTCGACGGGCTGGTGCGCGAGGCCCGCACAGACGCGCGCGATTTCCCCGCCCACGCGGCGGCGCTCGCCGCCGAAGTCTGAGCGCGTCCGGACCCTGAAGCTCTGGCCTGAACATACGGACCGGAGCGGTGATGATCGCCCCCGCAGTGGTCTGTACATTCGGACACGCACCGCGCGGGGGCAAAGGGCGAGGCTACGCTAGAATGTTGCAGACCGGAACAATCCGCCTAGCGCGCCGCGCCGATGCCGCGGCCCGCGTCATCCGGGGGCGGCAGTTTCGCGTGATGCGCGGCGATCTCGGCCAGCCTTGCGGCCACACCGTCCGCCGGGGGCGATGTGCGCCGCGTCTCCAGGCTGACATGCAGCAGCATGTGCTCGCCCGTGGCCAGCAGCCGCCCGTCCCCGGCGTGATATAATTCCTGGAAGAGATGCATCTTCTTGCCGCCGCCCTCCAGAAGGGTCGTCTCCACGCGGATCGGATCGCCGGCACGGGCCTCGCCCAGATGGCGCAGATGCGTCTCGGTGGTGAAATAGCTGCCGCCGGTGGCGACGTAATCGGCATCCACGCCGACCATTTCCATGAACCGGTCCGAGGCGCGGCTGAACGTCTCCAGATAACGGGCCTCGTTCATGTGGCCGTTATAGTCGGTCCAGTCGAGCGGTACGGTCAGCTCCATCGTGCGGATGGGGCGCGCCAGGTCGGCCTGAGAGAGATCGGGCGCACGCCGCCGGTCCTGTTCGTTGAGCAACGCGCCCACCCCCCAGTCGGCCCATTTCAGCGCCCGCATGATCGCCACGAGATTGCTGTCGCGGATGCGCTCCAGCTCCCGGATCGAATGCGCGCCCGACTGCGCGTCGGACTGATCGGCGATCGTCTCCACCAACTCGTCGGTCAGGTCCGGCACGTCCATCAGCTTGGTCCAGGGCCATTCCAGGCAGGGGCCGAACTGGGCGATGAAATGGCGCATTCCGGCCTCGCCCCCGGCGATGCGGAAGGTCTCGAACAGCCCCATCTGCGCCCAGCGCAAGCCGAAGCCGAAGCGGATCGCGTCGTCGATTTCTTCGGTGCTGGCGATCCCGTCCTTGACCAACCAGAGCCCCTCGCGCCAGACCGCCTCCATCAGCCGGTCGGCGATATGGGCGTCGATCTCGCGGCGCAGGTGCAAGGGCTTCATGCCGATCTCCGACAGGATATCCTTGGCGCAGGCGACCAGCGGCGCGGGGTTCGCGTCGGTCGTCACCAGTTCCACCAGCGGCAGCAGGTAGACGGGGTTGAAGGGATGGGCGACCATGATCTGCCCCGCCCGCGTGGCGCAACCCTGGAGCTGCGAGGGCCGGAAGCCCGAGGTGGAAGAGCCGATCACCGCTTCCGGGTCGCCATGCGCCTGTATCTGCTGGAAGACCTTGCGCTTGAGCTCCAGCCGTTCCGGCACGCTTTCCTGGACCCAGGCCGCCCCCGCGACCGCCTCGGATATCGTTCCGTGAAGGCTCAACTTTCCCTCAGCCGGTCCGGAGACGGCCGATAGCCCCGGCGCGGCGCGGCGCGCATTGGCCAGCACTTCGTCCAGCTTGCGCCCGGCCTCCGGGTCGGGGTCGAATACCCGGACGTCCCAACCCGCCGCCAGGAACCGCGCGGCCCAACCGCCGCCGATCACCCCGCCGCCAATGATTGCCGCCACGCTCATTGCGCAACCTCCCTCAGCATGTCCATGTCATAGCCGTACCATTGCAGGATTTCGCGGGCCGCCGCCATACGGTCCGGCGCGGAGCGCGGATCACGGTCGAGCACCAGCAGCCGGTCGCCGGAGCGCGTGCCCAGCACGGCGGTGCGGAAACCCTCATCGACCCAGAGCACGGCGAGCGGCGCGCCCTTCGGCGGGCGCAGCCAGCCAGTGCCGGTTTCCACCAGCCGTTCGCGGCGCAACTCGCGCCCGGCCAGCGACACACTGTGGATCAGCGCGCCCGGCACGGGACGGAAGCTGTGGCGGTAGGGCGGCAGTGGCGCGCCCGGCGCGGCGAAGCGCGCGACCTCATGCCAGTCGCCCGCGAAGGCGCGCGCGTCGAAACGCGTGGTGGCCCCGAAGGGTGCATCGGCATCGCGCGGGCCCGGCGCGGGCGCACAGGAGGCAAGCGCGAGCCCGAGACAGACCAGAGTCGCGCCGAAAAGGCGGCTCACGCGGGATCCCGTTTGACCAACCCGAGGCGCTGCCGCACGGCATCCGGCCCGATCACCGAAGCGCCCAACCCCTCGATGATCCCCACCGCCTTTTCCACCAGTTGCGCGTTGGTCGCCAGAACGCCCTTCTCCAGAAAAAGGTTGTCCTCCAGCCCGACGCGCACATGCCCGCCGGCCAGCACGCTGGCCGCGACATAAGGCATCTGGTTGCGCCCCAGCCCGAAGGCCGAGAAGGTCCAGCCCGCGGGCACGTTGTTCACCATCGCCATGAAGGTGTTGAGATCATCCGGCGCCCCCCAGGGCACGCCCATGCAAAGCTGCACCAGCGCCGGGGCCTCCAGCGCACCGTCGGCGACAAGCTGTTTGGCGTACCACAGATGGCCGGTGTCGAAGGCCTCGATCTCGGGCTTGACGCCCAACTCGGTCATCATCCGACCCATCGCCTGCAACATTCCCGGCGTGTTGACCATGACGTAATCGGCCTCGGCAAAATTCATCGTGCCGCAGTCGAGCGTGCAGATCTCCGGCCGGCACTGGCGCACATGCTCCAGCCGCTCGGCCGCACCGATCATGTCGGTTCCGGCCTCGCTGAGCGGCAGCGGCGCGTCGGTCGGCCCGAAGGTCACGTCGCCGCCCATCCCGGCGGTGAGGTTGAGCACCACGTCCACATCCGCGGCGCGGATACGCTCGGTCACTTCTCGGAAATGGGCCAGATTGCGCGAGGGTGCGCCGGTCTCCGGGTCGCGGACATGGCAATGGACCACCGCCGCCCCGGCGCGCGCCGCCTCGATCGCGCTGGTCGCGATCTCCTCGGGCGAGCGGGGCACGTGCGGGCTGCGGTCCTGCGTGCCGCCGGAGCCGGTGACGGCTGCGGTGATGAAGACCTCGCGATTCATGGTCAGCGGCATTCTGTCCTCCGGTCGTGGCATGGCTGCATCCGCGCCGACTATCCCGCGGCTTGCCCGTCCATGTTTTACGATTTACGAAGTATAATTGATGAATAAGGAAAATTCGATCTTCCGGGCCGGGGATACGGCGCTGCGGTTCGGTATCCTGGTCCTGTCGGACAGCAACACGCTGTCGCTGGCCGCGGTCGTGGACCCGCTGCGCGGCGCGAACCGGCGCGCGGGCGCGGAACTCTACCGCTGGCAAATACATTCCGCCGATGGCGCGCCGGTGCGGCTGACCTCGGGCATTTCCTTTCCCGCCCCCGCCCTGCCGGAACGGCCGGATTTCGATGTCCTCGTGGTCGTCGCGGGCTTCCGGCTGGACGAGCAGGCAACCCGCCCCCTGCTGGCGCGGCTGCGCCGGATCGCGCCGCATCTCCGCGGGCTGGGTGGCGTCGATGGCGGTAGCTGGTTCCTGGCCCGCGCCGGCCTGCTCGACGGGCACACGGCCACGACGCACTGGGAGGATCTGGAGCTTTTCGCCACCCGCTTTCCCGCCGTGGACGTGGTGCGCGACCGCTACACGATCAGCGGGCGCTGCTTCACCACCGGCGGCGCGTCGCCCGCGCTCGACATGATGCTGCATCTGATCCGCGCGCGGCAGGGGCCGGAACTGGCGATGCGGGTGGCCGGCGCCTTCATCTACGACACCGTCCATCCCGGTCACGCACCGCAGAGCCTGGTGCCCGGCGCGCGGCTGGCGGAGACCGCGCCGCAGGTGGCGCGCGCCGTGGGGATCATGGAAGACGCGCTGGAGGCGCCGCCGCCGATCGCCCGGATCGCCCGCGCCGTGGGGTTGAGCCCGCGCCACCTGGAGACCCGGTTTCGCCGCGCGCTCGGCACTACGCCGGGCGCGTTCTTCCTGGGGCTGCGCCTGGCGGAGGCGCGGCGCCTGCTGCTCGACACGGGGCTGCCGGTGCAGCAGGTCGCGCTGCGCACCGGCTTCGGCTCGCAGGCGGCCTTCGCGCGCGCCTTCCGCAACCGCTTCGGCATGTCCGCCAGCGCGCTGCGGCGGGTGCATTCGGGCTGACCCCGGCCGAGCGCGCCGGATCAGTAGGGCATCGGATGGGCACGGTGCGTCGCGTCGATCTCGGCCAGCAGCTCCGGCGGCAGGTCCAGCCGCGCGGCGCCCAGCGCGCGGCGCAACTGCGCCACGCTCGTCGCGCCGAAGATCGCCGAGGCCGTGAAGGGCCGCCGCGCCGCCCAGGCCAGCGCCATCTGCACCGGGTCGAGATCGTGCTCCGCCGCCAGCGCCAGATAGGCCGAGATCGCCTCCCAGACGCGCGGCGTGATGCGCCCGCCCAGCGTCGGGTTGTAGACGCGCCGCGTGCCCTCGGGCGTGACATCGCCGGCGTATTTGCCGCTCAGAAGCCCCGCCGCGAGCGGCGAGAAGGCCAGCAGACCGACATCCTCATTGGCGCTCAACTCGGCCATGTCGGTATCGTAAAGCCGGCAGAGCAGCGAATATTCGTTCTGCACCGAGGCCACGCGCGGCGCACCATGCGCCTCGGCCGCGCGCAGCCATTGCATCGTGCCCCAGGCGCTCTCGTTGGAGAGCCCGAAATGGCGGATCTTGCCCGCCTGCACCAGCTCGGCCAGCGTCTCCGCAACCTCGGCCATATGGGCCGCCGTCTCGGCACGGTCCTGCCCGGACGGGTCGTAGTCCCAGTTTTGGCGGAACATGTAGCTGCCCCGGTTCGGCCAGTGGATCTGGTAGAGGTCGATATGATCGCAGCGCAGCCGCGACAGCGAGCCGTCCACCGCCTCCAGCACCGTGGCGCGCGAGACCGGCGCGCCGTCCCGCACTGCCTTGTTGCCCGCCCCGGAGACCTTGGTCGCGATCAGCAACTCGTCCCGGCGGCCTGACTTCGCCACCCAGTCGCCGATGATGCGCTCGCTCAGCCCGACGGTCTCGGCGCTGACCGGGTTGACGGGATACATCTCGGCCGTGTCGAGCATGTTGATCCCGGCATCGAGCGCCATGTCGATCTGGGTATGGGCGTCCTCGGGCGGGGTCTGGGTGCCGAAGGTCATGGTGCCCAGGCAGAATTCGGATATCTGGAGGCCGGTGCGGCCCAACTCGTTCATGCGCATCGCCGGTATCCTTCTTCGGTTTGCGGCGAGCCTAGAATCCATGCGCGGAATGTCAAAGCCATATTGAGAACGTAAAGGGAACACGTTAGAGTCGTTCCATGACACGCGACCTCATGCTCATCCGTGCGCCGCACCGTCCGCGGCCGGTCGTGCCGATCGTCGGCGGGGCGGGGAGCGGAACGGAAGGCCCGGCCGGATCGGAAGCCGGGGCCGACATGCCCGGCCTCGTCCTGGCGCGGGTGCATGAATTCTGCGGCCCCGCCCGGCGCACCCTGGCGCTGATGCTGGCGCGCGCGCTGCCCGGCACGGTGGTCTGGATCCGCCCCGCCTGGTCACCCGACCGGCTCAACCCCGACGGGGTGCGCGGGCTGATCGATCCGGCCCGGCTGCTCAACGTGACGCCGAAACGCCCCGAGGACCTGCTCTGGTCGATGGAGGAGGTGCTGCGCAGCGGGCAGGTCGCACTGGCCGTGGCGGAACTGCCCGAGCCCCCCGGCCTGACCCCGGTGCGCCGCCTGCAGCTTGCCTGCGAGACCGGGGCGGCGGAGGGCGCCCAGCGGCCGC
Source organism: Maritimibacter sp. 55A14 (assembly GCF_003122205.1). GTDB lineage: Bacteria > Pseudomonadota > Alphaproteobacteria > Rhodobacterales > Rhodobacteraceae > QEYE01. The sequence goes on from NZ_QEYE01000003.1 coordinate 240,623, forward strand.
TGGGCGTGCTGCTGCTGCCCGGTGCGGGCGGCGCGCCGGGGGTGGAGAGCCGCTGGCACCTCGCCCCGCGCCACAGCATCGCCGCCACCCGCTGGCGGCTGGAGCGTCACCGCGCCCGCATGGCCCCGCCCCGTACCTGGGAGGTGGAGCGGCGCGGCCGCCGCCTGGTGCTGCGCGACACCGCCACCGCGCCGGCGTGACGTCCGTCCGGGCCGGGCCGCGCTCAGACCTCGCTCCAGTCATGGACATGCACATCCGCCCCCGAATGCCCCCCCAGGATCGTGACCGCCATCTGCTGCTTCTCGGGTGTGCCCGCGCGCACCCAGACCAGGATACCGCCATGCCGGATCTGGTTGGCGTAATACTCGCGATGCGCGCGCCCCGCCCGGCGTGCCAGCAGCGACCCGATCACCGCCCCCGGACTGCCGCCGATCGCGACCGCCGCAACCGAGGCCGCCAGCGTGCTGGCCGGTGTCAGCATCGCGGTCATGGCGATCGCCGATCCCAGGAAGAAGAAACCGCCCGCGATCGCGCCCTCCAACTCGCCCATCGCCTCCTCCGAGACGAATGCCGCCCGCGGGGCATCGGGATCGTCCTCCATATCCCCGGCGCGCCAGAACGCGTCGCCCAGTTTCCCTTCCAGTATCTCCTCGCGTGCGAGAACGCTGATGTCGAACCGGCTGAAGCCCGCGATCATCAGGTCGTAGATCGCCGCCTGCATGGCCTCGACCGAATGGAAAACCGCCACGGCCTCGGGCGTGTCGATATAGTGTTCGGGCTTTGCGCCCTCGGGGAGTTTCGTCATGATCAACCTCCTTGCATCTGCGGGCCAGTCTATCCCGACGTCGCGGGCGCGCATTGATCCGCGTCATGTTGCTCGCTTGATCGGAACGGGTTTTGAGGCAATATCACGCCGCCACAACCCCAGCGGAGTGCGCCCGATGCCCGATGACCCGACCGGCCTGCTCGACGACCGCCTGCGCGCTGGACGCATCGCGCTGGACCGTGTCCCGGTGATCGACCTCGGCCCGCTGCGCGCGGGCGGCGACACCGCGGCAATGGCCGCAGCCATCCGCCATGCGTTGACCCATATCGGCTTCATGTATGTGCGCGGCCACGGCGTCCCGCGGGAGATTACCCGACGCGCCTATGCCGCGGCGCGCGATTTCTTCGCCCTGCCCGAGGCCGAGCGGATGGCGCTGCACATCACCGGCTCCGGCGCCGCCCTGCATGGCTATACCGAACGTTTCGGGGAAAACAACGACCCCGGCCGCACCATCGACCTGAAGGAAATCTTCGACCTCGGCCGCGAGGCCGCAGACGGGTGCATTCGACCGTTCTTCGGCGCGACTCCCTGGCCGCCCGCGCTGCCCGGCTTCCGCACCGCGATGATGGCCCATCACGACGCGATGCTGGGCCTGGGGCGCGACGTAATGGCCGCGATCGCGCTGTCGCTGGAGCTTCCGCGGGATCATTTCGAACCCATGATGCAGGAGCCGATCAGCATCCAGCGCGTGCTGCACTACCCGCCACAGGTGGCAGTGCGCGACGACCGGATGATCGGGATCGGCGCACATACCGATTACGGCTGCCTGACGGTGCTCAGCCAGGATGCCTCCGGCGGGCTTCAGGTGATGAACCGCGACGGACGCTGGATCGAGGCGCCGCCGATCCCCGATACGTTCGTCATCAATATCGGCGACATGATGCAGCGGCTGACCAACGATCTCTATCTGGCCAACCTGCACCGCGTCATCAATGTCTCGGGCCGGGCGCGCTATTCGATGCCGTTCTTCTTCGATTTCGACCATGACACCGAGGTGGCGCCGATCGACGCCTGCACCGGCCCCGGCAACCCGCCGCGCTACGCCCCGGTGGTCTGCGGACGGCACAAATGGGCGCGCTACGCCGCCGCCTATCCGGATCTGGGTCGTGGCTGAGGGCGCGGGCATGGAAATCCGCCCCGCCACCCGCGTCGATTGCGCCGAGATTGCCGCGCTCTGGGAACCGGTGATCCGCGACAGCGAGATCACCTTCAACAGCGCCGTGAAGACCGAGGCCGAGATTGCCGGGATGCTGGCCGAACGCCGGGCCGCCGGCCATGCCTTCCTGGTTGCGCGGCAGGACGGCCGGCTGATGGGCTTTGCGACCTACGCGCCGCTGCGTCCGGGCACCGGGTCGGCGCGCACCATGGAGCACACGATCATCCTGAACCCCGCCGCACAGGGCCGCGGCCTGGGACGGCTCATGATGGCCGCGCTCGAGGATCATGCCCGCGCGGCCGGCGTGCATGCGCTCTGGGCCGCGATCAGCCCGGCCAACCCGTCCGCCGTAGGCTTCCACGCGGCGCTGGGATTCACGCATGTCGCCACCCTGCCCGAGATCGGCTGGAAATTCGGCCGCTGGTACGACCTGATCCTTATGCGCAAGACGCTCTGAGCCCGCGCGGCGGACTCCGTCCCCGCGCAATCGGGGTGGGAGGAAAGGCCGCGGCGCGGATCGCGCCTCCGCCCGGTGACATCGCGCAGCGCCTGCGCTAACGTCTGTGCGCCGCGCAGCCCCGAGGAACGCCCGCCATGTCGCTCTGGTCCAGAATAGCCGATGCCGTATCGGCCCTCGCCAAGGGCGAAAGCCTGTCGGAGGTATTCGGGCGGCTGCGCACGCCGCCGGAACGTTCGGTGGCGTTCGCGATCGCGGTGATCGCACTCGGCGCCAAGATGGCCAAGGCCGACGGCACCGTCACCCGCGACGAGGTGACGGCCTTCCGGCAGGTCTTCCACATCCCGCCGGGGGAGGAGAAGAACGCCGCGCGGGTCTTCAACCTGGCGCGCCAGGACGTGACCGGCTTCCAGGACTACGCGCGCCGGATCGCGGCCATGTTCGGAGCCGAGAGCCCGGTCCTGATCGACCTGATGGAAGGGCTCTTTCACATCGCAATGGCCGACGATCAGTACCACCCGAACGAGGATGCCTTCCTGCGCGAGGTGGCCCGCATCTTCGGGTTGGGCGATGCCTGTTTCCGCGCCCTGCGCGGCCGTTTCGTGCCCGATGCGCCGCAGGATCCCTATGACGTGCTGGGCGTGACCCGCGACATGCCGGTCGGAGAGATCCGTCAGGCCTGGCGCAAGGCGGTGCGCGACACCCATCCCGACCGGATGATCGCGCGCGGCGTGCCGGAGGAAGCGGTCAAGCTGGCCGAACGCCGCCTGGTCGCGATCAACCGCGCCTGGGAGGAGATCAGCACCGACCGGGCGGCTTGAGGCCCCGATGCGCATCGCCACATACAATGTCGAATGGTTCAACGCGCTCTTCGACGACGAGGACCGGCTGCTGGCCGACAGCGACTGGTCGGCGCGCTACAATGTGACCCGCGCCGATCAGGCCGAGGCGCTGGGCATCGTGTTCACCGCGCTCGACGCGGATGCGGTGCTGATCGTCGAGGCGCCCGACAGCAACGGCAGGCGTTCCACCGTGCGGGCGCTGGAAAATTTCGCCACCACCTTCGATCTGCGCACCACGCGCGCGGTCAGCGGGTTTTCCAACGACACCCAGCAGGAGCTTGCGCTGCTTTACGATCCGGCGGCACTGGGGGCGGCGCACGACCCGCAGGGCGAACTCACCGGCAAGAAGGGAGCATCGGGCGCGCCACGCTTCGACGGTGCCTTCCGCTGGGATATCGACGTGGACCGCGCGCCCGAGATCATCCGATTTTCCAAACCGCCGCTGGAATTGGCTATGACGCCGGCGGACGGTCGGCCGTTCCGGATGATCGGGGTGCATCTGAAATCCAAGGCGCCGCATGGCGCGGAGACCCCGCAGGAGATCATGCGCCTGTCGATCGAGAACCGGCGCAAGCAAATGGCGCAGTGCATCTGGCTGCGCCACCGGATCGAGACGCATCTGGAAGCCGGCGATCCGCTGATCGTGCTGGGAGACCTCAACGACGGCCCCGGCCTGGACGAGTACGAAAAGCTCTTCGGACGTTCGGGCATCGAGGTGGTGATGGGCATCGACGGTGGCAACGGACAGCGGCTGCACGACCCGCATGCCCGCGCCGCGATCCTGCAACGGCTGGGCCCCCAGCCCTCCACCGCGCGGTTCTTCATCCAGCAGGAGGGGCGCTATCTGAACGCGCTTCTGGACTACGTCATGCTGTCGCGCGATCTCTGCGAAGCGGGCGCGCGCTGGCGAATCTGGCATCCCTTCGACGACCCGGTCTGCTACCGCACGCCGGAACTGCGAGAGGCGCTGCTCGCGGCCTCCGATCATTTTCCGGTCAGCGTCGATCTGGACATCTGACCCTTCACATACGGGCCGCGCTTCCCCATATTTCCGCTCATGCACAGACTGCCCGCCATCGCGTTCGCGCTCGGCCTTGCCCTGTCCCCCGCCGCATCCGCGCAGGAGGCAGATCAGGATCAGCTTCGCGACGGCATGGACCGGCTCTCCGAAGGCTCACGGATGCTGCTCGAGGGGTTGATGGGCGAGCTCGCACCGATGCTCGAGGAACTGAGCACGATGATCGACGATCTCAGCAAGTACGAAATGCCCGAAGTGCTGCCCAACGGCGACATCATCATCCGCCGCAAACGCGAGGGCGACGTGCTGCCGCCCCCCGGCGGGCTGCCACCCCCCGAGGAGGGGCAGATCGACATCTGACACGCGCTGCGATCCACCGCCCGGCCCGTCACGGCGTCGCGGCCGCCCGCAGGCTGTCGGCGAAGGCCGCTGCGGCGGGCGACAGGCCAGCCCCCGCCCGGCTCATCAACTCGATCTGCCGGCGCGCCATTGTGTCGGCCAACGGTCGGAAAACCAGCCCGGCAGGCGCGGTGGCGGTCACGAGCCGGGGCAGGACCGTCACGCCCAGCCCCTCGCGCACCAGTGCCAGCAGGGACGTAGTATTGTGCACCCGAAGCGTCGCACGCCCCGCAATCTCCTGAAAGACCGGGTCGGAAATCGCCGCCGACAGCCCGCTGTCGATGTATTCGGCACTGGCGAGCGCCTGCCAGTCCAGCGGTTCGTCCCCGGCGAGCGGGTGATCGGCGCGGCAGACCAGCCCGAAGGCGTCGCTCATCAGCGTCTCGCGCGCCAGCCACGCGCCCGCCGCGCCACCGGACGCGATGCCGATATCGGCCTCCTCGGCCTCCAGAGCGCGCAGCACACCCGCCGAATCGCTGTCGCGAATGTCGAGGAAAACGCCCGGCCGCCGGGCCAGATAGCTGCGCACCACGCCGGGCAGGATCTGCGCAGCGACCAAGGGCACCGCGGCGACCCGGACAAAACCGCTCTCGGCGCGGGCGAAGGATTCGATCACGCGAAGCGTCCGGTCGAAATGGTCCAGTTCGCGCCTTGCATGGTCCAGCACGAAGACGCCCAGTGCCGAAAGATGCGCTTTCTGCCCGGTCTCGAAGAGCCGCCCCCCGAGATGGGCCTCCAGTTGCGCCAGCATCATCGACACGGCCGAGGGCGACCGGCCGAGCCGCGCGGCCGCATCCGCCAGGTTGCCGTGCTCCGCCACCATCACGAAGCAGCGCAGCATTTCCGTCTTGATCGCCATGACTTCAATTTTCCTGAAATTACTTTAAGACATTTGATTTTGACTGAAATGCTCCTCGGCGTCCATACTCCGCCGATCGTGACATATCAGGCGTGCGCGCTAAAAGCCGCCGGAGGGCATCCATGACAGATTTGCAGAAGAACTACATCGCGGGCGAATGGGTAAGCGGTGTGGGCGAGATCGAGAACCGCAACCCCTCGGACCTGTCCGACCTGATTGGGCGCTTCGCCCAGGCCTCGGCCACCCAGCTTGACGACGCGCTCGATGCAGCGCGGCGCACACAGGCCGAGTGGGCCGCCTACGGGCTGGAACGCAAACAGGCCGCCCTGATGGCCATCGGCAACGAGCTTATGGCCCGCGCCGAAGAGCTGGGCACGTTGCTCAGCCGGGAAGAGGGCAAACCGCTGGCCGAAGGCAAGGGCGAGGTCTACCGCGCCGGGCAGTTCTTCACCTATTACGCCCATGAATGCCTGCGCCAGCTTGGCGAGAACGCCGACAGCGTGCGCCCCGGCATCGAGGTGGACATTCGCCGCGAGCCGGTGGGCACCGTGGCAGTCATCAGCCCCTGGAACTTCCCGACCGCCACCGCTAGCTGGAAGATCGCCCCGGCGCTGGCATATGGCAACGCGGTGATCTGGAAGCCCGCCAACCTGACGCCGGCGTCCGCCGTGGCGCTGACCGAGATCATCAGCCGCCAGGACATCCCCAAGGGGTCCTTCAACCTCGTTATGGGCGCGGGCCGCGATGTGGGCCAGCGGCTGGTGGAAAGCCCGAAGGTCGACGCCATATCCTTCACCGGCTCGGTTCCGGTGGGCCGGGGCATCGCGGCAGCGGCGGTACAGAATTTCACGAAGATCCAGGCGGAAATGGGGTCCAAGAACGCGCTCGCCGTCATGGACGACGCCGATCTCGACCTCGCCGTCATACTGGCTCTGGGCGGGGCCTTCGGCGGCACGGGGCAGAAATGCACCGCCTCCTCGCGCCTCGTCGTGCAGGACGGCATCCATGATGCTTTCGTGGAGAAACTCGTCGCCGGCGCGCAGGCGATGAAAGTCGGCCACGCGCTGGCCGAGGATACGCAGATCGGGCCGGTCATTTCCGAACAGCAGCTCAAGGAGAACCTGGCCTATGTCGATCTGGGCAAGTCGGAAGGCGCGGAACTTGCCTGCGGCGGCGCGCGGCTGAACATGGAGACCGAGGGCTACTTCATGTCGCCGGGCGTTTTCGTGAACACCACCAACGCCATGCGCATCAACCGCGAGGAAATGTTCGCGCCGCTGGCCGGCGTCATCAAGGTGGGCAGCTATGACGAGGCGCTGGCTGTGGTCAACGACACCGAGTTCGGCCTGACCTCGGGGATCGTGACGCGAAGCCTCTCCCGCGCCACGCATTTCCGCCGCAACGCGCGGACCGGCGTCGTCACGGTGAACCTGCCCACCGCCGGCACCGACTATCACGTGCCCTTCGGCGGCCGCGGCATGAGTTCCTACGGCCCACGCGAACAGGGCACCTATGCACGCGAGTTCTACACCACCGTGAAGACCGCCTATATCGCCGCGGGGGCGCCGGCATGACCTACCGCATCGACGGGCTGCAATACGCCAACTGGTCCGACAAGGTCTTCCGCCAGATGCGCGAGGGCGGCGTCGATGCGGTGCATGTCACGATCGCCTACCACGAGAATTTCCGCGAAGCGGTCCTGAATATCGAACGCTGGAACCGCTGGTTCGAGCAGTATCCCGACCTGATCTTCCACGGCCAATGGGGCAGCGATGTCCGGCGCGCGCGGGAGACCGGGCGCACCGCGATCTTCTTCGGCTTCCAGAACCCCGCCCCCATCGAGGACGATATCGGCCTGGTCGAGATCGTGCACAAGCTGGGCACGCGCTTCATGCAGCTCACCTATAACAACCAGTCGCTGCTGGCGACGGGCTGCTACGAGGCCGAGGATGCCGGCATCACCCGAATGGGCCGCCAGGTCATCCGCGAGATGAACCGCGTGGGCCTCGTGGTGGACATGTCCCACTCGGCCGACCGTTCGACCATCGAGGCGGCAGAGATCTCCGCGCGGCCCATCGCCATCACCCACGCGAACCTGCACGACTGGGCCCCGGCGCTGCGCAACAAGCGCGACGACGTGGTGCGCGCGGTGACCGCACGCGGCGGGATGATGGGCTTTTCGATGTATCCCCATCACCTGCGCGACAAGTCCGACTGCACGCTGGAGAGTTTCTGCACCATGATCGCCACCGCGGCGGAGCGCTTCGGGGCCGAGCATTTCGGGCTGGGCTCAGATCTCTGCCAGGACCAGCCCGATTCCATCGTGGAATGGATGCGCACCGGCCGCTGGTCCAAGGAAGTCGATTACGGCGAGGGCTCGGCCGCGGCGCCGGGCTTCCCGCCGCAGCCCGCCTGGTTCCGCGACAACCGCGATTTCGGAAATATCGAGGCGGGCCTGCGCAAGGTCGGATTCAGCGAGGCCGAAGTCGCGGGCCTGATGGGCGACAACTGGCTCAGATTCTTTGACGAGAATTTCGTCCCGGCGGGCTGACCCGCCGGGTTTCGGGGTGCGCCCCGCCCACCGGATATTCACAAGGAGGCGAGAATGTCCGACATCACCGAGAGAGCGGCGGCCCAAGGGCACCTGCATCACATCAACAAGCCGCTATTCGCGGTCATCGCCTTCTGGTTCACCATCGTGGGCGGCACCGGCATCAGCCAGGAACTGGCCAATCCCGGCTCGGTCTCGACCGCCTTCGAGGGTTTCAACCTGCCCGCCGCACTGCTGGCCATCACCCAGCAACTGCCGATGGGCTTCCTCGTCTCGGTGTTCTTCCTGATCCTGACCACCGTCTTCGTGGCCACCACGGGCGACTCGATGACCTATGTGATATCGGTCGCGATGTCGAACGAGGACAAGCCCGCCCTGCCCGTGCGGATATTCTGGGGCATGGCGATGGGCGTCATGGCCCTGATCCTGATCTATACCGGCGCCGGCGGCGTCGGCAAATTGCAGAGCTTCATCGTGGTGACTGCGGTTCCGGTGTCGCTGATCCTGCTGCCCTCGCTCTGGGACGCGGTGCGGATCACGCTCGAGAAGGGCCGCACCGGCGGCTGATCCGGCGAAAAAGGGGTGGCCGCAGCGCCGGCCGCCCCTAGACTTGAACCATTGGCGGAGCGAGGACCACCATGCAGGCAGATGCGCAAGCGACCGGGAAAGCCGCGAAACGGCCGCCCGAGACCGTGATGCGGCTTGCGCGCATGGGCGCCTTCCACCAGAGCCGCCTGTCCTTCATGCGCATCCTGCTGCGTCGGATGCAGCGCGAGGGTTGGCGGTTCGAGCGCCGCGCCTTCGACATCGACGCGCGTGGCGTGGGCCACGCGGTCTATGCCGCGCATGGTCCCCGGCACAGTTATTCGCTGGTTGCCTTCGCCCATGACTTGCCGGCCGAGAAACGCTCCGACCGGGTCATCGCGGATGCCTGGGACGCGACCTTCGCGCTGTTCGACGGGCTGCCCGAGCAGGCCGATATCGACCGGCTGGCCGCCAATGTCCCGCTGCAGGAGGCCGGCCGCATCTCCGGGCGCGAATTGTCGCTGTCGCGGGCCAACCGCTCGGTCCGGCTCTTCGAGCATGTGGTCGGACGCCTGGCCGAAGGCCGTCAGCCCGACCCCGAGACGGTGGGACATGTGGGCTACCTGATGCGCACCACGGCAGTTTACGGGTCGGGCAAATTCGGGGCGGCAGACCGCGACATGATCGCCGACCGGCCCGAATTCGCGGCCCCCTTCCAGGCCGAGATGCTGTCGGTCTACCTGACCCGCTGGTTCGTGATCGAACTGGCCGAACACCTGGCCCGCGCCCGCGCGCCCGGAACCGCCGTCGCGATGGCGCCTGCGATGCGCCGGCGCTTCGGCATCGGCAATTCCACCGGGCTGGGCATGGCGCCTTTCCTGATCACCCATCCGGTGCTGATCAACAACTGGATCGCCGCGCGCGAGGAGGCGCTCGCGCGGGTGCGCAGCCTGACCCGCGCCACGCCGGAGGCGCAGCAGCGGTTCCGCGCGCTTCTCGCCCGCGCGGTGCAGAACGCCGCGGAATGGCAATCGGAACATCCCTTGCAGATCGGCAAGCTGGCCGCGCTGCGCGCCGATCTGGACCGGCTGCGCGCGCGGGTCGATAATGGCGGGCTCGACGGCACGCGGCCGTGGGACGCGCTTTACCGCTGGGCCGAGGATACGCTGAGCCTCGAAGGGCAGGAACAGCTCGTCTCGCTGGTGCTGGAGCCTTACGGCGATCTGGTGGATAAGCTGTCGGACTGCATGGGCGCGGACGAGGCCGCGGCCTTCTGCATCGACGGCGCCATGACCGTGGCCGAACTGCGCGCCACCCTGCAAGATGTCTACGGCTGGGCGCTGGAGATCGACTGGCAGGCGCCGCCCGCGCAGGCGCGCTGCTGGTACGTCTCGGAAGAGAAGCTGGAGCCGCGGCTGGGCGAGCGCTTCGATGAGCCGGTCACGGCCTACGAACAGCCGCTCTCGCCGGGGCGCGACGCAGCGCGGCTTTATGCCGATCTGGCCGGCTACGATCCCGATGCGCCATTGGCCGAGTTGCTGCTCGCCCTGCCAGTGCATCGCCACATGGTGCGCCGCGCACAGATCGCCACGCGCTTCCCCTATGCCGAGATTCGCGACAACACGATTGGCGCCGACGTGCTGCCCATCGACATGCTGCGCGCCAAGCTCTCCTTCTTCGGGGCCACGCATTTCGACCCGCGCTCCGACCGCTGGGTACGGATCAACATGTATCGCGGCGCGCCCTATCCCGACGAGCTGGCCGGCGCGGCCTACGACGACTGGGCTTATCCGGTTCTGCCGGAGACCGCGTCATGACCCCGTCGCTGAGCGAGATCGAGACGCTGGGTAAGCGCGCGGCGCGCGGTGCGGGGCTGAGCTGGGGCCTGGCGGAGGAGGCCGGCCGCGCCGCCCGCTGGCTGAGCGCGCATGGCCTGCCGGGTGTGGAGAGCCTCGCCGCGTTGCTGGAGCGCAATGACGGTGTGTCCTACGGCGCGCTGGCGCCCGTGTGCCTGGAGACCGGCTGGCGGCCGGCGGGCGCGGTGATCTGCCCGCTCGTCGCGGGTGCGGCACTGGCCGATCGCGCCGCCGCGGTGGCGGGCGGCGCGGTGGCCGGGATCGGCCCTGTTGCCTGTCCCGTGCTTCTGGCCCCGGCCGCAGCCGGGGTTGCGGCGGCGACCGGCGCGACGCTGGACCTGGCCTGGGACAACCTGCGCCTGACAGTTGGGCCGGACGCAGTCTGGCTGGAGGCCGGCAAAGCTGCGCGGCTGGCGCGGCCCGAAGCTGCCGAGGTTCGAATCCGCATCGTTGCCGAGGGGCATGGCACACCCTGCCCCGCCGGGCAGCGCCCCGAGGTGACAGGGGCCGAGTGGGCGCGGCTCGCAAGGCTTGCGCACCGGACCTACGCCCCGGCAACTGACGCCTCCCGACTGGCCGGCGCAGGCGCGGGGTTGAGCGACAACGACTGACGAAGGGACGCAGCGCGATGAGCACCGAGACACTGAGCCTCGACGAGATCGAGACCCTGGCCTTGGCCGCGCTGGTCGCCGCTGGCACGCTGGAGCAGAACGCCCGCGACCTGGCACGGGCCACCGCAATGACCGAGGCCGACGGTGTGGCCAGCCATGGGTTGGCCTATATCCCGATCTATTGCGAACATGTGCAGTGCGGCAAGGTCGACGGCAAGGCCACGCCGGTGCTCGAACATCCGCGCCCCGGCGTGATCCGCGTGGACGCCGCCACCGGCTTTGCCCATCCCGCCATCGCTTTGGGTTTCGAGACGCTGATCCCGGCGGCGCGCGAGCTGGGCATCGCGGCCCTCTCGATCCGCAATTCCTACAATTGCGGAGTGCTGGGCGTGCATACGCAGGTGCTCGCACAGGCCGGGCTGCTGGGGCTGGGCTTCACCAACGCGCCGGCCTCGATCGCGCCCTCGGGCGGTCAGACCCCGCTGGTCGGCACCAACCCGTTCTCGCTCGCCGCGCCCGACGGGCGGGGCGGCGCGGCGGTGCTGATCGACCAGAGCGCCAACGTGATCGCCAAGTCGGAGATCATGAAACACGCGCGCGAAGGCAAGCCGATCCCGGAGGGCTGGGCGCTCGACGCCGATGGCAACCCGACCACCGATCCCGAAACCGGGCTGGCGGGCTCGATGGCGCCCTCGGGCGGCTACAAGGGCGTGGGCGTCGCGCTGATGGTCGAGCTGATGGCCGCGGCCATGTCCGGGGCGACGCTGGGCAAGGATGCAAGCCCCTTCTCCGGCACCACGGGCGGACCGCCCAGAACCGGTCAGTTCTTCATCGCCATCGACCCCGACGCCAGTTCCAACGGCGCCTTCGCGGCCCGGCTCGCGGCGCTGGTGGATGCGCTGCGCGCCCAGCCCGGCGCCCGGCTTCCCGGAGACGGGAGGGCGGTGGCGCGGGCGCGGGCGGCGCGCGACGGCGTGGCTGTCAGCAGCGCCACGCTGGAGCGTATCCGCGCCTTGATCTGACGCCACCGCTCACCGCCGCTTGTAGAGCCGCGACTGGGACTTCATCGCCTCGTGGACGGCCCCGAAAGTCGCAAGCCCCTGCGCCTCCAGAAGCGCGATCATGGCCACGAACGCCTTGCCTGTGGCCAGCGTGTCGCCCAACGCGGTGTGGCGGTCCTTCTCGGGGATGGTGACCCCCAGCCGCGCGCAGAGCGCGTCGAGCGTATGCTCCTCGGTCGTGCCGAAAAGCACCGCCGAAAGCAGGACGGTATCCAGCACCGGGTTGTCGAACTCCGCGCCAATAACGGCCGCGTGTTTGTGGAAGAAAGCCAGATCGAAGGGCGCGTTATGCGCCACCAGCACCGCGTCGCGGCAGAAATCGCGGAACCGCGCGCCGGCCTCGGCAATTTTTGGTGCGCCCGCGACCATCGGCGCGGTGATGCCGTGGATTTGCGTGGAGGCTGCCGGGATCGGGCGGCCCGGATCGACCAGCGTGTCGAATGTCTCGGCCTCCAGAAGCCGCCCGTTGAGTACGCGCATCCCGGCGATCTGCACGATCTCGTCGCCATTGGAGGGCAGCAGCCCCGTCGTCTCGGTATCGAAGACGACGAAGGTCAGGTCGCGGATCGGGGCGGCGGCCAGATCGCCTGCCGGTGCCCGCCCGAAAAGCGAGAAATCGTAGACCGCGGCGCGCTGCATCCGGTCCGCCTCCGCGGCGTCCAGCGGCGCCACGGCCAGCGGCAGGCAGAGCCGCTGCGTCCCATCGCCCATGCTTTCCGGCCAGATCTCCGTTCCGTGCCGGTCCAGGACGAAACGCCCGGTGACCGTGGCCTCGCCGATCTCGACCGGCTCGCCAATCCAGTCTTCCAGGACCCCCTCCGACAGCGCCTGTCCACGCCAGCCCAGCGTCAGCAGCACTCCGCTTGTATCCGGTTCCGCGGCGACGCTCAGACCCTCGGCACCCCCGGCCTTCAGCCTTTCGGCCAGCCTCGCCAGCAGCGCCACGACCAGGAAGCCGTCGCAACGGACCCCCAACCCACAGGGCCTGGCGGTAATGTCTATCCTGCCCGCCTTAAGCCGCGCGCGCAGACTGTCGAAGAGATCGGCGTCGCTAATCGCCGCGCGCGGCCACCAGCGGCCCATGCCGTCCTCATAGCGGCGGGCGAGGCGTGTGATCGTGTCCACCAAATCTCGCGATTCGCCAACCAGCGCCGCGGCAATCGGGTCGCCGTCCTCCCCGCCGCCGCTGTCGCCGTGAACGCTGAGCATCGTATCCAGGTTGGCCGCCCGCCGGCGGATGCGGTCGATCATCTCGGCGAGCAGAGCCTCGCGTTCCAGGTGCAGGCCCAGATCGGCGGTCACGTCCCGCAGGCTCAGCACATAGCCACCCGAGCGGTCGTTGCCGATTGGCACCAGCCGCATCGTCGCGTCGAACATCCGCCCACCCGATACCGTGGCGCAGGTGAAGCTGGTCTGATCCCCGGCCCCCTGCCCGCCCGCGAGCCGCGCGTAGGCCAGCCTGACGGGCCCTTCGCGCAGGCAGTCGAGCACCGAGCGGTCGAGTTGCGCATGCGCCTCGCCGTCCAGAAGCGTGCGCACAAAGCCGTTGTAGAAGACGATCTTGTGATCCGCCGAGCAAAGCAGCACGCCGATTGAAACGTCCGCCAACAACGCCTCAAGCCGCTCCTTCTCCTCCGCCAGCCGCGTCGTCTCGCGCGCCACGGCCTCGGCCAGCGCGCTGCGGGTGCCCGACAACTCGCGCGCCACCGCTGAAGCAGCGGGGGCCAGGTCGCCCAGGTAGCGGGCCTTCCCGGCGTCGAGCCTCGCTTCCTCGCCGGTATGCGCGCCGACCCGAAGCTGCGCGGCAAGCGCCTGCATGGGGCGGGCCATGTTCTCGTCGAAGAGCCGCCAGACCCAGGTGATGAGTCCACCGACCGCGAAGACCGCGGCAACACCGCTCAGCACGAAGGGCTGCGGGTCGGACGGCGCCGGGACGCGCGAATAGCCGAACCAGAGCGCGGCACCGATCAGACCCGCGCTCCCCAGCGCCAGGAACAGGAAGAAGAGGAAGACGCGCAGGCGCAGGCTCAGGCGGGTGAACATCAGGCCCGCTCCAGCAGCCCGGCGACCTGCGACAGAAGCTCGCCGGTGTCAAAAGGCTTGGACAGGAACCCGTCAGCGCCCAGCGCCAGCGCCTTGCGGCGCTCCATCTCGGTGCCGCGCGCGGTCAGGATCATCACCTTGATGGCCGAGAGAGCCGGCGCGGCCTTGATCCTCTGGCAGATCTCGTAGCCCGAGACCTCGGGCAGCATCACATCCGAGACCACAAGATCGGGGCGTGCCGCGGCGACATGCTCCAGCGCACCGGCGCCGCTGGCGATGCGTTCCACGCGGTAGCCCTGACGCTGCATCAGAAACTCCAGCGCCAGCGCGATATTGTCCTCGTCCTCGATCAGGAGAACGGATTTCCGGTCATCCTTTTCCTCCACGACATCCTCCCTGTCCTCCGCGCTCCTCAGCAGATGGCCGCAAGCAGCGGGTCGTCTTTGAGCACCTCTTCCCAATGATCGGTCTCGATCCGGCCCTCGGGGCCGAAGCTGGCACCGCGGGCAAGCAGCGCGCGGCGCCCGGCTTGGCAGTCCACCGCGACCGGCACCGCGCGGCCGGCGGACCAGCGGCCGAGCAAAAGCACATCCACGATATACTGCCCCGGCACCGCGTCGTTGCTGCGCCGCCCCGCAACATCGGCAAAGGCCGCACGGTCGATCATCGGCTTGAGATAGGTCCAGGGGCGGTAGAGCGCCCGGTTTTCGTTGACCGAGATCACCTCCATCCCGTCGGGCAGTCCGGCCACGGTGCGCGGATACCAGGAATATTCGCTCCAGACCGCATAGCCGATCATCGCGGCCCCCGCGGCGACCGGCACCAACCAGCCGGGCAGCGACCCGCGTGAGAGCCGGCGCAACAGCATGGCGACCCCGGCGGCGCCGAGCCCGGCGAAGATCGCGGCGATCAGTTCCCAGAACATGCGCGTTCCTCCCGTCTCAACTCACCGTGCCGCGGCCGTGGCCGATCGCGGATTGCATGGTGCGCACCACCACGAAGGCGTCGCGCAGATGGCCGCGCTCGAAATCCGAAAGACTGGCCGGGCTCATGAAATTGTCCGGCGCAGCCCCCTGCTTGATCTGCCGGGCCTGGTGTTCCAGCCGGGTCGTGGCGATAAGATCATAGGCGTCGATCAGGTCGCGCGCGCCCGAGGCGCTGATCACGCCCGCGGCGGCGGCGGCCTGCAGCCGGGCGCGGGTGTTGGCCTCCTCCAGCCGGCCCTGGATGGCATAGAGACGGCCCAGATCCACAACCGGCACGACGCCGTTATGCTTCAGGTCGATCCGGTTCTTGTGCTCGCCCGAGCGGATCGTGGCGAAACCGCGCAACAAACCCAGCGGCGGCTGATGCTTGAGCGAATTGGCCACCATATGCGCCACGAAGATGGAGTTGCGCGAGGCCATCGCCAGCGTGTCGGCATGGGCGCCCGCAAAAAGGCTCTCGTCGCCGCCGATCGGGCGCAGATCGAACATGACCGAGGCCAGCATCTGCGCCATCGGATCGGGCCTGGCCACCCAGCCCTCGAAATACTGCCGCCAGACGCGCACCGGCTGGCGCCAGCGCGGGTTGGTGGCCATCATGTCGCCGGGGCAATGGACATAGCCGCAGGCATCGAGCCCGTCGGAGACGATTTTGGCCAGCGCCGCGAAATAGGTGTCGTCTTCCGGCTGCATGTCGTCATGCAGGAAGAGGCAGTTGTCCTGATCCGAGACGCCTGTCTGCTCACGCCGGCCCTGACTGCCGCAGGCCAGCCACAAATAGGGCACGGGCGGCGGTCCCAGTTCCGACTCGGCCAGCCGCAGCAGCCGCCGGGTGACCGCATCCGCGATATCGGTGATGAGCCGGGTGATCACGTCATGCGCGCGCCCGGTGGCGACGAGCTGGGCCAGAACCTGCGGGATCATGCCGGTCGTGCGCGCCAGTTCGGCCACGTTCTGCGCATCGGCCACATCGCCGATCACCATGGCCGAGGACACCGCCTGATGGCGCGTCAGGTCGGTCTGCGTGACGATGCCGCGCAACCGCCCGCCCACCGTCACCGGCACATGGCCGATGCGGTTCTCCAGCATCAGTTGCAGCACGTCCGAACCCAGATCGGCGGGCGTGAGGGTCAGCGGCTCCGCAGTCATCACCTGCGAGACGGGCGCATCCGCGCCCAACCCCTCGGCCATGCCGCGGGTGGCCAGATCGCGGGTCGTCACGATCCCGCAGAGCCGGTCGCCGGCCACCACCCCGACCGAGGACACCCGCGCGTCGCGCATCATCGCGGCCACCTCACGCAAGGGCGTGTCGGGCCCGCAATGCACCGGGTCGGGTACCATCAAGTCGGACACCCGCATCTCGGCCAGATCGCGCACCCCCGGCGTCGCCGGGCGGGCACGGTCGAAATAGCGCGCAAAGGCGGGCAGCGTGCGGACCAGCGCACGGAATTCACCGGCGGGCAGCAGCAGCAGTTCGGTCCGGCTCAGTGCATGGGCCGAGGTCACGGCGGTGCCGTCGCGCGAAAGCCCGCGCTCGCCGAAGCTGTTGCGCGGCCCCAGATGCGAGACCGGCGCGCCATTGGCGTCGGTCACCTCCACCGCGCCCGAGACGATCAGATAGAGCCCGTCCAGGACCTCGCCCAGCCGGTAGACCGGCGCCCCGGCGTCGCATGTAATGCAGCGGAATTTCCCGGAAATGCCGGTCAGTTCTTCGTCCTGCAGGCTGTCATAGGGATGCACGCCGCGCAGGAAATCGAAAATGGCGGTCTGGTCGAGGCTCATGCGGCACGCCTTCTGCGTAAAACCCTGCGGCGCGGCCCGGCGTGGGCCGGATCGTGCCATCCTTCTAGGGCAAGCGGGCCGCCCGGAACAGTCCGGACAGCCCGCATCCGTCTCAGTGGCCGTCGACCGCAGCAGCCGCGCCGCGCGGCACGCGTACGCTTTCCACAAGGTCGACGATCTCCTGCGGCGGCTCCGCCGTCATCCGCGACACCGTCATCGCCGTCGCGAAATTCAGTAGCGCGCCGATCGCGCCGATCGCCGTGGACTGGATGCCCAGCAGCGAGCCATCGATCGTGTCGGGAAAGCTGTTGGTGCCGGGGATGAAGAACCAGCCCTTGTGCAGGAAGATATAGACCAGCGTGAAGCCCAGACCCACGAGCATCCCCGTCACCGCGCCGATGTTGTTCACCCGCTTGGAGAAGATGCCCATCATGAGCGCCGGGAAGATCGACGCCGCCGCGAGCCCGAAGGCCAGCGCCACGGTTTGCGCCGCGAAGCCCGGCGGGTTGAGCCCCAGATAGGTCGCCACCACGATGGCGACGGCCATGGCGATCCGCGCCGACAGAAGCTCGCCCTTTTCCGAGATCTCCGGCATGAACTGACCCTTGATCAGGTCGTGGCTCACCGCCGAGGAAATCGCCAGCAGCAGACCGGCGGCGGTGGAGAGCGCGGCGGCCAGGCCACCGGCGGCCACCAGACCGATCACCCAGCCCGGCAGGTTGGCGATCTCGGGATTGGCCAGCACCAGGATGTCGCGGTTGAAATTGGTCAGCTCGTTGCCTTCCCAACCGTTCGCCGCCGCCTTCTCCTGCATCTGCGGATCGGCGTCGTTGTAGTACTGGATCCGGCCATCGCCGTTCTTGTCTTCCCAGCCCAGGAGGCCGGTCTTCTGCCAGGTCGCCATCCAGTCGTATCTGGCGTCGTCCTCGATCTGCTGGACCGAGACCGCCTGGCCGTCCGTGCCCTCGGGCCACATCAGTTCGGTGATGTTGAGCCGCGCCATCGCGCCCACCGCCGGGGCCGTGAGGTAAAGCAGCGCGATGAAAACCAGCGCCCAGCCTGCCGACCAGCGCGCATCGGCTACGCGCGGCACAGTGAAGAAGCGCATGATCACGTGAGGCAGACCGGCGGTGCCGATCATCAGCGACAGCGTGAAGAGCACCATGTTGAACGTGTCGGAATGATGGGCCGTGTACTCGTTGAAGCCCAGTTCACGCACGATCTGATCGAGCTTGGCCAGCAGCGGCTCGCCGCTGGCGGTGTGATCGCCGAAAAGCCCCAGCGCCGGGATCGGATTGCCTGTCAGTTGCAGCGAGATGAAGATCGCCGGGATCGTATAGGCCAGGATCAGCACGCAATACTGCGCCACCTGCGTGTAGGTCACGCCCTTCATGCCACCGAAGACCGCATAGGCGAAGACCACACAGGCGCCGATCAGAAGCCCCGAGGTGTTGGATATCTCCAGGAAGCGGCCGAAGGCCACGCCGACGCCGGTCATCTGCCCGATCACATAGGTGACCGAGGCCACGATCAGGCAGATCACCGCCACCAGCCGCGCGGTCTTGGAATAGAACCGGTCGCCGATGAACTCCGGCACGGTGAACTTGCCGAACTTGCGCAGATAGGGCGCGAGCAGCAGCGCCAGCAGCACGTAGCCGCCGGTCCAGCCCATCAGGAAGGTGGAGTTGTCGTAGCCCACGAAGGCGATCAGGCCCGCCATCGAGATGAAGGAGGCCGCGGACATCCAGTCCGCCGCCGTGGCCATGCCGTTGGTGATCGGGTGAACGCCCCGGCCGGCGGCGTAGAATTCGGAGGTCGATCCGGCGCGTGCCCAGATCGCGATGCCGATGTAGAGCGCGAAGGACGCGCCCACAAAGAGCAGGTTGAGGGTAAACTGGTCCATCTGTCCCTGGTCCTTTCCGTGCTTACTGCTCGTCCACGCCGTGTTCGGCGTCGAGCTTGTTCATGCGCCAGGCGTAGAAAAAGATCAGCGCCAGGAATACGAGGATCGAGCCTTGCTGGGCGAACCAGAAGCCAAGATCGGTGCCACCGACGGAAATGCCCGCCAGCATGGGTCTGAGAAGGATGCCGAAGCCGAAGGACACAATCGCCCAGATGATCAGGCAGATCGTGACGATCCGGATATTCGTCTTCCAGTAGGCTTTGTTGTCAGGTTTGTCCGACATGTCGGGTCTCCCGTTCTGGGGTTGGATCTTCGGGGCCGGGCCGGATGCCCGCCCCCGTCGGTATCGCGCGCCGGACCGGGGCCCGGCGCGGAAAGTCATGCCAAGGCACGTGCGACGATCTCTCCGAGCGCGCTCACCCCTTGTTCATCCTGTTTTCGATGAGTTCGTCGACGACGGAGGGGTCTGCGAGGGTGGATGTGTCGCCGAGGGAGGCGTGGTCGTTTTCGGCGATCTTGCGCAGGATGCGGCGCATGATCTTGCCGGACCGGGTCTTGGGCAGGCCGGGGGCCCACTGGATGAGGTCGGGCCTGGCGATCGGGCCGATCTCGGTGCGGACCCATTTCTCCAGTTCGCGGCGCAACTCGTCGGAGGGCGTCTCGCCGGCCATCAGCGTGACATAGGCATAGATGCCCTGGCCTTTGATGTCGTGCGGGTAGCCCACCACCGCGGCCTCGGCGACCTTGGCATGGGCCACGAGCGCGCTCTCGACCTCCGCCGTGCCCATGCGGTGGCCGGAGACGTTGATCACGTCGTCGACGCGCCCGGTGATCCAGTAATAGCCGTCGGCGTCGCGCCGGCAGCCGTCGCCGGAGAAGTAATAGCCCTTGTACTGCTCGAAATAGGTCGACACGAACCGCTTGTGGTCGCCCCAGACGGTGCGCATCTGCCCCGGCCAGCTGTCGGCGATGGCGAGCACGCCCTCGGCCTCGGTCGTCTCGACGGGCGTGCCGCTCTCGGGGTCCAGCACCACCGGCT
>NZ_QEYE01000030.1 GCF_003122205.1 Maritimibacter sp. 55A14
GCGAAATCGGCCGAGAAGGAAAGCGGCTCAGCATGGGCGGGCGCGGTCGGCAAGAAGGCCCCGGTCATCCCGAAGGCGAGCAATGTCGAAAGCGCGTAGCGTGACTGTCCCAGCATGGTACATCCTTATAATTTATCTGAAATTTTCTACTCCGGATGCAGGCAAGGCCATCCGGCATCTGGAATGGCTGGCTGGGCGGGAGGGCCCGAGCTGGCTGGTTTCGTCCTGGCAGCGGGGCCGGGTCTCTTACTGGAAGACGGCGTCGGGGTCGTCAAGACTGTCGGATCCCTCGAAAGCGACTCCGTCAAGCTTCAGGGCCGTCACCGCGCGCTCGATTTCGCGGGTCTGCACGACCAGCGCGTCGACCGCCCCCATGACCAGCGCCTCGCCGGCGGCGTTGTCGCGGGCGAGCATCTGGTCGTAGCTGAAACCGGCCTCGGCCGCGGCCTTGATCCGGCCGAGTTTTGCCATCGTCTCGTCCAGCGCGTCACGCAGCGCGGCATCGACATCCGGCGCGGTTTCGGCCACCAGGCCGGACAAGGACGGCCCGGCTACGAGGCTGCCGTCAATGCGGACATATTCGCCGGTATAGACGTTCCGGATCCCCAGCCCGTCGTAATAGTGGCTGTTATGGGTGTTGTCGGAGAAGCAGTCATGCTCCTCCTCGGGGTCGTTGAGCATCAGGCCCAGCTTCATCCGCTCGCCCGCCTGCTCGCCATAGGACAGGCTGCCCATGCCGGTGAGGATTGCCTTGATCCCGGCATCCTCGTCCTCGGCCAGCGCGGCGCGCGCGGCGCCGCCCTCGGCCCATTGAGCGGTCATCCATTCCAGATCGCTGACCAGCAGATCGGTCGCGGCCTTCAGATAGGCACCGCGCCGGTCGCAATTGCCGTTCGTGCAAGCATCGCCAGTGGCGAAATCTGTCCAGGGGCGGTCGCCGGCGCCATGCGCCGTGCCGTTGAGATCCTGCCCCCAGAGCAGGAATTCGATGGCGTGGTAGCCGGTCGCGACATTGGCTTCCACCTCGTCGGCCTCATGCAGCGTTTCCTCCAGCAAGGCCGGGGTGATGCTGGTCGCGTCGATTTCCTGGCCCGAGAGCGTGAAGCGTGGCGTCGCCACGACATTGAGCACGGCATAGGGGTTTTCGTCGCGCGCCCCGCCATAGGCCGCGTCGACATAGTCGATGAGCCCCTCATCGAGTGGCCAGGCGTTCACCTTGCCTTCCCAATCGTCGACGATCGGGTTGCCGAACCGGTATGCCTCGGTCTGCTGATAGGGCACACGCGCGCGCATCCAAGCCCGGCGTGCGTCGGCCAGCGTCCCGGCGGAGGGCGCGTCTAACAGTGTCTCCACCGCTTCCCGCAGGGCGCGCGCGGTGATCACGCTGTCCTCGTATCCGGCATGGGCGATGTCGGAATAGGTGTCCAGGACCTCGGCCTTTCCGGCCCAAGCGGGTGTGGAGACCGAAAGCGCCAGTATCATTGCGGTTGCCATGCGCGTCATCAAAAATCCCTTCGGTAGAATTCGTCCAGCTTCGGCCGCGCGCACCGCCCGTTCTTGGGCTGACTCGCGACAAGGAGATGACTGACTCTTTTCGTCAGTCATGTCAATTCCGACTATTACACTAGGTTTTCTGCGCTGGCTGCCGCGACTCGCCCGGACTCAGTGCGCCGCCGCGTCGCGTGGCGGGGAAGGCGGCACCGGCCGAACCCCGGCGTCGCGCGCGAGTTCCACCAGCCCTGCGTCACGGATGAAGACCGTGTGCCGGGCCCGGCCGCCATCCTTCGAGGCATAAAGCGCGCGGTCCGCATCGCTGAGCATCTGCGAGGCGTCCTGCGCGGCGTAGTTGCTCGACAAGGTGGTGCCGATGCTGGCGCTCACGCGGCAGGGCCGGCCCTCGAAAAGGATCGGCTCTTCCAGCCGCTCGATGATCCGCTGCGCAATCCGGTTGAGCACCGCAACATCGTCACAATTGCGGCAGATGAGCACGAACTCATCCCCGCCCGCGCGCACCACCATGTCGTCGCGGCGCGTTTCCGCCAGCAGGATACGCGCCACTTGGCGCAGCACGTGGTCGCCCGCCGCATGGCCCAGCGTGTCGTTGACCTCCTTGAAATAATCAAGGTCCAGATGCATCAGCCCGAACCGTTCGGACATGTGCGGATCGGCCAGCCGTTCCAGCGCGTGATCCATCGCCCGCCGGTTGCGCAACCCGGTCAGCGTATCAGTGAAGGCCTGTTTTTCCGCCGCGATCCGCGCCCCTTCCAGGCGCTTGTTCAGCTTGCGGGATTCCGCCAGGATCGCCGACTGCGCCTCGATCAGGTAGAGCATCTCTACCGTGGGGTCGAAGGGCGCGAAATCGGTACCTGTCAGCCCGTAGCGGCCCACCGCCTCGACCACCGAGATGCCCAGCGACAGGTTCAGGATCGCGCCCTGCCCATCGCCCAGCGCCACCACAATGCCGCGCAGCGTGTCGCGCGGGCCGTCCCGGAAGGCCAGTTGCACCTTCTCGCCGTCATGGGCCAGAAGATCGGCCAGCACGCGCACCGTGTTGGGCCGGCGCCACTCGAACACCTCCAGCAGGCGGGCGCCGGTCAGGATCTGTCCGGGGCGCAGCTTGCGCAAGGTGGGGCCGCAATGCTCGATATGTCCGCTGGCCCCCACCCAGACATGGAGCGGCATAAGCAGGTCGAGCG
Source organism: Maritimibacter sp. 55A14 (assembly GCF_003122205.1). GTDB lineage: Bacteria > Pseudomonadota > Alphaproteobacteria > Rhodobacterales > Rhodobacteraceae > QEYE01. The sequence goes on from NZ_QEYE01000030.1 coordinate 2,697, forward strand.
CGCCCTTGGGCAAAAGTGGCCCCGGCGGCGCCGGCCCGGCGCCGGTTGCACCGCCCGCGGTCCCGTTCGCCGCCACGCCAGTCATCGCCTAACGCGCCCCAGCGCGAAACTGCGGCCTTCGGCATGAGTCGTTTCCAGAAGTTCGATTGTGATCGCCTCATCCCGCGCATGGGCGCCGCTGGCATGGTACTCCATGAGCACCAGCGCGCCGTATTCGTCGGCCATCGCCCGGAGCACGCCCAGCACGACTGGGCCCAGATCGCCCCAGCACAGACCCAGCGTGAAGGAGGAGCCACCATGTTCGCGCATTTCGATCCTAGGCAAGTCCAGGTCGGGCAGCGCCAGCCGCCCGCGATCATGCAACTCTTCGAGCGAATGGAGGAAATCGACGAAAGTCTCCCCGCCGAAGCGCAACAGGCGACGCAAGGCATCGGATTCCGGGTGGGTGACCAGGTAATGCCCCAGATCCTCCAGAAACAGGACGCGTTCCTTTTCCAGCAGTTCGCTGGCGGCGCGGATCACCGCGTCGGTCAGGGCATCGTCATAGGTCAGCAGCGCCTCGAAATCCTGGGACTCGAGCTTGGCGCGCGCGCAGACTTCGGCCCAGCGATCGGCCCCGTAGGTGTCGCGCACGAAACACTGGATCGAGCGGTTTATCAGCCCGTGCATCTCGCCCTCCTGCCCGCGGTTTGGCGGTATACGGGAAGGCTAAGGCCGATACGTTAACAAAATGCCAATCCTCGCGCCTCAGGGCCGCGGCACCAGTTCCACCCCCTCCACGCTGAGTGCGCGCAGGCTGGGCTGCCCAATGGAAAAACGCCCCGCCGCCACCGCACCCAGGGCGTCCGATGGCGCAAGACGCAGCAGGTCGCCGCCAAGCTGCGTGGGTTGCGAGGCTTCCTGATAGCCCGCCTCGCCGCGGCGCAGCATCGTCACGCGGGTGCCCTGCCCGCCCGGTTCGGCCAGGAAGATCATCGCCTCGGGTCCGGGCCATTGGTCGGCCAGGTCCACCAGCGCCACGACGCAGCCCGCGCCGCCATCGGCAAGGGTCTGGTCGCAGCCGCTTCTCAGGCGGCGCAGGAAATGCATCGGCTGGTTGTCGAGCAACCCCTCGGGCAATTCGGCATCCGCAGGGTGGACGCGAAGCTGCCCCGCAAGCCGCGCCGCCAGGTTCCGCTCGGCATCGCCGTTGGGCCGGCCATAGGGACCCCGCCCCTCGAAGGCGACACGGCTTTCGGCATTCTCCAACTTCGCCAGCCGGACCAGCAGCGCAGCATGTTCCGGGTGGCCGGTCATCGCGCGCAATTCCTCCAGTGCGGCGCGTCCGGGCCGCCCAAACTCCCGACCAAGGGTCCAGAGGTCGAGCGCCTCGGCGCTCACGCGGCCGCTTTCGAACCGGGCAACCTGGCTCTGCGCCGAAATGCGCTCTGGGTTCAGCACCGGGGTCAGCCACAGCACGGAAAGCCCCATCAGCCCCATCGCCATCCAGGTGTTACCGGCCCGGATGCGCGCCATCCACCCGCCGCGCAGCGCCACGGACACCGCGTAGAGCAGCGCGTAGAGCATCACCGCCAGTGCCGCCAGCGCCGCCATCAGCCGGTCCGGCGTCCAGCCGTATTGCGCCACGCGGACCCAGACCGCCCAGCCGGCGAGCGCCGCCAGCACCGGCAGGAGCAGCGACATGATCTGGGCGGTCGCACGCATGATCGGGCTGTCGGTGGCGCAGAAATCATCCTCGTCCAGCGCCGAGGTGACCAGCGTGATCGCCCCCACCGCCATCGCCAGAAGCGTGCCCGCCGCCGAGAGGCTGCCGAATACATCGTCGAGGCCGCGGATCGGCACCATGACCAGGAAAACAGCCACCACCGCGGTCACGACCGGCAGCAGAAGCCGCAGCATGCGCAGCACCAGCGAGGGTGTCAGAACCGACGAAAGCTCGCTCAGCACCGCCAGCCCCAGCCCCAGCACCAGTCCCGAGAGCCCCATGACGAACCAGCCGTGATCCGTCAGGTCGGCCAGCAGCGTGATCCCGACCAGCCCCAGCAACGTGTCGCTGAGCGTGTAGACCAGCCAGAAGACACCCGTGAAGATCCAGGCGGTGGCACCGCGCACCACGATCGACCACGATTGTTCGAAGAGCGCGCTGTAATCGCGCCAGCCGCCGCGCGCCATGGCGCCGGCGATCAGGAAGGGCAGCGCCATGAACCAGATCGCCAGCCAGGCCGCGACCGGGTGGCCGGTTTCCAGATACGCCTCCACGCCGTCATGGCGCAGGCTGGACCAGGTCAGCAGCCCCGCCCCGGCGAGCGCCAGCGGCGCGCTCAGCGCCGCGGCACGCGGGAAGGACACCGGCCCCGTCGCCACCAGCGTGCCGCCGAAAAACCCGGCAGCCGCAGCGATGAGGAAAAGCAGCAGTCGCTGCGGCTCGGGCGCATCCCGGAACGCGTCGTAGAGATACCACAGGCAGACCCCGGCCACGGCCCCGAACAGGCCCAGCACAAGGCGTCCGCCCGCAAGCTCCCGGTCCGTGGCCATGATCGTTCCTCCGCCATTGATTGCGGGCAGACTAGCCACCGACCGCCGCCGAGGCCAGTGCCGCGTTGCCCGGCGATTCGCCGGCACGGACGGATTGCGGCAACGAGGCCACGGGGAAACGCCCCGCCTCGCCGCGTGACAGCCTAAGCGCGACCTTGGATCCCGGACAACAACCAAGGGACATCCCCGCCAGAATTACCCGCACGGCCCTTAGGTCGCGCCCCATTTCCGCCTCTTTCTGGCCACCGGATTGCCCGAAATCTTAGGCTATTGTGGCGATAGCGTGCCGGGTCCGCCCCGTTGCACGGAACAAAACGGATTGGCGGGGGTGAGCGTTTCCGAAGCGCGCGCAAACCCGCTGGCTCAGACCACCGAGGGGGTCCAAGGATGCTGCATCTCGCACTCATCTTCCTGTGCTTCAGCCAGATCCTGCATTGCAGCCGGAACTGGCTACGGCTGACCGCGCAGCTACGTGCGGAGGCGGCGCATGAAAAGCTCAAGGCGCATCTCAACTGGCGCAGGCCAGAGCAACAGTGGCTCTGACCCGCCCCGGCGCCTGAGCCGGCTCAGAAATCCGTGGGCGCGCCGCCTTCGGCCTTGCGGCGCTCCACGAAGGCCTTCAACTCCTCATGGATGCCCTCGTCCATCGGCGGGGCCACGTATTCCGCCAGGATGGCCTTGAACGCCTTGTGCGCGCGCGCCGCCGTCCAGTCACCGCCGGCCAGTTCCCAGGCCTCGTAGTTGCGCCAGTCGCTGATGAGCGGCGCATAGAAGGCGGTGGTGTAGCGCTCCTGGGTGTGCTGGGTGCCGAAGAAATGCCCCTCGCTGCCGACTGCGGCCACGGCATCCACCGCTATATCCTCAGGCGTCGTGGCCCAGGTCGCGGTCTCGAAATAGCGCTGGATCATCTGCAGAACTTCGCAATCCATGATGAATTTCTCGGGGCTGGCGATCAGCCCGCCCTCCAGCCAGCCGGCAGCGTGGTAGACCATGTTGGTTCCCGACTGCACCGCCGCCCAAAGCGCGTTCGACGTCTCCCACATCGCCTGTCCGTCCGGCACATTGGCCGCGCAGGAGCCCGAGGCGCGCATTGGCAGGCCGTAGAACCGTGCAAGCTGCCCGGTCATCTGCGTGGCGCGCATGTATTCCGGGGTGCCGAAGGCGGGAGCGCCCGATCTCATGTCCACGTTGGAGGTGAAGGTGCCGATCGCACATGGCGCGCCGGGGCGGATATACTGCGCCAGCACGATCGCGCAGAGCGACTCGGCCAGCGATTGCGCCACCGCACCGGACATCGTGACGGGGGCCATCGCGCCGGCCAGCGTGAAGGGCGTGACCACCACCGCCTGCCCGCGGCGCACGCAGCGCATGAACCCGTCGAGCATCGGAATGTCGTGCTTGAGGGGCGAGGTGGAGTTGATGTTGGTGTACATCCGCGGGCTGGACTCAAATTCCTCATGGCTCAGCCCGCCGGCAATGCGGATCATCTCCATCACGTCCTCGACGCGCTCGCGGCCCAGGCTGTAGGCGTGACCCACCTTGTCGGTCAGCGTCAGCTTGTCGTAAAGCACGTCGAGATGGCGCACCGAGGCGTGGACGTCCACCGGCTCCACCGGGTAGCCGCCGGCGAAATGGATACAGTTGAAATACTGGGTCAGCTTCAGCAGGTTGCGGCAATGCTCCCGCGTGCCGGAGACCTTGCCGGTTTCCATGTCCCAGTAGCTCGGCGGCGATGAGACATTGCCGAAGACGATGCTGCGCCCGCCAATGGTCAGCCGGCGCTCGGGGTTGCGCGGGGTGATGGTGAAGGAGGCGGGCGCGCGACGCACCATCTCCATCACGAAGTCGCGGCCCATCCGCACGTTGGTGTCCTGCACCGTGCAACCGGCCTCGGCCATGAGCGCGCGCGCCTCGTCGTTGAGGAACTCGATGCCGATCTCCTCGAGAATGCGCATGGCGCCGTCGTGAATGGCGGCGATGCCGTCCTCGTCCAGCGGCTCGGTCGGGCGGTCGGGGTTCTCGGGAATGCGCCAGGGCGTCTGCGGCAGCGCCTTCGCCTCGCTCAGCCGCACATTGCCGGATCGCCCGCCGCCGCGTCGTCTCGACCGCTGTTCCACGATATCTCTCCCCGCTGCTTTGGCCCCAAAAGACACGGGGATTCGCGGCAAGTGTTTGCGGAATGCGACGGATCGCGTCGGATTCGGAGCACATTCTGCCGCTTCAACGGGTCGTGAGGTGCGCGCTCAGCCCAGCGCGTCGATCCAGCCGGGCAACGCGCCGATATCTGGCAGGATGACATCGGCCAGATCGTCAAGATCCGCAGTGGTAGCCATCCCGGTCAGCACCCCCACCGTGCGCATCCCCGCCGCGCGCCCGGCGGCCAGGTCGTGGCGGCTGTCGCCCACCATCGCGATGCGTTCGGGTGCCAGCCCGGTACGGCGGCGGAACTCGTGCAGCATCCCCGGATCGGGCTTGGCGCCATGCCCGCTGTCATAGCCCGCGACGAACTCGAACGCGCCGCGGATGCCCACGGCGGTCAAATGCGCCTCGGCGGCCTCCAGCGCGTCGTTTGTGACGACGCCCAGCCGCAGCCCGCGCGCGATAAGCCCGGCCACCAGCGGCACCAAGGGCGCGGCGGGCACCAGCGGCAGGCCGTGCATGGCGGCGTTCATCCGGGCCACGAGCCGCGGCTCGTCCCAGTCCGGCACGTCCGGCAGGAGTGCATGGGCGATCTGCTCCGGCGTGCCCGTGACCGCGACGCTCTGCGGCCCGAAGCCGGCAGTCTCCAGGTCGAAGCCGATCCGCCGGCCCAGCGCCACGGCGCGGGCGCGGTCACCGCAGGCGATCTCGATCAGCAACTCTTGCACGAAGACCGAGAACGTGTCCCGGAAATGAAAGAGTGTGCCGTCCTTGTCGAAAAGAATGCCGCCGACCATCCGTCCCGCCTCCCGCCTTGGTCCGCGCAAGGATTTAGCCGAGCGGCGCGCGAAACACCAGACGTGCGCCCGCGGCTCAGGTCCAGTCGGGCACCGCGCCGCCCGGAAGCGCCTGCCGGGCGCGAATCGGCGCCTCGTAGGGCAGGCCGCGACTGTCGCAGAATCCGGTCACGTGCGCGTCGGAGACGAGCAGGAAATCGAGCACCGCGCCCAGGAAATCCGGATCCCCGGCGCGGGCGCGCAGATCCGCGACCTCCAGCCCGGCGGAGCCCAGGAAAACCTCCATCAGCCCGTCCTCTCCGGCGATCCAGGCCAGCGCCTCCACGGCGAGGGTTTCGGCTTCGTCCGGGCGCATTTCTGCCTGTCCCTTTCGTGGTTACCAGCACGGAAAGGTTTTCTTAACACTCTCTCCCAAGACTTGCATCAGGCTTTGCGCCAGTGGGGAGATCATCATGTCCGGCCGTATCCTGATCGTCGATGACGTGGCGACCAACCGGATCGTGTTGAAGGCCAAGCTTGCGGGCGCCTTCTATGACGTCCTTCTGGCCGAGGACGGCGCCCGCGCCCTTGCGCTCGCGCGGCGCGAGGCGCCGGACCTGATCCTGCTCGACGCAACGATGCCGGGGTCCGACGGCTTCGCCACCTGCGAGCGGCTCCGGGCCGACCGCGCGACCCGCCACATTCCGGTGATCCTGCTCACCGGCAGGGACGACCGGGGCGCGCGTCTGCGCGCGCTGCAAGCCGGCGCCGACGACGTTTTGTCGCGCCCGGTCAGCGACCGGCTCCTTCTGGCACGGCTACGCAGCCTCCTGCGTGATAAATCCGCGGCGGACGAGTTGTGCGCGCGCGCGCAGACCTGCCGCGCACTGGGGCTCGAAGACGCCAGCGCCGCGCCGCCGCGCATAGCCAATGTGCTGGTCGTCTGCAACGATCCCGGTTGCGCCCGCAGCCGCGCCAACGCGCTCGGCCTACGCCTCGACGCCCGTGTTGCCGCGGCGGAAGCGCGCGACGTTCTGGCCGCCGGAGCGGGAGGAACGGAACCCGACCTGCTGCTGATCTGCATGGACGGCGCGCCGCTGGGACCGTTGCGCGACCTGCTGTCGGAGTTGCGCGCCCGTGGCACCACGCGTGACAGCGCCCTCGTAGTGATGCTCGCGCAGGATGATCCGGGCGCCGGGGCGGCGGCGCTCGATCTCGGCGCGAATGACTTCGTGCTGCGCTCTGCCGCGCCGGAAGAGCTTGCCCTGCGCCTGCGCAACCAGTTGCGCCGCAAGCATTACGTCGACCGGCTGCGCGCTTCGGTGCGGGACGGGCTTCGGCTGGCGGCCACCGACCCGCTGACGGGCCTATCCACAAGGCGGTACGCGCTCAGCCGGCTCGACCGCATGACCTCGCAGGCCGCCGAATATGGCCGGCGCTTCGCGGTGCTGCTGCTCGACATCGACCGTTTCAAGCGGATCAACGACCGGTTCGGCCACGCCGCCGGCGACGCGGTGCTGGCCGAGGTGGCGGCCCGGCTGCGGGCGACGCTGCGCCGGGACGCGCTGCTGGCCCGCTATGGGGGTGAGGAGTTTCTGGCCGCGCTACCCGACACGACACTGCCCGCCGCCCGGCTGGCGGCGGAACGCATGCGCCGCGCCATCGCCCGAAAGCCCTTCCAGATCGGCGCGGGGCTACCGCTCCTCAATGTAACGCTGAGCGTCGGCGTCGTGCTTTCCGAATCCGATCCGTGCCCGGTCGCGGCATTGATCGAGGTCGCCGACGGCGCGCTCTACGCCTCGAAGGCGGGTGGCCGCAACCAGGTGAGATGCGGGACGCTTCCGCAGCGCGCCGCCGCGGAGACCGCACGTTAAATCCACGTCCTGAATACAAGAAACCGAAGCCGTAACGATGGCCCTTGCAGCCTCGGACCCATTCGGGAGACGCGCCGAGCCGGGACGGCGCGCATACGTCAGCGCAAGGTCATGTGCTGCGGATCGAAGGGGGGCCGCGTTAGCCGCCAGGCGTCATTCGGGCTGCGCGCCCGCACCGCCTTCTGCGGCGCCGTCCGCTGCCGCGTCATCGGCATCCGCCGCGCGGTTCGTCGCTTCGGTCTGGCGGCCGTTTTCCCAAGTGCCTTTGTAGACATCGCCGGAGGCGTAGGTCATCACGCCCTCGCCCTGGCGCTTGCCATCGACGAAATTGCCCTCGTAGACATCGCCATTGGCATATTTCGCGACGCCGCGACCATGAATATCCCCATCGCGCCACTGGCCGGTATATTCGAACCCGTCGGGCATGACGATCGTACCTTCGCCATGGCGCTGGCCATCCTGGAACTCGCCGGTATAGACGGTGCCGTCGGCATAGGTCGCCACGCCTTCGCCCTCGCGCTCCCCCTCGACCCACTGGCCGACATACTTGTACCCGTCGCCATAGGTCATGGTGCCGTGGCCGTGGTTCTTGGCATCCTTGAACTCGCCCTCGTAGACCAGCCCGTTGGCGTATTCGGCACGACCCTTGCCTTCGATCACACCCTCGACCCAGCCGCCCTGATAGCTGGACCCGTCGGCATAGATGATCCGGCCTTGTCCATCCGCCAGGTCGTTGACGAAGCTGCCGGTGTAGACAGCCCCGTCGGGATAGGTCACGCGGCCCTCGCCCTCGATCCGGCCAGCGACCCAGTCGCCCTCGTAGACATAGCCGTCGGTCCCGGTGAAGGTGCCCTGCCCCTCGCGCTTGTCGGCCCGGAAGGAGCCCTGGTAGACATCGCCATTGGCATAGGTGACGGTGCCGGTGCCGTGGCGCAGCCCGTCCACGAAAGTGCCCTCGTAGACATCGCCATTGGGCTGGGTAAGCTTGCCCAGGCCGTTGATCTGGCCGTTCTTCCAGGCGCCGACATATTCCAGCCCGTCGGGCATGGTCAGCCGACCCTGGCCTTCGCGGACGCCGCGGGCAATCTCACCCTCGTAGACCGCGCCGTCGGGATAGGTGATCGTGCCGCGCCCGTCCTTGACACCGCTCACCCAGGTGCCCTCGTAGCGGTAGCCGTTGGGGCTTTCCATCACGCCGGTGCCATGATGGAGCGCGTCGCGCAACTCCCCTTCGTAACGCACACCGTTGGCATAGATGGCCACGCCGCGGCCGGTGATCTTGCCATCCTTCCAGTCGCCTTCATAGGTGCCGCCATCGGCGAAAGTGATCTTGCCGAACCCGTCCGGCTTGCCCTTGGCGAAACTGCCCTCGTAGACCGCACCGTTGGGGAAGCGGGCCACGCCCTGCCCCTTGATCTCGCCATCCACCCATTCGCCGGAATACTCGTAGCCGTTGGGCAGCCGGTAGGTGCCAAGCCCGTGCTGCTTGCCATCCTTGAACGTGCCTTCGTAGACGCCACCGTCGTCATACTGCTTGGTGACGATCTCCTCATCCTGCTGGGCGGCCGCGCCCCCCGCGATCAGCAACAGCCCCGCAGCGGCGGCAATGCACCGCGCGACCCGCCCCGACATAGTTCCGAAGTCCTGCACCACTCAGCCCCTTGCTACGCTTGCACGCACGTTATCTTGAAATGCCTTGGCTCGAAATCTAGTTGACCGCCGCCGCCGAGACAACGCTTTTCACGCTCCGGGCCTTCCACATCGCGCCCGGTCTGATAAACATCGCGCACGGACCGGCCGCGCCGAGAGGGAGATCATGGCACCGCATTTCCGCCTGACACTGGCGCAGCTCAACCCGACGCTCGGGGCGTTTTCCGACAATGCCGGCAAGGCCCGCGACGCCTGGGGCGAGGGCCGCACGGCGGGCGCGGACATGGTCGCGCTGCCCGAGATGTTCCTGACCGGCTACCAGACGCAGGACCTGGTACAGCGCCCCGCCTTCACAGCGCAGGCGATGGCGGAACTCGAACGCCTGGCCGCCGATTGTGCCGATGGGCCGGCGCTGGGGATCGGGGCACCGCTCCGCAAAGGCGACGCGATCTACAACGCCTATTTCATCCTTCAGGGCGGCGCCGTCACCGCGCGCATCGTGAAGCACCATCTGCCCAACGAGGACGTGTTCGACGAAAAGCGCGTCTACACGTCCGGGCCGATCAACGGGCCCTATCGCGTCGGTCCGCTACGTGTCGGCTCGCCGATCTGCGAGGACGCCTGGTTCGAGGACGTGGCCGAGGCGCTGGAGGAGACCGGCGCGGAACTTCTGATGGTGCCCAACGGCTCCCCCTACCGGCGCGACAAGCACGACCTGCGGACCTCGCTGATGGTCGCGCGGGTGGTGGAGACGGGGCTGCCGCTGGTCTATCTCAACCTCGTCGGCGGGCAGGACGACCAGATGTTCGACGGGGCCTCCTTCGTGCTCAATCCCGGCGGCGCGCTGGCGTTGCAGATGCCGGCGCATGAAGAAGCGCTGGCGCATGTCGATTTCGACCTGACCGAAGCGGGCTGGCGCGCGCGTCCCGGCACGCTTGCGCCGATGGCCGATGCCTGGGAACAGGACTACCGCGTGATGGTCAACACGCTGGCCGACTACATGGCGAAGTCCGGCTTCTCGAAGGTTCTGCTGGGCCTCTCGGGCGGCATCGACAGCGCGCTGGTGGCCGCCATCGCCGCCGATGCGCTGGGCCCGGAAAACGTGCGCTGCGTGATGCTGCCCTCCGAGTACACCTCGGCCGCCTCTCTTGAAGACGCGGCGGGCGTGGCGCGGGCGCTGGGTTGCAAACTTCAGGAATTGCCGATCTCCGGCCCCCGTGCCGCCGTGACCGAGGTGCTGGCGCCCTTTTTCGAGGGGCTGGCGCCCGACCTGACCGAGGAAAATATCCAGTCGCGGCTGCGCGGACTGCTGCTGATGGCGCTCTCGAACAAATTCGGGGAGATCCTGCTGACCACCGGCAACAAGTCCGAGGTCGCGGTGGGATACGCGACGATCTATGGCGACATGGCCGGCGGCTTCAACCCGATCAAGGATCTCTACAAGACGCGCGTCTTCGAAACCTGCCGCTGGCGCAACGCCAATCACCGCGACTGGATGAAGGGTCCGCCCGGCATTGTGATCCCGGCGCGGGTGATCGACAAGCCGCCCTCGGCGGAACTGCGCGCCGACCAGCGCGACGAGGACAGCCTGCCGCCCTATGACCAGCTCGACCGGATGCTGGAAATGCTGATCGACCAGGACCGGTCCGTGGCGGAGGTGGTGGCCGAAGGCTTCGACCGTGCCACCGTGAAACGGGTCGAGCAGTTGATCTTCCAGTCCGAATACAAGCGCTTCCAGGCCGCGCCGGGCACCCGCCTGACCCACCGCGCCTTCTGGCTCGACCGGCGTTACCCGATCGTCAACCGGTGGCGCGACAGCAGCTGACGCCACGCCGTGCGCCCGCGCAAGTGATGCGTGTGTGTGAGCGACCTGGCGACCCCTCCAGGACTCGAACCCGGAACCTGCGGATTAGAAGTCCGCTGCTCTATCCAGTTGAGCTAAGGGGCCGCATGGGCGTCGTTCTGCGGGCTTTGGGGCGCGGGATCAAGTCAAACCTTGTTCGAGGTCGAGCGACATGAAGCAGCTATGCGGGTCGGGCCGATAGGCGGCGAAGGGCGCGCAGGATCGGAAGCCATGATTTGCATAGAAGCGGCGGGACGCGGCAAAAGCATCGTGTGTGCCTGTCTCAAGGCTCAGCCGCGTCATGCCCTGCGCGCGCGCCTCGCCGATCAGGTGGCGCAGCATCGCGGCCCCGAAGCCCCGCCCGCGGGCGGCTTCCGCGGTATGCATGGATTTCAGCTCGCCGTGGCGGGCATCGAGACGCCTGAGCGCACCCATCGCCTGAACCGCGCCCCCCGCGTGCAGGAGGTAGAATCGGATGCCCGGCGCCGCCAGCGCGCCGCCATCCATCGCGTGAATGCTTCCAGGGGGAGAAACCGCGCGCATCAGCGCCAGATGCGCCGCGATCAGCGCCGCGGCGTCCAGCAACGCGGGGTCGCCTTGCGCGATCACGTGATCGCCGGGACCGCCGTCAATGGGTCCAGACGGTGCGCCGGTTGGTGGCAAAATTCTCACCATAGCCACGCGGGCGGATGTTCGGCTTGCGCGGCTTGGGCTCCTGCACCACGGCGTCGATGCCGTGATCGCGGGCATAGGCCACGGCGGCCTCGCGGCTGTCGAAGCGCAGGCGGACCTGGCTTTGCATGTCGCCGGAACTGGTCCAGCCCATCAGCGGATCGACCTCCCGCTGCGAGGCGGGCGCGAATTCCAGCACCCAGTGCCTAGTCTTGGCGGTGCCCGACTGCATCGCGTTGCGGGCCGGTTTGTAGATACGCGCGCGCATGTCCGATCTCCGTGATAGGCTCGGACCGTTATCCCCAAAGCCGTGGCCCTGCGCAAGGGGAAGCTTGGTCGCGGAAAGCCGTCGCGGTGTCATGTGGCGGAGATGCAAGGTGCGGATGCCGACCGAGGCTTGGGAGCGAGGGGTGGGGTGGGTAGTGCCGCCCCGACCGGCATCCGACTGTGCTGCTTGCCCCTGAACCCTACGCGAGGTTTCACGGGGCATGCAAGGAGAATTATCGCTAAAGTTGCGCGGATTTCCGCCTAAAATCAGCAAATGCCTTAACTCATGCTTAACATTTGGCAACCTGAGCGTGTTTTTCGCCCTTGCAGGTCGATCCGCTGAAGGCGAATGAGGCCCCGACCGCGTGCTGCGGCAGCGCAGCATCGGGCCGGATATTTTGCCGCGGCGGGCCGACCACGCCCCCTTGAACCGGAACAAAAAGTGACCATCCTTGAGCGGCAACCAGGGAATCGCCCATGACCAACGCCACGCTCCACGCTCCCGCCCCAGATGTCGCCAGCCGCGACAAGCTCGAAGGCGGGCGGCGCTTCAAGTTGCACACTACCTTCTCCGCCGCTGGCGACCAGCCGACCGCGATCGCGGAACTGACCACGGGCATCGTCGAGGGCGAGCGCGACCAGGTGCTGCTGGGCGCCACCGGCACCGGCAAGACCTTCACCATGGCCCGCGTGATCGAGGAGACCCAGCGCCCGGCGATCATCCTGGCGCCCAACAAGACGCTGGCGGCGCAGCTCTACGGGGAATTCAAGGGGTTCTTTCCCGAAAACGCCGTCGAGTATTTCGTCAGCTATTACGACTATTACCAGCCCGAAGCCTATGTCCCGCGCTCCGACACCTATATCGAGAAGGAATCCCAGATCAACGAGCAGATCGACCGGATGCGCCACTCGGCCACGCGGGCGCTTCTGGAACGCGACGACGTGATCATCGTGGCCTCGGTCTCCTGCATCTACGGCATCGGCTCGGTGGAGACCTACGGGGCGATGACGCAAGACCTGATCGTGGGCAACGATTACGACCAGCGCAAGGTCATGGCCGATCTGGTGGCCCAACAATACCGCCGCAACGACCAGGCGTTTCAGCGCGGCTCCTTCCGGGTGCGCGGCGACAGCCTGGAGATATTCCCCGCCCACCTCGAGGACCGGGCCTGGAAGCTTTCCTTCTTCGGCGAGGACCTGGAGAGCATCACCGAGTTCGATCCGCTGACGGGCGAGAAGACCGGCGATTTCGACCGCATCCGGGTCTACGCCAATTCGCATTACGTCACGCCCAAACCCACCATGCAGCAGGCGATCCAGAACATAAAGAAGGAGCTTCGCCAGCGGCTCGACCAGCTTGTGGGCGAGGGCAAGCTGCTGGAGGCGCAGCGGCTGGAACAGCGCAGCAATTTCGACCTGGAGATGCTGGAGGCGACAGGCGTCTGCAACGGCATCGAGAATTACTCGCGCTACCTGACGGGTCGCGCGCCGGGCGAGCCACCGCCGACGCTTTTCGAATACATCCCCGACAACGCCATCGTCTTCGCGGATGAAAGCCATGTCAGCGTGCCGCAGATCGGCGGCATGTACCGGGGCGACTACCGGCGCAAGTTCACCTTGGCCGAACACGGCTTCCGCCTGCCCTCCTGCATGGACAACCGCCCCCTCAAGTTCGAGGAATGGGACGCCATGCGCCCGCAATCCGTCTTCGTCTCCGCCACGCCCGCCGCGTGGGAGCTGGAACAGACGGGCGGCGTCTTCACCGAACAGGTGATCCGGCCCACCGGGCTCCTGGACCCGCCGGTGGAAATCCGCCCGGTGGAGATGCAGGTGGACGACCTGCTGGGCGTGGTGCGCCGCGTGGCCGATGCGGGCTACCGCACACTGGTCACAACGCTGACCAAGCGCATGGCCGAGGACCTCACGGAATACCTGCACGAACAGGGCATCCGGGTGCGCTACATGCATTCCGACATCGACACGCTGGAGCGGATCGAGATCCTGCGCGACCTGCGGCTGGGCGCCTTCGACGTGCTGGTGGGCATCAACCTGCTGCGCGAGGGGCTGGATATCCCCGAATGCGGGCTGGTGGCCATTCTGGACGCCGACAAGGAGGGATTCCTGCGCTCGGAAACCTCGCTCATCCAGACCATCGGGCGGGCGGCACGCAACGCCGACGGGCGGGTGATCATGTATGCCGACCGCGTGACCGGCAGCATGGAGCGCGCCATCGGCGAGACCGACCGCCGCCGCGAGAAGCAGGTCGCCTATAACGAGGCGCATGGCATCACCCCCGCGACGATCCGCAAGAATGTCGAGGACGTGATGGCCGGGCTCTACGACGCCGATGTGGACATGGCCCGCGTCACCGCGAAGGTCGAGAAGCCGCTGGTCGGCGCCAACCTGCAGGCCCATCTGGAAGGGCTGAAATCGGACATGCTGAAAGCCGCCGAGAACCTGGAATTCGAGGAGGCCGCCCGCCTCCGCGACGAGATCAAGCGGCTGGAGGCGGTGGACCTGGCGGTGGCCGACGACCCGCTGGCGCGCCAACAGGCGGTGGAGAAGGCCGGCGAAGTGGCGGTCGGCTCTCGCGGGCGGTCCACGGCGGGGCGGCCGGGGCAGCGCGGGGGGAATGTGAAGCGGGGGAGAAGGTAGAAAACATTTCCTATGCTTGGAAATGGACGATAAACCACCTGCAGGAGGAATAGCATGCCGCTAGATGATACGATTCTCGGAAAAGGTGTTTACACGCCTAGCGAAGCAGCTCGTCTCGTCGGCACCAACGCACAACAGGTGTTGCGTTGGACTCGTGGAAGTGGGCCTAACGAGCCACTTTGGCATGCACATTATCAGTTTCTTGACAAAGACGTCACGGAAATTAGTTTTCTCGACTTGATTGAGGTCCGTGTAGTAAATGCCCTCCGCCAAGCAAAAATTTCCCTGCAATCTATCCGATTCGCAATTTCCTTTGCGCGAGAGAAGTATGGAATAGACCGCCCCTTAGCCTCCCAGTCATTTAAAACCGACGGCACTGAAATTCTCATGGAAGCAGTCGAGAACGATGGCGAATATGTGAGTTTATCAAAGAAACGGCCAGGGCAGAAGGTTTTCCGTGAGATTATTTCACAGTCTCTAAATGATCTTGAATATGAAGGCGAGTTCGCAGCGCGCTGGCGTCCCAAAGGTTATTCCTCGGTTATCATTGATCCTGAGAGACACTTCGGCGATCCAATTTTGGATGCTTACGGCATATCAACGTCGATAATTTACAATGAATTCAACGAATTCAATGACTTACGATACTTATCTCGAATTTACGAGGTCCCCACCAAAGACTTGCAGGTTTGTATACTGTTCGAACGCAGTTTAGACGAGGCACATGGTTAAGGTTCTATTCGACCATAATATGCCTCCAAGTATTGCAAGGGCGTTGAACGAGCTTGTCACAATTGAAGGCCACGAAGCCCACGCGCTGCGTGAGAAGTTTCCAGAAAACACTTCCGACATTGATTACTTCAACAAATTAGGGCGAGATTGGATAGTCGTATCGAAGGATCTTCAGAACTCTCGCAAAAAAAGCGGAACGGGCAGCTATCCTTCGCAACAAGATAGTAGCGTTCTATCTCTCTCCCAGTCTGCAAAGAAAGAAAATCGGCGAACAAGCAGCAGCCATACTCTGGCACTGGGATAAGATGCTGGCACAGCGCGCAACCCTCGAAAACGGCCTATTTCAATTACCTGAAAACAAATCAAGATTCAAAACCCTTTAACAAAGTGCGACTCGCGGCAACCCCGACGTTCCAAGGGCCTGCGGCCTTGAATCCGGGCCGGGTCTGCCGCTCAAGCGGATGGATGCGCCGCGTCCTCCGCCCGCAAGCCGCGCAACCACTGCCACGGGGCCGCACCTTGCCGTGCGCCGTGTTCCGGGGCAGTCTCCCGGCCATGAAAGTGACCGAGGACACACCCGCCCGCCTGACCCTGACCGACCGGCCCTGGCTCTTCGCCGGGGCGCTCGTGGCGGCCGGGGTCGTGGCGCTCACCTCGCTTCTGTCCAGCCCGGGCAGTTTCGACACGGGCGAGCGTGTTGTCATCCTGGTGATCGGGGTCACCGCGCTCTACATCGCGTGGCGCGGATTTCCGTTCCAGCGCTTCGTCTTCGACCGTGCGACGGGCACTTTCACGCATCGCATCGACCGGCTGGTCGGCAACCGCGTCACCCGCCTGCCGCTGGCGCGGATCGAACGCGCGGCGATCCTGAACCTGCGCGAGGACCGCAACAGGATGGAACGCCTGGTGCTGGTCCTGGCCGAAGGCGAGCATCCGCTGGATTGGGGGTATTCCAGCTTCTCGCGCGCGCCGGTGGAGAAAGCGATCAACGACTGGCTGGGTGCCAGCGGCCGACGGAAGGTCTAGCCGCAGTCGAGACTTTGGATCAAACCCTGACGGTCGGTGCGCAGATTGAGCCGCGCGGGGTCATGGTCCATGGTCACCATGTCACCCGGCCCCACGATGCGGACGCGTAGCCCCTCGGGCGGCTCGAACGCAGTCGCGGATGTACCGACCAGCCCGGCGAAGTGCGCTGCGCCGCAGGGATCATTGGCGGGAGCGGCCTCCCCGCAGCCTGCAAGCGTCGCTGCCAGGAGGCCCAGCAAATGGACACCTCCCCGCCCCGCGCTCAACATGCCAGCCCCCGCGGCTCCGGCCATGTGACGGAACCCGGAATGCCGGACGAATCGTTCAACTCCAGCACCAGATGCGGGTCGGCGGGACAATCGGCCAGCGCCCGGAAGACGGCACGCCAAGGCACCGTGCCCTCGCCCGCCGCGCCTATGCGCTGGGGTATGCGGATCATAAGCGGTCTCCAGTCGGGTCCAGTCGGCGCCGAGCCTGCCGCGCCGCGCCGGCCAATGCAAGCGACCGGGGGCGGTCAGTCGAAACTCGCCGTCACCTCGTACATGACCGGCTCGAAACTGCGGCACAGATCGTGGATGCGGCGGTTGCGCGCACGCATCTCCTCGGTGCGCAGCATCGCCATGAAATCCTCGCGGTGCTTCCACTGCGAATAGTTGGCGATGCGGGTCTGTGCGTCGTTCACATGAAGTGCCGCCGAAAGGAAGCCCGGCTGCCGCGAGATGAACTCCTCATAGGCCTCGGTCAGCGCCTCCAGCAGGTCCTGGCAGGTACCGGGCGTGGTCTCGAAGGTGGTGATGACGGTCTGAAGCGCGGCATCCTTGGCGATCGTGGGCATGGCTGGTCCTCCGCTGGTGAATCCCGCCCGGCGGCGTCGCGCCCGCCGGGCAGACCCAGCCTAACCGCTTCGCAGCCCGCTGCCCATAACCGACGCGCCGCGCCGTGGCTCAGCGCACCACATGCACCGCGCAAGGGGCATGGCGCACGACCTTGGCGGCGGTCGAGCCCAGGAAATAGTCCTGCATGCCGGGCCGGTGCGAAGCGATAATGATGCAATCGACATCCATCTCGGCGGCATACTCCAGGATCGTGCGCGCCGAATGCCCGTGCACCACCTCGGCCTTGGCGTCCTTGACGCCGCCAAGCTCCGCGTTCAGCGACGCCAGCGCCGCTTCCCGGTTCTTCTCGTCGATGCCGGCCGGGATATGCTGTGCGACATAGGGCGGTATGGCCTCCAGCACCGTCAGCGCGGTGATCTTGCCGCCCTTGTCGCGCAAGGCGCGCGCGATCTCCAGCGCCTCGCCGGTATGCGGATTGTGGTCGCCCGCGATGGGCACGAGAATATGCTTGTACATGTCGGTCTCTCCCGTTGTTTCGTGGTCGAGATTGCCAGCCGCCGGGCGCGGGCGCATTGATTTAGGTCAGTCCTCCAGCACAGCGGCGATTTCCTCGGCCAATGCGGCGATCTCCTGCGCGGCGGGGCCCTTGCGCGCGGCTTCCTGCACGCCCCGCCCGTTGCCCAGCGTTTCCGCATAGACGACCCGGTTGGCCAGCACCGTCCGCGCCAGTTCCGCATCCAGTTCGGCGGCCTTCTCGGCGACCTCAAGCCCAAGCCGCGTGCCGCTGCGGGTCCGGTTCAGTACGACACGGACCGGCCGCCCCTCGCGCCGTGCCAGATCGAGCACGCCCTCGGTCGCCCAGAGATCGACATGGCTCGACGCCACCGGCACCAGCACCAGATCGGACGCCCGCAGCGCCGGGCGCAGGTCGCTGTCGGCCTTGGGCGGCGTGTCCACGATGACCAGGTCGTGGTTCTCGGAGAGCTTCCGGCATTCCCAGTCCACGCCCCAGGCCGAGGCGGTGGAGAACTCCAGCCCCGGCGCGCCGTCCATGTGCTCGGCTCGGGTCATGAACCAGCGCCCCAGGCTGCCCTGCGGGTCGGTATCGAGCACCGCAACGCTGCGCCCGGCTCTCAGGAACGCCACGGCCAGGTTGACCGCCAGCGTCGTCTTGCCCGATCCGCCCTTCTGTTGCGCGATGGTGATGATGCGGCCCGTCATGTCTGCTGCCTCCGACGATTGCTGCAGCGCAGCATGGCACAGTACGGTTTGGATTGCACCTGCTCTTTCGTCGCAGCGCTGGCATGTGTTGTGGGCCACGCCTATGCTCGCGCCATGCCCGGAAACGATGTACCTGAATCTCCCTTCCGTCCAGCCGATGACGAGGCCCGCGCGCTGGCCCGCACATTGCTGGCGCAGGCTGCGTTCGCCGCGCTCGGCGTTCTCGAGCCCGAAACCGGCGCGCCGATGGTGACGCGCATCGCGCTGGCCACCGTGCCGGACGGCGCGCCGCTGACGCTGATCTCCGATCTCGCGCTCCATGCCGGCGCGCTGCGGGCCGATCCGCGCTGCTCGCTTCTGGTGGGGGAGCCGGGCCGCAAGGGCGACCCGCTGACCCATCCACGCCTGACGCTGCGGTGCCGCGCCGGTTTCGCACAGCATGACGACCCTGGCCATGCCGCCCTGCGACGCCATTATCTGGCGCAGCGCCCCAAGGCCGCGCTTTATGCCGATTTCGCGGATTTCCACTTCGTCACGATGCGGATCGAGGCCGGGTATCTCAATGCCGGGTTCGGCAGGGCCTACAGGCTGGCGCCCGCCGACATCCTGCCGGGCTGACGCGCCTCAAAAACACGTGAGGGGATAATAACCTCGGCGAAGCTCTTGACGGCGAGGCAGCGCAAGGGTCTCTGTTGTGCCGCCGGAACGAATGAACGGAGCAATCTTGATGGTCGACTTTCTGCTGCATATCGCCGCCTCTCCGCCAATGGTGCGGCTCTGGGTCTACTGGATGGTGGCGGTGATGACCTTCATTCCGCTGACGCTCATGCTCCAGGCCGAAACCCGGCGACTCGGCCTCATCCTGCTGCTGGTGGGGGCGGTAACCGCGGCCCTGATGGTCGGGCTCTTCAACCAGGTCGGCTTCGTCCGACTGCTGGGGCTGCCGCATATTCTGGTCTGGACGCCACTTCTGGTCTGGCTGATCGCCAAGTTGCGGCGCGGGGAACTGACCGGCGGGCCACGCACGATGATCATCGTCGTGGCCGCGACGATCGCGGTGTCGCTGGTCTTCGACTATATCGACGTGATCCGCTACATCCTGGGCGACCGCGCACCGATGGTTTGAGCGCACTTACGCTTAACGCGCCTCGGGCATCAGCCGCGCCAGGATACCGGCCTCGTCCAGGCCTGCGACCGCGCCCGCCGTCTGCCCGCGCCGCCCCTCCAGCCGTGTCGCCACGTAACCGTCGGATACGGCAGCGGGCGCCCGTCGCAGCAGCACCGACGCGCTGAGCAGCACGGCCAGGCGTTCGGCGTACCAGCGCGCTTCGCCCTCCGGCACCGCGCCCGGCCAGCGGTCTCGATGCGCCTCGAGCGCGGCATCGTAGCGCGGATCGGCCCCCGCCGCCGCGTCAAGCTCGGCATGGAGCGCCTCGGCCGCCATCGGCTCGCGGGCGAGCGTGCGCAGGATGTCGAGGCATATGACATTGCCCGACCCTTCCCAGATCGCATTGAGCGGGGCTTCGCGATAGAGCATCGGCAGCGGCGTATCGTCGACATAGCCCATGCCGCCCAGGCACTCCATCGCCTCGGTCACCACGGCCGGGCAGCGCTTGTTGGTGAGATACTTCGCAAGCGCCACGGCGATGCGGGCGAACGCCCGGTCATGTTCCGTGTCGCCATCGAAAGCCTGCGCCACCCGCAAACCCAGCGCCAGCGCCGCCTCCCAGTCCAGCGCCAGGTCCGCCAGAACCGCACGCATCAGCGGCTGGTCGATCAGACGCCGCTGGAAGGCGCTGCGGCCCGCGCACCACCACGCGGCCTCGGCCAGCGCCGCATGCATCAGCCCGGTAGGCGCAATGGCCGTGTCGAGCCGCGTGTGGTGGACCATCTCGATGATCGTGCGGACCCCCGCGCCCTCCTCGCCCAGCATCCGCGCCCAGGCCCCGTGATACTCGATCTCGGCGGAGGCGTTGGCGCGGTTGCCCAGCTTTTCCTTCAGGCGCATCAGGCGGATGCCGTTGCGTGCCCCGTCCGGCGTCCAGCGCGGAACCAGAAAGCAACTCAGCCCGCCCGGCGCTTGCGCCAGCGTCAGAAACCCGTCCGACATCGGCGCCGAGCAGAACCATTTGTGCCCTGTCAGCCGCCAGCCTTCGGCATCGGGCGCGGCGCGGGTGGTGTTGGTCCGCACGTCGGATCCGCCCTGTTTCTCTGTCATCGCCATGCCCATCGTGGCGCCGGATTTCTGCGCCAGCGGCAGCGATGCGCCGTCATAGCTGCGCGACAACAGTTTCGGCCTCCACTCCGCCTGCAAATCCGCGTCGGCACGAAGCGCTGGCACCGCGGCATAGGTCATGGTCATCGGACAGCAGACACCCGGCTCCACCTGGCTGAGCATGTAGACCATCGCCGCATGGCCCACATGCCCGCCTGCCGCGTCCTCCCAGGCCATCGCGGCATAACCGGCGCCGAGCCCGAGCTCCATCAGGTCGTGATAGGAAGGGTGGAAGCGTACCTCGTCCAGCCGCCGCCCCCCGCGGTCGAACAGAACCAGCTCCGGCGTCTGGCGGTTGGCCTCGAGCCCGGCCTCACGCCAACGCTCGTGCCCGGCCTCTGCACCGAAAGCAGCCAGCGGGGCCGCCTCGACCCCCGCCGCAGCCACGGCTTCCGCCAAGACGGGATCCCACAGATCGGCATCGCCGCGCGGCGGTGGCTGGTTGAGCACCTCATGGGTTTCGAGCTCGGCTTGCGGACGGAAATCGGTCATGGCGGGGCCTCCTGATGCGGACCTGTCCCAAGGCTAACGCCAGAGTACCGGTCCTGGAAAGCCCCGCCCGTCCGGTGCCGCGACGTCACTCCGGGTTGTCGATCCGCGCGGTGATCCGCACCCGGCCCGCCACCGGCTCCGGCCAGTTGAGCCAGACCTCCTGGCCGCCCGCCCCCTGCCCGGTCCGGACCCAGGGCTGGGCATAGACCGTGGCGCCCGCGGCATTGCTGATCGCGCCCTCCGGCACCACCCCGGTGACGGTACGCGCCCGCGCCCCGAAGGGCAGCTTGCTGTCGAAGGCCACCGCCCAGGTCGATTGCGCGCTCCCCTCGACATGATCCTGCACGACCGGGTTGGCGATGAACTGCGTGATCCCGTTGAAGGTGTTGCCCTCGATTCGGATGTTGCGCATGCGAAAGTAGTCGAGCCCAGCGATGCTGTCATCCACGCGCTCGACCCGGTCCACGGTGGCGTTGAAGGTGCGGAAGGTGTTGCCGCTCAGCGTCAGCCCGTGGATGAAATGTCCGGGCCCGTAAGGCTTGACGATGAGCCAGCGGAACCACGGTCCGACTCGCGAGGCGATGAAGATATTGCCGGTAACGCTCAGCCCGCCGAAGGAAAACTCCGACGAGAAATCGGGTGCCGCGTCATGCTCGTTGCCCCATTCGATGAAACCGTTGTCAATGTAGTTGCCGCTGATCGTCGTGGCGGTGTTGGGCGTGGTCAGAACCAGCCCCGCCTGCCGCACACCGTTGGGCTCGGTGTCGCCCTGGAAGAAGTGATTGCCGCTGATCAGGTGCCCGGTGCCGTTCACTACCCCGAAATGAGCAAACATCATGCCGCGGTTGTCCCGCACCTTCACGTCGTTGGCGTTGACGTTGAAGGCGATGGAGCGGCGGTCCTGCGCACGCAGCGGCTGCTCATCCGACAAGAACTGGTTACGGTCGAGCAGCATGCCCTGGCATCCGGTCCCGATGGAGGTGATGCCGCGATCCTTGGGCCGCGTGATGAAACAGTCCCGGACATGGAAGATCAGCCCCTGGCGCGCCAGCATGATCGCGCTGCACTGGCCGTTGCACTGGAACTCGATATCGTCCAGCACGAAGGAATTGAGCGCGTCGAAGCCGCTGAAGTCCAGCATGTACTGGTGGCGGGTAAAGGTGAAGGTCTGGGTTCCGGCGGCATTGTAGAGCGGCTGGCTAAGAACAAGCTGCCCCGCGCCCACATTCTTGTCGCGCACATAGACCTCGCGGCCGACGCCGCTGCCGGTGACACGCGCGCCGATGGGGATCTGATCGGCATTGGCGACATTGTCCAGACGGGTCGGGAAAGCCGTGTCATAGCTCGCCTGCGCCTGCACCACCGCATCGTCCCAGGCCGGGCTCGGCTGCGCGTCGAGCTGACCGTTGCGGATCGCGCGGCGGGTCAGGAAGGAAGTCTTGTTCTCCACCGCCGCCTGCACGTCGATAGGCTCGGTGAGCTGCACGCGCCGCCCGCCCATGTCCAGGCTCTCGTGATCGGTAAAGTTCATCAACGCCTGCAATGCTTCGCGCAGGGCCTGCGGCTCGTCACCGCCGAAGGCTTCGATATAGCTGGGCAGATCGAAATTCTGCATCAGCGACAGACGCGCGGCGACCGGCATGTCCAGCCGGCCCTGGAAGCGGATGCGCGACGACACAGAGATCGAGCTGGCGATGTGGAAAACGCCTTCGGGCACCAGCACCGTGCGGCCCTGCGCCGCGTCGTCGGCAGCCACGAAAGCCGCGTGATCGTCGGTTACGCCGTCGCCTGTGGCCCCGAAGTCGCGCACATCCACCCAGTCCATGAGCTCGCGCAGGAAGACGCTGGTGGCGTCCTCGATCTCTATGTCGTCGATGCGCACCACGCCGCCGGTGTCGCCCGTCAGATCGAGCCCGAAATGCCCGAAGAGCGCAGTGGTGCCCCAGGGCATGTCCACCCCCGTCCGCGCCCCGGTTCCGACGATCGCCTCGACGAGGACGGCCTCGCCATATGTGGTCAGTTGGACGGACGGGCCGGTCTCCAGGACGCCCGCGACGTGAGCGCCACCCGCCCCCCCGGCCCATGCCGCGATGCGCACTGCGGGAAGGTTGCCGCTCACCGCCTTGACGCGCGCCCGGACACGCAGGTAGCAGCCGGGCAGAAGCGGCGTCTCCCCGGTAAATCGAAGCTTCTGCACCGGCTCTGTCTTCAGAAGCTCCAGCGCGCCGCCAAAATCCTGGTCGGCGGGCACGAAGGCCGCGTTTGCCGCGCCCTCGTAGATCGGCGATCCGGGCGTGCCGTCGCCACTCGACCAGACATCGAGACCGGCCGCAAAGGGCGGCGGCATCAGGACTAGCCCATCGGTTACTGCCTTGTTCATCAACCATCCTTTCATTCACACAGATCCGGCCCCGAAGCGCCGGACGTACGGGCCTCCGGCACTGGGAGGTATCTCGCGGGAAAGGCCGCGGTCACGGGCTGGATACCCGGCGCACGGCCGGATGGGCGCCTAGCATTTGCGCCGTAAGGACCGGGTAAAGTCACCGCGCGCCTTAAGCATTGCTTAACCATGCTTGAGGACCATCGCGGCCTTACTGTCAGGGCGCGCGATGCTCCGCTTGATGACGATCTGCTTGCTTCTGCTCCCGCCCGGCATCGCCGGCGCGGACGCCTGGCCGCGCGGCAAGGGTCAGGTTTTCGCCGCGGCCAAGCTGCGGCTGCCAAACCGCGACACGCGCCATTCGGGGACCCGCGGGGTCTTCGCCGAATATGGCCTGACGGACAAGCTGACGCTGGGCGCCGAACAGGATCAGGGCAGCGGGGCGCGCGTCTTCCTGCGCTGGGCGAAGCTGCGGCCCGGCGGCTTGGTGACAGCGCAGTCCTTCGGACTGGCGGAGAGCGACAACCCCTACGCAGATGTCCTGGTGGAAACCGGGCTCCATGCCGGCTATGGGTGGGAAAGCCGCCTCGGCGCCGGCTGGATCAGCCTCGACAGCCGTTTCTCGGCCACGCCGCAAGGCATCTGGGACCATGCCAAGCTGGACCTTCTGGCGGGGGTCAAGCCGGTGCCCCGCCTGATGACGATGTTGTCCGTGGAAACCCATGCCGAACCCGGCGCGACCTTCGTCAATCTGGTGCCGTCGCTGGCCTGGCGTCTCTTCCCCGTCTTCACGATCCAGGCCCGCTACCGCACCCCGCTGCACGGCGGCGCGGCGCGCCAGATCGAATTCGCGCTCTGGACGAAGTTTTAGGGGCGGGTCCTGGGAAGCACGAGGGGACGGCGTTGAGGCCCCATCGGCCAGTTGGAGCAAAGGGCGAGCCCGATCCTGGGCGCTTGCCTCCGGCACATCAAGACTGCGCGCTGCACTGAAGCGCCAGCCTCCCTCAGGCCGCCAGTTCGCCGGCCAGCCCCTTCTCGATCAGCGCGATGGTCTCCTCGACGCCGTAAAGCGCGATGAATCCGCCGAAACGCGGACCCTGGCTGGCGCCCAGAAGCACCTCGTAGAGCGCCTTGAACCAGTCGCGAAGCGGCTCGAAACCGTGCGCCTTGCCAACCGCGAAGACAAGGCTCTGCAAAGCCTCGGCATCCAACCCGCCCTGCCAGTCGCGCAGCCGAGCGGCAAGGTCCTCCATCGCCGCGCGTTCCCGCGCGTCGGGGGCGCGGAAGCGGCGTTCGGGCGCCACGAAATCATGGAAATACTTGACCGCGAAATCCGCCGCGGCGTCGAGATCGGGATGGGTCTCGGGGCCGGCATCCGGCGCATAACGGCGGATGAACCCCCAGAGCGCGTCCTTGTCCCGCGCGCCCGACACGCTGGCCAGGTTGAGCAGCATCGCGAAAGGCACGACCAGCGTCGAGGCCGGCACCTCGCCGCCGTGGATATGGAAGACCGGATTGTTGAGCCGCGCGGCCGCGTCCTGCCCCTCATAGGCGCGCAGATGCTGGTGATACTCGTCCACCGCCTTGGGGATCACGTCGAAATAGAGCCGCTTGGCCGTCTTCGGCTTCTGGTACATGAAAAGGCTCAGGCTCTCCGGGCTGGCATATTTCAGCCAGTCCTCCATCGACAGCCCGTTACCCTTTGACTTGGAAATCTTTTGCCCCGCCTCGTCCAGGAAAAGCTCGTAGTTGAAGAGTTCCGGCGCCGGTTCGCCCAGCGCCCGGCAAATCTTCGCGCTCAGTTCCGCCGACGGGATCAGGTCCTTGCCGTACATCTCGTAATCCACGCCCAGCGCAGCCCAGCGCATCCCCCAGTCGGGTTTCCACTGGAGTTTCACATGCCCGCCCGTGACCGGAACCTCCACCTTCTCGCCATCCGGTTCCTGGTAGACGATCGTTCCCTTGGCGACGTTTCGCTCCAGCGTGGGCACCTGCAGCACATGCCCGGTCTTCGGGCTGACCGGCAGGAAGGGGGAATACGTGTTGACCCGCTCGGCCTCGACGCCGCCGAGGCTGGGCAGCATGATTTCCATGATCTTGTCGAACCGCTCCAGCACGGTCAGGAGCGCCTCGTCGAAGCGACCCTCGGCGTAGTACTGGGTGGAGGACGCAAATTCATACTCGAAACCGAAGCGGTCGAGAAACGCGCGCAGCCGCGCGTTGTTATGCGCCCCGAAACTGTCATGCGTGCCAAACGGATCGCGTACGCGCGTAAGCGGCAGGTGCAGATCCTCGGCCATCTCTTCGCGGTTGGGCACATTGGTGGGCACCTTGCGGAGCCCATCCATGTCGTCGGAAAAGCACAACAGGCGCGTGGGAATATCCGAGATCAGCTCGAAGGCGCGGCGCACCATCGTGGTGCGCGCGACTTCGCCGAATGTCCCGATATGCGGCAGGCCCGACGGCCCGTAGCCTGTCTCGAACAGCACATGGCCCTTTTCCGGCGCGCCTTTCCCGTAGCGTTTGAGCACCCGGCGCGCCTCCTCAAAAGGCCAGGCTTTCGAGCGCATCGCGGCATCGCGGAGATCGGTCATTGGGTCCATCCAGTGTTCAGGCCGGGCGCGATCCGTCCGCGCCCGGTGCCGCTACCTATTGCCCCGCCGCAAAGCCGTCAATATTGTGCAAGTGCAGAAACCCCGGAGATTGACCCCGTGAGCACAGAGCTTCCCGCCCTTACACCCCAGGACGCGCTTGTCGCCGTCATGATCGCCGTCTCCGCGTCCGACGAGAGGATGCGCACCTCCGAACTGGTGACGATCGAGGATATCGTGAACCACCTGCCGGTCTTCGGCGATTACGATGCCGACCGCATCCGCTGGATTTCCCAGACGGTGCTCGACCTCTTCGAGGAGGAAGACGGGCTCGACGCCTTCTTCGGGCTGATCCGCGACAGCCTGCCCGACAAGCTCTACGAGACGGCCTATGCCCTGGCCTGCGACGTGGCCGCTGCGGATGGCCGGCTGCTGGAGAGCGAACTGCGTCTGCTGGAGGAAATTCGATACGAGTTGAACATCGACCGCCTGCACGGCGCCGCCATCGAACGCGGGGCGCGCGCGCGCCACATGACGCTCTGAGCGGCGCGCGGGGGCGTCAGGCCCCGTAGACCTGCGCCCAGCGTTCGATAAGCCGGTGCTGCAACCGCCGCGCGCGCACGGCCCAAGGCCGCGCGCCGGGCGGGCGGTCCCGGTATTCCGGCGGAATCGCGGCGCGGCGGTCGGGATCGGCGGCGAAGATCGCGAAAACCATCCTGCGCCCCCCCGGCTCTTTCATGTAGCCCGCCAGCCCGCTCACGAAATTCAGCGTCCCGGTCTTGGCCATCGCCTGCACCGGATGGGCGCGCATCGGGCGGCCCTTGTCGTCGCGGAACGCCACCGGCTTGAGAAGCGTGCGCAGCGGCCCGTCCCAGCCCGCGCGGCAAAGAACCTGCACCATCGACTGCGCCGAGACGCGCGACGCGCCGCCCAGCCCGGAATGGTCCACAAGCTCTGCGCGGCGAGCGCCGTAGCGCGCCGCCAGCCAGTCCGACATCGCTCCGGCGGAGGCTGCCAGCGTGTCGCCGGGCCCGCCGCGGGCGCGCGTCGCCGTCAGGCCCACGACTTCGGCTGTAAGGTTGGTGGAGTATTTCAGCATCTCCAGCAGCAGGTCCGACAGTTCCGGCGCGGCGTACTGGGCCAGAACCGCGCCGTCCTCCGGTGCGACGCCGGGCTGAGGGCGCGGCACCGACAGCCCCTCGGCACGGGCGACGGTGTGAAAGACCTCCGCGGCATAGCCCTCGGGCCGGCGCACCGGCAGCCAGCGGCCGCCGCCTTTGCCCAGCGCCTTGCGCGACACCGTCCAGACATCGCGCCCCTCATCGGCGCTGTAGGTATAGACCGGCGTGGTCCGGTCCACGATCTCCATCCGCGAGATCCGCACCGCCGGACGATGGCTGGCCGAGCGCGCATCCATCGTCAGGTCATAGTCCCCGCCATTACGCTTCCACTCGAAGAAGACGCGGTTGTAGTTGAGGTTGAGCCCCGATAGCGCCGCGTTGTAACCGGCATGATCCGGTTGGCCGGGGTCGATCTGCGGCAAATGCGGCAGCGCATCGGCGTCCACCAGCAGCCGCCCGTCGATCCGGCGCAGACCGAACGCCTTGAGGTCGCGCACCATCGCCGCGACCGCGTCGGTGTCGAGCGTAGGATCGCCGCCCCCCTGCAATACCAGATCGCCCTTGAGGACACCGTCCTCCACCGGGCCGGTTCCGATCAGCCGGGTGCGGAAGCGATAGGCCGGGCCGAGCGTCTCGAGCGCATAAAGCGTGGTCAGCGCCTTGGCCACGCTGGCCGGCGGCTGGCCAAGAAGCGGCGCGCGGGTCTCCAGCATCTCGCCGGTGTCGGCGTCGGCCACGGCATAGGTGACGCGGCCCGTGAGGCCCGCCGCATCGACCAGCGCCTCTACCCGCGGGATCGACCTGCGGCGTAAATCCGGATCGCGCGGAAGCGGGCGCAGCGAGGCGGTGGGCGCATTGGCCAGGACCGGGGCGGCCAGGATCGACATCAGACCGGCCAGAAGGCTGCGGCGCAGCGGATCGCGGATGGGATCGTTTCGAGCCATGCGCGAAGTAAACCTCATACTGGAACGCCGCTCAACCCTGCGCTGACCACGCGCCGCTGTTTCGGATCGCGGTGGAGGACGCATCGACCATCGGCAAATTCACGAAACACCAAGCCGGGGGCGCCATGACGGCGAGACGCGGCCCCATCGCCGCCGGAATCTTGGCGTAGCGGTAGATCCGCGCCGCGCGCGAGACACGCGCGGAAATCCGCTCGCCCGGCCGCGCCAGCACGCCGACCGGTACCTCCTGCATGATGCTCCGCCAGTTCTGCCAGCGGTGGAAGCCCGCCAGATTGTCGGCCCCCATCAGCCAGACGAAGTGCACACCGGGATAAAGGGCGCGCAGCCGCGACACGGTCTCGGCGGTGTAGCGGGTGCCGATACGCGCCTCGATATCCGTCACCAAGATGCGCGGGTGATCGACCAGCGCCCGCGACGCCGCCAGGCGCGCCTCCAGGGCCGCAGGCCCGCGTGTCTTGAGCGGGTTGCCCGGACTGACCAACCACCACACCCGGTCGAGCCTGAACCGCTTGAGCGCGGCCAGGCTGATATGCAGATGCCCGCGATGGGGCGGATCGAAGGATCCGCCCAGCAGACCGATCCGCTGACCGGGAAGGGCAAGGGGCAATTCGTGGCGCATCTTTTCCCCTTCGCCGCCCCCCGACCCTCTGTCAATCTAAAGATTGGGCGAAAGAGCGGGCTTGATCCGGCATTTTAGTTGACTTAAGTCAACGATCATGTTTGCCGATCCGATTTCCCGCCTCCGCCGTTTCAACCGCGCCGTCACCAGCGAGCTCGGTGTGCTGGACAATTCATTCCTCGGGCGCGGCCGGCCGCTTGGTGCCGCGCGGGTGATCCACGCGATCGGGCCGGACGGCGCGGAAGTGGGTGCGATCCGCAATACGCTGAACATTGACAAGGCGCTGCTCAGCCGGCTTCTGAAATCGCTGATCACCGAAGGTCTGGCCGAGTTGCACGAAGACCCTGCCGACGCGCGCCGCCGCATCGCCCGCCTGACGCCGGCCGGGCGGGCCGAACTTGACGCCTACAACGCACTCTCCGACGCCCATGCCCGCGCCCTGCTCGACCGGCACCCGGCACCCGGCGCCCTGCTCGAGGCGATCGACCTCGTGGCCTCGGCGCTGGCCCGCGACCGTATCGGGATCGTGCCCGCCGACCCCCGAAGGGACGCCGCACGCCGCTGTCTGGAGGCCTATTACGAAGAACTCGCCCACCGCATCGCGGGCGGATTCGACGTGACGCAGAGCTGCGATCCGGATGCAACCGACATGACCCCGCCCCGCGGCGCCTTCTTCCTCGCTGTCTCCGACGGGCTCGCGGTCGGCTGCGCCGGGCTGAAAGGCAGCGGCGGGCCGGTTGCCGAGGTCAAACGGCTCTGGGTTGCGCCGGGCGCCCGCGGTCTGGGGCTGGCCGGGCGACTGATGCGGCGGGTGGAGGACGCGGCGCATGACCTCGGCATCGCCACGCTGCGGCTCGACACCAACAGTGCCCTTCCCGAGGCCGTGGCGCTCTACCGCAATGCCGGCTGGACCGAGATCGACCGCTTCAACGACGACCCCTACCCGGATATCTTCTTCGAAAAGCACCTCTGACAGGGGCATTCCGGGCTCAGCCATCGGGGTCGGTATGCAGAAATGCGCCCCGACACGGTGTAGTTCGTGCAACGGGCTGCCGGGCGGCGCCGCGAATTTACCCTTCGCCACGGTTTCAAAATTGCCAAAGTCGGGCCAGTTGCCTAGAACCGCGGGAAACCTCTCCAACGCTCAAGGGTCCAATTCATGGCTTCCTACCAGTATGTCTACCACATGGACGGGGTCTCCAAGACCTATCCCGGCGGCAAGAAATGCTTCGAGAACATCCGTCTGAGCTTCCTGCCCGGCGTCAAGATCGGCGTCGTGGGTGTCAACGGCGCGGGCAAGTCCACCCTTCTCCGGATCATGGCGGGCATCGACAAGGATTTCACCGGCGAGGCCTGGGCCGCGAAGGGGGCGCATGTGGGCTACCTGCCGCAGGAGCCCGAGCTCGATCCCGCGCTCGACGTGCGCGGCAACGTCATGGAAGGCGTCGCCGCCAAGCGCGCCAAGCTCGACCGGTTCAACGAACTGGCCATGAACTATTCCGACGAGACCGCCGATGAAATGGCGCGCCTGCAGGACGAGATCGACAGCGAGAACCTCTGGGATCTCGACAGCCAGATCGACGTGGCGATGGAGGCCCTGCGCTGCCCGCCGGACACCGCCACGGTGGACAGCCTCTCGGGTGGCGAGAAACGCCGCGTCGCGCTCTGCAAGCTGCTGCTCGAAGCCCCGGACATGCTGCTGCTGGATGAACCGACCAACCACCTGGACGCCGAGACCATCGCCTGGCTGCAACAGCACCTGATCGACTACAAGGGCACGATCCTGATCGTCACCCATGACCGCTACTTCCTGGACGACATCACCGGCTGGATACTGGAACTGGACCGCGGCCGCGGCATCCCCTACGAGGGCAACTATTCCGCGTGGCTGGAACAGAAGGCGAAGCGGCTGCAACACGAGGCGCGCGAGGACAAGGCCCGCCAGAAGACCCTGGAACGGGAACTGGAATGGATCCGCGCCGGCGCCAAGGCGCGGCAGGCCAAGTCCAAGGCCCGGATCAACGCCTATGAGGAAATGGCCGGCCAGTCGGAGCGCGAGAAGCTCGCGCGCGCTCAGATCATCATCCCCAACGGGCCGCGCCTGGGCTCCAAGGTGATCGAGGTCGAGGGGCTGGCCAAGCATTACGGCGACAAGCAACTGATCGAGAACCTCTCCTTCTCGCTGCCGCCCGGTGGCATCGTCGGGGTGATCGGGCCCAACGGCGCGGGCAAGTCCACGCTCTTCCGGATGCTCACCGGGCAGGAGGAGCCCGACACGGGCTCGATCAGCTATGGCGATACGGTCGAGCTGAGCTATGTCGACCAGTCTCGCGATGCACTCAATCCCGGCAAGACCGTCTGGGAGGAGATATCGGACGGGCTCGACGTGCTGCCGCTCGGCGATGCCGAGATCAACTCGCGCGCCTATTGCTCGGCCTTCAACTTCAAGGGCGGCGACCAGCAGAAGAAGGTCGGCGTGCTCTCGGGCGGGGAACGCAACCGCGTCCACATGGCCAAGCTCTTGCGCGCGGGCGGCAACGTGCTGCTGCTCGACGAGCCCACCAACGACCTGGATGTGGAGACGCTGCGCGCGCTGGAAGACGCACTGGAAAACTTCGCCGGCTGCGCCGTCATCATCTCCCACGACCGCTTCTTCCTCGACCGGCTTTGCACCCATATCCTGGCCTTCGAGGGCGAGGCCCATGTGGAATGGTTCGAGGGAAATTTCGAGGCCTACGAGGAAGACAAGATCCGGCGGCTCGGCCCGGATTCGGTGGAGCCCAAGCGGGTGAAGTACAAGAAGTTTGTGAGGTGAAATAATATCCTCATGAGAAAAATTGGCGAAATTCCAATGAAAGTCTACCAGATCAGGCCGGAAGTGGCAGGTTTTTCAGACTTTCCTCAAGATGACGGGCGAAGGAGTCGTCGTGAATATGCCCGTGTTCGTGATGTTCCCGAAGAGCGTGGAATCCGGCGCGACCGTTCTTGACACCCCGCCGAAACGATGATCCATTTCACCCGTCAGGGTTGTGTGCGTGGTGGTGTCATGGATTGTCGAGCGAGATCTGAAGCCCCGCGCCACGAGCAACGCTCCTGTTCACGCTCACCATTGCGCCATTGGCTTGGAGGTCAGATTTGGCCTGCAGTTGTTCTTGTGAGCCTTCTGGCGCTACCCGGCGCTTCGCATTCGAGGGATATCCATCCTGACTACAGCGCAATCGAGCCGCTCGAGAGTTTCCGGGAATGCGATTCCTGTCCCGAGATGATTGCATTGCCGACGGGTCGTTTCATAATGGGCGCTCCTTTGAAGGAATCCGAACAGGTATATTTGTTCTGGAACCATCCAAAGCCCGACGGAGAGCCCATGGGCATGACCTGCCCCCAAAAAACCGGGCCATTCAAAATGAGAGTTTGTTCTCGTAACGTTCAAAATGACGAGGAGAACAGACGATGCGCAAATCACGTTTCACCGAAGAACAGATTGTCGGGATCCTGCAG
>NZ_QEYE01000031.1 GCF_003122205.1 Maritimibacter sp. 55A14
GCCCGACAAGCACCTCAACCTGCCTCAGTTTCGTGACAATCTCCTCAGGCTTGTGCCGCTTCGTAGCCATTCCGGTCCTCCGTTTTCCTAAACATTACGGCGGACCACTTTAGTGGGGGAAGATCAACCTTTCGGAGTGCTTCAGTGTAGTCGCGCGTCTGCAACGAGAAGGTCTCTTCCCGCTTTCCGTAGGTTTCAACGATGTCTTGGGGGACGGCTGCGCGGTGGTAGTAAACGGCTCCGCGACGATACAAGCGAGCGTGTCCGGGCATCTTTTCGAGGGTCCTCACTGTAACACCTCAGCGTGACAATCCATGAATAACACCAAACAAAATCAGCAAGTTACTGATCTTCATCTCGAAAGTGGAGGTTTGGTGGAGCCAAGGTCTGCCCAACTTCTGTCTCACTGACGATCAGGTGATGTCTTTTAACTCTGTAATCACTATCTTTTCTAAGATTGTCGATGCCACCCGCTTTCATCTGGTCTCATTCAATACTACATAAAACGGTGGGACAAGCGGTGGGACAGAGAGGCTCTCAATGCCAAAGCTTTCAGCAAGACGAGTTGCGACACTTCACAAGCCCGGCATGTACGGCGATGGTGAGGGACTTTACCTTCATGTAGGGCCGTCTGGGACTAAATCCTGGATACTGCGAACGGCAGTTCACGGCAGACGAAGAGAGCTCGGGTTAGGCTCGGCCTCGTTGGTTCCGTTGGCAGAGGCGCGTGAAATGGCTCGGTCACTGCGGAAGGTTGCGCGCGAAGGTGGTGATCCTGAAACCGCGAGAGATCGCGATACGCTTTCCTTCCGAGAGGCGGCTAAGAAAGTCCACGAAAACCTTCTTCCAACATGGCGCAACGAGAAGCACGCGCAGACTTGGCTGGCGACGATCGAAAGCTATGCCAATCCTGCGTTCGGGTCGCGTCCGATAGCCAGTGTCGGAACCTCGGACGTGCTCAAGGTGCTTTCCCCGATCTGGACGACGAAGCACGAAACCGCAAAGCGACTTAGGCAGCGCCTCTCTACCGTCTTTGATTGGGCCAAGGGGGCCGGTCACTACCCGCACGAAAACCCGGTCAATGGATTGAAGAAGGCCCTACCCGCTGTGAAACGGCGAGCGAAGCACATGCCGGCGATGGCGTGGCAAGACGTTCCGGCATTCATGTCCGCTCTGTCCGAGCGTGACGGCGTGTCCGCGCGAACGCTTGAATTCATTATCCTTACCGCAGCCCGCTCCGGAGAAGCCCGTGGCGCCCGGTGGAGCGAGGTTGAGCGCGGCGTTTGGAACATCCCCGCCGAAAGGATGAAACGCGGCGTGCCACACCGTGTACCGCTCTCTGAAGAGGCTCTTGGAGTGCTTGAGAAGATGCGCGGGCTCGATGGAGATCTTATCTTTCCGAGTGTCAAGAGAGGGCCGCGGGGAGAATCTCGTCCGCAATCAGTGATGGTATTCAAGGCGCTCCTGGATCGAATGGAGCGCACGGGCTTCACGGTGCACGGGTTCCGTTCGACCTTTCGGGATTGGTGTAGCGAGAGCGCGCATGCGGAACGGGAGATCGCAGAGGCGGCATTGTCTCAT
This sequence comes from Maritimibacter sp. 55A14, assembly GCF_003122205.1. GTDB lineage: Bacteria > Pseudomonadota > Alphaproteobacteria > Rhodobacterales > Rhodobacteraceae > QEYE01. The sequence goes on from NZ_QEYE01000031.1 coordinate 1,582, forward strand.
GCGACCGGCAACGAGGTAGAGCGCGCCTATGCCCGTTCAGATTTGTTTGAGCGGCGCCTCGCCTTAATGGACGCCTGGGCGCGGTATGCGACCGGGAAAACCGGGGCCGTGGTGCAAATGGTGCGCGGATGACGCCGGAACTCGAACGCATCCTTAACAGGATCGGGTTTCAGAGGGCTAAAACATACAACCCATCCCCGTTTTTCGTCAGTTCAGAACAGAGCTTACGGGGTAGTTTACTGTTTGCCGACAAACCAAGCGCGAGAGATGGCGTCGAAGAGATGGAAGCAATCCTGAAGAGGATCAATCATTTGCCGAAGCACCTACGGGAGGCGCTCGACGGGGCGCTCAGATCGCCGGAGGATTGGGACAACGACCGTAGCCCACTTCTCGAATTTGAGAATGCACTTGAGGTCTTGCTGGAGGAGGGGATTAAAGAGAAGAGCCAGTATTGGACTGGACGCGGTGCCTCCCCGAAAGTTTCTGCCAATCAAGTCGCATCGACGATGGCGGAAATATACGTGATCGGTTTGGGCAAGATGCCGACGGAAGGCGAGGCCTATGACAGCGGAGAGCCTTCGACGAAGTTTTCAAAGACCGTTCGGGACGTATTCGAACACATCAACCTTCGCGCACATTTCCGGGAGCCATGCAGACGGGCAATCAAGGAACTAAAGGAAAACGACAAAGAAAAGTTCCATCGGCTGCTGGAAATCCGGTCTCGGAAAGGGAGGCCCGGGATAAGTCTCATAACCGGAAGGAGAAAATTACCCAAAATTTAGAGAATTATCTCCTTTAGACAGGGATAACGGTTGCGAGCAGGTTCAGCTTATCGAGGCAATCAAAGAGGCCCTGCAATGCAACCAACTGACCCCATGATTCGCGACAAAGACTGTGCGCAAATGCTCGGATGCAGCGTTTGTACGTTCTGGCGCCGCGTGGCGGACGGCACAGTCCCGCGCCCTGTCAAGATCGGCGGAACGAGCCGCTGGCCGCAATCCGAAATCCAGGACGTGATTGACCGAGCAAAGGCCGAGCGAGCGGCCGCCTAAGAAAAACCCCCGCCAGTCGAAGACCGGACGGGGGCGCATTTCTTGCAGCGGACCGGCTGTTAGATAGCGCATCTGCGTTCGGCATTCAACGGAGTGCTAGAATGAAACTAGAGCGTGAAGCTACGTGGGGCCGGCAGCCCTGTCTTTCGAACTCAGATAACAGAGAATCCTCCAATTGCTATCGTGGAGAGCTGTACCGAAGAGGCCGGTGGCGGATTGCGATATGCCGGGACGGTATTCAGTTTTTGGTTCAGCGCGGCAGACGCCCCAAAAAAGGCGTGGCGCCGGCATGGGACAGCCTCAGCTACTGTGCCACCCTGGATGGCCTTTTCCATGACTGGACACGGCGCTCCGGGTACCCGTTCCCATACGCATTGGTTGGTCTACCGACCCATGCGGGACGCCTTGATCTTGCCGCTCGGCGGCGAGCGCACGGGTGCGGAGAACAGCGTTTTGCCGGCTCGGAGCGAGGCCAAAGGGGCGCTGATGGGGAGTAAAAATAAATCAACGGCAAGAAGCCACGGCGGCAAGCACTGGGTACAACTCCCCGAATGGGTCTTGCGCACGGAGGCGTGGCGACATCTAAGCGTCGGAGCGCGGGCGCTCTACATCGAACTAAAGCGTCGTTACAAGGGCAAGAACAACGGCGCCATCACACTCAGCCACCGGGAAGCGGCGCACCTTCTGGGCCTCCACCGCAACTCTGTCGGAAAGCTATATCGGGAATTGCAAGACAAAGGGTTCATCCGCATGATGGAGGCTGCGTACCTTGGGCCTTCAGGCATTGGAAAAACAGCGCGCTGGGCATTGGATGAGTACTCTACAGACACGGACTACAAACCGCCGTTAAGACGATTCAAGGAATGGTATCCAGAACAGAATCCCCCGAACAGTAAAAAGGACGCCCCGTCACAAACGGGGTGACGCAGAGCGTTAAATGATCAAGCTTGCAGCAGAAGTGTCCTACTATTTATGACGCAAAACGCCGCGCCGGCTCTACATGCGTCACATAATGCAGGACATTTCTACATTCTAGCCAGGGGGCGGGTTTCGATAGTGAAGGCGCTGCGGAGGCAGCGGGTTCCCGAACGAACGCTAAGCTAGCGCTCCACAAATAGTCACCGATACAAGGCTCGCTATGCAGATTTCTACGATGCTATACAGTATGTCTGACTCGGCGCTGGGCTTGGTTTCGAGGCGTTAACCCCTCCGGTCAAAAGCCAAGCCCGCAGGCCGGTGAAGAAACGCTACTCGCTGAAAGAGAAAACGGCATGAAACACGTCATCCTCACCATTCTGGTCGGAGTCGCGGTCTACGCAGGGATTCAGATGCTCAGATTTGCCATCTTCTAAAGCCCGGTCGCGGCAGAGCTTGGCTGAAGACCCGTTTGAAAACGGTTTGATAATGTTCGAACGAACCGGCCCTTCTATCCAACGCTCCTCTGATATTTTGGTCACGGGATATGAATTCATCCGGTAGGTTCAAAGCGTCGCTGGCGCGCTGTGAGCAGACCGACCGTACCGACAGCGTGGGCCAAGAAGAAATTCTTCTGTAAAGAGTGAGTCAAGCACTGGAAATCGAACGCTTTCTGCGGCGCTCCCCGCTTGGGCCGTTTCCGAAATTACACTCCACATCCAGTCAATCAATGGCCATCCAACCATTTAAAAAATTTAAGCAAATCTCTCAGGTGTATTATCAAGCTGATGCGACTGACACCAACGGCCACTGGCGTTTGCCAGCGCGAAGGTTCGCAAGGGGATTTTGTTTGTGTTTAGCCCGTTATTTGGGGTCGTTTTCAGGCCGGTCGCGCACTTGCATCCACCTTATGCGGGAATTTTCCGGATCGTGTATACGTATTTCATTCTCGGCCCGTTTGATGGTCTGCCGGCAATCGAAGTACCAGATAGTGGCTCCGACCATTCCGACAATCCCAATCGTTCCCCATGTCGATGAACCGTAAGTGTCTCCGGTTGGAAGCAGGGTTCCAAGGAAAACCATCCCACCGACAGCGCCAAACAATTTCGCGAATGTCATGTTGTCTTCGGCCTTCTCGATCGCGCGCTTGGCTTCCCCGACGATCCGCTGCCGCTCTTGTTCCTCTTTGGCCTCCAACTGTTCTTTCAGGCGGACATTCTCCTTCTGAATTTTTTCAAACTCGTCGGTCATGAGATTTCCTCCTGAGCTTTTTGCGGGTCTGTATCGAGAGGGGTGGCATGGATAGGTGCGCGTACGTGGGATTTTCTGGGGGCCGGAGGTGTTATCAAAATACATGAAGGGGGTGGGGGTGTCGCGCCTTTCTTCTTCCCAGCCGGGGCAATATCGCCAGCCTTTCCTTGTCTGAAATCCTTTCTGTCAGAGCGCGATCATCGAGGCGTCCGCACCCTGCCCCCTCCCGATGGTCTCGCCTCGCTCCCACGGCCTCTCCTTGAGTGCCAGGGGCCATGGGGGACGCCTTGGTCCATGTCATTACGAACCGGAAAGTCGCCGGCCAGATTATGCGGGCGCCAAATTTGCCAATGCCCAGAACTCAACATGAGAGACGCGGGCACACGGGAAACGTCCGGTTCATTCACTTGGATCGTGGCTTCCCTTGATTGGAGAGGCTCGGGCCCGGCGCAGGTTCGCTGTACGGGGCCAAACTCGATGAGCCTTGACGTGAGAAAAGGTTGGCAAACCGTACTCGAAGCGGGCCGCGATACGTAAACGATCACCGGCAAAGCTTTCCGGTCGGTGGGAAGATCGGTGGGACGGGAATTCCGATACGGGGAATTTCCGTTAACTTCCAATGGATTAGGAGTGTTAGTTTGGTGGAGCCAAGGGGAGTCGAACCCCTGACCTCTTGAATGCCATTCAAGCGCTCTCCCAACTGAGCTATGGCCCCACCGGGGCGAGCGTCCCGCTCGCCAAGGGCTGGATAGTGAAGCGTTCCGGCCAGATCAAGCGAAAAATATCCGTCCGAAGCGCTTTGCCGTGTCAGGTATCGTCGTCGTCGGCGGCGACATCCGCGATGTCGTCCAGATCGACCGTGTCGTCGTCTTCGTCCTCCAGGACATCGTCGCCCAGGTCGACTTCGTCGTCGTCCTCGACCTCCAGCACGTCCTCTTCCTCTTCCTTGAGTTCAGGTTTCTTGGTCTTGGACTGCTTGTCGGCGGGCGTCGGCTTCTGCTTGCCGCCCATGAGCACGTCGACCGTGACCGAATGCCTGCAGGACGGACAGGTCATGGGATCCTGCCGAAGGTCATAGAACCGTGTCGAGCAGTTCGGGCAGACGCGCTTTACGCCCCATTCTTCCTTGGGCATCGAATTCCCCTCGAAATCGCTGATGTCGCTTTGATCGCTGCCACCTGCCACAACCCCGGCAGCCTTGTCAAAGGCTTTTGAGCGCCCCGGAACACGGCGTCGATTGTGCGGTGGAAACCCCCGCGATATCCGGAGTAACCTGCCGCAGGAGCGAACCCGGAGGAGACCGTCGCGTCATGGCGCAACTTACCCTGCATGGCGACCCGCCCATCGAGGTGGCGCTGCGCCGTTCGGCGCGGGCGAAACGGTTGTCGTTGCGCGTCTCGGCTCTTGACGGGCGGGTGACGCTGACCCTTCCGCTGCGTGTGCCCGAGCGCGAGGCGCATGCCTTCGCGCGCGAGAAGGAAAGCTGGCTGCGCGGCCATCTGGACGCCCGGCCCGCCCAAATGCGCCCGGTCTTCGGCGGCGTTCTGCCTGTGGACGGCCACCCGCTGCCGATCCGGCCCGGCACAGGCCGCGCCGCGCGGGTGGAGGAGGGTGCGATCATGGTGCCCGGAGCGGAGGCCGAGTTGCCCGTGCGGCTTCGTGCGCTCCTGCAATCGCTTGCACGGGAGCGGCTGATCGCGGCCTCGGACCGTCACGCGCAGGCGCTGGGGCGCCGTTACAGCCGGATCAGCCTGCGCGATCCGCGGTCACGCTGGGGCTCGTGTTCGGCCGCCGGGGGGCTGATGTATTCCTGGCGGCTCGTCATGGCGCCGCCGGAGGTGCTGGATTACGTTGCCGCGCATGAGGTGGCGCATCTCGCGCAGATGAATCATTCGCCAGCCTTCTGGGCGGTGGTGGCGCGGCTTTGCCCTGGCTACGAGGCGCCGCGGCGCTGGCTGCGGCGCGAGGGCGCCGGGCTGCACCGCTATGTCTTCGAGAAGCGTTGACCGCACCGAAATTCGTGATCACAGTCGGGCGATGCTGATGACCCAACGCAGTTCCGACATAACCGCGGCCGCGCATGACCGGCTCTACCGCGCATTGCGCAGCCAGATCATGCATGGCGAGATCGCGCCGGGCCAGGCGCTGACCCTGCGCGGGCTGGCGGCGCAGCATGGCGTGTCGATGACGCCCGCGCGCGAGGCGCTGCGCCGGCTGGCGGCCGAGGGGGCGCTGACGCTGTCGGCCTCGGGCCGGGCCTCGACCCCGGATCTGAGCGCCGAGCGGATCGAGGAGCTTGCGGCGATTCGCGCGCTGCTGGAGCCGGAGTTGGCGGCGCGCGCCCTGCCTCGGGCCCATATTGCGCTGATCGACCGGATGCAGAGCATCAACAACGCCGTCAGCCAGTTCATCGACCAGCGCGATGCGGTGGCCTATATCCGTGCCAATCTGGAGTTTCACCGCAGCCTGTATCTGCGCGCGCAGGCTCCGGCGATGCTGGCGATGGTGGAGACGGTCTGGCTGCAACTCGGCCCTAAGATGCGCGACCTCTACGGCCGGATGCAGCGCACCGAGCCGCCGCGCAATCACCGGCTCATCATCGCGGCGCTGCGCGCCGGGGACGAACCGGGGTTGCGGCTGGCGATGCGTACCGATGTCACCCAGGGCCTGCGGATGCTCGTGGGTTAGATCGGCCTCCACTCCAAACGCAACTCTGGCTCTGAGCCGACGTTCCTCCATTGCTCCGCGCGGCGCCTCTCCGAACAGGCCTGCGACCGCGGGGCGATTATCGCTGCTGTGGTCCAGGTCTTCGGGACGGGGTTCCGGGGCCCCGCCCCGGTTTCACGAATGGATCGGGCCGTCGCCGCAGGCCAGCGCCGCTTCGCGCATCGCCTCCGAGAAGGTCGGGTGGGCATGGCAGGTGCGCGCCAGATCCTCGGCTGAGGCGCCGAACTCCATTGCCACGCAAACCTCGTGGATCAGATCGCCGGCCATCGGCCCGATGACATGCGCGCCCAGGATGCGGTCGGTGTCCTTGTCGGCCAGGAGCTTGACGAACCCCTCGCCCGCGAAGACCGCCTTGGCCCGGCCATTGCCCATGAAGGAGAATTTGCCGACCTTGTAGGCGCGGCCTTCCTCCTTGAGGTTCTCCTCGGTCTTGCCGACGCTGGCGACCTCGGGATGGGTGTATATGACGCCGGGGATCACGCCGTAATTCACATGCCCCTTCTGGCCGGCGATAGTCTCGGCGACGGCCATGCCCTCGTCCTCGGCCTTGTGGGCGAGCATCGGCCCGGCGATCACGTCGCCGATCGCATAGACCCCCTCCATGTTCGTCTTCCAGTGGGCGTCGGTCTTGACCATGCCGCGCTCGGTCAGATCGATGCCGGCCTCCTCCAGCCCCAGCCCGCCGGTATAGGGTTTGCGCCCAGTGGCCACGAGCACCACGTCGGCGTCGATCTGGTGCTCGCTGTCATCCTTGCGCAGCTTGTAGTTGACCTTGGCCTTGGTCTTGAGCGCCTCGACGGTTTGCACAGCGGCGCCCAGCACGATGTCGAGCCCCTGTTTCTTGAGCATCCGCTGGAAGGTCTTGCAGACCTCGCCATCCATGCCCGGCGTGATCTGGTCGAGAAACTCCACCACCGTCACCTGCGTGCCGAGCCGCGCATAGACCGAGCCCATCTCCAGCCCGATCACGCCCGCACCGATCACCACCATCTTCTTGGGCACCTTGGTCAGTTCCAACGCCCCGGTCGAGGTGACGACCGTCTTCTCGTCGATCTCCACGCCGGGCAGGCTCGATGCCTCGGAGCCGGTGGCGATCACGATATTCTTCGCCTCATGGGTCTCGTCGCCGACCTGCACCTTGCCCTTGCCCGCGATCTTGCCCCAGCCTTTCAGCCAGTCGACCTTGTTCTTCTTGAACAGGAACTCGATGCCCTTGGTGTTCTGTCCGATGACATCGTCCTTGTAAGCAATCATCGCCTTCCAGTCGACGGACGGGCTTTTGCCCTTCAGCCCCATCTTGGCGAAGTTGTGTTCCGCCTCGTGAAGCTGGTGCGTGGCGTGCAGCAGCGCCTTGGACGGGATGCAGCCCACGTTGAGGCAGGTTCCGCCCAGGGCCTCGCGCCCCTCGACACAGGCGGTCTTGAGGCCGAGTTGGGCGCAGCGGATGGCGCAGACATAGCCGCCGGGGCCGGAGCCGATTACGATCACGTCATATTGGGACATATTGTTCCTCCTTCGGGGTCGGTCTTGCGGCGCATCTACAGGGCCTTTTCGGGGTCATGGGTCCAGCGCGCGATCTGCTCGGGCGTCAGCACGGCGTCGCGCCGGGCGCGGAAGACGGCGAGGCTGTGAACCTCGATCCGCCGCAATTCGGGGTCGGCGCGCATCGCCTCCATCCGCGCCGCGATCTCGGGCCAGCGCCGGAGGATCGACGTCTCCTGCGCCTCGCCGCGGTTGTAGCGGTTCCACATCCGCGAATTGCGGAAGTATTTCTGATGAGCGTTCCCGAACCCGTCGCCGCGGTCGTTCTTCATCAGCCAGACATCTTCGGATTTCACCGCGTAATGGTTGATGCAGGCGTTGCGGAAAGTGGCGTGCCGGAAGCTCATCTTGTAACGGCTCTTGCGGCGGTGGCGCAGCATGTCGCCATTCACCGCCTCGCCCGCGGTGGTCTTGACGTTTATGGCGCGCTCCGGGTCGCGGGGCAGTTTCGGCATGTGGTCGATGGCGAACTCGAAGAGCGCGTGGCGGAACATGGACTTGTGGTCCACGGTCCGGCGCATCGGTTCGGGCTGTGCGGCGGTAAACTGTTGCAGGACGCTGCCGCCGTCCCACCGGGTCACGCCATTGTCGCCGAAGAGCCGCCAGAGGATCGCAATCACGTCGCAGTCGCCCACCGCGTCGAGCAGCGCGCGGACGGAGCCGTCGCCGCAGGTGATGTTGAGGAACTCGTCGCTGTCGATATGCAGCAGCCATTCGCAGGCCTGCACGCGGGGATCGGCGAAGGCCAGTTTCATCGCCTCGATCTGGGGCGAGCCGCCGGGGGGTGGTGCCTGGCGGATATGGGTCAGATATCCCAGCGCCTTGAGCCGGTCGAGAAGCAGGTCGGAGCCGTCCGTGCAATCGTTGGTGAAAACGAGGATTTCGTCGAAGCCCAGCAGGCTGTGATAGGCGGCCCATTCCACCACGAACGGCCCCTCGTTGCGCATGCAGCAGGCGAGGGCGGTGCGCTGCCTGGCCGTGTTGTCTGCGTCGCTCGGTGTCATGGCGGCCCGTTGCTAGAGGAGAGAGGCGATCAGGATCAGGACCGTGGCCAGGAACCCGACCGCCCAGATCAGCGAACGCCAGGGGGACCAGCCGAAGGCATAGGCGGGTACGTAGAGGATGCGGGCGCCCAGATAGGTATAGGCCATCGCCGCGGTGAAGGCATTGGCCTTGCCCGCCAGCGTGACGACCGCCACCGCAAGGGTGAAGAGCACCAGCCCCTCGAAATGATTGCTCAACGCGCGGTGCAGCCGCCCGGTGCGCGGCGACATCTGGTGCGACGGGTCGCGGTCGCGCGGGGAGGTGGTGTAGCCGGTGCCCAGTTCCAGATTGGCCGGCACCGCCATGAGGCAGAATTGTAGCGCCTGGAGCAGCCCGGCGAGGGCGAGGGCGGTGAGTTCGGGGGTCATGGAAGTTTTGCCCGGCTGATTCCTCGGCCGATATCTTGCGCGTGATCAATCCGCACCGTAAGTTTGTTTGACAGTGCAGAAAGGCAAATTTCTATGCGCTGTAGAGTATTTGCATTTTCGAAGAATTCTTTGATTTGAGCCATCGCCGGTTGCGCTTTAATGTCGGCATCCGTGATTTCTTGAACGGATAGCTCCTTGGCCCAGCTTGATATTTGCTGGTCGTTTGGTTTTACTTCAAATGAGTGCGCGAGTTTATTCCTGATTTTTCGAAACAAAGTAAGATCGCGTCGTTCATTTGCATCCAAAAGTCCCAAAGCAAAACACAGATCTATTCTTGCGTTAAAGCTCGCTCCTGATCGGGCCAGTACCTCCTCCATAACTGTCTTTTCCTTGGCCACCGCTAACAAGATCGTTCCGAGTAAAGTTTCTAGATGCACTGACAGGAAGACAATTCTTCCTCTCTCCTGATCATTACGCTCAAGAGAGAGGAACACTTGCTTGTGGCGCTCAAACGCATCCTTGAATTCTTCTAGCGAGATAGTCACGCGATAGCCTCACAAATCCATCAACAGCCGCCGCGGGTCTTCCAGCGCCTCTTTCACCCGCACCAGGAAGGTGACCGCGCCCTTGCCGTCCACGATCCGGTGGTCGTAGCTCAGTGCCAGGTACATCATCGGGCGGGCCTTGATCTCGCCGTTCACCACCATCGGGCGGTCCTGGATCTTGTGCATTCCCAGGATGCCCGATTGCGGCGGGTTGAGGATCGGCGAGGACATGAGCGAGCCATAGACCCCGCCATTGGAGATCGTGAAGGTGCCGCCCTGCATCTCGGCCATGGAAAGCTTGCCGTCGCGGGCGCGCGCGCCCAACTCGTTGATCTTCTTCTCGATCGCGGCAAACGACATCTGGTCGGCGTCGCGCACCACCGGCACCACGAGCCCCGTGGGCGTGCCCACGGCGATGCCCATATGCACGAAGTTCTTGTAGACCACGTCGGTGCCGTCGATCTCGGCATTGACGTCCGGCACCTCCTTGAGCGCGTGGCAGCATGCCTTGGTGAAGAAGGACATGAAGCCCAGCTTGACGCCATGCTTCTTCTCGAAGAGGTCCTTGTATTCCTTGCGCAGCTCCATCACCCCGGTCATGTCCACCTCGTTATAGGTGGTCAGCATGGCGGCGGAGTTCTGCGCCTCCTTCAGGCGCCGGGCGATGGTCTGGCGCAGGCGGGTCATCTTGACCCGTTCCTCGCGGCTTGCATCTTCGGCGGCGACCGGGGCACGGGGCGCCTGCGCGGGCGCGCGTTCGGGCGCCTTGGCGGCGGCACCACCGGCGGCCAGAGCCTTCTGCACATCCTCCTTCATGATGCGCCCGTCGCGGCCCGTGCCTTCGACCTGATCGGGCGAAAGCCCGGCCTCGGCCATCATCTTCTTGGCCGAGGGCGCGTCATCCACATCCTTGCCGGAGCCGGCGGCTTCGGCGGCCGGTGCGCTCTCGGCCGGCGCTTCGGTTTTCGCCGGGGCCGCGCCGCCGCCCGCAGACATCACCGCGAGCTTCGCGGAAGCCTGGACCGTCTCGCCTTCTTTGGCGAGGATTTCGGTCAGCGTACCGGCCTGCGGCGCGGGCACCTCGACCGAGACCTTGTCGGTCTCCAACTCGCAGAGCATCTCGTCGGCCTCGACGCTGTCGCCCACCTGCTTGAACCAGGTGGCGACCGTGGCCTCGGTCACGCTCTCGCCCAGGGTCGGCACCATCACGTCGACGCTCTCGCCGCTGTCCGCGCCACCGTCGTCCGCGGGTTTCGAAGTGCTCTCCGCCTTGGCCTCGGTCTTCGCGGGCTTGGCGGGGGCATCGCTGCCGCCCTCGCTCAGCGTGGCCAGCAGGGCATCTACGCCCACGGTTTCGCCTTCCTCGGCCACGATCTCCTGCAACGTGCCCGCGGCGGGGGAGGGGACCTCGACCGTCACCTTGTCGGTTTCCAGCTCACAAAGCATCTCGTCCACGGCGACGCTGTCGCCGGGCTTCTTGAACCAGGTTGCGATCGTTGCCTCGGAGACGCTTTCCCCCAGCGTCGGGACACGGACTTCGGTTGCCATACTGTTATTCCTCTTCAAAGCTCAGCGCCTCGTTCACGAGCGCTTCCTGTTGTGCCTTGTGCTGGCTTGCCAGACCCGTTGCAGGGGAGGCGGCGGCGGGACGGCCGGCATAGACGGCGCGCTTGGTCCTGGTGTCGAGGCGGCCCAGAACCCATTCGATATTGGGCTCCATGAAGGTCCAGCCGCCCTGGTTCTTGGGCTCCTCCTGGCACCAGACCACATCGGCATTCCTGAAGCGGTCCAGTTCCTTGACCAGCGCGAGCGCCGGGAAGGGATAGAACTGCTCGACCCGCATCAGGTAGATGTCGTCGATACCGCGCCGGTCGCGCTCTTCCAGGAGGTCGTAATAAACCTTGCCGGAACACATCACGACGCGCCGGATCTTCTCGTCATCGACCAGCTTGGTGTCCGAATGCCCCTGCTGGGCGTCATCCCAGAGCACCCGGTGGAAGGACGACCCGGTGGTGAAATCCGAGATGTTGGAGATCGCCATCTTGTGGCGGAGCAGCGATTTCGGGGTCATCAGCACCAGTGGCTTGCGGAAGCTGCGATGCATCTGGCGGCGCAGGATGTGGAAGTAGTTGGCCGGCGTCGTGCAGTTGGCCACGATCCAGTTGTCTTCCGCCGACATCTGAAGGACCCGCTCCAGCCGCGCCGAGGAATGCTCGGGCCCCTGGCCCTCGAAGCCGTGCGGCAGCAGCATCACGAGGCCGGACATGCGCAGCCATTTGCGTTCGCCCGACGAGATGAACTGGTCGAACATGATCTGTGCGCCATTGGCGAAATCACCGAACTGTGCTTCCCAGAGCACCAGCGCGTTTGGCTCGGCCAGGGAGTAGCCGTATTCGTAACCCAGCACCGCGTATTCCGAGAGCATCGAGTCGATGACCTCGTATTGCGCCTGCCCGTCGCGGATATGGTTGAGCGGCAGGTAACGTTCCTCGGTCTCCTGGTCGATGATGCCGGAATGCCGCTGGCTGAACGTGCCGCGCGTGCAGTCCTGGCCGGACAGCCGCACCGGGTAGCCTTCGAGCATAAGCGATCCGAAGGCCAGCGCCTCTGCGGTTGCCCAGTCCAGCCCCTTGCCGCTGTCGATCATCTCCTTCTTGGTCTCCAGCAACCGCCGCACGGTCTTGTGCGCGTTGTAGCCTTCCGGCAGTCGGCTCAGCGCCGCTCCGACCTCCTTGAAGACCTTCTTGGGTACGGCAGTCTTGCCGCGCTCGTACTTGCCCTTGTGGGCCTCCAGATCCGACCAGCGCCCGTCCAGCCAGTCGGCCTTGTTCGGGCGGTAGTCCTTGCCGGCCTCGAACTCCTCGTTGAGATAGGCCTGGAAGGCGGCTTTCATGTCCTCGATCTCGCCCTCCGGGATCAGCCCGTCCTTGACCAGCCGCTCGGTATAGACCTGCAGCGTCGTCTTGTGGCGCTTGATCCGCTTGTACATGGTCGGCTGGGTGAACATCGGCTCGTCACCCTCGTTATGGCCGAAGCGCCGATAGCAGAAGATGTCGATCACCACGTCCTTGTGGAACTTCTGGCGGAACTCGGTGGCCACCTTGGCGGCATGCACGACCGCCTCCGGATCGTCGCCATTGACGTGGAAAATCGGCGCCTCGACCATCAGCGCGATGTCGGTGGGATAGGGGGACGAGCGCGAGTTGTGCGGCGAGGTGGTAAAGCCGATCTGGTTGTTGACGATGACATGGATCGTGCCGCCCGTGCGGTGCCCCTTCAGGCCCGAGAGCCCGAAGCATTCCGCCACCACACCCTGGCCCGCGAAGGCCGCGTCGCCATGCAGAAGCACCGGCAGCACCGTGGTGCGGTCGGCGTCGGCCATCTGTTCTTGTTTGGCGCGAACCTTGCCCAGAACGACCGGGTTCACCGCTTCCAGGTGCGAGGGGTTGGCGGTCAGCGACAGGTGCACCTTGTTGCCGTCGAACACCCGGTCCGACGAGGCGCCGAGGTGGTATTTCACGTCGCCCGAGCCGTCCACGTCCTCGGGCTTGAAGCTGCCGCCCTGAAACTCGTTGAAGATTGCGCGGTAGGGTTTGGCCATCACATTGGCCAGCACGCTGAGCCGGCCGCGATGGGGCATCCCGATCACGATCTGCTCGATCCCCAGCGCGCCGCCGCGCTTGATGATCTGCTCCATCGCGGGCACCGTCGCCTCGCCGCCGTCGAGGCCGAAACGCTTGGTGCCCATGTATTTCACATGCAGGAACTTCTCGAAGCCCTCGGCCTCCACCAGCTTGTTGAGGATCGCCTTGCGCCCCTCGCGGGTGAATTTCACCTCCTTGCCGTAGCCCTCGATCCGCTCCTTCAGCCAGGCGGATTGCTCGGGGTCGGAGATGTGCATGTATTGCAGCGCGAAGGTGCCGCAATAGGTGCGTTTGACCATCGCCACGATCTCGCGCATCGAGGCGACCTGAAGCCCCAGCACATTGTCGATGAAAACCGGCCGGTCCATATCGGATTCGGTGAAGCCGTAGGTTTTCGGGTCCAGTTCCGGCCGCGGGTCGGGGTTGCGCATGCCCAGCGGGTCCAGTTCTGCCGCCAGGTGGCCGCGGATACGATAGGCGCGGATCAGCATCAGCGCGCGGATGCTGTCGAGCACGGCGCGCTTCACCTGCTCGTCGGTGACTTCGATCCCCTTTTCGGCCGCCTTGCCGGTGATCTTCTTCGCCAGCGCCTTGCCGTCGGCGACCGGGGCCACGGGCCATTGTCCGTCCAGCGCCGCGGTCAGCTCGTCATTGGGCGCGGGCGGCCAGTCGGTGCGTTCCCAGGACGGCCCGCTGGCCTGTTTCTTCACATCCATCTCGTCGTCGCCGAGTTGCCGGAAGAAGGCCTGCCACGCCTCGTCGACGGAAGCCGGATCGTTGGCGTAATTGGCGTAGAGCCGTTCCACATATTCCGCATTCGCGCCCTGCAGGAAGGACGAGGCGTGGAACTGGTCGTTTGGGGATTGTTCGGTCATCTCTCGGTTCTCCCTATGGACCCTTTCATGGGTCTGGACGCACCGGGTCCGGCCCGGAACGCCCCGTATCGTGGATATGCGGCGAGGCCGGCGATCAGCCGATCGCCTCCAGCACCGCCTCGCCCAGGCCGGCGGGGCTGTCGGAGACGACGATGCCAGCGCTGCGCATGGCCTCGATCTTGTCGTCGGCGCCGCCCTTGCCGCCCGCGACGATGGCGCCGGCATGGCCCATGCGGCGGCCCGGCGGCGCGGTGCGGCCCGCGATGAAGCCGGCGACGGGTTTCTTGCGGCCGCGTTTGGCCTCATCCTTGAGGAACTGCGCCGCCTCTTCCTCGGCCGACCCGCCGATTTCGCCGATCATGATGATGCTTTCGGTCTCGTCATCGGCCAGGAACCATTCCAGCACGTCGATATGCTCGGTCCCCTTGATCGGGTCGCCGCCGATGCCCACGCAGGTGGACTGGCCCAGCCCCACATCCGTGGTCTGCTTGACCGCCTCGTAGGTCAGCGTGCCGGACCGCGAGACCACGCCGCAGGAGCCGCGCTTGTGGATATGGCCCGGCATGATGCCGATCTTGCAGGCGTCGGGCGTGATGATGCCGGGGCAGTTCGGTCCGATCAGGATCGACTTGCTGTCCATCAGCGCGCGCTTGACGCGCATCATGTCGAGGACCGGAATGCCCTCGGTGATTGCCACGATCAGGTCCATGCCGGCGTCGATCGCCTCAAGGATGCTGTCCGCGGCAAAGGGCGGGGGCACGTAGATCACGGAGGCATTGGCGCCGGTCTCGGCCTTCGCCTCATGCACCGAGTTGTAGACCGGCAGGTCGAGATGCGTCGTGCCGCCCTTGCCGGGGGTGACGCCGCCGACCATCTGGGTGCCATAGGCGATGGCCTGTTCGGAATGAAAGGTGCCTTGGCTGCCGGTGAGGCCCTGACAGATGACTTTGGTGTTTTCGTCTACGAGGACTGCCATAACTTCCTACTCTTCTGTTGGTGCTGACAGCGATATGGTGCCGCCGCGTATGTCCATTTTTGGAGCATCCACTGCCGAAATAAATGATTGCTCCGCGATTTTCTCAGTGCTCCAAACTCGATAGCGTTGACCTGCTTCTTCGACGCTATCGATAATTTTTCCGATGGACGCCAGATTTCGAATTTCGGTGAGCACTTCATCGACTTCAATGTTTGGGTTGGCGACTACACAGATGCTGTAGTCCATGCCGTTTAGGTCTGCTTTTGAGATGCCAAGAAGAAACGGTGTCTTTCCTTCTTCGAGGACCAACCAACCTGAGTATTCGGCGCTGGGATCTTGCGGAGCAAGCATCGCTTTCATATCGCCTTGAACTTCCTTCCATCCAGCTACTCTCGCGGCAGCAGAGACCTTGTCCACGCGGCCCGCATTTTGAACGCAATGGCCGACAAAGGACCGGGCTAAATACACAGCGTCACCATTCTCGGCCGACGCGGGTTCCGGCACACCCAATGCCAGAACGACGACAAGACAGTGGAGGGAAAAGCCCTGGAAAGATATTGGCTTTGTGCCACTCACCCCTTCACCGCCTTCACGATCTTCTCGGCGCCGTCCTTGAGATCCTCCGCCGCGATCACGTTGAGCCCGCTTTCATTGATGATCTTCTTGCCTTCCTCGACCTTGGTGCCTTCGAGCCGCACCACAAGCGGCACCTGAAGGCCCACATCCTTGACCGCCGCCACCACGCCCTCGGCGATCACGTCGCAGCGCATGATGCCGCCGAAGATGTTCACGAGTATCCCCTTCACCTGCGGGTCCGAGGTGATGATCTTGAACGCCTCGGTCACCTTCTCCTTGGTCGCCCCGCCGCCCACGTCGAGGAAGTTGGCGGGTTCGGCACCGTAGAGCTTGATGATGTCCATGGTGGCCATCGCCAGCCCGGCGCCGTTGACCATGCAGCCGATCTCGCCGTCGAGCGCGATGTAGTTCAGGTCATACTTGGATGCCGCCAGTTCCTTGGAGTCTTCCTCGGACTCGTCGCGCAGCGCCGCGATGTCGGCGTGGCGGTAGATTGCGTTGCTGTCGAAACCCATCTTGGCGTCGAGGCATTTCAGCTCGCCCGAGTCGGTCAGGATCAGCGGGTTGATCTCCAGCATCTCCATGTCCTTGTCCAGGAACATGCGATAGAGCGTGCCCATCAGCCCGACGCATTGCTTGATCTGCTTGCCGCTCAGCCCCAGCATGAAGGCGATGCGGCGGCCGTGGAAGGGCTGATAGCCGGTGGCCGGATCGACCGCGAAGGAGAGGATCTTCTCCGGCGTCTTCTCGGCCACTTCCTCGATATCCATGCCGCCTTCGGTCGAGCAGACGAAGGAGACGCGGCTGCTGCCGCGATCGACCAGCAGCGCGAGGTAGAATTCCGATGCGATGCCCGCGCCGTCCTCGATATAGACGCGGTTGACCTGCTTTCCCAACGGGCCGGTCTGTTTCGTCACCAGCGTGCGGCCCAGCATGCGCTTGGTCTCGGCCTCGGCCTCCTCCACGGATTTGGCGATCCGCACGCCGCCGCCGTCGCCGGCATCCGCCTCCTTGAACGTGCCCTTGCCGCGGCCGCCCGCGTGGATCTGCGCCTTCACGACCCAGACCGGGCCGTCCATTTCCCCTGCCGCGGTCTTGGCGTCCTCGGCCTTCAGGACAACGCGGCCATCGGAAACCGGCGCGCCGTAATCCCGGAGCAGGCTTTTCGCCTGATACTCATGAATATTCATGAAAACTGTCCCGTCTTGCTTAATGTTCAGGCGAGACTTGCACAGGTTTGGCGTCGAGAGAAGGGGAAGTATCGGGAAAATCCTCCCGCAGGGCGATTTTCCGATGTTTGTGATCACACGCCGAAATGCTGTGATCACAAACTCGGGGAATCACGCCCCGTGGCCGCGCGGCGGCGGGGCGTGCCGGTGTTCAGGACAGGCTGTCGTCGATGTCCTTGCAGGCCGAGACGAGGCCCTTCACGGCCTCCACCGACTTGTCGAACATCGCCTGTTCGTCTTTGCTGAGCGAGATCTCGACGACCTTCTCGATCCCGCCCGCGCCGATCACCGTGGGCACGCCGACATAGAAGCCGTCCAGCCCGTAGGCGCCGTCCACGAAGGCCGCGCAGGGCAGCACGCGCTTCTGGTCGCGCAGATAGGCTTCGGCCATTTCGATGGCCGAGGTGGCGGGCGCGTAAAAGGCCGAGCCGTTGCCCAGAAGGCCCACGATCTCGGCGCCGCCGTCGCGGGTGCGCTGCACGATCGCGTCCAGCTTCTCCTGCGTGATCCAGCCCATTTTCACCAGGTCGGGCAGCGGGATGCCGGCCACGGTCGAATACCGCACGAGCGGCACCATCGTGTCGCCATGTCCGCCCAGAACGAAGGCCGAGACGTCGCGCATCGACACCTCGAACGCGTCGGCCAGGAAATGCCGGAAGCGGGCGCTGTCCAGCACGCCCGCCATGCCGCAGACCTTTTCGCGCGGCAGGCCGGAGAATTCGCGCAGCGCCCAGACCATCGCGTCGAGCGGGTTGGTGATGCAGATCACGAAAGCGTCTGGCGCATTGGCCTTGATGCCCTCGCCCACGGATTTCATCACCTTCAGGTTGATGCCCAGCAGGTCGTCGCGGCTCATGCCCGGCTTGCGCGGCACGCCCGCCGTCACGATGCAGACATCCGCGCCGGCGATGTCGGTATAATCCTGGGTGCCTTTCAGCGCCACGTCATAGCCGGCGACGGGGCCGCTTTCGGCCAGGTCCAGCGCCTTGCCCTGCGGCACGCCCTCGGCAATGTCGAAGAGGACGACATCCCCCAGTTCCTTGAGCGCGGCGAGGTGCGCCAGCGTGCCCCCGATCTGGCCCGCGCCGATCAGTGCGATCTTGGATCTAGCCATTCTATCAATCTCCGGTCGGTGTTGAGTTTCGCCGCTTGCGTAGCCCTTGCGGCGGTGGCGCGCAAGGATTTCGCAGTCGGCGCATGACCTGCGGGCGGCGTGCCCTCGGCAGATCGGCGCGGGAATTTACTTGGAAAACAGGCGGGCGGGTGGTGCGGGTGCGATGCGCCCATAGGCCGCGCTAAAACGCAGCATGGGCCCCGCACCGCTCCCCGCGCCCGATGTGCGCGGGGAGCGGGCGCGACTCAGGCCGGATCGCCCGGTTTGACCGGCCGGTCGGCTTCATGGCGGAAATCCTCGCCCGAGGCGACGAGACAGGTCAGGCCGTTGGGCAGCGTGGCCAGGATCGTCCATGTGCCGGTGCTTTCCGAGGCGAAGATCTCCACCATTCGGTTGCCTTGGCCGCGACCGACGGACCGGCGCCGCTCGCCATACCGGGTTTCGAGCCGGTCGATCACCACGTCGCGCTCGCCGCAGAGCGCAGTTTGCTGCGCGCCGGCCTGCTGGGTGGCCCAGATCAGCCCGGCAAAGCCGAAAGAGAGCGCGAAAATCTGTTTGTTCATGACATCCCTCCTGCGTTTCGGGCGGATGTGGTCCGCCGGATCCCTCAGTGCCGGTAAACTCCGAAAATCGGGGTAAACCCGGCGCGCGCAGCAGGCGGCGTGTTGCAACGCTTTTTAGAATAATTGCGCAAAATCCGCGTTGATCGTCAGAATATATCGGATGGCTTGCGCCCGGGCGCCGGGTATGCTGCATTGCGGCGCAGTTGTGAAAGGGCAAGAATCATGGATTACAGCGCGCGGCCGTTCCGTTCCGTCCTCTACATTCCAGGCTCCAAGGAGCGGGCGCTGGAAAAGGCACGGATGCTGCCGGCGGACGCGATCATCTTCGATCTGGAGGATTCCGTCGCCCCGGCCGAGAAGGTGCGTGCCCGCGAAACCCTGGCCGCCGCCCTGACGCAGGGCGGTTATGGCCGGCGCTCCTGCCTGGTGCGCATCAACGGCTTCGAGTCCGACTGGGCCGAGGACGACCTGGCCGCAGTGGGGGCCACCGGACCGGAGGCGATCCTGCTGCCGAAAGTGTCCCGCGCCGCGGATATCGAGCGGATCGCGGCGATGCTCGACGCCATGCCCGAGACGAAGGACACGCTGATCTGGGCGATGTTGGAGACCTGCGAAGGCGCACTCAACGCGCTTGAGATCGCGTCGGCCTCGCCGCGGATGGCGGGCTTCGTGATGGGCACCAACGATCTGGGCAAGGAGCTGATGGCGCGCAGCGTCCCCGACCGCGGGCCGATGATCACGCCGCTGTCGCTCTGCCTGCTGGCGGCGCGCGCACGGAGGCTGGCCGTCGTCGACGGCGTCTACAACGCCTTCAAGGATCTCGACGGGCTGCGGGCCGAGGCGAAGCACGGCCGCGACATGGGCTTCGACGGGAAGACGCTGATCCACCCCGCGCAGATCGAGATCGCCAACGAGGTCTTTGCCCCCAGCGAGGCGGAACTCGAGCTCGCCCGCCGCCATATCGCCGCCTTCGAGGAGGCCAAGGCCGCCGGGCAAGGCGTCGCGGTGGTCGATGGCAAGATCGTGGAAAACCTGCATGTGGAGACCGCCCGCAAGCTGCTCGGCCGGGCCGAGGCGGTGGCCGCACTGGAAGAGGGAGATGCCGCATGATGAGCCTTCTGGTCCTTGGTGTGCTGCTCTGGATGGCGGCGCATCTCTTCAAACGGATCGCGCCGGGCCCGCGGGCGGCGCTGGGCAATGCCGGGCGCGGGCTGGTGGCGCTGGGCGTGTTGGGCAGTGTGGTGCTGATGGTCATCGCCTATCGCGGCGCCGATTACGTCGCGCTCTACACCCCCCCGGGCTGGGGGGTGCATCTGAACAACCTGCTGATGCTGATCGCGGTCTTCCTGCTGGGGGTCGGCAAGGCCGGCGGCGTGGTGGGCGCGAAGCTGCGCCACCCGATGCTGCTGGGCGTGGTGATCTGGGCCATCGCGCATCTGCTGGTCAATGGCGATCTGGCTTCGCTGATCCTCTTCGCGGGGCTGGGGCTCTGGGCGGTGATCGAGATGCTGACGATCAACGCCGCCGAGGGTCCCTGGACGCCGCCGGCGAAGGGCCCCGTCGCGAAGGACGCCAAGGTGGCGGTGATCGCGCTCGTTCTCTATGCGGCGATCGCGGGCGTCCATTACTGGATGGGCTATCCCGTCTTCGGGGCCGGGGCATGAAAGCCTATCGTCTGCTGACCGAGGACGACACCGCCGCCTTTTGCCACAAGGTGACGGAGGCACTCGCCAACGGGTGGGAGCTTCACGGCAGCCCGGCCTATGCCTTCAATGCCAAGCGCGGGGTGATGTGCTGCGCGCAGGCCGTCGTCAAGGAGGTGGAAGGCAGCTACAGCCCCGATGTGAAACTGGGGAGCCTGTGAGCCCATGGCAGACACCAAGACCAGTGCCGGAAACTTCTTCGAGGATTACCATGTCGGGCAGGTGATCGCCCATGCCGTGCCGCGCACCGTGTCGGGGGGCGAGCGGGCGCTCTACCACGCGCTCTATCCCGCGCGGCACGCGCTCTATTCCTCCGACGAGTTTGCGCGCGCCTGCGGGCTGGCCGCGGCGCCGATCGACGATCTGGCGGCCTTCCACCTGGTCTTCGGCAAGACGGTGCCCGACATCTCGCTCAACGCGGCCGCCAATCTGGGCTATGCCGAGGGCCGGTTCTACCGCCCGGTCTGGCCCGGCGACACGCTGCGTGCGGTGTCCGAGGTGATCGGGCTGAAACAGAATTCTAATGGCCGCACCGGCGTCGTCTGGGTGCGCAGCAGCGGGATCAACCAGCGCGGAGAGACGGTGATCGACTACGTGCGCTGGGTCATGGTGCGCAAGCGCGACACCGAGGCCCCAGCGCCGCAGACGGTGGTGCCGGTCCTGGCGCAGTCGGTGGCGCCCGCGGCGCTGAGGGTGCCCGACGGGCTCGATTTCACGGGCTACGATTTCACCCTCGCGGGGGAGCCGCATCGCTTGGGCGACTATGCCGTGGGCGAGGTGATCGACCATGTCGATGGCGTCACCGTCGAGGAGGTCGAGCACATGCTGGCCACCCGGCTTTGGCAGAACACCGCCAAGGTGCATTTCGACGCAACCCAGCGCGAGGATGGCAAGCGGCTGATCTATGGTGGCCACGTTATCTCGCTGGCGCGCGCACTCAGCTTCAACGGGCTGGCAAATGCCCAGATGATCGTGGGGCTGAACGGTGGCGCACATGCCAATCCGTGCTTCGCGGGCGATACGGTCCGCGCCTGGTCGGAGGTGCTCGACAAGGCCGAGACCGCGGCGCCCGGCGTCGGCGCGCTGCGTCTCAGGCTGGTGGCCACTCGCGACGCGACCTCTGCCGCGGGGCTGAAGGGCGAAGACGGCAAATACCGGCCCCATGTGCTGCTGGATCTGGATATCTGGGTTCTGATGCCGGTATGACACGTTTTGTGATCACGTTTTCTGGCCGGATTTTATGGAAGTGATTCACGGCGCAGGCGCAATCGCAATAGTCCATTCCGCGCGTCGACACTCGATCCTGCCCGGACGGCCGAGTTCGTGATCACGTAAATATTTTTTGTGATTACGACGGCCGCTTTCCTGAAGGTTTTCGCAAAAATATCGTGCCTTTTCCGCCCGGACTATGTGACAAGTGGCAGAAATGGTCTAAGCATGGTCGCAATTGATGACTGTTGCCTGGATGAAAGGGATACCCGATGGCTGATGTGAACCGGGGTGACCGCCCGCTTTCGCCCCATGCCAGCATCTATCGCTGGCCGCTCAATTCGATCATGTCGATCCTGCACCGCGCCACGGGCACGGCGATGACGCTGGCCGCGGTGCTGATCGTCTGGTGGTTCCTGGCGGCCGCCACCTCGCCGGAGTATTTCGCGATGGTGGATGGATTGCTGACCTCATGGCTGGGCGATCTGGTGTTCTTCGGCTCGCTGCTGGCGCTGTGGTTCCACTTCTTCAACGGCATCCGGCACCTGATCTGGGACACTGGCGCGGGCTTCGACGACGAGAACGTCACAAGGACCGCCATCGGCGCGCTGGTCCTGGCCGCCGTGCTGACCGTCATCACCCTGATCGCGATCTGAAGGAGGCCGGGATGAGCATCAAGACCGACTACAAGCGCGTCGCCGGCCTCGGCTCGGCCAAGGACGGTACGCATCACTGGTGGACGCAGCGGCTGAGTTCGATCGCGCTGATCCCGCTCACGCTTCTCTTCGTCTTCACCTTCGGTGCGCATCTGGGCGAAGGCTATGAGGCCGTGCGCGCGGCCTATGCCAACCCCTGGAACGCGGTGGTTGCCATCCTCTTCCTGATCGTGGGCTTTCATCACCTGATGCAGGGCTTGCAGGTGGTGATCGAGGACTACGTTCACGGCAAGGCCGGCGTCGTGCTTCTGATCCTCAACACGCTCCTTTGCTGGGGCTTCGCGATCGCGGGTGTCTTCGCGGTCGCCAAGATCGCATTCGGCGCCTGAGCGGGAGACGAGCAGATGGCATCCTACGAAATCGAGTATCACAATTACGACGTGGTCGTGGTGGGCGCCGGCGGCGCCGGGCTGCGGGCCACGCTGGGCATGGCCGAACAGGGACTTCGCACCGCCTGCGTGACCAAGGTGTTTCCCACCCGCTCGCACACCGTGGCCGCGCAGGGCGGCATCGCGGCCAGCCTCAGCAACATGGGGCCAGACCATTGGCAATGGCATCTCTACGACACCGTGAAAGGCTCCGACTGGCTGGGCGACACGGATGCGATGGAATATCTCGCGCGGGAGGCGCCGAAGGCGGTCTACGAGCTTGAGCATTACGGGGTGCCGTTTTCCCGCACCGAGGACGGCAAGATCTACCAGCGTCCGTTCGGCGGTCACACCACCGAATTCGGCGAAGGCCCCCCGGTGCAGCGCACCTGTGCCGCCGCCGACCGCACGGGCCACGCGATCCTGCACACGCTCTACGGGCAGTCGCTGAAACACAGCGCCGAGTTCTTCATCGAGTATTTCGCCATCGACCTGATCATGGGCGAGGACGGCGCCTGCGAAGGGGTCGTGGCCTGGAATCTCGACGACGGCAC
Source organism: Maritimibacter sp. 55A14 (assembly GCF_003122205.1). GTDB lineage: Bacteria > Pseudomonadota > Alphaproteobacteria > Rhodobacterales > Rhodobacteraceae > QEYE01. The sequence goes on from NZ_QEYE01000031.1 coordinate 24,553, forward strand.
GATGCATGTCTTCAACGCCAAGATGGTGGTGCTGGCCACCGGCGGTTATGGCCGGGCGTACTTCAACTGCACCTCGGCGCATACCTGTACCGGGGACGGGGCCGGGATGATAGCGCGCGCCGGACTGCCGCTGCAGGACATGGAGTTCGTGCAGTTCCACCCCACCGGGATTTTCGGCCCCGGCATGCTGATCACCGAGGGTGCCCGCGGCGAGGGCGGCTATCTGACCAACTCCGAGGGCGAGCGCTTCATGGAACGCTACGCGCCGACCTACAAGGACCTGGCCTCGCGCGATGTGGTGTCGCGCTGCATGACGCTGGAGATCCGCGAGGGCCGCGGCGTCGGTCCCGACAAGGACCACATCTATCTGCACCTCAACCACCTGCCGCCGGAGACGCTGAATCTGCGCCTGCCGGGCATCTCGGAATCCGCGCGCATCTTCGCCGGCGTCGATGTCACGAAGGAGCCGATCCCCGTCCTGCCCACGGTGCATTACAACATGGGCGGCATCCCCACCAATTACTGGGGCGAGGTTCTTAACCCGACCAAGTCCGACCCCGACGCGGTGGCGCCCGGCCTGATGGCGGTGGGCGAGGCCGGCTGCGCCTCGGTCCACGGCGCGAACCGGCTGGGCTCGAACTCGCTGATCGACCTTGTGGTCTTCGGCCGCGCCGCGGCGATCCGGGCGGGCCAGACCGTCGATCCGGACACACCGAACCGCGCCGCCAACAAGGCCGCCGTCGATGCGGCGCTGGATCGGTTCGACAAGCTGCGCCATGCCGACGGCTCGATTTCCACGGCCGAATTGCGCTTGGAGATGCAGAAGACGATGCAGGACGATGCTGCCGTCTTCCGCACCGACAAGACGCTGGCCGAGGGGGTGGAGAAGATGCAGGCCGTCGCCGCCAAGATGGACGACATCCAGGTGACGGATCGGTCGCTGATCTGGAACTCCGACCTGATGGAGACGCTTGAGCTGGCCAACCTGATGCCGAACGCCCTGGCGACGATCGTCAGTGCCGAGGCGCGCAAGGAAAGCCGCGGCGCCCACGCGCAGGAGGACCATCCCGACCGCGACGACGAGAAGTGGCGTGTCCATACCCTGGCCCGACTGGACGGCAACAAGGTGACGCTGGACTATCGGCCGGTGCATCTCGACCCGCTCACCAAGCACGAGGAAGGCGGGATCGACCTCAAGAAGATCGCGCCCAAGGCGCGGGTCTACTGAGGGCGGGGAATGCAGCGCCGGGAGGCATATCAATGATCGCGCCTGAGGCGCCGCGCCTGATCTGCGTCGGTACGCATCACAAGACCGGCACGATCTGGATGCAGACCGTATTCAAACGCATCTCCCGTGATCTGAGCATCTTCTCCAAACAGGTGCGGCCCCGCGCGATGGCCGAGGTTCCCGCCGGCGCGCGCGCCATTCTGGTGAACTGGTCATCGGCCTTTCCAGCGGAGTTGCGCACCATGTCCGATGCGCGGTTCCTGCACATGATCCGCGATCCGCGCGACGTGCTGATCTCGGGCGCGAAATACCACCTGACGGCGCCCGTGCGGGGTGAGAAATTCCTGCACGTTCCGCGGGATGATCTGGGCGGGCTGACCTATCAGCAGCACCTCAATGCCTTGCCGGACGATCTCTCGCGGCTGCGATTCGAGATGGAAAACAAGCACCTTGCGACCCTGCGCGAGATGCTGGCCTGGGACTACGGCGATCCGGCGGTGTTCGAATTGCGGTACGAGACCCTGATCCGCGACGAAAGCTGCGCGATCTTCACCGATGCGCTACGGTTCCTGGGTTTCGACGGTGAAGAATTGGAAACCTGCCGCGACATCTTCTGGCGCAACAGCCTCTTTGGCGGCCTGCGCGAGGGACGTAGCGGACGGGTGGCCGGTCATGTGAATTCCGGCGCGGTGGCGCAATGGAAGCGCAAGCTGCCGCTGGAGATCGCCGAGGAATACCGCGACCGGCACGGCGACGACCTGATCGCGCTGGGCTATGAGTGCGACAAGAACTGGCTGGACGAGATCACGGAGGCGGCGGCCTGATGCAGACCGCACCCGGGACCAGAGAAAGGAAGAGGTTTCAACATGGTTGAACTGACGCTGCCCAAGAACTCGAAAATCCGGACGGGCAAGACCTGGCCCAAGCCCGAGGGCGCGACCAATACGCGGACCTTCCACATCTACCGCTGGAACCCCGACGACACGGAAAATCCCCGCGTGGATACATATCACGTGGACATGGATACCTGCGGGCCGATGGTTTTGGACGCGCTCATCAAGATCAAGAACGAGATCGACCCGACGTTGACCTTCCGCCGCTCCTGCCGCGAGGGCATCTGCGGCTCCTGCGCGATGAATATCGACGGGCACAACACGCTGGCCTGCACCTGGGGCATGGACGACATCAAGGGCGACGTGAAAATCTATCCGCTGCCGCACATGCCGGTGGTCAAGGATCTGATCCCGGACCTGACGCATTTCTATGCCCAGCACGCCGCGATCATGCCCTGGCTCGAGACGAAGACCAACCAGCCGCAGAAGGAGTGGCGCCAGTCGGTCGAGGATCGCGAGAAGCTCGACGGGCTCTATGAATGCGTGATGTGCGCCTGCTGCTCGACGTCCTGTCCCAGCTACTGGTGGAACGGCGACCGATATCTGGGGCCAGCCGCGCTCCTGCACGCTTATCGCTGGATCATCGACAGCCGCGACGAGGCCACCGGCGAGCGCCTGGACGATCTGGAGGATCCGTTCAAGCTCTACCGCTGCCACACGATCATGAACTGCGCCAAGACCTGCCCCAAGGGGCTGAATCCGGCGCGGGCCATTGCGGAGATCAAGAAGAAGATGGTCGAGCGCACACTCTGAGCGCTATGCCGCCGATCTGAATCTGTGTTGCCGGCTGCATTTGTATTTGCTTCGGGGCCGAGTCAGGATGGCGGTATGAACGAAACATTCACGGTCCTTGTCGGCACCACGAAGGGCGCCTTCCTCCTGGAAGGAACGCCGGCGCGGGATGGCTGGTCGATCAGCGGCCCACATTGCGACGGCTGGCCCGTGAACCATGTGAAGGCCGATCCGATTACGGGACATATCTGGGCCGGCGGCGGCAACGAGTTTCTGGGCGCGGGGGTCTGGCGGTCAACTGATGGCGGCATGACATGGGAGTTGTCGAAACTCTCCAAGGGCCAGATCGACGAATGGGCCGCTGCCGACCCTGAAACCGCGCGGCTTCTGAACTGGACCCCTGTCGAGACGGCGTTCGACGGCGAGGTGTCTGCGATCTGGTCGCTCCTTCCCGCGCATGGCATGCTCTACGCCGGGGGCAAGCCGGGTATGCTTTTCGCCAGCGCCGATGGCGGCCGGACATGGGAGAAGGTGACGGCGCTCTCCGACCATCCCGAGAAGGAAAGCTGGAACCCTGGTGCAGCGGGTCTGGTCGTCCATTCGCTCCTCTGCGACCCGGCTGCGCCCGGCAAGCTCTGGGCCGGGATATCGGCGGCGGGGGTCTTCGCGACCGAGGATGGCGGCGCCACATGGGAGCGGCGCAACCGGCTCTCCAACGCCGAAGCCTGCGCCCATCACGATCATCCGGCCGCCCCGCGGGACGGCGAAACCGGCCATTGCGTGCACAACATGGTGCGCGTGGCCGACCGCGATCTCCTCTACCAGCAGAACCACCACGGCGTCTTCCGCAGCCCCGATGGCGGGCGCACATGGCAGGACATTACCGCGGGCCTGCCCTCGACCTTCGGCTTCCCGATCGCCGTGCACCCGCGCGACGCGCAGACGATCTGGGTTCTTCCGCTCAACAGTGACACCGGCGGCCGGTTCCCGCCGGACGCCTCCGCCGCGGTCTGGAAATCGGGCGATGGCGGCCAAAGCTGGCAGGCCAAGCGCGACGGGCTGCCCGCGCGGGACTGTTTTTTCACCGTGCTTCGCCAGTCCATGGCGACTGATGGGGCGGACCCGGCGGGGGTCTATTTCGGCACCAATACCGGGTCGGTCTTTGCCAGCGCCGACGAGGGCGAAAGCTGGGCCGAGATTGCCCGGAACCTGCCCACGATCCTCTCGGTCGAGGTCATGCAGCGCTGAGGCGCGGGACGTCGTGCTGGACAAGGCGGCGCCGTCGCCGCTAGCGTCCTTCCGGCAGGGGAGGCGCGGTTCTTGTCGGACACGGATATCATCGTCATCGGTGCGGGACTGGCCGGGCTCGTGGCCGCCTGCGAGGCCACGGCCCGCGGCCGCTCGGTCCTGGTGCTGGACGCGGAGGGGCCGCAATCGCTGGGCGGGCAGGCTTTCTGGTCGCTGGGCGGGCTCTTCATGGTGGACACGCCCGAGCAGCGGCGCATGGGCATCCGCGACAGCCGCGCACTGGCGGCGGCGGACTGGCATGGCTCGGCGCAGTTCGACCGCGTCGAGGACGAGAATCCGCGCGCCTTCGCCGAAGCCTATCTCGATTTCGCTGCGGGCGGGATGCGCGCCTGGCTCGCGGGGCTCGGAATGCGCTGGTTTCCGGTCGTGGGCTGGGCGGAACGCGGCGGCGCCTCGGCGCATGGCCACGGAAATTCGGTGCCGCGCTTCCATCTGACCTGGGGCACCGGGCCGGGCGTCCTCGCGCCGTTCCTGAGGATCGCGAAGGAGGCCGAGGCCGCAGGCAGGCTGCACTTCGCCTTCCGCCACCGCGTCACCGCCCTGAGGGTCGAGGCAGGCCGCATCACCGGGGTGGAGGGTGAACGGCTGGCGGACAGCGACGCGGCGCGCGGCGCCTCCAGCGGCCGCGATATGGTGGGCGATTTCAGCTTCCGTGCGGAAAGCGTGATCGTGGCCAGTGGCGGCATCGGAGGCAACCACGCGCTGGTGCGCCGCCACTGGCCGGCCGCGCGGCTGGGCACGCCGCCACTCAGCATGATCACGGGCGTACCGGATTACGTGGATGGGCAGATGCAGCAGACCGCCGAGTCAGCCGGCGCCGCCGTCATCAATGCCGACCGGATGTGGCATTATACAGAAGGCGTGCAGAACTGGAACCCGATCTGGCCCGGCCACGGCATCCGCATCCTGCCCGGTCCCAGCCCGATGTGGTTCGATGCCACGGGCGAACGGCTGGAGCCGCCCTGTCTGCCGGGTTTCGACACGCTGGCCACGCTCAAGCGCATCCTGGCCACGGGGCACGACCATAGCTGGTTCATCCTGACCCAGAAGATCATCGAGAAGGAATTCGCCCTGTCGGGCTCCGAGCAGAACCCCGATTTCACCTCCGGGCGCTGGGCCGCGGTGCTTCGGTCCCGTCTCGGCAAGGGCGCGCCCCCGCCGGTGGAGGCGTTCAAGGCGCATGGCGCCGATTTCGTGGTACGCGACACGTTGCAGGAACTCGTCGCGGGGATGAATGCGCTGACCCCCGACGCGCCGGTCAACACCGCCCATATCCGTGCCCAGATCGCGGCGCGCGACAGCCAGTTGACCAATCCGTTTGCCAAGGACGCTCAGATCACCGCGATCCGCGGCGCCCGCGCCTATCGCGGCGACCGGTTGATCCGCACGGCCCGGCCCCACCGGATTCTCGATGCGGCCAACGGCCCGCTGATCGCCGTCCGGCTCCATATCCTGACGCGCAAGTCGCTGGGCGGGCTGCATACCGATCTGACCGGACAGGTGCTGCGGCCCGGCGGCTCGACCTTCCCCGGCCTATTCGCGGCGGGCGAGGTCGCGGGCTTCGGGGGCGGGGGCTACCACGGCTACAATGCGCTTGAGGGGACCTTCCTGGGCGGGTGCATCTTCTCCGGGCGACAGGCCGGCCAGCACGCATGATCGTCGTCGCGGGCCTGCTGATCGCCTTCGTGCTGGTGATCCTCTTTTCCAACCGCGCGACACGGGCCTGCCGCTGGCGCGCGGACCGCCGCGGCGACCGGCCGCGCGCGACCAAGTACCGCTGCGCCGCCTGCGGGGCGGAGGCCTGGACCGAGAACGGGAAGCCGCCCCGGATCTGCATGGCTCATGAGGGGCCGAAGTGATGCCGGGGCGTTGACAGCCCGTGCCGGAACGGGAAGCATGCCGCCGGCACCGACCACGGAGACACGCCATGCCCAACCCGCCGCCTGACGCCGAAACACGCCGCGCCGTGGCGCCGGTGATCTGCTACCCGACCGAAACGCTGCCGGTGCCGGACATGGCGCTCTACCACGCCGCGCGCGCTGGCATGACCCGGATCGCCGAGGTCACGGTTCCCCCGCGCGAGGCCGCCACGTTCCGCGTCCCGGCCGGACATTTCTTCCGCATCACCAGCGTCGACGGCCCGCAGGTCGGCGACCTCAACCTGTGGCACGCGGAAAACATGGCGGAACGCTTTTACTCGGGCAAGTCGCGGGCCCTGCACGGCACCCATCTGACGGCAGGGCATCGCATGTGGTCATGCTTTCCCTATCTGCGTCCGATGGCGACCATCACCGAAGATACGCTGGACTGGTACGGGATCGACGCCTATGGCGGCTCGGTCCATGACGTGATCGGCACCCGCTGCGATCCCTACACCCACAACCTGCTGTCCGGCGGGCAGTATCATCATTGCTGCCATTCCAATCTGATCCGCGCGCTCGCCGCCGAAACGGGGCTGAGCGCGGCCGAGGCGGAACCGCATGTCCATGACGTGCTCAACGTTTTCATGTGCACGGGTTTCACCCGCGACACGGGGCAGTATTTCATGAAGGCCAGCCCTGTGCGCCCAGGCGACTATCTGGAATTCTTCGCCGAGATCGACCTTCTGGGCGCGCTGAGCGCCTGTCCCGGCGGTGATTGCTCGGCGGAGCATTCCAGCGACGCGGCTGCCTGCTATCCGCTGCTTGTGGAGGTCTTCGCCCCTGCGCCGGGCGCACTGAACGGTTGGGAACCCGCGCCGGTCAACGGCTATGACGGCGGGCACGGGCTAGGGTAGGGCGACGTCCCGGCAATCCGCAACACATAGCCCTGAGCCGACGTTTGCCCATCACCCCTGCGCGGCTCATCTCCGAACGTGCCCGCGGCGGCGAGGGTCATCGTCACTGCCCCGGTTCGGGTTCTCGGGATGTGGCTGCTCTGGCCGCCGGACTCTGCGCGCCAATCCGGCATGGCGCTCAGTCGAAAGCGGCCGCGAGCGCGATCTCGACCATCTTCTCAAGCCCCGTCTCACGCTCTTCGGGTGTCATCGCCGCACCCGTCGCGGGCTGGTCGGACACGGTCAGGACCGAGAGAGCGCGCGCGCCTTCGCGGGCCGCGATCATGTAGAGTTCCGCCGTTTCCATCTCCACCGCCAGCGTGCCGTGACGTCTGAGGTCATCGGTCAGGTCGGGGCGTTCGTCGTAGAAGGCGTCGGCGGAATAGATGCCTCCGATACGCGGCACGATGCCGAATGCGCACGCCGCGCGTTCGGCGGCGCAGAGCAGCCCCCAATCCGCCGCCGGGGCGAAGTTCAACTCACGCAGTGCCGCGCGCGACGGGGTGGAGAGGCTCGACGCGGTCATCGCAAGCACGATTTCACCCAGCGACAGGTCGGGCTGCATCGCCCCGCAGGAGCCGATCCGCACAAGCGTCCGCGCCCCGTGATGGCGCAGAAGCTCCGTGACATAGATCGCCAGCGACGGCATGCCCATGCCGGTACCGTGGACCGTGACGCGATGGCCGTTCCATGTGCCGGTATATCCCAGCATCCCGCGCACGCGATTGATGCAGGCGGGGTCCGAAAGGAAGCGTTCCGCCACCCAGTTCGCGCGCATCGGATCGCCGGGCAGCAGCACGGTTTCGGCGATCTCGCCCGATCCCGCGCCGATATGGAGGCTCATCCCCCTCTCCCGGATGGAACCGTCAGATGGCGAATTCTTCCGGATTGCGCCCCTTGGCCAGTTCGGCCTTCAACCAGTCGGGCTTGCGCCCACGGCCGGTCCAGGTCTGCTTGGGGTTTTCGGGATTGCGGTATTTCGGGGGCCGCTTCCCCGACGTTTTCTCCTTGCGGAGAATTTCATCGAGCGAGAAGCCGTGCTCCTTCGCGGCTTTCTCCGCGGCGGCAAGGGCTTCCGCTTTCTTGCGGGATTCCAGCGTCTTGAGCGCGTTCTGTACATCTTTCAGCAGGGCTTCGAGTTCCTGCTTCGACATGGAATTCAGGTCAATCGCCATTTTCAGCCTCACGTCTCTATTGTTTCAGCCCAGTCTGCGACATAATTCGCGGCGCACAGAAAACAATTACATTATTCGCGGGATTTAGCCTCTGATAAAAGCAAGATCAACATATTTTTGCATGTTGAACATGCAAAGTTATCGCCCGGCCCGACGTGTTCCATGCCTTCATGCAATGATCCCGGCAAGATCCTGCTCAGCCATTTGCGAATGCCGGTCTTCGGACCTAGGGTCAGGACCCATTGATTTCAGCCGAGCATCGTGATTCACCGCCTGAAAACAGAGCGGTGACATGTCTGATCTTTACTGGCTGAGCGACGCGCAGATGGCGCGTCTGGAACCCTATTTT
>NZ_QEYE01000032.1 GCF_003122205.1 Maritimibacter sp. 55A14
ATCATGTTCGGTAGGCTCAAAGACTGGCGACGGGTCGCAACCCGATATGACCGATGCCCGAAGGTATTCCTCTCCGCCATCGCACTCGCCGCAACCGTCATCTATTGGCTATGAGTCCTGACCCTAGCCATTCGACCTGTTTCGCGTCAAATACTACGAATGCGGCAACCGGTGCGCCAGTGTGACGTCGACAACTTTCGCAATGGCAATACCCCGCACCCTTATTAGGACCAATAGCCCTGAAGCGTGTTGCTCCGCAGAGGCAGCCTCCGGTCGTGATTCTCTGCTTCTCATTCAATTGTGAGTTCTCCGATAATGCAGCACATTGCCCGTGATCCCAGGATACGCCCACCGCGTAAACGCATGTTTCAGAAACCAGACGCTCATCCTCGATGCAGCATCAGTCAATCTGGACCCCCTCCCACCGCTCTCTGCGCTTCGCGTGAATGTCCGCTTCGCCCGGATGGGTCGGCTATGCTGCCGGGAAAGGTCGAACAATCTGGCTCGCCGCACCGTCCCCGAGGTATCGCCGTCTTCGATCCCGGCCCCGGTGTCACGGGCCTATACGCAGGCGCACGTCGCTCGAACCGGCGTGGCGTGGCGGCATCTTGGAAGTTCCTCGACTGGATCGCCCGTTCGCCGCCAATCCCGACAGCGATCCTGTGGAGCCGGTCGCCATCACAGGTGTCACGCCACCATCTGCTCGGCCTTTTTCAGGTCCACGCTGACAAGCTGGCTGACCCCCTGTTCGCCCATCGTCACGCCGAAGAGACGGTCCATCCGGGCCATCGTGACGGCGTGGTGGGTGATGATCAGGAAGCGCGTCTGAGTGCGGCGCGTCATCTCGTCCAGAAGGTCGCAGAAGCGCGTCACATTGGCATCGTCGAGCGGCGCATCGACCTCGTCGAGTACGCAGATCGGCGCGGGATTGGCCAGGAAGACCGCGAAGATCAGCGCCAGCGCGGTCAGCGTCTGCTCGCCCCCCGACAGGAGGCTCAGTGTCGAGAGCTTCTTGCCCGGCGGCTGGCACATGATCTCCAGCCCCGCCTCCAGCGGGTCGTCGCTTTCCACCAGCACCAGCTTGGCCTCGCCGCCGCCGAAGAGATGCGTGAAGAGCGTCGCGAAGTTGCGGTTCACCTCCTCGAAGGCGGTCAGCAGGCGCTCGCGCCCCTCGCGGTTGAGGCTGGCGATGCCGGCGCGCAGCTTCGAGATCGCCTCCTGCAGGTCCGACATCTCGGTGGCAAGCCTGTCATGTTCCTCCTCGACCTCGCGGGCGTCTTCCTCGGCGCGTAGGTTGACCGCGCCCAGCGCGTCGCGGGCGCGGCGCAGGCGGTTCACATCCGCCTCGATCCTCTCCGATGGCGGCATCTTATCGGGGTCCGCGGCAAGGATGTGCAGTAGGTCTTCGGGCGTGGTCTCCAGTTCCTCCTCGATACGGTGGGCGGCGGCGGATACGGCCTCGGTGGCAGCGTCGGCGGTGGCCTCGGCGCGGGCCCGGCGCTCGCGCGCGTCGGAGGCGGCGCGTTCGGCCTCGCGTTCCGCCTGTTCGGCGCCCCGCAGGGCCGTCTCGGCCTCCGCCAGCGCATCGGCGGCGGCGCGGCGGCGGGTCTCGGCCGCCTCGATCTTGCCCGAGAGCTCCTCGCGCTGCGCGGCGATCCGGCCCGGCAGGGCTTGCGCGGTCTCCAGTTCCGCGACGCTGGCGGCCTTGCGCTCCTCCAGCTCGGCGATCCGCTTGCCCGCAGTGTCCAGGCGGTGCCGCCAGCCGCTGATCTCCTTGGTGATCTCCTGGCGGCGCCGGGTCCGGGCTTCGCCCTCGCGCTTGAGCTCGTCATGGGTGGCGCGGCGCGCCATCATGGTCATGCGCGCCGCCTCCACCGCCATGCGCAGATCCTCGACCTGCGCCTTGGCGGCATCCAGATCGTCGAGCCCGGCAACCTGCGCCTCGGCCTCGGTCACATGCAGGCGGGCCGCGCCGGCTTCGTCCTCGTAGCGGGCCACGGCGAGACGCTGCGATTCCAACTTGCCCGCGGCGATGGAGCGGTCGGCCTCGGCCCGCGAGAGCCTGCGGTTCGCCTCGGTCACGGCGCGGTCGGCGTCACGCCGGGCGTCGCGCGCATCACGGTCGGCGCGGGTCAGCTCGGCCAGCCGCTCGGCCAGGTGATTGTGGGCGCGCGCCGCGCCATCCGCACGCGCGTTCGCCTCCTCCAGGTCGCGCTTGAGCTGGACCAGGCGGTTGAGCTGCTGGAGCCGCAGCGCGGCGGCCGAAGGCGCATCCTCGGCCGCGGTGCGGAACCCGTCCCAGCGCCACAGGTCGCCCTCCACGCTGACCAGCCGCTGGCCGGGTTTCAACGCCTCCTGCAAGCGCGGCCCGTCGGCCCGGTCCACCAGCCCGACCTGCGCCATGCGGCGCGCCAGAACCTCGGGCACCGAGACATAACTGGTCAGCGCATCGACGCCTTCGGGCAGCGGCTGCGGCGCGGGATAGCCTGACAGCCGCGCCCAGCCGGTGCCCGTATCGCCCGCCTCCACCTCGGCGGCGCGCAGATCGTCGGCCAGCGCCGCGCCCAGCGCCGCCTCGTATCCCGACGACACCCGCACCCGGTCGAGCACCTGCGTGCCCTCGCCCGCCTCGCGCTCCACCAGCCGGGCCAGCGCACCGACCTCGGCACGCAGCGCGCTGGCTTCGCCCTCGGCCTCGGAATGCTCGGCGCGCGCCTCCGCCTCCCGCGCCTGGGTCTCGGCGCGCGCATCGTCGGCGGCGACCAGCGCGGCCTCGGCGGCCTCGGCGGCTGCGGCGGCTTCGGCCTGCGCGGCCTCGGCAGCGCCGAAATCCGCGGCGGCGGCATCCTGCGCCTGCTGCGCCTCGGCGACGGCGGCGCGGGCGCGGGCGGCCTCGGCCTCGTTCTTCTCGAGCGTCTTGCGAGCGTCCTCCAGCGTCCGATGCGCCGACTGATGCCGGGCCGACAGCCGCCCGACATCCTCGGTCACCTGGTCGAGCGTTGTTTCGCGGTCCTGCAGCACGGCGGCGGCGGCGCGGGCTTCCTCGGCGGCGGCCTCCAGCTTCCCGGCATGGCCCTCGTCGGCGGCGGCGATCTGCGACTGTTCCCATTCCAGCCGCTCGATGGTTTCCCCCGCGTCGTGGTTGAGTACCGTCTCACGCTCGATGTCGCGGGAAAGCTGCTCGATCCGGCCGGTCAGCGTCTCGATGGCCTGTTCCGCCTGCGCCTCGCGGTCGCGCAGCGTGTCGCGCTCCACGCTCAGCCGTTGCAGGATTGCGGCGGCAATCGCCTCCTCCTCGCGCAGCGGCGGGAGCGCGGTGTCGCGTGTCTCGCGTTCCTTCGCAGCCTCGCGCGCCCGGCCCTCGGCCTGTGCGGCGGCCTTGGTCAGTTCGGTCAGTGCGGTCTGCGCGGCCAGCCGGGAAGTCTCCGCCTCGCGCCAGCGGCGGTAGAGCAAAAGCCCCTCGGCCTGCCGCAACTCGGTCCCGATCTGCCGGTAGCGCGCCGCCTGCTTGGCCTGCCGGGCAAGCTGCGAGAGCTGCTGTGCGAGGTTCTCCAGCACGTCCTCGACACGGGTCAGGTTGTTCTCCGCCCCGCGCAGCTTCAGCTCGGCCTCATGCCGGCGCTGATAGAGCCCCGAGATGCCCGCGGCTTCCTCCAGGATGCGGCGGCGGTTCTTGGGCTTGGCGTTGATCAGCTCGGAAATCTGGCCCTGCCGGACGAGTGCGGGCGAATGCGCCCCGGTGGAGGCGTCGGCAAAAAGCATCTGCACATCGCGCGCGCGCACATCCTCGCCCGCCGCCTTGAAGGCACTGCCTGCGTCGCGGGTGATGCGGCGGGTGATCTCCAGGATATCCTGATCGTTGAACCCCGCCGGGGCCAGACGCTCGGAATTGTCGATGGTGATCGCCACTTCGGCGAAATTGCGCGCCGGGCGTGAGGCCGCTCCGGCGAAGATTACATCCTCCATTCCGCCGCCGCGCATCGCCGAGGGCCGGTTTTCGCCCATCACCCAGCGCAGCGCCTCCAGCAGGTTGGACTTGCCGCAGCCATTTGGCCCGACGACGCCGGTCAGACCGTCCGAGATCAACAGGTCCGTCGGATCGACGAAGCTCTTGAAGCCGTTCAGTCTGAGTCTGGTGAAACGCACGCTTGCCTGCTCTTCTCGGTGATTCCGCCCGGTTTGGCGATTTTTCGGCCCAAGCGCGCGCGAGTCAACCGCAAACACCCGCATATGGCGTAGGAGGTGGGATTATCCACAAGATATTGGTAATGCTGCGCGGCGAACCGCCGGTCAGGGGCACGCGTGGCGCTCAGCAGACGATATCGGCGTGTATCAGCGCCGGATCGCCCTGCATCGTGCCCGGAATGATGCGGCAGCCGGTGGCTTGCAGAATGGCGCTTTCGGCGCGGGGGAAGATTGTCGCCGTGCGGGGGGCGAGATCGAGGTTGGTGCGGATCGCGACCGCCGTGCGGGCGTCGTGGTAGACGCGGAACCGGCTGCCCTCGACCTCGACCGTCTGGTAGAGCCGGTACTGCCCCGGCGGTCCGGGCGTGTTGCAGGCGGCGGCCAGGAGCAGGGGCAGGTATCTCCACATCGCGGCCATGTTGCGCCGCTGATGGTTTACCGGAGGTTAACGCAACTCGATGCGCGCCCGCACGGCGCGCGGGGCGCCGGCCCACACCTGCGGCCTTACACCCCGGCGGTGCGCCGTTCGGCGGGTCGCCTGGGCGCGGATACCCTTGGCGCGGTTTCGGCGGAAACGCGGAACGTCAGGATGTTGCGGCCATCCTCACGCCGGTAGCGCAAGTCGCGCGCGAGCCGGCGGATCAGTGACAGGCCGAAACCGCCTTCGGGCAGCGCCTCGGGCGGTGTGGCCTTCGCCTCGGGCAACTGCGCGCCGGGCATCGGCAGCCCGTCATCCGTGACCCGGACCCATATGTCGCGGGGCAGAAGCCAGACTTCCAGCCCCACGACATGCCCGGCGCGGTTCCGGCAGGCATGTTCCACGACATTGTTGAGGACCTCGGCGAGCACGGTTTCCACGCGGTCGGGATCGCAGCCCGTCCGCCGCCGCGCGATCGCAGCAACGAAGCCGACATTGCGCCGCGTGGCCTGGGCGGTGCCGGGCATGAGGTTGTGGATGTCAGCAATCCGGTTCCAGGGTGCGCCGTTCATGGTGTCAGCCCGTGCCCGCCCGGACGGCGTCCGGGGCATCGGCCCGCGCGCCACCGGCCGGCTCGATCGTGAAGACCGTGTCCATGCGGGTCAGGCGGAATACCTTTTCAACCGCCGGATTGAGCCCCGCGAGGGTAAAGCTGCGTTCCGGCCCCGCGAGTTTGAGGACCGCGACGACCGCGCCCAACCCGCTGCTGTCGATGAACTCCACCTGCGAGAGATCCAGAACGACCCGCCGCACCGCGTCGTCGAGCGCATCGCGAAACCGGTCCTTGAAGCGGATCGCCACCGCCGCATCCAGCCGGGCTTCGCCCGCGCGCACGTAAAGCTGGTCGCCGGTCCGTCGGGTTTCGAGCTGCATTCTGCGTCCTCCGTCCTTGCCCCGCTCCGGGCCGCGCCAGTCTAGACGCCCGAGTCTTACCAATCCGTCACCGGCCATGCCCCTTGAATTCCGCCATCGCGGCTGGGATATGAAGAGGGGTCAATCCAGTCAGGAGGCAGCGATGGACAAGGTGGTGATTGCGGGTGCCGCGCGCACCCCGATGGGCGGATTTCAGGGCGTGTTCACCGAAACCGGCGCGGCCGATCTGGGCGGAACCGCGGTCCGCGCGGCGCTGGAGGATGCGGGTGCTGCGCCGATCCATGTGCAGGAGTTGCTGATGGGCTGCGTCCTGCCCGCGGGCATCGGTCAGGCCCCGGCGCGGCAGGCGGGCTTCAAGGCCGGCCTGGGCGAGGACGTGCCGGCCACGACCGTCAACAAGATGTGCGGGTCGGGCATGAAGACCGCGATGATGGCGGTCGACCAGCTCGCGCTCGGCAGTGCCGACATCATGGTGGCGGGCGGCATGGAGAGCATGACCAGCGCGCCCTACCTGCTGCCCAAGATGCGCGGCGGCGCGCGGCTGGGGCATGCCCAGGTGATCGACCACATGTTCCTCGACGGGCTGGAAGACGCCTATGACAAGGGCCGCCTGATGGGCACCTTCGCCGAGGATTGCGCCGAGAAATACCAGTTCACCCGCGAGGCGCAGGACGAATACGCGCTGGGCTCGCTCACCAACGCGCTGGAGGCGCAGAAATCCGGCGCCTTCGAGGGCGAGATCGCGGCGGTCACCGTCACCTCCCGCAAGGGCGAGAGCGTGATCGCCGAGGACGAACAGCCCGGACAGGCGCGGCCCGAGAAGATCCCGCATCTCAAACCCGCCTTCCGCAAGGACGGCACCGTGACGCCGGCCAATTCCTCGTCGATCTCCGACGGGGCGGCGGCGCTGGTTCTGGCGCGCGGGGACGCCGCGGACAAGGCCGGGCTGAAGGTCCGCGCGCATGTGCTGGGCCATGCCAGCCACGCCCAGGCGCCGGGCTGGTTCACCACCGCGCCCGTGCCCGCCGCGAAGAAACTGCTGGAACGCATCGGCTGGTCGGTCGAGGATGTCGATCTGTGGGAGGTGAACGAGGCTTTCGCCGTGGTGCCGATGGCCTTCATGGCCGAAATGGGCGTGCCGCGCGAGAAGCTCAACGTCAATGGCGGGGCCTGCGCGCTCGGCCACCCGATCGGCGCCTCGGGTGCGCGGATCATCGTGACGCTGCTCAACGCTCTGGAAAAGCGCGGGCTGAAGCGCGGGGTGGCCGCGATCTGCATCGGCGGCGGCGAGGGGACGGCCTTCGCCATCGAGCGGCCGTGAGGGCGGATTACCCGGCGCTGGCCCGCAGCATCGCCAGCCTGACCGAGGGCGAGAGCGACCGCGTCGCGCTGATGGCGACGGTGACCTGCGAGGTCTTCCATGCCGATGACAGATTCGACTGGGTCGGGTTCTACCGCGTGGTGGCACCCGAACTGCTGAAGATCGGGCCGTATCAGGGTGGGCATGGCTGCCTGACGATCCCGTTCTCGCGCGGGGTCTGCGGCGCTGCGGCGCGAAGCGGCACGCCGCAGATCGTGGCCGATGTCGACACTTTCCAGGACCATATCGCCTGCGCCTCCTCGACCCGGTCCGAACTGGTGCTGCCGGTCTTCGGCGCCGCGGGCGAGCTGATCGCCGTCTTCGATATCGACAGCGACCAGCCGGATGCGTTCGACGGCACGGATGCGCGCGAACTGGCCGCAATCCTGCACGCGGTGTTCGCGCGGACGTGATACGCCCAAGCCCTTGCGCACACTGGCAAAGCCGTGAAACATTGCACCATGAAGCATCGGAACCCCATCAAGTCCTGGGCCGAGGCCGCGCCGCGCCTGATCGGGGTCGCGGCGGGACGCGAGCCGGCCGATCTGGTGATCCTGGACGGCGTCTGGGTCAACGTGCACACGCGCGAGGCGCTGGCTGGCCACGACATCGCCATCGCCGACGGGCGCTTCGCATATTGCGGGCCCGACGCCTCGCATTGCATCGGCGAGAATACCGAGGTGATCGAGGCGCAGGGGCTCTACATGGTGCCGGGGCTCTGCGATGCGCATATGCACATCGAATCGGGCATGCTGACCCCGGCGCAATTCGCCCGCGCGGTGATCCCCCACGGCACCACCACGATGTTCACCGACCCCCATGAGATCGCCAATGTGCTGGGGCTCAGGGGCGTGAAACTGATGCATGACGAGGCGCTTCTGCAACCCATCAACATCTTCACGCAGATGCCATCCTGCGCGCCCTCGGCGCCGGGGCTGGAGACGACGGGCCACGAGATCACGCCCGAGGATGTGGCCGAGGCAATGACCTGGCCCGGCATCATCGGGCTGGGCGAGATGATGAACTTTCCCGGCGTGATCGCCGGCGACAGCAAGATGCTGGCGGAGATCGCGGCGACGCAGAACGCCGGCAAGACGGTGGGCGGGCATTATGCCTCGCCCGACCTCGGTCCGGCCTTCCACGCCTATGCAGCGGGCGGCCCGGCGGACGACCATGAAGGCACCTGCGAGGCCGACGCGATGGCCCGCGTGCGCCAGGGCATGCGCGCGATGATGCGGCTGGGCAGCGCCTGGTACGACGTGGAGCGCCAGATCACGGCCATAACCGAGCAAGGGCTGGACCCCCGCAACTTCATCCTCTGCACCGACGACAGCCATTCCGGCACGCTGGTGCGCGAGGGGCACATGAACCGTGTCGTCACCCATGCCATCGCCTGCGGCTGCGACCCGTTGGTGGCGCTTCAGATGGCCACGATCAACACCGCCACGCATTTCGGGCTGGAACGCGAACTGGGCTCGATCGCGCCGGGCCGCCGCGCCGACGTTATCCTGACCTCCGATCTACGGACCCTGCCCATCCACGGCGTGCTTGCGCGCGGCCAGCCAGTCGCCGTCGCCGGCGAGATCTCGGTCGACTGCCCGCATCTCGCCTGGCCCGACGACGTGCGCGCCACCGTGCATCTGGGCAAGCACCTGGCGGCCGAAGACTTCGCCATCGCCGCGCCGGAGGGCGCGAACCGGGTCAGGGCGCGGGTGATCGGCGTGGTGGAGAATCAGGCGCCGACCAAGGCGCTCAGCGCGGAACTGCCGGTCGCCGACGGGCGGGTTTCGGGCGACGAGAGACGCGACATCTGCCAGATCGCGCTGGTCGAACGGCACCGCGGCACCGGCGGTGTCGTCAACGGCTTCGTGTCGGGCTTCGGCTATCGCGGGCGCATGGCAATCGCCTCGACCGTGGCGCATGACAGCCACCACATGATCGTGGTGGGCACCGACCGCGATATGATGGCCGCGGCTGCCAACCGCCTGGGCGAGGTCGGCGGGGGCATCACTGTCTGGAAAGACGGCGCGGAACTGGCGCTGGTGGAATTGCCCATCGCCGGGCTGATGTCCGACGCGCCCGCCGAGGATGTGGCCGCCAGCGCGGAACGCATGGTCCATGCCATGGCCGATTGCGGATGCCGCCTCAACAACGCCTATATGCAGCACTCGCTGCTGGCCCTGGTCGTGATCCCGGAACTGCGCATCTCCGATCTCGGGCTTGTCGATGTCAGCCGGTTCGAGCTGACCGACCTCTTCGAGCCCGAGGGTGGCTGACCGGATGCGCCCGCCGAACCGCAACCTCCCGGTGGACACCCCGCCCGAGCGCGCCGCGCAGGTCTTCCGTTCCGGCGCGGCGGCGGTCGCGCATCTCCAGGCGCTCTATGCCGAGGCGACGGGTTTCCTGCGCGCGCATTTCGCCGAAACGCTGACCGGCCCGCACCCCGCGCACCGCTACCGCGCCTTCTATCCCGAGTTGCGCATCACAACGAGTTCCTTTGCCAAGATCGACAGCCGGCTGTCCTTTGGCCATGTGACCGAGCCCGGCACCTATACCGCGACCGTCACCCGGCCCGATCTCTTCGAGGATTACCTGACCCAGCAGATCGACCTGCTGCTGGACAATCACGGCGTCGAGGTCGAGATCCGTCCCTCCACGACGCCGATCCCGGTGCATTTCGCCCTGCCCGGCGACGAAGCGCTGACCATCCCGCAGGAAGGGGTGCTTGGCTACACGCTGCGCGATGTCTTCGACGTGCCGGACCTGACTACCACCAATGACGACATCGTCAACGGCAAGCGCACGCTGAACGAGGACGGCACCGGCCCGCTGGCGCCTTTCACCGCGCAGCGGGTGGATTATTCGCTGGCCCGGCTGGCGCATTACACCGCGACCGCGCCGGAGCATTTCCAGAATCACGTCCTCTTCACCAATTACCAGTTCTACGTGGACGAGTTCGCCACCTATGCGCTGGAACAGCTGGGCGATGCGGACTCGGGCTACACCGCCTTCGTGATGCCGGGCGATGCCGTGCTGACCCGGCCCGGCGACCGGGTGCCGGCGCTGGAACGGATGCCGCAGATGCCCGCCTATCATCTCAAGCGGCCGGATCATTCCGGGATCACGCTGGTCAATATCGGGGTGGGACCGTCCAACGCGAAGACCGCGACCGACCACATCGCCGTGCTCAGGCCCCATGCCTGGCTGATGGTGGGCCACTGCGCGGGGCTCCGCAACTCGCAGAATCTTGGCGACTTCGTGCTGGCGCATGCCTATCTGCGCGAGGACAACGTGCTCGACGACGACTTGCCGGTCTGGGTCCCGATCCCGGCGCTGGCGGAGATCCAGATCGCGTTGGAACGCGCGGTGGCGGAGGTCACAAAGCTCGACGGCTACGACCTCAAGCAGATCATGCGCACCGGCACAGTGGCCACGATCGACAACCGCAACTGGGAACTGCGCGACCAGTCCGGCCCCGTGCAGCGCCTGTCGCAGTCCCGCGCCATCGCGCTGGACATGGAATCGGCCACGATCGCGGCCAATGGCTACCGTTTCCGGGTACCCTATGGCACGCTGCTCTGCGTCTCCGACAAGCCACTGCACGGGGAACTGAAACTGCCCGGAATGGCCACCGAATTCTACCGGACGCAGGTCCGCAGACACCTGGCAATCGGTGTCCGGGCGCTTGAATCACTGCGCGACATGCCGCTTGAAAGGCTCCATTCCCGCAAGCTGAGAAGCTTCGAGGAGACCGCGTTCCTGTGAAATTGGGCGAAAAATAGCAGATTCTGACGATTTTCGCTACGAAACGTGCCACTAAAGATTGTGTGTCCCCTCAATATTCAGGTAGATTCTAGCAATCGGCCCCAATCAACAGTGGGCAACAGAGGAGCAGTGAAATGGCACAGAAACCGATGACCAAGACGCAACTGGTGGCAAGCCTCGCCGATGCGACCGGGATGGACAAGAAAAGCGCAGGCGGCGCCATCGACGCGCTGACCGACATCATCACCCGCGAAGTCTCCAACGGCGGCGCCGTGACGCTGCCGGGTGTCGGCAAGGTCTATTGCCGCGAGCGGGCGGCGCGCATGGTGCGCAACCCTGCCACGGGCGAGCAGATCCACAAGCCGGCGGACAAGGTCGTGAAAATGACCATCGCCAAAGCGCTCAAGGACAGCGTCAACGGCTGACGGATACGATGCAACGCAGGGCTTAAATCCCCTGCAAGCATCGTCTAGGGTCGCCTTCGGGCGGCCTTATTTTTTGTCAGTCGGGAGCCACCGGAAAGATGGATATTCGCGCGATCCTGATGGGTCTGGCATTCGCCACGATGTGGTCGAGCGCCTTTGCCTCTGCCCGGATCATCGTTCAGGACATGCCGCCGCTGAGTGCGCTGGCGCTGCGCTTCCTGATCTCGGGACTTCTCGCGGTGGCCATCGCCTATGCGATGGGACAGCGGGCACGGCTGTCGCGGCCGCAATGGGGCGCGACGGTGCTTTTCGGCGTCTGCCAGAACGCGCTCTATCTGGGGCTGAACTTCGTAGCCATGCAGTGGATCGAGGCCGGGCTGGCCGCGATCATCGCCTCCACCATGCCGCTGCTGGTCGCCGCGGCGAGCTGGCTCATCTTCCGCGAAAGACTGCCCGCGCTGGGGATCATCGGTCTCTTCGCCGGCTTCTCCGGGGTCGCGATCATCATGGGCGACCGGCTGACCGGCGGGGTGGACACGCTGGGGGTGATCTTCTGCCTGATCGGGGTCCTGGCGCTGACCTTCGCCACGCTCTCGGTGCGCGGCGCCTCGGCGGGCGGCAACCTGCTGATGGTGGTCGGGCTGCAGATGCTGGTGGGCAGCGCGGTGCTGACGGTCCCTGCGCTGGCGCTGGAAAGCTGGGAGGTCACCTGGCACCCGGTGCTGATCGCCGCCTTCGTCTACACCACGCTGATACCAGGGCTCGCGGCGACCTTCGTGTGGTTCCTGCTGGTGGGCCGGATCGGCGCGACGCGCGCGGCCACCTTCCACTTCCTCAATCCATTCCTGGGCGTGGCGATCGCCGCGATCCTTTTGGGCGAGGCGCTGGGCCCGCATGACATCCTGGGCGTCACCATCATCATGGGCGGCATCCTGGCGGTGCAGCTATCGCGGCAGCGGGCCTTGAGACGCGCCTGAGCGGACGATCAGCCGATCCGGCCGCGCGGCCCGTCGCCCACCTGCCCGCGATGCAGCAGCAGGTGGTCGAGCAGAACACAGGCCATCATCGCCTCGCCCACAGGGACCGCGCGGATACCCACGCAGGGGTCGTGGCGGCCCTTGGTCACGATCTCGGTGGGCTCGCCCGACCGGGTGATCGTGCGGCGCGGCGTCAGGATCGAGGAGGTCGGCTTGACCGCGAAACGCACCACGACATCCTGTCCGGTGGAGATGCCGCCGAGGATTCCGCCCGCGTGGTTGGACGAGAACTCCGGCCCGGTCTCGCCCATGGTGATCTCGTCGGCGTTGGCCTCACCGGTCAGCAGGGCGGCGCCCATGCCTTCGCCGATCTCCACGCCCTTGACTGCGTTGATCGACATCATCGCCGCTGCAAGATCGGTATCGAGTTTACCATAGACCGGCGCACCCAGCCCGGCGGGAACGCCCGAGGCCGTCACCTCGATCATTGCGCCGACGGAACTGCCGGACTTGCGCAACCCGTCCAGATACATCGCCCAGTCCTCGGCGGCCTTCGCGTCGGGCACCCAGAACGGGTTGCGGCCGATCTCCTCGGCATCGAAACGGTCGCGGTCGATGCCCAGCTCGCCCATCCGGGTCATGTAGCCGGTGATCGCGATCTGCGGCGCCAGCGCGGCCAGCGCCGCGCGCGCGATGCCGCCCGCCGCGACCCGTGCCGCGGTCTCGCGAGCCGAGGATCGCCCGCCGCCCCGCGGATCGCGAATGCCGTATTTCTGCCAATAGGTGATATCGGCATGTCCGGGGCGGAACTTGTCGGCGATGTCTCCGTAGTCCTTCGACCGCTGGTCGGTATTACGGATCATGAGCTGGATCGGCGTGCCGGTGGACTGGCCCTCGTAGACGCCCGACAGGATCTCCACCTCGTCGGCTTCCCGCCGCTGGGTGGTGTACTTGCTCTGACCGGGTTTGCGCCGGTCGAGCCAATGTTGGAGCGACGCCGCCTCCAGCGGGATGCCGGGCGGGCAGCCATCGGCGGTGGCGCCGAGCGCCGGACCGTGGCTTTCGCCCCAGGTGGTGACGCGGAACATGCGGCCGAATGTGTTGATCGACATGGGATGTGCTCCTTCGCAGCACGGTCTAGCGGAATTCGCGCGCCCAGCAAAGATGCAGGCGGCGGCATTTCACCGCCCGATGCGAAAAGGGGCGCGCCTGTTGGCCCGCCCCCCTTGCAACACATTCTCCGGCACCAAGGCGCCGCGGTCAGGCGTCTTTGCGTTTGATCGGCGCCCAGAGCCGCTTGTTGGTGAGGTAGAGGAGGACCGACAGCAACGTCAGCAGCATGACCGAGGTCAGGCCCATCTGCTTGCGCGCCATCATCTTCGGCTCCGCCGCCCACATCAGGAAGGCGGCGACATCCTTGGATTCCTGCTCGATCGTGGCCTCGGTCCCGTCTGCATATTCCACATCGTCGCCATAGAGCGGCGGCGCCATCGAGATCAGGCCCCCCGGAAAGGTGTGGTTTTCATAAAGCAGCGTGCCCGCCTGCTCCACCTCCTCGCCGGTATAGCCGGTCAGGAGCGACGCAATGTATTCCGGGCCGCCCATGCCCTTTACGATCTGGTTGATGCCCAGCCCGTAGGGGCCGTGGAAACCGGCGCGCGCCTTGGCCATCACGCTCAGATCCGGCGCGCCCAGCGCGGTGTTCTCCGGGAAATGGTCGGCCGGCTTGCCCTCGCGCGTGTCGCCGGGCGCGGCCTCGTCGCTGTCGTCGGGAACCTGGAACATGGCCGCATAGGCCTTGACCTGGTCCTCCGGCAGTTCCGGGCCGCCCGGATCGGTCAGGTTGCGGAAATAGAGGTGCTTCATCCCGTGGCAGGCCGAGCAGACCTCGGTGAACACCTGGAGGCCGCGTTGAAGCTGCATCCGGTCATAGGTGCCGAAGGGCCCCTCGAAGGAGAAGGCGAAGTCCTCGATATGCTGCTCGCCGCCGCCGGCAGCCAGCGCGGGCGCGGCCCCCAGTCCGAGAGCGGCCAGCGCGGCGAATGAAAGTTTCCTGATCATCGCTTGTCTTTCCTTTCCGTCACTCGGCCGGTGCGCCGGCGGCGCCCTTGTCCCCCGCCTTCGGCGGATAATGCGCGTCGAAATCCTCTTCGATCGTCGCAGGCTGCGGCAGCGGTTTCTCCATCACGCCCAGAAGCGGCAGGATGACGAAGAAATACGCGAACCAGTAGGCCGTCGCGATCAGCGAGAAGGTGGCATAGGGTTCTTCCGCCGGCATGGCGCCCAGCCACATCAGGGCGAAGAAATCCACCACCAGCAGCCAGAACCACCACTTGAAGACCGGGCGGTAGCGGCCGGAACGCACGCTGGACGTGTCCAGCCACGGCACCAGAACCATCGCCAGGATCGAACCGAACATCGCGATGACCCCGAAGAATTTGGCCGTCACGATGCCGCCGGTCAGGAACCCGGCGATCTGCACCACCCATACCTCGGAGGTGAAGGCGCGCAGGATCGCGTAGAAGGGCAGGAAGTACCATTCCGGCACGATATGCGCGGGCGTCGCCAGCGGGTCCGCGGGAATGTAGTTGTCCGGGTGGCCCAGATAGTTGGGCATGAAGCCCACGATGGCGAAGAACACCGTCAGCACGACCGCGAGCGCGAAGAAGTCCTTGATGACGAAATAGGGCCAGAAGGGCAGCGTGTCCTTCTCGGCTTCGGCCTTAGAGCCGCGCCGCACCTCGACACCGGTCGGGTTGTTGTTGCCCGTGGTGTGGAAAGCCCAGATATGCACCGCGACCAGCGCCGCGATCACGAAGGGCAGCAGGTAGTGCAGCGACAGGAACCGGTTGAGCGTCGCGTTGCCCACCGCGGGTCCGCCCAGCAGCCATGTCTGGATCGACTCGCCGATGCCGGGGATCGCGCCGAAGAGACCGGTGATCACCGTGGCGCCCCAGAAGGACATCTGGCCCCAGGGCAGCACGTAGCCCATGAAAGCGGTGCCCATCATCGCCAGGTAAATCAGCATGCCGATGATCCAGGTCACCTCGCGCGGGGCCTTGTAGGAGCCGTAGTAGAGCCCCCGGAAGATATGCGCATAGACCGCCACGAAGAAGAGTGAGGCGCCGTTGGAGTGCAGGTAGCGCATGGCCCAGCCGCCGTTGACGTTGCGCATGATGTGCTCGACCGACGAGAAGGCCATGTCCACATGCGCCGTGTAATGCATCACCAGGACCACGCCGGTGGCGATCTGAAGCACCAGGCAGAAAGCCAGAACGATGCCCCAGATCCACATCCAGTTCAGGTTCTTGGGGGTGGGGATCATGATCGTGTCATAAGCCAGCGCCACGATGGGCAGGCGGGAGTGAAGCCACTTCTCGAAACCGGATTTCGGCTCGTAGTGATCGTGCGGGATGCCTGACATCTGTCTCTCCCTTAACCCAGTTTGATCGTGGTTTCGTCGAGGAAGGCGGCAACCGGAACCGGCAGGTTCTCCGGCGCTGGGCCTTTGCGGATGCGGCCCGCCGTGTCGTAATGCGACCCGTGGCAGGGGCAGAACCAGCCGCCGAAATCGCCGGCGCCGTCACCGATCGGGACGCAGCCCAGATGGGTGCAGACGCCGATCTGGACCAGCCATTCGCCGGCCTCGTCGAGCGCCCGGTTCTCATCCGTCGCAGGTTCCGCGCCCGTCAGGTTGGCGTTGCGCGCGACCGGATCGACCAGATCGTCGAGCGAGACCTCCTTCGCCGCCTCGATCTCCTCGGCGGTGCGGCGCCGGATGAAGACCGGCTTGCCGAGCCATTTCACGGTAAGCTGGGTGCCGGGCTCGATCCCAGCGATATCGACCTCGATCGAGGACAGTGCCTGCACATCGGCGGACGGGTTCATCTGGTTGATCAGCGGCCAGACCGCCGCGCCGGTCGCAACGGCGCCGGTGCCGGCGGTCGCGTAATAGAGGAAATCCCGGCGGGTGCCTGAACTGTCTTCTGCGTGGGACACGAGACATTCTCCCTTGTCTGACCTTGAAACGGCCAATACCTGTCGTTCGCCAGAGACCGGAGTCCCGAGCCTTTCTCGCGTGGTTCTAGTGCCGGGGACCGGCAAGGTCTATCGGACAATCGGGCGCAGCCGGAACAGAATGTCGCACCCTGTTGCAATTGCGCCCGCCGCCGCGTGATCCCCCGTCACCCGCGATCGGCTGCAGTATGAGCGCAAATCCTTCCGGCTGTGAACAGCCGATTGGCATTTCCGGAGCCTTAAATGCACATTTTTTTCACCGGCGCCGTGGATCGGGGCCTCGCCGCCGCCCCGCCGTCCGGTCGGCCTGTTTCGCTTTGGGAAACATCTTGTTGACGCCCAAACGTCCCAATCGCGGTGTCAATGTGGCGTGAATACGGCTACATTGTGGCTTGGGTGGGTAATTCATGTGACCGCCGGAACGGTACCCGGCAAGGGAGTTAGGTATGAAACGTTTTGTTGTCGCAGCCCTGTTGGCTGCGGGCCTTGGGGGCGGCGCCGCGAACGCGGCCACCTACCCCACGTTCGTTCTCGACACCGATGCCTCCAGCATCTCGACCAACATCACCGGAAGCATCTGTCTGAGCTGTTCGATCACCGGAAATTTCGCCAGCGGCGCGCAGAATTTTTCCTGGACGCCGACATCGCCCACGGACTCGATCTTCGTGAACGATTTCTTCGTCTGGGATGTCAGCGGCTTCGGCGGCGCGACATTCGACGTACAGGTCGATCTGGCCTTCTCGGACCCTGATGCGGCCTCGACCAGCGGCAGCGGATCCGGGTTCTTCAAGACCTTCTTCGGCAAATTCTCCGGCGGCGGGCTCTGGTGGACCTCGACGCCTTCGGTGACTTTCGCACAAGGCTCCGTGCTCGATGTGGTGTTCGAGGGACCCTCGGTCCTGGGCTGGGGCAACTCGGTTGAGACGGGCGCCACTTTCACCGGCGCGCCAATCAGCCCGGTGCCGCTTCCTTCCGCCGGCCTCCTGCTGCTCGGGGCTCTGGGCGGGGTCGGCTTCGCGGCGCGGCGCAAGCGCCGGGCCGCGTGACGCGAGACTTCAGAATCTCAAGCTGACGCCGGCGCGGATCGTGTGATACTCGATTTCGACCGGCATGTTCACAAAGGGTATGTCGGGCGCCAGCGCGCCCGACGCCTTGCCGAGATCGGTATATCGGTATTCCAGTCGCAGCGCGGCCCGGTCAGTGGCCTTCAACTCGACCCCAACCCCGGCTGTCCAGCCATTTGCCGTGTCGGAAAACCGGCCCCGGACCGTGCCCGCGGCGTCGCCACCTTCGAAATCGTAATCGCCCGCGGCCCAGCCGCCGGTGGCATAGTAAAGCGCCGGCCGTTCCATCAACTCCCCCGACAGGCCGACCCGCGCACGGATCGAGCCCTGCCAGTTCAGATCCGCCGAGCCCGAGGACGTCGCCCCGGCCGGATTGCTGAAACTGCCCTCCACATCGCCGAAGTCGACATCCGCCTCGAGACCGAAGACGAGCCGGCCGACCTGGCGCGAATAGCCGGCGAAACCGCCCAGCACGACGCCATCGGGATCCGAGTCACCTGGCGGGGCACCGAAGAAGGGCACGAAATCGTGCCGGAAATCACCGGCCTGATAGCCGCCCGAAACGCCGGCATGGAAGCCCGACCAGCCCGACCGCGGCTCCTGCGCCTGCGCCGCGCCAACCGCCAGAATCGCGGCCACGAAAATTGATGTCGAAAATCCGAACCGCCCGAACATGGTCCATCCCTGTTATGCAAACCCATTCTACCACTTGAACGGGTGGTTGTGTCAAAATTGCCTTAAACCGCGCGATTTCGTGAGCATCTGTCACCGCAGTGCAGCTATCCCGATGGATCAGCACCCGCGAAACAAATTATGGGGCTGAGTATACGCCCGAACCCCTTGGGCACACTCGGACAATCGACCGGCTGGACTTAGATGCCGCCCCCATCCGGTAGGCAGTTCCACTTAACCAGAATGCCCGCCATCACCGGGATGACGCGGCTCGCGTTGTATGCGCAACTCGTTCGCGCGGAGTAGCGGTGGAGGCCGGTTACTCCTGGCTGTGCTCGACTTGCGGGGCGATGGTGCCAGGCGTGCGGCCTGTCTCGAGCACGTCGATCAAATCGGTGACGGCCCTGGCCAGACTAGGGGTCCTGGTCAGGTCGAACTCCTCGCCCATCCTCGTCCAGATGGTCTTGATCAGGCCCAGCTCGGACTCGCCTTCCTGCGGGACCTCATCATTGTCCGGCCGTCCGGACCCGGTGGAAAGGGCTGGCAAGGCGCGCTCCGCCCCATCGTCGTGCTCGAGATCCTCGAACTGGCTCATGATGGCCAGTTCGAGCTCGCGGAACATGCTCATCCGATCTTCCCGCGCAAGCTGGACGCGCTTCTCTGCTTCGTCTTCGTCATCATCCTCGCCGATCATGGCGAGCATGACGGCGGCATCGTCATCCGCGTCGATCCCGACCGGTGCAACCTCTTCCGCAACCGGGGCACCGCCTTCGGGCCGCAGCGGCTCATCGTCTACCGGCACAGCCGGTTCCTCGCGTTCGGCATCGGCACCGTTCGCGGCCAGCATGACATCCTGCCGGATGACAGCCTCATCCGACGAGACGTCGTCACCTGCCTCACGCGGCTCCTTCAGACGCAGGCGAAAGCCGCCGAGCAGCTTGCCGAAGGCACCATCCACGCCCCTGGTCCTCTTTGAATCCGCGGGGCTCAGCCGGGCGGCCAGATGTTCACCATCTTTATCGCCCGGCCCGCCAGGACCGCGCGTGGCTTCGGCGGTCTCGCGGCCGGCCTGCCTGCGGCCGGACAGGGTCTTCAGGCTTGCCCGCAGATCGTCGATGAAACGCCTGCCCGAACCTTCGACGATGCGCGTGTTGATCTCGGACATCAATTCGGGCACGCCCGAAAGGGTCCAGATGAACGAGACGGGATCCTCAAACAGATCGATACCGGCAGCGTCCGCCATGTCTAACAGCACCTTCTTGTCGTCTTTGGGCTGATCCGAGAGATCGCCCGCCAGCGCCAGTTCCGCCCATTTGGCGCTACCGAAAACCAGCGCGGCATCCTCCGAGACACCGATTTGGTTCAGCGTGTCCAGGATGCTGTCGCGGATCTCCGGGATCTTCTCGCCTGGGTTCTCCAACTCGTCGATGCGATTGACGAACAGGATCACCTGGCGCTTCTCGAACGTCGAGATCAGCTGGATCAGGGTCTGGTCGGCCGCGTTCAGTGCCGCGTGCGCGGACAATACGACGACGCAGAGATCGCATTCCTGCAGCGCCTGGAGGGCGATCCGATCGCGCATCTTCGTGCTGTCATCGCCTCCGGGCTTGTCGCGCAAACACAAGGTCGATCCCAGATGCGGAACCTCCAGATAGAGATCGGCCGATTTCGTGATCTCCGCGAACCGGCCCTGCTTGCATCCCGGATCGTCCCCGCTCCCGTCCGGGGCGCCCGGACAGGTATAGCATTCGATCAGGTCGCGATCGCAGTAATCAAAGCGATGGGTCTCGCCCAACAGCGCCTTGATCTCGTCATCGGCACCGGCACGGCCGGGAAACGCGCCCGGACACCCGCCGCCGGTCTCAAGACTCTCCCATTCCGCGGCGTCGAAGAACCGGAACTCCGCCTCGACCCCATCATGCGGGCGGCGGGCGTTAAGATGCAGCGTCGTGACGACCGATGTCCGGGGGTTGAAATCCGACGGCAGCAACCCGATTTGCCCCGCCATCACATTGGTCAAGGCCGTCTTGCCCGTCCCGACCTGGCCGATCATGGCGACGCTCGGCTCGAACCCTTCGATACGGTGCTGGATCTCGATCAGCTTGCTTTTCAGCTCCGGGCTTGCCTCTTCGGCCAGCATCGCCACCGAGTTTCGCGCACCCAGCAGCGCATTGCGAAGCGGTTTGACGATGTCCGACCCCTTGGACAGCAGCATGTCGTTCGGGGCCGGGGCCGGACGGGCGGGGATATCGCTTCGATCCTTCATTCCGCGCCCCGAACATTCATGAGGATATTTCCGGGCCGAGCGGTTGCTCTTCGGTTGGCGCTGAAGATCGGATTCGGCTGCGTGAGCGCTTGGGGCGGTCCAGGCTCCGGGCAAACGGCCAGCGATGGGCCCGCCGGTTTCTTTCCGCGCAGCAACCGGAGGACCGGGGTATCGGTCTCCCTCCGGTTCATGTTCCCTTCGATCGGATTCGGGCAGCACTGAAGCTGATCGTATATGTGGCGGTGATACATTCGGAACCCAATACTCTCTCGCCTCCTTGTCTCATGACAAAGACAGGCCCAACTTTACCAACCAGGATCGTTGCGACATGCACAC
Organism: Maritimibacter sp. 55A14; assembly: GCF_003122205.1. Classification (GTDB taxonomy): domain Bacteria; phylum Pseudomonadota; class Alphaproteobacteria; order Rhodobacterales; family Rhodobacteraceae; genus QEYE01. The sequence goes on from NZ_QEYE01000032.1 coordinate 20,419, forward strand.
GACCCCTCAAGGATGGAATTCTCGATCTCCAATGTGAGAAATTTGAGCTTCAATTGGGGCATGATCACGGTACTTCAAATGTTCGTGTGTCGCGGGCGCCGCATACGCACCGCCTCGGAGATTCATGAATATGTATTTATTACAAAGCCTTAAATATTCGCCTCTTGGAACTCCGGTGTCGGGGCATCGACGCGATCACGAAGACTCGCCGCAAATTTGCCATAATACGGGAGGCCGGCCGTTGCCCGGCATGAAGGTCTTGCCTGACGGCAGCCCAGAATCCACCCCAACTCTCGTGGTATCCAGCTTCCGCGAAGTTTCTCAGGCCGAGTTGCGGGCAAAAGTCCGCGCCCGCGAGCCAGTAATATATATCGATAAAGTGGTGAGCCGTGCAGGGCTGTGCGGGGCAAGGGAAATCAACGGCTTGCGCTGGCGAACCGGAAAATCCTACCCCTTGATTTGATTGGGCTTTTCGGGTCTCTGGCGAACCGTTTCAGGAGCC
>NZ_QEYE01000033.1 GCF_003122205.1 Maritimibacter sp. 55A14
CAAGCCTATCCGATACGACAAGCGCCGCTACAAACGACGCAACAGGATCGAGATCATGTTCGGACGCCTGAAGGACTGGCGTCGCATCGCCACCCGCTACGACAGAAGCCCGACGGTTTTCCTCTCACCCATCGCGCTCGCTGCCACCGTCTTGTTCTGGCTGTAAATCAATGAGTCTGGAGCCTACACAGTCTTTGGTAACTGTCCTCATGGGGAACACGTTTCCCTCAGTAGAGATTGGATTCCTTTCCAAAGTGGAGATCCAGAACAGATACTGGATGCTTTGAGTGAGCTGGCGTGGAGATTCAGGAAATAGAAAATGGACAGACAGTGAAATGAGGGCATTTTCCAATGTCAGACAACAGCCTGAACCCGCAACCGGCTAACGCAGGCTCTCCATCGGCAGGCGGCCCAGGCCCGCGCCTTCCAGCGAGGTGACGTAGAGCGTGCCGTCCACCGCCTGCGCGCCGGTGACGATGGACAGCGTGGCGCCGCCGGTGTCGTGGAAGCTCTCCAGCACCCGGCCCCCTGCATCGAAGCGCGCCAGGATCGCGTGGCGCGCGGGCGCGGGGCGCACCCATGGTCCCAGCCGCCAGATCACCTTGCGCAGAAAAGGGTAGGGCATCAGCGCCTCCGCCAGCCCCAGCCGGGGCGAGGCGAAGCCGACCCAGTAGGTGCCGTCGCCCTGGGCCTGGATGTTGTCGGGATAGCCCGGCAGGTTCTCCATGAAGGGCTCCGCCGTGCCGGACTTCGGGCCGGTCAGCCACAGCCGGTGGATCGCGGCGCGCCCGGTCTCCGCCACCATCAGGAAATCCTCCCCCGGCGACAGCGCCAGCCCGTTCGCATAGCTCAGCCCGTCGAGCAGGATCTCCAGCTTTCCGTCGGGGCTGCGCCGCGCGACGAAGCCGCTCCGGCCCTGTTCCCATATCTCCATCACCGAGGTCGGCTTGGTCCCGCCCAGCGTCACGGGGTCGAAGCGCTGCGAGGAGGAGGAGAAGTAGATCGTGCCGTCGCGCGCCACAGCGAGCTGGTTGGCGTAGAGGATCGGCGTCTCGTCGATGCGCTCGGCCAGCAGTTCCGCGCCGCTGCCCTCGCGCCAGCGCAGCAGCCCGCGATAGCTGTCGGCGATGACCAGCCCGCCATCGGGATGCGGCTCCAGGCCCAGCGGGCGGCCGCCCAGATCGGCCACTTCCTCCAGCGCGCCGTCCCGGAGGCGGTAGAGCCGGCCTTCCGCGTCCGTGGTCCAGACCGTGCCGTCGGCGGACACGGCCAGGTCCTCGGGGCCATGCGCGCCGCCGGGCAGTGCGATCAGGTCGGCACCCGCCAGCGCCTCGTTCGGGACGAACACGCCGGTCAGGTCCGGCGCAGGGTCGGGCCGGTAGGGCCGGGGCTCCATCGGAACGGGCGCGAAGAGCAGGTAGGCGAGCCCGGCCAGCAGGCAGAGCAGAAGGACACGGCGCATGGAAGTCTCCGGATTGGCTGCGCGGCGATCCTGACCGGGGCAGCGGACCGGCGCAAGCCTTGACCCGCGCGGACGCGCGTCCGATAGCTGTGGACGAAGGAGACACGCCATGCCCGGACCGCGCCTGACCGACCTTGCCGACAGCCTGCCCTCGACGGTGCCGTTCGTCGGCCCCGAGGCGCAGGAGCGCGAGACCGGGCGCGCCTTCCACGCGCGGCTGGGGGCCAATGAATGCGTTTTCGGCCCGGCCCCGCAGGCGATCGAGGCGATGGCGCAAGCGGCGCGCGATGTCTGGAAATATCCCGATGCGCTCAGCCACGATCTGCGCGCGGCGCTGGCCGCGGGGCTGGGTGTCGCGCCCGGCAATGTCATGGTGGGCGAAGGCATCGACGGGTTGCTCGGCTATCTGGTCCGGCTGACCGTCGCGCCGGGCGACCCGGTGGTGACGTCGGACGGCGCCTATCCGACCTTCAACTACCACGTGGCGGGATACGGCGGCATGTTGCACAAGCTGCCCTATGCCGGGGACCATGAGGACCCGGATGCGCTGATTGCGCGGGCGGCGGAGACCGGTGCGAAGCTGATCTATTTCTCCAATCCCGACAATCCGATGGGCACCTGGCACGACGCGGCGCGGATGCAGCGGATGATCGAGGCGGTGCCCGAAGGCACGCTACTGGTGCTCGACGAGGCCTATCTGGAATTCGCCCCCGAGGGCACCGCGCCGCCGGTCGATCCGGACGATCCGCGGGTCATCCGGATGCGCACCTTTTCCAAGGCCTACGGCATGGCCGGCGCGCGGGTGGGTTACGCTATCGGGGCCGAGCCGCTGATATCCGCCTTCAACAGGATCCGCAACCATTTCGGCATGTGCCGCATCAGCCAGGAGGGGGCGCTGGCGGCCTATGGCGCGCGGGACTGGCTGGCCGAGGTGCAGACCCGCATTGCCGCCGGGCGCGAACGCATCGCCGCCATCGCGGCCGCCAACGGGCTGGCGGCGGTGCCCTCGGCGGCGAATTTCGTGGCGGTGGATTGCGGTGGCGACGGCGCCTTCGCGCGTCGGGTGCTGGACGAGCTACTGGCCCGCGGCATCTTCGTGCGGAAGCCCTTTGTGGCGCCGCAGGACCGCTGTATCCGTGTCTCGGTGGGCCGGCCGGAGGAACTCGACCTTCTGGAAACCGCGCTGCCCGATGCGCTGGCGGCCGCACGGGGCTGACCCGGCGGCGCCTGGGTGGCTTTCCTTTCGCCGCATACGCGGTAGACTTTGTCCCAAGGGGGCGGCAGAGGGAGTCGCGCGATGTATGAGCGTCACACGACCGAGGTCGAGGATTTCACCAGGCCGTTTCTGGTGATGGCCTTCGTGAACCTGTTTTCCGGCTTTTTCGTGATCTGGGCGATCTTCGGGCTGCCGGTGGTGCTGTTCCTGGCGGCGCTGCTCAATCTGGGGATCGGTCGCATCCAGCGCAGCTGACCGGCGCTCAGTCGACGAGCGCGGTTGCGGCGGCCTCCAGCGCACCGCGCCCGTGGTCGAGCCCCAGCGCGCAGAGCCCGGCCTCGATCGTGCCCAGCGCGCCCAGCACCATATGCGCGTTGACATGGCCCATATGAGCGATGCGGAAGAAGCCGTGCCAGGCCGGGTCGCCCGGCGGCGCCATGCCCAGCCCGATGCCCAGCGTCACGCCGGCCTCGCGTTCCAGCCAGTCACGCAGGGCGGTACCGTGCGGCGATTGCAACGCGACCGAGGTCACGGCATGGCTGCGATGCGCCGGGTCGGAGACGTTGAGCCGCAGCGAACCGGCCGCCGACCAGGCGTCGCAGGCCGCCCAGACCGCGCGCGCCAGCCGCGCGTGGCGGGCGAAGACCGCGTCCATGCCCTCCTCGTGGATCATGGTCAGCGCCGCGCGCAGGGCGAAGATATGGTGGGTCGGCGCGGTACCGCCGAAATACTGATAGAACATCTCGGGCTCGGTGCGCGGGCGCCAGTCCCAGTAGATGCTGGCCATCTCGGCGCGTGCGCGCGCGGCTTCGGCCCGCGGCCCGAAGAAAACGAAGCCCAGCCCCGGCGGGGTCATCAAACCCTTCTGGCTGGCCGCGACCATCAGATCGACGCCCCAGGCATCCATCTCGAACCGGTCGCAGGCAAGGCTGGCGATGCAGTCCACCATGAAGAGCGCGGGATGCCCGGCCGCGTCGATCGCCGCGCGCAGCGCCGGGATGTCGTTGAGCACGGTGGAGGCGGTGTCGGCATGGGTGCAGAGCACCGCGCGGATCTCGCCCCCGGCATCGGCGCGCAGGCGGTCTTCCAGCCGGGCGGGATCGGCGGGCGCGGAATTGCCGAAATCCATCACCTCCACCTCGGCGCCCAGCGCCGCCGCGACCTCGCCCCAGCCGATGGCGAAGCGGCCCGTGGCCAGTACCAGCACCTTGTCGCCGCGCCGCAGCGTGTTGGCCAGCGCGGCTTCCCAGGCGCCGTGGCCGTTGGAAATATACATCGCAACCTTCCCGCCGGTGCGCGCCACCGCCTGAAGATCGGGCACCAGGCTCGCGACGGTTTCAACCAGTTCGCCTGCATAGATGTTGGGGGCGGGGCGGTGCATGGCGGCAAGCACCCGGTCGGGCATCACCGAGGGACCCGGAATGGCGAGATAGGGACGGCCGTGGCGCAGGGACATGGGGCGGCTTCCTCGACTGGTTGCGCAAAGGGATATGTCCGCCACGGGAGGGCGTCAATCGCCTGTGTGCGGCGGGGTTACGTAGGGGAAGGCGACCACCCGGCTCCGGATTGAGTTTTACAAAAAGGTAAGGCTCACCCTACACTGCGCGCTGGTGAGGTATCGTGTCTCTGCCGCGGACCCGTGCCGGCATCGGGCCGCCGGGTTGCGGCACCTTGCAGGTGGTAACTGCGCTTATGGGAAGAATTCGTTGAAACGGGCGGACGCAGACGCATCTCTTGCCCCAGCCGCGACGGAGCGCCGGGACCGTGTCGCGCTCTGGACCCATGACATCCGCGCTGCGCTTTCGGATGTGATCGGCGGATTGCGCCTGATCGACGAGACCGCGCTGGACGCCGCCGGGCGCTTGCAGATGTCGCGGGTCCGCAGTTCCGGCGAAGCCTTGGCGCGGCTGCTGGACAGTGCCTTGCGCGCGCTGCCCGGCGAGGTCGCGCTGAGCCAGGGCGAGCCCGGCAACACCAATCTGTGCCGTTTCCTGACCGTGCTGGCGGATCGCTGGACGGGCCACGCGGCGGCCAAGGGGCTCGATTTCGAGCTCGACCTGTCGGAGCATCTGCCGCAGGTCATCCGGGTGGAGCGCACGGCGCTGGAACGCGCGCTCGGCAATCTGCTGGCCAACGCGGTGAAGCATACCCGGCGCGGCAAGGTCCGTCTGCGGGTGGAACTGTGCGAAAACGACGATCTGTGTTTTGTGGTCTTTGACGACGGGCCGGGCTTCGACCGCGACTTGCTGGCCTGGATGGACGGATTGCAGCGCGGCTCGGCCATGCCCGGACCTGAAGAGCCCGGCGCGCCGGGGTTGGGGTTGCGCATCGTGGCTCAGATGGTCGGCCTGCTCGATGGCCGTCTGGAGGCGGCGAACCGCGACGGCGGTGGCGCGGCGGTGGAAATCCTCTTGCCCGGCAGCGTCTGGCGGGGACCCGCCGGCAATGCCGCGGACGCGGCGACCGGAATGGCCGATCTCGCCGATCTCAGGGTGCTGGTGGCCGACGACACCGCGACCAACCGCTTCCTGGCCGCCCGGATGCTCGATGTCCTCGGAGCCGAAGTCGTCTGCGTGGGCGACGGCGCGCGGGCGCTGGCGCTGCTGGATCAGGAGCGCTTCGATCTGGCGCTTCTGGATATCGACATGCCGGGCATGAGCGGGCTGGAGGTGATCGAGGCCGTGCGCGCCCGCCACGACGGGCTGGAGCGGCTGCCGCTGGTCGCGATGACCGCCTATGAGACCCGCGACTGGCGCCGGACGATCTACGACGCCGGGGCGGACGGCATCGTCTTCAAGCCGATCACCGATGCCGCGCATTTCGCCACCGCGCTGAGGGATTTCCACGAACGCAGCCTCTATCGCCGCGGCGCCGGCGACCCGGCACAGGGCGCATCCGGCGTGCTGGTGGACCGCGCCGTCTTGGACGGGCTGCTGGAAATGACCGGGCCGGAGATGCGCGAGGAGTTGTTGGGCAAGGTCGCGGATGATCTGCGCGCGGTGCGCGACAGCCTGAGCCGCGCGGCCTCGCGCAGCGATGCGGAGGAATGCCGGGCCCAGACCCATGTGCTGGTCGCCGTGGCGGGCGCCGTCGGGGCGCTCGGCCTTCAGGCCGACGCGCAGCTTCTCAACGCCGCCGCCCGCCGCGCCGAGACCGAGGCGCTGCCGCGGCTGGCCGCGCGTTGCCTCGCCGGCATCGCCGGGCTGCTGAATGTCGTCGCGGAGGAGCGGCGAAAGGCCGTATCGGAATGACCGGGCCGCATCCGCTTTTGCTGATCGAGGATACGCCATCGTTGCAGATGGTCTATGCGGCGGTGCTGCGCGCGGCGGGCCATGAGGTGAAGCTTGCAGGTACCGCGGCGGAGGGGCTCGACCAGTTCCAGGCCTTGAAGCCGCCGATCGTGCTTCTCGACCTGATGCTGCCGGACCGCGACGGGCTGGCGCTGATGCGCGACTGCCTTGAAGAACGCCCCGAGACGCGCTTCCTCGTCATCACCGCAGATGGTTCGATCAACCGCGCTGTGGAGGCGATGCGCGCCGGTGCCCACGATTTCCTGGTCAAACCTTTCGACGAGACCCGCCTGCTCAGCGCCGTGGAGAATGCGCAAGCCACCCTGGCGCGCGCGCCCGCCGGTCCCGACCTGAGCGGCGGCGGCCCGGTTGATTTTCACGGTTTTATCGGCTCCTCGCCGGAGATGCAGGAACTCTACCGCAGGATCAGCTCCATTGGACGGTCGCTGGCCACGGTCTTCATTTCCGGCGAAAGCGGCACCGGCAAGGAGGTCTGCGCGCAGGCTATCCACGATCTATCAAACCGCGCCAACCGGGCATTCGTGCCTCTGAACTGCGGCGCGATCCCGCCCGACATGCTGGAGAGCGAAGTGTTCGGGCACCTGCGCGGCGCTTTCCCCGGTGCCATTTCCAACAAGCTGGGCGCGGCGGCGGCGGCGGATGGCGGCACGCTCTTTCTCGACGAGGTCTGCGAGATGGACCTCAACCTTCAGACCAAGCTGCTGCGTTTCCTCCAGACATCGACAATCAACCCGGTCGGCGCCGCCAACCCGACCAAGGTGGATGTGCGCATCATCTGCTCCACCAATCGCGACCCGCTGGACGAGGTCCGCAAGGGCCGCTTCCGAGAGGACCTCTTCTACCGGCTGCACGTGGTGCCGGTCCACCTGCCGCCGCTGCGTGATCGCGGTGAGGACGTGATCGAGATCGCTGAGCATGTGATCGGCCGAATGGCCGCCGAGGAAGGTCGCGATTTCAGTGGGTTGTCGCCCGCCGTTCAGGCAATCTTCCGCAGGCTTCCCTGGCCCGGAAATGTCCGGCAGATGCTCAATGTCCTGCGCAATGTGGTGGTGCTGCATGACGGCCCGCGCGTGACCGAGGAGATGTTGCCGATCGAGTTGCTGCATGCCGACGAGGCCGTCGAGTCCGGCACCGAGCCGCGCGAGGCTCGGCCGCCGGGGCTCGACGGGCTGATCGGGCGCAGCCTGGCGGAGATCGAAAAGCTCGTCATAGAGGAGACGATCGCGCGCTATGGCGGCGTGCCCAAGGCGGCGCGTGTGCTCGACGTGTCGCCCTCGACGCTTTACCGCAAGCGCAAGGGGTGGGAGTGCTGACTGCGGCCCGCGGGATCTTGCACGGCGCCCGGCTTGCGCGCAGGATCGCCGCATGACCGCTGATGACGACGCCCTTTTCCAGGCCGCGCACCGCGCCCGCGCGAACGCCCATGCGCCCTATTCGGGCTTTCCCGTCGGGGCGGCGCTGCGCAGCGCGTCGGGCGAGATTTTCGCCGGATGCAATGTCGAGAACGCCGCCTATCCCGAAGGCTGCTGCGCCGAGACCGGTGCCATCGCCGCGATGGTCGCCGCGGGCCAGCGTTCCATCGCCGCCGTATTGGTCCTGGCCGACAGTCCCGATCCGGTCACGCCCTGCGGCGGCTGCCGGCAACGGCTCGCGGAATTCGCCGGACCCAGCCTGTCTGTGTTCCTGGCCGGTCCCGAAGGCGTGCGGGAGTGCACGACGTTGGGCGCGCTCTTGCCCGGCGCCTTCGCGCGCACCCATCTGGCGCGTGGCTGAAAGTGGAGGCGCGCGCCATCATCGCCGCCAAGCGCGACGGCAAGGCGCTGACGCAAGCGCAGCTCGACTGGTTCGCGACGGGGCTGGCCTCGGGCGCGGTCAGCGACGCGCAGGCCGGGGCCTTCGCGATGGCGGTGCTGCTCAACGGGCTCGACGGGGACGAGCGCGTGGCGCTGACCCGTGCGATGCGCGACAGCGGCGAGGTGCTGGACTGGGATCTGCCGGGACCAGTGCTCGACAAGCATTCCACGGGCGGCGTCGGCGACGCGGTCTCACTGGTGCTGGCACCCGCGCTGGCGGTGGCCGGGGCGTTCGTTCCGATGATCTCGGGCCGGGGGCTGGGCCATACGGGCGGCACGCTCGACAAGCTCGAGGCGATTTCGGGCTACCGTACCGATCTGGACGCCGCGGCGCTGGCCTGCGTGACCCGCGACGTGGGCTGCGCGATCACGGGGGCTGGCGCGCGGCTGGCGCCGGCAGACCGGCGGCTTTACGCTGTGCGCGACGTCACCGCGACGGTCGAAAGCCTCGACCTGATTACCGCCTCGATCCTCTCCAAGAAACTCGCGGCGGGGCTCGACGGGCTGGTGCTCGATGTCAAATGCGGCTCCGGTGCCTTCATGGTCGACGAGGATGCCGCCCATGCACTGGCCCGCTGCCTGGTCGACGGGGCCAAGGGGGCGGGATGCCCGGCTCGCGCGCTCATCACCGACATGAACGAGCCGCTGGCGCGTTCGGCGGGCAATGCGCTGGAGGTAGCCAACGTGATCGGCCTGCTGACCGGGGCGGAGGTGGACGCGCGGCTCTGGGATGTGACGGTCGCGCTGGGCGGCGAGGCGCTGGCGCTGGGCGGTCTGGCCGCAGATGCCGAGGCCGGCGCGGCGCGGATCGCCGAAATCCTGAGCTCCGGCGCAGCGGCGGAGCGGTTCGCACGGATGGTTGCCGCGCAGGGCGGCCCGACCGATCTGCTGGAGGCTCCGGACAGGCACCTGGCCCGCGCCCCCGTTGTGGCCGAGGCGACGGCCGGGACGCGCGGTTTCGTCACCGCCATAGACACCCGCGCGTTGGGCGCGGCCGTGGTCGCGCTGGGCGGCGGAAGGCGGGTGGAGACCGACAGGATCGACCCTGCGGTAGGGCTCGACAACCTGGCCGGCATTGGCACCTCGGTGGCGCCCGACACGCCGCTGGCGCTGGTCCATGCCGCCGATGCCGCGTCCGCCGAGGCCGCCGTCGCCACGCTTCGCGCGGCCTATACCATCGGCCCCGTCCCGGAGGAGCCCGCCGATCTGATCCGGGCGCGGATCGCGTGACCGGGCGGGGGCTCTGATGGGCCGGGCGTTTCTCATCGTGCTCGATTCGGTGGGCTGCGGCGGCGCGCCGGACGCCGCGGAATACGGCAATGCCGGCGCCAATACGCTCGCCCATATCGCGGTGGCCTGCGCGGAGGGCCGGGCCGAGGCGGGCCGCAGCGGGCCGCTCCGCCTTCCGCATCTCGATGCGCTGGGGCTGGGGGCGGCGGCGCGGCTGGCCTCGGGCGCGGCGGTGCCGGGGCTGGATACGGAGCCGCGCGGGCGCTGGGGCGCGGCCACGGAAATCTCGCCCGGCAAGGACACGCCCACCGGACACTGGGAACTGGCCGGGGTGCCGCTGCCCTGGCGCTGGCACGTCTTCCCCGATACAGAGCCCGCCTTTCCCGCCGAACTGACGGCGCGGATCTGCGCCGAGGCGGGCACCGAGGGCATTCTGGGCGACTGCCACGCCTCGGGCACCGAGATCGTCGCGCGGCTGGGGGCGGAGCATCTGCGCAGCGGCTGGCCGATCTGCTATACCTCCGCCGACAGCGTCCTGCAGATCGCCGCGCATGAGGATTGTTTCGGGCTGGACCGGCTGCTGGGGCTCTGCGCCGCGCTGGCGCCTGAGGTTCACGCGATGCGGGTGGGCCGCGTCATCGCGCGGCCCTTCACCGGCACGCCCGAGACGGGCTTCACCCGCACCGCGAACCGCCGCGACTTCGCCATGCCGCCGCCTGCGCCGACCATGCTGGACCGCGCGCAGGCAGCAGGTTGCCGGACCGTGGCGCTGGGCAAGATCGGCGACATCTTCTCGGGCCGCGGCATCGACGAGACGGGGCCAAAGGGCGACGACGCCGCGCTCTGGGGCCAGATCGAGCGGCAGGCGGAAACCGCCCCGGACCGCGCCCTGGTCTTCGCCAACCTGGTGGAGTTCGACAGCCTCTATGGTCACCGCCGCGATGTGTCGGGCTATGCCCGCGCATTGGAACGTGTGGACGCGGCGCTGCCGGGGCTCCTGCAACGGCTCCGGCCCTGCGATCTGCTCTGCCTCACGGCCGATCACGGCAATGACCCGACCTGGGCCGGCACCGACCACACGCGGGAACGGGTGCCGGTACTGATCGCCGGAGCGGGGGCCGGGACGCTCGGCCTTTGCGCCTTCGCGGATGTGGGGGCGAGCCTGCTGGCCCATCTGGGCGTCGCGCCGGGGACGGCGGGCCGCGACCTGCTGGGCAGAGCACCACTTGGCGGGCTGGACCCGGCCCCGCGTCCGGTCTAATCACGATGCCATGGAGACGCGCCGCCTTCCCAAGATCGAGCTGCACCTGCATCTCGAAGGGGCCATGCCGCCGGGCCTGGCCCGCGCGCTGGCGGCGGAGAAGCGTATCGACATCTCCCGTGCCTTCGACGCCTCGGGCGGCTATGCGTTTGCGGATTTCGCGGGCTTCCTGCGGGTCTACGAGGCCGCGGCCTCGGTCCTGCGCGGTCCCGATGATTATGCGCGCCTGACGGCGGTCGTGGCGGCGGATCTGGCCGAACAGGGCGTGATATATGCCGAGATGTTTATCGCGCCCGAATTCTGCGGCGGTGGCGACCCGTCGGCCTGGCGCGAGCACCTGGCGGCGATCCGCGAGGCCGCCGAGACGGCGCAGGCGCAGGGCGGCCCGATCCTGCGCGGCATCGCGACCGCGGTGCGCCATGCCGGGCGGGCGGCGTCGCGGGTCGCCGCCCAAGCCGCTGCCGGGACGGCCGAGGATTTTCTGGTGGGCTTCGGGCTGGCCGGGGACGAGACCGCCGGCCGCCCCGCCGATTTCGCCTGGGCCTTCGACTGCGCGCGCGAGGCCGGGCTGGGGCTGACCGCCCATGCGGGGGAATGGTCCGGGCCGCAGGCGATCCGCGACACGCTGGCCGCGCTGCGCCCGGCGCGGCTGGGCCATGCGCTCTCGGCGTTGCGCGAGCCTGCGCTGGTCGACACGCTGGCCGCCGACGGCATCGTGCTCGAGCTTTGTCCGGGTTCCAATATCGCGCTGGGGGCGGTCGCGTGCTGGGCGGACCACCCGATCGCGGCATTGCGCGACGCGGGGGTGGCGGTGACCGTCTCCACCGACGACCCGCCTTTCTTCGGCACTGACATGAGCCGCGAATTCACCCGCCTGCACGACACGTTCGGCTGGGACGAGCCCGATTTCCGGGCGATCACCGAAACCGCCGCCCGCGCGGCCTTCTGCGACGCGGCGACCCGCGCGCGGATCCTGAAAACACTGGAGGAAACCGGATGAGCGAGCACCTGACCATCGTCAATCACCCGCTGGTGCAGCACAAGCTGACGCTGATGCGCAAGAAGGATACCTCGACGGCGGTGTTCCGGCAGCTCCTGCGCGAGATATCGCAGCTTCTGGCCTATGAGATCACCCATGACCTGGCGCTGACCATGACCACGGTGGAAACCCCGCTGATGGAAATGGAGGCCCCGGTTCTGGCGGGCAAGAAGCTGGCACTGGTCTCGATCCTGCGGGCCGGGAACGGGCTGCTCGACGGGGTGCTGGAGCTGATCCCCTCGGCGCGGGTGGGCTTCGTCGGGCTCTACCGGGACGAGGCGACGCTCCAGCCGGTCAAATACTATTTCAAGGTGCCGACCGAGCTGGCCGACCGGCGGGTGATCGTTGTCGATCCGATGCTGGCCACCGGCAATTCCTCGGCTGCCGCGGTGTCGATGCTCAAGGAAGCGGGCGCGCGCGACATCCGGTTCCTGTGCCTGCTCGCCGCGCCCGAAGGCGTCGCCCGGATGGCCGAGGCGCATCCCGACGTGCCCATCGTCACGGCGGCGCTGGACGAGCGGCTGAACGACAAGGGATATATCCTTCCGGGACTAGGTGATGCGGGCGACCGCATGTTCGGTACTAAATAAGCCAGTTTATTCTTTACGGACTCGAAACAATCCGGCATCCTGCGCTCAATAATAATGAGGGCAGTCATGCAGTATCTTCGGGTGGTCCTGATCGCCGCCTGCGTCGCATCCGGCGTGGCGGCGCCGGGTGCGGCGCAAACGCTCCGCAATGTCGACGGGCCGGCGGAGCGGCCGCCGGCCAGCTTTACCGGCGGCCAGTATGTGGACAGCAGGGGCTGCGTCTTCCTGCGCGCGGGCTATGGCGGCGAGACGAACTGGGTGCCGCGCGTGGACCGGCAGCGCCGGTTGCTCTGCGGCCGCAAGCCCAGCCTGGCCGCCGCCCCGGCACAGACGGTCCCGGCACAGGCCGCTCCGAAATCCGCGCCCGCGCGTCCCGGTCGCGCAGAATTTGCCGCCGCCTGCGCGGGGGCGGCTCCGGGCGAGCGCCGAAGTCTGAAACGGGGCGGCACGCTCTACAAGCTTCGCTGCGGCACGGCTCCGGACGCGCCCCGGACAGCTGCGGCCTCCGCGCCTGCACCGGTTCCGGCCGCCACGCCCGCCCCTGCGCCGGCGCCCGTTTCCGGCAAACCCAGCGCCGCGCAGATCGCCGCCGCCTGCAAGGGGGCGAGCCCGCTCAGCACCCGCTACATGTGGCAGGGCAGCACGCGGTTCAAGATACGCTGCGGTCCGCAGCGCGAGCATCCCGCCGCGGTGGCGCGCACGCGGGGCGAGGCGGCACTGAAGCGCGGGGTCGAGCCTGTCTCGGGCCGTGTCGCGCAGGACCCCGCGCGGTTGCGGCTCCGCGTGCCGGAGGGCTACCAGCGCGCCTATCCCGAAGGCCGCCTCAACCCCTATCGCGGGATCGGCACGCCGGAAGGGCAGGCGCAGATGGAGGCGATCTGGACCAACACGGTCCCGCGCCGTCTGGTCCGCAAGCCGGTGCGCTACGCGCTGGCCCCCGGCGCCGCGCCGCACGCCTCGTCCAAGTCGCCCTGGAGCCGCTGACCCGAGAAGGGCTTGGCGCAGCGCCCCGCCTGAGGTATGGCGGGTGTGGCCGCCGAGTCCTTGATGCCCCCTTCTGTCGGCCGCCGCGACCACGCGCCCGAAGGGGGCCGTCCACCTGACGGAGCGGTGCGGCATGACCGACATTCTTATCCGGGGCGCGCGATGCGTCCTGACCATGAACGACGCGCGGGACGAGATCGCCGGCGGCGACATCCTGATCCGCGCTGGGCAGATCGCAGCGGTGGGTGCGGACCTCGCCCGCGCGGCGCCGGGGGCCGAGGTTCTGGACGCCACCGGCTGCGTCGTGACGCCGGGGCTGGTGAACACGCATCACCATCTCTACCAGACGCTGACCCGCGCCGTGCCGGGCGGGCAGGACGCGCTGCTCTTCGGCTGGCTCCGGACGCTCTATCCGATCTGGGCGCGTTTCGGACCCGAAGAGATGCGCGTCTCCGCCCTGACCGGGCTGGCGGAACTGGCGCTTTCGGGCTGCACGCTGAGCTCGGACCACCTCTATCTCTATCCCAACGGCGCGCGGCTCGACGACACGATCGACGCGGCGCGCGAGGTCGGGCTGCGCTTTCATCCCACCCGCGGGGCAATGTCCATCGGCGAGAGCCAGGGCGGCCTGCCGCCCGACGCTCTGGTGGAGCGCGAGGCGGATATCCTGGAGGACTGCATCCGGGTGATCGACGCCTTCCACGACCCCGCGCCGGGCGCGATGATCTGGGTGGGCGTGGCGCCGTGCTCGCCCTTCTCGGTCAGCCGCGAGCTGATGCGCGACACGGCGCTCCTGGCGCGCGACAAGGGGGTGATGCTGCACACCCACCTGGCCGAGAATGCCGAGGATGTCGCCTATAGCGAGGCGCAGTTCGGCTGTCGGCCGGGGCAATATGCCGAGGACCTTGGCTGGACCGGGCCGGATGTCTGGCATGCCCATTGCGTGCAGCTCGACGCGGGAGAGATCGGGCTTTTCGCGCGCTCGCGCACCGGGGTGGCGCATTGTCCCTGTTCCAATTGCCGGCTCGGCTCGGGCATCGCGCCCGTGCGTGCGATGCTCGATGCGGGCGTGCCGGTGGGGCTGGGGGTCGACGGATCGGCCTCCAACGACAGCGGCAACCTGGCCGCCGAGGCGCGTCAGGCGATGCTCCTGCAACGGGTGGCGCGCGGCGCCGACGCAATGAGCGCACGGGACGCGCTGGCGCTGGCCACGCGGGGCGGAGCGGCGGTGCTGGGGCGCGACGATTGCGGGCAGATCGCGGCGGGTTTCCGCGCCGATCTGGCGCTCTGGGATGTCTCGGGCATCGAGAGCGCGGGTAGCTGGGATCCGGCCGCGCTGCTCCTGGCCGGGCCGCAGCGCGTGCGCGATCTCTTTGTCGAGGGGCGCCGGATCGTGGCCGATGGGCGCCTGACGACCATCGACCTGACCGACACCGTCGCGCGTCAGAACCGGCTCGCCGCGCGGCTGGCCGGGTAGGAGGCCGGGGTCGGGGACCGCCCCGCGCGCCACGCGGTGAGGCACATGGCTGTGCGCGCGGGTCCGTCCTGGGGTCAGGTTCCGAAACCCTGACGCGATACGGTGATGGCCCGTAGCGCAGGTTCGACGGATGCCCACGCGCGGAATCGAGACCTAATGCCGCCACGCGATCGCTAAGCCGCCCCAACGGGCTGGAGGGCGCGCGGCCCGGCACCAAACGTGCCCGTGACCGCAAGTGGCCATGAGTTGCAACTCAATGGAAGGTCGCTCTAGGATTGCGCGTGTCGCAACCTGAAGAAGTCATATGATCCTGCGTTCGATCCCCCTCCTTGTCTTTCTGTCCCTGGCGGGCTGTTTTGCGGTCGTCCCGGTGCCGGTGCCGTCCGGCTCGTCCTCGGGCGGCGCGGTGCCCCCGCCGGTCGAGGTCGCGGGCCAACGCGACACCACGGCGCGGCTCAACGAACTGCGCGGACAGCGCGGTGTGCGGGCGCTCAAATCATCGGCGCATTTGCAGCGCATCGCCCGCGGCCATGCCGAGGACATGCGGCAGCGCGGATACCTCTCCCATGTCAGCCCGGATGGCGGAACGCTGCAACAGCGCCTGCGCGCCGGCGGCTACCGCTACTGCTGGGCGGCGGAGAACTGGTTCAAGGGTCGTGACGGCGCCCGCGGCGCGGTGCGTTGGTGGATGAACTCGCCGCCCCACAGGGCAAACATGCTTAATCCCAAGGCGCGCGAATACGGGCTCGCGCAAGCCGGCGACATCTGGGTGATGGTGCTGGGCGCGCGGGCCTGCTGAGGCTCTTGGTCAGCCGACCGCTCGCCCGGCGACCCAGACCTGCGCGACCGCGCGGTCGTCGCCCATCATGATCGTGGGAAAGACCGCCTCCCACAGCGTCCCGGCCTCGGCCGCGCGCTGCGCGATGGCTGGCGTGGAAGCAAGGTCAAGCGCCACCAGATCGGCCTCCGCCCCGATCGCCAGCCGCCCGATCCGGTCCTCAAGATGCAGAACCCGCGCTGCGCCCCCGGTCGCCAGCCACAGAAGCTCGGCCGGGTGAATCGGTGTGCCCGCAAGCTGGCCGATCTCGTAGGCCGCGGCCATGGTGCGCAGCATTGAGAAGGACGACCCGCCGCCGGTATCGGTGGCCAGCCCTACGCGCTGGCGTTCGGCCACTGCGCGGCCCATGTCGAAAAGCCCCGATCCGATGAAAGTGTTGGAGGTCGGGCAATGGACGAGGCCCGCGCCGGTTTCCGCCAGCCGTGCGCGCTCGCGGTCGGTCAGGTGGATCGCGTGGCCGTAGACGCCGCGCCCGCCCAACAGGCCGAATTGCTCGTAGGTGTCGAGATAATCACGCGCGCCGGGGAAGAGGCCCAGCA
Organism: Maritimibacter sp. 55A14; assembly: GCF_003122205.1. Classification (GTDB taxonomy): domain Bacteria; phylum Pseudomonadota; class Alphaproteobacteria; order Rhodobacterales; family Rhodobacteraceae; genus QEYE01. The sequence continues at coordinate 15,801 of NZ_QEYE01000033.1, forward strand.
CCCATTCGATCTCGTCGGTCTGTTCGCTGAGATGCGTCTGCATCAGGCATTCCGGATGCTCGGCCCAGAGCGCGCCCAGCGCGGCAAGCTGATCGGGCGTCGAAGTGGGCGAGAAGCGCGGCGTGATCGCATAACCCAGCCGCCCCCGCCCGTGCCATTTCTCCAGCAGGCGCTTGCTGTCGTCATAGGCCGATTGCGGCGTGTCGCGCAGGCCCTCGGGCGCGTTGCGGTCCATGCAGGTCTTGCCCGCGACGATGCGCATCCCGCGCGCCTCGGCCGCCTCGAAAAGCGCCTCGGCGGAGCCGGGGTGGATCGTGCAATAGGACGAGACGGTGGTCGTCCCGTGCGCCAGCAGCAGGTCCAGGTAGCGCGCCGCGATGTGTGCGGCATGGTCCGGATCGGCGAAACGCATTTCCTCGGGGAAGGTATAGTCGTTGAGCCAGTCGATCAGCCGCTTGCCCCAGCTCGCGATCATCGCGGTCTGCGGATAATGTGCATGGGCGTCCACGAAACCCGGCAGGATCAGGGCCTTGCCCATGTCCCGCACCTCTGCATCGCGGTGGCGGTGGCGCAGATCCTCGGCGCCGCCCAGATCGGCGATCCGCCCATCCTCCACCAGCACGCCTCCGCGCCCGTCGAAGCGGGTGGCGGCCTCGATCCCGACCTGAAACGGGTCGTCGGTGAAGGCCAGCGTCTGGCCGAGGATCAAGGTGCGCGGCGGCATGGGCAGGGTCCTTTGCGGTGTCGTGCGCCAACCTAACGGATCGTGCCGCCGGTTGCTTTGCGGAAATGCAGGATGCGCCTTCTTTCGATGCCATAAATTCCGCCCGCCGTGCCGGTTCCGGCCTGTTGCTCCGGCAGGCGCTTCGCTAAGGTGGCTGCGAAACCGGGGCAGGGCGCAGCACGAGGGAGGCCGCGATGACCGAGGAGCCGCTCGATCAGGAAACGCAGGCCGACGAGGACGGCTACGCCGACGACGCCTATGTGCTGGACAACCGCAAGGTGGACCAGATCCTTGAGGCGGTGGAAAACGCCGACCTGGAGGGCCTGACGGAACTGCTGGAGCCGTTCCACGCCGCCGATATCGCGGACCTTCTGGAACAGATCGGCAGCAGCGAGCGGCGCGAGCTCCTGGCGCTCTGGCCCACCGCAATCGACGGCGAGGTGCTCTCGGATCTGGACGAGAGCCTGCGCGAGGAGGTGATCGAGTACCTGCCGCCCGACGTGTTGAGCGCGGCGGTGCGCGGGCTGGAATCCGACGACGTGGTCGATCTGGTCGAGGATCTGGAGGCACCTCAGCAGGGCATCATCCTGGGCGCGCTGGAAGAGGCTGACCGGGTCGCCGTCGAACAGGCGCTGAGCTATCCCGAAGACACCGCCGGGCGTCTGATGCAGCGCGAACTGGTGATGGCGCCGACCTTCTGGACGGTGGGCGACGCCATCGACTACATGCGCGCACAGGAGAAACTGCCGGAGCGGTTCTATCACGTGATGATGGTCGACCCGCGCCAGCGCGTCCTGGGGCAGGTGTCGCTGGGCCAGCTCATGGCCTCGCCGCGCGCCACGCCGCTTTCGGAGATCATGGACGAGGATTTCCGCACCATCCCGGTGACCCAGAGCACCGAGGACGTGGCCTATGCCTTCAACCAGTACCACCTGATTTCCGCGCCGGTCGTCGATGCCGAAGAGCGGCTGGTGGGCGTGATCACCATCGACGACGCGATGATCGTACTCGACGAGGAGGCCGAAGAGGACATCCTGCGCCTCGCCGGCGTGGGCGACAGCAGCCTGTCGGACCGGGTCTGGGAAACCGCACGGGGCCGGTTCACCTGGCTTTTCGTCAACCTGATCACCGCGATCCTGGCCTCGGTCGTAATCGCGCAATTCGAGGACACGATCGCGGTGTTCGTGGCGCTGGCCGTACTGATGCCGATCGTGGCCTCGATGGGCGGAAATGCCGGAACCCAGTCGATGACCGTGGCGGTGCGCGCGCTGGCCACCAAGGACCTGACCGGGTCGAACCTCTGGCGGGTGGTCCGGCGCGAGGCGGTCGTGGGGCTGCTCAATGGCGGGGCCTTCGCGATGATCATGGCGGTGGTGGCAGTGCTCTGGTTTGGGCAACCGATGCTGGGCGTGGTGATCGCGCTCGCGATGGTCATGACGCTGGTGGCCGCGGCGCTGGGCGGGATCGTGATCCCGATCCTGCTGGACCGGTTCGGCATCGACCCGGCGCTGGCCTCGGGGCCGTTCGTGACCACAGTGACCGACGTGGTGGGGTTCTTCGCCTTCCTCGGGCTGGCGGCGGTGATCCTGCTCTGATCCCGGCATTTGGCGCCCGCGCAGGTTGGGTGTAGGCTGATCTCCTGATGCAATCGGATGGAGGGTCAGGACCATGTGTGATCATTGCGTGATCGAGAACGTCAAGCGGCGGATGCTGTCGCGCCGCGACCTCTTCAAGGCTGCGCCCGCGGCGGTGGTGGCCGGTGCGGGGCTGGGGGCGGGGGCGTTGCCGGCGCTGGCGCAAGGCGCGCAGAGCGTGGTCGACATGACCCATGTGGTCGACGCCGATTTCCCGACCTATTTCGCCAAGCCCGGCATCGCGATGAGCAAGGAGTTCGATTTTGCCGAAAACGGCTTCAACCTGTTCTCGATGACGGTCAACGAGCATACCGGCACCCATGTGGATGCGCCGCTGCATTTCTCGGCCGACGGGCGGGCCGTGCACGAGATCCCGGTGGAAAACCTGATCTGCCCGCTCTGCGTGGTCGATATCCGCGAGAAGGCCGACGCTGATGCCGACGCGACGCTGACGCCCGACGACCTGAGGGCCTGGATTTCGGCACATGGCGAGATCCCGCAGGGCGCCTGCGTGGCGCTCAACTCGGGCTGGCAGGCGCGGCTCGGCGGGCCGGGATTCCGCGGCGCCGATGACGATGGCGTGCAGCATTATCCCGGCTTCCATGTGGAGGCCGCGCAGATGCTGATCGAGGAGACCGGCGCGATCGCCCTCGCCACGGACACGCTGTCGCTCGATATCGGGGCGAGCCAGAGCTTCGACACCCATTACGCCTGGCTGCCGACCAACCGCTACGGGATCGAAAACCTCGCCAATCTCGATCAGGTTCCGGCCGGCGGCGCGACGCTGATTGTTGGCGCGCCCAAGCACCGTGGCGGTTCGGGCGGGCCGGCCCGGATCATGGCGCTGGTCTGAGCCCGCGGCTCAGCGCATCCAGAAATTCTCTTTCTTGATGCGGTTGCGGATCGCCTGTTCGCGGCGCGGGAGGTTGTCGCGGTCGAAAAGCGCCCGGACCTTGTGGCCGCGGCGCTGGTAGATCATGCGTTTGAAGGCCTCGTGTTCCTTGAGCACCTTCTTGACGCGGTTGGGCGCGGCCACGCGCTCCAGCACCTCCACCACGCGGTCGGATTCGCGCGCATAGAGCAGCGGCAGCACCCGCCAGTGGCAGCTCACCGCGCCGTCCAGCAGCCCGCGCGGGATCGTGTCGCGCCCGCCGCCCAGCCGGTGGATGACCAGCGGCAGTGCGATCTGGTCGAGCCAGGGGTCGAGCGACTGGCAGACCAGTTCCGGCGGCGGCGCGTCGCGGATCTCCCGGCTGTATTTCAGGAAATAGCGGTGGAATTTCTGCGGGTCGGAATGGAAGAACCAGCCGGCGTTGAAATAGAGATACCGCTCCCAATGCTCGTCGGGCTGGGTCGGGTCCAGCGAGGTTTCGAATTTCAGCCGGAACTTGCGGTAGAGCGACTTCCACGTCGCCGTGTATCCGGGGCCGTAGAGCTGGATTTCCGGCCAGGTGTTGTCGCGCTTCATCGAGGCGGTCGGGCGGTCGAAATCAAAGGGCACGCGCGCCAGGCTGTCGAGGAAGAGCGTGTCGGTGTCGAAGAAGACGAAGGGCATGCGCGCGGGCAGGGCGGCCAGCCCCTCGATCTTGTTGCCGTAGGGGTAGTCGGCGCCGAAGACGGTGCTCTCGAACGGCGCGATCTCGGCGCCGAACTCCTGCTCCAGCAGCGCGCGGACATGGGGCGCGATGCGCGGGTCGCGGTCCCATCGCGGCCCCGGCTGCGGCTCCATGAAGACCAGCCGTCCGGCAAAATCGGGATTGGCGGCGCGGAACGAGGCGGCGAAGAGCACGGCCTCATATTGCAGCCGCCCAGCCTGCGCGACGGCGCAGACGGTACAGGAGGGGGGCGCGTCGGTCTTGCCTGCCATGCTTTGTCCCTGCGGGCGCTGCTCTGGCCGGCAGTATAGCCGCAGATCGCGGCGGGGAAAGAGGCGGGGGGTGTTGCCTGACCGCGGGAAACCGAAAGGTGATCTGGAAGGATAGGTGGCTAGGGTCAGGACTCATAGCCAATAGATGACGGTTGCGGCGAGTGCGATGGCGGAGAGGAATACCTTCGGGCATCGGTCATATCGGGTTGCGACCCGTCGCCAGTCTTTGAGCCTACCGAACAT
>NZ_QEYE01000034.1 GCF_003122205.1 Maritimibacter sp. 55A14
CGGAAAATAGGGTTCCAGACGCGCCATCTGCGCGTCGCTCAGCCAGTAAAGATCAGACATGTCACCGCTCTGTTTTCAGGCGGTGAATCACGATGCTCGGCTGAAATCAATGGGTCCTGACCCTAGCCAAACCCAGCCATTTTTTGTTACCGCAGCGAACGGCAGAAAAGTCCCGCACCGCCACCGTCCGGCATGGCTGCTACGAAGGGCCGGTTCTGAACGGCACCGAGGTTCATGAGCAATACCATTCGGCACGTCGCAGCCGGATGCGAAAGTACGGCGCGTCTCGGTTGGCGCGGCATGGGCCACCAATCCGGTATGGGCGCGGCATCGCGGCGCGAATTCGCCAGCACGCCGAAACGGAAGGACGGTTTCACAACGCCTCCAGCAGTGCCCGCGTGGGCCAGGCATCGGCCGGAAGGCCGAGCCGTATCTGTTCGCGCTGCACCGCCTCGCGGGTCTTGGCGCCGAGGATGCCGTCGATCCCGCCCACGTCATGCCCGCGCGCCTTGAGCTTGCGTTGCAGCGCCTCCATCTGCGCGCCCGAGAGCCCCGGATCGGGATTGCCCGCGTCATAGACCGGCGCGCCCGACAGCCGCGTGGCGAAATAGGCCGCCGTGGTGACATAGACGAAGCTCTTGTTCCATTCGAAATAGACCCGGAAATTCGGATAGGCGAGGAAGGCCGGCCCCTTGCGCCCCTGCGGCAGCAGGAGCGATGCGGGCAGGTTCCCCACGGGCAGTGCGGCGCTGCGCCCCCGCACCCCCATCCGGGCCCAGTCCGACACGGCGAACTGCCGGTCGAGGCCGGATTTGCGCCAGTCCAGGTCGCGCGGCACGACGACCTCTTGCAGCCACGGCTCGCCCGCGCGCCAGCCCAGGTTGCGCAGCATGTTGGCGCCGGTCATCAGCGCATCCGCGGCGCTGGTCTTGGGGCGCACATGGCCGTCGCCATCGCCGTCGATGCCCAGGTTCAGCAGATCCTCGGGCAGCATCTGCACCTGGCCGATCTCCCCCGCCCAGGCACCGGTGGTGCGCGCAGGGTCGAAATCGCCGCTCTCGTAGAGCGTCAGCGCCGCGAATATCTGTGGCCGGAACAGCGCCGGGCGGCGGCAGTCATGCGCCAGCGTCGCCAGCGCGTTCAGCGTGTTGAAATCGCCCTGCACGGCGCCGTAATCGGTCTCCAGCGCCCAGAATGCCAGCAGCACGCCGCGCGGCACGCCGAAGCGCCGCTCGATCGCATTGAAGACCGCATCGTGGCGCCGGGCGTTCCGGCGGCCGCGCTCCATCCGGTTCGCGCTGATCACCCGGCGCGAGAAATCCAGGAAGGACATCCGGAAAATGCCCTGCGACCGGTCCGCGCGGATCACTGCGGGATCGCGGCGCACGCCCGAGAAAAATCGTTCCGCCGTGGCCCTCGCATGGCCGCGCGCGACCGCCTCGGCCTTCAGTTCCGACACGAAACGGCCGAAATCCCCGCCGCATTTGCCCTCCGCATGGACGGGCGCGCCGGCGATCAGAAGGGTGGCGAGACAGGGCAGGAGGCGCATGGATACTCTCCGGACAGGGACACTGCCGGGCAGCTTAGCGCCGCCTCGCGCACAGGCAACCGCCAAGCCCGTGCGCAGCAAAAAGGGGCGGAGATGCGCCCGCCCCTTCTTCTTGCTTCAAGTATCCCCGCCGGAGGCTCCCTTGGTCCGCCACGGGCGCGCCTTGAGGGTCAGTTCACCTCGAACTGCAAGGGGCGCACGGACTGGAAGAGCCCGGTATCGCCGAGCGCCTTGAGCACCGGCGCTGGCGGCTGTTCGTCGAGATAAAGCAGCGCGATCGCGTCGGCCCCGACCGACGAGCGGCCCAGGGTGAAATTCGCGATGTTGACGCCCCCCTCGCCCATCGTCTTGCCCAGCGCGCCGATGATGCCGGGCACGTCGCGGTTGGTCGTATAGAGCATATGCGGCCCGATCTCGGCGTCGATGGTGATGCCCTTGATCTGAATGAAGCGCGGCTTGCCGTCGGAAAAGACCGTGCCCGCGATCGAGCGTTCCCGGTCCTCGGTGACGACGGTCAGCTTGATATAGGCGTCAAAGACGCCGGTCTTCTCCTGTGTGGTGGTGGACACCTCGATGCCGCGGTCGCGGGCCACGACCGGGGCCGAGACCATGTTGAGATCGGGATTGGTGGCACGCATGATGCCGGCCACCGCCGCGGCGTTGAGCGCCTCGGTGTTCATCTCCGCGACCGAGCCGTTATAGAGCAGGTTGATCGCCTTGATCGGCTCGTCGGTGAGCTGCCCCACGAAGGCGCCCAGATGCCCGGCCAGCTTGACCCAGGGCGTCAGGCGCGGCGCCTCCTCGGCGCTGATCGAGGGCATGTTGATGGCATTCGACACCGCTCCCTTGAGCAGGTAGTCCGACATCTGCTCGGCCACCTGGAGCGCCACGTTCTCCTGCGCCTCGGTGGTGGCGGCGCCCAGATGCGGGGTGCAGACGACATTGGGCAGCCCGAAGAGCGGGCTGTTGGTCGCGGGCTCCACCTCGAAGACGTCGAAGCCCGCACCCGCCACATGGCCCGAACGGATTGCCTCGGCCAGCGCGGCCTCGTCCACCAGTCCGCCGCGCGCGCAGTTGATGATGCGCACGCCGGGCTTGGTGCGCACCAGCGCGTCGGCGTCCAGGATGCCGCGGGTCTTGTCGGTCAGCGGCACGTGGAGCGTGATGAAATCGGCGCGCGCTAGCAGGTCGTCGAGTTCCACCTTCTCCACGCCCAGTTTCGCCGCGCGCTCCTCGCCGAGGAACGGATCGTAGGCGATAACCTTCATCTTCAGCCCCTGCGCACGGTTGCAGACGATGGAGCCGATATTGCCGGCACCGATCACGCCCAGGGTCTTGGCGGTCAACTCGACGCCCATGAAGCGCGACTTCTCCCATTTCCCTGCATGTGTGGAGGCATTGGCCTCCGGGATCTGGCGTGCCACCGCCATCATCAGGCTGATCGCGTGCTCGGCGGTGGTGATCGAGTTGCCGAAGGGCGTGTTCATCACGATGACGCCCTTCTTGGACGCGGCCGACAGGTCGACGTTGTCGACGCCGATTCCGGCGCGACCGACGACCTTCAGGTTGTCCGCGCGCGCGAGCAGTTTTTCCGTCACCTTGGTGGCGGAGCGGATCGCGAGCCCGTCATAGCGGCCGATCACTTCGGCCAGCCGGTCCTTGTCCTTGCCCAGGCCGGGTTCGAAATCCACGGCGATGCCGCGGTCGCGGAAAATCTGGACGGCGGTTTCCGACAGCTTGTCGGAGACGAGTACTCTGGGTGCCATGTCTGTGGTCCTTGCAGGAATGTTCTGAGCGGCGGGGCGGGCGGCGGCACGCCCCGCGGGGTGGATCTGCGTCCGTCCGGGCTGCGGGCCCGGCGGCTCAGGCGGCTTGCGAGGTGGCCGCGATCTCGGCGCTGAAGGCCCAGTCGATCCAGGGCATCAATGCCTGAAGATCGGACTCCTCCACCGTTGCACCGCACCAGATGCGCAGGCCCGGCGGCGCGTCGCGGTAGGCGCCGATATCGAAGGCCACGCCCTCGGCCTCCAGGCGTTTGGCGACCGCCTTGGCAAAGGCCGCACCGTCGCCGATGCGCGGATCGGTGAATTTCAGGCAGACCGAGGTGTTGGACCGCGTCTCGGGCGCCTCGGCCAGGAAGGCGATCCAGTCATGCGCCGCGACGAAGCCTTGCACCACCGCCAGGTTGCGGTTGGCGCGTTCGCGCAGCCCTTCCAGCCCGCCGACCGAGCGTGCCCAGTCGAGCGCCAGCAGGTAATCCTCCACCGCGAGCATCGAGGGCGTGTTGATCGTCGCGCCCTCGAAGAAGCCCTCGATCAGCTTGCCGCTCTTGGTGAGGCGGAAAATCTTGGGCAGGGGCCAGGGCGGTGTGTAGCTTTCAAGGCGCTCGACGGCGCGGGGACTGAGCACGATCATGCCATGCGCGGCCTCGCCGCCCAGCACCTTCTGCCAGGAAAAGGTCGTCGCATCCAGCTTGTCCCAGGGCAGGCGCTGCGCGAAGGCCGCCGATGTCGCGTCGCAGATCGTCAGTCCGCCGCGCCCGGCGGGGATGAAGTCGCCATTGGGCACCCGCACGCCCGAGGTGGTGCCGTTCCAGGTGAAGACCACGTCGCGGTTGAAATCCACCGCCGAGAGGTCGGGCAGGTGGCCGTAATCGGCCTCATGCACCCGCGCGTCGAGCCGGAGCTGCTTGACCGCGTCGGTCACCCAGCCGGCCCCGAAGCTTTCCCAGGCCAGCATCTCGACCGGGCGCTCGCCCAGCAGGTTCCACATCGCCATTTCCACCGCCCCGGTATCGGAAGCGGGCACGATGCCGATGCGGTGGTCATCGGGAATGCCGAGAATTTCGCGCGTACCGTCGATCGCGGCCTTGAGCCGGGCCTTGCCGACCGCGGCGCGGTGCGAACGGCCGAGCGGTGCCTCGGCGAGCCGGTCCAGCGAGAATGTGGGGGGTTTGGCGCAAGGGCCTGAAGAAAAACGCGGGTTTGCCGGCCGCGCGGCCGGGGTCTTGTCATCCGTCATTGGATATCCTTCCAGATATTCGCCCCTCGTTGGGGAGGGGTGTCCCACGGATGGGCATAGGCCTGTTGCGGGGCTGGCGCAAGCGGGAAAACTGCTTTAATGCGTCGCATCGCGCCAGGAATGCGACACGGGGGACCCGGCCAAAATGCCCACCAAGATGGATATGCCATGCAGATCGCCACGCTTCTGAGCAATCCCGCGACGCCGCGTCTCGACGTCGCGCTGGTGGAGGCGCTGCGCAATGCCTGGGGCGGCGGTACGATTGACTGGCTCGCCCCCGATGTCGCGGCGGAGTTCCCGCTGGCGGCCGTGCCGGAAAATCGCTGGGACGTCTGGGAGAACCTGCAGGCTCAGGGTGTGGACCTGGTTGTCCAGCCCGCCGAGGGACGGCGCAAGCGGCTGCTGCTGGCGGATATGGACAGCACCATGATCGGCCAGGAATGCATCGACGAACTGGCCGTGGAGGCCGGCGTCGGCGCGCATGTGGCCGGGATCACGGCGCGGGCGATGTGCGGCGAGCTCGATTTCGAGGCCGCGCTGCTGGAGCGCGTGGCCCTGCTGGCGGGGCTGGAGGAGGCCGCGATCGGACGCGTGCTGGAGCGGCGGATCACGCTCACGCCGGGCGGGCCGGAATTGCTGGCGACGATGCGCGCGGCGGGGGCGCATACCGCGCTCGTCTCCGGCGGGTTCACCGCCTTCACCGGCCACGTCGCGGCGCGGTTGGGCTTCCACGAGCATCGCGCCAACCGACTGGAGATCGCGGAAGGCCGGCTGACCGGGGATGTCGCCCGCCCGATCCTGGGCCGTGACGCCAAGCTGGCGGCGCTGCGCGAGATCTCCGCCCGGTTGGGTCTTGCGCATGCCGAGGTCATGGCGGTGGGGGACGGCGCGAACGATCTGGCCATGCTGGAGGCGGCCGGCGCGGGCGTCGCGCTCCATGCCAAGCCCGCCGTCGCTGCGCAATGCGACATCCGGATCAATCACGGCGATCTGACGGCGCTGCTCTATATCCAGGGCTATGCCCGCAGCGATTTCGCCGCGCCCTGAGCGGACGCGGCCCGCCAGCGGCGCGTGCCGCGCCAGGTCTTTGTTCTGCGCCCTGGCGGGCGCGTGCCTCCGGCGGGAATATTTCAACCAGAGCAAGCCGGGGGTCAATGCGCGGCGATCAGGGCCTGGAAGCGGTGCATGTAGGCGCGGCGCACCTCGGCCGGCGGGCGCAGGGTGATGCGCAGGCTCTCGGTCAGCGCGGTGCGCGGGCGGCCGAAGAAGCGGTTGGCCTCGGCCTGGCTGAAGCCCGCGATCTGGGTCGCCTCCAGCCAGGCGGAGATGCGGTCGGCGCGCTTGATCTGTTTCTTGACCGCGGCCGGCAGGCTTGCGGGCAGCCCGAAGCGCAGGTGGATCGCCGCGGTCAGGCGCGCGTCGAGTTCGCCATAGCCGGGTCCGATGGCGGCCTTCACCGGGCTGATCATGTCGCCGATGACGTATTCCGGCGCGTCGTGGAGCAGCGCCGCCAGCCGCCAGCGCACCGGGGCGGCGGGGGCGAGGCGGGTGAATATCTGTTCCACCAGCAGAGAATGTTCGGCCACGGAATAGGGATGATCCCCCCAGGTCTGTCCGTTCCAGCGCGCCACGAATGCAAGGCCGTGGGCGATATCCTCGATCTCGATATCGACCGGCGTGGGGTCGAGCAGGTCGAGTCGCCGGCCCGAGAGCATGCGTTGCCAGGCACGGGGTTCCTTGGGCATGGGCGGCCATCCGTCTCATGGAGCAGTCGGTTGCGCCCTGCCTAACCCCATGACACGCGCCTGTAAATCCGCCCGTGCATACCTGTTCACATCCGCGTGTGCGGGTTTGCTTTGGAGCGCGGGGCCGCAGTGCCGATATGTGAAATACAGGCAAACAGAAAAGGAGACTGCCATGTTCAAGCGTATCTTCACCGCTGCTATGGTGTTCGGTATCGCCGCGACCGCCCCGCCGGCGCTGGCGCAAATGTCCTGCGGCTACCGTGAGCGAATCGTGGAGCGCCTCTCGGGGCATTTCGCGGAGGAACTGACCGCCGCCGGGTTGCAGAGCGAAACCCAGTATATCGAGATCTGGAGCGCCCCGGAGAGCGGCACGTTCACTGTGCTGATGACCCGGCCCGACGGGATCTCCTGCGTCATCGCCGCCGGCACGAACTGGCACCAGAAACCGGCGACCCCGGTGCCGACCGATACACCCAGCTGACCACCGCCCCGCGGGAGTTGCCGTCACGGGGGCGCAGTGCTAAGTGCCCTTGAACCGATTGCATCGTGACGGAGCCCCCGGATGGCCAAGGACTATATCGTAAAAGACATCGCGCTTGCCGAGTTCGGCCGCAAGGAGCTGGACATCGCCGAAACGGAAATGCCGGGCCTCATGGCGCTGCGCGAGGAATACGGCGCGGCCAAGCCGCTCAAGGGCGCGCGGATCGCGGGCTCGCTGCATATGACGATCCAGACCGCCGTGCTGATCGAGACGCTTGTGGAGCTGGGGGCGGATGTGCGCTGGGCGTCGTGCAACATCTATTCCACCCAGGACCATGCCGCGGCGGCGATCGCGGCAGGCGGCACGCCGGTCTTCGCCATCAAGGGCGAGACGCTGGAGGAATACTGGGACTATGCCGACCGCATCTTCCAGTTTCCCGAGGGCGGCGCGAACATGATCCTCGACGATGGCGGCGATGCGACGCTCTATATCCTGATGGGCGCCCGCGTCGAGGAGGGCGAGACCGACCTGATCGAGACGCCCACCAGCGAGGAGGAGGAGGCGCTTTTCGCGCAGATCCGCAAGCGCATGGCCGAAAGCCCCGGCTGGTTCGTGAAACAGCGCCACATGATCAGGGGCGTCTCGGAGGAGACCACCACCGGCGTTCACCGGCTCTACAAGATGATGGAGAAGGGGCAACTGCCGTTTCCGGCCATCAACGTCAATGACAGTGTCACCAAGTCGAAATTCGACAACAAGTACGGCTGCAAGGAAAGCCTGGTGGACGGCATCCGCCGCGCAACCGACACGATGATGGCCGGCAAGGTCGCCGTGGTCTGCGGCTATGGCGACGTGGGCAAGGGCTCGGCCGCGAGCCTGCGCGGTGCGGGCGCGCGGGTGAAGGTGACCGAGGTCGATCCGATCTGCGCGCTGCAGGCGGCGATGGACGGGTTCGAGGTGGTGCTGCTGGAGGACGTGGTCCGCGACGCGGATATCTTCATCACCACCACCGGCAACAAGGACGTGATCCGCATCGAGCATATGCGCGAGATGAAGGACATGGCGATCGTCGGCAATATCGGCCATTTCGACAATGAGATTCAGGTGGCCGCGCTGAAGAACCACAAATGGACCAACATCAAGGACCAGGTGGACATGATCGAGTTGCCTTCGGGCAACCGGATGATCCTGCTCAGCCAGGGACGGCTCCTGAACCTCGGCAACGCCACCGGGCATCCGTCCTTCGTGATGAGCGCCTCCTTCACCAACCAGGTGCTGGCGCAGATCGAGCTGTTCACGCGGGGCGATACCTATCGCAACGAGGTCTATGTGCTGCCCAAGCACCTGGACGAGAAGGTGGCCAGCCTGCATCTGGCTAAGGTCGGCGCCAGGCTCACGAAATTGTCCGCCGAACAGGCCGACTATATCGGTGTCGGCCCGGATGGCCCGTTCAAGGCCGACCAGTACCGCTACTGAGGCAGGCATGCCCGCCACCGGCGCCCGTGCCTGCGCCGGTGGCAGAAATGCAACGATCACGCAGCGGTGGCGAATCGTGATCCAGATCAAAGTTTCCGGTCCCGTTTGGTGATCTTGATGCCGGCGATCGGCGCGCCGAACGACTCGCGCGTCGGAGGGACAAGGTAACTGATGGAGACCAGTGAAATGGCACAGACAAAAAGGCTTCTCGCGCATGTATCCGCCGTGGCGCTTGCGGCGACCGCCCTGACGGCGGCGCCGGCTGCGGCGCAAGGACTGCTCGGCGCGGCGCAGAAAGGGTCCTTCGGGGCTGGCGGCTTCTCGCGCTACGTGCCGCCGGTGACGCATCCGACGCTGAACGAGACCCCGTTCATCACCACCGAACTCAAGCCGATCTACGCCTATCACGAGATCCCCAGCGACTTCCTGACCGGCGGTGGCGAGGTGAACGTGATCGCGGCGCAGATCCGCTATGCCTTCAGCGACCGGCTGGGCCTGATCGCGACGACCGACGGCTACAGCGACCTGAATTTCGACGGCGTGCTGACCGATACGGACGGTTTCAACGATCTCACCGCGGGCCTGAAATACGCGATCTACAGCAACCCGTCGGATGGCGAGATCGTTACGGTCGGCGCGCGTTATACTCTGCCGGTGGGCAATATCGACACCAACTCGCCGCTGGGCAATATCGAGTTGAACGGCACCGGCAACGGCTATCTGGATCTCTTCGCTTCGGGCGCCAAGCTCTATGAAGGCGGCACGCAGGTGCAGGGCTCCATCGGGGTGCAGATTGCCATGTCGAACGACAACTGGAGCTACGTGCACGCCCATGTCCATGTGGACCACGAGATCGCGCCGGGCTTCTTCCCGCTGCTGGAAGCCAACGCCATCATCCCGATCGACGGCGGCAACCGGATCCCCGCGGGTCCGCTGGACAACCTGACCGGCGCCGATCTCTTCGACATCGGGGCGGACGATCCGGACGAGACGCTGACCGTTGCGGCAGGTTTCCGCTATCGCTTCTCCGAGAACGCGATCTTCGGCCTGGCGGCCGAGAAGAACCTGATCGAAAACGATATCAACGGCGTTCCGGGCAGCGAGTCCTCGGTCTTCGATTGGCGCCTGACCACCGACCTGACGATCCATTTCTGAGATCGGCCTGCCTTGCGGGCAAGGACAGGCGCGTCCCTGCGGGGCGCGCCTTTTTCCTTTGTCAGGCCGGTGCGGCCCGACTATTGTTTCCGCACCGTGCTGCCCGTCGGGATTAGTGTGACGACAAGAGTAACCGTCGGGCGTCCGACAAAGTGGGAGAATTCCTTATGGGTAAGAGAGACGATTTGATCGCAAGATACGCGGATGATTTGCGCAACAAATGCGGGATACAGCCGGATATGGCTCTGCTGACCAAGGTCACGATTGGCTGTGGTCCGGCGATTTACGATGCCGATGCCTCGACGGTCGCCGCCGGCCAGCCGGGCGAGATCGAGACCGTGAAGAACAATTTCCTGATCAAGAAATTGGGCCTGTCAGACGGGCCGCAACTCGACGCGGCGATCAATCAGGCGATCGAGACCTACGGCCGCTCGGAACCCAACAAGTACCGCGCCGTGATCTATTACATGCTGACCAGACATTTCGGCAAGGAAGCCGTCTACGGCTGACCCCGGCGGCGCTGCGGAAACGAAAGCCGTCCACCGATCGGCGGGCGGTTTTCTTTATGATGCGTTAACGCACTGTAGTTGAACGGTATTTTGCGTATTGCGACATTGCCAGACCCGCCGGGTTCGGGCTAGTGTCTTCCTACTGGCCAGGATGGCCGGGACGCTTTTCAACACGTGTGGTGCCAGAGTGGGAGCACGTGGGGTGTGGAGGGTCCCGGGGGGTCGGGGCCCTCCATTTTATCTCGGGGCATGCTGCCGCGTATCACTCGTCGGGTGCATCGGAAATGCAATCGTTCCCGGATCGCTCGCGATCCTTTGCCTGCATTCGATTTCAATGATGCGGGTTGTCGTTCGGGGCGACTATGTCACGCTGTCACGCCAGCTCGCCCAGCGCGCACACGATCCGCCATTCCTCCGGCTTGACCGGTTGCACCGACAGGCGGGTGTTGTTGACCAGCACCATGTCCGACAGCCGCGGGTCGGATTTGCACGTCTCCAGCGTCACCGGCTGCGGCAGGCTTTCCACCGCCTTTATGTCCACGCATTCCCAGCGCGCGTCACCGGTGGTGCTGTCGGGATGCGCCTCGGCGATGACCTCGACGATGCCCACGACGGCCTTCTCGGTCTGCGAATGGTAGAAGAAGCCACGGTCGCCGACCGCCATTTCGCGCATGAAATTGCGGGCCTGGTAGTTGCGCACGCCGTCCCATTCCTCGCCCGCGTCGCCCTTGGCGAGCTGGTCCTGCCAGCTCCAGGTCGAGGGTTCGGATTTGAAGAGCCAGTAAGCCATCAGAGCACCTTCTTCCATTCCATCAGGCTGACGCTCTCGAACAGCCCGGCATTGGCATAGGGGTCGGCCTCGGCCCAGGCTTCGGCCGCGGCCATGTCGGGCACGTCAAGAATGACGAGCGAGCCGCACATCTGCCCGTCGGCATCGAGGAACGGGCCGGCCTGCGCGACCACGCCGGTCTTCTCGATATGGGCGAGATGCGCGTCGCGGTTGGCCTTGCGCACTTCCAGATGGCCGGGCTTGTCGCGGGCGATCAGGGCTACCAGCATCAGTCTTCCTCCTTCAGCGGGCGGGCGAGCAGGGCCGCCACCGCCGCGTCGATTGTCAGTTTCTCTTCCAGGACGGCAGATACCATGCGGGTGATCGGCATGTCGATTGCGCGCGCCTCGGCCAGCGCGGTGACAGCGCGCGCGGTGGCCTTGCCTTCCACCGTCTTTCCGGGGTCGAACGCCTCGCCCCGGCCCAGCGCGTGACCGAAGGAGAAGTTGCGCGATTGCAGCGAAGTGCAGGTCAGCGCCAGGTCGCCAAAGCCCGAGAGCCCCGCCAGCGTACCGGGGTCCGCGCCCAGCGCCGTCGCGAGGCGCACCATTTCGGCATAGCCGCGGGTCATCAGCGCGGCGCGCGCGCTGTCGCCCAGTTCGGCGCCGATGACGATGCCGCAGGCGATGGCGATGACGTTCTTGAGCGCCCCGCCCAGTTCCGCCCCGGTCACGTCCGTCACCCGGTAGAGCCGCAGCGACTGCGTCGAAAGCTCCGCCTGCAACTTGCGCCCCAGGCCTGCGTCCGCGCAGGCCAGCGTCAGCGCGGTGGGCAGGCCGCGGGCGATGTCGCTGGCGAAACTCGGCCCGGTCAGCACGGCGACGGCGGCATCCGGCACCAGTTCCGCCGCGACCTGGCTGGGCCTGAGCCCGGTGTCAAGCTCCACCCCCTTGCAGCAGAGCACCAGCACCCGGCCCGATAGTGCGGCGCCGTGCTGGCCGAGGAAACCGCGCAGCTTCTGCGTCGGAACCGAGACCAGCACGGTCTGGCCCGGATCGGGGTTAAGCGTCTCCACCGGGCCGATCGTGTCGGGCAGCGCGATGCCTGGCAGCGCGCGGACGTTCTGGCGCGAGTGGGTCATCTCGCGGACCTGCGCCGCATCGCGGGCCCAGAGCCGCACGACGCCGCCCTCCGCCGCCAGCGACACCGCCAGCGCGGTTCCGAACGCGCCTGCGCCTGCAATCGTCACGCTCATGCCTTGGCTCCTTTCCTGCCCGATCCCAGAAGCGCCGGAGCAGCCCCATCGAGCGGCCAGCGCGGTCGTGCCGCCAGGTCGAACCCGTCGCGGTGCCCGGCGCGGAACAGCTCCAGCCCCGCCCAGGCGATCATCGCCGCGTTATCGGTGCAGAGCGCCAGCGGCGGGGCCAGGAATGGCACGCCCTCTGCCTCCGCCAGGCTGCTCAGCGCCGCACGGATCGCGGCATTGGCCGCGACCCCGCCCGCCACCGCGAACCCCGTCAGCCCGGTGCATTGGTCCAGCGCCCGGCGGGATTTTTCCGCCAGCACGTCGCGCAGCGCGGCCTGGAACCCGGCGCAGAGATCGCGCCGGTCGGCTTCGTAGAGCCCGCCCTGTTCGGCGATCAACGCGTCGCGGGCGCGCAGCAGCGCCGTCTTGAGGCCCGAGAATGACATGTCGCAGCCGGGTCGGTCCAGAAGCGGCCGCGGGAAGGAGAAGCGCGCGGGATCGCCGCCGCGCGCGGTGCGTTCCACCGCCGGGCCGCCGGGCTGCGGCAGGCCCAGCAGCCGCGCCGTCTTGTCGAACGCCTCGCCCGGCGCGTCGTCGATCGTGCCGCCCAGCCGGGTGAAGGCGTCGCAGCCCTCCACCAGCAGGAACTGGCAATGCCCGCCCGAGACGAGCAGCGCCAGATAGGGAAAATCAAGCCCGTCGGTCAGCCGCGGCGTCAGCGCGTGACCCGCCAGGTGGTTGACCCCGACCAGCGGCAGCCCGGCCCCGGCGGCGATCCCCTTGGCGCACATCACGCCCGACAGAACGCCGCCGATCAGTCCCGGACCCGCCGTCACCGCCACCGCGTCGATCTCCGCCAGGCCGATGCCCGCCTGCGCCAGCGCCTCCTCCACGCAGATGTCGAGCTTCTCGGCATGGGCGCGCGCCGCGATCTCCGGCACCACGCCGCCGTAATCCGCGTGAAGCGCGGTCTGGCCATGCACCACGGAGGCCAGAATCTCCGGCCGCGCGCCGGCGCGCTGGCGGACGACCGCGGCGGCGGTGTCGTCGCAGCTGCTCTCCAGCCCCAGAATGGTCAGACCGCGCGGCATCGGCTCTCCGGTTGTCAGGTCACGTTCAGGCAGCTACCACCAAGGGGCAGTCCAGACAATCCCGGTGAGCCCTGTGCCCGATCCGCGCCCGATCCTGCTTCTGACCCGCCCGGCGCCGCAGGCGGAACGCTTCGCCGCGCAGGTGGAAGAGCGCTGTCCGGGCCGTTTCGAGATGCTGATCGCCCCGATGATGGAAATCGCACCGGCCGCGGCGGCGCCGTCGTTCGACGGGGTGGATGCGCTGCTCTTTTCCTCCGAGAACGCGGTGCGGATATTCGCGACGCGCTGGGCGCGGCGCGACATCCTGGCCTTCTGCGTTGGCGCGCGCACCGCCCGCGTGGCGCAGATCGCGGGGTTCGAGGCTCACTCCGCCGACGGCTCCGCGCAGAATCTGGCGGATCTGGTGAGCCGCCGCCTGCCCACCGGCGCGCGGCTTCTTCATCCGCGCGGCCGCCACACCACCGGCGGGTTGCTGGACGCCCTGCGCGCGGCCGGTTTCGACGCCGCCGATTGCGTGATCTACGACCAGCACCCGCTTCCGCTCTCGCCTGCGGCGCGGGATGCGCTGGCGGGGCGCCCGCCCGTGCTGGTGCCGATCTTCTCGCCGCGCGCGGCACGGCTTCTGGCGGAAGATCCGGGCGCCACCGGCCCGCATGCCGCCACCGCGCTCTGTCTCAGCGCGGCGGTTGCCGACGTCTTGCCCCAGGGGCTGTTTTCACAGGTGGTCACATCCGACCGCCCGGACGCCGAAGCCATGCTGGCTGCCATCGCTGCATGGAAATGACGCAACCCGCCGACTTGTGACTGATCGGCGGCTCCTCTAAGCTTCGGCCATGTAAACGGTTTTCACAGCCTCGCAGCGATTCTGAGCGAAAGGACAGCCGACGTGGCCCGATCAGGTTCTTCTTCCGGCAAGACCCCACCCCGCAAGACCTCGACCCGCAAGACGGCGGCCTCCGGTCCGGGCGGTGGACCGCGCAGCAAGACCGCCGGAAAGCCGGAGGAAGAGCCAAAGGACGCGACGGCGGCCAAGCCCGCGGAGACGTCGAAGACCGCTGATGAGTCCGCGGCGAAATCCGCAAGCGGGGCCGGGGAGAAGGCGGAGAACGCCGGAAAATCTGCCGGGCCGGAGAAATCCGATACTGCCGGGGCGAAGGATGCCGCGGCCGGGTCCGGGAAACCCACGGAAGCCGCCAAGAGCGATCTGGCGGGAACGGCGCTGGAAAAGGCATTGCATGGCGCCACGTCCAAATCCGAAGCCGCCGCGAAATCCGGGGGCATCAAAGCCGCCAGTGCCACGGTCAAGGATGAGAAGAAGGACGAGAAACCGGCCGCGACCCGGAACGACAATGCGGGCGATGCGACCCCCGCATCGGGCGGATCGGGCGGCGGCGCGTCCGGCGCCAAGGCCGCGCCCACGCCGGCCCCTGAACGCCGCGGCGGGTTCTTCGCGCTGCTGCTGGGCGGGGTCGCCGCTGCCGCTATCGGGTTCGGCATGGCCCGCTATGTGCTGCCCGAAGGCTGGCCGCTGGACATTCGGCAGTCCGGAGAAACCGAGGCCGCCGAGGCCCGCGTGGCGCTGGAGGCCCGCATCTCCGATCTGGAGGAGGCGCTGGCCGCCGCCCGGACCGCCCCGGTCGAGCCCGCCGATACTGCGGCGCTGCAGGCCGATCTCGGCGCCAGGATCGACGAGGCGACCGGCGGGCTGACCGCCGGACTGTCGGACCTGTCGTCGCGGGTGGCCGCGCTGGAAGAGACGCTGGATACGCAGGCTGACCGGCTCGACGCTCTCGAATCCCAGGGGCTGGGCGGCGGCGAGGGCGGGGCGGATGCCGCCGCCGCGCTGGGCGCCTATCGCGAGGAAATGTCGGCGCTGCGCGCGGCGCTCGACGAGCAGCAGGCACAGAATGCCGCGCTGGCCGAGAAGGTCGAAAGCGCCGCCGCCGACGCCGAGGCGCGGATTGCCGAAGCCGAGGCCCGCGTCGCCGATCTTGCCGCTTCGGCCCAGGCCGCGGATGCTGCGGTGGCGATCTCTCGGCTGCGCGCCAATGTTGATGCGGGGCAGCCCTATGCCGCCGCGCTGGACGATCTGGCCAGGGCCGCGCAGTCGGAGCCGCCGGATGTGCTGGCGGCCCATGCGCAGGGCGGGGTCGCGAACATGGCGCAGCTTCGGGCGCGGTTCCCGGATGCCGCGCGCGCCGGGCTCTCCGCCTCGCTCGCGGCCACGGTGGACGACGATGCTGCCTCCCGCGTGATGGCCTTCTTGCGCAGCCAGGTCGGCGCGCGCTCGCTCGACCCGCGGGAGGGCGGCGACCCCGACGCCGTGCTCTCCCGCGCCGAGGCGGCGCTGGATAACGGCGACCTGGGGGCCGCATTGACAGAACTCGACGGGCTTCCCGAAGAGGGACGCGCCGCGATGGCGGGCTGGCTGGATCAGGCCCGCGCCCGGCAAGAGGTGCTCGACGCGCTGAACGGCTTTGCCGCCAGTGTCGGTCAATCCAACTGAGAGGCGCGACGATGCTTTGGTCCCTTGTCAAAATCCTGATCTTCGTGGGTCTCGTGGCGGCGCTCGCGCTGGGCGCCGGTTTCCTGATCGAGACCGGCGGCCATATCGGGATCACCGCGTTCGGCCGCGAGTTCGTTCTGACCCCGCTGGCGGCTGTCATCGCCTTCCTGCTGCTTCTGGTGCTGGTCTGGCTTGGCCTGAAGGTCGCGGGGTTTCTGTTCGCGGTGCTGAAGTTCATCAATGGCGACGAGACCGCCGTGTCGCGCTATTTCGACCGCAATCGCGAGCGCAAGGGTTTCGAGGCGCTGGCCGATGGCATGATGGCGCTTGCCTCGGGCGAGGGGCGCCTGGCCATGAGCAAGGCATCCAAGGCGGAACGCTATCTGGCGCGGCCGGAACTGACCAACCTGCTGACGGCGCAAGCGGCCGAGATGTCGGGCGACCGGCGCAAGGCAGTGGAAACCTACAAGAAGCTTCTGGGCGACGACCGGACGCGCTTTGTCGGTGTGCGCGGACTGATGGAGCAGAAGCTGGCCGAGGGTGACACGGATACCGCGCTCAAGCTGGCGGAGAAGGCCTTTGCCCTGAAGCCCGGCCATACCGAGACGCAGGACACGCTCTTCCGGCTTCAGGCCGACAAGGCCAATTGGGAGGGCGCGCGCCGGACACTGGCCCAGAAGCTAAAGTCGCGCACCCTTCCGCGCGACTTGCACACGCGGCGCGACGCGGTGCTGGCGCTGGCCGAGGCAAAGGCCGATCTGGCCGAGGGCCGGACCGAGAAGGCCACCCAGGCAGTGCTGCAGGCCAACCGGATGTCGCCGGAACTGGTTCCCGCCGCCGTGCTGGCCGCGCGCGCGAAAATCAGCGAGGGATCGGCCCGCGCCGCGGCCAAGATCATCCGCAAGGCCTGGGATTCCGAGCCGCATCCCGACCTCGCCGCCGCCTTTGCCGAGATCAAGCCCGACGAAACCCCGCAGGCGCGTATCAAGCGGTTCCAGGTTCTGCTAAAGGCCAAGCCGGATCATCCCGAAACACGGATGCTGGCCGCCGAACTGGCAATCGCGGCCGAGGACTTCCCGGCCGCGCGGCGCGAGCTTGGCGATCTGCCGCAGACCGATCCCAGCCAGCGTGCGCTGACCATCATGGCCGCGATCGAACGCGGCGAGGGGGCGGAGGACAGCGTCGTAAGCGCCTGGCTGGCGCGCGCGCTCTCGGCACCGCGCGGGCCGCAATGGACCTGCACCCGGTGCAACCATATCCATGCCGCCTGGGCGCCGGCCTGCGAGAATTGCGGCTCCATCGACACGTTGAGCTGGAAGGCGCCGCCGGAGACCGAAACCACTGGCACCGGAGCCGCTCAGATGCTGCCTCTGATCGTCGGTGCGCTCGACAAGCCGGACGCGCCCTATGATCCCGTGGATGAGCCCGAGTCCGACCCCGCCGAACCGGCCGGGGACCCGGCGCCGGAGCCGGGGGAGGATCCGGCCGAGCCGAAGGCAGGAGACGCCGAGCCCGAGGTCGCGGAGGCCGAACTCGTGGAAACCCCGGATGAGGACACGCCCCGGAAGGAGAAAGCCGAAAATTAGGGCTACACCTTTGCGCCGGAACTTGCTAAATGCCCGCGTACTTCGCCATCGGCCGAAGTGGCGCATCGCCACGGGCCGCAGGATGGCCGGGGCCGCTGTAGCTCAGCTGGTAGAGCACGTCATTCGTAATGATGGGGTCGGGGGTTCGAGTCCCTTCAGCGGCACCACTTCTCAAGATAAAAATATTTAATATTAAATATTTACGAGCATAGAGCGCGGTTTAATCCACCTTATCGCCCACCTTTTGGACGCTGGTGGGTGAATCTGTTGCGGCCTTATCTCCCACTTCGCATCTCGCGCCAGCAAATCGCCAGTGTGACCTGCCCCCAAAAAACCGGGCCATTCAAAATGAGAGTTTGTTCTCGTAACGTTCAAAATGACGAGGAGAACAGACGATGCGCAAATCACGTTTCACCGAAGAACAGATTGTCGGGATCCTGCA
>NZ_QEYE01000035.1 GCF_003122205.1 Maritimibacter sp. 55A14
CTGCAGGATCCCGACAATCTGTTCTTCGGTGAAACGTGATTTGCGCATCGTCTGTTCTCCTCGTCATTTTGAACGTTACGAGAACAAACTCTCATTTTGAATGGCCCGGTTTTTTGGGGGCAGGTCAACTCGTCGATACTTCTTCGCTGCCCCTACTGACATTGGCTTTGCATCCTTGCCCGCTGCGCGTCTATTGAACTCCTCGTCAATCACCTCGCCGAAGCTCAGACCTTCATCTGCTTCGCTTGCCTGTGCCTGTGGCTGTGGCATTGGTTGCCGTTTTGGGACGTAATCCGGGTACTTGTCAGTCTCGCCGCTCTCAGAGTAATCGCCGTACGCCTTGGATTCATTAATCCGACTTACTTCCTCCATCGCCGCAGCAACTTGCTCCAGCAACCGGCGTCGAGAGGTCGCATCGACAACTAAACCGCGACGCGCCAACGCTGCATCAGCTAGCCCTCCGAAACGCTCTTCCATCGCTGCAGCTTTGGTCCGTTCTGTGGGAACCACCAAAGGGTTGCTCCGGCCTGCCTGTGCCGCGCTATCGGCCCAAGCGGTGCGTTGCCAGAGTTTCGGATCGCCCGGCTCTTCGTCCAACAGCCGCAAGAAGCTCGCCCTAACCTCCCCAGCAAGCGCGACCGTATCCTTATGAGACAGCCGCACAGCGCCAGCCCTAAGTGTCTCCCAGTGCTGGTTGAGAGCCGCTAAAGCTACTGAAAAGCGCCTCTTTGCCTCGTTCCATTCCTTTGTTCTCAAGGACGCCTTGGCGTGTGTGGAGAGCCTGACGGAGCAAATGCGGTCGCCAACAGGCACGGATACTATAGTCCCTGCGGCTCGATCCAGCACGTCCTTAGGAACGTGTACGCGCAGATAGTAAGTCGATCCAATTAGGACAGGTTTCGGCATAGCGCATCTCATCATGTACCACCTCTATGTACCAGTTGAGGCGGCGCAGGTTCCTGCTTAACAGGGATTTGTGCGATATCAATGCGATGGAATGGTGGGTGATGAGAGACTCGAACTCCCGACATCTTCGGTGTAAACGAAGCGCTCTACCAACTGAGCTAATCACCCGCGCATCGCGGTGACGCGGCCCGCCGGGCGCCGGATGGCCGGGAGGGAAAATGGTGGGTGATGAGAGATTTGAACTCCCGACATCTTCGATGTGAACGAAGCGCTCTACCACTGAGCTAATCACCCATGGGCCGGGTATTTACCGCGCGCTTGCGGGCTTCGCAAGGGGGTCTGTGGCGGTCTTTTCGGGGGCTTCGTCCAGCTTCACGCGGCAAATCAGCACCTCGCCCTGACGGCCCTGCTTGGTCTTGATGTATTTGACCTTGCCGAGCGGCGAGATGTCGAGGTCGGCGCCCGCGGCGAGGGTCGCGCGCATCTCCACCAGCGCCGCGTCCAGAACCTTGCGCACCTCGTTGCGCCCCATGCCGGTGCCCGCCGTCACCCGGTCGAGCAACTCCTTGCGATCGAGCTTGGGCGGTTTCGCCGGTTTGGGCGTGAGCGTCGCCACCGCGGACACCGGGACCGGCTTGGCGGTCGGCGTGGGCGTGGGCGCCGGGGCCGCCGGGGCCGCCGGTTTCGACGCCGCGACCCGCTTGCGCGAGGCCGAGGCGCTTTTCGCCGCGGCGGACTTGCGCGGGGTTGCTGCGGTCTTGCGCGGGGTTGTCGCGGATTTGCCTGTCGGTCTGCTCACCATCTTGCCTGCCCTCGTTCTTGTACCTTTATGGGCAGACCATACACGAACCGGTCCCGGAATCACAAGATTTTCCCGTGAAATCCGCGCAAGACACAAGAAATGGGGCACCCCTTGCGGGATGCCCCATCGGTTCCTCTGGCCCGAACAGGCGGCCGGTCAGTGCGTCACGGTTCCCCGCGCCTTGTCGCCGGATTTCAGCGCGGCCTCGGCGGCGGCGGCTTCCTCGGCCGCCTCGTCCCATTCTATGGGCTCGGGCTTCCGCACCAGCGCGTATCCGAGCACGTCGCTCACATGCGACACCGGGATGATCTCCAGCCCCTCCTTGACGTTGTCGGGGATGTCGCGCAGGTCCTTCTCGTTCTCCTGCGGGATCAGCACCGTCTTGATGCCGCCCCGGAGTGCCGCGAGCAGCTTCTCCTTCAGCCCGCCGATCGGCAGCACGTTGCCGCGCAGCGTGACCTCGCCGGTCATGGCGATGTCCTTGCGCACCGGGATCTGGGTCAGCACCGAGACGATCGAGGTGACCATCGCGACCCCCGCCGAGGGTCCGTCCTTGGGCGTCGCGCCCTCGGGCACGTGGACGTGGATGTCCATAGTCTCGAATTTCGGCGGCTTGACCCCGATCTCGGGCGCTATCGAGCGAACGAAGCTCGACGCCGCGTCGATCGATTCCTTCATCACGTCGCCCAGCTTGCCGGTGGTCTTCATCCGGCCCTTGCCCGGCAGCCGCAGCGCCTCGATATTGAGCAACTCGCCCCCCACCGAGGTCCAGGCGAGCCCCGTGACCATGCCGATCTGGTCTTCCTGCTCGGCCAGGCCGTAGCGGAAGCGCGGCACGCCCAGAAAGTCCTCCAGATTGTCGGCGGTGATCTTCACGTGATCGGTCTTCTTCTTGACGATCTCCGTCACCGCCTTGCGGCAGAGCTTGGCCAGTTCGCGCTCCAGGTTCCGCACCCCGGCCTCGCGCGTGTAGGTGCGGATGATCCGGTTAAGCGCCTCGTCCGTCAGCTCGAACTCCGCCGGTTTCAGGCCGTGGCCCTTGAGCTGCTTGGAGAGCAGGTGCTGGCGCGCGATCTCGCGCTTCTCGTCCTCGGTGTAGCCCGCCAGGCTGATGATCTCCATCCGGTCCAGCAGCGGGCTGGGCATGTTGTAGGAGTTCGCCGTGGTCAGAAACATCACATTGGAGAGGTCGTATTCCACCTCCAGGTAATGGTCCGAGAAGGTCGAGTTCTGCTCGGGGTCCAGAACCTCCAGCATCGCGCTGGCCGGGTCGCCCCGGAAATCCTGGCCCATCTTGTCGATCTCGTCGAGCAGGATCAGCGGGTTCGTGGTCTTGGCCTTCTTCATCGACTGGATGATCTTGCCGGGCATCGAGCCGATGTAAGTGCGCCGATGGCCGCGGATCTCGCTCTCGTCGCGCACGCCGCCCAGGCTGATGCGGATGAACTCGCGCCCCGTGGCGCGCGCCACCGATTTTCCCAGCGATGTCTTGCCCACGCCCGGCGGCCCCACAAGGCACAGGATCGGCCCCTTGAGCTTCTTCGACCGGCTCTGCACCGCCAGATACTCGACGATCCGCTCCTTGACCTTCTCGAGGCCATAATGGTCGTCATCGAGGATCTTCTCGGCCCGCGACAGGTCCTTTTTCACGCGCGACTTCACGCCCCACGGGATGGACAGCATCCAGTCGAGATAGTTGCGCACCACGGTCGCCTCAGCCGACATCGGGCTCATGTTCTTGAGCTTCTTGATCTCGGCCTCGGCCTTGTCGCGCGCCTCCTTGCTGAGCTTCGTCTCGGCGATCCGCTCCTCCAACTCGGCGATCTCGCCGGCGCCGTCCTCGCCATCGCCCAGCTCCTTCTGAATGGCCTTCATCTGCTCATTCAGGTAGTATTCGCGCTGGGTGCGCTCCATCTGGTTCTTGACGCGGCTCTTGATCTTCTTCTCGACCTGCAGCACCGACATTTCCGACTGCATCAGGCCATAGACCTTCTCCAATCGTTCGGCGACCGAAAGCGTCTCCAGCAGTTCCTGCTTCTGCTGCACCTCGACGCCCAGATGGCCCGACACGGTATCGGCCAGCTTCGCGGGGTTGCGCGTCTCCGACACTGCCGAGAGCGCCTCCTCCGGAACGTTCTTCTTGACCTTGGCGTAGCGCTCGAACTCCGCCGAGACGGAACGCACCAGCGCCTCCAGGAGCGACTCTTCGCCGGGCTCTTCCTCCAACTCCAGCGCGGCCGCTTCGAAGAACTCCTCGCGGTCGGTGAATTCGGTAATGCGTACCCGCCTCTGGCCCTCCACCAGCACTTTCACGGTGCCGTCGGGCAGCTTGAGCAACTGCAGCACATTGGCCAGCACGCCGATGCGGTAGATACCGTCCGACGTGGGATCGTCGACGCTGGGGTCGATCTGGCTCGACAGCAGGATCTGCTTGTCGTCCTTCATCACCTCTTCCAGCGCCCGGACCGATTTCTCGCGCCCCACGAAAAGCGGGACGATCATGTGCGGGAACACCACGATGTCGCGCAGCGGCAGGACGGGATAGGTCGTGTTCACAGGGTTTTCCATAAATCATCCTTGGTCTTGGCAGGGATATCCGGCCCCGGTTCGCCCAGCAGCCGCGAACCCCTCCGGTTTCGCTCGATAGAAGTGGGGCCGATGCGACATTCCGTCAAGCCGCCGGCGCCTTCCGTTCGCCTCTGTGCCCCATCATGCCTGCCCCCTTCCGGCACGGCAAGACGCGTTCTCACACGTCCGTGACGATGGGCGCGTCCCAAGTGACATTGTTTCCGCAGAATTGCCCCAATTTGGCCAAACCGGGCCGCAAATCTGCACCCTGGATAGTGGAGGGTACCATGCTGCGTCGCGTTTTCAGGCAAAGACGGCGGATTCTGTTCGGCGCGACCCTGCTCGTGATGGCGATGCTGATCGCCGATCGCAGCCAGCCCGGCGCGATGTCGGTCTTCGACACGCTGCCGCCGCTCGATCGGGTGCTGCTCGTCTCCACCATCCTGGCACTGGTCAGCGGCATCCTGGCGCTCTTCATCGCGCTGCTGCCGGGGCTGCGAATGCTGGTGGAGGTCAGCGCCATCGCCGCCCTTGCGCAGGCGGTGCTGATCAAGGTCCTGCCGACCGACCTGGTCCACCTGATCTGGGGCACGGGCTTTGCCAACCTGGCGCTGGTCACGCTCTTCCTGGCCACCTACATGCTTCTATACGGCAGCGTCTCCGACTACCTGCCGCGCTGGTTCCGCTGCAACACCCGCCACATCTTCAGAACCCCTGCCGAGCCCGAGACGGTCTGGCGGCGCATCGTGCCCGACCGCGCGCATCTCGACACGTTCTGGACCGGCACGCTGCAGACTGTGCGGATCGACCGCGAGGAGGACGACACCGTGCATGCCGAGTTCACCCTCGGCGGCGGGATGACGGAACACCAGTCGATCACCTTTCTCGACCGGCGCGCACCGCATTTTTGCTGCTACTATTTCTTCTGCGACGCCGAGGGGACCAATGCCGATTTCTCAGAAGGTTCCTACGCCGCACGCATCGGTGAGCTGGAAAGCGGCGGATGCGAGGTGGAGATGACCCTCAAGCGCGACGCGATGCGCCTGCGCATGGCGCTCATGATGTGGTTCGACGATGCGCTGGGCGACCAGTGCGACGCGATCCGCGCCAGCCTGGGCGAAGGCGAGGACTGGTCGGTGGTTGGCCATTTCAACCGCCAGATCCGCGGCATGGCCTAGATCGGCTCCAGATCGCCCGCAGCCCGCCGGGCGTGGAACTCCGCTTCGAATTCCGGCAGCCGGCCCGCCGAGATGGCCGCGCGCAGCTCCGCCATCAGCTCCTGGTAATAGTGCAGGTTGTGCCAGGTCAGCAGCATCGCGCTGATGATCTCTCCGGCGCGGAAGACATGGTGCAGATAGGCGCGGCTGTAGCCGGTACAGGCCGGGCAGCCGCAATCGGGGTCGAGCGGGCGCGGATCGTCCTGGTGGCGGGCGTTCTTGATATTGACCACCCCCCTGCGGGTGAAGGCCTGCCCCGTCCGGCCGGACCGCGACGGCAGCACGCAGTCGAACATGTCCACGCCGCGCGCCACCGCGCCCACGATGTCGTCGGGCTTGCCCACCCCCATCAGGTAGCGCGGCCGGTCCTCGGGCAGCAGGTCCGGCGCATAGTCAAGCACCCCGAACATCGCCGCCTGCCCCTCGCCCACCGCCAGCCCGCCGATGGCATAGCCGTCGAACCCGATCCGGCCCAGCGCCTCGGCGCTCTCCTCGCGCAGCGCGCGCGTGACCCCGCCCTGCATGATCCCGAAAAGCGCATGGCCCGGCCGATCGCCGAAGGCGTCCCGCGACCGCGCCGCCCAGCGCATCGACAACCGCATGCTGGCGGCCACTTGCGCCCCCTCCGCCGGCAACGCGGGGCATTCGTCGAAGCACATCACGATGTCGGAGCCCAGGAGCCGCTGGATCTCCATGGACCGCTCCGGCGTCAGGTGATGTTTCGAGCCGTCGATATGGCTGCGGAACGTCACCCCCTCCTCGGTCAGCTTGCGCAGATCCGAAAGGCTCATCACCTGGAAGCCACCGCTGTCGGTCAGGATCGGCCGCTCCCAGTTCATGAACCGATGCAGCCCCCCCAGCCGCGCCACCCGCTCCGCGCCGGGGCGCAGCATCAGGTGATAGGTATTGCCCAGCAGGATATCGGCCCCGGTCGCCGCCACGCTTTCGGGCAGCATCGCCTTGACCGTGGCCGCGGTGCCCACCGGCATGAAGGCGGGCGTGCGGATCTCGCCCCTCGGCGTGCGGATCACGCCCGCCCGCGCCGCGCCGCAGGCCGCCTGCCGCTCGAATATGAAACGCTGCGTCATGGCGTCCTCTTAGACGCCCGCCGCGGGGCTGAAAAGCCCGGCTTTCTTCTTGCCCCAAATATCCTCGCCAAAGGCGAATACCCGGCCCGCCGCGCAAGACGCGCTCTGGACGGAGCGCGGCGTAAATCCTATATGTTTTATCGGAATAGCGAGGACAGACATGACCCTTGATGCTTCACAGCCGCTCGAAGGTACGCCCCTGATCAAGCCGTCGAGCACGGATCACCCGCTCTACGACACCATCGTGGAAGCCTGTCGGGCCGTCTATGATCCCGAGATCCCTGTGAATATCTACGATCTCGGCCTGATCTACACCATCGAGATCGGCGACGAGGGCGATGTGGTGATCGTGATGACCCTGACGGCGCCCGGCTGCCCCGTCGCGGGCGAGATGCCGGGCTGGGTGGCCGACGCGGTGGAACCGCTGCAAGGCGTCAGGACCGTCTCGGTGGAGCTCGTCTGGGATCCGCCCTGGGGCATGGACATGATGTCCGACGAGGCCCGGCTGGAACTGGGGTTCATGTAACAGACGCAAGGCCGGCCCGGCGCCCGTTTGGAGGCGCCCCGGCCAAGGAGACAGCGATGTTCGGCATACCGGGCAAGCAAGCCCTGACCATAACAGACGCCGCCGCGCGGCAGATCGCCCGCCTGATGGCGCAAACCGGCAGTGCCGGGCTGCGCATCGGCGTGAAGAAAGGCGGCTGCGCGGGCATGGAATACACCATGGACCATGTCGACGCGGCGAACCCCAATGACGAGGTGGTGGAACAGGACGGCGCCCGCGTGATGATCGCGCCGATGGCGCAGATGTTCCTCTTCGGCACCGAGATCGACTATCAGACATCGCTGCTGGAAGCCGGGTTCCGCTTCAACAACCCCAACGTGGCCGAGGCGTGCGGCTGCGGCGAATCGATCAAGTTCCACGATGTCGAGGAGCTTTCGGCCGGGCGCGACACGCCGCAGGGCTGATCCCACCTCCCGCCATCTTTCCCTTTAGCGTACAATCGGCTATCGCTCATCGAAGGACCGGTAGCGGAGGATCGTGATGCGGCGGAAACTGGCGGCGGGAAACTGGAAGATGAACGGCACCGGCGAGAGCCTGGCCGAGGTCGACCGCCTGCTGCGCGCCCTGCCCGATCCCTGCTGCGAGGTGCTGATCTGCCCGCCCGCGACGCTCCTGCACCGGATGGCCGCGCGGCTGGAGGGCGCCACCGTCGCGCTCGGCGGGCAGACCTGCCATGCCGCGACCTGCGGCGCCCATACCGGCGACATCTCGGCCGCGATGCTGGCCGATGCCGGGGCGAGCCATGTGATCCTGGGCCATTCCGAGCGCCGCGCCGAGCATGGCGAGAGCGATCTCGACATCCGCGCCATGACCGAAGCGGCCTGGGACGCCGGGCTCGCGGCCATCGTCTGCGTGGGCGAGACCGACGCCGAGCGCGAGGCGGTCAACACGCTCGACATCGTCGGCGGGCAGATGGCCAGTTCGATCCCGGACGCGGTGACCGGCGAGAACCTGATCGTGGCCTATGAGCCGGTCTGGGCGATCGGCACCGGGCGCACCCCGAGCCTCGACGAGATCGGCGAGGTCCACGATTTCATCCGCGCTCGTCTGGAGCGGCGCTTCGGCCCCGGCGTGGGCCGCTCGGTGCGCATCCTCTATGGCGGCTCGATGAAGCCCGGCAATGCCGCCGAGATCGCCGCGGTTTCCAATGTCGATGGCGGGCTGATCGGCGGCGCGTCGCTGACTGCGGACGATTTCGCCGGCATCATCCGGGCGCTTTCGGCCGGGGCCTGAACCGCCCGTGCCTCAAACCGGCAGTTCGGTGGTTGATTTCAACTCCTCCATCGACAGCAGCGCCGTGACGTTGAAGATCCGCACTTCCGAGATCAGCACCTGGTAGAAATCGTCATAGGCGCGCGCATTGGCCACACGGACCTTCAGGATATAGTCGATATCCCCCGCAAGACGGTGGGCCTCCAGCACTTCGGGGCGTTCTTTCAAGGCCTTGAGGAACCGCGCCTGCCAGTCGGCCTCGTGCTCGGAGGTGCGGATCAGCACGAAGAAACAAGCCTCGAATCCAAGCTTCTCGGGGTCCAGCAGAACGGTCTGCTTGCCGATGATGCCGGCCTCGCGCATCTTGCGTATCCGGTTCCAGACCGGGGTCTTGGACGAGCCCGCCTTGCGGGCGATTTCGTCCAGCGACTGGCTGGCGTCGGATTGCAGTTCCGCAAGGATTTTCCGGTCTATCGCATCGAACTGGACGGCCATTCCGGCACCTCCCTGGATATGGAACAAAGGTTTTCCGAGTCGCAGGCATACAGGCCAAAGTTCTTATTTTCCAGTGGTGATGGAAAGAATACGGGAAAATATCCTATATACCGAGGAACAAGCAAACAGAGTCCCCACCATGTCCAAGACCCGCGACCACAACAACAGCCTTGCCCGCCGCACAGCGCCCGGCCATGTCGCGCTCGTGGGTGCGGGCCCCGGCGACCCGGAGCTTCTGACGCTGCGCGCGCTGCGCGCGCTGGAACGCGCCGATGTTATCGTCCACGACCGGCTGGTCGGTCCGGGCGTTCTGGCGCTGGCCGGCCCCGGCGCGGAGATCATCGAGGCCGGCAAGCAGGGCTTCGGCCCGTCCTGGAAGCAAGACGACATCAACGCGCTGCTGGTTGCGCGGGCCCTGGCCGGGGCGCAGGTGGTGCGGCTCAAATCCGGCGATCCCGGCGTCTTCGCCCGTCTCGACGAGGAAATCGAGGCGCTGGAAGCGGCCGGCGTGCGCTGGTCCATCGTCCCCGGCATCACCTCGGCCAGCGCCGCCGCCGCGGGGATGGGCCAATCGCTGACGCGGCGCGGCCGCAATGGCGAACTGCGCCTGATCACCGGGCACGACATGAAAGGCTATGCCGAACAGGACTGGCGCGCACTGGCGCGTCCCGGTGCAGTCGCCGCGATCTATATGGGCAAGCGCGCCGCTCGTTTCCTGCAGGGCCGGCTGATGATGCATGGCGCGGACCCGCACACGCCCGTGACTGTGGTCGAGAATGCCAGCCGCCCCGACGAGCACCGGGCGCCCGCGACGCTGGCCACGCTGACCGACAAGCTGGCCGCGGTGGAGATGACGGGCCCCGCCATCCTGCTGCTGGGGCTCGCGCCGCGCGACGCGGCCGCCCTGCCCGCCCCCGTCGCCACGCCCAAGGAGCTGACCTCATGAGCCGCAAGTTCACCCCCAAGGTCGTCACCGCCAATGATCTGGTGGAGGGCGATGTCGTCTACCTGACCGAAGCAGGCGCCTGGACGCGCCGCCACGCCGCGGCCGAGCTGATCGAGGACGAGGCGCGCGCCGCCGACCGTCTGGCCCTGGCCGAGGCGCAGACCGGCACCGTCGTCGGCGCCTACCTGGCCGATGCGCGCCCCGGTCCGCACGGCCCCGAGCCGGTGCATTTCCGCGAAGCTTTCCGTTCGCGCGGGCCGTCCAACTATTTCCACGGCAAACAGGCGGAGGCCGCCAATGTATAAGTATTCGGACTTCGACGAAGCCTTCGTGCGCAGCCGCGTGGCGCAGTTCCGCGCCCAGGTCGCGCGCCGGCTCGACGGCTCGCTGACCGAGGACGAGTTCAAGCCGCTGCGCCTGATGAACGGGCTCTATCTGCAACTGCATGCCTATATGCTGCGGGTGGCCATCCCCTACGGCACGCTCTCCAGCCGGCAGATGGACCGCCTGGCCGACATCGCCGACCGCTGGGACCGCGGCTATGGTCATTTCACCACCCGGCAGAACATCCAGTACAACTGGCCCAAGCTGCCGGACGTGCCGGACATGCTGGAGGCGCTGGCCGACGTGCAGATGCACGCGATCCAGACATCGGGCAACACGATCCGCAACGTCACCGCCGACCATTTCGCCGGTGCGGCCGCCGACGAGATTGCCGATCCGCGCCCGGTGGCCGAGCTGATCCGGCAATGGTCCACCGACCATCCGGAGTTCCAGTTCCTGCCGCGCAAGTTCAAGATCGCCATTACCGGCAGCCCCAACGACCGCGCCGTGACCCGCGCCCATGACATCGGGCTCAGGATGGTCGAGCGCGACGGCGTGCCGGGCTTCGAGGTGGTCGTGGGCGGCGGATTGGGCCGCACCCCGATGATCGGCCAGGTGATCCGCGATTTCCTGCCGCGTGAGGACCTGCTGCCCTATCTCGAAGCCATCGTCAGCGTCTACAACCTGCTGGGACGGCGCGACAACAAGTACAAGGCGCGCATCAAGATCACCGTGCACGAGCACGGGATCGAGGCGATCCGCGAAAAGGTCGAGGCCCGTTTCGCGGAGCTGCGCGGCGGATTCGACGGGGTCGATCAGACCTGGCTGGCCGAAATCGAGAACGCCTTCGCCGCGCCCGCCTTCCGCGATGCCGATCCGGCGCCATATCTGGACGCGCGCAATGCCGATCCGGTCTTCCGCGCGTGGTCCGACACCAATGTCGCCGCGCACCGGCATCCGGGTTACGGAATCGTGTCGATCTCGCTCAAGGCGCATGGCGCGACGCCCGGCGACGCCAGCTCGGCGCAGATGCGCGTGATGGCCGATCTGGCGCGCCGCTACGGCCATGACGAGTTGCGCGTGAGCCATGAGCAGAACATCATCCTGCCGCATGTGGCCCTGGCCGACATCCCCGCCGTCCATGCCGAACTGCGGCAGGCGGGGCTCGCCACCGCGAATATCGGGCTCGTCTCCGACATCATCGCCTGCCCCGGCATGGACTATTGCGCGCTGGCCACAGCGCGGTCCATCCCCGTGGCGCAACAGATCGCCGAACGCTTTGCCGAGTTGAAGACCGAGCACGAGATCGGCCCGCTGAAGATCAAGATCTCGGGCTGCATCAATGCCTGCGGCCACCACCATGTCGGCCATATCGGCATTCTCGGGCTCGACCGCGCCGGGGTGGAGAACTACCAGATCACGCTCGGCGGCGACGGCACCGAGGCCGCTGCCATCGGCGAGCGCGCCGGACCCGGTTTTGCCTATGACCAGATCGTGCCCGCCATCGAGCGGCTGATCGGCGCCTATCTGGAGCATCGCGAGAGCCCGGAGGAAACCTTCCTGGAGACCTACCGCCGGCTGGGCATGGCCCCGTTCAAGGCCGCGCTCTACCCCGAAGACGCCAAGAAGGAGACAGCCCGTGCCGCTTGAAGCCCCCTTGGCTCCGGTCGCCGAACGCGTCTCGGAGCTCAACACCCGCTATCGAAGCCACGCCGCGACCTCGGTGCTGGAACACGCGCTGTCCGACCCGCAGGTGGGCGAGATCGCGCTGGTTTCCAGTTTCGGCGCGGAATCCGTAGTTTTGTTACACATGATCTCTATCATGGATCGCACAACGCCCGTGCTTTTCATCGATACCGAGATGCTGTTCGAAGAAACGCTTCAATATCAGGCAGAACTGGCCGACACGCTGGGCCTTGCCGACGTTCGCGTGATTCGCCCCGACCGCGAGGCGATCTTCGCCGAGGACACCGACGGCCTGCTGCACCAGCGCGATCCCGATGCCTGCTGCGCGCTGCGCAAGACGCGGCCGCTCCAGCAGGCGCTGCGCGGCTTCGATGCCTGGATCACCGGACGCAAGCGCTTCCAGGGCGCCGCGCGAGAGACGCTGGATTTCTTCGAGGACGAGGTCGGCGAACGGATCAAGGTGAACCCGCTGGCGCATTGGGCCAAGGCCGACCTGCAGGACTATATCGACAACAACAAGCTGCCGCGCCACCCGCTGGTGCGTCAGGGTTACCCGTCGATCGGCTGCCGCCCCTGCACCACGCGCGTCGCGCCGGGCGAGGACGAGCGTTCCGGACGCTGGCGCGGCCGGGACAAGGAGGAATGCGGAATTCACTTCGTGGACGGCAAGCTCGTCCGCGGTCCGCTCGTGAAAGGAGCCGCCTGATGTGCGTGATCGTGACCGATACCGGCTTTGCGCCGGAGGACTGGACGCATGGTTTCCTGCCGCTGGAAGCCTGGGATGCGGGTGAAGGCCGCGACCTGCCCGCGCTGGCGCTGAGCCTGCCGCCGGACATGGATGCCGATCTGCTCTCGGGCCTCGTCACGGTGCCCGACCTGATCCGCATCTTTTTCCCCAGCTTCGCCGACGGGCGCGGCTTCACCCTGGGCCGCCGGCTGCGCGATCTGGGATTCCAGGGGCGGATGCGCGCCGCGGGCCATGTGCTGGCCGACCAATACGCGATGGCGCGCCGCGCCGGCTTTGACGAGGTAGAGATCAGCGACGAACTGGCCGCGCGCCAGCCCGAGGATCATTGGCTCTTCCGCGCCAAATGGCGGGCGGGCGACTATCAGTCGCGCCTGCGTGGTGTTGCACACGCCTCCGCCTGACCCCATAAACCATTTAAACTCAGGGACGCGCCGCAGTCGCGGGCGCGCATAAGACATGACCAAACAGGCCCAAGTGAAAACCGAAACCGCCAAACCCGTGCCGACCCTGCCCGATGCCCAGACCGTGACCGCGGTCCAGCACTGGACGGACAGGCTTTTCTCCTTCCGGGTGACGCGCCCGCAATCGCTGCGTTTCCGGTCCGGCGAATTCGTGATGATCGGGCTGATGGGCGACAACGGCAAGCCGTTGCTGCGCGCCTATTCCATCGCCTCGCCCGCCTGGGACGACGAGCTGGAGTTCTATTCGATCAAGGTCCAGGACGGACCGCTGACTTCGAAGCTCCAGCATATCCAGCCCGGCGACCAGATCATCCTGCGCCCCAAGCCCGTGGGCACGCTGGTGCATGACGCGCTGTTGCCGGGCAAGCGGCTCTGGTTTTTCGCCACCGGCACGGGGATCGCGCCCTTCGCCTCGCTGATCCGCGAGCCGCAGACCTACGAGGATTACGACCAGATCGTCCTGACCCATACCTGCCGCGACGTGGCCGAACTGGAATACGGCCGCCGCCTCGTGGCCAGCCTGAAGGACGATCCGCTGATCGGCGAGATGGTGGGCGACAAGCTGACCTACTATCCCACCACCACGCGCGAGGAGAGCCCGAAGATGGGCCGCATCACGACGCTCATCAAGGACGGCACGCTCTTTTCCGATTTGGGGATCGAGGATTTCGGCCCCGAGACCGACCGCGCGATGGTTTGCGGCTCGATCGGGCTGAATAATGATCTGAAGGAAATCCTCGAAGCGTTCGGACTGCGCGAAGGCGCCAATTCAGATCCGGCCGAATATGTGGTCGAGAAGGCTTTCGTGGGCTGACGGCCCGACCGACGCAAGAGATTTCAAGGGCGGCGCCGGACGGGGCCGCCCGTTTCATTTGCGGCGCCCGCGCCGGACCCGACTGCGATATTTGGCGTAGAAACCGGAATTGAGACGGATGAAATCGTCGAAAAGCGCGCGCACCCCGCCCGGCGCCTTGCCCTTCAGATAGACGAAGCCCGCAAACGCGGCCAGCGCGCCGCCGACCAGGTCCATGATCAGGTCCCCCATCGTGTCCAACAGGCCGGATTTCTGCATGTTCAGCCGGAAACTCCGGTCCATGGTGAACTCGAATATTTCCCACACCGCGCCGATGGTGACCGCCACGCAGAGCGACAGGAAGGCGATAGCCCATGGCGGCGCCGCGTAACGATCACCCTCGAACAGCATGAAAACAAGAAGAAATCCCAGAAGCCCGAAGCCGATGGCGGAACTGAAATGCAGCACCAAGTCCCACCACCAGTAACGTCCGTAGAAATCGAACGCCTCGCCCAGGAAGATCGTGGCGAAGGTGAACGCGACGATGGCCACCATGAAGCTGACCGGCAGCTTGATATCCAGCCGCTCTACCGCCAGCGCGGGCAGGCAACTCACAACCAGGGTAACCGCCGCGACGAAGGCCACCGGCCAGCGCCCGTCGATCAGCGCCCAGATGATCGCCACCCCCAGCGTTGCCCAGATGGCATAGACGATGCGGCTTTGCGCACGGAAATCCATGCTGCCAATCTAGGTTGCACGGCCCTCCCGCACAATCGTCGGGGCACGGGCCGTGGCGATTTTGCATCCGGCGCGAAAAACCCCCATATATGAGGCATGATGGAGAACCGGACCGCAGCCGCCCGCCCGATCCGCGTGGCAAGCTACAACATTCGCAAATGCGTGGGGCTCGACGGGCGCCGCGATCCGCTGCGCGTGCTGTCTGCGATCTCGGCGCTGGACGCCGATGTCGTGGCCTTGCAGGAGGCCGACAGGCGCCTTGGGCCGCGACCCACGGCCCTGCCCCGCCGCCTGATCGAGGCGGAGACGGATTTCGAGCCGGTGATGCTGCCGGGCAGCGGCGTGTCGCTGGGGTGGCACGGGAACGCGGTGCTGGTGCGCAAGGGCGCGGCGGTCAGCCGGGTGCGTCCGATCACCCTGCCGGGGCTGGAGCCGCGGGGCGCGCTCCAGGTGGAACTGGAGGCAGGCGGTGCGACGCTGCGCCTCGTGGCCACCCATCTGGGGCTGATGCGCCGGCACCGCCGCGCCCAGCTTGCCGCGCTGACCGGGGGGCTGGCCGAACTCGCGCCCTGCGCCACCGCGATCCTGGGCGATTTCAACGAATGGTCGGCGGGCCGCGGGCTGGAGGCGCTGACGCCCGGCTTCGCGGTCCACGCGCCGGGGCGCAGCTTCCATGCCGCACGGCCCATCGCCGCGCTGGACCGGATCGCGACCTGCGGACGGCTGGAGATGCACGATGCCGGGGTGCGCGAGGACGCGCTGACACGCCGCGCCTCCGATCATCTGCCGGTCTGGGCCGATCTGGAATTCAGGACGCCCGGTCAGCCGGTTGCGGCTCAGGCTTCATCCGGCTGACGTGCTGCCAAGGCCAGCAGCCCGCCGAGCCCCGCCATGGCGATGGGGAACATCGTGAAGACCCCGAAGCCGAAGCCCCAGTACATCCCCGCCGCCGAGACCAGCAACAGCGCCCCCGCGATCACGTTGCGCGACCGCGCCATCGCGCCGCCGGCCACCGCCAGGACCGGCGCGATCAGCGAGACCGCGCGCACACGCTCGACATTCTCGACCTGCCGGGCCACGTCCGGGATCTCGCCGAACCAGGCGATGAACTCGGTATAGCCATAGCCGAAGAATCCGACGATCATCCCCCAGATCCCGGCGATCACGCCCAGCATCAGCGCCGCGTTGCGCATGGATAGCCCTCCGATTGCTCCGGCCTACCTAGACTCCGGCCTATCTAGACATTGCCGCGGCGCTGCACAACCTGCCCCGGAACCGGGCGCGGCGCGGCGGCCTTCGGCGGAACCCGGCGCGCCCGCACACGCCGCCATTGATTTTTCACCGAAAATGGGGGACGCTTTCCGCTGCGTGAAGACAGACTTTCTGCGTCCGACCGTTTCCTGTTTCAGGCCATCGGCAAGACCTGAATACGCTGCGACACGAAAGACCCGCGGGCATGGTGCGCGCGGCAGACGAAGAAGGAAATGGTCAAATGCCGACCGGAAAAGTGAAATGGTTCAACACCACCAAGGGCTACGGATTCATCGCACCCGATGACGGGGGCAAGGATGTCTTCGTGCATATCTCCGCCGTGGAACGCGCCGGGCTGACCGGGCTGCGCGACAATCAGGCGGTCTCGTTCGAGATGGAGCAGGGCCGCGACGGGCGCTCCGCCGCGGGCGATCTCAAGCCGCTCGACTGACGCCCCCGCAAGGGTGACACGGACCGGCCCGGCGCGTCCGGGCCGGTTTTCATATGAGCGCGGCCTGCACCTCGGCGTCCCAGCCCAGCCAGAGCCGCCCGTCATCGCGGATCACCGGACGCTTCATCAGCGCGGGATGCGCGGCGATCTGCGCCTCGGGCTCGGACTGTTTCATCCAGTCGTTCAGGCCCCGCCATGTCGTCGAGTTGCGGTTCACCAGCCGGTCGCCGAACTCGGCCAGTAACTCGGCCAGTTCGGCCTCGCTCAGCGGTTCGGCGCGGATGTCGCGAAAGGTGACGTCATGGCCCGCGCCTTCGAGCGCGCGGCGGGCTTTCTTGCAGGTGTCGCAGGTCGGCAGACCGTAGAGGATCATGGCACGGCTCCGGTTTGTCTGGCCCCCTCATGCGCTTTCGCGTGGGGCTTGGCAAGCGGTCAGGGCAGCGCTCTGACCCACCGGGATCATGCGCCGCGCATCGAGCAGGGCGCCGCGCCCGGCCCGAGGGGGTGAGGCCCGTCCGGGAAACCGTCCAGTGGACGGTTTCAGGTCCGAACGCGCGAAGCGCAGGGGGCGCCACCGCGCCCGCCCCATGGGGGCGGGTCGGGCGCGGCCCGGTGTGGAGCACCGGGCGAAAGTAACCCAAAATCCGAGCAGGAGGCCCGTACTAGGGTCAGGACCCATTGATTTCAGCCGAGCATCGTGATTCACCGCCTGAAAACAGAGCGGTGACATGTCTGATCTTTACTGGCTGAGCGACGCGCAGATGGCGCGTCTGGAACCCTATTTTCCGA